>NZ_BAGB01000073.1 GCF_000308615.1 Nocardia jiangxiensis NBRC 101359
GTCCGCCGGGCGCTCCCCTGGGCGCGAACCCCGGCTCGGGACAAGCCGATCCGCCGGATCCCCGCTCGGCGAACGCGGGCCCGCGTCCGGGCAATCCGGCCACACCGGGCGCACCACGTCCGGGCAACGCACCGAGGCCACCACTGGTCTCCGGCGCTCCCGGACGTCCGGGGGGCGCCCCCGCCGCACCCCGTCCGGGCAGCGGACCGCTCCCGGGACCTGGCGCACCACGCCCCGGCGGCAGTCCGGCAGGGAACCCTCCCGGCAACGGGCCGACCCCCGGCACGTCACGTCCGGGTGGCGGATCCGCCTCGAATCCGCCCGGCGACGGGCCGACGGCGAAATTCGCGGGCGGCTCGGCCGGACCGGCGTCGCCGGGCGGCGTAGGACGTCCGGGCGACGGAGGCGCACCCGCATCGACGCGCCCCGGCAACGGGCCCGTCTCGACTCCCGGCGCGGCACGTCCGGGGAACGAACGCACACCTGGCTCCCTCGGCAACCAACGCACACCGGACTCGCCCGGCTGCCCGCGCACGCCACAGCACCCGGGCGATGACCGGTCCGCGAAGTCCACGACCGGGTCGACAACTCCGGCTGGCGACACGTCGTCGAATGCGCAGCGGCCGGGCGAAGGGCCGACCGCGAAATTCGCAGGTTGGCCGGTCCGGTCGAGACAGCCCGGCGACGCACCGGCCTCGAATCCGCCTGCCGCAGCACGTCCCGGCGCCGGGCCCGCCCCGGCCTCGGGGACCGCACGGCCCGGCGGACCGGCGGGCACACCCGGACCGACTCCCGGCGGCACACCCGGTCAACCACGCCGCGGCGAGGGACCGACGGCGAAATTCGGCGCCAATCAGGCGGGATCACCTGGCAGTGCTTCGGATTCGCCCGGCACACCACGTCCCGGCGAAGGACCTACGGCGATGTTCGGCAGCAATCCGCCGGGATCCCCTGGGAGTGCCCCTGCTTCGAATTCGCCCGCCGCGCCGCGGCCCGGCGATGCGCAGACGCTGAAGTTCGCGGGCGGGTCGACGCCTCCGGGTGGTCGCGACCCCCGATCGGCTGCCGCGCCATCGGACAGCCGACGTCCGGGTGGCGGACAGCCCGCGGGATGGCCGGGCAGCAGACCGGCCCAGGGTGCGCCCGCCTCGGGCGATCCGGTCCGGCCCGATGCGCGGACCGGCAACGGCCCCGCGCAGGGCTCGCCGACACCGGCGGACCGGCCGGGCTCGGCAGGATCGACTCCCCCGCGTCCAGGCAACGAATCCACCCGAAGTGCGCCGACCCCGGCCGGACCTCAGTCCGGCGATCGATCGGGCCAGAGCACACCGCCACCGACCAATCCGGCCCGGCCGGGCCCGGGGCTGTTCGGCGCCCTGCGCGCCTCCCGCGATCTGGTGAACCCGCCGGGCCGGTCCGGTCCGGGAGCAGCGCGGCCAGGCGACGAACCCGCCCGGAACACGCCCGCGAATCCGGCCGGACGGCCCGACGCCGAGACCTCCGGGACCACACGCGGACCGGCCCAGTGGCCACCCACGCCGGCCGATTCGACGGCACGGTCCAACGTGGGCGCACCCGCCGGGCCGAGACTCGGCGAGACCCCCGGAACCACCCGACCGGGCGGACCGGCACAACGGCCACCGGCATCCGCCGATTCGACAGCATGGTCCGGTCCGGGGGCATCCGAGGGACCGCGCCCCGGCGGCGGCCCCGGTCGGGACGCACCCGCCAATCCGACCGCGCGACTCGGCAACGGACCGGCACAACGGCTACCCGGCTCGCCGGATTCGACAGCACGATCCGGGGCACCGCGTCCCGGCGGCGGATCCGGCCAGGACGCACCCGCGAATCCGGCCGGACGACTCGGTGCGGATCCCTCCGCGACATCGCGACTCGGTGGACCGGCGCAACGACCGGCCGCAGCAGACTCGACAGCCCGGTCCGGCGGTGGGGCACCCACACGCCCTGGCAACGGACCGGCACAACGGCCGCCCGCAGCCGCCGATTCGGTGGATCGCGGGGCGGTGTCGGCTATGGGACCGCGCTTCGGCGGGACCGGAGAGGGGGTACTCATGGGTTCGACCGGACGGCCCGGGGACGAGGCATCCGGAAAGCAGCAACCCGGCGGATCGACGGGAGGGGCGGATTCGACTCCGCCCGGAAAGTCGGCCGGGTCGGATTCCGGTAACGGGTCCGATCAGGGCACTCCCGCGAATCCGGCGCCCCGGCCCGGGACCGAGTCCTCGCGGCCCGGCAACGGACCGGCGCAGGGCCGATCCAAGACCGACAACCCTGCGGACCGACCGAAGACCGGGACGTCAGCACCGAGCCCCGGCGACGGGCCGACTCGTGTGATACCCGCGCCCACGAATCCCGCATCGGGTTCCGGGAGTGGGAATCCGGCAGCCCGCCCCGGCTCGGGGCCCCCTCCCCGGCCCGCAGGGGGATCCGCGAATCCGGCGACCGGGCCGGGCGCGGGCCCCTCGGCGGTGCCGCGGCCCGGCAGCGTGCCGCCTCCGAAGCCGGGCGGGACGGGATCGACCACACCGGCGGTGTCGCTGCCGGGTCCTTCCGCACCTGCCGGATCCTCGAAGGCCCAGGATTCGTCGGCAAAGGACGCGGCGGGGACATCCGAGGCCGTCACCCAGGC
The DNA here is from genome assembly GCF_000308615.1 of Nocardia jiangxiensis NBRC 101359. Taxonomy (GTDB): domain Bacteria; phylum Actinomycetota; class Actinomycetes; order Mycobacteriales; family Mycobacteriaceae; genus Nocardia; species Nocardia jiangxiensis. The sequence goes on from NZ_BAGB01000073.1 coordinate 2,651, forward strand.
CATGACCAAGGGCGGCGGGAAGCCCGGAACGGCCGGGAAGCCCGATTCCGATGCGCGGGAAGAGAATTCGGAGCAGTCCGGCACACCGGGCGCGAGCGGCAAGACCACGGTCATCCCCAAGTCCGCACTGCCGGGCGGAAAACCTTCCGGCACAGCGAAATCCGGATCGGGTACCGATCCGGACCAGGGCGGCGCGAAGCCGATCGATCCGAAAACCGCTGTCATTCCGATGGTCCCGGATACTTCCGGCGACAAGACGACCGTGCTGCCGATCCAGGGCTCGGGCGAGCAGGCCACCGAGAAGATGCGGATGGACGGCAAGGCCGGGACCAGCGCCCCCTCACCGGCGGATGCGCAACCCACCGACCCGGGACAGCCGCGGCCACCCTCGGCCCCGGGCGGAACGCAGGCCCCGTCGGGATCGCAATCCTTTGCGGCACAACAGCAATCCCCGGCCGAGCTGCGCACCATCGCCACCCCGCAGCGCATCCCCGGCGCACCGGACGAATCGCCGGGCGAGCCCAAGCGCCGCAACCGGCGCGGCCTGCTGATCGCGGGTGCGGCGGTCGCGCTGATCGTGGTGGTGGTCGGCGTGATCATCGCCGTGGTCGGCGGTGGCGACAATTCGCCCGAGGCGAAGGTCAAGACGGCCATCACCGCCTACACCAAGGCCCTGGATTCGGGCAGTCTGCCCGATCTACAGGCCGCGACCTGTGGTGCGCAGAACGATTTCTACAAGGGCATGGCGAAGTCGCCCGACCAGTACGCGAGCGTGCACAAACTCGCGGTCGACCAGCGCAAGATCCCCAAGGTCGACAGCGTGAACTCGGTCCAGATCACCGGCGACAAGGCGGTGGCGCAGGCCAGCGTCTACACCGACGCCGATGCCACCCGCACCTCGCGCACCTTCGACCTGCAGAACACCGCCGACGGCTGGAAGGTGTGTGATCTGCCGAACGCCGCGCAGTAGTTCCGGGATCGCCTCGTCCACGGTGTGACGAGGCGATTTCCCGTGTGCTGTGACGCTTTCACGTCGTCGGGCGATACCCCTCACAGACACCTGGTCATCGGTCCTACTCATCGGTAGAGTAATTGAGTTATCCGGCCGCGCCCACAGCCCGGGTGTGGCCCACGCATTTCGCGCCATGATCGCCTTTTACAGGGTGAAGACAAGCAGGGAGCACAGGGAATATGCCGCAGCTGGCACCCGAAGCGTCGGCAACCACGGAACTGGTCGGGCAGAACTTCCGCATCAGGGATCATTACGACGTCGGTCGTGAGAAGGTCCGGGAATTCGCCCGCGCGGTCCAGAACAACCACCCGGCACACCGCTTCGAGGACGAGGCAGCAAAACTCGGCCACCGGAACATCCTGGCGCCGCCGACCTTCGCCGCCGTCATCGGCATGACGATCACGCAGGCACTGCTGGATTCGACGCTCACGCAATACGATCTGTCCCAAATCCTGCAGACCGACCAGCTTTTCGAGATCCACCGCCCGCTCGTGGTCGGCCGGTGCACGACCAGTCAGGCGAAGATCGAATCGATCCGCCAGGTGCGCGGCAACGACTTCGTCACCGTGCGGGCCACCCTGATCGACGAGGACGGCGAGGTCGCGGTCGTCGCGACGGTGACGATCGTGGCGCGATTGGGCCAGGAGGTCGACTCCGATATCGTCCGGCTGGTCGAGGGCCTGGTGATGCAGCGCCGCGAGAGCACCGAGGCCGACCCCGAGGTGCTCATCCCGATCACCGAGGAGCAGGCCGTCATCGTGCCGCCGCTGGCACGATCGCGCCGGAACACCGAGGTGCACACGATCCCGCGCTTCGAGGAACTGGCCGTCGGCGATGAGCTGCCGATCGGCCGGATGCAGCTCACCCGTGGCGATCTGGTGAACTACGCCGGCGTCGCCGCCGATCCGAACCCGATCCACTACAGCGACCGCGCCGCCGAGCTGGCCGGACTGCCGACCGTGGTGGCACACGGCCTGCTCACCATGGGTCTGGGCGCGGAATACCTGAGCTCGTGGCTGGGCGACCCGACCGCCGTCGAGTCCTACAGCGTGCGCTTCGCCGGCCTGGTCCCGGTCGAGGCCACCGCGCCCGCCCGGATCGAATTCACCGCCAAGGTCAAATCCCTGGACCCCGAACGCCGCACGGCGACCCTGCTCCTCTCGGGCACCTCCGCCGGAAAGAAACTCTTCGGCCGAGCCATCGCCGTGGTCCAGCTGAGCTAGGAGAGTCAGTCTTCCAACTGTGCGTGCATCAGGTAGACGTTGTAGTCGCTCCAGGTGCTGATGGTGAAGTAGAGGTCCGAGCCGGTGGACCAGGGGTGGATGAAACCGCCGTAGAGCTCCGGATACCGGGAGACGCTGACCGTGGGCGTGCTCTCGGACCAGACGCCTTGGGGTGAATTCGCTTCGCGCAGAACGATTGCGGCCTTGGTGGTGTCCAGATAACTCATCTGCCACAGGTTGCGCGCGGCGTCGTAGCGCACCGACAGTTCACCGGCCGGACCCTGGACTATCGGTGTGGCGGAAGCGGATCCGCCGACCGGCGTCCACGAACCCTCGTGCCAGTACTGATACGCGGATGTGTTGAGCACCTGGGATTTACGCACCCGCGCCAGGCCCACCGAGCCCAGGCGGGTATTGGGCGTGCCGAACATGTAGACGTAGTCACCCTGCGGAACCATCGCCGCCACTTGGAAATTCGCCAGTCCGAAGATGTCGTCCCAGTGCGCGTAGGGGTCCTTGGTCCAGGTCCGGCCGTGATCGTCGGAGTAGGCGATACCGCCGTAGTTGGTGAAGAAGGTGCCCGGCGCGCTGTTCCACGTGCGAATCGACATGTAGCTCAGGTACTGTCGCGATCCGACCGCGAAACCCGAGGTCGGGATCGTGGTGATCTCGATGTTGTCCTTCTTGCGACTGTCCAGCACCTCGGCGGCGTGACACCGGTCGTCGGTGACCATGCGATCGAAGATCGCGCCGTGACTCAGATCGTGATTCCTGCTGAACGCCAGCACATTACTGCGCCAGTCCTGCCCCATGCCGCCGGGCGGATGGAAGCCGACACCCACGGTGTCACCGAAGGCCATGGCGACCTCACCGGGCGCACTCTCCCACGAGATACCCAGATCGGTGCCGTACACCTGCCAGCGTTTGTCGGTGCGATTGACCGAATTCGCACCGGTCTCCTTGGCCACCTCGCGCACCTCCCCGATCCGCGGCGCGGCGCGCACCGTCGACTGCGGTCCCGGTTCGGTCGGCGGATGCTGTTGTGCGGGCGGCGGCGGACCGGTGTGCGGGGACGGCCCCGGAGGCAGTGCGAAATAGAACGGCTTGGGACTCACCAGTACATCGGGCAGGCCCAGGCGCTCCAGCAGACTCGGCGGGGGTGCGGGCGTATCGGTCAGATCCGGGCACGGATTGGTGCAGGGGTTGGTCGGCAATGTCATCGTGGTGCGTTTGACCGGCGCGGACACCGACGGACCCGGATCCACGGTCACCACCGGATAGGGCACCGGAACCTCGAGCGTCTTGGGCACCAGTGAGACGTGCGTCGGCACCGGATCGGTTGCGCACGGCCCGATTCCGGGTGCCGGCGCGGGATCCGCATGCCCCACGACCGGCACGACCGATACCCCGATGACGAGCGTCCCGACGGCAGCAAGCAGCCGCATGGCCATGGTCCAACCCCTCGCTCCCCCACTTGCCCTTATCGCCCGGACCAGACCTTACTGTATTTTTCCGCGGTCACGGAGCACAGTGAACGTCGAACTCTCAGGAAAGCCGCCTAGAGTTGACGCGAAGCATTCATCCGATAGCAGCGTTCAGGATTGCCGCCGTGAACATTTCAGTATTGCGCCGCATGATTCCCGTCGTCGCCGCAGCCGGGCTGCTCGGCCTGGCCGCACCCGGCGCGGCGCTGGCCGCACCGGGCTCGGGCGCCGGGACCGGTGGTTCGAGCGCCGGTGGCAGCGGATTCACCGTGAACGATCAGGGCACGATCAGCCCGCCGCAGAACGATTCCGGCGATCAGAACACTCCGGTCTGGTATCCGAACTGCGCCTCGGTACGCGCCGCGGGCAAGGCCCCGCTGTACTCCTCGCAGCCCGGTTACAGCGCGTTGCTCGATCCGAAGGGCACCGGCGTGGCCTGCGGCCCCGGCAGCACCACGCCCTGACCTACGGCGAGACCGGCGCCAGCGCCGAGGTCGGCGGCGCATCCGAGGAGCCCTCGAAGCGCAGGATCGTCGACCCGATCCGCACGGCATCGCCGTCGGCGAGCACCGAACCGCTGTCGATCAGCTCCTCGTTGATGTAGAGGCCGTTCGCCGAATGCAGATCCTTGATCAGCAGTCCGGCCCGGCTCGGCAGGATGTGCGCGTGATACCGGCTGACCTTCGGATCGTCCAGCACCAGGTCGTTGTCGGTCATGCGGCCGATCTTCAAGCCGCCCTTGGGAATCGAGACCGCACGCCCGTCGGGTAGACGCAGCTGCCCGGAGCGCGCCATCCGCGGCGTCTCGGTGACCGTCTCGGTCATCGCCTGCGCCATCCGCTCGACCTTGGCGATATCGGCGGTGTTCAGCGGCTCCTGCCGCAGCACCCGCTGCTCCAGCTCGGTCAGCGCCGGACCCGGATCGATACCCAGTTCGTCGGCCAGGACCGTGCGGACCCGACGACACGCCTCGAGCGCATCGGCTTGGCGCCCGGACAGGTACAGCGCGGTGATCAACTGCACCCACAGCGGCTCGCGCAGCGGATGCTCGCTGGTCATCGACACCAGCTCGCCGACAACCGAAGAGGCTCGGCCACAAGCGATTTCGGCATCGATCCGGGCCGAGGCGACCAGTAGCCGCTCCTCGTCCATGGCGGTGGCGAAACTTTCGGCGAAATGCAGACCGGACAAGTCGTCCAGCGCCTTACCGCTCCATTCGGCCAGCGCCGCGCCGAACAGTTCCGCGGCTCCGCGCGGATCACCGGCCGCGACGGCCTCCGAACCGGCCCGCCGCGCCGCGTCGAACCGCCCCAGATCACATCCGACGTCCGGGATCTCGAGCCGATACCCCGCCGACTCGGTGCGCAGTACCGACGCCGCATCCAGCCCCGAATTACGCAGCGTCTTACGGATATTCGAGACGAACACCTGCAGACTCGCCTGATACGAGTCCGGCGGCTCCTCGTTCCAGACGATATCGGCCAGCGCCTGCGAGGACACCGCCCGCCGCCGATTCACCGTCAGCGCGGCCAACAGCGCCCGCGGCTTTGGCCCACCCACCGCAACGGCCGCACCATCGATCATCAACCGAACGGGCCCGAGAACCCGAACATCCAAGCTGTGTGACACTTCACCCCGCCTAGCCGTCAAGGACGCGCCGCCCCGTCGCAGTCACGGTACACCCGCGCCCCGACGGCCCTGCGCAACAACCGCTCTCGCATTCACCTGGGCACCCGCATGGGCACACCCAAGACCAGACCACGCTCCCATCCGTCACCCGGAAGCCGCCACGCACCCATCCGTCGGCCCGACGCGCAAGTCCCCGGGCCCCCAGCGACACGCTGAAGTCCCGGGGAGGCGGGGGAGTTACTTCGCGCTGACGGACTTGCCCGCGGACTTCAGGTCGTTGCAGGCCTCGACGACGCGCTCGGCCATCGAGGTCTCGGCCTTCTTGAGGTAGCTGCGCGGATCGTAGGTCTTCTTGTTGCCGACCTCGCCGTCGATCTTCAGCACACCGTCGTAGTTGGCGAACATGTGGCCCGCGATCGGACGGGTGAACGCGTACTGGGTGTCGGTGTCGACGTTCATCTTCACCACGCCATACTTCAGCGAATCGTCGATCTCGGACTTCAGCGAGCCCGAACCGCCGTGGAAGACGAAGTCGAACGGCTTGGAACCCTCGGCCAGACCCAGCTTGGCCGAGGCCACCTTCTGGCCCTCGGCGAGCACCTCGGGCTTGAGCACCACGTTGCCCGGCTTGTACACACCGTGCACGTTGCCGAAGGTCGCGGCGAGCAGGTACTTGCCGTTCTCCCCGGAGCCCAGCGCGTCGATGGTCTTCACGAAGTCCTCGGACGAGGTGTAGAGCTTCTCGTTGATCTCGGCCTCGACGCCGTCCTCCTCACCGCCGACGACGCCGATCTCGACCTCGAGGATGATGTTCGCCGCGGCGGCCTGCTTGAGCAGTTCCTTGGCGATCTCGAGGTTCTCATCGATCGGGATGGCCGAACCGTCCCACATGTGCGACTGGAACAGCGGGTTCTGCCCGGCCTTCACCCGCTCCTGGGAGATGGCCAGCAGCGGGCGGACGAAGCCGTCCAGCTTGTCCTTGGGGCAGTGGTCGGTGTGCAGCGCGATGGTCACGTCGTACCGGGCGGCGATCACGTGCGCGAACTCCGCCAGCGCGGTGGCGCCGACGACCATATCCTTCACGCCCTGACCGGAACCGAATTCGGCTCCGCCGGTGGAGAACTGGATGATGCCGTCACTGCCGGCCTCGGCGAAACCGCGGATCGCTGCGTTGATCGTCTCCGACGACGTGCAGTTGATCGCGGGGAATGCGAAGGAGTTCTCTTTGGCCCGACCGAGCATCTCGGCGTAGACCTCCGGAGTCGCAATGGGCACTAGGACCTCCGTGGTGGGAAGAAACAGATCTGTCCCCTCTCACCCTAAGGTGCCGCGTCCGCGCTCCGGAAGGTGGTACCGCCGTACCCGCACCCGGTCCACCACCGCAAATTCGGCACAGGTCGGTGTGATAGCTCGGGGGCCGGTACTGTGGGGGCCGTGACCGCGCTGGCCATTACCGACGTTCTTGCGAGCAGCTCCGGAATAAAGGGGCTGCTCGACCCGATGCATCTGCTCACCGAGACCTGGCTGAGCAATGCGGTGCTGCCGGCGATCCTGGTCATCGTCTTCATCGAGACAGGGCTGCTGTTCCCGATCCTGCCGGGCGATTCGCTGCTGTTCACCGGCGGTCTGCTCGCCGCGCACGAGAACCCCCCCGTCTCCATTTTCGTGCTGCTGCCCGCCGCGGCGGTCACGGCCATCGTGGGCGATCAGTGTGCGTATTGGATCGGGCGGGCCATCGGGCCGGCGCTGTTCCACAAGGAGGACGGGCGCTTCTTCAAACAGCGCTACATCACCGAAACGCACGCGTTCTTCGAAAAGCACGGGCCCAAGACCATCATTCTGGGCCGGTTCGTGCCGATCGTGCGTACCTTCATGCCGGTGTTGGCGGGTGTGTCCCAGATGGACTACCGCAAATTCCTGACCTTCGACATCGTCGGCGGTATCGCGTGGGGCGGCGGCATCACGATCCTGGGCTACTGGCTGGGCAACGTGTCGTTCATCCGCAACCACATCGAGGCGATCTTCATCCTGATCGTGCTCATCTCGATCCTGCCGGGCATCATCTCGGTCGCCAAGAAGCTCCGCAACCACGAGCCCGTGCTCGAGACCGAACCCGACGTAGTTCCGACGAACGAATCCTTGCGCTGACACCTTGCCGAACACCCCTGTAACCCTCGCACTCGGCGGTATGGAACCGCTGGATTCTGCCGGGCCGCTGCTGGTATGGACCGTTGTCCTGATCTTCGTGTTCCTGGAATGTGCCCTGATCATCGGCCTGTTCCTGCCGGGCGACTCGATGTTGCTCACCGCCGGAATCGTGCTCGCTTCCCACGAGACCGGCGGCACCCAGGTGTGGGCGCTGGCCGTGGGCACCATGATCGCCGCGATCGCGGGTAATCAGGTGGGGTACGTCATCGGGCATCGCACCGGACACCGGCTGGTGGCCCGCCGTGACGGGCGATATATCAACACCAGAAATCTCACGCGAGTCACCGAGATGCTGCATCGGCACGGATTCCTGGCGGTGCTGGTGGCACGCTGGATTCCCTGGGTGCGCACGCTGTGCCCGCTGGTGGCCGGGGCCGCGCAGATGGATCACCGGCGCTACACCCTCGCCAGCACGATCGGCGCGATCATCTGGGCTCCGGTGCTGTTGCTGATCGGCTTCTACGCGGGCGGATTCCTGGGCAAGGTGTCCTGGCTGATGCCGACGGTGATCGGGACGCTGGTCGCCTGCCTGATCATCGGGACCGCGCTGGGCATTCGGCAGTACCGGTTGGAGATGTCGCGCCCGACCGAGGATTTCGACCTCGATCGGCCCGAATCCATGTGCACCGAAGGCGAAGCCCTCTGACGGTCCGCGGACTCAGAATCCGGCGGCGGTCACCGTGTACGCGGCCTCCATCAGCAGCCATCCCGACAATTGCACCGACAGATCCCGCTCCGGGGTGCGAGACGGTGTGACCGATCCGTTCGCGGTGAATTTCGCCGCGCCCGCGGTGCCGACGGGCAGGTGCGCCGGATCGGACCAGACGTCGCCGAACAGCGGTTCGCCCTCCACCTCGAGCCGATGATCCCAGGCCGCGCGGGCCGAGGCCGTGACGATGGAGGCGGCCTGCCGCCGGATCTGCGCCCGGTCGGCGTCCTCGCCCGGCAGCAACAGGGCCACCAGCGCCAGATAACGCACCAGAATCCCGTTGAACAGTCCACCGTCGCCGCCGCTGCCGCCGGTGACGACGCCGTGGTCGGTCATCTGCTCCGCGACCGCGGCGACCAGCCGCCGCACCCGGTCCACATGCACGGATTCGCCTGTGTGCACGGCCAATTCGGTTTCCAGACCGAGGACCACGCCCTGGCAGTAGCTGAAGACGTTGCGCTCCATCCGATTCGACGGCAGGTGCACGCCGTCCAGGATCAGGCCCGTCTCACCATCACGCAGATTTTTGTCCAGCCAGTCCGCGATCTCCGCCGCCCGCGTGTAGCGACCGAACCGGGCCAGGGCGATGGCGGCCGGACCGTTGGCCGGGGTGTTGTAGTAATCCGCGCCCTTGCGCCACGGGAGTGCGCCGATCTGCGGCTGCCAGCCGGTGGTCAGCGCCTTCTCCAGGGCGACCAGCCCGCCGCGCACATCGGTGACGCCGCGGATGCGGTCGGCGCGCTGCAGCGCCAGGGCCAACCAGGCCATATCGTCGTAGTAGTTGTTGGTCCAGCCGGTGAGGTTGCGCAGGCGATGCCCGCGGGCCAGCGCCGCGACGCGGCGCACCCGGGCCGCGGTGGGCTCGCGGTTGGCGGCGTCGACCGCGCAGTCGATCAGATGCGCCTGCCACCAGTAGTTCCAGGTGAAGAACAGCCGCTCGCGCAGGACCGCGGGCCAGCCGACCACACCCAGTTCGGTTCCCGGAATCCCCCACAACCTGAGCAGACTGCGCGACACGATCGCGGATTCGGCCATATCCGCGCGGCGCGACCACTCCGCGGCCGTCGGATCGGCCGCCCCACCGGCCGCGGCACGGGCGTGCTGTGGGGTGGGCACATCGTCGCTGGACGCACTCATGGCATCCATGGTGCCAGCAGAACCGCGGTTTTCGCGCCCGATTTGTTACCCAACCGTCTCGCGTCCGCGATCGACCCGGTTCACCAGGCTCGGCTCGGATCGGCATGCTGCGCGATCCAGGTGTGCATGGCGATCCCGGCCGCGACCCCGGCATTGATACTGCGCGTGGAACCGAACTGTGCGATCGAGACCGTCATGACCGCCGCCGACTTCGCCTGCTCGGTCACCCCCGGACCCTCCTGCCCGAACAGCAGCAGGCAGTTGCGCGGCAGCCGCACCGTCTCCAGTGGCACGGCGCCGGGCACGTTGTCGACCGCGACGACGACCAGATTCGCGCGTTCGGCGAATTCCAGCAGTCCGGCGATATCGGCGTGATGTTCGATGTGCTGATACCGGTCGGTCACCATCGCGCCGCGCCGATTCCAGCGCCGACGACCGACGATGTGCACCGCCGCCGCGGCGAACGCGTTGGCCGTGCGGACCACGGTGCCGATATTCGCGTCGTGCCCGAAATTCTCGATGGCGACATGGAATTCGTGCCTGCGCTCATCGATGTCGGCGATGATCGCCTCCCGCGTCCAGTACCGGTACGCGTCCACGACGTTGCGCCGATCGCCCTCGGCGAGCAACTCCGGATCCAGCCGCGGATCCTGCGGCGGCTCCGTCCCGAACTCCTGCACCCAGGGCCCCACCCCGTACGGATGCTCACCCCATTCGGTGGGCCCGGGTAGTTCCTGGTCGCCCGCACTCACGATGCCGACCGCGCGCTGGTGGAAAACACCGATGGATGATCACACAACCGAGAACGCATTTACTGCGCGGGGTGCCGCGCGGGCACTACCCTGGTAAGTGGTGGTGGAGGTGGGTCATGAACCACTCTCGGATACTTCGCACTGTGCTCGGTGTGACAGCCGGGTACCTGATCCTTCTCGGCCTGTGGCTGGGGTGGGTGGTGCATCGCACGCCGCCGGGGACGGTGGCATTCCAGCTGGTGGCGTTGGTGGGGATGTTCGGATCCTGTGTCGGTCTCGGGATGCTCTACGCACAGCGTCCCTCGCACAGTGATCGGAAGTTGTTGCGGCACGGCCTGGAAGGGTGGGCGGTGATCGAGGGCGTGCATCCGCTCGCACACACCGACCATCACACCGAACTCACCGAACTGGATCTCGAGCTGAACGTGCCCGGATCCGAAACCTACCGCGGCACCATCGTTTTCGACGTCGCTCCGATCGACCGCCCCAGAATCGCGGTCGGCGAGACGATCTCGATCCGCGTCGACCCGTCCGACCGCGACCGAATCATCCTGTGCCTGTGAGGATCACCGCCGGTGGACTTCGGGATCGGCCAGCAGGTACTGGGCCGCGGCATACGTCCCCAGGACGACGCCCTCGCTGATCCGGCGAGCCCGCGAGGTCCGGGCGAACAGGCGGCGCACCACGATCAGCCCGTCCGAGACGGTGAACAGCAGCGCGCCCAGTCCCAGCCGGCTACGCGGATCGGACGACGGAACGGTCATCCCCGCAACGGTTTCGGCCTCGGGAGCCAGCCCGGGATCCGAGGCGAGTACCGCGGCCGTACCGAGCGTGGCGCCGTACGCGCTCAACGGAATCGCGATCCGGGGCGCCCGAACCCGCAGCAGCGCACCGGCTCCCGCCCAGGCCGCGATCCGGGGCAGCGCCACCACGACCCGCGGCCGCGCCCCACGCCGCCACCACAGCGCCGAATAGCCCGTCTGCATCACCGCGAACGCGCTCGCACCCGCGACCAGGCGACGATCGTCGTCCGGATCGATCAGCAGCACATCGCCCACCGTCGCGGCGGCCAGCGAGCCGAGCAGCAACCGTCGATCCGCGGGAGCGAGCGCATCGCCCGCGCGCACCACGTCGGCGGCCAGCAGCGGCATCATCGCGGGCTTGCCGATCCACTGCAGCCGCTCGCGTCCGGTGAGCGCACCGGCCACGGTCAAGGCGGCCGCCGCCGCATAGGCAATCCGGAACGGGCGCATCAGAAACTGGGCTCGAGCGGTACGGGTGGCAGCCGAACCACCTGACCGGCATAGCTCAGGCCGGCCCCGAAACCGAGCAGCAAGGCCAGCTGACCGCCCTTGGCCCGCCCGCTGACCAGCATCTCCTCGATCGCCAGCGGAATCGATGCCGCCGAGGTGTTACCGGTGTTCTCGATGTCGTTGGCCATCGGAATATCGTCGGCCAGACCGAGATTCTTGCGCATCAGCTCGTTGATCCGGGCATTGGCCTGATGCGGGACGAAGACCTCGATGTCCTCCTTGGCCACCCCGGACATCTCCAGCGCCGAGGACAACGCCCGCGGCAGCGTCACCGCGGCCCACCGGAACACCCGCGGTCCCTCCATCCGCAGCGACATCCGGCCCACCGGCTCGGCATCGGGATCCGCGCCCTGCAACGCCTGCGCCTTGTCCATGTACGCGAGAAAATCGACGTTCTGGGCGATGGCCTCGGCATTCTCGCCGTCACTGCCCCACACCGTCGGAGAGATGCCGTTCTCGTCGCTGGGCCCGACCACCACCGCACCGGCGCCGTCGCCGAAGATCATCGCGGTGCCGCGGTCGGTCGGATCCAGGCCGACGGTCATCGTCTCGGCCCCGATCACCAGGATGTAATCGGCCGAACCGGCGCGGATCATATCCGCGGCCACGCCGAGCCCGTAGCCGAAACCGCCGCAGCCCGAGGTCAGATCGAACGCCGGGATGCCGTTCATCCCCATGTCGTGCGCGATGGTCGGCGCACCGTGCGGGGTCAGTTTCAACCAGCTCGAGCTGGCCAGCACCAGCGCGCCGATCAGAGACCGGTCGATACCGCTGTTGGCGATCGCGCGCTCCCCCGCGGCGGCCGCCATCGTACGCAGCGTCTCGTCACCGCTGATCCAGCGCCGGTTGTGAATTCCGGTGCGCTCGTAGATCCACTCCGGGGTCGAATCGAGCACCTCGCACACTTCGGCGTTGCTGACGATCCGGGTGGGCCGGTAAGCGCCGATGCCGAGCATCGCGACATTCTCACGCCCTTTGTTCACCGCAATGCTCACCACAGGCGACTCACACGACCCTTCACGACAACACTGTTCGACAGGAGACCAGCGTCCAGGCTAACCCAGTGCCAACAGCGTCGGACGTCCCAGTCACCCGAGGGCGAGATCCTTGAGCCCGAGGATCGAACGGTATTCCAGACCCTCCGCGGCGATCACTTGATCCGCCCCGGTCTCCCGGTCCACCACGGTCGCCACGCCGACCACCGTCGCCCCGGCCTCGCGCAACGCGCGCACCGCGGTGAGCGGGGAATTGCCGGTCGTGGTGGTGTCCTCGACCACCAGCACCCGCTTACCGACGATGTCCGGTCCCTCGATCTGCCGCTGCATGCCGTGCGTCTTGGCGGCCTTGCGCACCACGAACGCGTCCACCGGACGTCCGGGGGCGTGCATCACCGCGACCGCCACCGGATCGGCGCCCATGGTGAGCCCGCCGACCGCATCGAATTCCCAGTCCGATACCAACTCGCGCAACAACGCTCCGATCAGCGGCGCGGCCTGGTGATGTAGCGTCGCGCGGCGCAGGTCGACGTAGTAGTCGGCTTCCTTGCCCGAAGACAGGGTGACTCGGCCGTGCACGACGGCCAGCTCCCGTACCAGCCCGGCCAGTCTGTCCCGGTCGGTGGTCGATTCGATCATCTTGTGTGCCGTGTCCTTTCTGTCGACCGGCCGCTGCGGGCCTGGCCGCTCTAAGTCCTACCGCGTGCGTTGAACAGGGTCCGACTGGCGCGGACCAGCAGGGAGCGCGGGATCATCCCGGCCACCGTGGTGAGCACCTTGTACTGGGCGCCGGGCACGCTGACCACCTGGTTGGATTCCAGATCACGCAGTGAACCCGCCACTACCTGCTCGACATCGAGCCACATCGGCTTCGGCAGCGACGACATATCGATACCGGCCCGATCGTGGAATTCGGTGTGGACGAATCCGGGGCACAGCGCCTGCACTCGAACTCCCGTTCCTGCGAGTCCGCCCGCCAGCCCTTCGGACAAGGATACGACGTAGGCCTTGGACGCCGAATACGTCGATCCACGTCCCGGAATCAGACCCGCGACACTGGCGACGTTCACGATCGCGCCCTTCGCCGCGGCGATCATCGGCGGCAGGGCCGCGTGGGTCAGCTGCGTGACCGCGGTGACGTTGACGTCCAGTTGCGCCCGCAACTTTTCCCAGTCGTTGGACCAGAATTCGCCGGAGATGCCCAGGCCCGCATTGTTGACCAGGAACTCGACACCCTCGCCCAGCCGCTCGGCGACCCGCTCGCGGTCGGCACGGTCGGCCAGATCCGCCGCCAGCACCTGGGACCGGGTGTCGAAACGCCTGCTCATCTCCTCGCCCAGGGCGACCAGACGCTGCTCGTCGCGGGCGACCAGCACCAGGTCGTAGCCGAGCGAGGCCAGTCGCGTCGCGTAGGCGTGGCCGATTCCGGACGTCGGACCGGTGACCATGGCTACGGGCCTGCTCGCGCCGGGTAGGCGGGCGGCGGGTGTTTCGGTCATGCCCTAATCATCGCGCACCCGTGCCGACCACCGTTCACCAGCGGTACGCACCGCGGATGCTCAGCTCGGCGCGGGGCCCTGATACGGGCGGAAGCCGGGGTGGAACGGGCCGCCGGGCCGGTCGGACTCCTCCTCGGGCAGGTCCTCGGCGAATTCGGGTTCCTCGGGCTGGTGTTCGGAGTCCTCGGGCGAGGACTCCTCGGCCGGGGGCCAGTTGCGCCGGACGCGGGTGCGCGGATCGGGCACCACGGCCAGCGCCGGGCGACGTTGCGGCGGTTCGGATTCCCCGGCGATATCGTTCACCAGCGAGGCGTACCCGCTGTCGGACTCGTCGGCGGGAATCTCGTAATCGCGTCGCTCGGAATCGAATTCGCCGAGTTGCGCGGACGGGTGGGCACGGTCGTCCGGATCGTCGAAGTCGCGCTCGTAGGGGCGCTCGTCGTAGCGGCGGTCCGCATCGGGGCGTTCGGCGTACCGGCGCTCGTCGTCGTAGCGACGGTCCTGGTCGTAGTCGCCGTAACCGCGTGGGCCCGGCCGATCCTGGTCATAGTCCGCCTCCGGATCCTCGCCCTCGTCGCGAGCGCGCGGAAGCGGACGTCCCGGATCACGCACATCGGGATCCCCGGAGTCGGCGCCACCGGCCACCGGCGGCAGCACGTGCAGCAGACCGGACAGTCGCAGCACCGCGTCGACCGCGCCCTCCCACTCCCGCGAGGACAGGCCCACCGGCAGCACGCCGAGCGTCCAGTTGCCCTCACTCCACAGCTGTTGCACGCTGCCGGAAAGGGTTTCGATGAAGGCGACCATCCGCTGATCCACCGCGTGCCGGGCGATATCCGGATTGGTCGCGAACACCACTCGGTCACCGATGGCGCCGAGCAGTTCCAGATCCGCGTCCTTGGGCGGGGCGGCGGTCTTGAGGCGCAGGTCGATATCGATATCGGAGCCGATCTGCCGACGCACGGCGACCAGCGTCGCGGCGTCCTCCAGATCGAACAGAACGAACTTCTCGCCCTTGCGATTACCGGAGACCACGTCGACCGCGGACAGGTACCCGAGTTTGGCCATCGCACCGCGACGCCACGTCGCCGCCAGTGCCGGTTCGACCGAAACATAGGTGTAGCCCTGAGCTTTCGCCCAGACCTGACGCACGTGACCGGTCCGCTGCCGCTGGAGCCGATCGAAATACAGCAGCACGATCGCACCAACCAGTGCGATCGCCGCGAGTCCGAACCACATTGCCGTCATCGCGGACAAGTCTAGTTGCCACGCGCACCGCGCGTGGTGTGCGCACTGCGTGTTGTGCGTGGCCGCCCGCGGATCAGCGGGTCGGCGTGGGCGTGGGAGTGCCCTGCGAGGGCAGTGCGGTGCCGATGACGATCTTGGCCTGAATCGAACCGTCGGCGTTCTTGTCGCCCTGGACCACGACCATATCGCCGGGATGCAGATCGGCGATGGTGCTCGAACCCAGCGCGATCACCTCGGTCTTGGCATCGGTGTGCACGGTGATGGTCGAACCGGACAGCGAATCGACGGTCAGCGTGGATCCGTCGTTGGCGCTGATGGTGCCCATCGTCGCGCCGAGGCCGTCGGCGGTGCCGCCCAGGCCGGGCAGCTGCGGCGCGGTGGTCGTCCCGGTGCCGGGCGTATCGGGCGACTGCGGGAACAGCGGCAGTCCGGTGGGAGCGCTGCGGTACGTGGTGCCCCCGGCGGTCGAGGACGACGAGGAATCACTGCCCAGGAACAACCCGACCGCGACCGCGCCGAGCACCACCACCGCGAAGGCCACCAGCGTCAACCCCACCCACATGCCGCGCCGGTCGCGGTGCGGCGGGGGCTGGTCCGGCGGCAGATCGGGCGGGCCGACCAGCGTCGGCTGCGGGCCGTTCTGAACCGGCGTCGTGCGGGCCGGACCGATCCACTGGGTGTCGTACGCGGCCTCGCCCGGACCGGGCCCCTCGTAGACGCCCCACTGACTCTGATACGGCGGCAGCTCCCGAGTCGGATTCGGCCCGGGAGCCTGGTCGAAGTACTGATAGGGCTCGGTCGACCCGTATGCGTCCGAGTACTCCGGCGTACGCATACCCTCAGGCTCGCCCGGCGCTCCGAGATGTTCGGTCGGCGCGTCGGGCGAATCCGGCCGCTGTGCCCACGGATCGCTCGGAGTGGTCATACATTCCAGATTAGGGGAGATCCAGACCACATCCGAGGATCAGCCGTATGGCCCTGTTCACCTGCCGACAATCAGGCCGTCACCGTCCGGGGAGACGTTGACCTTCACCAGATCGCCGTCGGTGATCTCGCCGGCCAGCAGTTCCTTGGCCAGGGAATCGCCGATGGACTGCTGGATCAGCCGACGCAGCGGGCGGGCGCCGTACGCCGGGTCGTAGCCCCGCACCGCCAGCCAGAACCGCGCCGAATCGCTGACCTCCAGGGTGAGCCGCCGCTGCGCCAGACGCTTCTGCAGTTGGTTCAGCTGGATGCCGACGATCTCCTCGAGTTCCTCCTCGTCGAGCGCGTGGAACATCACCACATCGTCCAGGCGGTTGAGGAATTCCGGCTTGAACGCGGCGCGCACCGCATTCATCACGAACTCCTTGTCGCCGCCCGCACCCAGGTTGGAGGTGAGGATGAGGATGGTGTTGCGGAAGTCGACCGTGCGGCCCTGGCCGTCGGTCAACCGGCCCTCGTCGAGCACCTGCAGCAGGATGTCGAACACGTCCGGGTGCGCCTTCTCGATCTCGTCGAACAGCACCACCGTGTACGGCCGGCGTCGCACCGCCTCGGTCAACTGACCGCCCTGGTCGTAGCCGACGTATCCGGGCGGCGCGCCGACCAGGCGAGCCACCGCGTGCTTCTCGGAGTACTCGCTCATATCGATCCGGATCATGGCGCGTTCGTCGTCGAACAGGAAGTCCGCCAACGCCTTCGCCAATTCGGTCTTGCCCACGCCGGTCGGTCCGACGAACAGGAACGATCCCGTCGGCCGATTCGGATCCGCGACCCCGGCACGCGCGCGGCGCACCGCATCGGACACCGCCCGCACCGGTTCGGCCTGCCCGACCACCCGGCCGCGCAGCTCCTCCTCCATGCGCAGCAGCTTCTGCGTCTCGCCCTCGAGCATCCGCCCGACCGGAATTCCGGTCCACGACGAGACCACCTCGGCGATATCGTCCGGGCCGACCTCCTCCTTGAGCATCACCTCGCCGTCGGAGCCGCTGCCGGCGGTCCCGGCCTTCTCCTCGGCCTCGGCCAGCTGCTTCTCCAACTGCGGGATGCGCCCGTAGCGCAGTTCGGCGGCCTTGCCCAGATCACCGTCGCGTTCGGCGCGCTCGGATTCGCCGCGCAGCGATTCGAGTTCCTCCTTGATCACGCGCACACCATCGATGGCCTGCTTCTCGTTCTGCCAGCGGGCCATCAGCTGGTTGAGCTTCTCGCGGTCGTCGGCCAGTTCCTGACGCAATTTCTCCAGGCGCTGCTTGGATGCCGCGTCGGTCTCCTTGGCCAGGGCGACCTCTTCGATCTCGAGCCGTCGCACCGCGCGTTCGACCTCGTCGATCTCCACCGGACGCGAGTCGATCTCCATCCGCAGCCGCGAGGCCGACTCGTCGACCAGGTCGATCGCCTTGTCCGGCAGGAACCGGGAGGTGATGTACCGATCCGACAACGTGGCCGCGGCGACCAGCGCGGAGTCGGTGATGCGCACACCGTGGTGCACTTCGTACCGCTCCTTGAGCCCGCGCAGGATGCCGACGGTGTCCTCCACCGACGGCTCGCCGACCAGCACCTGCTGGAACCGCCGCTCCAGCGCCGGATCCTTCTCGATGTGCTGGCGGTATTCGTCCAGCGTGGTCGCGCCGACCAGACGCAGCTCGCCGCGCGCGAGCATCGGCTTGATCATGTTGCCCGCGTCCATGGCCGACTCGCCGGTCGCGCCCGCGCCGACGATGGTGTGCAGCTCATCGATGAAGGTGACGATCTGCCCGGCGCTCTGCTTGATCTCCTCGAGCACGGCCTTGAGCCGCTCCTCGAATTCACCTCGGTACTTGGCCCCGGCGACCATCGCGCCCAGGTCGAGCGAGACCAAGCGCTTGCCGCGCAACGACTCCGGCACGTCACCGGCGATGATGCGCTGGGCCAGGCCCTCCACGATCGCGGTCTTGCCGACGCCGGGCTCACCGATCAGCACCGGATTGTTCTTGGTGCGGCGGCTCAGAACCTGTACCACGCGCCGGATCTCGGTATCGCGGCCGATGACCGGGTCCAGTTTGCCCTCGCGGGCGGCGGCGGTCAGATCGGTGGAGTACTTCTCCAGCGCCTGATAGCTGCCCTCGGGGTCCGGCGAGGTGACGCGGGCGCTGCCGCGCACCGCGGTGAACGCCTCCCGCAGCCCGTCCGCGGTCGCGCCGTACTTCAGAAGTAGTTGGGACACATCGGAATCGCCGCGCGCCAGGCCGACCATCAGATGTTCGGTGGAGACGTACTCGTCGCCGAGTTCGGTGGCCAGCTGCTGTGCGGCGGTGATGGCCGCGAGGGCCTCGCGCCCCAGCTGAGGTGTGGTGGTGGCGCCGCTGGCGCGCGGCAGCCGGTCCACGATGTCCTGGGCCTCGCGCCGGACCGTGGCCGGATCGACGGCGACGGCCTCGAGCAGCGGGGCGGCGATGCCGTCGGTCTGATCCAGCAACGCCACCAGCAAGTGCGCCGGACGGATCTCCGGATTGCCCGCGGCCGATGCGGACTGCAGTGCGGCGGTCATCGCCGCCTGGGTCTTGGTGGTGGGATTGAACGAGTCCACGATCACCTTCCTACTTGTCGTCTCTGCGCAGCCTCGTCCGGCTGCTTCCGATCAGTTCAACGCAGTAGAAGTTGAGTCTGTTCCGCTCAAGTTTGATTCTTTTCGGCGGCTCACGCAATGCCACCGGGGACCGCTTCCCCCACGCTAGCCCCGCGAACCACCCGACCACGGCGTTTCGCCCTCAGCGAGGTTGGGTACCGTCAAGACCTCATAACCGTGCGACCACGGTTTTTTCGGGGATACTGGAACCCGAGCCGGTCCGGGCCTGCGGTCCGGACCGTTCTATGAGAAAGGAAGCTCGAGTCGTGGATGCGCGTTCGGCTGCGCTGGTCCGCGCCAATTTCCGGTCCGTCATCGAAGCGCCGAACGGGCCGGAACGGCTGGTCAGCGCGTTCTACGGCCATATGTTCGGGGAGAATCCTCGGCTGCGGGAGCTGTTCCCGCCCGCCATGGACATGCAGCCCAAACGCGTGATGACCGCCGTGCAGTTCGTGCTCGACCATCTCGAGGACTGGGACCGCGCCCAGCACTTCCTCGAACAACTCGCCCGCGACCACCGCAAGTACGGGGTCGAGGCGGCACATTACGATATCGCCGGCCGCGCACTGGTGGCCGCGTTCCGCACCTACTTCGGCATCGGCGGCTGGTCCCGCGAACTCGAGGAGGGCTGGCGCGATATCGGCATCCTGGTCTCCGCCTCGATGGCCATCGGCGCGAATTCCGATACCTCCCAGCCCTTCTGGGAGGCGACGGTGGTCGGACACCGGCAGGTGCTGGAGGATCTGGCGATCGTGCGGCTGCAATCCGAGACGCCGATTCCCTATCAGGCCGGACAGTACGTCCCGGTGTCGGTTCCGCAGCGGCCCAAGATGTGGCGGTACCTCTCGCCCGCGATTCCGACGAATCCCTACGGGGAGATCGAATTCCACGTCCGCAAGGTGGAGAACGGCTGGGTGAGCCCGGCCATCGTCGCCGAGACCGAGGCGGGGGACGTCTGGCAGATCGCCGGGCCGCTGGGCGGGCTGCACGTGGACCGCGACAGCGGCACCGATGTGCTGATGATCGGTTCGGGCACCGGTATCGCACCGCTGCGCGCGCAGCTCATCGAGATGGGCAGGCGCGGTGACAATCCGCGGGTGCACTTCTTCATGGGCGGGCAGTATCCGTGCGATCTGTACGACGTGGAGAACATGTGGCAGCTGTCGCTGAGCAATCCGTGGCTGACCGTGATTCCGGTGTGCGAGAACGCATCCAACCCCTGGTGGTATCCGCATCCCCCGGCCGACCCGCCGTTCGGCATGCACCGCAGGTTGATCGGTAATCTGGGTGCGGTGGTGGCGAGCTTCGGTTCCTGGTCCGATCGGCAGATCCAGATCGCCGGATCGCCCCGGATGATCGCGGCCACCACCCGGGCACTGGTGGCGGTCGGCACACCGGAATGGGCCATCACCGCGGATCCGGTGTGATCCGCAGCCGATCGATTCGACCGCAGGACAAGGTATTTCGACGAACAGGGATGGTGTATGACCCTCGGCCCCGATGAGACCGGCGAGATCCACCTCGGCGCGCCCACCGAATGGGCCGCGACGGTGGTCGGGCACCACCGTCTGCGGCACGACATCGCGGTGGTGCGGCTGATCGGTGACTACGTGCCGTTCGTCGCGGGCCAGTCGGTCGAGGTGCAGATTCCGCAGCATCCCGGGTTGCGGCGGCGCCTGTCGCCCGCCCTGGCGCCCTCCCGGGACGGCAAGCTGGAGTTCCACGTCCGGACCGTGCCGGGCGGGTGGTGCAGCGGATCGATCGTCGCGGACACCCAGCCGGGCGACGAATGGCGGATCACCGATCCGGCGGGCTGGCTGTCGGTCGACAACGACGCGACCGATGTGGTGATGCTGGCCGGCGGTACGGGTCTGGCGCCGCTGCGCTCGATCCTGCTGGAGATCTCCCGTCGCCCGGAACCGCCCCGCACCCACCTGTTCATCGGCGGCCGCTCACCCCGCGACCTGTACGCCTCGGACATGCTCTACCTGCTGACCGGCGAACTGCCCTGGCTGACGGTCGTTCCCGTGGTGGAGAGTCCCGACGATCCGACCTGGGAAGACCCCTGGTACGAGAGCTGCCGGGTGGACGTGGGGTTCGATGTGGACGAGATGCTGGAGGGCACTCTCGCGGACGTCGTCGGGGAGATGGGGCCGCTGGAGCACCACCAGATCCTGGTGTGCGGTTCGCCGGGGATGACCACGGCGACCATCGATCGCCTGATCCAGACCGGCACCCCCGCGGAAGCCATTCGCTACGAAGGGGTTTGAGGTCTCTCAGAACAACGGGTCGTGGCGGATGTTGACGGCAGGTGTACCCGCGGCCATCAGGCGGAATTTGGTGGTCTGCACCATCGACGGGGAGCCCGAGATCTGCACGTCACGATCGGCCCACGGGCCGTAACCCGCTACGACAGCGCCGATCTGGCCGGTGCGGCGCGGGTCCAGACCCGGCAGGTCCGGGGTCGGATCACCGGAATCGAAGTACCACCAAGGGTTTTCCTCGCTCTCGACGATCGGCGTGACGGTCAGCCATTTGTTGGCCGCGGCCAATTCACTCAATGTCACGAGGTCGTACAGGTCGCACGGGTGATGCCCGCCGACGAACAGATGCACCCGCGGATTGGACCGGCGACGCGCCATCGCCACGAGTTGCGCTCGCAGCGGGGCGATTCCGGTGCCGCAGCCGATCATCAGCAGTTTGCGCCGGGTGTTGCGGGGGATGCCGAGCCCGCCCATCGGCGCACTCAACAGCCACTGGTCGCCGACCGCGGTGTGCCCGACCAGGGCCGGGCTGACCCAGCCGCCGGTGCGGGCGCGCACGTGGAATTCGATCTCCCCCTCGGCATTCGACGGACCGGCCGGGGACAGATACCGCCACATCCGCAGCCGGGACGGGACCTGCACGCTCAGGTACTGACCGGCGGCGTACCGCATCGGCTGATCCAACCGCACCCGCACGACGGCGAGATCGTCCAGCACCCGGTGATGTTCGACCACCGTGCCGGTCCACACCGCGGGCGTGCCGCAATCCTGCGCCCCCACGATCATGGTGCGCGTGATCAGGGTGATGCACTCCTGCCAGGCGTGCTCCACCTCCTCGGTCCACAATTCCGTGCGCGCATGCGCACGCACCGCCGTGATCAGCGATTTCCCCACGGCCGGATAATGTTCCGGCGCGATGCCGAACTTGCGGTGATCGCGTCCGAGCTGCGCGAGGAACGGCAGCAGCTCGTCGGGCTCCTCGAGCCGATCCACCACATGGGCGAGCGCGGAGACCAGGCGCTCACGCTGAGTGTCCAGGGATGCGGGAAAGAACTCGCGCAGCTGCGGTTGCGCGCTGAACAGGATCGCGAAGAACGATCCCGCCACTTCCTCAGGCCCCGCCTCCTCCGCAGCAACCGCTTTGAACGTCGTCCTGACCAAGGCGGCGGCACGCGAATCCATCTGTCTCACAACCCCATTTCGCACTCGAATACGAGCACGGCCACGAGTAGCACGCCGTCCAGAAACCCGGCAGCAGCCGATGCGATCAGAGTGTAGGCGAGGTTTGCCAGCAACGGACCAAACCGCCCGAACAACCCACGTGTAATTCCCCCCGAACCTGCTCAACGCAGGTGTCGCCACCGATAAACCAACCGTTTGCCCAGTAAATTCGGTCATTCCCCGCCCGGTCGTCACCGAATCAACATGATTCATTTTGAAAGACTCACTTCTACAGCGATCTCCCTGCAATCGATCACCACTCGATCTCGACCACCGGACCGCCCGGGTTCACCGCTCCGGCAACATTCTCGCCACCCGATCGCGGATTCCGGCGCAGCCGCCCCAGTGCCACATCACACAATGCTCGCCCCGCGGACACAGCACACCTCTCGCAACCAATCACCGTGCGGTGCACTGCCGGGAGGCCGCTCCCCCAGCTACGAAAACAGCGCCCCTGTCACCAGGGGCGCTGTCTCGGTGGATATTTCGCGATCTAGCGGCGCTTGTTGCGCGGCTGCCAGACCACGAGTGCGGTGCTGCGTTGCGGCGGAGTCAGATCGGGGCGGTAGGCCGAACGCAGGCGCTCGACCTCGTCGGAGAGCTCGCCGACCCGCTGCTGCAGCGCCTCGACCTGGTTGGTCAGTTCGATGATGCGCTTGATACCGGCCAGGTTGACGCCCTCGTCCTGGGACAGGCGCTGCACCTCGCGGAGCAACTCCACATCCCGGTTCGAATAGCGCCGGCCCCCGCCCGAGGTGCGGTGCGGGGTGACCAGACCCAGCCGGTCGTAGGTGCGCAGCGTTTGCGCGTGCATACCGGCCAGCTGGGCGGCAACCGAGATCACGAAGTACTCGGCGCCTGCTCCACCCCGGTCGTTACCGGGCGGCTGTGGGGGTGAAGCCCCTGCATGACCGGACATTACGCACCTGCCCATCCAGCTCGCGGGTCGAACCCACCGGCCTTCTCCGCCTCCGCGTAACGCCGCAGCGCCTCGGAGGCCTCGTCGTCCAGCTTCGGCGGAACCGCGACCTTGACCGTCACCAGCAGATCGCCCGCACCACCGGAGCGCTTGGGCACACCGCGCCCGCGCACTCTCAGGGTACGGCCGTCGGCGGTGCCCGCGGGCACCTTCACGCCGACCCGGCCCTCCAGCGTGGGCACGGACACCGTTGTGCCGAGCACCAATTCGCTGTAGCTGACCGGCAGCACCAGGGTCAGATCGTCGCCGTTGCGGCCGAAGACCTTGTCCTGGCTGACGTGCACGGTGACGAACAGATCACCCGCGGGCGCACCGCGCAGACCTGCTTCGCCCTGGCCCGCCAGGCGAATTCGCTGACCGTCCCGCACACCCGGCGGAATCCGCACCGTGATGGTGCGGGTCCGGTTCTGGATGCCGGTACCGCGGCAGTCCACACACGGATCGTCGATGATCGACCCCGTGCCGCGGCAGTCCTCGCACGGTTCGCTGAATCCGAACGCACCCTGGTTCCGGCTGATGACGCCGGTTCCGTTGCAGTGCGGGCAGACTCGCGGACTCGTACCGGGCTTCGCGCCGCTGCCGTGACAGGTCGTACACGGCGACGGGCTGGTCATCCGCAGAGGCACGGTGACGCCCTGCGCGGCCTCGCGGAAGCCGAGATTGGTCTCGGTCTCCACATCACTGCCGCGCCGCGGCCGGGTCGAGGTGCGCGTCGTACCGCCGGGGCCGCGGTTGAACAGGCCGCCGAGAATATCGCCGAGCCCGCCGTCCGCGGTGGAACCGGCTGCGCCACCGAAGATGTCGCCCAGGTTGAACTCGTTGAATCCACCCTGTCCGTAGCCGCCGCCACCACCGGGTGAGAAGCCGCCACGACCGAAACCGCCGCTGGCGAACAACTTCCGGGCCTCGTCGTACTCCGTGCGCTTCTCCGGATCGGACAGCACGGCATGCGCCTCGCTGACGGCCTTGAACCGCTCCTCGGCCTTCGCGTCACCCGGATTCTTGTCCGGATGCAGGTCCCGGGCCAGTTTGCGATAGGCCTTCTTGATCTCGTCCTGGGTGGCGCCGGAGGAAATACCCAGCTCCTTGTAGAAGTCCTTCTCGAGCCACTCACGATTCACCAGGCATCTCCTCCTTTCCTCAGCTCAGATGTCCGCTGCTCAATGGTCGTCGTCATCGGTGCCAGCATTTCCTGTCACCAGATCTGTTACCCCATCGGTCACCCCGACAAGCGCGTGCCGCAGCACCCGGTCGCCGAAGCGGTACCCCTTGCGCATCACGACACCGATCACCGGATCGTGGCCCTCGCCCTCGTGCTGCACGGCCTCGTGCAGGGTCGGGTCGAACGACTCGCCCTCCGTGCCGAACTGCTCGAGGCCCTGCTTCTGCAGCGCCTCGGACAGCTTGTCCGCCACGGACTTCAGCGGCCCGGATTCCAGGTCGCCGTGTGCGCGAGCGCGATCCAGATCGTCCAGCACACCGAGTAGTTCGGTGACGACCGACGCCTTGGCGGTGTCGATCGCGGCCTTGCGGTCGCGTTCGGTCCGCCGCCGATAGTTGGCGTATTCGGCGGTCAGGCGCTGCAGATCGGCCGTGCGCTCGGCCAATTCGGCATGGACCGGATCGGCGTGCACCTCGGCCTCGGCCGCCGATTCGGCTCCACCCTCGGCCGCGGCGTCCTGCGACGCCGCGGCCTGGCGAACCTCACCAGTGACCGGATCGACCTTGCGGTTGTCCACGATCGTGACCGGTTCGGATTCCGGATTGTTTTCCGTCACTTCTTCTCCGGCTCTTCCACGACCTCCGCGTCGACGACCGTGTCATCGGATTCGGGAGCAGCACCGTTGCCCGATGCTGCCGCATCGGCCGACGACGCCTCGTAGATCGCCTGACCCAGGGCCTGCGACTCGGCGGCCAACTTCTCCACCGCGGTCTTGACGGCCGCGATGTCGGTGCCCTTCAGGGCCTCGTTCGCCTCGGTGATGGCCGACTCGACCTTGCCCTTGATATCCGCGGGCACCTTGTCCTCGTTGTCCTTGATGAACTTCTCGGTCTGGTGCACCAGGGACTCGGCCTGGTTGCGGGTCTCGGCCTCCTCGCGACGCGTCTTGTCCTCGGCCGCGTGCGCCTCGGCGTCCTTGACCATCCGGTCGATCTCCTCCTTGGACAGGCCGGAGCCGTCCTGGATCTTGATCTTGTTCTCCTTGCCGGTGCCCTTGTCCTTCGCGGTCACGTGCACGATGCCGTTGGCGTCGATGTCGAAGGTGACCTCGATCTGCGGCACGCCGCGCGGGGCCGGCGGGAGGCCGGTCAGCTCGAAGGAGCCCAGCAGCTTGTTGTGCGAAGCGATCTCGCGCTCACCCTGGAACACCTGGATCTGCACCGACGGCTGGTTGTCGTCGGCGGTGGTGAAGGTCTCCGAGCGCTTGGTCGGGATGGTGGTGTTGCGCTCGATGAGCTTGGTCATCACCCCGCCCTTGGTCTCGATGCCCAGCGACAGCGGGGTCACATCGAGCAGCAGGACGTCCTTGACCTCACCCTTGAGCACACCGGCCTGCAGTGCGGCGCCGACGGCGACGACCTCGTCCGGGTTCACGCCCTTGTTGGGCTCCTGGCCGCCGGTCAGTTCCTTGACCAGCTCGGAAACGGCGGGCATACGGGTCGAACCGCCAACGAGCACAACGTGATCGATATTGGAGACCGAGATGCCGGCGTCCTTGATGACCGACTGGAACGGCTGACGGGTGCGGTCCAGCAGATCGGAGGTGATCTTCTGGAACTCCGAGCGGGTCAGCTGCTCGTCCAGGAACAGCGGGTTCTTGTCCGCGTCCACGGTGATGTAGGGCAGGTTGATCGAGGTGCTCTGCGAGGAGCTCAACTCGATCTTGGCCTTCTCCGCGGCCTCACGCAGCCGCTGCATCGCCATCTTGTCCTTGGTCAGGTCGATGCCGCTGGAGCCCTTGAACTTGTCGACCAGCCACTGCACGACGCGCTCGTCCCAGTCGTCACCACCGAGGTGGTTGTCACCGGAGGTGGCGCGGACCTCGACGACGCCCTCGCCGATTTCCAGCAGCGAGACGTCGAAGGTGCCGCCACCGAGGTCGAAGACCAGGATGGTCTGTTCCTTGTCGCCCTTGTCCAGGCCGTAGGCCAGAGCCGCGGCGGTGGGCTCGTTGACGATGCGCAGCACGTTCAGACCGGCGATCTGGCCGGCTTCCTTGGTGGCCTGGCGCTGTGCGTCCTCGAAGTACGCCGGGACGGTGATGACCGCGTCGGTGATCTCCTCACCGAGGTAGGACTCCGCGTCGCGCTTGAGCTTCATCAGCACGCGCGCGCTGATCTCCTGCGGGGTGTATTTCTTGCCATCGATGTCCACGCTCCAGTCGGTGCCGATGTGGCGCTTGACCGAGCGGATGGTGCGATCGACGTTGGTGACGGCCTGGTTCTTGGCTGGCTGGCCGACGAGCACCTCGCCGTTCTTCGCGAACGCGACGATCGACGGAGTCGTCCGCGATCCTTCCGAGTTGGCGACGACGACCGGTTCGCCGCCTTCGAGAACGGCGACGACAGAGTTCGTGGTCCCGAGGTCGATACCGACCGCACGAGCCATTGTGTTCCTCCTATGTGACGTACCTATATGTGGCGATGCAGGGCAGACGCCTGCCGCGGCTGCCGGACGGCAACCACCGGACCTCACCCCGACACCGCCTGGAGCACGGTCCTCAGCAATACTGAGCGTGGTCGACTCAATCTTGCATCCACTCGGGGTCCGAGTCAACCAGTAACTTGAGTCTTAGGCGCTCAACTTTGCGTCGATCCAGTCCAACGAGCGGCCCGCCTCATCCATTCCCGCCCGGCCGAATTATTTTCCCAGACCGCCTCGGCGACCGAAACCACCTGGTAGACGAGGTTCCGGACTACCCGGCCTCGGCGAGCACCGCATCGGCGAGATCGCGGTCGAGGGTGACGCGCACCAGTGCGGCGGCGAACTCCGCATCGCGACCCGACGGACTCAGCCGATCCAGACTCGCCGGATCGACCGGCAGGCCCAGCCGCTCGGCCCCCTGCCTGGCCCGATCGTCGAAATGCGGCCGCACCCAGGTCCACACGTCCTGGATCTCCCGCAGGAAGATATCCGCGCCGACCGGGCCGATGCCCTTGAACTGCTGTAGCAGCTCGGCCAGCCGACCCGGATCCTCGTCCGCGTCGCTCGCCAGACGGCGCAGATCACCGTGATAGCGCTCGAGCAGGAAGGTGGCGTTGCCGCCGAGACGGGTGGCCGTGGATTCGTCGTAGCGCCGGTAGTGCCCGCGCCCCAGCGCATCGACCAGGTCCTGCCAGTCCGCCTCGGCGACGAGTCGCGGGGTGGTGAAGCCGGAGTCGATCAGCTCCCGGGTCGCGGCCACCGCGATATCCGCGGCGATGCGGGTACTCAGCAATTCCGCGAGCATCAGCAGCTGGAACAGCGGCGCGGGTTCGTCGGCCGGTTCGATCCCGGCCTGCCGGGCATAGCTGGTACCGGCGCGATCCAGCAGCGCCCGCACGATATCCGTTCTGCTCATCGGGTGTACCTGCCTTTCCTTCGATCGGCCTACCCGGAACCGTGGCACTCACCACCGCGCGTCGACTCAGTCGCGTGGAGGTTCCAGCATCGGGAAACGTCCCGAATCGAGCAGGGCGGCGACCACATCCCTGCGCACCTCGGGCGCGGCATAGTCCGGATGCGCGCGCAATACGGCCGCGGCGTCGTGCAGGCCGACCATCTGTTGTTCGGCCGCGGCGGCCGTGCGACCGCCGGGGGTGATCGAGTGGGTGGCGTAGGCGGGGCGGCGCGGGTCGACGCGCCCGAGTTCGACGGCCTTGTCGACCCGGCGGGCGCAACGGCACGCGGCCTTCGGATTCGCCAGGCCGCAGGTGGAGTTCAGGAAGTCGCCGAGGCGTTTCTTGGCTCGCTGCAGACGTTTTCGATAGGCGACCGGTGTCGTGCCGAGAATCCACGCCGCCGCGGACGAGTCGAATTCGAAGACCTCGCTCAGCACGAAGGCGACGCGTTCGTCCCGGCTCAGGCACTGCAGCATGGCCTGGCTGCAGGTCAGGCGGACCTCGCGGGTCAGCAGGGTCGCCTCGGGGCCGCGGTGATCCTGTTCGGCGAGGCCGTCACGCAGATCGGTGGCGAATTCGTCCAGGGAGAGCTGGGCGCGTTCCTGCGGGCTGCGGCGGCGCAGATTCAGCAGATGGTTCACGCCGATGCGATACGCCCAGGTCAGCAGCCGGGCCTCGGCGCGCCAAGTGGACAGATTGTCCAGCACGCGCAGCAGGATCTCCTGGGTGGCGTCCTCGCCGTCGGGCGGGCGGCCGGTCATCCGCAGCGCCAGCCGGTACAGCGGATCCTGCAACAGCCGGACCACCTCGGTGACCGCGGCCGCGTCACCGGCGACCGCCCGCGCGACCAGATCCGCCTCGCCGGGGACGGGCTCCTGCGTGAACGGCGCTGCGGCCGATCCGATGCTCACCCCACCATGGTTCGACGGATCGGCCGGTCACGCAAGCACGGGGACGCCCACTCAGTGCGAAATCACCTCGGCCGATGTGGCAGCTCCGGACAGGTCGTGCGCGCGCAGCCACCGCGCCACCGCCGTGCCGATCGCATCGGGCTGATCCTCGGGCGCGTGGTGTCCCGCGGGGCCGATGCCGACCGTCTCGATGTTGGCGAATGTGGTTCTCGCCCAGTCGATAGTCTCGTTCCCGCCCATACCGATGCCGTTCTCGACGGCCATCAGCAGTTTCGGGATCTGCGGGGTGTCGGCCATCGCACGGCCGTAGTTCACCATGATCTCGGCGACGTCAGCGGGCTCGCCGTCGAACGGAATCTCCCTGGGCCACATCAGCATCGGACGACGGGACTCGGGCGTCGGGTAGGGCGCGCGGTAGACGTCCAGATCGGCCGGGGTCAGACTCTTCGCGCCGAAGGGCAGGTTGAATTCGATGAACATGTTCTCCTGCAGGATCAGCTGCTCACCCTCCGGCGAGCGGAACCGGCGGAACAGCTCCGCGCCCTGCGGCGGCATCTCCGCCCAGCTCAGCGGGCGCAGGAAGGTCTCGATCACCGCGATCCCGCGCACCCGCTCCGGATACCGCGCCAGCCGATCCATGGCCAGCGCCCCACCCCAGTCGTGCCCGACGAGCACGACCTCGTCCAGCCCCAGCGCATCGAACCAGGCGTCCAGATAGCGCACGTGGTCGGCGAACCGATAGTCGATATCGGGCTTACCCGATTCCCCCATCCCGATCAGATCCGGCGCCAGCGTCCGCACCGCACCGCTCACATGCGGAATCACATTGCGCCACAAGTACGAAGACGTGGGATTGCCGTGCAGGAAAACCACCGGCACGCCACCCTCGCCGGTGTCGGAGTAGTTCATGAACGAGTCGAGAACGTCGATGGCAGGCATCGCGGATCCTTCCGGTAGAAGTGCTTACACCGGGTTGGACACGTCCTCCGACGTCGTCGTGACAGAGCTTTCAAGTGATGTACATCACATATTGCTAGGCCGCGATGGACCGCCCTCTAGGCGTGCGCCTTGGAGATGTACAGCGGCTCGCCGGTGAGGTCGACCATGAGAAATCCGCTGTGCGGGCCCTGGATGTAGATGGTCACGGCCGGCTGTTTCCCCTCGCCGAGCGTGGTTCGGTCGATCATCACGTGGCTGATCGATGCCCCGGGCGCGCCGACCGACTGCGCCGCACCGGCCAGCAGGGCGGCCAGCTTCGGAGTGTCGAGCTTGCCCAGATCGATCGGCTGCAGATCCGGCTCGCGTCCGGTGGTCGTCCAGCTGTCGAAATTCCCTCGGTACGAGATCCTTTCGGACTTCGACGGGTCGTTCGCGGCAGGCCGCTCGATCGACGCGGTGTTCGCGTGCAGGACTATCTCGTCCGCGCGCAGGTCGCCGAAATGGGCGCGGTAGGCGGCGAGGAAGGCTTCGATTCCGGCGGCGGTCGTCATATCCGGCGTCTTGTGACTCGCGACGGGTCCGTCGTCGCTGCTCGCCCAGCCGCACAGCATGCCGATCAGCGCCGCGGCCACCACCACGGCGGTCGCCGGCAGCCATCGTCGCGAGGAGCGGCGTCGGGCCGGACTGGCCACCGGCGTATCGACCAGATTCGCCGGGATCTGCAGATCGTGGAGTACGGCGTCCAACTGGGCGAAGGTGCGTGCGCGCATCGCGGATCGGGTGCGCTCGGCGTGTTCGGACTCGGTCAACTGACCGTCCGCACGCGCGGCATCCAGGACCGCACAGGCATCCACACGATCCGAATCGCGAACGCGCAGTGCGCCGTTCACGGTTCCCGAAGACGAACCGGTACGCCCGGACGTCGCGGAACGGGAGGTTTGCATCAGCTTCGCCTAATCGCCGAAGGGGGACACGCGGATGAGCTGCCCGGCGGGCGTGGCCTCGACATATCCGCGCTCGTTGAACTTGTTGCCGACGTAGACGCTGATCGTCGGCGCCTCGGTGATGCTGTCGATATCCATGATGATGTGGCTCACGGCGCCGCCCTCGACCTTCGTCAGCGCGACCGAGCGGTTGATCAGATCACCCAGCGCGGCCACGTTCACCGTGGCCAGATCGAGGATCGGCTTGTCCTTCTCCCGAGTCGTCATCGCGCTCGTGGCCAGGAAGCCGCCCCGATAGTCGTAGTCGGCAACCCGATTCGGCTGCGCGAGGGTGGTGCGATCGATCGAGGCGTACTCGGGGAACAAGCTCACCTGGTCGACCGCGGTATCGCCGAATTTCGCCCGGTAGAGGCTCCGGAACTTGTCGAATCCGGCAGCGGTGGTCAGATCAGGAGTCTCGATCACCAGCGGCTGCACGGCCTGCGGCACCGGAGCCGACACCGGCGCGAGCGGCGGCGAGGATCGATGGGTCAGCCGATAACCGCCGACCGCCGCGGCGATGGCGACGACGACCATCGCACCGGCGAACCAGGCCGCCCGCGGGCGGATCTTCGATCGCGGATCGATCGGGGCGGGCGCGGGTTTCTGCAGGTCTTCGGTCAGTCCGGCGAGGTCGCCCAGGGTCTTGGCCTCGGCGGTCAGCTCGGTGAGGGTGCGGTGTTCCTCGGTCGAGAGCTGCCCGTCGGCCAAGGCCACGTCCAGGGCGCGCCAGGTCAGATCACGATCCTCGTCGCGAGCCCGGATGTGGTCCGGATACCGTCCGATCCGGTGTGCCGGATTCGGCCGGGGCGGATCGGACCAGCCCGCCACACCCGCCGGGGGCTGCAGATCCGCGACCAGTCCCCGCAACTGTCCGATGGTGCGAGCGGTCCCGGCGCGGTCGGAACGATCGTGATACTCCTCCGCCCAGAGCTGACCTTCTTCATAGGCCGCGTCGAGCAGCGTGCGGGCCCGAACCCGGTCCACATCGCGAGCTCGCATCGCACCCGAGGCCGCATTCGGCGTTTCCGGCATCTCGGACGATCGCGAACTCACCATTGGATGGTAGAACGTCGATGAGCTGCACCGGCAGCGGATCGGTCCGCGGGTAGCGCGAAGTCGACCTCGCCCGCGCGGCTGCGCGGTACGGTTCGGGTATGAAGGCGGTGGTCTGTTCCCGAGGCGAGCTCGAAGTCGCCGAAATCCCCGCGCCCGAACCCGGTCCGGGGCAAGCCGTGATCGCCGTGCGGCGGTGTGGGATCTGCGGATCGGATCTGCATGCTCGGGTGCACTGCGACGAACTCGCGGACCTGGCCGTCGCGACCGGGTACGACGGGTTCATGCGGTCCGATCAGCGGGTCGTGCTCGGGCACGAATTCTGCGGGGAGATAGTCGATTACGGTCGCGGTTGCCGCAATCGCTGGAAGCCGGGCACCCGGATGGTCGCCCTGCCGATCCTGCGCACCGGGCGGCAGCCGCAGCTGACCGGACTGTCCGAGGCCGCGCCCGGCGGTTACGCCGAACAGGTTCTGGTACAGGAATCGATGGCCTTCCCGATCCCGAACGGCCTGTCCGACGACTTGGCAGCCCTCACCGAACCCATGGCCGTGGCCTGGCACGCGGTGCGCCGCAGCCGGATCGGCAGGAAGCAAATTGCCTTCGTGATCGGTTGCGGTCCAATCGGTCTCGCGGTGATCTCGATGCTGAAGACGGCGGGCGTGCACACCGTCGTCGCCAGCGACTTCTCCGCGCGCCGCCGCGAACTGGCCGCGCGCTGCGGTGCGGACGCGGTGGTCGATCCCAAGATAGAACAGCCCTGGACCGCGGGCCCGCGCACCGGCCGGATCGAGGGCGTCACCGATATTCTGAACCTCGGTTTCGACGCCATGGGGAAACTGCGTCGCGTCCCGAATCTGCCCTGGTGGCACCTGTTCCGGATGGCGCACACACTCCGTCTGGACCCGGCCGGTCCGGTGGTGTTCGAATGCGTCGGCGTTCCCGGCATGATCGAGCAGATCGTCACCGCCGCCCCGCCGCGCTCCCGGATCGTCGTCGTCGGCGTCTGCATGCAGACCGACCACTTCCGCCCCGCCATGGCCATCAACAAGGAACTCGACCTGCAGTTCGCCTTCGGCTACGACCCCGGCGAATTCCGCGACACCCTGCACATGATCGCCGACGGCAAGGTCGATCCGGCGCCCCTGATCACCGGAACCGTCGGCCTGCACGGCGTCCAGGACGCCTTCACCGCCCTCGCCCACCCGGACCAGCACGCCAAGATCCTGATCGACCCCGCCGCTTCGTGAGCGTGTTCGGATCAGCGGGGTGGGGTGATTCGGGCGAACGGGGTGGTGGGCGGATCTTGCAGGAGGTCGAGTAGGCCCTCTGCGCTGCGGGCGGCGGTGCGGCAAGCGGTGGCGGTGAATTGGTCGGCGAGGGGGTGGGCAGCGCGGGATCGCCACTTGCGGACCGCGGACAGGGCTTGGTCGCGGAGTTGGCGGGAGGTCGCATCCGGGGGGAGGCCGAGGCGGAGGTGGGCGGCGACGCCGGTGCCGCCGATGAGGCGGTGGAGTTCGGTGAGATCCTCTGGGGGCAAGGGTAATTCGTCGGTGCGGAGGTGACCCAGGAGGCGGAGTTCGGCGAAGCCGTGCACGTCGGCGAGCAGTGTGCGGACGCGGGGCAGGAGTTGATCGGCGGCGGTGCCCGGATGTGCGGTCAGCACTCGAGCCAGTCCGGTCAAGGCCGAATGCGCCTTCAATTGATCTGCGCGCTGGGCGAATTGCACATCGAGTACGGTGCGTAGTTCTTCGAGACCACTTCGTTTGGTCAATTCCGTTGCCAGTGACGATGAGTCGCGTGCGCCGAGACGAATCAATGTGACCGCCAGGCGAATTCCGAACAGTCCGAATCGCGCGGCCAGGTGGGCGCGCAGCGGGGGCGGCACGGGCAGCGGCAGATCCGAACCGGCGAATCGGTCCGCGGACAGCAGGGCGAGTCCGAGATCGTCCGCCGGAACCGCGGCCAATGCCTCGAACGCGTCGAACTCGCGCTGACGCAAGGTGGCCGCGGCGAAGGCGAGCAGCCCGGCGACCGGAATGACCTCCTGGCACAAGCCCGTTCGCTCCAGCTCACCGGCGAATCGGGACGCCACGTCACGCGCGGAATGCAGCGCGTCGATGCGGCCGGAACCGATCTCGTCGGCGCGCGAGACCACGCCGATCACGCCCAGCGGGCCGTGTTCGCCCGTGCCGATCTGCTCCAGGAAACCGATATCCGCGGCGTCGAGCCGACGCAGCAGATAGACCACGGCGTCCGCGGCGGGCAGCGTGTCATCGGCCGTCTCGTCGGCGAGCAGTCGTTCTGTCCGGCGCGAGACCGCCCGGGAGAGCGAGGAGATGCCCGGGGTGTCGATGATCGTGGTGCGAGCCAGCGTTGCGGCGGGCCACTCGACCGCGAGATGGTCGACCTCGCGCTGCGCACCGGCGGGCCAGCGCAGTGCGGACAGATCGAAGGTCAGGCCGTGTGCGCCCGGCAGCCCGTCCGCGCCGGGCCGGCGGCGCACCACGACGTCGGCACGGGCCCCGTCCGCGGATATCGCGCCCACCCGCGGCGTGGAACCGTGCCGATACCAGGTGACCATGCGGGTGCACTCGGTCGCGTCGGTCGGCGCGATGTCCTGTCCCACAAGGGCATTGAGCAACGTCGACTTGCCCGCCTTCAGCTGTCCCGCCAACGCCACCCGCAACGGCTGATCCAGCCGCCGCGCACAGTCGTCCAACAGCCCCGCCACGTGCGGTTGCCCCCCGAACGCCCGTCGCGCGGCCGCCAGCAGTGCCCGCGCCTCCGGCACGATCCCCTGCCGCACGCCTTCGACCTCGTCATTCACGCGGTCACAGTAACCAGCGCCGCTGTGAATTCGCTACGAACCACACAAATCATCCTAGGGATCACACCGGCGTACCCGCACCCGAGCCGCTGTCGCGGTCCCGAGCGCGGCAGCAGGTAGGTCATCCCGGCGGGAGCAGCGCGTCGGCATTGCGGCGCAACTGTGCGACGGTCCGCAATTGTTGTTCCAATTCGGTGCAGCGGGCGGCGCGGCGGGCGTTCTCCATGCCCGCAGCGTCCTGGGTGGCCTGCAGGGAGTCGTTGATCGAGCGGAGGCTGCGGTCGGCGATCCCGGTGAAGTGGTCGCGCAGCAGGCGGTGAATGCGGTGCAGGCGGTCGCGCGACTGTTTGCCCGCCTCGAAGCTGACGTCGTCGAGGTAGCGGCGCACGGCCGTCTTCGCCTCGCCTCGGCGGCGGGTCAGGCGTTCGCGCTTGTCGTCCCGGAATGCCTTGCCGCCCAGCAGAACACCCGCACCGAGGGAGAACGGGTTGATCAGCGCCAGCCCGGCGACCGTGCTGGCCAGGCCGATCATCACCATGCCGCCGTAGGAGCCGCGCATGCCGACCAGGAGTTTGTGGCCCAGGCCGAGGTCGGGTTCGAGATCCGCGAGCGTCACCGATCCCGCGTCCGTGGGATTCAGGCCCTGACGCAAGGCGGGCAGTTCCACGCCGCCGAATTCGAGGAAATGTTCGCCGACCCGTTCGGCCAGCTGGACCGCCCGCGCGTGCGTCCACAGCAGATTGTCACCGATGGCGGTATCGGTCGTCGCGGTGAGCCACTCCTCGATGCGGTCCCAGTGCCGGGCCGGATCGTTCTCGTCGATCCAGTCCTCGGCGGTGCGGCCGATATTCCGGAGACGTTCGCGCAGGTCGTGGTCGATATCGCCGGTCAGATCGGTGATGCCGTCGCCGAGGGTCTGCTGCCAGGCCGCGGTGCGTCGATAGAGTTCCTCGGCCTGGGTCCTGGCCGTGCGCAGTTCGCGCACGGCCAGTTCGCCGCGCTCGGGATCCTTCAGCGTGACCAGTTCACTGCTCAGGGCCAGGGCCAGATGCTCTGCGGCAGCGGAGATGTCGAGCGCGACGGCCCGCCGGGTGGCTTCGCGTCCGCGCGCGACCACCTGTTCGCGCAGGAAGTCGTAGAGCTCACCGAAACCCGACTCGCGGCCGAGCTGTTCGTCCTGCAGGCGCAGGGCGTGGCTGCGCAGCAGCGCGGACACCGGGAGAATCGGCACGTCGATACCGTTGCGCTGCAGGTGTTCCCGATCGGCCTCGAGAATCTGCCGCCAGTGCGGATACAGATCGATCTTGCCCAGCAGCAGGGCCGTGGCCGGACACAGCTCGGCGACCTGCCGCAGCAGGTCGGCCTCGGGTTCGGTGAGTTCGGTGGACGCGTCCGAGATGACCAGTACCGCGTCGGCGGCCGGGGCCATCGCGAGTACCGCTGCCGCGCCGAAGCTTCCGTGGCCGCCGACGGCCGGGGTGTCCACCAGGACGATGCCCTCCGCGAGCAGCGGATTGGGCGCCTGAACCTCCAGCCTCGCCGCCCGTCCGTGCGAATGCGGAGTGACGGTGTGAATTTCGCTGAGCGGCACCGGAACTCGCTGTTCCTGCGCGGGACTCCCGTCCGGCCCGGTCAGAACGACCTCGGCCTGCGGTTGCGGCCCGTGCGCGAACAGCAGCGGAACCGTGGTGGTGGCGTCATCACCCACCGGGCTGATCTCGAGATTCAACAGCGCGTTGACGAACTGGCTCTTGCCCTGATTTCCCAGGCCCGCCACCACGATCCGGCGCCGCGGATCGCGCACCCGCTCGGCCAGCGTCTCCAGCCGTCCGACCAGATCGCCCCGATCCGCGGCCCGCGCGGCCGCGATCGTCTCCGCCAGTAGGTTCCGCAACGGCAATGCCGTTGTGCCGGATGCTGATTCGTCCACCACCACAGTTCCCATATCTGCTGCCCGCTCTCCTCGCCGTATTCCGCTCAGTGCAGCAATCCGCCGGTGATATCCACACCCGGATGCGTCTCGGTCGTCGTCGCGGCGGTGGTATCGCCGAACAACCCCGTGCCCGCGGTATGCGTGGAATCCAGCCCGCCACCGAGGGAGCCGTTCCCACCGGCACTCAGCGTGCTGTCGATCGTGCTGTGCGTCGCGGCGCCCAGAGCCGAATCGACGCCGTTCCCGAACGCATGCGAAACATCCACACTCGTCCAGGGATTCGCCGCGGCAGTGGTGGTTCCACCGACTCCCAACGCACTGTGCACCGCACTGTCGGTCGCGCCGCCCACGGTCGCCCCGAGCCCGGTCCCCGCATGCAGCGCCGTCCCCGCCGTATCGGACACCCCCAGATCTCCACCGCTGTGCACAGTCGCCCCACCCGCACCCGACAGCCCTGTGGACAACCCCGTCCCAGCCGAAACCGCCGAATTCATTCCCGACGACACAACTGTGGACAGATCACTCCCGGCATGCACAGCCGAATCCGCACCGGTCGAAAGCGTTGTGGACAAACCACTTCCAACGTGCGCCGCAGAATCCACACCCGTCGACAACGTCGTG
The DNA here is from genome assembly GCF_000308615.1 of Nocardia jiangxiensis NBRC 101359. Taxonomy (GTDB): domain Bacteria; phylum Actinomycetota; class Actinomycetes; order Mycobacteriales; family Mycobacteriaceae; genus Nocardia; species Nocardia jiangxiensis. Next base: position 39,785 of record NZ_BAGB01000073.1, read on the forward strand.
GACAATCCACTGCCCACATGCAACGCCGAATCCGCGCCCGACGACAACGTCGTCGAAAGCCCGCCACCCGCGTCCGCGGCCGACTCGGCACCAGCCGACAACGTGGCCGAAAGGCCATCACCCGCGTGCAGCACCGAGTCCGCACCGGTCGACAACGTTGTGGACAGACCGCTTCCGATCTGCACCGCAGAGCCCACCCCGGACGACAGGGACTCGGAAAGCCCATTGCCGACCTGCAATCCCGAATCGCCGGCCCCCGTCAACGCTGCGGAAAGCCCACTCTCGGCGTGCAGCGCGGAGTGAGCGCCACCCGACAGCGCCGTGGAGAGTCCACCACCGGCCTGCACCGCGGATTCGGCCGCCGTCGACAGATCCGTACCGGCGGCAACCGCGGAATTCGCGCCCGCCGACAACGCTGCGGACAGATCACTCCCGGCAGAAAGAGCGGAATCCACTCCGGACGACAACTCCGTCCCCGCCTGCACCGCAGCATCCACACCGGTCGACAGGCTGGTGGACAACCCGGTCCCCGCCGACAATGCCGAATCCGCACTCGACGACAAGGTTGTGGACAGATCATCCCCAGCCTGCAGTACCGAATTCGCCGCAGCCGACAGACCTGTGGACAGCTCGCTTCCGACGTTCACAGCACCGCCGACCTGCGATGCGAGCCCGCTCGCCAGTCCCGTTCCGACCTGCGCGCCCAGCTCGGCGATATCACCCGCGGCTGTGGTCAGGCCGGTGGTCGATGCGGTCGCGTCCGCACCGAGTCCCATGTTCAATGCATTCGCCGCGTCGAGAGTCGCATTCGCGCCTGCACCGATCTGAGCCGCGGTATCGGCCGCTCCCCGCAGATCGGCCAGCGCACCGGTGGTTCCGTTCACCGCACCGCCGAGTGCTGCCGCGCCACCTGCCAGAGCACCGATTCCGCCGGTCGGACCGGTTGCGAGCGCCGCAGTCGCATCCGCTCCGGCAGCCGACTCCAAACCGGCGCCCAGCTCGGTGCTCAACTCGCCGCCGAGACCCGCGGCGGAATCCAACCCGGCACCGAGATTCTCGGCCGTCCCGAGACCGGCACCCAGCGCACCGCCGAGGTTCGCGGCCGACTCCAACCCGGCACCCAACTCAGTGCCCAGGTTCGCAACCGACCCCAACCCGGCACCCAGCTCAGTGCCCAGGTTCGCAGCCGACTCGAGGCCGGTGTCGACGGCAGCGGTCAGATCTCCGGTGGAGACCAGGTTGGTTGCCGAGGTCAGGCCGGCCGCTGCTTGCGTGCCGAGGTCGGCGGCGGTTCCGAGGGCGGTGTCGACGCCGAGGCCCAGTTGCAGGGCGGTGGCGGACTGCGCGGCGGCGTTCGCGGCGAGTGCGGCTTCGGCGCTGAGTCCGGCAGCAGCTTCAGCCCCGAGACCGGCGACCGCACCGAGTCCGGCAGCAGCTTCAGCGCCCAGACCGGCAGCAGCACCAGCCCCGAGACCGGCACCTGCTCCGAGGCCCGAACCGAGGCCGGCGGCGGCTGCGCCCAGAGCTGCGCCAACCTCGAGTGCGGCTTCTGTGCCGAGTCCAGCGGCAGCACCGAGTCCGGCGGCGGCTTCGGTGCCCAGACCTGCGGCTGCTCCGAGGCCTGCACCGATTTCGGCACCAAGTCCCGCACCGAGGTCAGCACCGGTGCCGAGAGCTCCACCGAGTCCCGCGCCGACTCCGACACCAGTGCCGAGCCCGACACCAGCACCAGCCCCAACACCGGCACCGGCACCCACGCTCCCACCAACCTGCGCGCCGGAACCTGCCGCGATGATCGCCGCGAGCTGATCGCCCCCGGAAACCAGGGCCGATTCGGCGACCATGGGCGCGACGGCGGCGATGTCCTCGGGGGTGACCGCGCCGAGTCCGGCGGCGCTGAGGGCCTCGGTGGGGTTGATGCAGTAGCCTGTGGCGGCCTCGTGGTCGCGGAGTAGGGCGAGGATGAATTCGAGAATGGCGTTCGGGGTCATCGCGTCTCCTGGATCGGCGGACCCTGGTGATCCGCGGTAGTCGAATTGCCTTCGACGCTAGAAACCCCCGCGACAACGCGAAACGGGGTGAAACCCCCTCATATCGACACCGGTCGCGTTGGGGGTATGTCGCCGATTAGGGGAATTTCCCCGCAATCCCCCGAACACCGGTAACGGGGGCTCCCCGGCGGCCGAAAGGCTCGTTAGGTCGGCAGACCGCAGAACTCGCCGATTCACCGCACAACGTGCTCAGAACGACAGGGGTTCTCCGATGACTCAGGACCTGACGCTCGGCCTCACCGCCGGGTCGTCACAGACGGTCGCCGTGACAGTGGCGGCTTCCGGCCGGACGAGCGGATTCACCGCCCGCACCCGGCCCACGGCCCCCGGGCTGGCGCCGGATCTGGCACGCACCCTGCCCGCGCGGGTCGGGGATCCGGTGGACATCCGCACCGACGACGGGCGGGCCCTCGCCCCGGCCGATCTGCTCGCCGAGGCCATCGGCGCGGCGGTGCGCGATATCGACCCCGCCGGCACGGTGGCCGCATTTCCGGCCTGGTGGTCGCCGCACGCGGTGCGGACCCAGCGCGAGGCGCTCGACCGCGCGGGCCGCAGCGATGTCGTCCTGGTTCCCGAACCCGCGGCGGCCGTGCGCTGGCTCGAGACCGCACACGATCTCGCCGATGGCACGATCGTGGTGGTCTACGACCTGGGCGCGACCGGCCTGACCGTCTCGGTGGCCGATACCGGCCCGGGTGGCGGACCGCGCGCGGAATCGGTGCGTTCCACCGCGGTCGGCGGCGACGAATTCGATCAGTTGATCATGCGCTACGTGCTGGCAAATGCCGTGGGTGATAACGATTTCGATCCGTTCGATCCGGCGGCCGAGCAGGAATTGGCCATTGTCCGGCAGCGCAGCAGAAATGCCAAAGAAGTACTGTCCGGAAATACCGCCACATCGATCCCGGTCCGGTTGCCGGGCATCGCCCGCGACGTCCGCCTGGTCCGCGACGAACTCGAGGATCTGCTCCGCCGCCCCCTGTCGACCTCGCTGGAGTTGATCCACGAGGTGCTGCACCGGGCCGGGGTGGATCGCGATTCGGTCGGCCGGATTCTGCTGACCGGCGGCGGCGCAGCGATTCCTCTGGTCACCGAGCTGATCTCGACCGAATTCGGCATCCCGGTGGTCGCCGCCGACGATCCGGCACACACCAGTGCGTCGGGCGCGGCGCTGCTGGCGGCCGAACTGCTCGCCGAGTCGGCGGCTCCGCAGACCATCGCCCTGGCCTCGGGCGATGCGGTCCTGCACAGCGCGGCAGCGGCGCGGCCCACACCCGAGGGATCGGTCGATGCCGTCCCCGACCTCCCCGCGGCAACGAAAACCCCCGTCCTACCCGCACTTCCGCAAGACACCACCGACGACCGATCCGGCTCGCGACGTCGGGTGATCCTGATCGCCGTCGCGGCGATCGCGGCAGCGGCGCTGGCCACCGGGACGCTGGCACTGGGCACCACCACCCCGACGACGAGTTCCCCTGCCACCGTGAGCAGCACGACCAGCACCAACGCCCCCGCGGGCAGCTCGGCGCCCAGCGTGGCATCCGGGGGAGCAGTCGCCTCCGCGGCACCGGCGGCGAATTCGGCCACCACCCGAATCGGAGCCCCTGCCTCCGCGAACGCCGCACCGGTGGCAGGCACGGCCGCTCCCCGATCGCAATCCCCGGCGGCCCCGGCGAATTCGGCCCAGTCGCCGAGTACCGCTGCGCAACAACCGGTCACGGTGATCACCGTCCCGGCGATCCAGCCGCCGGCCGCACCGACGGTCCCGGCCGCACCGACCGTTCCCAGTGCACCGCTGGGCAATTCCGGTACCAACCCGCTGAACCAGGCGGGCAGCACGCTCGGCACCGTCCTGCAGGCACCGAGTCGAATACTTCCACAGACGGGCAAGTGAAAGGCGGTCAACAGGTGGTCGGAAATCCCCCCGTCGCGATCGAGTCGCTGCCCGGGGCACGAGATATCCTGCGCGAACTGGAATCCGGTGACGACGAGGGGTTCGTCCACCTGATCCGCGGACGCGCGGCGACGGGCAAATCCACTCTGCTCGGCGCGGTGCGCACGCGCCTACGCGCCCGCGGCATCCCCACCTGCGACACCGTCGCCGAGGCACTGGCGCCCGGCGCCCGGCCCGTGCTGATCCTCGACGACGCGCACACCCTCGATCCGATCGAGCTGGAAAAGCTCAGCGCGGCAATAGGTTCGGACTGCGGCACGATCATCGTCGCGACCCGCCCGCGTCCGCACGACACCGCCCTGCGCACACTCGCCGACGCGGTGTCCCGTCGTGGCCGGGTGACCGACCTGCGCCCGCTCGGCGTGAGCGATATCGCGCCGTTCGCCCGCGAGCTGGGCATGATGGCCCCGCGCGCGATCGTCGAACACGTGCATCGCCGGACCGCCGGAATCCACGGCGGCGTGGTCGCCACGCTGTCCGCGGCCAGCGCCACCCGGCTCGACGCGGGGATCGCCGCGGTGGACCGGGCCGTCGCCGCCTGGGCGCGCTCGATGCTCGAGGACGCCGATCCGGATCTGCTGGACGTCTTCGTCGTCGCCACCACCGGCACCGGCCTGGACCCCGACGAACTCTCCGAGATCCTGGGCAAGAACTATTCCACCGCAAGGGATCTCATCGATCGAGCACGGGCGACGGCACTGGTGACCGACGCCGATCTGCTGCTGGCCGCGGCGGAGGCCCCGCTGCGCACGCTGGTCGGCGACCGCCGCTACCTCACCGTACAGCGACGGTTGCTGCAGGCCCGTCTGGATGCCGGTCTGCTGCGCGATCACACCGCCCTGCTGCTCGCCGAATCCGGCGTCCACGACCCCCGGCTCACCGAATTCCTCTGCACCGCAGCGGAAAAGGCGGGCGACGAGGCGGTCCGCTATTACACCGCGGCCGAACGCAGCGGCGCGGACCGGCGATCCATCGCGATCCGCTGGGCCGAGGCCGCCGCCCGCACCGGCGACGGTGACACCGCACTGCGACTGGCCGAACCGATCCTGGCCGATCCGGCCGTGCCGCGCACGGATCTGGCTGCGGCGGTGCGGATCTGCGCCGGAGTGTGGACCCGCCGCGGCCTGGCCGCACGCGCCGCCCGGCTGTACAGCTGGCTCGGACCGGACCGGGTGGGCGTCGACTGGGCGCTCGGCGCGAGCGTGCAGTACCTGTCCGGCGATCCCGAAGCCGCCGGGGCACTCTCGGCCTCGGCGGATCAGTGGCCGCCGACCGAGGCCACCGCCCGCTCGAGCCTGATCGCCGACGCCCTGTCCCGCACGATCAGCGACTCCGGCCGCGCCGCAGCGGTTTCCGCCGCATCGTCACTGATCCAGGCCGCCCGCGCGGACAACGCCTCCCCCGACCCCGACCGCTTGGTCCCCTATACTGCGACATCCATCGCCACCCTGCTGTGCCTGAGCATGGGCGAACCGCAGCGCGCGGCGGACGCGCTGAGCAACACCGCCCACGCCTACCCGGTCCTCGCGGCGTGGACCGCGATGCTCGGCGGCGACGAACAAACCGCCGCGACGCTGATCGCCCAGGTGGACCTCACCGCACTCCCGCCGCGGGAACGTCTGCTCGCACACGGCGTTCGGGTCGGATTGGCCCGTCGCGGCGGCGATCACACCGCCCTGACGCTCGCCTGGCAGGCCGCCCACCCGCTGTTCGACGACGTCGGCGCGGATCTGTTGGCGCTGTTGCCGATCGGCGAACTGTGGCTGGCCGGTATCCGGCTGAACGACGAGGGCCGGATCGCCGCACTGGTCGAGGGGGCGCGGGAGTTGTTGTGCCGCTCGGGGAATCCGCCCGCGTGGGCGAATGCCTTCCACTGGTACGCGATTCAGGCGGCGATCGCCCGGATGTGCCCCGACGAGTTGCTGCCCCCGGCCCAGCAGCTCAAGGCCGCTGCCGAGACCGGCGATCCGCACGCCGCCATCCTGGCCGACGCGGGCCGCACCTGGATCCTGGTGCTGCGCGGGGAAGTCGACCGCGACCGGGTCACCGCCGCGGTGCGCAGACTCGCCGAGATCGGGTTGAGCTGGGATGCCGCCCGGCTGGCCAGCGAGGCGGCGCTGGCGGGCAGTGATCCGGCGGCCTCCACCGCACTGCTCAAACTGGCCCGCACCATCCGCGCCGACGCCCGTCCGCCGCAACGCCCGATCGATCCGGCGGTCCCGGCCCGGACCGAACGCCCCGAACCCGTGACCACCACCCCGGGTCCGGTGTTGAGCGACCGGGAACGCGAGGTCGCCGAGCTGGTCCTGCTCGGGATGACCTACCGCGAGATCGGCGCTCGGCTGTACATCTCGGCGAAGACGGTGGAGCATCATGTCGCGCGCATCCGACGTCGGATCGGGGCCGGGTCGCGTTCGGAGCTATTGTCGATGCTTCGCGCCATGGGGCACGGTTCGCTGCTCGTGTAGGCGGTGCGAGTACGAACCGGATTGGACCAGAGCGAGGTAACGAGGATGGCCACAGGGGTGGGCCTGCGAATCGCCGACGACGAATGCCTGGCGGCCATCGTCACAGGCGGAGGCGGCGAACCCGGAGACGAGCCGTCCGAGCCGTATTTCGTGGTGCGTGAATCGGTCCTGCACATGTCCGAGGACGGCGATACCGCGCTGGGCGGTGAGCCCCCGGCCGGACCGGCGCACTCCATCACCGGTTTCACCGCGGCGGTCGGCGATCCGGCGGGTATCAGCGTCGACGACGGCGAGGCCTATCGGGGCGAGGACCTGATGGCCACGGCCCTGTTCTGCCTGATCGATCTGGCGGCCGAGCATCTGAGCGGTCCCGCCGAGTTCTACGCCGTCCATCCCGCGGACTGGCCCGCCGCGCAGGTCCTGGCGCTGCGTGATGCCCTGGACTATCTGGGCCTGCGGTCGGTGGTGCTGATCAGCGAGGCGATCCTGCCCGGCACGCAGACCGGCCGGGAGATCGCGGCCGCGGCCGCGCAGGGTGCGCTGGACGCGGTGCTGTCCACCCCGGCGGGCACCACCCCGCCGGATCCCAGTCACGCGGAGAACCCGCTCGAGGCCACCGACGTGCTGCCCGCGATCCGCACTCCCGATCCGATGGCGCAGGCGTATTCCGCGGCCATCCCGGTCGACCGGTCGGCCGCGGCCGTACCGCCGCCCGCCCCGGCCGCGGAGCCGACCGCGACCAAGGTGGCTCCGGCCGTCGTCACACCCCCCGCCCCCGCCGACGCCAAACGCATCCCGCTGCTGATCGCCGCGGCCGCCGCCATCGGCCTGCTGCTCGGCGGCATCGCGGTGGCGCTGCTGCTGGGCGGCGGCGATTCGACGCCGACGCCGACGGTGCCCGACGCCCGTTCGGATCTCACCCCGACGAGCCAGCCGACCACGA
>NZ_BAGB01000072.1 GCF_000308615.1 Nocardia jiangxiensis NBRC 101359
GGTCGTCGGCACCGGCGTCGGCGCGGTCGCGGGCGGACTCATCGGCGGTGCGGCCGGGACCGCCGCGCCCGGAGTGGGCAATGTCGCGGGAGCGGCCGCCGGTGCGGCGATCGGCGCGGGCGTCGGCGCGGCGGGAGGGGCGGCCGCCGGTGCCGCCGTCGTCGGGATTCCGGCCGCGCTCGTCGGCGGTGTGGCGGGCGGAATCGTCGGCGGCGCAGCCGGATCCGCCTTCGGCGCGGCGGTCTGATTCGCGGCGAACAGGGGATGGTTCCGGGGCCGATCGCCGATTACGATGCTGTCCGGGCGACTCGACGACGCGTCACCCATCCAGCAGATCATCGTGAAGGTGGTGTCGTGACTCGTCGTCGCAAGGTTTCGGCCGGTCTCGCAGCCGGATTGGCCGCACTGGCGGGTGTGGCCCTGCTGGCGTGCACCGGGCTCGCACTGGCCGACCCCGGGACGGTGCAGCCCGGGGTGAGCGCGGTGACCCCCGCGCCCCAGAAGTCGCCCCAAACCGATCAACCGGCTCAACTCCATTCGGCCACACCACAAGACCAGTCCCCCGCACCCCGCCGCCGCAGCACACCCAAGCCCTCGCAGACCACCACCCCGGCGGCGCCCCGCGAGGTCCACATCGGCGACCTGAACGCCCCCGTCCCCAACGTCGTCCCCGACGCGGTGGTCGACGGCGTCAACCGCACCAACCAGGACCTCCAGAGCATCATCGAACCCACCCCCACCCAACAGCCGCACCACTAGCCGATCCGAGCCGATACCCGGCCACGATCGGCCTCAGGAGAGCACCCGAAATCGGCAGTGGCGCACACCCATCCAGCTGCCGCCGCACCGGGCCCGCTCGTCGCGCGAGGCGCTGCTCCTGCCACCGGGGGTCGACTCGATATCGATCTCGAATATCCTGCGGCGCAGCCGATCAGAACAGGGTCGGTTCTCCGAAGCCCGGGGTGCGTTCGATTTCGAGGAGATGCGCCTTGGTGGCTGTGCCGCCGGGGGCCGAGAAGCCGTGTAGGGCGTGGTCGGCGGCCAGGACTCGGTGGCAGGGGATGATCAGGGGGATCGCGTTCTGGCCGAGTGCCTGGCCGACGGCCTGGGCCGCGCCGGGGGTGCCGATGCGCTCGGCGACCTGACCGTAGGTGAGGGTGTGGCCGGGGTCGATGGCTCTGGTCACGCCGTAGACGGCGCGGTGGAAATCGGCAAGTTCGGTGTGGTCCAACCGGATCCAGCGCAGATCGTCGAGGTTGCCGTCGAGGTGGGCGCGGCACGCTGCGATGGCCTCGGCAGCAGTGGCATCCGGCTCGACCTCCCGGGCGCCGCCGCGCAGCATCCGGGTACGAGTGTCCTGCGGTGTGGCCTCGGGTAGCTGGAAGCGCAGGACGCCGACATCGGTCCAGACGAGGGCACAGACACCGATCGCGGTGTCGAAGAGCGCTGCCGAGGGCGAGCGATCCGAGGCGGGCATACCGTCAGTCTGCCGGAAAGCACCGACAAGTTTCGATGCAGCAGTCCAGTTCTCAGAACTGGACTGCCCTACGGAACACTCGACGACGCCCGACGACGGACGGCTGCGCAACCGCCCCGGACTCGGCTCCGGCATCGCGATACGACTCGGCCGCAACCAGATCCGCATATTGCCGCTGATCGTCCCGAAACGACATCGACCAGTCCGACATCGGCGCATGCGGCCGATAACGCTCGAGCAGTCCGACGGCGCGCCCGGCGCCGCGCAGCGCGAACCGATACACGATCACCGCGAAGGCCGCGACGACCAGCACAGAGGCGAGAAAGGTGACCATGTAGAGAATGATCCGGCCAGCTGGACTTGAATCAAATATCCAGAAGGTCGATACTGGACTGCATGGCAATACGTGTGATCAGCGCCGCCACCCTGACCCGCGATCTGGGCCGCTGGCGGCACGACGAGAACGGTGACAAACGCGCGGCCCGCCCGGCGTATCTCGCTCTCGCGGAAAGCATTCGACTGCTGATCCACGACGGCCGCGCCCCGCTGGGCGTCGCCCTGCCCAGTGAGCGAGATCTCGCCGCCACCCTGAGTGTGAGTCGCACCACGGTCACCTCCGCGTACGCCCTCCTGCGCGAACACGGCTACCTGATCAGCCGCCAGGGTTCGCGCAGCACGGTCGCCCTGCCGCCGAGCGTCGCGCACGACGGCGCGAAACCCGCACGCAGCATCCTGGCGCTGATGTCGCCGAATCAGCTGCCCACGATCGATCTGACCTATGCCGCGATGTCCGCTCCCCCGGAGATGAACGACGCGTATTCCGCTGCACTACAAGGAATTCCGCTCTACCTCGGCACACACGGCATGGATCCGGTCGGCGTCCCGCCGCTGCGCGAGGCGCTCGCCCGCCGCTACACCGAGCGCGGCCTGCCCACCGAGCCGGATCAGATCCTGGTCACCCTCGGCGCTCAGCACGGCCTGCGTCTGCTGTTGAACGTCCTGACCGCTCCGGCCGAGCGAGTTCTGATCGATCACCCGACCTACCCCAACGCCATCGAGGCGATTCGCGATGTCGGCGCGCGACCGGTCCCGGTTCCGCTGCTCCCGGAACATCCCGAGGCCGGTTGGGACCTCGACGGAATCCGCAGTGCGGCAAGGCAAACCGCGGCCAGCGCGGCATATCTGCTGCCGGACTTCAACAATCCCACCGGACTGCTGATGGGTGAGCGCGACCGCGCCGAACTCGCCGCCATCGCGCGCGACACCCGGATGACGGTGATCGTCGACGAATCCATGGTGGATCTGCAGCTCGACGGCGAAAATCCGCCTCCGGTGGCCGCATTCGCCCGCGGCTCGGAGATCGTGACGATCGGTTCGGCGTCGAAATCGTTCTGGGGCGGTCTGCGCGTGGGCTGGGTCCGCGCCGCGCCGTCGCTGATCACCAAACTGCTCGGCATCCGCTCGACGGTGGACCTGGGCACCCCGGTGATGGATCAGCTGGCCACGGTCCATCTGCTCGACAACGCGGGCCCCATCCTCGAACACCGCCGCGACCAACTCCGCAGCCGCCGAGCCACTCTGCTGGACGCGCTGGCCCAGGACCTGCCGGACTGGCGCGTGGTCCCCGGGGTCGGCGGCATGTCGCTGTGGGTCCAGTTGCCCACACCGGTCTCCTCCGCCCTGGCCGCGGTCGCGCCCAATCACGGTGTGCTGCTGGCGGCCGGACCGCGCTTCGGGGTGCAGGGCGCGTTCGAGCGCTTCCTGCGTATCCCCTTCACCCGGGACGAATCCGATCTGCGACTCGGCGTGAAATCCCTCGCCGAGGCCTACTCCACCCTCACCCCGCACGCCGCGGAACCGCTGGCCCCCATCACCTACTACTGACCGCAAACGAAAAACCGCACTCCGTCCGGTACTTCGGGCGAGGCGCGGCTCAACGTACGGTGCCGATCAGGATTCGCCGTTGGCATCCTGTTCTGCGGGCTCGGGCGCAGCGTGATCGGGAACGCCGGGATTGGGATCCCGGGACAGGTCTATCAGGGGGTGGCGCTCAGCGCCCTCGGGGGCCGCGTGGCGCCCCTGGCTCTGCTGCTCCTGACTCATCGTGTGCTCTCCCTCCAGTTTTCGGACATCAGCACCTTATCCCGGGCGATTTCGGGTAGGCGGAGCGCCCAATCCCCCGGGCGCAGTGACTAACCCAGAATGTCGTGCCGGACGATGGTCTCGTCCCGGCCCGGTCCCACTCCGATGCACGAGATACGCGCACCGGACAGCTCCTCGAGCCGCTCGACGTAGGCGCGGGCGTTGGCGGGCAGATCCTCGAAGGTGCGCGCGTGCGAGATGTCCTCCCACCAGCCGGGCATCTGCTCGTAGATCGGCTTGGCGTGGTGGAATTCGGTCTGTGTGGTCGGCATCTGCTCCACGCGCTCGCCGTCGATCTCGTAGGCGACACAGATCGGCACCTGGTCCAGGCTCGACAGCACATCCAGTTTGGTGAGGAAGTAGTCGGTGATGCCGTTGACCCGGGTCGCGTAACGCCCGATGACCGCGTCGAACCAGCCGGTGCGACGCGCGCGTCCGGTGGTGACGCCGACCTCGCCGCCGGTCTTGGCCAGATATTCGCCGGACTGGTCGAACAACTCGGTCGGGAACGGCCCCGAGCCGACGCGGGTGGTGTACGCCTTCAGGATGCCCAGCACCGTGGTGATCTTGTTCGGCCCGATGCCCGAACCCACCGCCGCACCGCCCGCGGTCGGATTCGAGGACGTCACATACGGATACGTGCCGTGGTCGACGTCCAGCAGCGTGCCCTGCGAACCTTCCAGCAGAACGGTCTGCCCGCCTTCCAGCGCCTCGTTCAGCAGCAGCCGGGTATCGCTGATCCGGTGCTTGAAGCCCTCGGCCTGGCCGAGCACCTCGTCGACCACCTGCTGCGGATCCAGCGCGCGGCGGTTGTAGATCTTCACCAGCACCTGATTCTTGAACTCCAGTGCGGCCTCGACCTTCTGGGTGAGAATCTTCTCGTCCAGCACATCGGCCACCCGCACGCCCACGCGTGCGACCTTGTCCTGGTAGCACGGGCCGATGCCGCGGCCGGTGGTGCCGATCTTCTTGTTGCCCAGGAAACGTTCGGTGACCTTATCGATCGCCACGTGGTACGGCATGATCAGGTGCGCGTCGGCCGAGAGCAGCAGGCGCGAGGTGTCCACGCCGCGCTTCTCGATTCCGGCCAGCTCGTCCAGTAGTACGCCCGGGTCGACCACGACACCGTTGCCGATGACATTGGTGACGCCCGGAGTCAGAATTCCCGACGGGATCAGGTGCAACGCGAAGTTGTCCCCATTGGGCAGGACGACGGTGTGCCCGGCGTTGTTTCCGCCCTGGTACCGCACGACCCAGTCGACCCGGCCGCCGAGCAGGTCGGTGGCTTTGCCCTTGCCCTCGTCGCCCCATTGGGCGCCGATCAGGACGATTGCCGGCATGTGGAGTCTCCTACGGTTTCGACGCGCAGCGCCAACGCTGCAGCTACCTGCCGTTTGTCGAGGCGGTGGCCGGGAGGACAGTCTAGTGGATGACCGTCGCGCGGCCCGCGAAGCACGACGCCGACTGGCACACCGGACACCGACCGGGACTATCGTTGCTCGGGAGGCGGGCTGTTGGGGGTTCGCCCGAGCGCAGCGAGGTCGAGCATGGTGTCGGTTCCGAGGAGGGTGTTCCGCAGTTGAGTACCCACGTTCTCCGCTGCAACGGCGCCCCGGTACCGATTGCGCTCGCGTCCCTTTCGATGACACAGACCTCGGCGATTCCCGATGCGGCTCGCATCGATGAGCTGTTGCCGGTGCTGGCCGCGGACAGTCTGCCCCGGCTGATCGTGCTGGGTGAGGACGCCGGTCTGGCCGCGGTGCTCACCCATCTGCTGCGCACCGAGCGATTGCACGTGGAGATCGGGTACGTGCCGGTGGATCGCACCTACGGCTCGCGCGCCTATCAGACCGGCACCGGTTCCGCGGCGGCCGAGCGGGCCCTGGAGGGCAAGCCGCAGGACACTCCGCTGATCCGCGACGACACCGGCAAGGTACTGGTCGGCCGCGCCACCGTGACCGGACCGGACGGGTCCCGCCTGGAGGGCGAGGCCTATGCCGACGAGGTGCCGTTGTTCTCGGGAACCATTGCGGCCCTGAACATCTCGCCCACCTTGGAGATGCCGGGCGCACGCGCGGCGGTGGTGCGCAGGTTTCGCCGGCGGCGCTGGGTCGCCGGCCGCGCGATCCAGCTGGGCACTCCGGGCGCGGTGGTGACCCGCGACGGCATCGCCGACGACCGGACCGTGCCGCGGGCGAGTTTCTACCGGCACAACGAGCCCTGGCGGCTGGTTCGATGAACCGCCCGTTCAACACCCGGCGCATGACCGGGGCGGTCCGGCCCAGCCCGATATTCCTGCTGATCGTGCTGCTCACCGCGGTCGGCGGGGTGGTGGCGTGGGAGGCGGAACTGACCTCCTGGCAGGCCAAGCTCGGCGTGTTCGTCTTCGTGGTGGCGGGCTGGATCGTGAGTATGTGCCTGCACGAGTTCGGCCACGCGTATTCGGCCTGGCGGGCGGGTGATCGCGAGGTGGAGCTGCGCGGATATCTGACCCTCAACCCGCTCCGGTACGCCCATCCGATGCTGTCGATCGGGCTGCCGATGTTGTTCATCGCGCTGGGCGGATTCGCGCTGCCGGGCGGTGCGGTCTACGTCCACGCGCACGATTTCTCCCCGCGCGTACAACGCACGATCAGTGCGGCCGGGCCCGCGGTGAATCTGGCGTGCGCGGTGGTGCTGCTGGCGATCGTGCGCGCGGCCGGATCCGAGCAGGACCATCCGGCATTCTGGTTCGGGCTGAGTTTCCTGGCATTTCTCCAGGTCACCGCGACCGTGCTGAATCTGCTGCCGATTCCGGGCACCGACGGGTACGGAATTCTGGAACCCTCGCTGAGTTATCGGACGCGGCGGTCGATGGATCAGTTCAAGCCGTACGGGCTGTTGTTGCTGCTGGCGATCCTGTGGGTGCCGGGGCTGAATCGGGTGTTCTTCACTGCGGTGAATTATCTGTTCGAACTCTCGGGCGTGTCCTCGGACTGGTCCGCCTACGGGAGTTATCTGACCCGATTCTGGAATTCCTTCTGAATCCGCCCTGAGCCCGAATTCGCACGGGCCCCGGAAATTGGGTGGGCCGCCCGATCCAGTCCATCGGGCGGCCCGTCTTCGTACGGGCGTCAGCGCAGTCCACCCCCCTCGACCGGCGCACTGTCGGACAGTGCTGGGCGACGTCCTCCCCGGGTCGCACCTACTGACGTGCGGACCCCGTCGCTCCGACCGCGGGACGCGCACCGCCCGTACGAAGTTCCGACCGCGCCACCCCTCGTCGACGCGGTACGACAATGAAGTTATCGGCAGTGGGAAGCCGCTTCACGAGTAGTGCACTACCCGAACCACGATCGTTTTCGCGCGCGATTCGATCGGCGAACGCGCAGTCGCCCTTCGGATTACGCATCGACGGAATCGGTCCGGACCGGACGGCATCCGAACAGCAATCAACACGGATTCCGTTGCGGCGCCGGGTTTCAGTCCTGCGGTTCGACGTAGGGGCGTTCGACGGTCGGCGGGAGCAATGCCATGGCCGACAGCCGCTTCACACCGCACACCTGCATGAGATCGACCACGATGGAACGAAGTTGGGCGAACACCACGTGCGCGGACAGACCCGCGCCGTCCACCAGATCCACGGTCGCGCCCTTGGCGACGCGACGCAGCACCCGGGTCGCCTCGGCGGCGTCGGGCTGCCGGCCCGGATCGGCCAGGACGTACTGCCGCACCACTTCGACGGCCTTGCCGAGCTCCTCGACCTCCTCGACGATTCCGGGATCGAGGATCTCGTCGTCGCGGACCAGGGTCAGGGCGCGGCGCAACAGGACGCGGATGTTGCGCACGGCATTGTCGAGCGGATCCACCGCCGCCCGAATCAGATCCAGGCGCGGGCGGGCGTTCCAGTACAGCGGGGAGATCCGGCTGACCTCGCGGCCGCCCTCGACCGCACTGCGCAACCCGTCGATCTGCGACTGCGTCCCGCGCGCGGATTGCAGTGCGGCACGGATCTTTTCCGGATCCTGCTCGTGCAGGCCGTCGGCGCAGTCGGTGAGCGCGCGGCCCATCACCGCGAGGATGTCGGCGGCCTGCTGGCGGGCGCGGCGCACCGGATGCAGCGGGAAGATCGCCACCACCGCGATCCCGACCAGTCCGCCGACGAGCGAATCCACCACGCGCAGTGCGGCTCCCCCGCTGTGCGGCGGATACAGCGTCGCTACCAATACCGCGGAACTCGCGGCCTGCATCGGGATGACCGCGCCGCGATCGAGGAATATCGCCGACCCCATCGCCACCGCGACGACCAGCGCGATCTGCCACGGCCCGTTGCCGACCCAGGAGATGAACAGATCACCGATCCCGATGCCGACACTGACCCCCGCGACCAGTTCCACCGAGCGCCGGATCCGCGCGCCGAACGCCACACCGATCGAGATGACCGCCGCGACCGGCGCGAAGAACGGCTGGGGGTGACCGACGATGTGATGCGCGACGTACCACGCGATCGCCGCACCCACCGCGCACTGCAGGATCGGCAGCGCGGATTTACGGAGGCGTTGCCAGCCACTGCGCAGACGCTCGACACTGCTCTCACGAACAGCATCCATCGTGAACGAACTCTCGAAAGCCATGGGGTGCCGAGAATAAACCCTGTCCGCAGGCGGGGAGGGTCAGTCGATGCCGAGTTCGGCGGCGGCGCGGGGGTCGCAGTCCTCGAGCAGGTCCAGGCAGCGGGCGTACTCGTCGGTCTCGCCGATGGTGCGGGCGGCGCGGGCCAGGGCGCCGACGCTGCGCAGGAATCCGCGGTTGGGCTCGTGGCTCCACGGCACCGGGCCGAAACCCTTCCAGCCGTTGCGGCGCAACAGGTCCAGGCCGCGGTGGTAGCCGGTCCGGGCGAAGGCGTAGGCGGCGATGACATCGGCGTCGACCGAATCCGGGCCGGTGGCCTCGGACCGGGTGAGCGCGGCCTCGGCCAAGTGTGCCCAGGCGATGGAGGCCGTCGGGTGCGCGGCGGCGACCTGAACCGGATCCTGTTTCTCGAGCAGGGCCGACTCCGCCTCCACATTCTCGGGGAGAAGTACCGGCTGCGGTCCGAGCAGATCACCGAAGGACGTCATGGCTCATCATCCTATGGCAGCCGCAATCTGCACCGCTGTCCGAAATGCTCGTTAGGCTTGCCTGGACCGAAACCGATCCGCCGAACGAAGGGCAGCGTGTGTCCGACCCGACAGACGATAAGAAGCCGCAGCCGGACTCTCCCGGCGCCGAGCAACGTCCGTCGTCCGGTGCGCCCGGATCCGGCCCCGCCGCCGTCCGCAACCAGTTCATCTCCCGCGACCAGCTCCCCGGTCGCGGACCGGCCGACCCCAACCGTCGTGACCAGGGCGGACCGCAATCGCGCGGTGTCGCGCCCGGCGGTCCCGCGGATCAGCGCGGGCAGGGACCCGGCGGTCGCGCATCCGGCGGGCCGGTCCCCC
>NZ_BAGB01000071.1 GCF_000308615.1 Nocardia jiangxiensis NBRC 101359
GGAATCGCGCCGACGACGGCGGCGGGCACACCCAGTGCGGTAGCGCCCAGGGTCGCGCCGCCCGCGGCTCCCGCGATGGTCAGACCGGCGATCTTGTCCGAGCGGCTGGCATTGATGCCGACCGAGTTCAGGCCCGTCGCGATGGCCGCCTCGGTATCGGCCGCGGCGGTGTTCGCGGGAGTCAGCACGGTGTCGGGCACGTCGTCGGGGACCGTGGTGCTGAATGCGCCCAGGCGCAGGGTGCGCGGCGGCGGCGCGATCGGCGCGACCGGGGCCACGGGGGTCGGCGCGTGCAGATTTCCGAGTTCGATCGCCGGAGCCGCCTCGGTGTCGGGGGCGGCTCGGAAGTTCCGCGGAATCACGTACTGCGGGGCCACGGGGCCGATCAGAGCGGGCAGGGGTGCGGGCGCCGCGGTGACGCCCGGCTGAACCGATCCACCGGTCCGCAGGTTCGGTGCGCCGAGACCGATCACCCCGGGCTGCGGCGAACTGCTCACGGCCGGATTCCGCAGTTCGTCGGGGGCCTCGGCCTGCGGTGGGGTCGCCGTGCCGGGCCGGTCCGGAGCGGACGGGTGGCTCGACGCGGAGGGCCCGGACGCCGCAGGCGCGGGATTCGGCGAATTGCTCACCTGTCCGCCGGACGAGCAGCCGACGGCCAGCGCCAGCGGAATCGCCCCCAGAACGAGCGCGCGCCGTCGCGCACCGGAATCAACCGCGAAACGACGAGCCACGTCGAACACCCCACCTTCGGAAATTTCGGATATGTGACGGATCCCCCGGAATCGGGCATGGATCCGGCGGCGACCTGCGGTGCCGCGGGTCCGGAGATGATAACTGTTCAATAACTAACGATGGCAAATCGCGGTGAATAGTCGCACACGAAATCCGAGCTATTCGACAGAAAACTCACCTATTAGGCGGTGTTTGTAGTGCGAGATGCTAATTGCGTTGTTTGCCGCTGGGTGGCTCGCCGCGCATCAGATCGGCGAGCGCCTCCCGATCGGTCACATCCAGCTTGATGCAGGCTCGGTAGAGATGGCCTTCGACGGTCCGCACCGATACCGTCAGCCGATCGGCGATCTGGCGATTGCTGAGTCCGGCCGCGACCAGATTCGCGATCTCGCGTTCCCGCGCGGTCAGCGGCAGCGGTTGCGCGGACTGGCGCAGGGCCGGGGTCCCCGCGCCGCCGCAGGCCG
>NZ_BAGB01000070.1 GCF_000308615.1 Nocardia jiangxiensis NBRC 101359
TTCACGGGCAGCAACTCCACGGGGATATCGATGTGCCGGGCCCGGAGCCATTCCCCGAGTCCCTTGGCCTGTGGATCGAATCGGGCCTGATAGGCCACGCCCTCGCCGAGCAGTCCCTCGACGATGAAGTTCACCGCCCGCAGATTCGGCAGGACGTGTCGGCTGACGGCCAGTTTCGCGGTCTCCGGCAGCAGTTCGCGCAGCGCATCGACGGTCAGAGTGTGCGCCAGCCAGGCGAATTGCTCGTCGGTGCGGACCCAGACGCCGATATTGGCATTGCCGCCCTTGTCGCCGGACCGGGCCATGGCGATGGTCCCCAGCGGTCTGCGCTCGGTTCCGCCCGATGAAACGAACTGCGGCACAGCAGGCTCGGGAACGCCGGCGAGCTCGGACGTCTCGGCGGCGGGCGCGATGGCGACCTCGCGGCCATCCGGCAGCACCGCGACGTGCGGCACCTGCGCCGCGTCCACATACCCCGCGGTGAACACCCCGTAGGGACTGCCGTTTCCCGGCGGTGCGGTCAGCGAGAATCCGGGATAGCTCGCCAGCGCCAATTCCACTGCCACACTGGAAAATGCCCGCCCGACCTTGTTCGGATCCGGATCGCGGACCACGCAGCGCAGCAGCGCGCTGGCCTGCTCCTCGGTCTCGGCGTCGGGCCGGTCCAGGCGACTGAGGGTCCAGTCGAGTTCGGCCGGGCGCACGGTCAGCCAGGACTCCAGCTGCCGACGCGCCAGTGCGGCCTTCTCCTCGATGTCCAGTCCCGTGAGGATGAAGGTCATCTCGTTGCGGAATCCGCCGATCGTGTTGAGCGAGACCTTGGTTCGCGGCGGCGGGGCCTCCCCCGTCACACCGTCGATCAGCACCCGGTCCGGTCCCTGCTGGGTGAGCCGGATGGTGTCCAGCCGCGTGGTCACGTCCGGTCCGGCGTATCGCGCGCTCTGGATCTCGTACATCAGCTGCGCGGCAACGGTATCCACGGTGACCGCGCCATCGGTATCGGCATGTTTGGTGATGACGCTGCTGCCGTCCCGCCGCACCTCCGCGAGCGGAAATCCCGGACGTCCCAGATCACCGAGCTCGGTGAAGAACGCGAAATTGCCGCCGGTGGCCTGGGTTCCGCATTCGATCACGTGACCCGCCGTCACCGCACCGGCCAGGGCACCGTAATCGCCACGCCCCCAATCGAAATGGGCCGCGGCGGGGCCGACCACCAACGAGGCGTCGGTGACCCGGCCGGTCACCACGATATCCGCGCCCGCGGTGAGCGCCTCCGCGATACCCCATGCCCCCAGATAGGCGTTGGCGGTCAGCGGCGATCCGAGCCCGAGTTCACTCGCCCGCGGCAGCAGATCATCTCCGGCCACGTAGGCGATCTTCGGTGCGAGCCCGAGCTTTTCGGCCAACTCACCGACCCGCTGCGCCAGTCCGGCCGGATTCAGCCCGCCCGCGTTGGCGACGATCCGCACGCCGCGTTCCAGCGCCGTGCCCAGGCAGTCCTCCAACTGCCGCAGAAAAGTCTTGGCGTACCCGAGCGAGGGATCCTTCATCCGATCCCGCCCCAGGATCAACATCGTCAATTCGGCGAGATAATCGCCGGTCAGCACGTCGAGCGCACCGCCGTCGAGCATCTCCCGCATCGCGCCGGCCCGATCGCCGTAGAACCCGGAACAGTTCCCGATCCGGATCATCTCCGAATCGCTCGCCAAACCGCTCATCCGCGTGCCGCCTCCCAACCCGAGCCGAGACCGTGCGGCGTCCTCGCCGCAACGCATACAGGGTCACACCGGCCCGAGAAAAAATCAAGCCCGCGTGCTTGTTATGTGATGCGGACGGGCGGGACCAGGTCGAATCACCGGCTGATGTCGGCGTTCGGGGGGCCGCGGGGCCGCCGGAGCGACGCGGAGGCAAGATTTATACCGTGTCGCACTCCGTGATCGTGGTGGTACTTCTGGCCCTCGCCGGTTTTCTGATCGGCGGGGCCTTCACCACCTGGAAGAACAACAGCAGGTTTCTCGCCGCCATCCTGGGCATCTGTGCCGTGCTGGCGGTGGTCGGCGCCGTGCTGTGGTGGCGGTAGGCGCGGTCAGGCGCCGTCCAGGCGGAAGATCTTCAGGTCCTCCGGAACGCCGCTGAGCGGTGCGGCGAACAGGCCGCGGCGATAGGGCCGCGCGGTGTGGCCGAGGTCGGCGAGCGTGTCCGGGCGCAGTGCGTCCAGGGTGGTCTGCGAAATCATGGTGTTGCCGTTACCGCCGGCCTCCATCACGCGGGCCGCGATGGTGACGTCCACGCCCAGCCAGTCGCCGCCGATCTCGCGCGGTGACCCGGTGTGCAGTCCGATCCGCATCTGCGGCCGATAACCCGGCACATCCAGCGCGGTCAACTGCCGTTTCGCGGCGATGGCGGCGCGCACGGCGGCATCGGGACTCAGGAAGACCGCCATCACGCCGTCGCCCATGCGTTTGATCACCCGGCCGCCACGGTCCACGATCGGCGGTTCGATCGCGGTCGCGACCCGACGCAGGAATTCCAGCGTCGCCTCGTCTCCGGCGGTCAGCGACCAGCGGGAGAACGACACCAGATCGGTGAACATCACAGTTATCGGCTCGCTACCTTTTCCGCGGCCGACCCGCTCCAGCATCGCCTGCCACACCTGCAGCGCGCCGAGGCCGATCTCCTTGGCCGCACTGGGCGTATCGCCGACCAGTTTGTCCGCCGCGCGCGCCACCGCCTGCGGCCCGCCGGGCCCGGAAACCGACAGCGGATCACCGAAAGCCGGGTCGCCGGGCAGGTTTTCGCGCGCCTTGCGGATCACGCCGATCAGGTCCGTGCGCTGATTCGCGACGGACATCAGCGCGGACAACTGTCCGGCACGCAACCGGGCGCCCGACCGGCGATCGGTCGGCTCCGCATCGACCGGCGTGAGCGGAATCACCACGTCCGGGCCGGTTTCCGGACGTCCGTCACGCGACGGTGGACCGCCGTTCACGGCTTCCTCGCTCTCGCCGCCCTGCTGCGGCCTCGCCAACTTGCGACGGCCGGAGGAATTACCGGCATCGCCGGTGCGACGCGCATTTTCGCCGTCGGCGGAGGAGGATTCACTCACGCCCCGAGCGTATCTCAGACGCCCTGCGGTAGGTGGATCGTCGATAATCGCCACCGTTCACCTCTCTATCGGACGGAGCGAACACGGCACTGGGTCCGCCGATGGATAGTGTTTGGTTGCTGACACGATGCTACGCACCGGTATTTCGGTGTCAAAGGGCTGTACTCAACAGTTAACCGAGGATTTCCATACGCACATCGGCCCGATGCGCCCAGGCGCATCGGGCCGATGGTGTCACGCCGAGCGGGCAGTGCGCGGCATGAGGAGGGTGCGGCGATCGCCCGACGCGACCGCCTCCCACCCCGGGCAGCGAGGGAAGCTCCCTGGGGAGTCGTGCGACTCAGGCGTCGCGTTTGTTCACCACGAACAGGGCCCCGCCGAAGATGATCGCCACGATGACCGCGAAGTAGACCAGCGCACCCCACGGACCCCAGTGCCAGGGCAGATCGCCGCCACCGGCCGTGCCCAGGAATCGTCCGGCGTTCTGGAACGGCAGGAAGACCTCGATATTGCGGCCGACCTTGCCGAATGCGCCGACGATCGGCTCGATCAGCACCGGCCACACGATCAGCAGCGACAGCGCACCGGCCGACTGCCGGATCAGCGCGCCCACGCCGACCGCGAGGAACACCACCAGCGCCACGAAGATCGGCACCGAGTAGAACACGTGCGCGTCACCGTGCGACAGGCTCATGTTCCGGCCCGCGTCCTGGGAGAGCATCACCTTGAAGATGAGGAAGCTCAGGAGGGTCAGCACCACCGAGAGCACCGCGGCGGCCACGGCGATCAGCCCGGCCTTGGCCAGCAGGACGCCGGTGCGGTTCGGCGCGGCCAGGAACGTCGCGCGGATCGTGCCGAAGCGGTACTCACTGGTGATCGCGAGCGCGGCCAGGATCATGATCATGATGTAGCCGAATCCGGGCATCCCCTGCGAGGCGCCGGTGATCCCCAGTCCCGCAATGGAATTGCCCGGCGAGGGATCCTCGGCGATCATCGGATGTCCGTTGGCGAGCTGCCGGTGATACTCGTTGACGCTGACATTGACCAGCAGGCTGAACAGCGCCGCCATCCCGAGTGCGAACACGACGGTCAGCGCCGTGCACCACATCGGCGACCGCGTCGAGGTGAGTTTGATCCGTTCCGCCGTCAACACGCCCATCAGAGCGCACCTCCCATCACCTGATCGAGACCTTCGCCGTGGTACTGCACCGCGCCTCCGGTCAGCCGCATGAACGCCTCCTCGAGCGAAGCACGTTGCGGCGCGAGCTCGTACAGTGTGATGCCGTTCGATCCGGCCAATTCGCCGACGGTATCGCTGGTTTCGCCGATCACCGTGAGCGCCGGGACCGGATCGACGGGACGGCCGTCGGGGGTGACCCGCTCGTTCCCGTCCTCGCGCACCGTCATCCCCTTCGAGGTCAGCAGGCTGCGCAGCTGATCCAGCTGCGGACTACGCACGCGCACAGTCGATTCCGAGGCGCGTTCGATGAAATCGGCGGTGCTGGTGTCGGCGATGAGCTTGCCGCGGCCGATCACGACCAGATGATCGGCGGTCTGCGCCATCTCCGAGAGCAGATGACTCGACACCAGGACGGTGCGGCCCTCCGCGGCCAGCCGCTGCATGAACCGGCGGATCCACAGGATGCCCTCCGGGTCCAGGCCGTTCACCGGCTCGTCGAACAGCAGGATCTGCGGATCCCCCAGCAGCGCCGCGGCCAGCCCCAGCCGCTGGGACATGCCCAGGGAGAACCCACCGGCTTTCTTGTCCGCCGCCTCGGCCAACCCGACCAGCCGCAGCACCTCCTCGACCCGCGTGTCGGCCAGATCGTTGGAGGCGGCGAGCCAGCGCAGATGGGCCCGCGCCGACCGGTTCGGATGCACCCATTTCGCATCGAGCAGCGCGCCGACGATGTGCAGCGGATGATCCAGCTGCTGGTACGGCTTCCCGTCGACCAGCGCGACACCGGCCGTCGGCCGGTCCAGCCCCAGAATCATCCGCATCGTGGTCGATTTGCCCGCACCGTTCGGACCGAGGAATCCGGTCACCTGGCCGGGCTCGACCTTGAAGGACAGATCGTCGACCGCGACGGTCGCACCGAACCGTTTGGTCAAGCCCTTGACTTCGATCATGCGACCAGTCTCGCCGACGATCCCCCGAACGACCATCGCTCCCAGGTCGCGAGCCGGTCATCCCAGCGGATGATTTGTCAGAGAACCGGGGAGGACGCCTGAGCCCAGAATCGTTTCGGGATGCGGCCTGCTTCCCTGGCCAGGTAACCCGCTCTGACCGCGTCGGCCATGGCCGCGGCCATGAGGGCGGGACGGCGGGCCCGGGTGACGGCGGTGGCCAGCAGGACGGCCGAGCAGCCCAGTTCCATGGCCAGGGCGGCGTCGCTGGCGGTGCCGATACCGGCGTCGAGGATGACCGGGACGCCCGCGTCGGCGACGATCATCTCGATATTGTGCGGATTGCCGATGCCCAGGCCGGTGCCGATCGGTGCGCCCAGCGGCATGACCGCCGCACAACCGGCGTCCTCGAGGCGGCGGGCCAGGATCGGATCGTCGGTGGTGTAGGGCAGGACGGTGAAACCGTCGTCGACCAATTGTTCTGCGGCGGTGACCAATTCGA
Source organism: Nocardia jiangxiensis NBRC 101359 (assembly GCF_000308615.1). Lineage (GTDB taxonomy): Bacteria > Actinomycetota > Actinomycetes > Mycobacteriales > Mycobacteriaceae > Nocardia > Nocardia jiangxiensis. The sequence goes on from NZ_BAGB01000070.1 coordinate 5,736, forward strand.
TGGCGTCGGGCAGCAGGGTGCGTTCGTCGGCGACGACCTCGAGTTTGACCCAGTCGGTACCCAGGGCCTCGCGGGCCAGTCGGGCGGTCAGCACTGCCTCCGCGGCGGTGCGGCATCCGGCGGTATTGGGCAACGGGGCGATGTCGAGGCTGCGCAGCAGGTCCAGGACTCCGGTGCCGCCCGCGGCGTCCACCCGGCGCATGGCCACGGTGGTCAGCTCGGTGCCCGAGGCCACCAGCGCCTCGGACAGCACCGCCAGATTCTCGGCGCCGCCGGTGCCCATGATCAGCCGCGAGCCGAATTTCCGGTCGGCGATCTGCAGGGGTTCGATCGCCGGATGTCCGGCGGGGATCAGCTCAGCCACCCTGCACCGCCGTCAGCACCTCGATGTTCCAGCCGCGGCCGACCGGGGTGTCCCATGCCGATTTCGGGAACACCGCGCCGTCGACCGCGATCGCGACGCCCTGACAGGGCAGATCCAGCCGGGTCAGCAGTTCGCGCACGGTGAGTTCGTCGGCGAACTCGTGGTCCTCGCCGTTGACGGTCACGCCGATCGGGATCGTGGTCATCGATTACCTCCTGCCGAGGGCGCCGCGCCGGTGAAAAAGGCAGCGCCGGAAACGAGTGGGGATGTCTGCGCCGAAAAGCGTTGCGGGTCAGCCGCTTTCGCCTCGGGGAGTACGTCGTCGGCGAGCAGCGCCAGCACCGCGTCGACGGTGAGCGGCACACCCAGGATGCCGTTGCGGCCGTGTCCGGCGGCCACGACGACGCGCTCGCTCAATCGGCCGATCAGCGGCAGGTTGTCCGGGGTGGCGGGCCGCGATCCGGCGCTCGCCTCGGTGAGTTCGTATTCGCCGAGCGCGGGCAGCACGGCCTCGGCGTCGGCGATCAGATCGCGCACACCGGCCACGGTCACCGCGGTGTCGAAACCGGCCTCGTACTGGGTCGCGCCGACGACGATCCCGTCCGCTCGGGGGACCAGGTAGATCGGCCGGCCGTGCACGCGGGCGCGGATGACCCGATGTGGTGGCGGCGGCGCACCCGGTCGATGACGTAGTCGCAGGATTTCGCCCTTCAGCGGGTGTACCGCGAGTCCGGGCCACAGCCGGGCGGCAGCCGCACCGGTTGCCAGGACGATCCGGTCGAATTCGAGGTCGGCCAGGTTGTCCACAGCCTCCACCCTCATGTGAACACCCGATTGTTCACAACCCTGTCGCAGGGCGTCGACCAGGATGCGGTTGTCCACAGCCGGTTCGGTGGGCGCGAGCAGCCCCGCACGGGCAGTGCGGGCCAGACCCGGTTCGGCCGCGCGCACCCCGGCCCGGTCCAGCAGTTCGAGCCGATGGCCGTAGGAGCCGACGAAATCGGCGATGGTGCGCAGGTCGGCGGCGTCGGCGGCATCCAATGCGACGGTCAGCGTCTCGTCCGCGACGAATACCGGAACGCCCGTCACGGCCGCGAGGCGCGCACCGAACTCGGGCCACCGCTCCAGCGAGGCCGCACCGAATTCCAACGGCGCCTGCTCACCGGGCCAGCCCTCGGACAGCGGAGCCAGCATGCCCCCGGCAACCCAGGACGCACCCGATCCGGGCGCCGGATCGAAGATCGTGACCTCCCACCCGGCCGCGGCAGCGGACCACGCCACTGCCGAACCGATCACACCCCCACCCACGACGGCCAACGTTCGCATTACCTTCACCTCGCTCGGTTCCGCCTCGCGGAATCCGTACGCTGCGGGAACACCCGCATCGGATCGGCATCACCGCGCGGCCGCCTTCGCAGCGGAGATGCCGGACGTATTTCGTCCCCCAACGGTAGCGCGGCTACGGTCGAGGGCGTGCAACCGTCCCACCAGTTCCGGCCCGTAGCCCCTCGCGAACGTCTCGCCTCCGCTCGGCTGTACCTGTGCACAGATGCCCGCCGCGACAAGGGCGATCTGGCCGCATTCGCCGAAGCAGCCCTGGCGGGCGGGGTGGACATCATCCAGTTACGCGACAAGGGTTCGGCGGGCGAGGAACGATTCGGCCCGCTCGAGGCGCGCGCGGAGCTCGGCGCACTCGCCGCGCTCAAGGCCGCCGCCCGGCGCCACGGCGCACTGGTCGCGGTGAACGACCGCGCCGACGTCGCCTTCGCCGCGGGCGCCGACGTCCTACACCTGGGTCAGGACGATCTGCCGCCCTGGTACGCCCGCCGCATCCTGGGCCCCGACGTGGTGATCGGACGTTCCACGCACGATCCGGAGCAGGCCGGGAAGGCCACGACCGAGGAACACATCGACTACTTCTGCACCGGCCCGGTCTGGACCACGCCCACCAAGCCCGGCCGCAGCGCCGCCGGACTCGACCTGGTCCGCAGCACCGCCGAGGCCGAGCCGACCCGCCCGTGGTTCGCCATCGGCGGCATCGATGACGCCCGCCTCCCCGAGGTCCTCGACGCGGGCGCGACCCGCATCGTCGTGGTCCGCGCCATCACCGAGGCCGACGACCCCGAAACCGCCGCCCGCGCACTCAAATCCCGCCTGGAGGAGAACGGCGCCGCCTGATCGCCAGTGTGATCCCCTGCGGCAGAACATGATCACCACGCACAGCAGCGATCGGCCCTCCGTTGCGATGGGTCGATTGCCGAATATGGCTCAGGACAGGATCTGACTCAGGGTGAGATACAACACATCTGCCGAGGACTCCCCGTTCGACTCCGGAGATTCGGCGATGCGGACGCTGCGGCCACCGCAATCGGCGGTGTGCAACCAGAGGAATCCCCGATCGGCCAGATCGAGTGTGCGGGGCAGCGCGGCGGCCAGTTCGGTGGCTTCGGGCCGGTCGTCGAGGCCGATGTGGGCCGCGCGGGCGCGCAGCAGGGGCCAGGCGGCGGCGAATCCGGGGTGCAGCGGGCGGGCGTCGACCTGCGCCTCGGGAACCCAGGCCAGTTCGGCGCTTTCCATATTCGCCGTGGTCGCCACCGGTTCGGCGATATCGGCGACGACCGTCGTGTAGATCCAACCGCTGGGTGCGGTCGCGGTGACGCGGCTGCCGCGCACGCGCACCGCGTCCGGTGCGATACCGGCCTCCTCGTATGCCTCACGCACCGCGGCACTCTCACTGGTCTCGTGCGAATCGCGGGCTCCGCCGGGCAGGGCCCAGGTGCCGCCCTGATGGCTCCACGGCGCGCGATGCTGCATCAACACCACCGCACCGCCACCGGGCGCGGGCGCGCGGAGCAGGAGCCCGGCGGCACCGAACAATCCCCACTGCCGCGTCCCGTCGGGGCTGGCCAGAAAGCCGTCTCCGTCACCACGCATACTCGCCTCGTCCCATCCTCGCCCGCGCCGATCGCCCGGTGCTCCGGCCGCTCCGATGTAAAAAAGTCGGATCGACTGGGCGATACACCCGCGCGACATCGCCACGACCACAATAAGCTCTACCGACACGGCCCTCGTCGGCGATGGAACGGAGGTGACCATGACCCGGACCGCGCAACCGCGGCTCGACGAGCTGACGCCCCGCGCCGCGGCCGCCGCCGTACGTCGGCAGATCGACGCCACCGATATGCGATCCTTCGCCCGCTCCTCGCCCGCGAAACTCATTGCCGTCGGCCTGATTCTGCTCGGATTGTGCCTGGTGGCCGGGGCGGTGACCGCGTCGGAGGTGAGCAGCCGCCAGCACGCGCTGCAATATCTGCTCGACGACGCCGAGCCGGACGCGAATTCCGCTCAGCGCCTGTACACCTCGCTGTCGGTCGCCGACGCCGAGGCGGGCACCGCATTCATCTTCGGCGGTCTGGAACCCCAGGACGTCCTGGACGCCTACAACCAGGCGATCGGCGACGCGTCGGCGGAACTGGTCGCCCAGTCCAGCCACGATTCGGCGGGCGCGAACGATCCCGACGCCGCACTGCGCACCGGAATCGCCACCGAGATGCCGGTGTACACCGAGCTGATCCAGACCGCCCGCACCAACAATCGCCTCGGCCATCCCGTCGGCGCGGCCTATCTGAGTGAAGCGTCGAATCTGATGCAGACCCGGATGCTGCGGATGGCCCAGGAGTTGCAGGAGCATCGCTCGACGGCGATCTCGGACACGCAGCGGCGGCATGTGCGTCCGCCGTGGCTGGCCATCATCCTGCCGGTCGTCGCGCTGGCCGCGCTCGTGGTAGCGCAGCTGTATCTGGCGCGACGCTGGCATCGGGTGCTCAACGCGGGTCTGCTGCTGGCCTCGGGCACGCTGGTGGTGCTGCTGGCGTGGACGGTGACGGCCGGGTCGATCTCGGCGTTGTCCACCACCGACGGCCGCGACGACGGTGCGGTGCCGACCTCCGAGCTGACCGACAGCCGCATCCTCACCCAGCAGGCGCGTGCCGCGGAAACCCTGAAACTGGTGCGTCGCGACGACAGCGGCGATTACGACCGCATCTACGACAACGCCACCAGGAAACTCACCGACCTGCTGAGCCACTATCCGCACGGCGCACCCGCCTCGGACGACGTCGCCACCGCCCGCGCCGCCCTGGATCGCTGGCGGCAGGCGCATCAGCGGATGACCGACGCACTCGGTCGCGGTGACTTCCCCGGCGCGGCCACCGTCGCGATCGGCCCCGGCCCCACCGAGGCCACCGCCAGCGTGCAGGCCCTGGACCACGCGCTCGCCGACGGAATCGGCAAGGCCCGCAACACATTGCGTAACGACATCTCCGATGCCGCCCGCTCCCTGGATATCCTGTCCCCGGGGGCGTTGACCCTCGCGGTCCTGTCCGCGATGTTCGTGGTGGCCGGGTTGTGGCCGCGTCTGCGGGAGTATCGATGAGCGAGTGCGGAAAGTATCGGCCGGGTTCGCGGGCCGATCGAGGCGCGCACCGGTGGACCGGTCTCGCGATGCTCGGCCGGGCCGGTCGGCGGGCGAACGGGCGGCGGGCGCTGGCCGGGTTGCTCGCGGCGACCGCGTTGCTGGCGACGGGGTGTGCGCAGGGCACCACCTCGCCGCGCTCGGATGCGGGGAGCTATACCGAACCCCCGCTTCCCGCGAATGCCGCTGTCGCGCGGACGAATACACCGATCCCGCCGGCGGCCGGGGCGGGGTGCGGGGATCTCACCGCGAGCCTGAGTCCGAACGGGACGTCGCACGGGCCGGACCTGGACGCGGTTCGCGCTCGGGGGCGGCTGATCGTCGGGTTGGACCCGGGGAGCAATCTGTTCAGCTTCCGCGATCCGGTCAGCGGCACGCTGGAGGGATTCGACGTCGATATCGCCGGGGAGATCGCGCGGGATCTGTTCGGTGATCCGCAGCGCGTGGAATACCGGATCCTCGGGTCGGCCGATCGCGAGCGGGCCCTCGAGGACCACACCGTCGACGTGGTGGTCAAGACGATGACGATCACCTGCGCGCGCAAACAGCAGGTGGCCTTCTCCGCGCCGTATTTCATGGCGCACCAACGGATTCTGGCGATCAAGAATTCCGGTATCCGGAGTCTGGCCGATCTGGCGGGTAAGCGGGTGTGCATCGTCACCGGCACCACCTCGCTGGATCAGATCCGGCGCGGCCAGCCCGCCGCATCGATTCTCACCGTGCCCACCTGGGCCGACTGCCTGGTGGTACTGCAGCAGCGTCAGGTCGATGCGGTCAGCACCGACAACACGATCCTGGCCGGACTGTCGGTGCAGGACCCGTACTACGCCGAGATGGTCGGCGCCGATATCAGCGACGAGCCGTACGGCGTCGGAATCCCCAAGGGCGAGGACGATATGGTGCGCTTCGTCAACGGCACCCTCGACCGCATCCGCACCGACGGCACCTGGAACCGCCTCTACCAGCGCTGGCTCCAAGCCGCCCTCGGCCCCTCCAGCGGCCCACCCCAACCGGACTACCAGGGCTGATATCGATGTACCGGCCCGACGAAATCAATTCCAGCACAGCAGAACCCACGTCCGAGGAACAACCCCCGACCGCCCGCGCGTCCATCGCCGATCCCGAACCCCTTGCTTCAGAAGCCACTGCGCCGACACCGCCCGACTCCCGCGATGCCGAACCCGTTGCGACGCAAGCGGTTGCCGCTACTGCCGCGGCCGCACGACCGGACACCCACCGCTCCCGCACCGCACAACCGCCTGCCAAGGCGCCTTCGGCCGGTTCTCCGGATACCGCAATTGAATCCGGCACGTCGAACGACGGCCGAGAATCTCCAGCGACGCAAGCGGTTGCCGCTACTGCTGCGGCTGCACCGCCCACTGGCGCGGGGGACGAGCAACCGGCGACGCGGGCGGTGCTCGTAGGGACTTCCGCGGACGGTGGGGTCGGTACCGAGCAGTCTCCGGCGACGCAGGCGGCCGTTGTCGTGGAGGGTTCGGGTGCGCGGGGGCGCAAGGGATCCTCGGGGAGGGCAGGGGCGGAGGAGACTTCGGGGCAGACTGTGGGGTCCGGGTCTACTGCGCGTAGTAGCGGGCGGACGATTCGTACCCGGCCCAGTGTGCGGCGGCTGGGGGCGGGGCTGGTGGAGATTCCGGTGGTGCCGCCGATCGATCCGCGGTCCGCGGTGCTCACCGATCCGATGGTGAGCGAGGGGCGGCGGTTCTGCTGGCGCTGCGGTAAGCCGGTCGGACGCGCGGGGCCGGGACATCCGGCGCAGGCCGCGGGAACGTGTGAAATCTGCAGTGTACCTTATGATTTCCGACCGTTTCTGCAGTCCGGCGATATGGTCGCCGGGCAGTACGAGATCCAGGGGTGCATCGCGCACGGCGGGCTGGGCTGGATCTATCTGGCCATCGACCGCAACGTCAATGATCGGTGGGTGGTGCTCAAGGGCCTGCTGCACGGCGGGGACGCCGAGGCGCAGGCGGTCGCGGTCACCGAACGGCGGTATCTGGCCGAGCTGGCGCATTCGAGCGTGGTCAAGATCCACAACTTCGTCGAGCATCCGGCACCGGGCGGCACCCCGATCGGATACATCGTCATGGAGTACGTGGGCGGTCGGTCGCTGCGCGACATGCTCGACATCTACACCCGGCCCGAGCGGATGCCGGTCGCCGAGGCCATCGCCTATCTGCTGGAAATCCTTCCGGCGCTGGAATATCTGCATTCCCAGGAGCTGGCCTACAACGATCTCAAACCCGACAACATCATGATCACCGAAGATCAGGTCAAACTGATCGACCTCGGCGCCGTCGCGGTCTTCGAATCGTACGGAAACCTGTACGGCACCAGGGGTTTCCAGGCACCGGAGATCGCCCGGACCGGCCCCACCCCGGCCTCGGACAGCTACACCGTCGGCCGCACGCTGGCCGTACTCACCCTGAACATGCCGACGGACAAGGGCCGTTATCTCGACGGAATCCCCAGCCCGGCAGACGAACCCACGCTGGCCCGGTACGAATTCTTCCACCGGCTGCTGCTGCGGGCCACCGACCCGGACCCGGACCGCCGCTTCCCCTCCGCGCGCATCATGGCCACCCAGCTCGCGGGGGTCCTGCGCGAAATACTCTCGGCCGACACCGGAACCGAACATCCACAACTGTCCACACTGTTCAGCGCGCCCCGGACCAGCTTCGGCACCGAGGAGATACTCGCGCAGACCGACGCCTACGCCGACGGTCTCGAGCGCAGCAAGAATCTGCGCGCCCGCGATGTCGCCGCGGCACTTCCGGTTCCGCTGATCGATCCGGCGGACCCGTCCGCGGCGCTACTGGCCGGGACGGTGCATCCCGAACCGCTGCACGCACTCGAGTCGGTCCGCATCGCCCGCGCCCGCGCCGAGGCCGGATCGGCCGAGATGCCCGAAACCTTCGAGGTCGAATGCACACTCGCCGAGGTGCGCATCCAACTGGTTCTGGAACGCCCCGAATCGGCCCGGCAGTTGCTGAACCGTCTGGACGAATCCGATTGGCGCGTCCAGTGGTACGGGGGCCTGGCCGGACTGCTCGAACAGGACTACGAGCACGCATTCGACCGATTCGACACGGTCCTGCAGGCGCTGCCCGGCGAGATCGCCCCCAAACTCGCCCTGGCTGCCACCGCTGAACTCGTTCTGCAACAGTGGGATTCGCCGGACCCCGAACAGTGGCGCAGTTACGCCGAGAAGTTCTACGCGACGGTCTGGCGGACCGATCGCGGCGTGGTCAGCGCCGCATTCGGCCTGGCCCGCCAGCTCGCCGCCGATGGCCGGGTACAGGAGGCCGTCGACGCCCTGGACCAGGTCCCGCCGGCCTCACGCCATTACAACGAAGCTCGCCTGACCTCGGCACTGCTGCTGCTCACCGCTGCTCCCGTCGCGGAACTGGAGGAGGACGCGCTGCACGTCGCCGCCTACCGCGTCGACCAGATCCCGAACGGCGAGCACCGCGCGAACCAGATGCGTGTCCTGGTCCTCGGCACCGCCCTGGCCTGGCGACAGGCCGGGAACAAACCCAGAAATCCGGACGCCATCCTCTTCGGCGCCCCGTTCACCGAACGCGACCTGCGCAACGGTGCCGAGACCGGCCTGCGCGGCCTGGCCCGAACCGCTCCCGGCCGCACCCACCGCTACGCCCTGGTCGACCTGGCCAACGCCCTCCGCGCCAAAACCTGGTTCTGAGTCAAATTTGCCTCCGCTTCGCTCCTGCGGGCCACGGCCCCAGAGTCGGCCTTATGGTCTAATTGCTCCGGGAGTGCGACACGATGTGTCGTGACCAACAGCGAATTGAAACCTGTACATGTGGCGAATGCGGCTGTGTATCGAACTGTGTGCGGCGATGTGTTCGTCGTCGTGGAAACGGTTGTGGATTGGAACTACCGAAACCTGGTGGGCTATCCACGTCAAGCACTGAGGGTGAGTCATCTCGATGTTTCTTGCTCCTGAAATCGATAGCATTCGAACCAGAATTCTATTGTCAGTAAACAAATTCGACCACCGCAACCGTTGGTGGGGAACTGGCCGAACCTTATTGGCGTTGGCCTACTGTTCGGTCCTGTTGTTAACGCCTATGAATGCATTGTTGCAGTCGGTCGCCGGCGTACCCGGTCCTCGATGTGAGGGAGTCCGTGCAGCGTCTGCGCTGTGTATCGGGGATGCTGGTCACTACAATGAATGGCGCAAGTGGACACTCATTGCAATATTCCTCTTGGTCGCATCTGGATATCGACCCCGTGTCACTGCGATACTCCATCTATGGGCCACATACTCGTTGGCTGTAGCGATCACGTTGCCCGACGGCGGCGAAGCTATCGGATTGATAATCTGCGGTCTCATCACTCCCCTGGCGCTGGCTGATAACAGAAGGTGGCACTGGTCGAGGCCACCCGGACCACTGCGATCGGACCTGGCATCGATGTCACTCGTGTTCGCCGTCGCTCTTCGTCTCCAACTGGCTTTCGTCTATTTCGATGCAACGATCGCAAAGTTCGGTAACAGCACATGGGCGGAAGGGACAGCGATCTACTATGTAGTACATGACAGCGGGTTCGGGGACGGTGGGCCATTAAAATCGTTGAATCTCGCAATTTCGGCCACGGTCTTGGGAACTATTGTCGTCAGTTGGGGTGCTCTTGCCATAGAGTCGGCCGTAGGAACATTGCTGGTTCTTGATCGGTCGCGAAAATTGGCTCTCATGCTCGACTTGGCGCTTCACGTGGGGATAGCCTTGACGATCGGACTATGGAGTTTTGGGCTCGTAATGATCGGTGGTGCCGTGATAGCGAGCAATCCGGACCGCGCATATCGGCAAAATCAGGTGCCGGATGGTAAAATTCGAAAGCCAGATGCCGAGCCGGTTCGATTCAGTTGGGGAAATTCCGGTTTTCAATTATCAGTGGAGCCAGGGGCGCATTCTCTGAAATTCGTCATGAGGTACCGAGGAATTCGGTTCGATATCGGGCACGCTCAGACGATTGCCAACATCGAGGTAGGCGAATCGAAGACATTCCTCGTATCCAATGGTTGGATCAACCAGCACCCTTTCAAGTTCCGCGAGATCGGCGGGGTGTAGCACGGCGGGAAGCGGACGGCGGCCTGCCACCGCCCCCTTCCCGTAAGCTACCCTCGGCGAATATCGTTGAATGAAGGATTCATTGTGGCCACCACACCGGCACATCGAGGGACTGCGCAAAGAATTCGCTTCCCAGGTCGCCGTTGCGGGCATCGATCTCGAGCTGCCCTCCGGACACTTTATCGGACTTGTCGGCCCCAACGGCGCAGGTAAAACTACCACTCTGTCGATGGTTACCGGCCTCCTACGTCCCGACGCAGGACACATCAAGGTAGTAGGCTGTGATGTGTGGGCCGATCCTGCGGCGATAAAGGCGCGTGTTGGCGTGCTGCCGGAAGGACTGCGTCTATTTGAGCGGCTATCCGGAAGAGAGCTACTCGGCTATCTCGGTCGGTTGCGCGGCTTGCCCGGCCAAGAGGTCGACCGGCGGGCCGATCAGCTCCTGGATGTGCTCGATCTGCTAGGACCCCAAAACAAATTGATCATCGACTACTCCACCGGCATGCGGAAGAAGATCGGCCTGGCAGCCGCGCTTCTGCATAACCCGGAAATCCTGTTTCTGGACGAGCCTTTCGAGGGTGTGGACCCGGTATCCGCACAGTCGATCCGAGGCGTGCTGGAGACCTACGTCGGATCGGGGGCGACGGTGGTCTTTTCCAGTCATGTCATGGAGCTGGTCGAGTCGCTGTGCAGTTGGGTTGCCGTAATGGCCGGCGGGCGCATTTGTGCAGACGGTCCGCTGGAAGAGGTCCGCGGTGAGGCCCAGACTCTTCAGGATGCGTTCCTCGGCCTGGTTGGTTCTCACAGGGCAGTCGCTGGCGGCTTGGATTGGCTGGGTGCCAACGCGGGCGGTGCTCGATGATCTCGGGCGCAACCATCCGCTTGTTCCTCAGCCTGAAATGGACCCTCACCCGCAACGGCATGCGCGGCTCCCGGGGCCGCACCCTGTCGCTGATCGTCAGCTGGGCGCTGGCTGGGTTCATCGGCCTGCTGCTGATGCTGAGTCCGGCACGGCTGAACACCTTTTCCGACGACGACGGCTGGGCTCTGTCCGTGCCACTGGTACTGGTACTCGCAGCATCCTGGGCTGTGATGCCATTGATATTCCCCAATGTTGGCGACGAGGCCGTGGATGTCACTCGCTTGGCATTGCTTCCGCTACGTCCACAGCAACTGATTGGTGGGCTACTGGCGGCCTCCTTCGTGGCGATCGGACCGTTTGTCGGGTTGCTGCTGCTGACCGGGCTAGCGGTCGGTACCGCTCGCCACCCCGCTGCGGCACTTGTGGCGGCGATCGCGGTACCGCTGACGCTCATGACGTTCATCGTGTTCCGTCGGGCCGTGGCCACGGCCAATACTGCGCTGTTGACCAGTCGTAGAGGCCGGGAACGGGTTGTCGCCAGCGCTATCGGGCTGGTCCTGGTCTGGGAGCTGTTCGTAAACGTCGGTAGAAAGAAACTGGAAGCTGTATCCCTCGAGGACCTTGTACCTATCAGCCGCTGGCTGGAATGGGTGCCGCCTGGATCGGCCCTTCGGCGCAATCCATGCTGCGGACGACAGCTCCTACATCCTGGCCGCAGTAGAGTTGTTGTGGACTGCAGCTGCGCTGGTCGCCGGGCTGTGGTGGCGGTACAGTTCGGCAATACCTTCGGATACGACCGTTCTGGTTTCTGGATAGTGTTGCATACCAACCGAACCAGAGCTGATGCCCGCCGCGAGCTTCTTGGCCGGCTTCTGGCTCGTGCGGTGGTAGCGGTGCCCTACCTGTTGATTCTCACTAGTGTGGTCGCTGCTCTGAGTCGTCGGTGGCGGAATTGCCAGCGGCGATGGGGCTGATGGTCGGGGTGATCGGCGTAACACTTGCGGTCGGCACCTTCTTTTCCGTACGTTTCCCGTACAGCGTTCCCGATGGGATAACGAGGGGAGTCGCTCCCGGCCAGGCCGGGATCGCCTACTTGGGAATGCTTGTCACTCTGCTTACCTCGGCGCTGCTCGTCATGCCGATCATCGCAGTGTCGATCTGGCTGCATACCATGCACGATGCGGCGGCATTGTGGCTGCTGGTGCCAATCGGTGCCGCCTACGGCGTGCTCATCATCGCCGCCACGCTGAGACTGCTCGCCTCGTCCTTCCTGAAACGCCTCCCCGAGATCCTGCACGCGGTCAGCAAGCCGTTTTAGCCCAGAAATTCATCCTGGCCAACCAGTGGCTGACCCAGGAATTCTTCTGGCTGATATGCCGGCCCGACTCGGTTCCGGTTTGCCGCTTCACGACCGTCGCGCACGAACGCAGCCAGGTCCGCAAACCGGCGTCCGGGGCGGCGCGAGCTCAGGTGACCAGTGCGGTGGCGGCGCGAGCGATCGCCAGTTCTTCGTTGGTGGGGACGACGAGGACCGGTATCTGGGCGTCCGGGGGTGAGATATACCGGGCCGCACGGTCTTTCGCGGCGTTGCGGATCGGGTCGACGGTGATGCCGAAGCGGGTCAGCCCGGCCAGGGCGTCGGCGCGGACCTGGGGGCTGTTCTCGCCGACTCCGGCGGTGAAGGTGATCGCGTCGACCTCGCCCAGTTCCACCAGGTAGGCGCCGATGTAGTGACGCAGGCGGTGGATGTAGACCTCGTAGGCCAGGCTCGCGGCGCGGTCACCGGTGTCGATCAGGCGTTGCAGCTCGCGGAAGTCGTTCACGCCGGACAGGCCCTTGATACCCGAATTCCGGTTCAGGAGTTGGTCTATCGCATCGATGTCGAAATCCGCGGTGCGCATGAGGTGCGCGATGATGCCGGGATCGATGTCGCCCGAGCGGGTGCCCATCACCAGGCCCTCCAGCGGGGTGAGACCCATGCTGGTGTCCACCGCCCGACCGCCCCGGATCGCCGAGGCCGATGCGCCGTTACCCAGATGCAGCACGATCTGATTCACCGTCGACGCATCCCGCCCCAGCACCTCGGCCACCCGGCCCGAGACGTACTCGTGCGAGGTGCCGTGGAAGCCGTAACGCCGGATCCCCTGCGCAGCAGCAACCTTCGCATCGATGGCGTAGGTCTTCGCGGCATCGGGCAGCCCATGGAAGAACGCGGTGTCGAACACCGCGACCTGCGGGACATCGGGCAGCAGCCGGCGCACGGATTCGATGCCGACGACATTGGCCGGATTGTGCAGCGGCGCAAGGGCGGACAGCTCGTCGATCGAACGCACCACCGCGTCGTTGATGAGCGTCGGCCGGTAGAACACCTCCCCGCCGTGCACCACCCGATGCCCGACCGCATACAGGCCCTCGCCGGTCAGATCGTGCCCACTCTGCGCGAACAGGTCGAACACCACCCGCAGTCCGGCCGCGTGGTCCGCGATCGCCCCGTCGTGTTCGAGGGTGTGCCCGTCGCTATCGTGCTCGACCGTCACCGCACCCGGCTCGACCGGCTCACCGATCCGCGAGACCATGCCCGAGGCCGCGACCGTGCCCGAAACCGGGTCCAGCAGTTGATATTTGATCGACGACGACCCGGAATTGATCACCAGGACCCGCATCATGCCTCCTGTTTCCTCGCGTACGCCGCTCACTCGAGTCCGGTCTGTGCCTGGATGGCGGTGATCGCCACGGTGTTGACGATGTCGGCGACCAGCGCGCCCCGGGACAGGTCGTTCACCGGTTTGCGCAGACCCTGCAGCACCGGGCCGATCGCCACCGCGCCCGCGCTGCGCTGCACCGCCTTGTAGGTGTTGTTGCCGGTATTGAGGTCGGGGAAGACGAACACCGTTGCGCGCCCGGCAACTTCCGAATTCGGCAGCTTGGTGCTGGCCACCGTCGGCTCGATCGCCGCGTCGTACTGGATCGGGCCCTCCACCAGCAGTTCGGGTGCGCGCTGGTGCACGAGGGTGGTCGCGGTGCGGACCTTGTCCACATCCGCGCCGCTGCCGGACTCTCCCGTCGAATAGGACAGCATCGCCACCCGCGGCTCGATGCCGAACTGCTGGGCGGTGCGAGCCGAGGAGATCGCGATGTCGGCGAGCTGTTCGGCGGTCGGATCGGGCACCACCGCGCAGTCCCCGTAGGCCAGCACCCGATCGGCCAGGCACATCAGGAACACACTGGACACCGTCGACACGCCGGGCTCGGTCTTGATGATCTCGAACGAGGGCCGGATGGTGTGCGCGGTGGTGTGCGCCGCGCCGGACACCATCCCGTCGGCGATCCCCTTGTAGACCATCATCGTGCCGAAATACGAGATGTCGGTGAGGTATTCGCGCGCCCGATCCTCGGTCATCCCCTTGTGCGCGCGCAGGGCCGCGTATTCCTTGGCGAATTCGTCACGCAGACTGGATGTTTCGGGATTCAGGACCTCCGCGTCGGCGATGTCGACGCCGAGTTCGGCAGCCCGGCCCCGCACCGCGGCCTCGTCACCGAGGATGGTCAGATCGGCGATCTTGCGCTGCAACACCCGGCCCGCCGCGCGCAGAATGCGATCGTCACTGCCCTCCGGCAGCACGATGCGCCGCCGATCCGCACGGGCCCGCTCGATCAGCTGATATTCGAACATCTGCGGCGTCACCACCGAAGGGATGGGAACCTCGATGCGCTGCAACAGTTTTCGTGCGTCGACCCGCTGCTCCATGAGCGCCAGCGCGGTGTCGACCTTGCGGATACTCGACAGCGACACCCGGCCGCGGGTGCGTGCGGCGACCGCGGTGTCGAAAGTGCCCAGCTCGGTGGTGAGAATCGGGAGTTTCGGCTTCAGACCCGCGATCAGCCGCGCGATCGAGGGATGCGGCAGCATGCCGCCGTTCATGATGATTCCGGCCAGCGACGGAAACCCTTCGGCCTCATGGGCGTTCACCAGGCTCAGCAGTGCGTCGGAACGATCGCCCGGGACGATCACCGCGTCACCGTCGGACAGCCGCTCGAGGATGTGTTCGGCGGTCATCCCGCCGACCATCACGTGCAACGCCTCGCGCTGCATCAATTCCGGGTCGCCGGAATACACTTCGCCGTCGATGGCCTCGCACAGCTCGGCGATGGTCGGCGCGGTCAGCAGCGGAACCTCCGGCAGCGTCCAGGACGGCACGTCCACCACGCCCAGCGCCGCGGCGACCTGGTCGAGCGCCTCGGGATCGCAGCGGTTGGCGATGACCGCGACCAGCTGAGCGTGTTCGTAGCCGAGTTCGCCCGCGCAGAGTTCGGCCAGCTCGGCGACCTGATCGGGAGTGCGCTCGGACCCGCGCAGCACCAGTACCACGGGTGCGCCGAGATTGGCGGCGATGCGCGCGTTGTAGCGCAGTTCGCTGGGACTGGCCACATCGGTGTAATCGCTGCCGACGATCACCACCGCATCGCACACCTTCGCGACCTCGTGGAAACGCATCACGATATCGCTGATCGCCGCATCCGGATCGGCGTGCACCTGCTCGTAGCCGACGCCGATCGCCTGCTCGTAGTCGATATCGGCGGTGCTGTGCTCGAGCAGCAACTCCAGAATGTAGTCCCGCTGTGTGGTCGAGCGGCTGATCGGCCGGAACACCCCCACCCGCGGGGTGGTCGCGCACAGCATCTGCAGCACTCCGAGCGCCACCGTCGACTTACCGGTGTCCCCCTCGGGGGAGGCGATGTACACGGTGGACGGTGCGATCTCGGCCATGACCGCGAGCTTAACGAGCACGCGTGCCGGATTCGCCCATCGCACGGCAAACTACTGGAAAATCACATTCACACGCCTAGAATCCGTCCATGACAGCACCGTTTCCGGATCGTCCGTGGGGTTCGCGGACCGGCCTGCTCGGGCGCACGGTGAGCGTGTTCGCCGCGACCGGCGCCGGATCCGCACTGGTCCGCGCGCTCGGCCCGCTGGACCGCAGAATCCTCCAACGCACCGCGGGCCGGTACACGGCGCTGGGGCCGGTCGGCGCGCCCGCGCTCCTGCTCACCACGACCGGGCGCAGATCCGGGCAGCCGCGCACCACTCCGTTGCTCTACGCACACGCCGGAGATGTGCTGTATCTGATCGGCAGCAATTTCGGCGGCGAACATCATCCGGCCTGGACCTCGAATCTGCTCGCCCATCCGGAAGCCGTGATAACCATTGCGGGAGAACGCATTCCGGTCCACACCGAACTGCTACAGGACGCCGAACGCAAAGCCGAGGTCTTCGCCCAGTTCGAACAGATCTCCCAGGCGTACACCGCATACCGCGGCCGAACCAGCCGCGAACTGCGCATCTTCGCGGTCCGCCGAAGCTGATCCGCCCCGGCTGCCGCGCGGTCGGCGGCAGCCGGAGGAAAGGATCTACAGCGCCCGCAGCCGCGGGGCGAGGTCGCGCTCGAACAGGTCCAGGAAACGGCGCTGGTCGTGGCCCGGGGCGTGGAAGACCAGGTGGTTCAGGCCGGCGTCGATGTACGGCTTGATCAGCTCGACCGTCTCGTCCGGGTCGCTCGCCACGATCCAGCGCTTGGCGATCTGCTCGATCGGCAGGGCGTCCGCGGCGGCCTCCATCTCGATCGGGTCGGTGATGTCGTGCTTCTGTTCCGCGGTCAGCGACAGCGGCGCCCAGAAACGCGTATTCTGCAGTGCCAGTTCGGGATCGGTGTCGTAGGAGATCTTGATCTCGATCATCCGATCGATGTCCTCGGCGGTGCGCCCGGCCTTCGCCGCACCCTCGCGGACCGCGGGCATCAGCTTCTCGGTGTACAGGTCCATCCCCTTGCCCGAGGTGCAGATGAAACCGTCGCCCGCACGACCGGCGTAACGGGCCACCAGCGGGCCGCCCGCGGCGATGTACACCGGGATGCCGCCCTTGGGCACGTCGTAGATCGAGGCGCCCACGGTGTGGTAGTACTCGCCCTCGAAGGTGACCCGGTCACCGGTCCACAGCGCGCGCATCAGATCGACCGACTCGCGCAGCCGCGCGAAACGTTCCTTGAATTCCGGCCATTCGCCCTTGTATCCGGTCGCGATCTCGTTCAGCGCCTCGCCCGAGCCCACGCCGAGCATGATCCGATCCGGGTACAGACAGCCCATCGTCGCGAATGCCTGGGCGACCACCGCGGGGTTGTAGCGGAAGGTCGGGGTGAGCACCGAGGTGCCCAGTTGGATCCGGGTGGTTCGTTCACCGACCGCGGTCATCCACGCCAGCGAGAACGGCGCATGCCCGCCCTCGTGCCGCCACGGCTGGAAGTGATCGCTCACCGTCGCGCTGTCGAGCCCGTGCTCCTCGGCCGCGACCGCGAGCTCGACCAGCTCACGGGGGCCGAACTGTTCCGCCGACGCCTTGTATCCGAGCTTCAGATCACTCACTGCGTCCACTCCTGTTCACCGTTGCCGACAGTCCCGTCGACCCTGTGCAGCGCCGAGCGGGTGTGCCACATTCCACAGCACCCCGTCCTTTGGGGCCTTCTTCGACCATAGTCAGCTCCGAAACGGTCTGTGTGAACGGTCGCACCTTCACACAACGCCACCAACCGAAACCTCCATGGCCCACAATGTGCTGGTGACTGCCGACGACGAACCGATCCTGTCCTACCTGACCGATATGGACGGGGTCCTGGTGCACGAGGACCACCCGATCCCCGGCGCCGACAAGTTCCTGCAGGAACTGCAGGCCAACGACGTTCCCTTTCTCGTACTGACCAACAATTCGATCCGCACCCCGCGCGATCTGGCGGCCCGGTTGCGGCACAGCGGCCTGGACATTCCGGAGGAGTCGATCTGGACCTCCGCGCTGGCCACCGCGACCTTTCTGAGCGAACAGCGTCCCGGCGGCACCGCCTACGTCGTCGGTGAATCCGGCCTGACCACCGCGCTGCACGAGATCGGCTACGTGCTGACCGACAGCGATCCGGACTACGTCGTGCTCGGCGAGACCCGCACCTATTCGTTCGAGGCGATCACCACCGCGATCCGGCTGGTCGAGCGAGGTGCGCGATTCATCGCGACCAATCCGGACGCCACCGGCCCGTCGCGCGAGGGCCTGCTGCCCGCGACCGGTTCGGTGGCCGCGTTGATCACCCGCGCCACCGGACGCGATCCGTACTACGTCGGAAAACCGAATCCGCTGATGATGCGTTCGGCGCTGCGCCGCATCGGCGCGCATTCACAATCCACGGTGATGATCGGCGACCGGATGGACACCGATGTCATCGCCGGACTCGAGGCCGGAATGCGCACGATCCTGGTCACCTCCGGCATCTCCACCCGCGAATCGGTCGAGCAATACCCTTACCGCCCAACGGTCGTGGTCGATTCGGTCGCGGATCTGGTTGGGCGAACCGCGAATCCGTTCGACACCTGATCATCGATCACTGCCGACGCCGGAGCTACCCCGAGCGGATCGCTGGGAGGCCGGAGCCCAGCCTTCCCGGGCCGCCTCGCCCACACCACCGCCGGAGTTCACCCGATAGACGATCTCCACCGCTCCGGCGTCCAAAGTGCGGGAACTCTCGAGTTCCAAGCCGATCTCGACGCTCAGCGCATCCGTCAGTCGCAGACCACCACCCAGTAGGAACGGCAGCACGACCAGTTCGAGTTTGTCCAGGGCGCCGAGCTCCCGGAAGGTCTCGATCGTGCGTGGGCCGCCGATCAGGTGGACGTCACCGCCGCGATCGGCCGCCCGCAACGCCTCCAGCAACCGGACCGGATCGCTGTCCACGGTCACGTGATCGGGCGTCCCGGCCGGACGCTCCGACGCCAGCACGAACACCTGCAGATCCGGCCACGGCCAGAAGTCGTTGCTCAGCGCGGGTTCGAAGGTGGTGCGGCCCATCAGCGCGGCCTCGCAGGTCCGCAGGAATTCCGTGATGCCGTGGCTGCCGTGCCCGTGCGCCGGATCCACCACCTGCGGCGGCCACCCGTTGGGCGTGCTGACGTAACCGTCGGCGCTCATGCACAAGCGAGCCAGGATCTGCATCCGAGTACCTTCCCTGCGTTGTCGATTGCAGGTAGGACGGTGCGGAATCGGATAAATCATCGCCCGGCCGGGAAGCGCCGGACGCTTCCCGGTCCGCGATGCTCAGCCCAGCGCCTGATCCAGGTCGCCGAGCAGATCCTCGACGTCCTCGAGGCCGATGGAGATGCGCAGCACGCCGTCGGTGATCCCCACGGCCGCACGGCCTTCGGCTCCCATCGCGCGGTGCGTGGTGGTGGCCGGATGGGTGATCAGCGTCTTGGCGTCGCCCAGGTTGTTGGAGATGTCGACGATGCGCAGCCGGTTCAGCACCTCGAACGCGCGCTTCTTCGCCTCGGACGGGTCGGCGGCCAACTCGAAGGTGACGACCGTGCCGCCGCCGCTCATCTGCTGCCGCGCCAGCTCGTACTGCGGATGTGACTGCAGGAAGGGGTATTTCACCCACGACACGGACGGCTGCTGCTCCAGGAATTCGGCGATCTTGTGTGCCGACTGCACCGAATGACGCACCCGCAGCGGCATCGTCTCGAGCCCCTTGAGCAACGTCCACGCATTGAACGGGCTCAACGCCGGACCGGTGTGCCGCATGAGGTTCTTCACCGGGCCGCCGATGAACTCGCTGTCGCCGAGGATCGCACCGCCCAGCACCCGGCCCTGGCCGTCGATGTGCTTGGTGCCCGAGTACACGACCACATCCGCGCCCAGCGTCAGGCTCTGCTGCAGCAGCGGTGTGGCGAAGACGTTGTCCAGCACCACTTTCGCGCCCGCCGCATGGGCCAGCTCGGACACCCGGCGCACATCCACCAGGGTCTGCATCGGGTTGGACGGGGTCTCGAAGAAGACGGCCGCGGTCGGCACCGACAGCGCCTGCTCCCACTGGCTCAGGTCCTCGCCGTCGACGAAGACCGTCTCCACACCCCAGCGCGGCAGGATCTCGTTGCACACCACGAAACAGGAGCCGAACAGGCTGCGCGCGGCGACCAGCCGATCACCGTTGCCCAGCAGCGCGGCCAGCGCGGTGAACACCGCGGACATCCCGCTCGCGGTCGCGAAACACGCCTCCGCGCCCTCGATCAGCCGCATCCGCTCCTCGAACATCGCCACGGTCGGATTCCCGTAGCGCGAATACACGAAATGCTCGACGTCGCCGGTGAACGACGCCTCGGCCGCTTCCGCACTGGGGAACACGAAACCCGAGGACAGGTACAGCGCCTCGGAGGTCTCCTCGAATCCGGAGCGGCGCAGGCCGCCTCGCACACCCAGCGTGGCCGGGCCGACGCCCTCGGGCAGCGGTTTGTCGAATGCTCCGCCGGTGATCACGACTGCCTCCAGGGCAGCCCCTCGGCACGCCAGCCCGCGCCGCCGCGATGGCCGTCGGCATCGAGCGGGCCCTCGAAACCGGCCAGGACGTTGTAGGAGGGTGTGAATCCGGCCGCGGTGGAGGCCGTCGCCGCACCGATGGATCGCTGGCCGGAGCGGCACAGGAAGATCACCGGCGCATCGCTCTCGGCTGCCCGGCCGGCCAGCGTCTGCTTCAGCTGATCGACGAAGGCGTCGTTACGCTGCCCGGCGCCGTCGACCCACTCGATCAGGGCCGTCGGCCGGTCGATCGCACTCGTCTCGGGCACCCCGACGAACCGCCACTCGGCCTCGGTGCGCACATCCACCAAAATGGCATCAGGATTGTCGCGCAACAGATCCCATGCCTGCTGGACAGTGATGTCACCCGCGTAACTCACTAGCTGAACCTCCTCGAAGAATCCGCACTTGCCGCGCCTGTTCGGCGGCGTGGCCAGGTCGTCACCCGGAGCACCCCACCGCGGAGGAGGGTTGCCGACCAGCGAGCCGGGGCTTGACGCTGGTGCTCATGACCTGAGATCGAGATTGCCTGGCCACACACCCACCTGTCAAACCCCACCTCTCACGACTACGACAAGATTATTTTCCAGCACACGGGCTCGTCAGCGCTGCACGGAAAGCCGAAATCGGACGCAACTGACACGCCGACCCCCGAGGGTTCGCGGCCCGTCTCGCCGCTCGGACGCGTGGCGGGTGCGAGGAACGAGTACCCGACACGGGGCCGAGCGGTGAGACTCCAGGGGCCGCGAACACGCCGCAGCGGAGCGGAGGCAATCAAACACTGCAGACGAACCAGTCGTTACCGGTTTGGGTGAGGTTCCAGGTCGACGTCGATTCGTGGCCGTCGACCGAGCTGGTCACCGTGACCTTGGCGCGTTTGCCGTTCGCGGTGGGGTCGGTCATGCGGACGATTTCGATCTTCTTTCCGGCCGCGTCCGGGCCCAACGGCGAGTGCGCGGGGTCGAATCCGCTGCATGCGGTGGCCGCGCGACGCGCCGGGTCGGTGCCGCTCTGGGCAGTGGCGAAATTCTGGATCGCGGTGACCAACCGGTCCGAAGTTGTGACATTCTTCTCAGCCGGGCGCAGCACCGCCGCAATCAGGACACCGCCGATCACCAGAAGTGCGATCACCGCGGCAGCGATGAACGGCACCGGCGAGCGGACCGCCTCGTTCTGATCGATCGGGGTCGCGTCGGCGGCGGATTCCGGGTCACTCATATCTCGATCATCCCTGGTAGGGAGTGAGGTTCTCGCGCGCACCCCGAATCCGCGACCCGGACCGGGAACCGCGGCCATAGCCGTCACCGATAGAATCACCGCCAGCCCCGGCCACGGTCGGCGCGAACTCCGATCCTCGAGCGGCAACGATGCAGCATCGATCGGTAGGAAGGATCGGCCGGAAACCCGGACCCACGTCAACTTAGCCTAAGCTAAGAACGGCGGCTGAGACATGACGACACAGATTTCGACCAAAGGGTGCGCAGAAGAATGACCGAAACCAGTGCAGAGTCGAAGGGCGAGGTGAACCCCACCTCCGAGTCCGACGCGCGCCCGCTTCGCATCGCGATCGTCGGCGCGGGACCGGCCGGAATCTACGCCGCCGACGCCCTGATGAAATCCGACGCCGACGTGAGCATCGACCTGTACGAGCGCATGCCCGCGCCGTTCGGCCTGATCCGCTACGGTGTCGCGCCCGATCATCCGCGCATCAAGGGCATCATCACCGCACTGCACAAGGTCCTGGACAAGCCGCAGGTGCGCCTGCTCGGCAACATCGACTACGGCACCGACATCACCCTGGCCGATCTGCGCCGGTTCTACGATGCGGTGATCTTCTCCACCGGCGCGAACGCCGACCGCGCACTGGGCGTCGAGGGTATCGACCTGGACGGCAGCTACGGCGCCGCGGACTTCGTGTCCTGGTACGACGGGCACCCGGACGTGCCGCGCACCTGGCCGCTGGAGGCCGAGAAGGTCGCCGTGCTCGGTGTGGGAAATGTCGCACTGGACGTCGCGCGAGTGCTCGCCAAGACCGGTGACGAACTGCTGCCGACGGAGATCCCGCCGAACGTGTACGAGGGCCTCAAGGCCAACAAGGCCGTCGAGGTGCACGTCTTCGGGCGTCGCGGCCCGGCCCAGGCCAAGTTCACCCCGCTCGAACTGCGCGAACTCGACCACTCGCCGAATATCGAAGTCATCGTCGACCCCGAGGACATCGACTACGACGAAGGCTCCGAAGCCGCCCGCCGGCATTCCAAGCAGGTCGACATGGTCTGCAACACCATCGAGCAGTGGGCGATCCGCGACGTCGGCGCCCGCCCGCACAAACTGTTCCTGCACTTCTTCGAGTCACCGGCCGAACTCGTCGGCGAGGACGGCAAGGTCAAGGGCCTGCGCACCGAGCGCACCCAGCTCGACGGCACCGGAAACGTCAAGGGCACCGGCGAATTCCGCGATTGGGACGTCCAGGCGGTGTACCGCGCCGTCGGCTACCTGTCGCAGAACATCCCGCAGCTGCCGTTCGACGATCAGGCCGGAACCGTGCCGAACGAGGCCGGACGCGTCCTGGTCGACGAGAACGCCGACGGCGCCGGACGCTACCTGCCCGCCACCTACGTCACCGGCTGGATCAAGCGCGGCCCCGTCGGCCTGATCGGCCACACCAAGGGCGACGCCAACGAAACCATCGCCTGCCTGCTCGACGACGCCGCCGCTTTCACCGCCGCCGCCGAACCCGAACTCGACGCGGTCACCGACTTCCTGGAAAGCAAGGGCATCCCCTTCACCACCTGGGCCGGTTGGTACCGCCTCGACGCCCACGAACGCGCCCTCGGCGAGCCCCAGGGCCGCGAACGCGTCAAGGTCGTCGAACGCGAAGACATGCTCCGCGCCAGCGAACCCCACAAAGGTTGATGCTGCAGTCTTCGGCCGTCGCAGAAAATAGTGCATGCTGATTCTGTGTTCGACGCCCATGTCCATCTGATCGATCCGCGGTTTCCGCTGATCGAGAACGAAGGCTTCATCCCGCCGCCCTTCACCATCGCCGACTATCGAAAGCGCATGTCGCGCTTCGATATCGACGGTGGTGCGGTGGTGAGCGGGTCGTTTCAGGGGACCGATCAGGGGTTTCTGCGGGCGGCGCTGGCCGAGTTGGGGGACAACTGGGTCGGGGTCACCAATCTGCATCCGGAGATCTCCGACGCCCAGATCGTCGAGTTGAGCAAGGCGGGGGTGCGGGCGCTGCGGTTCAATCTCAAGCGCGCCGCCGGTGACATCGTCGAACTGACCATGTTGGCGTTGCGCGTGTACGAGCTGGCGCGCTGGCATGTCGAGCTGTACATCGACGGGTCGATGCTGGGGTCGCTCGAGCCGGTGATCAGCAAGTTGCCCGCGCTGTCGGTCGACCACATGGGCATGTCCGACGAATGCCTGCCCTATCTGCTCAACCTCGTCGATCGCGGGGCGAAGGTGAAGGCATCCGGATTCGGGCGGGTGTCGATGGATGTGCGCACGGCGTTGCGCCGCATCCACACCGTCAATCCCGGCGCCTTGATGTTCGGCTCGGATCTACCTGGCACCCGCGCCGGACGCCCGTTCCGCGACGCCGACGTCGAGCTGATCGGCGAGGTCATCGGATCCGATGTGCACCGCGTGCTGGAGGACAACGCGCGAGCCTTCTACGGCCTGCCGGTCAAGGCGCATCCGCCGGAGGCCAGCCCGCCGACCCGGCCGCTGCCGATGATCGGGCAGCCCACCCTGCGCCTGGGCCGCACCGATCTGCCGTAGCCGCGCCCGACCGGGTCAATTCGGTCGCTTCACGAGATAGTTCGCCGCGGCGAGGCCGACTCGGTAGGCGTTCTCGACCGAGATCGCGAAGCCGGTGTAGGTGGCGTTCAACAGGTCGGTGACCGAACCGCCCGCCGGTGGCTGGTCGAAGTCGCTGGCGGTGCGCAGATCGACGTAGCGGTCCAGTTTCCCGGCGCGGGCCAGGGCCGCGGCGGTGGCGTTGTCCTCCATCTGCGTGGTGCAGTAGTGCGCCTTGCCGCCGGTTTGCAGGCCGACGATGTACGCGGTCTGCGTCGAGGAGGCCGCGCCGGAGAAGAAGTTGTCGCCGGTGGCGCTGTCGCATTCGGCGACGAACGGTTTGTCGTGTCCGGCCTGCGCGGGATAGGCGGCCCGCACCGGGGCCAGTCCGGGATCGTCGGCCAGCGCGACATCCTTGGTGTTGCGGTACACCTCGTCGACGAGTGCGCTGTTCAGCTGATATGCCTGGGTCACCGGCTTGTCCGAATCACCCAGCGACAGATAGCCGTTGGGCGCGGCGGGATCGTCCTGCGGCAGGATGTGATGCCCCAGATCGACGTCCACGACCCAGTTCGCCCACGCGGCGAATCCGAGCGTCCCGGCCGTGGGCGGCGTCCCGCCGATACCGGCGGTGATGAAATATGCCTTGTCCAGGTTCAGTTTCGGGCTCGCGAGCATGGTCGACACGGACAGCGCCGCATTGACCTTGCCCTCGCCGGTCACCATCATGCACAGTCCGGAATCGTTGCAGCGCACCGGCGTTCGGATACCGGGCAGGGCGATCTCGTGGGTCCACCGCTGCCGGTCCACCCAGGGCTTGGCCTCCGGGTCGAACATGGTGACGACCATGGCGCGCACCGGAATCGGCTGGTCGGCGTGGGATGCGCAGCCCGCCGCGGCGAGCGTCACCGCGAGAACCGATATCAGTGTGCCGAACGTTCTGGTGATCACCCGAACTCCCCTCGTGGAACATGCGTCGAGACAAGAGATAGCGCATCCGCGGCGAGTACACGGCATTATCGACGCAACACGTGTTGATCGATCCACCGCGGGCCATGCCCACCACCCCCGTGACGCACCCCATCCGCAGGTTTTATTGTCGGTATGTCAACACCGGCGGCCGGCGCCGGTGCGAGGAACGACGAGCTGAGGTTTTCGTGACCGATTCATCCACCCCCGCACAGGGCCCGCTCGCGGGTATCCGGGTCGTCGAACTGGCCGGTATCGGCCCCGGTCCACACGCGGCGCTGCTGCTGGCCGACCTGGGCGCGGACGTCGTGCGAGTACAGCGCCCCGGCATGCTGCCCGGATTCATGGAACGCCCGCAGTGGCGCGGCCGGACCATCGTCGAGGCCAACCTCAAGGATCCCGCCGACATCGAGAAGGTGCTCGGCCTCGTCGAGAAGGCGGACGTCCTGCTCGAAGGTTTCCGCCCCGGCGTCACCGAACGGATGGGCCTGGGCCCGGACGTCGCGCTCGAGCGCAATCCGCGACTGATCTACGGCCGCATGACCGGCTGGGGCCAGTACGGACCGATGGCCGATCGCGCCGGACACGACATCAACTACATCTCGCTGACCGGCGTCCTGCACGCCATCGGCCACAAGGGTGAGCGGCCGGTGCCGCCGCTGAACATGGTCGGCGATTTCGGCGGCGGTTCGATGTTCCTGGTGTTCGGCGTGCTCGCCGCGCTGGTGGAACGTCAGAACTCCGGCAAGGGCCAGGTCATCGATGCCGCGATGGTCGACGGCGCACTGGCGCTGTCGCACATGATCTGGGGGATGAAGGGTGTGGGCCTGTGGTCCGACGAGCGCGGATCCAACCTGCTCGACACCGGAATGGCCTTCTACGACACCTACGAGACCTCCGACGGTAAATACATGGCGGTCGGCTGCATCGAACCGCAGTTCTACGCCGAATTCCTGAAGGGTCTCGAGATCGAACCCGAGGGCCTGCCCCAGCAGATCGACCCGGCCGGGCAGGACCAGCTGCGCAAACTGTTCGCCGAGAAGTTCAAGACCCGCACCCGCGACGAGTGGACCGCGGTCTTCACCGGCACCGACGCCTGCTGCACACCGGTGCTGACCATGACCGAAGCCGAGCAGAACGAGCACATCGCCGCACGCACCGGCCTGGTCGAGATCGACGGTGTCGTGCAGCACGCACCCGCGCCCCGGTTCTCCCGCACCCCCGGCGCGGTGCCGACGCCGCCGCCGTCGGAGGGCACCCCGATCGAACAGGTCTGGGCGAACTGATCCGCTACCCGGCGGGGGTGTCCGGTCCGGACATCCTCGCCGGGGAAGAGCTGCGAAATCGCAGCTGAACTCGTAGCATGCATTCGAGGTTTCCGATCCGCTTGCCGCCGTGCGGGGTTCACCCTCCACGCACGGAATCATGAGGCACTAAAGTAAGTTCCATGGCTCGGAACTGGCCGATGATCGAGCGCGGCAGCGAACTGGAGTTACTGCGCGCCGCCCTCACCGGCACCGAATTCGTCGGGGCGGTGCTCACCGGCGACGCGGGGGTCGGCAAGACCACCCTGGCCAGGCAGGCCGCTACCACGATCGGCGGCAACATCCGATGGGTCGCCGGAACCGAATCCGCGCGCAGCATTCCGCTCGGCGTCTTCGCGCACATGGTCGGCGTCTACACCGCACACGATCCGGTGACGTTCATGGCCGCGGCGCGCGAGGCGCTGCTGGCCGACGGGCACACCATCATCGGCGTCGACGACGCGCATCTGCTCGATCAGCTCTCTGCGACACTGCTTCTGCAACTGGCCATCGACAAGGCCGCGCACATCGTCTGCACCGTCCGCAGCGGCGTCACCGTGCCCGACGCGGTGACCTCGCTGTGGAAGGACGGGCATCTGCTGCGAATCGACCTGTCCCCCTTCACCGAACGCCAGAGCGTCGAACTGGTCGAATCCATGCTCGGCGGGCAGCTCGAGGGATTCACCGCGAATCTGATGTGGGAGTCCTCCGGCGGAAACGCGCTGTTCCTGCGGCATCTGGTCGAGGGTGCGCTGGAGGCGGGCACGCTGCGTCAGGTCAACGGGGTCTGGCAGTTGCGCGGACGCGCGGCAGTCACCTCCGAATTGGCTGCGCTGCTGGAGGATCGGGTCGAGCAGCTCCCCGACGAGGTGCTGCGGGTACTGGAACTGCTGACCTTCTGCGAGCCGATCGATCTGGACGTGATGGCCGAGCTGACCGGCGAGGAGGCGGTGGAGAACGCCGAATCGCGCGGCGTCATCCGGATCGTCGAGAACGGCCATCAACTGCTGGTGCGGTACAACCATCCACTGTTCGGCGAGGTCATCCGGCGTCGGCTGGGTATCGCCTCGGCGCGTCGATTACGTGGGCGGTTGTATTCCTCGCTGCGGGAACGTCCGGTCAAATCGGCGTCCGATCGTATCCGGCTCGCCGAATTGGCCTTGGACAGTGACCGTTCCGCGGATCTGGAACTGTTCGAGGCCGCCGCCGAGGATGCCATCGGACTGGCCAACATCCCGCTCGGTGAGCGCTTCGCGCGAGCCGCGGTGGAACGTCGCGGTGGTGTGGAGGCGGCAGATCTGCTGGCCCGCGCACTGCTGTGGCAGGGGCACCGGATCGAGGCCGAACGCACCCTGGCCAGTTTCGACGCCGATCAGCTCGACGAGGTGCAGCTCGCCCGCTGGGGCAGTACCCGCGTGGCGAATCTGTTGTGGGCCATGGGCGATGCCGATCGCGCCGACGAGGTGCTCGCGCTGGTCCGGAGCAAGGTGCGGCATCCCAAGATCCAATTGACGTTGCAGGGCTTGGCTTCCGCGTGCGCGGTGAACGAGAACCGTTTGCAGGACGCGTTCGTCGACGCCGACAACGTCATGTCGACACCGCAGGCGCCCTCGTGGGCGGTGTGGTGGTCGGCGTTCGGCGGCGGATTGTCGCTGGCGCTGATGGGGCGCGGGGAAGCCGCGCGCGCCTATGCCGCGCGGGGGCACGAGGTGGAGTCGGACATCGATGGGCTGAATCGGTTCATGTCCACCCATGCCGAGGTGCTGGCGCTCACCTTGACCGGCGACCTGCCGAGCGCACGTCGTTGTGCCACAGCGTATTTCGGTTATTCCGCGCCCGGTCAGTATCTCGCCTGGGGGTTGTCGAAGATCCTGCAGGGCACCGTCGACGTCGCGCAGGGCCGGTTCCTGGACGGCGTGGAGAATCTCGAACAGGCGCTGGCGGCATTGACCGCCGAGGGTGCGGCGGCGTGGATGTTTCCGGCGAGAATCCGTCTGGCCGAAGCGTATTCGGCCTTGGGCCGGGGCGCGGAGGCCGCCGACAGCATCGCCGAGGCGATCGCCCGGGGCGGGCGGCACAGCGCGGTGTACGAACCGCAGCTGGAGATCGCGCGGGCCTGGCAGGCCGCCGCCGAGGGCACGGTGACCCCGGCCGTGCGGCTGGCCATCGGTGCGGCCGATGCCGCCGCGCGGTCGAATCAGCATGCGATCGAGGCGATGGCGTTGCATACCGCGGCGCGATTCGGCGATGCCAGCGTCGCGGGGCGGCTGGCCGATCTGGCGGCTCGCATCGATGGGCGGCTGGTACAGGTGCAGGCCCGGCACGCGGTGGCGGTCGCCTCCCACGACGGGTCCGGATTGGACGCTGCCGCAGCGGAATTCGAGGAGATCGGCGCATTGCTGTCGGCGGCCGACGCCGCCGCGCAGGCTGCCTCGGCGCATGAGCGTTCCGGGGATCGGCGGCGGCTGCTGGAATCGGCC
>NZ_BAGB01000069.1 GCF_000308615.1 Nocardia jiangxiensis NBRC 101359
ACACCATCTCGCGGGATTTACCCGGTTGATCGGTGAGGCAACTTTTCAAGCTTAGCGCAACCGTGGATCCCGAACCAAATCGGGGCCTCGATCAAGCTAGTGTGAGCGCCAGGCGCTCCTCGTCCAACCTCGTGTCCCGGGCCTTTCGGCTCCGGGTCGGTGTCCGTGTCGCTCTGACCTGGAATAAGTTACGCGGCAGCCGGTTTCAATGTCAAATCGCCTGGTCATACGGCCAAACCTTGCACAACGTCCACATGAACACCCTTCGAAAACAACACCTGCCGAACCGAAGTTGTCACGCATCCGGATCACCGACGCCGATATCGGCCGGATAGGTGCGGAACTTCCGCACTATTCCGAACGCGGTGCGATCAGTTCTCGCGATCTCGCCCATCCCGTGCCGACGCGTCGCGGACCGACCCGCCCGAAGCCGTCCGGTTCAGTAGCTGCAGAGCTTGACCCAGTCGTTGTCGGAGTCCTGGTTGTCCCGGGCGAACAGAGTCCGGCCCCTTCGATGAAGGGCACCGCCAAGTCGAAGTCTCCCGCCCGGAAGATCGCCCACCGCTCGTCCCGCATCCTCAGGAACCTGGCGTTCTGCGCCCCCTGAAGAAATCCCCCGAAGTCGAAGTCGTGGTCCTCGGTGACGATGTCGCCATCGATGACGTACCCGTGCTCATGCGTGTGGGCATGCAAGTGTCCCCACCCGTCCACATCGCCCGAACAGCTCCCCGAGGCGGCTCCCGCATCCGACTCCGCGGGTGCCTGCCCCGTTCCGAGCAACACCGCGATTCCGACGGACAACAAGGTGAACAGAATTCGCTGCATCGTTCCCACCCGCTCACAGACGGGCCCGGCGCCCATCGTTCGACGCTGACCACGTTAGAAGCGCAAACCCCCTGCAGCGCTTGCGAAATTCCTGATAGAGCCGATCACGGCCCCGCGCACGGCATCCGGTCCGGACGCCCGAGGACACGGGGCATCCGTCGGTCGACGGCCGCCCGCACGGCCGAAGGCCGGCCCACCCGTAGGTGGACCGGCCTTCGGTTGTAAAGCGTTGCCGGGAGGCCGGACTCAGAAGTCCATGCCGCCCATGCCGCCGGTCGGGTCGCCCGCGGGAGCGGCGGCCTTCTCCGGCTTGTCGGCCACGACGGCCTCGGTGGTGAGGAACAGGGCCGCGATCGAGGCCGCGTTCTGCAGCGCCGAACGGGTCACCTTGACCGGGTCGGCAACGCCGGCCGCCAGCAGGTCCTCGTAGACGCCGGAGTCGGCGTTGAGGCCCTGGCCGGTGGGCAGGTTGGAGACCTTCTCGGCCACCACGCCGGGCTCCAGGCCCGCGTTGAACGCGATCTGCTTCAGCGGCGCGCCCAGCGCGACACGAACGATGTTCGCGCCGGTGGCCTCGTCACCCTCGAGCTTCAGGTCGTCCAGAGCCGGAGCGGACTGCAGCAGGGCCACACCACCACCGGGGACGATGCCCTCCTCGACGGCGGCCTTGGCGTTGCGCACGGCATCTTCGATGCGGTGCTTGCGCTCCTTGAGCTCCACCTCGGTGGCGGCGCCGGCCTTGATCACCGCAACACCGCCGGCCAGCTTGGCCAGGCGCTCCTGCAGCTTCTCGCGGTCGTAGTCCGAATCCGAGTTCTCGATCTCGGTGCGGATCTGCGCGACGCGGCCCTGGATGGCATCGGCATCGCCGGCACCGTCCACGATCGTGGTCTCGTCCTTGGTGATGACGACCTTGCGGGCGGTGCCCAGCAGGTCGACGGTCGCGGTCTCCAGCGAGAGGCCGACCTCTTCGCTGACGACCTCGCCACCGGTCAGGATGGCGATGTCGGCGAGCTGCGCCTTGCGACGGTCACCGAAGCCCGGGGCCTTCACGGCGACGGACTTGAAGGTGCCGCGGATCTTGTTCACGACCAGGGTCGACAGGGCCTCGCCCTCGACGTCCTCGGCGATGATCAGCAGCGGCTTGCCGGCCTGGATGACCTTCTCCAGCAGCGGCAGCAGGTCCTTGACGGTCGAGATCTTCGAGCCGACCAGCAGGATGTACGGGTCCTCGAGGACCGCTTCCTGACGCTCGGGGTCGGTGACGAAGTAGCCCGAGATGTAGCCCTTGTCGAAGCGCATACCCTCGGTCAGCTCCAGCTGGAGACCGAAGGTGTTGCTCTCCTCGACGGTGATGACGCCTTCCTTGCCGACCTTGTCCATGGCCTCGGCGATCAGCTCACCGATGGACGCGTCGCCGGCGGAGATGGCGGCGGTGGCAGCGATCTGCTCCTTGGTCTCGACCTCCTTGGCCGAGCTCAGCAGACGGCTGGTGACGGCCTCGACGGCCTTCTCGATGCCGCGCTTGAGACCCAGCGGGTTCGCGCCGGCCGCGACGTTGCGCAGACCCTCACGCACCAGCGCCTGAGCCAGCACGGTCGCGGTGGTGGTGCCGTCGCCCGCGACGTCGTCGGTCTTCTTGGCGACTTCCTTGACCAGCTCGGCGCCGATCTTCTCGTACGGGTCCTCGAGCTCGATCTCCTTGGCGATGGACACACCATCGTTGGTGATCGTCGGGGCGCCCCACTTCTTCTCCAGGACAACGTTGCGGCCCTTGGGCCCCAGCGTCACCTTGACGGCGTCGGCGAGGCTGTTCAGACCCCGCTCGAGGCCGCGGCGGGCCTCTTCGTCATACGCAATTGTCTTGGCCATGGCGTTGTTGAGATCCTCCAGATCAGGGATTGACACGATCTGGCCAGGTTCGGTGCCCGCGACGGACGACCGATGTCTCGGCCTCACCATCCCGACCTGGCACTCATTGGTTTGGAGTGCCAGATCCCTTTTTAGCACTCGAGGGTATCGAGTGCAAGGTTGAATGACGCTGCTCGCGGGGCCGGGATCAGGTGTCGGTGACGCGCAGCGCCAAGGCGAGAAAGGCGTCGGCGCGACGCTCCTCGGGGGTGCGCGGCTCGCCGCGGTCGACAGTGACCTGCCGGGCGTCGTGC
Organism: Nocardia jiangxiensis NBRC 101359; assembly: GCF_000308615.1. Taxonomy (GTDB): domain Bacteria; phylum Actinomycetota; class Actinomycetes; order Mycobacteriales; family Mycobacteriaceae; genus Nocardia; species Nocardia jiangxiensis. The sequence continues at coordinate 2,991 of NZ_BAGB01000069.1, forward strand.
AACAGGAGTTCGGCTTCGATTCGCATGATGGCGCGGATGAACGGAGGCGCCACGTCGGGCGGGAGATCTCCGTTGACGATGTAACTACCGTCCGGGCCCGACTCGGTCTCCACATAGGAGAGCGCTCGCAGCAGGTCAACCCGTAGTTCCCCGGCGATCAGGTCGGAATCGGTGTCATCCGCCATAGCGACATCCTATCCGGACGCCTGTTGCGTAAGCGCAATTCGGCCTCTAAAGTACGTACGTACGGTTTGGTTAGGCGATGTCATCATCGATGAAAGCGACGTCAGGAGCCGCCCATGTGGGATCCCCAGCAGTATCTGGCCTTCGACGACCACCGCTCCCGCCCCTTCTACGAACTGCTCGGCCGGATCGGCGCCGAACAGCCCCGGCGTGTCACCGACCTCGGCTGCGGCCCCGGACATCTGACCTCGGTGCTGTCCCAGCGGTGGCCCGAGGCGATCGTCGAGGCATCGGACTCCGCACCGGAGATGGTCGCCGCGGCGCGCGCCCGCGGCGTCCACGCGACCCTGCTCGACGTGCGTGACTGGACCCCCGAGCCCGATACCGACGTGGTGGTCTCCAACGCCGTGCTGCAGTGGGTGCCCGGCCATCCCGCCCTGCTGGACGAATGGGCCCGCAAGCTGCCACCCGGCGCATGGCTGGCCATCCAGGTACCCGGCAATTTCGACGCGCCCTCACATCGGTGCATCCGGGAACTCGCCGCCCGCGAGCAGTGGCGCGACGCCCTCGAACCCGCGGGCCTGCTGCAACCGCGCAACGTCCTGGACCCGACCGGATACGCGACCGTGCTCGCGACAGCGGGATGTGCCGTAGACGCTTGGGAGACAACGTATCTGCAGCGCCTCACCGGTGACGATCCGGTGCTGAAGTGGGTATCGGGCACCGCGCTGCGCCCGGTGCGCGACGCCCTGGACGACACCGGCTGGGATCGTTTCGTCGGCGAACTCGCGCCCATGTTGCGCGAGGCATATCCGCAGCAGGCCGACGGGACGACCTGGCTCCCGTTCCGCCGAGTGTTCGCCGTGGCCCGCACACCCGGTGTCTGATTGCCTCCGCTTCGCTCCGGCCGAAATAGATCCGGGCCACAGCCTCGCAGCCGACGTTGCGAGGAGTGAGCGAGTCGGGCGATGTCCGGATGGACGAGAGAGGCGACCGGGATGGCCGTCACTGTCCAGGCTCTGCGTGGAGGTCCGGACCGGCGCGGCGAGGCCGCCGAGTTGCGCGTGCCCGGCGGCGTAGCAGCGCTGTGTCCCGCGGCCTGTTCCCAGCGTCGAACCGGGCTTTCAGTGCTGCGGCGGCGCGGGCGGCTGGGGTGGCATCGGAGGTTGCGCGGGCAGCGGGGGGTGCAGGCCCTGGGGGTGTTCGGGGGGCGGAGGCGGCTGGTGACCGGGGGGCGGGAGGTGGCCGGGCGGGGGCTGGTGGCCGGGTTGCGGGCCGGGCGGGGGCGGCGGGGTGAACTGGGCGAGTTGGGCAGCGATGTCCTTCTCCAGTCCGGCCTTGTCCAGGCCCAGGCCCGAGAGCAGGCCGGAACCGTCCTCGAGTTCGAGCAGGGCCAGCAGCATATGTTCGGTGCCGATGTAGTTGTGTCCCAGGCGAAGTGCCTCACGGAAGGTCAGTTCGAGGGCCTTGCGGGACTGGGCGCTGTAGGGGATGAGCGCGGGCACCTCCTCGACGGCGGGCGGCAGCGCAGCGGTGGCCACCTTGCGGACCGCGTCCAGGGCGATGCCGTTCGCGACGATCGCGTGCGCGGCGAACGAATCCGGCTGGGTGAGCAGGCCCAGGACGAGGTGTTCGGGCTGGATCTCGGCATTTCCCGCCTGACGCGCCTGCTCCTGCGAAGCCATCACGACCTCACGAGCCCGCGGGGTGAACCGCGCGAAACCGGCATTGGGGTCCATCGCGGCCGGATCACCGGAAGGTTTGGGCACGAACCGCTTCTGCGCGGCCTGCTTGGTGACGCCCATACTCCGGCCGATATCGGTCCACGATGCGCCCGCGCGGCGGGCCTGATCTACGAAATGCCCGATCAGATGGTCGGCCACCTCGCTCAGATGTCCGGCGGCGACGACCGCGTCGGACAGTTGTTCCAGCACGTCGTCGGGACGTGCGCGCTTTATGCCGTCGATCAGATCGTCGAGGCGTATTCTTTCGGTCATGCGTCAACTTTAAGTTGACCAGCGCCGCTTCGTCAACCAAAAGTTGACGATGGCTCATAGGCGACGTCGCCGGTACGGATGGATGCAATTCCCGGACCCGGCCAATACTCTGCAGAAGGCAGAAGCAACAGGACCCCACGTCGACAGGTAGATATGTCCGCATTCCGACGCTCGGCCGCCGTCGCCGCGGCCGTGGTGGCAACATTCGCGCTGCACATGCCGACGGCACCGGCACAGGCACCGGCCCTGGACCCCGCTCTGGTGACCCGCGCGGCCGCGGCCGACGCCTACGCCAAGACCCGGCCCGGCACCACCGGCATCGTCGTCTTCGACCGCCAGACCGGCGCGATCTGGCAGAACGGCAATGCGAACTACCAGGTGTGGGCCGAGTCCACCGAGAAGCTGGAGATGGTCGTCAGCCTGTTGCTGCGCAACGAATCCCACGCCATCACCCTGTCCGCGTCGGACCGCGACCTGATGCATCGCATGCTCAACGTCAGTGACGACAACGCGGCCGATGTGCTGTGGAAGCGTTACGGCGGTGCGAGTTTCGCCAAGGACCTGGGCCGCTTCGGCATGACCACGTCGAAATTCCGTGATCCGCAACCGTATTGGGGATGGATGCGGACCACCGCCGCCGACCTCGATCGCCTGATGAATTCCGCACTGGCCCAGCTCAATCCCGCGGACCGCACCTATCTGGTGAACGAGATGCGCTCGGTGGGCACCGTTCAGCAGTGGGGCGTCTGGGGTGCGGGACCGGCCGCGCAACCCGGCAACAAGGACGGCTGGTCACCCGACAATCCGGACGGCTCGTGGCTGGACAACTCCGTCGGCTTCGTCGGCCCGAACGAGCGCTACACCGTGGCCATCACCGGAAACACCGCGACGGTGAAGAACGGCGACCAGGTCGGCCGGGAAACCGCGACACACGTCGCGAGCATCCTGTTCCAGGGCTACTTCCGCTGATCCCGTGCCCGCCGCGCCGAGCAGCGCTCATCGAGCCCTGAATGATCGGTAAATGTGACGGAGCGCGCGAGCGGTTACTGCTCGGCGACACCGATCGCGACCGCGATGGGCTTGTTCTGCTCGCTCGACGCCAAGCAGACCAACCTGGCCGTACCCAGCGCGACATTCGGGCTACCGTCGAGCTTGGAACCGGGATTCTCCGCGAGCACCTTCTTCACCAGCGACGTTTCGTCCTCGATGCTCATATTCTTGAAAGTGGCGCACGTCGTGCGGGAAGCCGTGCCCAGCTTCGAATTCACCGGCGCACTCGATGCGGCCGCGGCACTACTGGTAGCGGCACGGCTCGGAGCCGCCGCGCTGCTGGCAACCGCTGAAGCCGATGCGCTCGTCGTCGACCCAGGGGCCGAACCAGCCGAATCATCCTGGTGCCCACCGCATGCGGCAAGCCCCGTCGTCAGCACACCGAGGGCCACGATCGCCGCCCCACGAGCGACGATCACCGAAAGTCGTTTCATCTACACGTAATCCCAGATGGTCGGTAACGCCGGGCCCCCCGGCGCGCTCGCAGCGTACTGTATCTTCTGCCTCCGCTTCGCTCCGGCGGGCCGCGGCCCCCGAAGGGCCGATTCTTCCCTCCTCCGCTCCTCCGCTTCGCTCCCCCGCTCCGTCAGTCCAGAATCGACCCGGGCCACGGCCTTTGGAGTTGGCGTTACCCGGAGTGGACGGGCCTGGGTGAGCTGGAGTGATTCGTCAGGCCGGAATCGACCCGGGCTACGGCCTCGGAGTCCGACGTTGTCGAGGCGTGCGCGTAGCCCGGGTGACTCCGGGTCGGGTCAGTGGACGTGGTCCTGCCAATCGCGCGGGACGCGCTCGCGGGGGCCCGGGACGGTCTGGCTGGCAGGGTGGTGGGACGGGGGTGCGAGAGCGGGGCCCTCGGAGAACATTTCGCTGCTGCGGAAGTCCCAGAACCAGTCCTCGCCGGGCTCGAAACTCTGGATGTAGGGGTGCCCGGTTTCGGCGAAGTGCTTACTGGCGTGCTGCTCGGGAGAGCTGTCGCAGCAGCCGACGTGCCCGCAGGCGGCGCAGCGCCGCAGGTGCACCCACCAGCCCTGTGCTGCTTCACATTCCGCGCACCCCGGACCACTGGGCGGGCGGCTGGGATCGATGCCCTCGATGGATTCGGCCATCATTCACCTCCGAGATTCGATTGCACGACAGAGTCACCGACCGCCTCGGCCACCGCGGCGGAACGACCCGGCGGATCGAGCGGCAGCCGGACGATGAACCGGGTGTCCCCCGGCACCGACTCCACCCGAATGTCGCCACCGTGCTTCTTGGCGACGATGCGGAACGAGATATCAAGTCCCAGACCGGTTCCCTCACCCACCGGCTTGGTGGTGAAGAACGGCTCGAAGATCCGGTGCCGCAGCTCGGCCGGAACGCCCGGGCCGGTGTCGCCGATCTCCACTACGGCACAGTCGTTCTCGCGATACGTGCGGACGGTCAGGGTGCCGCGGCCCTGCATCGCGCCGACGGCATTGTCGATCAGATTCGTCCACACCTGATTCAACTCCGCTGCGTAACAGGGCACCTGGGGCAGCGTGCGGTCGAAGTCCTTGACCACGGTGATGTCGTCGCCGATCTTGCGGGCCAACATCACCAGCGTGCTCTTGAGCAGTTCGTGGATGTCGACCACCTGGAAGGGCGCGCGGTCCATCTGCGAATACTGCTTGGCCGCATTGACCAGCGAGGACACCCGCGTGGTCGAATCGGTGATCTCGTTCATCAGCAATTCGGTCTCGACCGTGTAGTTCAGCCAGCGGATCGCGCCCTCGAACACGTTGCTGCCGCAGCCCTCCAACGTCCCGGCGACCCGCTCGAGCCAGTCGATGTCGAATCCGGCCTGGACGAACGTCGGGGCGATATCCCAGCCGTTCGCGATGCCGTGCTCGTCGAGCCAGTCGCCGAGTTCGTCCTCGCGGTCCGCGGTTTCCAGCGGAGTGAGCGTCGGGGCCTTGGCGACCTGCGTCGCGGCTTCCTCCTGCAACTGGACCAGGGCTTCGAGCGTGTCCGGGGTGAATTTGCCGTGCGCCATCATCTTCAGCTTGTGCCGCATGCCCGCGACGCGCTCGCGCAACGCCGAGGTGGCCCGCACGGCCGCGGAGGCGGGATTGTTCAGCTCGTGGGTCAGGCCCGCCGACAGCGAGCCCAGCGCGAGCAGCCGCTCCCGCTGGCCGATGATCTCGTTACTGTTCCGGTTGCCGAAGAACACGCCCTCGAGCAGATGCAGGGCCATCGGGAACCATTCCTGCATCATCTGCGCGAATATCGCCGCGTCGAGCACATAGAAACGCGAAGGCTCGGTGATGTAGAACGAGTTGGAGTAGCTCTGATCCACCTTGTCCGCCATGTAGGCGGTCCACGCACCGGCATACGATCCGCGGTGGCTGGTGCGCACCAGTTCGATCTCCTCGCCGCCGGACTGCTTGGTCAGTACGACCTCGCCCTCCATCAGCACATAGAAGCAGGTCGCGGGCTCGCCCTCGCGGAAGACCAGGCCGGGTTCGAAGGTTTCCATCCGGCCGTCGCGGCACAGCCAGGCCAGCTGTTCGTCGTCGAGCCTCTCGAACAGGAACAGTGTGCGCAATTCCTGGGGATCGCAGATCACATCGGCGCTCTCGGCATTGTCGGTCACGGCGCACACCTTCCTTACTGCTTGGCGATGTATCGGTGGACGAGCATGACCGCCATCGCGCCCTCGCCCACGGCCGAGGCGACCCGTTTGGCCGATTCGGAACGCACGTCACCGGCGACGAAAACACCGGGAACGCTGGTCTCGAGATGATGCGGCGGCCGCGGCAATTCCCAGCCGGACGGGCGGTTGCCGTCCACCATCAGGTCCGGACCGGCCAGCACGTATCCAGCGGCGTCCCGGGTGACGATGTCGTCCAACCAGTCGGTCTCCGGTGCGGCCCCGATGAACAGGAACAACCGCTCGGCATCCACTTTTTCTTCCGCGCCGGTGGCATTGTTGCGCAGCACGAGCCGTTCCAGATGCCCCGCGCCATCGGCCGCGACCACCTCCGTGCAGGGGTGCACGACGATGTTCTCGAGCTGCTCGATCTGCTGAATCAGATAGTGCGACATGGATTTCTCCAGCGAGTCCGCACGAATCAGAATGTGCACGGTGCAGGCGTGCCGGGACAGGAACACCGCGGCCTGCCCCGCCGAATTCGCGCCGCCCACGATGTAGACGTCACGATCGGCGCAGTCGGCGGCCTCGGTCATCGCCGAACCGTAATAGACGCCGCGGCCGGTGAATTCGTCCACGCCGGGCGCCGGGTGGTGCCGGTAGTTGACCCCGGTCGCGATCAGGACCGCATGCGCCGAAATCGAACTGCCGTCGTCGAAATTCACCATCCGCGCCGAACCGCACACCTCCAGGCCGACCACCTCGCGCGCGGTGATGAGTTCGGCCCCGAATTTGACCGCCTGACGACGGGCGCGGTCGGCCAGTTGCGCACCCGACAGACCGTCGGGGAATCCGAGATAGTTCTCGATCCGCGAACTCTGCCCCGCCTGACCGCCGGTCGCGGTGCGTTCGACCAGGACCGTGCGCAATCCCTCGGACGCGCCGTAGACGGCCGCACCCAGGCCCGCCGGACCGCCGCCGATGACGATCAGATCGTAGAATTCACCGGTCGGATCGGTATTGAGCCCGACGCTCGCGGCCAATTCACTGTCCGAGGGGGCCAGCAGCGCCTTACCGGCCGCATCGATGATCACCGGGCAGTTGTCCGCGGACGCGCCCGCTGCCTGCAGCAGTCGCGAGCCCTCCGGTTCGTCGGCCAGATACCAGCGGTACGGCAGCTGATTGCGGGCGAGGAATTCCCGCACCTGCGAACTGCGCGCGGACCAGCGGTGACCGATCACCTTGGTCTCGTGCACCGGGCGATGTTCATCGCCGCGCCACGCCTCGAGCAGCGCGTCGACCACCGGATACAGCTTCTCCTCCGGCGGATCCCACGGCTTGAGCAGATAGTGGTCCAGATCCACGACGTTGATCGCCTCGATGGCGGCATTGGTGTCCGCGTACGCGGTCAACAGCACGCGCCGGGCATACGGATGCAGGTCCATGGCCTGCTCCAGGAATTCGATGCCGTCCATTCCGGGCATCCGGTAGTCGGCGATCAGCACGGCGACCGGCTGACCGCGCAGCTTCAACTCGCGAAGCGCGTCCAGCGCCGAGGCGCCCGATTCCGCGCGCAGAATCCGGTAGTCCCCGCCGTACCGTCGCCGCAGATCACGCACGACGGCGCGGGAGACACCCGGGTCGTCGTCGACGCTGAGGATTGCCGGTTTGGCGGCAGCTGGTGAAGTCACCTCATGAGTATGGGCGGTTCGGACAAGTACGGCGCATTTCTTTCGCTGACAGCAGTACGGGAAGGGAAGATCATGATCTGCGCGGCCCGCGGTGTTCGACGATATCCCGCTCGGTCGGCGTGAGCAGCCGCTCGAGTCGTTCTTCCAGATCGGCCCGCGCACGTTTGCCGTGTATGCGCGGGAGATGGATGTGCTCGGTCTCGGAAACCGGAAGCAGCGGAAGGGATTCCGCCTGCAGATGCAGGAGCGTACGCAAATTCACGGCCGATCACCTCACATGGGACGGGACATACTCCAGTCGGTTGCTTCGTTGCCTGCCGTAATCTCTATCTGCCATTGTGCGTCGGTTATTACCGATTGGGGCAGTATTCACATCGGAATGTGATCCAGTTGATCTTCAGTCCTCGGGTGACCCGGCTCACCGATCGCGGTGGGCGACACCACCAGTAGGATTCCTGGTACCGACAGTTACACCGTCACACGCCCGGAGGCGACGTTGCCGAAACCCCTGGAAGCCACCATCGAGATCGCCGCGCCGCCGGAGCGGGTCTGGGCGGTGCTGACCGACCTGAAGCGGATGCCGGAGTTCAGCCCGAACACCGTCCGGATGATGCCGCTGGGCGCCGTGCGCGCCGGCACCTGGACGATCAACCTGAATCACGATACGTACTACTACCCCACCACCTCCCGGATCGTGCGCTTCGAACCCGACCGCGCCTTCGCGTTCCGGATGAACGAGAACCGCACGATCTGGAGCTACCTGCTCGAAGCCACCGATTCGGGCACTCGCCTCACCGAGCGCCGCGACATCCCGCACGGCGTCCGCAAACCGGTCCGGATCATGATCGCCACCTTCCTCGGCGGCGAGGAACAGTTCGAAACCCGCCTGATCGCCGGCATGAGCGAAACCCTGAGCAAGATCAAATCGGCCGCCGAGCGCTGACTCCCGGGCGGCAACGCCGACACACCCCGCACCGAAACGTCGCCGCACACCCGAACATTCAGGCAAACTACGTCGACCACAAATGTTTTCGGCGCGGCTCGTCCTTCGGGCGCCGAAAACCTGCCGGAGCGAAGCGGAGGCCGAAGACACTGTGCGACGACGAATCACAGGCCCTGTTGCCGTTCTCGCCGGGACCGTTGCCCTGTTGTCCGGTTGCGGGAGTTCGGATTCCGCTCCCGCGCCCGGCCGGGACGTCACGGTGATCGGGTCGGGGGAGGTGCAGGGGACGCCGGACACGCTGAACTCCGATCTCGGAGTGGAGGTGACCGCGCCGGACGTGTCCACCGCGATCTCGACCGCGAGCACCAAGGCCAAGGCGGTCATCGATGCCATGGTCGCCGCGGGAGCCAAACGGGAGGACATCCGCACCACCGGTGTCTCGGTGCAACCGCAGTACGGCCCCGACCAGACCATCACCGCGTACCGATCCAGCAATACCGTGCACGTCGCGGTGCGCGATCTGACCAAGGCCTCGGCGATCCTCGGCGCGGCGACGCAGGCCGGCGGTAACGACACCCGGGTCGACTCGGTCTCGTTCGCGCTGGACGACAATTCCAAACTGCTCGCCGACGCCCGCGCCCGCGCCTTCGCCGATGCGAAATCGCGGGCCGAGCAGTACGCGGTGTTGTCGGGGCTGAAGCTGGGGACGGTCAAGACCATCCACGAGACCAGCAGCGGCGACACCACTCCCTCGCCCTCGCTGCACAAGCAGGCCGCCGTGCCGGACATTCCGCTGGAACCGGGTACGCAGACGGTGGCGTTCAACGTCACCGTCACCTGGAACCTGGACTGACCCGAGCCCCAACCCCAACCAGCACAGGCGATCTGCGCTAATTACGAGCGAACCGCCGCACTACTGCCAGTTGGGGAGTTTCACTACCTGGGCGGCATAGGACAATCCGGCGCCGAAAGCGACCAGCAGCGCGTCGGCGCCGGGTTTGGTCTCTCCAGACCGCAGCAGTGCCTCCATCGCCAGCGGAATCGACGCGGCCGAGGTGTTCCCGGTGTGCTCGATGTCGTTGGCCAGCGCGGTGTCCTGCGACAGTTTGAGTTCGCGGGCCATGATCTCGATGATGCGGCCGTTGGCCTGGTGCGGAACCATCGCGTCGATATCGGCGGGGGTGAGTCCGGCGCGGTCGATGGCGTCCAGGCAGACGGTCTTCAATGAGTGCGCGGCCCAACGGAATACCGCCGTGCCTTCCATCGCCAGGTACGGCCGTACCGCATCGAGGCCCTTCTCGTCGATCTCGGCGAAGAACTCCATCCAGTCCTTGTCCTGCCGGATCGCGCGATGCTGGGTGCCGTCCGAACCCCAGACCGTCGGGCCGATACCCGGCTCGTCGGACGGGCCGATCACCACCGCGCCCGCACCGTCGGCGAACAGGAACGCGGTGCCGCGATCGGTCGGATCCACCGTGTCGGTGAGCCGCTCGACGCCGATCACCAGCGCGTATTTGGCGGTACCCCCCTTGACCAGATCCGAGCCCACCGCGAGGGCATGGCAGAACCCGGCGCATCCGGCGGAGATGTCGAACGCGGCGGGATGGTTCATCCCCAGTGCGGTGGCGATCTGCGGGGCCGCGGCCGGAGTGAGCAGCAGCCAGGTCGACGTCGCCACGATGACGCAGTCGACGTGCTCGGGCGAGATCCCGGCGGCGGCGAGCGCGTCGCGGCCCGCCGCCGCGCTCATCTCGATGATGGTCTCCGCATCCGAGGCGAATCGCCTGGTCCGGATGCCGGAGCGGCTGTGGATCCATTCGTCGCTGGAATCTATCAGCCCGGCGACCTCGTCATTGGTGACGACTCGGGCTGGGCGGTACACGCCGAGCCCGAGCATCGCGGTGTGCTCAGCCCCTTCGACCTGGGCGAGTCGAGCAGCCATCGTGCTCCTCCTCTGTGTACCTACGCGGCTTCCTTCATCGGGCCTCGAACGACCGGTCGCGAAACGGTAGACATGAGGCCCCCTCATATTATCCCGAACTCTAGCGTCAGGTAGAGGAAAGTCACAAACGATTCCGCTGTGTCCCGTTCGCCGCCGGTTTGCGGCCTGCCCCGGGACGGCCCTGTTCCCGTAAGGTGTGAGCGCGGTCCGAGACGAATACGTCACGCACACCCGCGACAACCCCTGTCCATGCACGAAAGAGGAGCCCGTGGCCCGCCGCCCCACCCCGCCCGGCACGCCCGAACAATCCGGACTCGGCCATCTCGCCGACCTGGTTCGCGCTGCGATTCCGCCGCTGCACCCCGCCGGTCTGCCGTTCGTGGCAACACCGCTGGCGGTGGCGCTGGTGGCACGGCGACGCAAGTGGGTACGTCGCGCGGGGATCACCGTGGCCGCGGCCTCGGCCGCGTTCTTCCGGCATCCGCACCGCGTCCCGCCGAACCGGCCCGGCGTCGTTGTCGCACCGGCCGACGGTGAGGTCGCCCTGGTCGACACCGCGGTACCGCCCGCCGAACTGCATCTGGGCGATGGCGAGGTGCCGCGGGTGAGCATCTTCCTGTCGGTACTGGACGTCCACGTGCAGCGCATGCCGGTCTCCGGCATCGTGCGCGAGATCGCCTATCGGCGTGGACAATTCCGTTCGGCCGATCTGCCCGAGGCGAGCTCGGTGAACGAGCGCAACACCATGGTCGTCGAGACCGCGGCCGGACAGCTGATCACGGTCGTGCAGATCGCCGGACTGCTGGCCCGACGGATCGTGTGCGACGCCAAGGCCGGTGACAAGCTCAGCATCGGCGAGACCTACGGGCTGATCCGCTTCGGCTCCCGCGTCGACACCTACTTCCCGGCCGGAACCCAGCTGCTCGTCGAACCCGGGCAGCGCACCATCGGCGGGGAGACGGTGCTCGCAGAACTGCTGTCATGATCGAGAAGGCCGCGATCGTCCAGGGACGACGCAGAACGGTTCGACTGCTTCCCAGCATCGTCACGATCCTGGCGCTGTGCGCGGGCCTGTCCGCGGTGAAATTCGCGCTGGACGGCTCCCGCGAGGTCGCGCTGGCGATGATCGGCGCCGCCGCGGTGCTGGACACGCTCGACGGGCGGCTCGCGCGCCTGCTCGACGCCACCACGAAGATGGGCGCGGAACTCGACTCACTCGCCGACGCGATCTCCTTCGGCGTCGCGCCCGCGCTGGTGCTGTACGTGTCGTTCCTGCAGAAGAACAGCGTCGGGTGGATCATCGCGCTGATCTACACGGTCAGCCTGGTGCTGCGGCTGGCCCGGTTCAACACCCTGCTGGACGACGACAACCGCCCGGACTGGCAACGCGAATACTTCACCGGCGTGCCCGCACCCGCGGCCGCGCTGACCGTGCTGTTGCCCGTCGCGGTGCACGAGCAGTTCGGCAACGGCTGGTGGAATTCGCTTCCGGCGATCGTGGTCTGGACGGTTTTCACCGCACTGCTGGCCGTGAGCACCGTCCCGACGCTGGCGATGAAGTCGGTATCGGTCGCGCCGCAGGCCGCGGCACTGCTGCTGGTCCTGGTCGCGCTGATCGCCGCCGCGCTGGTCACCTATCCGCTGATCCTGCTGATCGTGCTGGTCGTGGTGTATCTGGTGCACATCCCGTTCGCCTGGCGTTCGGCCCGCTGGGTCGCCGCCCGTCCGGAGACCTGGCACCACAAACCGGCCGAACGCCGCGCCCAGCGTCGCGCCACCCGTCGCCGTCCCGCGCTGCCGCCGCTGCGCGGGTCCACCGCGCGCCTGCGCCTGCGCCGCCCCGGCGGCCGGAACTTCCCGGAGGACACCCCGCCGCGCTGAGCGGTCACTCCCGGTCGTCGTCGCCGAGTTCGTTGATCAGCAGCAATCCGTCGCGGCCGCGCTGTTCGCGGTAGGCGGTGCGGCCGATCAGATGGGCTACAGCGGGGGCGGTGACGAGAGTGAACAGGCCCACCAGCACGAGCATCCAGACGTTGCCGTGCCCGCGCAGCTGGACCGATGCGCCGATCAGGATCATGATCAGACCGACCACCTGCGGTTTCGTCGCGGCGTGCATGCGCGACAGGGTGTCCGGGAAACGCACGATCCCGATGGCCGCGGTCAGGGCGAAGGCCGAACCGAGCAGGATCAGTACGCAGGACACCCAGCGCAGGACGGTGTCGAACCAGCTCATCGGTCGTCCCGAACGCGGAAGCGGGAGACCGCGGCCGAGCCGAGGAAACCGACCAGGGCCAGCGCCACGATGCCGGGCAGCACGGTGGCGTCGTTGCTGTACGCCGCCCAGACCGCCAGGCCCGAGGCGGTGATGGCGACCAGCGAGTCGACCCCGACCACGCGGTCCAGTGTGCTGGGTCCGGCCAGTACGCGGTAGCCGGTGAGCAGGGCCGCGCTCGCCAGCAGAACGGCCGCCACGATCGCGACGATCGTCATGATTCCTCCTGTGTCGTGCGTTGCTCCTGGAGCGTGTGCTGCCTGGTTCGCGTGATCATTCAGCGCTCCTCGGGCGGCAGGGGTTCGGGACGCAGGGTCTCGTGCCATTCCCCGGGACGTTCGAAGGATCGGATCAGCAACTGCTCGAGCCGCCGGGTGGTGAAGTAGAACCGCTCCACGGCCTCGTCACTGCCCACGTCGAGCACATGCACCCAGATGGTGTGCGTCGTCCGGTCGATCTCCAGCACCATGGTGCCGGGAATCAGATTCAGCACGTCGGCGCACAACACCATCACCAGCGGTGAGCGGATCGTCATCCGCACCCGTAGCACACCCGAGACCGGCGAACCCGACGGCCGCACCGCGAACCAGGCGATCTGCAGACTCGACTCGAGCGCGTAATACACGCCGACGATCACCAATTCCAGCAGCGAGAGCGGATGCAACCGCCCGGACACCGGCACCCGCGGCAACGGCAGCAACAACATGATCACCGTGCCGATCACCAGTCCGGCCACGATATTGCCGACGCTGAAATCCCCCCACAGCGCGGTGTACACGATCGCCAGCCAGATCAGCCCGCCCAGGCGGACCAGACGATCGCGGCTCAGCACCGTCGACAGGCTCATCTCGCACCACCCGCCTGCGCGGGTTCCGGAGAATGCAGAACCGTTGTGAGGTAGATGTTCCGATCCATCAGATCGCCCGCGGTGCGCGTCGCGATGTTCAGGATCGGCCCGGCGAGCACGGTCAGCGCGACGCCGACCGCGATCAGCGCGACCGTCGGCATCAGCATCAGCCGCGGCATCCGCCCCGGATCGGGACGTTCGTCGAACAGCATGTCGACCGATTCGTCGATCAGCGCCGAGGGCGCGGCGTCGGCCAGCTCGCCCTCGGGCGCCTGGGCGCGCGGGCGCCAGAACGCCTTACTCCACACCCGCGCCATCGCGTACAACGTCAACAGACTGGTCAGCACCGATCCGGCGACCAGAATCCAGGACAGCGCACTGCCGTCGGCGACGCCGGCCTCGAGCAACGTCACCTTGCCCAGGAAGCCCGAAAACGGTGGAATACCACCGAGATTCAGCGCCGGAATGCCGAACAGCACCGCCAGCGCCGGACTCGCGGCGAGCAACCCGCCCAGTCGTTCGAGCGACGCGGATCCGGCCTGCCGCTCGATCAGTCCGACCACCAGGAACAACGTGGTCTGCACCAGAATGTGGTGTGCCACATAGTAAACCGTCCCGGCCAGACCCAGCGCGGTGTTCAGCCCGATGCCGAACATCAGATAGCCGATATGGCTCACCAGCGTGAACGACAACAATCGCTTGATATCGCTCTGCGCGATCGCGCCCAGGATGCCCAGCACCATGGTCAGCAGACCGCAGATCAGCAGAATCCGGTCGAAATGCGCGGACGGGAACAACAGGGTGTGCAACCGGATGATCGCGTACACACCGACTTTCGTCAGCAAACCGGCGAAGACCGCGGTCACCGGCGCGGGCGCGGTCGGATAGGAATCGGGCAGCCAGTTCGACAGCGGGAACACCGCGGCCTTGATCCCGAACGCCACCAGCAGCACCGCGTAGATCGCACTGCGCACGCCGCCGGGCACCGAACCCATCCGCTCGGCCATCTGCGCCAGATTCAACGTCCCGGTCGCCGCGTAGGCCAGGGCGATACCGGTCAGGAAGATCAGTGAGGAGACCATCGAGACCATCACGTACGACACACCGGCGCGCACGCGTTCCGCACTCGCGCCGAGGGTCAGCAGCACGAACGACGCGGCCAGCAGCACCTCGAATCCGACGAACAGATTGAACAGGTCGCCCGCCAGGAAGGCGATCGAAACCCCCGCGCTCAGAATGAGATACGTCGGCTGGAAGATCGAGGTCGGCTGGCGTTCGGCGCCGTCGCTGATACCCTGCCCGACCGCGTAGACGAGCACCGCGAGCAGCACGATCGAGGACACCAGCAGCATCGCCGCGGACAATCGGTCCACCACCAGGGTTATCCCGATCGGGGTGTGCCAGTTGCCGACCTGGATCGCGGCCATCCCGTTGCGGTCGGCCAGGTACAGCAGCATCCCCGCGACCGCCACCACCGCACTCAGCGCGATCACCGAGATCGTCTGCTGCACTCGGGGGCGTCGTCCGGTGATGAGCGACACGGCGGCGGTGAGCATCGGGATCAGCACGGGAAGCGGAGCCAGACGCAGGATCAGATCGGGCGGCAGAGTCACTGTTCGGGATCCTCCCCTTCGCGGCGCTGCGCGACCTTCACGTCCTCCGGATCGTCCTGGACCTGTTCGGTGGTGGTCAGGGCGTAGGAGCGGTAGGCCAGCGCGAGCACGAAGGCGGCCAGGCCCATGGTGATCACGATCGAGGTCAACACCATCGCCTGGGCCAGCGGATCGGACGTTCCGTGATGCACTCGATCGGTCTCGCCGAGGATCGGCGGCAGGCCGTCCGGGCCGCCGACGGTCAGCAGCAGCAGATTCACCGCGTTGCCGAACAGGATCATGCCGAGCAGCATCTTCGACACCGCCCGCTCGAGCACCATGTACACCGCGCAGGCGACGGTGATGCCGATCAGGACGAGCAGGGTGATGTTGGCAGTCATCGGGCCTCCTGTACCGGGTCGGGCGGGAACACCGCGGCGGTGTCGTCGACGTGCGGCGCAGTCGACGGGACGGCGGGCTCCTCGGTGTCCAGCCGCGCGCCGAGGCTGCGCAGCACGTCCAGGACCAGCCCGACCACGATGAGATAGACGCCCAGGTCGAACAGCATCGCGGTGACCAATTTGACGTGTCCGAAGAACGGCACGGTCACCTGGATGATCGCCGAGGACAGCGGTGGCGCGCCCAGCAGCAGCGATCCGGTCGCGGTCCCGGCGGCCAGGGCCAGACCCGCACCCAGCAGATGTCCGGCGTCCACCGGCAGCGCCTCGGCCAATTCGTACCGCCCGCCCGCGAGATAGCGCAGGACCAGGGCCAATCCGGCGGTGAGGCCACCGGCGAATCCGCCGCCGGGCGCGTTGTGGCCGGAGAAGAAGAAGTACGCCGACAGGACCATGATCGTCGGGAACAGCAGGCGGGTGGTCATCGCCAGCACCATCGAGCGATGTCGTCGGGCGACCAGCGGTGAGGCGGTCAGCCAGTAGCTGCGGCTGGGGTCGGGGGTGTAGCCGGGGGCGTCGGCCACCCGCGGCAGCGTGCCGAAACGGCGGCTGCGGAACATCAGGGAGGCGACGCCGGTCGCGGCGACCAGCAGGACCGAGATCTCGCCGAGGGTGTCCCAGGCGCGAGTGTCCACCAGCAGGACGTTCACCGCGTTCTTCCCGCCACCGAATTGGTATGCGGCCGAAGGGATCTGATGCCAGATCGGCTCGGTGCCGCGGGCGGCGATGGCGAAGGCGGCCAGCACCGCGACCGTCACGCCGACCAGCGCGGCCAGCATCGCGCGGCGCACCTTGAACTTCGCCGGGCTGTCCACCTCCGCGGGGAATTTGCGCAGCACCAGCACGAAGATCACCAATGTCAGTGTCTCGACCAGGAATTGGGTCAACGCGAGGTCGGGCGCGCCGTGCAGGGCGAAGATGCAGCCGCAGCCGTATCCGGTCACACCGACCAGCAGCACCGCGGCCAAGCGATTGCGCATCACCGTCGCGCCCAGCGCCATCATGCTCATGATCACCGCGATCACCAGCTGCCACGGTGAATCCCACAGCCGCAGTGAGATTTTCGAGCGGGCACTGGCGACGAGCATCGCGACGGGCAGGATGATCAGGGTGATCAGGATCAGCGCCTGGTTCAGCGGAAGCGAACCGCGCTGTGTCGCACCGGTCATGCGCAGGGAGAGCTGATCCATCGCGCGCAGGGTCGCGTCGTAGACGCGGTCGGCGTTACCCAGCCGCGGCGTCGCGGATTCGCCGATGTGGTCGCGGATCTCGAACAGCAGCAGACCGCAGGCGATGGCGATCATGGACAGGGTGAGCGGTTGCCCCCAGCCGTGCCAGAGCGCCAGATGGGTGGGTTCGGGGCCCGGCAGCGTCTGCGCGTAGGGCCGCAGCAGCCGATCGAGCCAGGGTGCGCCCAGCGCGGCGACCAGACTGCCCAGCGCCAGCAGGCTCGCCGGGGCGACGAACGCGAAACTCGGCCGGTGCCAGGATATTTCACGCTCGGGAACGTCCTCGGAACCGCGCGAGCGGGCCTTGCTCCCGAATGCGCCCCACAGGAACCGGATGCTGTATCCGACGGTGAACATCGACCCGACCACCACGCCGAGGGTCTCCGCGATCTTCACCGGCCCGGACAGATCGCTCGCGCCCATGATCGCGGCCAGCGCGCTCTCCTTGCCGACGAAGCCGAACAGCGGCGGAATGCCCGCCATGCTCAGCGCGGCCAGGATCGCCGTCCCGCACAGCAGCGGCGCGCGCCGCCCGAGCCCGGACAGCCTGCGCATATCGCGAGTGCCGGCACTGTGATCGATGACGCCGACGACCATGAACAGGCATGCCTTGAACATCGCGTGCGCCACGATCATCGCCGCACCGGCCAGGGCCGCATCCGGCGTGCCGATGCCGACCAGCACCATCATGAAACCCAGCTGACTGACCGTGCCGAAGGCCAGCACCAGTTTCAGGTCGTACACCTGCAGCGATCGCAGACCGGCCAGGATCATCGACAGCAGGCCCAGGGTGAGCAGGATCGGATGCCAGGGCGCGGAGACCGCGAACACCGGCGCCAGGCGCGCGACGAGATACACACCGGCCTTCACCATCGCCGCGGCGTGCAGATAGGCGCTGACCGGCGTCGGCGCGGCCATCGCACCGGGCAGCCAGAAGTGCAGCGGCACGATCGCCGATTTGCTCAACGCGCCGATCAGGATGAGCACCACCGCGACGCCGGTCGACCAGGAGTGCGGATCGGCCCGGTGCACGACCTCCGAAAGGCGGTAGCTGCCGCAGTCCTCGCCGACCATGATGATGCCGACCAGCATCGTCAGCCCGCCCGCACCGGTCACCAGCAGCGCCTGCAGAGCCGCGCGACGGCCCGCGATCTGGTCGGCGTGATGGCCGACCAGCAGGAAGGACAGGACCGTCGTCACCTCCCAGAAGGTGAACATCAGAATCATGTTGTCGCTGGTGACCAGGCCGAACATGGCCCCGGAGAAGGCGACCATGTACCCGGCGAAGATGCCGAGGCGCTGGCGGTCGTCATCGTCGAAGTAGCTCGCGCAATAGGCCAGGATCAACGTCCCGATGCCGAGCACCAGCACCGACAGGATGCAGGCCAGCGAATCCAGGCGCAGATCCAGATCCATATGGATGCTCGGAGCCCACTCGATGCGCACGACCTGTCCGTCGTTCCAGTGCGCGAGTACCCAGACCAGGCTGCCCAGCGGGGCCAGGGCCAGCGCGTAGAAGCCGCGTCGACCGAGCATCCGGACGCACGGCGGCGCGAAGAGAGCGGCGACGGCATGTGCGAGCAGGATGGCGAGCAAACATCACTCCGTCGGTCGGGGGCGGGGTGGAGTGGGGCCGAGTTTACTTGGCGTCACAGGCACCCCCTCGCCACGACCAGCGGACATCCGGCCTGCTATGCAATTTAGCTATCTTTAGGCAATTCTTCGGAATCCACAGGTTTCTGCGGCGTTCCGGTGATTTTGCGCCAATGCCGCAGGGCCAGCAACGACAGCGCACAGCAGACCGTGATGGCCAGGGCCATCCAGTACGCGACGGCCGACTGTGCCATCGGCGGGGGGCCCGAACTCCAGTGCGTGCCGCCGATGACCGCGGCGCCGAATTCCCCGCGACCGCGGACCGCCAGCACGACCGAGGACCCCAGGACGATCGCGACGCCCAGGACCCGGGTCGGGTTGTAGCGCGGCGCCGCACAGCCGAAACTGAATCCGCCCGTGAGCGCCAGGGCCGCGCCGATCGCCGCGACGTGCAGGCGGCCGTGATCACCGGAACTCAGCGCACCCACCACCGCCAGGAGCGCCAGTGCGGCCATCGCCAGCAACGGCGCGGGAAGGCGGAAACCCAGCAGGATCCCCACCGCCAGCAGAACCACCAGAATCCAGGCCGACCAGCCCGGCACCTGCGTCGGGACGATCGCGCTGCCGACCGAGGAGAGTGCGACCGCCAGCAGTACGAGGGTGCCGTCCCGACGTGGCAGCAACATGGCCGCAATCATTGCGGTGACGGCCGTCAGCGCGACGGCGAGCACGATGTCGAAGCCGCTCGCGGTCCGGCCGGCCAGCCATTGCGCGCCGAACAGGGCCACGCCGATATAGAGCATGCCCGCCACGATCGGCGCCATCGGCAGCTCGACCGCACGCCGCTCGATACCGGTGCGCCGCCGGTTGACCAGGGTGCCGATGGCGACCAGCACCAACGTCGCCTCGATCAGCCACAGCGGCGGGTAGTCCACCGACGGCAAGTGCGCGGGAACGGGTTCGAACGGATTCGCGGCGTGCGCCACCGGCAGCGCCGCGGAGACCACGAAGCTGGTCAGCGCCCCCAGCGTCCAGCCGAACACCTGCATCCGCCCGCGCAGCACCGCGGCCGCGATTCCGCCGAGCAGCATGCCGCCCGCGATCGAATCCACGAAGTTCAAGGTGGACAGCGGTGCGACCGGACTCGCGCCGTGGCCCGCGAGATGGTTGATCAGCATGATCACCACTCCGGCCAGAGCCGACCCCCAGGCCGCGAGCGCATGGTTGATCGTCGTGGCGAACACCGCGATCAGCACCGCGATGATGGCCCCGACCGCGATTGCCCGCGGCACGCTGAACGCGAGCATATCCAGTTGCAACGGCGTCGATTCCGACGACCACGCGAAGTCGATCGGGAGTAACAGCGACATCCCGGCAACCAGCGTGGACACGAAGGCCGTGACCATCTCCACTGCCGCATGAGGAGTGCGCACCAGGCAAAACTACCTGTGATGCGAATCATGTCAGTGGGTGACGTGCCGGGTACGTACAGTTCGCCCGGTCCGGGTCGGATGTCGGCTGTGCGTCGAGTCGGGTGCACCCACACCGCGACCGGCCCGCACCCCTACGCGACAGGGCCTGACCCGAATTCCGACTCGGGCTCGCGCGCACGCCAAGTCGCGCACGGCCCACGGCGAGTCGGAGACCGCGGCCTCCTGCGGATCGCTCGGAGCGTCGCCCATCAGGTCGAGCACTCCACATGCCGACTCGGGCACAGCCGACGCGTCGGGTCAGTTGTCGGTTGCGCGGCGTTCGGCATAGGCGCGCAGGGATTCGACCTGGGCTACGTCCAAGGACGGGCGGACCGCCGCGCGGGCCGTGGCCACGTCCGCGGCGGTGACATCGGCGGCGTCGACGTCGCGGCGCATGGCTGCCATGGCTGCTTCACGCAGCAGGGCCGAGCAGTCGGCGGCGGAGTAGCCGTCCAGGGTTTCGGCCAGGTCGGTGAGGTTCACGTCGTCGGCGAGGGGAACCGAGCGGCCGGCGGTGCGCAGGATGTCGGCGCGTCCGGCAGCGTCGGGGGGCGGGACGAAGACCAGACGGTCGAGGCGGCCGGGACGCATCAGAGCGGGATCGATCAACTCGGGGCGGTTGGTCGCGCCGACCACGACGACCTCGCGCAGCGGTTCCACGCCGTCCAGTTCGGTGAGCAGCGCCGCGACGACCCGGTCACCGACGCCGGAGTCGCCGCTCTGCCCGCGGCGCGGCGCGAGAGCGTCCACCTCGTCCAGGAAGATCAGCGAGGGGGCGGAATCGCGGGCACGCTGGAACAGTTCGCGGACCGCTCGTTCGGACGAGCCGACCCATTTGTCCATCAACTCCGCGCCCTTGACCGCGTGCACGCTGAGCTGGCCGCTCCCGGCCAGCGCGCGGACCAGGAACGTCTTACCGCACCCGGGCGGACCGTAGAGCAGCACACCGCGCGGCGGGTCGATGCCCAGGCGGGCGAAGGAGTCCGGGTGCCGCAGCGGCCACAGCACCGATTCGGTCAGCGCCTGTTTGGTCTCGGCCATATCGCCGACATCGTCCAGGCTGAGGCTGCCGATCGCCAATTCCTCCGTGCCGGAACGGGACAGCGGGCGGATCACCTCCAGCGCGCCGACCAGATCTGCCTGGGTCAGCACCGGATCGGTATGTTCCCGGCTCGCCCGCGAGGCCGCGCGCAACGCCGCCTCCCGGCACAGCGCCGCCAGATCGGACACCACGAAACCCGGTGTACGAGAAGCGATCTCGTCTAGAACCAGACGGTCGGTGGGGACTCTGCGCAGCAGTTGCGCCAGCAGATCCTTGCGCACGGCCGCGGTCGGCAGGGTCAGCGCCACCTCGCGATCGCACAATTCCGGTGCGCGCAAGCGGGAGTCGATGCCCGCCGGATGAGAGGTGGTGGCCAGGAAGGCGACTCCGGGAGTGGCGACCGCGGCGCGCAGCTGATCCAGGATCAACGTCGCCACCGGTTCGCGATCGGCCGGAAGCAACGCGTCGATATCGGTGATCAACAGCACACCGCCTGCGCCGGAACCGATCTCCGATACCGCGAGCGCGACCTCGCGCAGCCGGGTGCCGCTCTCGGTCGCGCCCACCGCGGGACCGTCGAGTTCCACGATGCGACGCGGCGTGGACACCGCGCGAGCCAGCGTCGCCTTCCCGGCCCCGGCCGGTCCGGTGATCAGCACACCGAGATGCGGTGGGGCGCCGAGGGTTTTCAGCAGCTCAGGCTCGTCCAGGGCGAGGCTGAGCCATTCGGTCAGTTTCCCGGACTGCGCGCGCACGCCCGTGAGTTCGGCCACCGGCACCACGGACGGCCGCTCCCGCACCGTCATCCGCTTGCCCGGCTCGACGGCCCCCTGCGGCCCGCCACCACCCGGATCGTGCGACGCCTCCACCGGCGGAACACCCGCACCCCACACCACGGCACTGTTGGGCTGCACACTCACCGGTCCCTTCCCCGGATCGGTCCCGGTGACTGTCAGCAATTCCGAGGTCCACGCGATGCCGAAGGTCCGCGAGAGCGCCTGCGAGGCCGCCACGGTACTGGTCCCCGGCCCCAGATCGCGCGGCAACAGCGACACCGTATCCCCCACCGTGACCACCTTCCCCAGCAGCGCCTGCCGCAGGGTTGACTCCGCGACGGACCGCATCGCCTGCGCCGACCCGGTCACCGCGATCCGCCGCGCACCGAAAACCGTTGCCGGAGAAACCACCACGGTGGCGTCCTCCCGCACCCCCGCATTGGACAACGTCACATCGTCCAGCAGCACCGCCCCCGCCGGAGTCCCCGCCGGAGCAACCCCCGCCACCGCCGCGGTCCGCCGCGACCCGATGACCGTGATCCCGTCCCACTCCCGCAACCCCAGCGCCGCCAACGCCTCCGGATGCACCCGAACCACCCCCCGCCGCGCATCCGCAGCCGAACGATTCAGTCGAGCGGACAGCACGAGTTCCGGAACTTCAGGCACTGTGTTATTTTGCCTCCGCTTCGCTCCGGCGGGCCACGGCCCCCTGGTGGCCGATTCTTCCCTCCTCCGCTCCTTCGCTCCGTCAGTCCGGAATCGACCCGGGCCGCGGCCTTCGGAGTTGGCGTAATCCGGGGTGGACGAGCCTGGGTGAGCTGGGGTTTTCCAGGCCGCGCGGCCTAGCGCGCGAGGGCGCTGTCTTTGTTGTCGGAGCCGGCGAGTGCGGGGTGGGCGAACCAGGTGTTGTAGAAGGCACGGGCGTAGGCGGCTACCAGCAGCAGGAGGATCAGGCCCGCGGGGACGGGGTGCTGGGCCATCCACAGGGGGAGGTAGCGGAAGGACAGCAGGAGGACCGCGAACAGGGTCGCGCCTGCGGCGACGATCAGGATGCGGGCGCGGTCCCAGCCGCGTTCGGGGGCGCGCAGGACCGATTCGACGGTCAGGCACAGGACCGCACCGGCGATCAGGTCCGAGCCGTAGTGGTAGCCGAAGCCCAGCGTGGCCGTCAGGGTCGCCAGCACCCAGAACGCGCCGCCCCAGCGCAGCCAGCGAGGTGCGGGCGAACCGTCGACGTCGCGGCGGGAGTGCAGGAATATCGACGTCGACCAGGCCGCGTGCATGGAGGGCATGCAGTTGCGCGGGGTGAACGCGTCGAACCGCATCGCGGCGGGCGCGTGATCGAACGGCGGCACGTGGTGCGGCCAGAAATTGCCGATCTGCAGCCCGTGCCCGTCGGGGGCGAAGGCGAACATCGGACCCACCACGGGGAACAGCAGGTAGACGATCGGCCCGACCAGGCCGAGCACCAGAAACGTCCGCACCAGATAGTGACTCGGCCACACTCCCGCGCGATTCGACGCCGCGGCCACGTGCCGCAACTGCCACACCGCGATCACCATCGCCCCGACCGGCAGCTCGATATAGACCCAGTGCAGGATCGCGGGCGGCACCGGACCGAGCGAATCGAGTATCCGCGCCACCGTCCAGGCCGGTTCGCCCAGGGCCCGATCGGCCAGCGCCACATACCGATCCAGCACATTCGGCCCGGCCATCACCGTGACGTGCAACCAGACGTCACCGACCTTGGTGGCCAGGATCAGCAGCGCGCCCAGCGCGGCCGCATGCAGCGCGTTGCGTTTGTCGCGATCCTCCCAGCCCAGCCAGGCCACCAGCGCCAGACCGGTCAGCGTGATCACCGCACCGTTGCCGAAGGTGAACGGACCGCCCAGCGCCACACGGGTTCCGGCGATCACCACATCCAGCGCGATCGCCACCGCGAGCGTCACGAACCGACGTCGCCAGGACAGTCCGACCAGCGCCAACGCGAGCCCGGCCCACGGCATCGACATCGATTTGGGCGTCCCGAAATAGTCGTGCCACACACTCTGCAGCGGACCTTCGAAACCGTTGCGCGAGGCCACGATCTGCAATACGAGCAACAGCAGCGGTACCGCCGCCACCGCGAGTACCCTCCGGGTTCGGCTCGATGGCCATCGAATCCGGCTACGGCGCGAATCGCCGTCGTAACCGGCGCGAGGATCATCGAGAAGCACGGACCCATAGTAAACATGCGATGAACGCCACCCCCCTGGGTAGCTGAATCATCGGCGTCTGGTAAGCGAAAGCCGGGACAGCTCTCAGTGATCGAGTTCGCGGACCAGTGCGTCCACCACGGCCATCAGATCCCCCTGCGCCGTGGCGGCCGCCCGACGCTGACGTTGATAGGACGCACCCCGCGCGGGAATGTCTGCGACCGCGGCGAGTTCGCGCTCGCAGCCGAGCTGTTTGGCGGTCGGCTCGAGCCGGTCGAGCATGTCGGACAGGTCATCGGTCACCAGCCGCTCATTGCTGTCGGCATCGGTGATGACGATCGCATCGAGCCCGTAACGTGCTGCGCGCCACTTGTTCTCCTGCACATGCCAGGGCGGCAGCACGGGCAGCGTTTCACCGGCCTCGACCCGGCGATCGATATCCACGATCAGACAGTGGATCAGCGCGACGATCGCGGAAAGCTCTGCGCGACTGGGAATTCCGTCACACACCCGGACCTCGATGGTGCCCCACTTGGGCGCGGGACGGATATCCCAGTGCATCCCGCCGAGCTGTTCGAACACCCCGGTCTTGGTCTCGTCGCGCACGAAAGCCTCGAACTGCGACCAGTTCTCGAACTGGAACGGCAATCCGGCGGTGGGCAGCTGCTGGAACATCATCGCCCGATTGCTGGCATAGCCGGTGTCCACACCCGTCCACATCGGCGAGGAGGCCGACAGCGCCAGCAGATGCGGATAGGACAGCAGCAGCGTGTTCAGGATCGGAAAGACCTTCTCCGGGTGCGAAACTCCCACGTGCACATGCACGCCCCAGATCAGCATCTGCCGCCCCCACCACTGGGTGCGATCGATCAGCTCGTCGTAATGCTCTGTGCGGGTGAGCAATTGAGCCGACCACTGGGCGAACGGATGAGTTCCGGCGCAGAACAGGTCCACGCCGAGTCGATTCGCGGCGCGACGCACGGTGTCCATCGTGCCGCCCAGATCGTCGACGACCTCACCGACGGTGTCGTGCACCCCGCTGATGATCTCGACGGTATTGCGCAGCAGCTCCTTGGTGAGCTGCGGCCTGCCGTCATGCGCCCGCAGATCTCCGACCTCGTCGAATACGGCCGCGGCGGTATTCGACAGATTGCGGGTCTGCTTGTCGACGAGTGCGATCTCCCACTCGACGCCGAGCGTCGGGCGGGGCGAGCCGTTCCAGTGAACCCGACTGATGCTTGCCCCGCCCATGGCGTACCTGCTACCCGATGACACCGCAGGCGATACGCCCGCCCGCGTCGCCGGTCGCCTGGGTATCGGCGTCCGGGCCGGGCGTTCCGTTGGCCTGGGTGTATCGCGTCGGAATGTTGCCGAAGTTGTCCTCACCGGCGTGGATGATCAGGGCCTTGCCCTTGACCTGGTCCAGCGTGACCGCGTCGGTGGTGGTGACCAGGTGCGCCGAACCGTCCTTGCGGACCTGCAGCGAGGTCAGGTCACCGCTGGCGGGCATCGCGTGCGCGTCGCCGACCTGCAGATGTCCGCCCGCGGACAGGAAGTTGCCGGGCGCGCCGCCCGCGGGGGCGACCGAATTGGGCTCGCACTTGCCGACCGAGTGGATGTGCAGGCCGTGGAATCCGGGCTGCAGACCATGCGCGTCGACGGTCAACTCGAGGTGGCCGCCGGAGGAGGCGATGGTGGCCGTGCCGACCTGCTGACCGGAGGGATCCTTCAGCGGCACCGACACCGAATCACCCGCGGGCGCGGCGCTCTCGGTCGGGTTCGCGGCCCCGGTCGGACCCGCGGTACCTGTCCACACCGGCGGCGTCGTCCCCTTGACGTTGCTCGACTCCTGACTGTTGGTGCAGGCTGCGAGCCCGAAGACCGCGACCGCCAGCACCGGGGTCACAATCCGCCAGGACGGGCGGCGTGTCGTGAACGGGGCCATCGGGGAACTCCTTTACGAGTACCGAGTTTACGAGTAAGGCTGGATGGACAAATTCGTTACCGGTCAAGATGATGCCAGAGCCGTTACGCAGTGCAGGCGCGGGGCTACTACACAACGTAGGCGCGTGGCATCGTGCCACCGGACTCAACCACCGGTGACCACGACGATGATGCCCGGGGCCGTACCCGAGAGTGCCGAGGTGCGGGGCTCGGCGATGCCGCCGAGCTGACTGGCGATCGCCTGCGCGGTCGCCTGCTGATGTGGCGAATTCTCGTAGAAGACAGTGGTTTTCGACAGCACGCTGGTGGCGTAGTTGCCCGTGGAGGTGACGTTCCAGCCGTTCGCGGTGAGCTTGGCCCCGGTCTTGGCGGCCAGGCCCGCGACGGTGCTGTTGTTGAGCACCCGCACCGGGATCGACTTGTCGACCCCCGCGGCGGCGGTCGTGGTGGGCGCGGTCGTACTGGTCGTCGCCTCGGCCGCGGCGGAGGTGGTGCTGTGCGCGGTCGTGGCAGCGGGCTGCGCCGAGGTGGCCGCGGCCTGCGCGGTCGTCGAGGTGGCCGAATCCGAGGACGCAGTACTGTCGGCCTGCGAACTCGACAGCGACATCGCGCCCAGGCCGGCGAAGACGATCGCCACCGCGATCAACACCATGGCGAGCGCACGCAGCGGCAGTCCACCCGGGGCCGGATTCTGGTTGCTCACGGTTGCAACCCTAACCGTCCGCGCATCCGAACGCGCGGATCACACCTGAAAGCCCAGTCGCCGTGCCGCCCTGGCTTTCTGACGGCTCGCCCGCAACCGGCG
Source organism: Nocardia jiangxiensis NBRC 101359 (assembly GCF_000308615.1). GTDB lineage: Bacteria > Actinomycetota > Actinomycetes > Mycobacteriales > Mycobacteriaceae > Nocardia > Nocardia jiangxiensis. Next base: position 29,633 of record NZ_BAGB01000069.1, read on the forward strand.
CAGGCGCTTGACCAGCATCGGGTCGGCGACCAGCGCCTCCGGCTTGTCGACGACGGCGTTGAGCACCTGGTAGTAGCGGGTGGCGGACATGCCGAACAGTTCGCGGATGGCCTCTTCCTTGGCCCCCGCGTACTTCCACCACTTGCGTTCGAAATCGAGGATCTCGAGCTCGCGACGGCCGAGTCCGTCGACGAGCTGTTCCGTACCCGGTGTGCCGAGGACCTCGCTCGCGGAAGAGCTGTCCTCGCTTGCGGAAAGATTCCGGGCCGCTGCGCTGTCCATAATGCTCCCTCGCCGAGTAACCACCAGACGATACGTCGTGGCTCATTCAATCACGGATACCGGAGATACAAGATGTGTCACACGGCGTGTCGGGACCCGCCACGACGCCGCGTAAAGTGTGCGACCATGGCGATTCTCCCCATTCGCATCGTCGGCGATCCGGTGCTGCACAATCCGACCGAACCGGTCACCCAGTCACCGGACGAGCTCGCCGAGCTGATCGCGGACATGTACGAGACGCTCGATGCGGCCAATGGTGTTGGCCTGGCGGCGAATCAGGTCGGCGTGGCATTGCGCCTCTTCGTCTACGACTGCCCCGACCTCGACGCGGACGGGACGGTGCACCGCCGTCGCGGCGCGGTGGTCAATCCGGTGCTGGAGACCTCGGAGATTCCCGAGACCATGCCCGACCCCGATGACGACGAGGAGGGCTGCCTGTCGGTGCCCGGTGAGCAGTTCCCCACCGGCCGCGCCGACTGGGCGCGGGTGAGCGGCACCGACGAGAAGGGCGAGCCGGTCACCATCGAGGGCAACGGTTTCTTCGCCCGCATGTTGCAGCACGAGGTGGGCCATCTGGACGGCTTCCTCTACGTCGACGTGCTGATCGGGCGCAACGCCCGCGCGGCGAAGAAGGCGATCAAGCGAAATGGTTGGGGCGCACCGGGTTCGAGCTGGCTGCCCGGATCGGTAGCGGACCCGTTCGGACATGACGACTGAGCCCGACGACCTGGTTCCGGGGCGGCGCGTGGTGGTCCGCTACCGCCTGCCGGCCGACGATCCACATCAGTTCACCGACGTCATCGGCGAGTTGGTCACGCTCGATCCGCTGACCGTGCGCACCCCGGACGGTGGTGTGATCACCGTTCCCGCCGAACGGGTCGTCGCGGCCAGGACGTTGTCCCCCAGGCCGATTCGCACCCGCGAGATCCGCGCGCTGGAGTCCGCGGCGGCCGACGGCTGGCCGGGTGTGGAGCGGGCCTGGATCGACGGCTGGCTGGTGCGCGCCGGAAACGGTTATACGCGGCGGGCGAATTCGGCTCTGCCGCTGGGGACGGTCGACGGTCCGGTGCAGCTGACGCCGGGCGCGCTGACCCGGATCGCCGAGTGGTACGCCGAGCGCGGTCTGCCGATGCAACTGGCGCTGCCGGATCGGCTGGTTCCCGAACTGCCCGGGTACCGCACCTGGTGCGAGGTGGTGGTTCTCGGCATCGATATCGACAATTTCGTTCTGCCGCAAGGCCCTTCGATGGTGCGCATCGATACCGTGCCGAATGCGGCCTGGCTGGATCTGCATCGCTTCAAGGGTGAGGACACCACGCCGGTCGCGCCGGTGGAACCCGACCGGGACGTGTTGACCGCGGTCCATCAGGGCGAAGTGGGTTTCGCGACACTGGGTATGCCCAGCGTGCTGGCGATCGGGCGCGGCGCGGTCACCGTCGCGCCGGACGGACGCCACTGGGTCGGGTTGAGCAGTATCGCGGTCGCCGCGCCGCACCGCCGGCACGGACTGGGCACGCTGGTGTGCGCGGAGCTGATCCGCTGGGGCCAGCGGCGCGGTGCCACCCACGCCTATCTCCAAGTGGAAGTGGAGAATACGGGGGCGCTGGCGCTGTATCGGGAGATGGGTTTCATCGAACACCATCGGTACCGGTACGCCGCGCCCGACTGAACATCCGCACGGCCGCGCCGGGCCGGGAAGCGAAAGAGGTGAGCCGGCAGTGCGTCTGGCGACATGGAACGTGAATTCGATTCGGTCCCGGGTGGATCGGGTGATCGCCTGGCTGGACCGCGCCGATATCGACGTGCTGGCGATCCAGGAAACCAAGTGCCGCGACGACCAGTTCCCTTCCGAGCGTTTCGAAGAGGCCGGTTACGAGATCGCGCACGTCGGCTTCAACCAGTGGAACGGCGTGGCGATCGCCTCGCGCATCGGCCTGGACGACGTGGAGATCGGCTTCCCCGGGCAGCCGGGTTTCGACAAGGATGCCGAGGCATCCCTGTTGACCGCGCCGGTGGTCGAGGCCCGCGCGATCGGCGCGACCTGCGGCGGGGTCCGGGTGTGGAGCCTGTACGTCCCCAACGGCCGCGCCCTGGACGATCCGCACTACACCTACAAACTGCAATGGCTTGCCGCCCTGCGTGATTCGGGCGAGCGCTGGCTGGCCGAACACCCCGACGCACAGATCGCCCTGGTCGGCGACTGGAATATCGCCCCCACCGACGACGACGTGTGGTCGACGGATTTCTTCGAGGGCAGAACCCATGTCTCCGAACCGGAACGCACGGCGTTCACGGCCATGACCGACGCCGGTTTCACCGACGTCATGCGCCCGTTCGCCCCCGGCCCCGGCGTCTACACCTACTGGGATTACACCCAATTGCGCTTCCCCCGTAAGGAAGGCATGCGCATCGACTTCATCCTCGCCTCCCCCGCGCTGTCCGCCCGCGTCACCGACGCCACCGTGGACCGCGAGGAACGCAAGGGCAAGGGCGCGTCCGATCACGCCCCGGTCGTCGCGGAGATCGCGGAGTGACCTCGCCCGGCTAGGCCGGACGGGTCTTGATGGCGTCCTGGGAGATGTAGACGTCGTAGGCGCCGGTGGTGGCGATGACGGCGTTGCCGTAGGCGGAGCGGACGAAAGGGTGGGTGTACCAGGTGTGATTCTGCATGTCGGCGAAGAAGTCCCGGTCGCTGCCGTTGAGGAAGATCTGGTTCTGCTTCACCGCGGTGCCGTCCTGACGCTCGCCGAACAGCCGGGTGAGTTTGTAGCCGGAGTGGAAGCCCAGGGCGTTGACCCACGGCTCGAGTTCGACGATATCGGCCTGCAGCGCCCACATATCGCCCTCGACCAGGTAGGTGGCGTGGGTGTCGGCGTGGTCGCGGTCGCCGTAGACGGTCACCTCCACATCGAGCATATGCGGGCTGTTGGCAATGGATTTCGCGACGACGTGCGCGGCCTTCACCTCACCGGTCAGGCCGAGGTAGGCGCGCAGCAGCGTTGTCACCCACAGGATCAGCACCGCGATCAGGACCAGAACCAGTGCGCTGCTTCCCCTTCGGGCCAGCACCCGCCATCCGGCCCGGCGCGCTTTGAGCAGCGCGGTGACGAGCAACAGGACCGCGACCGCGAACAGCAGTCCCAGCAGCACTTGAATCCAGCCGAAATCCACCGGGAACACCATGTGCCAGTTGTACCGCGCCACCGGCCGGAATGGGTGGTCGGTAGGTGAAGTTCGTCCGTATTTCCCGGCGCGTCTCCCGACACACGCCGGGAACGCGATCGTGCCCCTCGGCCGAAGCGACCGAGGGGCACGATCATTCGCGAATCGAGTTGAATCGGCCCGCTAGAAGGCGGCCTCCTCCAGCTGCATGATGTCGTTGTCCAGGTTCTCGATCACCGTGCGCACGCTGCTCAGCAGCGGCAACTGGTTCTTCGCGAACCACGAAGCGACAGCGGCCTTTCCGGTGTAGAACAACCGATCCTTCTCGGTCGGGCTGCCCTCGAGCGCGACCAGCGCGATCTTCGCGGCCTCCAGCAGTCGCCACCCGATGACCAGATCGCCGACCGCGTGCAGAAAACGCACCGAGCCCAGGCCGACCTTGTAGATCTCCTCCGGATTCTGCTGCGAGGCCATCAGATAGCCGGTCAGTGCGGCGGCCATGGCCTGCACGTCGGCCAGCGCCGCACCGAGCAGTTCCCGCTCGGCCTTCAGCGCGGATCCGTCGGACTCGACGAACTTCCCGATCAACCCGGCCACATGCCCCAGCGCGACGCCCTTGTCCCGAATGATCTTGCGGAAGAAGAAGTCCTGCGCCTGGATCGCGGTGGTGCCCTCGTACAGCGAGTCGATCTTCACATCGCGGATGTACTGCTCGATCGGGTAGTCCTGCAGATAGCCCGAACCACCGAAGGTCTGCAGCGATTCGGTGAGCGTCTCGTACGCGCGCTCGGATCCGACGCCCTTGACGATCGGCAGCAGCAGGTCGTTCACCCGCGCGGCGACATCGGCGTCCGCGCCGAAATTGGCCTGTGCCACATCGGCATCCTGATACGCCGCGCAGTACAGATACAGCGCGCGCAGCCCCTCCGAATACGCCTTCTGCAATGCCAGGCTGCGGCGCACGTCCGGGTGGTGGGTGATGGTGACGCGCGGTGCGCCCTTGTCGCTGTTCTGCGTCAGGGCCGCGCCCTGGACACGAGTCTTGGCGTATTCCAGCGCATTCAGGTATCCGGTCGACAGGGTACCCGCCGACAGCACGCCCACCATCATCCGCGCGTGCTCGATCACCTTGAACATCTGCGCGATGCCGTTGTGCGCGTCGCCGACCAGGTAGCCGATCGCGGGATGGTCGCCGCCGAAGGTCAATTCGCAGGTGGGCGAGGACTTGATGCCCATCTTGTGCTCGAGGTTGGTGACGTACACCCCGTTGCGTTCGCCCAATGTCATCGTCTGCGGATCGAACAGGAATTTCGGGACCACGAACAGCGACAGCCCCTTGGTGCCGGGACCGGCTCCCTCGGGGCGGGCCAGGGTCAGGTGGATGATGTTGTCCGCGGTGTCGCCGACGTCGCCGCCGGAGATGAATCGTTTGACGCCCTCGATGTGCCAGGTGCCGTCGGGCTGCTGGGTCGCCTTGGTGCGGCCCATGCCGACGTCCGATCCGGCGTCGGGCTCGGTGAGCACCATCGTTCCGCCCCAACGGTTCTCCCACGCGTGCGCGGCCCAGCGCTGCTGCTCCTGGGTGCCCTCGCGGAACAGCACCTCGTGCATGAGCGGGCCCATGTTGAAGAAGCTCGCCGAATTATGCGCTGCCACAAGCATTTCCTGCGTCGCCCAGATCAGCGCAGAGGGCGCGGGGACCCCGCCCATCCCCTCGGGCATGCCCAGTCCGGACCAGCCCGCCTCGTTCACCGCGGCGACGGTCTTGCGCATCGAATCGGGGACGATGGCCGAATGGGTGGCGGGGTCGAAGGTGACCGGGTTGCGGTCGGCGTCGACGAACGACTCGGCGACCGGCCCCTCCGCCAGGCGCAGCACCTCGCCCAGCATGCCTCGCGCGGTGTCGGCGTCCAGATCGCCGTAGGCGCCGCCGTCCAGCAGCGCCCCGATTCCCAGCACCTCGAACAAGTTGAACTCGATATCACGAACGTTCGCCTTGTAGTGCGACACGGACCGGCCTCCTCGGCACATTGCAGCGTGCGAGGACGAAACTCCATCCGCGAATCCGGCCGCGCACACTGGTCGACAGTTACAACTGGAGGTTGCCGTACAACTGTCAGGCTACGCAACCGTAGGCTCACTGCCTCCCGAATCGTTAACTCACCTACTTGTCGAACAGGCTGTTGCCCTCTGCGCAGAGGCGTACCAGTCTTCACATCCGATAATTTGCCAGAAGTTATCCACCGTCGACCGAAGGTTCATCCCCCGGATGTCGCACGGGACGATCGCCAACCCACGCCGCGAAATTCCCACCCGGGTCCGCTGACGCTCGCCACCCCGGGCATGTACCCTCGGCCGGGTACCACAACCGAACATGCGGGGGCTCGCACCAGCGGGCTGAGAGGACGGCTAGCCCATCAGGGCGGATCAGGGCCGTCGACCGTTAGAACCTGACCGGGTAATGCCGGCGTAGGGAGGCTTCAACATGTCATCGAATCATGCCCAGAGCACCGTCGACACCGTGACCACCGGGCCCATCCAGGGCAGCGTCAAGCACTATCAGCAGGTGGATGACCTGCGCATTCCGGTGCGCCGGGTCAACCTCACCAACGGTGAGCACTTCGATGTCTACGACACCTCGGGCCCGTACACCGACGATGCGGCAACGATCGATCTCGACGGCGGTCTGCCGAAGCTGCGGGACGGCTGGGCCAAGCCGGATGTCGCCGGTCCGCCTACCCAGCTGGCCTGGGCGCGGCAGGGGCTCGTCACCAGCGAGATGCGGTATATCGCTGCGCGCGAAGGGGTTTCGCCCGAGTTGGTGCGCGAGGAGGTCGCCGCGGGGCGCGCGGTGATCCCGGCCAATCACAATCATCCCGAATCCGAGCCGATGATCATCGGCAAGAAGTTCGCGGTGAAAATCAATGCGAACATCGGCAATTCGGCTGTGAGCTCCTCGATCGCGGAAGAGGTCGAGAAGATGGTGTGGGCCACGCGCTGGGGCGCGGACACCATCATGGATCTGTCCACCGGGAAGAACATCCACGAGACCCGCGAGTGGATTCTGCGCAATTCGCCCGTCCCGGTCGGCACCGTGCCGATCTATCAGGCGCTGGAGAAGACAAACGGCGATCCGACCGAGTTGACCTGGGAACTCTACCGCGACACCGTGATCGAGCAGGCCGAGCAGGGCGTGGACTACATGACCGTGCACGCCGGGGTGCTGCTGCGCTACGTGCCGTTGACGGCCAAGCGGGTCACCGGGATCGTCTCGCGCGGCGGTTCGATCATGGCCGCGTGGTGCCTGGCGCATCATCGGGAGTCGTTCCTGTACACGCATTTCGAGGAACTGTGCGAGATCCTGGCGAAGTACGACATCACTTTCTCCCTGGGTGACGGCCTGCGCCCCGGCTCGATCGCCGACGCCAACGACGAGGCCCAGTTCGCCGAGTTGCGCACCCTGGGCGAGCTGACGAAGATCGCGAAATCCCATGGCGTGCAGGTGATGATCGAGGGTCCGGGTCACGTGCCGATGCACAAGATCGTGGAGAACGTGCGGCTCGAGGAGGAGCTGTGCGAGGAGGCCCCGTTCTACACCCTCGGCCCGCTGGCCACCGATATCGCGCCCGCGTACGACCACATCACCTCCGGGATCGGCGCGGCGATCATCGCCCAGGCCGGTACCGCGATGCTGTGCTACGTCACGCCGAAGGAACACCTGGGCCTGCCCAACCGCGACGATGTGAAGACCGGCGTCATCACCTACAAGATCGCCGCGCACGCGGCCGATCTCGCGAAGGGTCTGCCGCACGCCCAGGACCGTGACGACGCATTGTCCAAGGCGCGCTTCGAATTCCGCTGGCACGACCAGTTCGCCCTGTCCCTGGATCCGGACACCGCCCGCGAATTCCACGACGAGACCCTCCCCGCCGAACCCGCCAAGACCGCGCACTTCTGCTCGATGTGCGGCCCGAAGTTCTGCTCCATGCGCATCTCCGCCGACGTGCGCGAATACGCCGAAAGTCACGGCCTCACCGACGTCGATGCGATCGAAGCCGGCATGGCCGAGAAGTCCGCTGAATTCACCGAATCCGGCAACCAGGTCTACCTCCCGGTCGTCTCGTAAACCGTTCCCCCACAATCGATCCCGGTTCCGGCCTCTCCGCGGAGGTCGGGGTCCCGCCTGACCCCGACCTCCTCCGGGACGACGGACCCGGGTTTCGGTGACCTCAGGCGCCAACCTGGATACCACGACTCTCCCCCGGAGATCCCTGCGGACCATTTCCCTGCGGACCATTGGTGGTATTCGGTGGTGACGGATCTCCGACTCGACAGGCAGAACCGGTTCCATGCCCGCTGCGATTTCACGGCTACCAACGGCCGAGTGACTTCTCCGGGATCGGTGGAGTACACCGTCGAGTTCACCCTGCACTCCCGCTGAGGCCGCAGGCACGCATCTGTTCCATCGCGGCCTCGCGTGGCACGACCAGTTTGCCCCGTGTGCCGCCTAGAGTGCGTGGGGCTTGGCGTGATGATCTCATGGGCCCCGGCTGCGGCGGGGCCTGCAATCGCACATGAGCGCGAGGAGAGGGCCGGGATGGTCCGGGTTGGGGTTGCGAGGTCGCTACTGGTCGGGATGACTTGCGCCACTGTGGCTTTCGGCATCGCGCCAGCGGCCGCCGAGGCGCCGTCGGTCGCGACCGCGGGCTGTGGGAGCCCTTTGTCCGACCGCGAGGTCGGTGCGATTGCCGCGCTCTCCGATACGAGCACCTTGTCGGGCACTCCGATGCAGCGGTTGACCGATGTCATCGAGCGGCATCACCGCATCACCGACATTCTGGTGAAGCATCGGGATCGGCGAGGACTGTTTCTGATCGGGCTCGATCTGTCCGAACAGCAGGCCGTGATGCCGTTGCAGCGCGACCCGGCGGCATTCGCGCACCCGGGCTACGCGCACGAGGTCAGCTTGCAGCTCGCGCGGCGGCTACTGGTCAGCTTCCACCGCGAATTCGCGGGCGGGACCGTGGAACCACATTGGGCACAGTATTTTTCGCTGGCGGCGGACTGTGGCATCTCCGGCGCGCGGGTGGCGATGGCCGGTTACAACGCCCACCTCACGGTCGATCTGGCGTATTCGGTTGCGGCAGCGGGCGCGCGGCCGGAGGATGCGGGCGACCACTTCGAAATCGTCGACGCGATCGCCGGGCAGGGGTTCCCGATCGTCGATCGCACCAAAGCGGCCTACGGCGTCGACATCGGGCCGCTGTGGCGGTTCTACTTCCTCGGCGAAGGGCTGGATTCGCTTGTTGGACAAGGCGTTGCGACCGGCCCCATGCTCCGGGCAGCGGACGACGGCTACAACGTGATCGTGTTCGGCAACGGACTGGCACTACAGAACCCGGCCGTCCACGACGCGACCGTGGAAGAGATTCGAACCCTGCACCGGTCCACCGAAACCGCGTTCGACGTTCTCACGCGACTCGGCAGATTATGAGTCCTACCGGCGTGCCGACGAGATCAGCCGTTGCCGCGAACCGGCGGTCGAATGGGGAACGCGCCCGATTGCGCTCATGAGATCGTGTTCGTGCTTCATACTGTTCGACGCAAGGCACCTGCTCGACTGATGCACAACGACTGCTCAGAGGGAGGTTGCACTATGCGCGCGAACGTCGGAGACCAGATCACATGTGATGTGATGCTGCGGTAACGGACCTCGTTCCACCCTGCTCTCGCAGGGGTGAACGCTCAGCTCGAAGCAGGCCGCCCGAGCTGTACGAACGCGCCCGTCATGCGTGTTCGTGCAGCTCGACCCACGACGGGAACGGATCCGGATACTGTTGCCAGACAACAGGTCCGGCTTCCAATTCGGTGTCGGTGAGCAGGGCGGTGTTCAGCAGGTCCCGAATGTGCGGGCGGTTCAGGCGGACGCCGATGAACACGAGTTCCTGGCCGGGCGTCATCTCCAGCGAGGTCCAGTACGCGGCGGCCTCGAAGGTCAGACCGGGGCCTGCCTGCGACCAGATCGCGGCCACGTCGGGACGGGTCGCGAGCCAGCAGAAGCCCTTGCTGCGCAGCAGCCGATGCAGTTGCGCCAGAGCCGATTCCAGCCGTTCGGGATGAAAGGGGCGATCGGCGGTGAAGGTCAGGCTGCTGATGCCGTATTCCTCGGTTTCCGGGGTGTGCCCACCGGCGAGTTCGTCCTCCCAGCCGTCGAACTGGGCCGCGATGTCGGGGTTGTAGCGGCCGGTGCCGAGCACCTCGGCCAGCTCGACGACGCCGTGCGCGGACCGCACGATGTGCGCGGCCGGATTGAGCCGCCTGATCGTCGCCTCCACGGTGCCCACGGCATTCGCGCTCACCAGGTCGGTCTTGTTGAGCACCAGCACGTTCGCGAATTCGACCTGGTCGATGAGCAGATCGGCGATGGTGCGCTCATCGCCCTGCGCGGCCTGCATGTCCCGGTCGGCCAGGGCTTGGCCCTTCACGACCTCGGCCAGGAAGGTGGAGGCGTCCACGACGGTCACCATGGTGTCCAGCCGCGCGATATCGCCGAGCCGGAAGCCGTCCTCGAATTCCCATTCGAAGGTGGCCGCGACCGGCATCGGTTCGGAGATGCCGGTCGATTCGATCACCAGCTGGTCGAAACGTCCCTCGCGGGCCAGCGCGCCGACCGATTCGATCAGATCCTCGCGCAGCGTGCAGCAGATGCAGCCGTTGCTGAGTTCGACCAGTTTCTCCTCGGTCCGGTCCAGACTCGCCTGGACCGCGACCAGGGCCGCATCGATGTTCACCTCGCTCATATCGTTCACGATCACCGCGACGCGGCGGCCCTCGCGATTGGCCAGGATGTGGTTGAGCAGGGTCGTCTTACCCGCGCCGAGGAATCCGAACAGGACGGTCACGGGCAGCGGAGCGTTCGTCGATGCGGTCACAGGCTAATGATAATCGTTTTCATTAAAGAAGTTGCGGCGGGGCCCGGATCGGCGGGACGTAATGTCTGAGGGTGTGAGACTTCTGCCCCTGACTCCCGATGGCCGCACGCCGGTCCGTGCGCTGACCATCGCCGGAACCGATTCCGGCGGCGGCGCGGGCATCCAGGCCGATTCCCGCACGATGGCCCTGCTCGGCGTGCACGCCTGCGTCGCGGTGGCGGCGGTGACGGTGCAGAATTCGGTGGGCGTCAGCGGATTTCACGAGATCCCGCCCGAGGTGGTCGCCGATCAGGTGCGCGTCGTGGTGAGCGATATCGGCATCGGCGCGGCCAAGACCGGCATGCTCGCCTCGACCGCGATCATCGAGGCGGTCGCGGGCGTGTGCCGGGAGCTGGGCATCGGCCGCGACGGGCACATCCCGCTGGTGGTCGATCCCGTCGCGGCCTCCATGCACGGCGACCCGCTGCTGCACGCCGAGGCGCTGGATGCGTTGCGGCACATACTGATTCCGTGTGCCACCCTGGTCACCCCGAATCTGGACGAAGTACGGCTGCTCACCGGGATCGAGGTCGTCGACGATCGCACGGCGCACAAGGCGGCCGAGGCGCTGCACGGACTGGGACCGCGCTGGGCGATCGTCAAGGGCGGGCATCTGCGTTCGTCGGCATTCAGCACCGATCTGCTCTACGACGGCGACACGTTCGTCGAACTGTCCGCCCCGCGCATCGAGACCGGCAACGATCACGGCGGCGGCGACACCCTGGCCGCGGCCACCGCCTGCGCGCTCGCGCACGGCTACACCGTTCCCGAGGCCGTGGAATTCGGTAAGGAGTGGACCCGGCGCTGCCTGGCCGCGTCCTACGACCTGGGCGCCGGCCACGGGCCGGTCTCACCGCTGTGGCGGCTGCATTCCCACGATTGAGGGGCCAAATATTCTTTGTTTGAAACTTGAATCGCGCAACCCCTGCGGCCACTCTCCCAGGAATCTCCCAGCTCTGCCGCAGCCAGAACCAAGGCTGGTCCTCAACGGTGGAGCCCATGACCGACACCGCAACGGCGGCTCACGAGTGCGATCCGGACGATGCCGTACTGACGCCCGTGCTGGATGTGGTGATCCCGGTCTACAACGAGGAGCGTGATCTCGGCGTCTGCGTACGGCGCCTGCACGAGTTCCTCGGTGACGGATTCCCGTTCAGTGCGCGGATCACCATAGCGGACAACGCCTCCACCGATACCACTCTGGCCGTCGCCCAGGGGTTGGCCGACGAGCTGGCCGACGTGCACGTGGTCCATCTGGATCGCAAGGGTCGCGGCCGGGCGCTGCGCGCGGTCTGGGAGGCATCGGACGCGCAGGTCGTCGCCTACATGGACGTCGACCTGTCCACCGACCTCAACGCGCTGCTGCCACTGGTCGCACCCCTGGTGTCCGGACATTCGGATCTGGCGATCGGCACGCGGCTGGCCAAATCCTCGCGCGTGGTGCGCGGACCCAAGCGCGAATTCATTTCTCGCAGCTACAACCTGATCCTGAAGGCGTCGCTGCAAGCCCGCTTCTCCGACGCACAGTGCGGATTCAAGGCCATGCGCACCGACGTCGGCCAGCTGGTCCTGCCGCTGGTGCAGGACGGGGAATGGTTCTTCGACACCGAACTGCTGGTCATCGCCGAACGCGCCGGACTGCGGATTCACGAGGTTCCGGTGGACTGGATCGATGATCCCGATTCGCGCGTGGACATCATCGATACCGCCCGCAAGGATCTGCGCGGCATCTGGCGGCTCGGGCGGGCCCTGGCGACCGGTCGACTGCCCATCAACGAACTGCGTATCGCGATCGGGCGGGAGCCCCTGGTGGAGGGTGTGCCGCTGGGCATGGTCGGGCAGGTGGTGCGATTCGGCATCGTGGGGGTGATCTCGACGCTCGCCTTCATGGTCCTGTACCTGGTGTTGCAGCCGCTCACGGGTGCGCAGGCGGCGAACTTCCTGGCGCTGCTGATCACTGCCATCGGTAATACGACGGCCAATCGGGCGTTCACCTTCGGTGTGCGCGGATCCAGCAAGGCCGTCTCCCATCAGATCCAGGGGTTGTTGATCTTCGTCTTCACCTGGTTCCTGACCAGTGGTTCGCTGTTCGCGCTGCATCACTGGGCTCCCGGTGCGGCCGTGCACCTGCAACTGTTCGTGCTGGTGGTCGCGAATCTGGTCGCCACGCTGATCCGGTTCATCGCACTGCGCTGGGTGTTCCGCAATGCGGTCGGCGGCCCGCGGGCCGCCGAGAACCTCGCATAGCGACCCGAATTCGACCGGCCGCCAAGCGAATTCGTCGAGAAAGGAAAAAGCCGCGCACACAGGCGCGGCTTCTCGATGTAGCCCCGACGGGATTTGAACCCGCGCTACCGCCTTGAGAGGGCGGCGTCCTAGGCCGCTAGACGACGGGGCCAGGAACAACCCGCCTAGCGTAACCGGCATCGGCCGGTCCGCCAAATCAAGTTGGGCCGGTCACACTCCGTTGGCCAACCGGCATCGGCGGAGTCACCTCCGCCGTAGCGGAGCGGAGGCCGAACAACTCAGCGTGCAGAGTTTTGGCCCATTGGGCGACGATTTCCTTGCGACGGGCCGAATCGTCGGTGAGGACGTCGGCCAGGCCCAGTCCGCGGGCCAGGTCCATGGTGGCCTGGACGAGATGGTGGGCGACCGGATCGGAATCGTCGACGCCCAGCGCGCCCACGGCCATGCGGTGTGAGACGCGGCCGAAGCGGGCCTCCAGCGGGACGATGCGTTCGCGCAGGGCGGGGTCGGCGGCGGCGTGCGTCCACACCTGTAGAGCCGCCTTGAACAGCGGGCTCGTATAGGACTCGACCAGCGAGCCCACCACGGCCTCGGTGCGGCCGACGCCCTCCGCGATCCGCCGCAGACTGCGCGCCTCCGTCTCGGCCTGCGCCATGCGGATGTCGAACATGTACTCGAGTGCGGCGGTGATCAGATCCTCTCGCGTCGGGAAATGATGTTGCGCCGCACCGCGTGACACCCCGGCCCGCTCGGCCACCACGGCCACGGTGGCCGCCGCCCAACCGGTTTCGGCCAGCGTGTCGATGGTCGATTCGAGCAGCCGCTGCCGGGTGGCCCGGCTGCGGTCCTGCTTGGGTTCGTGCGGGGTAGCCATGACGAGCTATTCTGCCCAGCTCGGCGGACGACGCTGAAAGAAGGCCGTCATACCCTCGACCACCTCGGACGTTCCGAAATACGAGGCGGACCGTTTCGCCAGTTCCTCGGCCGAACGGTCGAACTCGGCGAGCAGGGCCGCGTTCACCAGACGCTTGCTCTCGGCCAGACCCTGCGGTGAGCCCTTGCGCAGTTCGCCGCGCAACCGGCTCACCTCCGCGACCGCGTCCTGGGCCGCCACGGTGATCAGGCCGATGCGCTCGGCTTCGGCGGCGTCGAAGGTTTCGCCGGTCTGGTAGTAGCGCCCGGCCGCGCGGGAGGTCGTGCGCGGCAGCAGTGTCAGCGAGATCATGAAGGGGGCCAGGCCGATTCGCGCCTCGGTCAGCGCGAAGGTGCTGGAGGGACCGGCCACGGCGATGTCGCACGCGGCCAGGATGCCCATACCACCGGCGCGGACATTGCCATCGACCTGCGCCACAACGGGTTTGGGAAGCTCCAGGATGTCCCGCAGCACCCGGATCATCCACCGGGTCCGGATATCCGCCGCCGCGGCCGGGTCGGCATCCAGGGCTTCCTTGAGATCCGCACCGGCGCAGAAGGTATTGCCGGTGTGGGTCAGGACGACACCGCGTGCGGACTCGTCGGCGGCGGCGCGCTCGAGGCCCGACAGGAGTTCACCGACCAGACGCGAGGACAGCGCGTTGCGATTGTGCGGCGAGTCCAGGGTGAGCACGGCGAATCCGTCACTCACCTCGTAGTGCACGAAAGGTGAATCGGCACCGGAAGTTTCGCTCATGGTCACCCCTCAGTAGGACCTGGGCAGGCCCAGCGAGTGCTGGGAGACGAAGTTCAGGATCATCTCGCGACTGACCGGCGCCACGCGCGCGATACGGGCCGCGGCGAGCATCCCGGCCAACCCGACGTCACTGGTCAGGCCCGAGCCGCCGTGTGTCTGGATGGACTGGTCCAACGCCTTGATACTCGCCTCGGCCGCAGCGTATTTCGCCATGTTCGCCGCCTCGGCCGCACCGAAGTCGTCGCCGGAGTCGTAGAGCACCGCGGCCTTCTGCATCATCAGCTTGGCCAGCTCCAGTTCGATCTTCACCTGCGCGAGCGGATGCGAAAGACCTTGGTGCGCACCGATCGGCACACCCTTCCACACCGCGCGCTCCTTGGCGTATTCGACCGCGCGGTCGATGGCATAGCGGCCCATGCCGACCGCCATCGCCGCACCCATGATCCGCTCGGGATTCAGGCCCGCGAACAGTTGCGCGATGGCCGCGTCCTCCTGGCCGACCAGGGCGGTGCCGGGCAGGCGCACGTCGTCGAGGAACAGGGTGAACTGGTTGTCCGGTTCGATGATGTCCATCTGCTGCGCCGTCTTGACCAGGCCGGGAGCGTCGGTCGGCACGATGAACAGGGCCGGCTGGAGGTTGCCGGTCTTGGCGTTCTCGGTGCGGGCCACGATGAGCACCGCCTCGGCCTGGTCGACGCCGGAGATGAAGATCTTGCGGCCGTTGAGGATCCAGTCCTCGCCGTCGCGGCGGGCGGTGGTGGTGATCTTGTGCGAATTGGATCCGGCGTCGGGTTCGGTGATGCCGAAGACCATCTTCGACGAACCGTCGGCCAGGCGCGTGAGCCAGTACTTCTTCTGATCCTCGGTGCCGTATTTGGTGATGATCGTGCCGCAGATGGCCGGGGACACCACCATGAGCAGCAGACCGCAGCCGCGCGCGGACAACTCCTCCTGCACCAGGGCCAGCTCGTAGATGCCCGCGCCGCCACCGCCGTACTCCTCGGGCAGATTCACGCCCAGGAAGCCGAGTTCGCCGGCCTCGGACCACAATTCGTCGTACGGCTCGTTGCGCCGGGCCTTGGGTCCGGCGTACTCGCGGAAGTTGTACTTCTCGGCCAGCTTGGCCACCGCGGCCCGCAGCGCCTTCTGCTCGTCGGATTCGATGAAACTCATGGGCTACTCCTGATCTTCGCTGTGGACCACGGCGAGCACGGCGCCCACCTCGACCTGCTGACCGGCAACGACATTCAATTCGGCAAGGATGCCCGCGGCGGGGGCGGCGATGGTGTGCTCCATCTTCATCGCCTCCAGCCACAGGATCGGCTGCCCCTTCTCGACCCGATCGCCCGCCTGTGCGCCGAGGCGGATGACCGCGCCCGGCATGGGCGCGAGCAGCGAGCCCTCGGCCACCTGATCGGCCGGATCCTCGAAGCGCGGCAGGTGTTTCACCGCTACCGGGCCCAGTGGCGAGTCGATCGTCACCAGATCGCCGTAACGCGCGATCTCGAAGCGGCGGCGAACCCGGCCTCGGTCGCCGGGAACGGTCAGGGTGACCGAATCCGGTGTGGCCTCGATCAATTCGAGGCCGTCGAAACCGTCGACCACGAGGCCGGCGCGGGTGAGGCGGTAGCGGATCTCGTGTTTGCCGCTGATCCGGGACTCGTAGGACTTGGCCTGTGGCTGGGAGGGGAGATTGCGCCAGCCGCTGGGCAGGCCCGCGCCGATGCGGGCCGCGGCGCGATTGGCCGCGGCGTCGGACAGGGCCGCGGCGACGATGGACAGCTTCTCGTCGCCTTCGGAAATCAAAGGAGCGGAGAGCTTTTCCAGTCCGTGCGTGGCGAAGAACGCGGTATCGGTATCACCCGCGAGGAAGGCCGGATGCCGCAGGACCCGGACCAGCAGATCGCGGTTGGTCACCAATCCGTGGATCTTCGCCCGCTGCAACGCCGAGGCCAGCAGATGCGCTGCCTCGTCTCGGGTTTCGGCATAGGAGATCACCTTGGACAGCATCGGGTCGTAGTGCACTCCGACCTGCGAGCCGTCCACCACGCCGGTGTCCAGGCGCACGCCCGGTTCGGTCAGGACGGTGAACTCCCCTGTGGCGCCGGGAATGTCGAGCCGAAACACCGGACCGCTCTGCGGCTGCCAATCCTGTGCCGGATCCTCCGCGTACAGGCGCACCTCGATGGAATGTCCGCGCAGACCGGGCTGCCGCGCGGGCAACGGACGTCCCGCGGCAACCTGCAACTGCAACCGGACCAGATCCAGCCCGGTGACCTGTTCGGTGACCGGATGTTCCACCTGCAGACGGGTATTCATCTCCAGGAAGAAGAAATCGCCCCTCTCGTCGGCCAGGAATTCGACCGTGCCCGCGCCCTCGTAACCGATCGCCTCCGCGGCCAGCCGCGCCGCGGTGAACAACCGCTCGCGCATGCCGTCGATCTTCTCCACCAGCGGCGAGGGGGCCTCCTCCACGACCTTCTGATGCCGCCGCTGAATGGAGCATTCCCGCTCCCCCACCGCCCACACCGCGCCGTGCGTATCGGCCATGACCTGCACTTCGATATGCCGTCCGGTCTCGAGATACCGCTCGCAGAACACGGTCGGATCGCCGAAGGCCGATTCGGCCTCACGCTGCGCCGCCTCGAGCTGCGCGGCCAGATCGGCCACCTCGCGCACCACCCGCATACCGCGGCCGCCACCGCCCGCCGACGCCTTGATCAGCACCGGCAGCACCTCGGCGGTGACCTCGGCCGGGTCGAGTTGCTTCAGCACCGGGACACCGGCCGCGTCCATCATCTTCTTGGCCTCGACCTTCGAGCCCATCTGCTCGATGGCCGCGACGGGCGGGCCGATCCAGATCAGCCCGGCCTCCTGCACGGCCTTCGCGAATCCGGCGTTCTCCGAGAGGAATCCGTAACCGGGATGAATCGCGTCCGCACCCGCGGCCAGCGCGGCCTCGATGATGAGCTCAACACGCAGATAGGTCTCGCCCGGAGCGTTGCCGGGCAGCCGGACGGCCGAATCCGCCTCCGCCACATGGGGTGAGTTCGCGTCGGCGTCCGAATAGACGGCGGTGGTGGCGATTCCCATGCGGCGGCAGGTCGCGAAGACGCGCCGGGCGATCTCGCCGCGATTGGCGACCAGAACGTTCGTGATTTCCATACCTCGCCTCACATCCGGAAGACGCCGAAACCCGCGGCGCCCTCGATCGGGGCATTGTGGATGGCGGACAACGCCATTCCCAGTACCGTGCGGGTGTCGCGGGGGTCGATGACGCCGTCGTCGTACAGGCGGCCCGACATGAACATGGGCAGTGATTCGGCCTCGATCTGCGCCTCGATCATCGCGCGCATCCCCTTGTCGGCCTCCTCGTCGAACGGCATCCCCTTGGCCTCGGCGGCCGCGCGTCCCACGATCGAGATGACGCCCGCCAGCTGCGCACCACCCATCACCGCGGATTTCGCACTGGGCCAGGCGAAGACGAAGCGCGGATCGTAGGCCCGCCCGCACATGCCGTAGTGGCCCGCACCGTAGGACGCCCCCATCAGCACCGAGATGTGCGGCACCTTCGAATTGGAGACCGCGTTGATCATCATCGCGCCGTGCTTGATGATGCCCTTCTGCTCGTACTCCTTGCCGACCATGTAGCCGGTCGTGTTGTGCAGGAACAACAGTGGCGTATCGGACTGATTGGCCAGCTGGATGAACTGCGCCGCCTTCTGCGCCTCCTCGGAGAACAGCACGCCGCGGGCGTTGGCGAGAATGCCGACCGGATAGCCGTGCAGTTCGGCCCATCCCGTCACCAGGCTGGAGCCGTAGAGCGGTTTGAACTCGTCGAAATCCGAGCCGTCCACCACCCGGGCGATCACCTCGCGCGGATCGAACGGAATCTTCAGATCCGTCGGCACGATGCCGAGCAGCTCATCCTGGTCGTACAGCGGTTCGATGACCTCGGCCCGCGGCGCCGGACCGCGCTTGGTCCAGTTGAGGCGCTTGACGATCGACCGGCCCAGACGGATCGCATCCTGTTCGTCCGCGGCCAGATAATCGGCCAGACCCGAGACGCGCGCGTGCATTTCCGCGCCGCCGAGGGATTCGTCGTCGGATTCCTCACCGGTGGCCATCTTCACCAGCGGCGGACCACCCAGGAACACCTTGGACCGTTCCTTGATCATGACGGTGTAGTCGGACATCCCCGGGATGTACGCGCCACCGGCCGTGGAATTGCCGAAAACCAGTGCGATGGTGGGTATTCCAGCTGCGGACAGGCGAGTCAGATCCCGGAACATGCGGCCGCCGGGGACGAAGACCTCCTTCTGCGTCGGCAGATCCGCGCCGCCGGATTCGACCAGTCCGATGACCGGGAGCCGGTTCTCCAGCGCGATATCGTTCATCCGCAGGTTCTTGCGCAACGTCCACGGATTCGAGGTGCCGCCGCGCACGGTCGGATCCGGGGCGACGATCATGCATTCGACGCCCTCCACGATGCCGATGCCCGCGATGACGCTCGCGCCCACATGGAATTCACTGCCCCAGGCGGCGAGTGGAGCCAGTTCCAGGAACGGCGAATCCTCGTCGATGAGCAGTTCGATGCGCTCACGCGCGGTCAGCTTGCCGCGCTTGCGATGTCGCGCCAGCTTGTCCGGGCCGCCGCCGGCGATGTTCTTGGCGTACTCGGCCTCCACCTCGGCCAGTTTCGCCGTCATGGCCTCGGCGGCGGTGGCGTAATCCGCCGACGCCGCGTCCAGGGAACTACGCAGGATACTCAAGACTGGAACCCCAATCGCTTGGCCGCGAGGCTGGTCAGGATCTCGTTGGTGCCGCCGCCGATACCGAGGATGCGCACATCCCGATAATGCCGCTCGACCTCGGACTCGCGCATGTAACCGAGCCCGCCGAACAGCTGAACCGCCTGGTGCGCAACCCATTCCGCAGTCTCCACGGCGGTGTTCTTGGCGAAGCACACCTCCGCGATCAGATCGGTGTCACCTGCCGCCGCGCGCTCGACCACGTGCCGGGTGTACACCCGCGCGACATCGATCCGGCGGGCCATCTCCGACAACGTGTTCTGCACCGCCTGACGGCTGATCAGCGGGCGGCCGAAGGTCTCCCGATCCCGGCACCACTGCAGGGTCAGGTCCAGGCAGCGCTGCGCATGCCCGTACGCCTGCGCGGCCAGGCCCACCCGTTCGCTCACGAATGCCTGTGCGATCTGGGCGAATCCACTGTTCTCGACGCCGACCAGATTCGAAACCGGTACGCGCGCATCGACATACGACAGTTCGGCGGTGTCCGAGGCCAGCCAGCCCATCTTCTCGAGTTTGCGGCTGACGGTGAATCCTGGCGTCCCCTTCTCCACTACCAGCAGCGACACACCGGACGCGCCGGGACCGCCCGTGCGCACCGCCGTCACCACGTAGTCCGCGCGCACGCCCGAGGTGATGAACGTCTTCGAGCCGTTCACCACGTATTCGTCGCCGTCGCGCACCGCGCTGGTGCGCAGATGCCCGACATCCGAGCCGCCGCCGGGTTCGGTGATGGCCAGTGAGCCGATCTTCTCGCCCGCCAGCGTCGGCTTCACCCAGCGCTCGATCTGCTCGCGGTTCCCGGACGCGGCAATGTGCGGCACCGCGATACCGCAGGTGAACAGTGATGCGAACAGGCCACCCGAGCAGCCCGCGTAATGCATCTCCTCGCACACGATCGCGGCATCGAGGCCGTCACCGCCGGAACCGCCCACCGATTCGGGGAACTGGATGCCCAAAAGGCCCAGCGCGCCCGCCTTCTTGTGCAACTCGCGCGGAATCTCACCGGCGCGTTCCCACTCGTCCAGTTGGGGCAGCACCTCGCGCTCGGCGAAACCGCGCACGGTGGCGCGCAATTCACGTCGCTCGGGAGTCTCCCAAGGGCTCACATAGGTCATAGTTGCGTCCTCCCGGGCCCGAACAAGCGCCCTCCTCGGTGACATCCCGCCGCTTCCTGCCGACGCCGACAC
>NZ_BAGB01000068.1 GCF_000308615.1 Nocardia jiangxiensis NBRC 101359
AGCAGGACCGCCTTACCGTCGGCGTTGACCATGGTCTCGCCGTCGCGGTTGGGCAGGGTCGAACCGAGCAGACCGGTCAGCTCCTCCTCGCGGGCGCCATCGAACACCGGGGTGGCGATGTTGGTGTCGGCTTCCTGACCCCACATCTCCTCCGGCAGCGCCTGCGCCCACTCGGGCATGCTGTCCGTATCGGAGCCCTCGACATGCCAGCCGGCCTTGGCGATCCAACCCAGATGGGTTTCGAGCACCTGGCCGATGTTCATACGACGCGGCACACCGTGCGTGTTCAGGATGATGTCGACCGGAGTCCCGTCGGGCAGGAACGGCATGTCCTCCTTCGGCAGGATCTTGCCGATGACGCCCTTGTTACCGTGCCGACCCGCCAGCTTGTCGCCGTCCTGGATCTTGCGCTTCTGCGCCACGTACACGCGCACCAGCTCGTTCACACCGGGAGGCAGATCGTCGTCGTCATCACGCGAGAACACCCGGATACCGATGACCTTGCCGGACTCACCGTGCGGCACCTTCAGCGAGGTGTCGCGCACCTCGCGCGCCTTCTCACCGAAGATCGCACGCAGCAGCCGCTCCTCCGGAGTCAGCTCGGTCTCACCCTTCGGAGTGACCTTGCCGACCAGGATGTCACCGTCACGAACCTCCGCACCGATACGCACGATGCCACGCTCGTCGAGATCGGCCAGGACCTCGTCGGAGACGTTCGGGATGTCGCGGGTGATCTCCTCCGCACCGAGCTTGGTGTCGCGGGCATCGATCTCGTGCTCCTCGATGTGGATCGAGGTCAGGACGTCCTCTTCCACGAGGCGCTGCGACAGGATGATCGCGTCCTCGTAGTTGTGGCCTTCCCACGGCATGATCGCGACGAGCAGGTTCTTGCCCAGCGCCATCTCACCGTTCTCGGTGCAGGGGCCGTCGGCCAGGACCTGGCCGTGCTCCACCCGCTGACCCTCGTCCACGATCGGACGCTGGTTGGAGCAGGTGCCCTGGTTGGAACGGTTGAACTTGCGCATCCGGTAGCTGCGGCGAGTGCCGTCATCGTGCATCACGGTGACGTAGTCGGCCGAAACCTCTTCCACCACACCGGGCTTCTCGTTCACCACGACGTCGCCGGCGTCCACCGCGGCGCGCAGCTCCATACCGGTGCCGACCAGCGGCGACTCGGAACGGATCAGCGGCACGGCCTGGCGCTGCATGTTCGCGCCCATGAGGGCACGGTTGGCGTCGTCGTGCTCGAGGAACGGAATCATGGCGGTCGCGACCGACACCATCTGGCGCGGCGAGACGTCCATGTACGTGACCTCGGTCGGGGCCACGTACTCCATCTCCTCGTTGCCGCGGCGCGCGAGCACCCGGTCCTCGAGGAAGGTGCCGTCGGCGGCGACCGGCGAGTTGGCCTGGGCGCGGACCTCACGGTCCTCCTCGTCGGCGGTGAGGTACTTGACCTCATCGGTGACGCGGCCGTCCTCGACCTTGCGGTACGGGGTCTCGATGAAACCGAACGGGTTGACCCGCGCGTACACCGACAGCGAACCGATCAGGCCGATGTTCGGGCCTTCCGGGGTCTCGATCGGGCACATGCGGCCGTAGTGCGAGGGGTGCACGTCGCGCACTTCCAGGCCGGCGCGCTCACGGGACAGACCACCCGGGCCCAGCGCCGAGAGACGACGCTTGTGGGTCAGACCCGAGAGCGGGTTGTTCTGGTCCATGAACTGCGACAGCTGCGAAGTGCCGAAGAACTCCTTGATCGCCGCCACGACCGGGCGGATGTTGATCAGGGTCTGCGGGGTGATCGCCTCGACGTCCTGAGTGGTCATGCGCTCGCGCACGACGCGCTCCATACGCGAGAGGCCGACCCGGATCTGGTTCTGGATCAGCTCGCCCACGGTACGCAGACGACGGTTGCCGAAGTGGTCGATATCGTCCACGTTCACCGGGACCTCGGCACCCTGCGGGGCCGTCATCGTCCGATCGCCCTGGTGCAGGCGCACCAGGTACTCGATGGTGGCGACAATGTCTTCCCTGGTCAGCGTCGAGCCGGTGACCGGGACATCCAGGTTCAGGCCCAGCTTCTTGTTGATCTTGTAGCGACCCACACGAGCCAGGTCGTAGCGCTTGTCCTTGAAGAACAGGTTCTCCAGCAGGGTCTGCGCCGACTCCTTGGTCGGCGGCTCGCCCGGACGCAGCTTGCGGTAGATGTCCAGCAGCGCCTCGTCCTGACCGGCGGTGTTGTCCTTCTCCAGGGTGGACATCATGATCTCGGAGAAACCGAAACGCTCGGTGATCTCCTCGGCGGTGAGTCCCAACGCCTTGAGCAGCACGGTGACCGGCTGACGACGCTTGCGATCGATGCGGACACCGACGGTGTCGCGCTTGTCGACGTCGAACTCCAGCCACGCGCCACGGCTCGGGATGACGCGCACGCTGTGCAGCGTCTTCTCGGTGGTTTTGTCGATGGACTCGTCGAAGTACACGCCCGGTGAACGCACCAGCTGCGAGACGACCACACGCTCGGTGCCGTTGATGATGAACGTGCCCTTGTCGGTCATCATCGGGAAGTCACCCATGAAGACCGTCTGGGACTTGATCTCACCGGTGTTGTTGTTGATGAACTCCGCGGTGACGAACAGCGGCGCCGCGTAGGTCATGTCCTTGTCCTTGCACTCCTCGATGGAGGCCTTGACCTCTTCGAAGCGCGGATCGGAGAAGGAAAGGGACATGGATCCGGAGAAGTCCTCGATCGGCGAGAGCTCCTCGAGCACCTCCTCGAGCCCGCCATACGGGGTGACCTCACCACGGGCGATCGCCTTCTCCCGCCACTGCGGGGAGCCGACCAACCAGGCGAACGAATCGGTTTGTAGATCGAGAAGCCCCGGAACCTCGAGAGGCTCGCGGATCTTCGCGAAAGACACCCGCTTCGGGGCTCCGGGGATACCGGCCTTGGTCTGGGTGGAGACTGCCAAGATGCGTCCTTCCAGCACCTCACGCGAGTCGCACGGTGGGCCTGCGACCGTCGCTTGTCTGCTTCGTTGTGTGAGATTCCCGCTGGTCACAACCCGAACGAGCCCCATACAGCAGACAACGGAAGTAACACCTGACGGTGGAACTTTCGTAGTGTGCGATCAAAGGTGTGGACAGGAGGCAGCCAGCGCAAAGTCCAAACGTACACCCCCGAAGCAGGGGTGTCAAAGTACCACCAAGGCCCAGCTTCGGCGTATCGGCGCGCCGTACCCGTATTCGCTGGCTGCGTCAGGGTCGGCGGCTGCCTGCACACTCCGAGTCCTGGACCCTGTGACAGCTGCCGCTGTTGTGAATAGCGTGACGGTTCGGACGTAACTCGTCAAGTGGCGGGGCCGCCCCGGTACCCGCGAGATCCACTGGGGCGCTGGACCTTCACGCGATCAGGACAACGTTCGACATCGATAATCCGGCCCTGAACAGCGGTTCCTCGATTCGGGAAGACTCAGCGGTCGGCGATTTCGCTGGCCAGCCAGTGCCCGTTGATCTTCTGCATGCGCAGCACGATCGGACCCGAGGCACTCTCCTGCGGCACGCCGCTCTTGGTCGCGGCCACTGTGAGATCTACCAAAAGCTCGGCGCGATCATCGGTGAGCAAAGTCACACCGATCGGATCGGGCGTCGCCGTGGCGGTCGACTGGGCCTGTTTCACCGCCGTGACGGTGGTGTCGGCGAACTTGTCGAAATCGCCCAGCATCTTTCCGGTGACCACCTTGTGGACCGTGTCCTTGTAGCCGTCGATGTTCTTGACGTCGTAGGAGTAGATCGTCTTGAGCGCGTTGTCGGCGGCGGCGGTGACCTGCTGGGTGGCCGCGGTGTCCACGAACGCCGCGTTCCCGTCGTCCACGCCCGGCCGCAGGAACGCGACCACGGCGAACGCGGTCAGCACGACCGCGCCCACCAGCATGCCGACGCCCATTCCCCAGCCCGTCGCGCGCAAGCGCGGCAGTGAAGGCAGCGTGACCCGCGGCAGCCGGAACGAGGGCCCCGCATCGGCCGCGGATCCGGCGGCCCGGCCGCCGGCGACCTTCGCTTTGGACGCCTTGCTCGCAGCGTTACCCGCAGACGAATCGGGCCGCGACGAACCGGCCGTGACGCGGGAGGTCCGCTTGCGGGTGGTGTTCTCCGCGGCACGTGCCGCGGGCCGCATCCGCGAGGAGATCTTGTTGACGGGACGACGTGAAGTCATTGACGGGTACCTCCTACGAACCCGGTTGGCTCTGCGGCGCGGGTGCGGGAGTACCGCTCGGTGCGGGGGCCGGCGTGGCCGGACCCGGTTGGGCCGAGGGCGCGGCCTGCTGCGGCGACGCGGTCGAACCTGCGTTGTCCAGCGGAACCAGCTGTCCCAGCGAGTTGGCCTGATCGGTCTTCCACAGGCCGCCGACCTTCGACAGGTCCAGGGTCCAGGTGGCCCGGAACGACTGCACCGGCACATTCGGCGCGGTCTGCGTCTGCTGCACGACCACGATCGCCGCGGCCTTGTCCCGCTCGCTGTCCAGCGAGGTCAGCGAGGCACCGAGGATCTTGGCGTCCAGCCTGGTCTTGGACTCTTGCGCGGTCTGCTTGATGCGGTCGTGGTTCTGGTTGAACTCGTCGAGCATCTGCCCGGTCATCGAGGACTGCATCAGCTTGATCGAGCCCTCGACGTCGTCGGGATTCATCGAGCTCAGGTTCAGCGCCGCCTGCCGCGCGGCGTCCAGCGCGCTGTCGCGGGCCTGGGCGCGGGGCGCGTCGGTGAAGAATCCGGCGCGCACCCACCCGACGCCGAACCAGGCCGCCGCCACCACCGCCGCGACCAGCCAGACGGCGGCCACACAGGTCACCACCGTCCGGAGCGGAAATATCTGGGCGGTTACCTCGTACGAGCCGTCAGCAACCTTCGAGTCGGCCTCTTCCGACGGCGTCTGCGCAGCTTCCGGCGCGGCGTTGGACAGATCAGTACTCACAGCGACACCCTAGCGTCGTTATTTTCCCGGACTCGCCACCCCTGCTCGGCCATCACCGCTTCGGGGTCACCCCGATGAGAGTGGCCAGCTGGGTGGCGACCGGGTTCAGGTTCAACTTGTCCGGATCGGTCTTGGGCTTGTTGTCCCACGGCTGTGGAACACTCGGATCGGCCAGTTCGGCTCGGGCTCCGCCCCGCACGTCCGTCGGATTACCTTGCGGCACAGCGCATTTCGCGTCCTTGTTGAACGGGAAATCGTCGCGGGTGTCATCGAAGTTCGGATTCTTCGCCTTCATCTGCGCGAGAATCTTCTGCGTGCCCTCGTACCCGAGAGTACAGGCCGGCGGATTGTTGGTTTCCAGCACCAGCCCGAAGTGCGTGGTCCCGTCTCCCGGCGCGGTGGCCGAACCGCCGATCGACAACAGCGGCAACATCTGCAGCAGTGGTTTGAGCCCGAAGTACTTCGGCGAGACCGCCAGCAGTAC
The DNA here is from genome assembly GCF_000308615.1 of Nocardia jiangxiensis NBRC 101359. Classification (GTDB taxonomy): domain Bacteria; phylum Actinomycetota; class Actinomycetes; order Mycobacteriales; family Mycobacteriaceae; genus Nocardia; species Nocardia jiangxiensis. The sequence continues at coordinate 5,461 of NZ_BAGB01000068.1, forward strand.
CGTCCGCAGATTCGCCAGATCCTTGGTCAGCGGATCACCGCTCTCCTGCAGCAGTTTGCCGATCGAGTTACCGGCGTCGGCGCCGGTGCCGATCAAGCGGCGGATATCGGGATCGTTGGCGCGCAGCTGGGCGGCCACCTTGTCCAGGCCATCGCTGAACTGCCGGATATCCCCACCCTGATCGACCTGGGTCTGCAGGACCGTCTGCGCGTCCTTGATCAGATCCACCGTCTGCGGCAGTGCGTCCAGCCCGGTCACGGAGAACTTGTTCAGCGAATCGATCAGGATGCGCAGATTGTCGCCCTGCCCGTCGAACGCCTTGCCCAGTTCGGTGACCGTCGTGCTCAACGCCTTCAGATCCGTGGTGCTGGCCAGGGTGTTCACACTCGCCAACAGGTCCTGCACCGGAAGCGGCGTCTGGCCGCCGACGATGATCGAACCGTCCCGCAGATACGGGCCCCCCTCACTGGAGGGCACCAGATCCACGTACTGCTCACCGATCGCCGACCGGTTGGCCACGACCGCCTTCGCGTTCGCGGGCACCTTCGGTTTACCCGAATCCAGCTGCAGGTAGATGACCACACCGTCCGGAGTGATGTCCTGCTCGCCGACGGTGCCGACCGGAACACCGCGATAGGTGACCTCCGATCCCTTTGACACATCACCGGTGGTCTGCATCTTCAACTTCACCTGGTACTGGCCGAAACCCAGCATGTGGTCCAGGTGAACGTATTTCGCACCGACGAACACCACGCCGAGCACGGCGATCAGGCCGAACGCGATCAGCTGATAGCGGACGAGTTTGCTCATCTCGGCTTCACTCCCAACTGATTCAGAATCGAGCCGATCGGATCACCCGGCTTGGCGTTGGCGGGAGCCACCACGGTCGGCGGCAGCGGAAGCAGCGAGACCGTGGGCCAGCCCGGCCTCGGGCCGTTGCCGTTGTAATAGGGGTTGGTCGGATCGACCGGCACCGGACGACCCCACTTCGGCGGGATGTACACCGGATTGGGCTCACCCACACCCAGGCCCTTCAACATGGTGCCGATCTGCAGATCCACCGACAGCCAGGTGTTCACCGAGCCGCCGAATTCGGATTTGATCGCCTCGTCGGGGAACGGATAGGTCGGGATCAGCGGGAACGCGGTCACCAGATCCGGTGCGGAGCGACCCAATTCCTGCAGGGTCGGGCGCAGTGCGACCAGATCGTTGATCAGGTTGTCCTTGGACTTGTCCAGCACCGAGATACCGGCTTGCCCGACCCGGTTCAGCTGCTTCAACAGCCCGATCAGCTCGGGACGCTGCTGGTCCAGGATGTGGATACCCGCGGGCAGCTCGTCCAGGATCTTGGCGATCTGATCGTTCTGCTGCCCCACCCGCTCGGACAACGTGCCGAGTCCGTCCAGCGCGTGCTGGATATCGCCGACCTGGTCGTTCAGCCCCTTGATCAGGGTGTCGGTCTGGTTCAGCAGCGAGCGGACCTTGTCCTCACGACCACCGAGGGTCTTGTTCAACTCGGTGACGATCGGCTGCAACTGCGCGACGCCACCACCGTTGAGCAGCAACGACAATGCGCCCAGCACCTGCTCCACCTCGGTGGCGTGCTGGGTGTTCTGCACCGGGATGACCTCGCCGTCGTGCAGCGGCTTGTCGGACGCGCCCGACGGCGGCGAAGTCAGTTCGATGAACTTCTCACCCAGCAGATTCGTCTGCTTCACCTCGGCATGTGCGTTCGAGGGCAGTTTCACCGAATTGTTCACCACGGCACGCACACTCGCGGTCCAGCCGTCGGGTGCGACCTCGATCTTGTCGACGCGGCCGACGGGGATGCCGTCCACCTTCACCGCGGACTGCGGCACCAGGTCCAGCACGTCGTCGAACCGGATGTCCAGATGCAACGGATGATCGCCGACGTTCGCGCCGCCGGGCAGCGGAACGCTGTAGATCCCCGCCGAACCACAGGAACTCACCAGCAGCGTCGTGACGCCCAGAACCGTTGCGGCACAGGCCATCTTGAGCGGCTTCACTTCTGGCCTCCCGGCTTCTGCGAGGGCGGCTGCTGATTCGACGGCGTCCCGGGCACGGTGCCCGGCACCGGCGCGCGCTGCAGGTTCTCACCGCTCAGGATGCCGAACGGCAGGTTCAGCGTCGGCGTCGTCACACCCGATTTGATCTGGTCGGTGATGGTCTTGCACTTGTCCAGGATCGGCCGCAGCTGACGGCTGATCGCGTCGAACTTCGGATCACCCGGACGCAGCTGCCCCAGATCGAGCATCTTGCAGATCGTGCCGAACGGATTCTGCAGATCGGTGAAGTTGGCCCGCATGTCCAGGGTGCCGGTCTCACCGTTGTGCACGTTGATCAGGTTGCTCAGCGCCAGCGGCAGCACCGGCAGCAGATTGGCCACGTCGTTGCGCTGATCGGCCAGGGTCTGGGTCAGCTTGGTCAGCGACGCGGCGTTGCTCGCGACCAGTTCCCGGTTGTCGTCGATGAACCGGGCCACGTCCCCGAGCGCCACCGACAGCAGATTCAGCGCCTGCCCCAGATCGTGCCGCTCCCCCGAGAGGAATCCGGCCAGATCCGCGAGCTGCGTATTGAACTGCCGGACCTGCGCATCGTTCACCGCCAGAGTGTGCACGAAGATCTGCAGATTCTTGATCGTGCCGAAGATGTCACCGCGCGCATCGGACAGATAACTGGCCGCGTGCGAGAGCTGGGTGAGGCTGTTGGACAGCGCGTCACCGTTACCGGCCAGATTCTTCGCACCCGTCTCGACCAGCTGGTTGACCGCGCCGTTCTTGTTGGCGCCGTTGGGCCCCAGTTCGTCGGACAGTTGCGCGATGGACTTGTAGAGCCGGTCCACCTCGACCGGGGTCGCGGTGCGCTCCTTGGGGATGGTCGCTTCGCGGGCCATCTTCGGCCCGCCCTTGTAGACCGGGCTGAGCTGGATGTAGCGGTCCGAGACCACCGAGGGGGTGATCTGCGCGGCCGAGGCGTCCGCCGGGATGTCGTACTTCCGGTCGACCGACATGACGACCTTCACCCGATCGCCCATCGGGGTGATCGAATCCACCTTGCCCACCGGCACACCCAGGATGCGCACGTCCGAACCCTGGTAGATGCCGATCGACTTGTCGAAGTACGCGGTGATCCGGGTGGTGTCGAAACTGTTGAACAGCCACCACACCACCCCGGCCAGCACGACCGCCACCACGGTTACCAGGGAGATGAGAATCTTGGTGGGACGGCCGGATTCGCGCAGGGTGGTCAGCGGATCACGATGACGCCCACCGCCGGATCCGCTGCCGCCCGACGACGCGGCAGCCCCGGAGGACCCACCCGACGCCGCGCTCGTGGCACCGGCGGCAGCCCCGGAGGATCCGGCTGCCTTCGACGACGCGGCCTCGGACGACCCGCGTCCAGCCCCACCGGCTTCAGTCGCCGAAGCCTCCGACGACTGAACCGGAATCTGCTCGGTCGGGGAATCCCCTTCGTTCACAGCATCTTTCGCCGCGGGCTTCTGCACGGGCAGCTGCTCGGTCGGCGAATCGCCGCCTCCCGCAACCTGTTTCCCCTCCGGCTTCTGCGCGGGGAACTTCTCGGTCGGGGAATCGTTCCCGAACTCGGGTTCCATCAGCGGCCTCCCATGTTCCGGATGGGCGGACGGTTGCCCGGGACGTCCGGCAGCGCCGGGGGAATCAGGTTGACGATGACCGCGTCGAACCAGCGGCCGTTACCCAGAACGTTGGAGTAGAGCCCGTAGAACGGCGCGGCCAACGTCAGCGTCTTGGAGATGTTCTGCTGGTTGTCGTTGAGCATGTCGATGGACTTCTGCAGGTTGGTCAGCGCCGGGCCGATCTGTTGCTCGTTGTCGTGCACCAGCGTGGTCAGTTCCGCCGCAATGGTTTTCGCGCCGGTCAACAGCTGTGCGATCGCCTGCTGGCGAACGTTCAGCTCGGCCAGCAGTTGACCGCCGTTGGCGAGCAGCCGTTCGAACTGGACATTGCGGTCGGCGAGCACCTTGGTGGTCTTGTTGGTGGCCGCGAACAGCTGCTTGAGCTGCTCGTCGCGTTTGGCGAGGGTCTCGGACAGTCGCGCGACGCCGTCGATCGAGCTGCGGATATCCGGCGGGGTCTCGGAGAACGCGTCCGAGAGCACCTGCATGCTCTTGGCCAGCTGCGCGGTATCGGTCTGCTCGAGACTCTTCCCGGCGTCCTGGAACGCCTCGGTCACGTCGTAGGGAGAAACCGTGCGCGACAACGGAATCCGCTTGGACGGATTCGCCGGATGGGTGCCCTTGGGATCCAGGGCCAGATATTTCTGCCCGAGCACCGTCTTGATCTGGATCGACGCGGTGGTGTCGTCCCCGATCCAGGCGTCCTTGGTGCGGAAGGAGACCAGAACTCGATCGCCGTCCAGCCCGACGTCGGTCACATCACCGACCTTGACCCCAGCGATGCGCACCTCGTTCCCCTTCTTCAGCCCGGCGGCCTCGGAGAATTCGGCGGTGTACTTGGTGCCCGCGCCGATGATCGGCAACCGGTCCAGGTAGAACGTCGATACCGCGATCAACAGCACCAGGAAAAGTCCGAGCGCACCCATGAACGCGGGGCTGCGCTGGCCCAGGAGCTTGCGCTCATCCATCAGCGACCACCCTTCCCATGGCACCGCGGCGCGGGATTGGTGTAGACCGGCTGATTCACCGTCGGCATATTCGCCGGGAGGTTCAGATTCTGACCGTCCTTCATCCCCGGACCCGCGACGATGTCGATACCGCACAGATAGAACTGGAACCAGGAGCCGTAACTCGCGGCGCGACCCAGTTTCTCCATCTTGATCGGCAGATTCGTCAGCGCCTCGTTCACCTCGGGCGATCGGTCGTTCAGTGTGCCGGTGAGCTGGTTCAATCCCGCGATCGAACCCTGCAGCGTCGGCACCGTCGGCACCAGCAGATCCGCCGTGGCCGAGGCCAGGTTGCCCAGCGAGCTGACCGCCGAGCCGATCGTGCCGCGTTCGGCGTTCAGTCCGCTCACCAGCGCCTCGGTGTTGACGATCAGATCGTTGAGCGCGCCGTCCTTCTTGTTCACCGAATCCAGAATCGCGTTGAGGTTCTTGACGATCTGACCGATCACCGCGTCCTTGTCGGCGATCTTGTTGGTCAGGCTGGCGGTATTGCTCACCAGATCGCTGATGGTGCCCTTCTCACCCTGGAACACCTGGATGATCTCGTAGGACAACTTGTTCACATCATCCGCGGTCAACGTCTGGAACAGCGGGCGGAACCCGTTGAACAGCGTCGTCAGATTCAGCGCCGGACGCGTGTGGTCCAGGCCGATCGTGCCGCCCGCGTTCAGCTTCCGACCCTGCAGGCCGGTGCCCTGCTCGAGCGAAATGTACCGCTGCCCGACCAGATTCCGGTAACGGATGGTCGCGGTCACCGAGGCGGGCAGCCAATCGCGGTCGGTCAGTTCGAAATTCACCATCGCCTGGTCGTGATCCACGACCGACACCTTGGTGACCTTGCCCACGCGCACACCCGCGATGCGCACCTCGTCGCCCGGATTGAGCGAGGTCACATCGCTGAAACGCGCCTTGAACCCGGTGCCGCCGCCGGAATAGTTGGCGATGGTCAACCCGAGCACGATCGTCAGCAGAACGGTGACCACGACGAAGATGAGAAGTTTGGTCAGCGGCCCACCCAGTCCGCGCAGTGCGGCCTTCACTTCACACTCACCTCACTTCCACGCAGCGCGGGCGCGCCGATGCGGCTCACCCAGCTGGGCACCTGGTCCGGCGAAACCCCGTTCGCCGCGCCGTAGATCGCGCCCAGCGCATGCTCCTCGGACGGCGAACCTGCCAGCGAGGTCGACTGCGCGCCGAAGACCGAGAACTGCGCCGGCGGCAGTTGGCCGATGTTCTGCTTGCCCGGATTGCGGGTCGGCGGCTGATACGAACCGTCGTTGGCCGAACCGGTCGGATACTGACCAGCGTCGGTGCCCAGCGGATACTCCGGGAAACACACCGGCGGACGGGTGTCGAACCAGCGCGGCTCGTCCTGATTCGGCAGGTACCGGCCGCGCGGATTGACCAGTTTGATCGACACCCGCGAGCCGGGCAGATCGGTTCCCTTACCGAAGATCTGGTCGATCCGCGGCTTCTGCTGCGCGAAATTCCGCATGGTGCAGGCATATTCGGGGGAATAGGTGGCCAGCAGTTGCAACGCCTCTCGCGAATCCGCGGCCACGTCGATGATGTTGTCGTGGTTGGCCACCAGGAAATTGGCCAGCCGCGAGGAGGTCGGGGTCAGCACCGAGTACAGCGTGTCGATCTGCGAACGCTTCTGCACGATCGTCGCATTGAGCGTGCGCAGATCGTTGAACGTGTCGACCAGCTGCGGCAGCGCGTCGGCATAGGTGTCCGCGACCGTGGCGAAGTTGTGGATGTCGTCCTGCAGGGTCGGCATGACGCCGTTGAGCCCGCGGAAGACCGTGTCCAGCCGGTCCACCGTATGCCCGAGCTCCTCGCCCTGTCCGCCGAGGGCCTGCGACAGCGCACCCAGCGTGGAGGCCAGATACTGCGGCGGAATCGCCTGCAGCAGCGGCAGCACGCTGTCCAGCAGCTGGCTGACCTCGATGGCGTTACCGCTGGCGTCCTGGTGCAAGGTCTGTCCCGCGGTCAGATGCCCGCTCGGATCCTGCGGCCAGACCAGATCTACGTACCGCTCACCGAACAACGTCTTGGGCAGCAGCCGCGCGGTGACGTTGGACGGAATCTCCTTCGCCTTGCCCGGATCCAGCGCCAGATGCAGAGTGACCTTGCTGCCCTGCGGCTGGCTCGACCGGACCTCGCCGACGGTGATGCCGCGCACCTTCACATCGGCGTTGCGCGTCAAGGCGTTTCCGACGGTGTCGGTGATCAGATCGACCTTCACCACTGGGGTGAACGTCTTGTTGTACATAGCGATCGTCGTGCCCAGGAACAGGGCCATCACCACGAAGAACAGCACACCGAGCGTGCGCGTGCGCAATTTCTCCGTAGACCGCCAGAACTGAATTCCGGCCGCGCTCATCCGGCTACTCGCACTGTGGTCGTCGTCCCCCAGATGGCCAGACTCAGAAAGAAATCGAGAATGTTGATCAACACGATCGAGGCGCGGACCGCGCGGCCCACCGCCACGCCCACGCCCGCCGGGCCGCCGGAGGCGTTGAACCCGTAGTAGCAGTGGATCAGGATGATCACGAACGCGAATATCAGCACCTTGAGGAACGAATACAACACGTCCTGAGGTGGCAGGAACAAATTGAAATAGTGGTCGTAGGAGCCTGTTGATTGCCCCTCGAACCACACGCTGATCTGCCGTGAGGCCACGAATGTGCCCAGCAGACCGACGATGTAGAGCGGAATCACCGCGACGAATCCGGCGATCACGCGCGTGGTGACCAGGAACGGCACCCCCGGCACCGCCATCACCTCGAGCGCGTCGATCTCCTCGGAGATCCGCATCGCACCCAATTGCGCGGTGAAACCACACCCGACCGTCGCGGACAACGCCAGCGCCGCGACCAGCGGGGCCAACTCGCGGGTGTTGATGTAACCGGTGAGGAATCCGGTGAGCACCGAGGACCCCAGGGCGTCGAGGGCTTTGTAGCCCTGTAGGCCGACCACCACACCGACCGAGGCCGACATCATCACGACAACGCCGATGGTTCCGCCGATGACCGCCAGCGCACCCGAACCGAAGGTCACCTCGGCCAACAGCCGCATGACCTCCTTGCGGTAGTGCACGACGGTGCGCGGAATCCAGGCGATCGCCTTGGAATAGAAGGACATCTGGTCGCCGGCGCGGTCGATGACAGCGACGGGACCCCGTAGGGCACCGCCGATCCGGCGTAAATTCTTGGAGGATCGCTGCGAAACAACCATGGTCAGGATCCCTTGGCGGGAACGATCTGCAGGTACACCAACGTCAGCAGGAGATTGACGAAGAAGAGCACCAGGAAGGTGATCACCACGGATTGATTCACCGCGTCACCCACTCCTTTCGGTCCCCCCTTCGGACTCAACCCCTTGTACGCGGCGATGACACCCGCGAGCAGGCCGAACAACAACGCCTTGATCTCACCGATCCACAGGTCCGGCAGCTGTGCCAGCGCGGAGAACGATGCCAGATACGCGCCCGGCGTACCGCCCTGCAACATCACGTTGAAGAAATAGCCACCACAGATGCCGACGACCGAAACCAGGCCGTTGAGCAGCAGGGCGACCAGCATCATGCCCAGCACACGAGGAACCACCAGGCGCTGTACCGGGTCGATGCCCAGCACCTCCATGGCGTCGATCTCCTCGCGGATGGTCCGCGAGCCCAGATCCGCGGCGACGGCCGAACCCGCCGCACCGGCGATGATGAGCGCGGTGACGACGGGCGCGGCCTGTTGGACGGTGGCCAGCACACTGGTTGCGCCGGTGAAGGACTCAGCGCCGAGTTGCTTGATCAGTGAACCGGTCTGCAACGCCACGACGGCACCGAACGGGATTGCCACCAGGGACGCGGGCAGGATCGACACACTCGCGATGAACCACGACTGTTCGATGAACTCGCGCCACTGGAACGGCCGGACGAATGTCTTACGCGCAACGCTGATGAGCAGCGCAAAGATATTGCCCGCCTGAGCAAAACCCGACTCGACCGGGGTGCGCAGCCGCGTCAGGGTTAGATTCACGGGAGCGTATGTTACCCGTTGGTTGGGTTTTGTCGCGCGGTGGTGTCGTACGCGTTGCCTGGGTAATCCTGAGGGTTACCCGAATAGGCCGGGAGAACTTGTGTATCACCGTTCTCCTGCATCGATTCCTGGATCGCCACCTGGGCCTGATGCGGCAGGGTGTGCATGATCTCCAGAACGCGACGACGGCGGCGTTCCACGGCCTGGCGCACGGGCATACCGGGCGTGGCCTTCATCTGCGGGATGATGCCCTCGACCTCTTCGGTGCCGTTGTCGTAGTGACCGGCCTCCGCGAGCGCCTGCTCGCGAGCCATCTGCGCCTCGTCCTTCTCCTCGGACATACCGATCGGACCGACCATGCGGCCGTTGAGGAACTGCTTCACCACCGGCTCCTCCGACGTCAGCAGCACCTCGCGCGGGCCGAACATGACCAGCTGGCGGCGGAACAGCATGCCGATGTTGTCCGGCACGGTACGGGCCAGGTTGATGTTGTGCGTGACGATCAGGATCGTCGCGTCGATCTGCGCGTTGATATCGATCAGCAGCTGCGACAGATAGGTGGTGCGGACCGGGTCCAGACCCGAGTCCGGCTCGTCCACGAGGATGATCTGCGGATCCAGCACCAGAGCGCGAGCCAGACCGGCGCGCTTGCGCATACCACCGGAGATCTCGCCGGGCAGCTTGGATTCCGCGCCGAGCAGACCCGTGAGCTCGAGCTTCTCCATGACGATCTTCTTGATCTCGGATTCGCTCTTCTTGGTGTGCTCCCGCAGCGGGAACGCGGTGTTGTCGAACAGGTTCATCGACCCGAACAACGCGCCGTCCTGGAACAGGACGCCGAACAGCTTACGGATCTCGTACAGCTCCTTGTTGGAGCAAGTGGTGATGTCCGTGCCGTCGATGAAGATCGAACCACGCTCCGGGCGCAGCAAACCGATCAACGACTTCAGGAATACGGACTTACCGGTACCGGAGGGGCCGAGCAGCGCGCTGACTTCCCCCGTGGGCAGAGTCAGTGTGACATCCTGCCAAATACGCTGAGAGCCGAAGGATTTGGTGACACCTTCGGTCCGGACCTCGACGCCCACGCCAACCTCCACATAATTCTTTGCAACGAGCGGTCCCGTGCCGTGTCACTGCTCGGCCGAAACCGCTCCAGCGCTGGGCCGATACAACACAGCACGATGTGACGCGTCACACTGGGTGCGGCCACTGTATCGCATGTAAACCGGCATTCCCATCCCTCCCTACCGGAGAGTAAGAAGTAATACGTTCCGGTTTATTCCGGCAAACTTCCCCACCTGGGAAAACCGCTTTCCGGTCCAATGCCCCACCCCGGGCGCGCCGCGGCTCGCCCGGGGTGGGGCCGGACGGAAAGCAGAGCGGGCGGTTCCCCCTCGGGGAACCGCCCGCTCGACGCGTCAGTAACTGAATTACTTGACGGAGACCTTGGCGCCGGCCTCTTCCAGCTTGGCCTTGGCGGCCTCGGCGGCGTCCTTGGCGACCTTCTCCAGGATCGGCTTCGGCGCGGACTCGACGAGGTCCTTGGCCTCCTTCAGGCCCAGGCCCGAGACGATCTCACGCACGACCTTGATGACCTGGATCTTCTTGTCACCGGCGCCCTCGAGCACGACGTCGAACTCGTCCTGCTCCTCGGCGGCCTCGGCCGGGGCAGCACCGCCGGCAACGGCGGCCACGGCGACCGGAGCAGCAGCGGTGACCTCGAACTTCTCCTCGAACTTCTTGACGAAGTCCGACAGCTCGAGCAGGGTCATGCCGCCGATGGTCTCCAGCAGCTCGTCAACGTTGGCCATGATGGCCTCCTTTCAGTGGGGTCTCCCCGCACAGGCGGGAAAAGTGTTGGGGTGGTTGGTTATTCGGCAGCATCGGCCGGAGCCGATTCGCCACCGGCGGCACGCTGCTTGTCCTCGAGCGCGGCGAACAGGCGCGCGACCTGTCCGGCGGGCGCGGCGAACAGGCCCGCGGCCTTGGTGAGGTTGCCCTTCATGGCACCGGCCAGCTTGGCCAGCAGCACCTCGCGGGACTCCAGGTCGGCGATCTTCTCGACCTCGGTCACGGACAGCGGCGCGCCGTCCATGTACCCGCCCTTGATGACCAGCGCCTTGTTGTCCTTGGCGAAGGTCTTCAGCGCCTTGGCGGCGTCGACCGGCTCACCGTGGATGAAGGTGATCGCGGTCGGCCCGACGAACAGCTCGTCCAGGCCCTCGACGCCCGCGTCGGCGGCAGCGCGCTTGACGAGGGTGTTCTTGGCGACGGAGTACGTGGCGTTGTCGCCGAGGGCACGCCGCAGCTCGGTGAGCTTACCGACGGACAGGCCACGGTATTCCGTGATCACGGTGGCGGTCGCGTCCTGGAACTGCTTGGTGATCTCTTCGACCTGGTCGTGCTTCCACTGGATTGCCATACTTCGCCTCCTCTCAGGGGTATCGGTTCGTAAATGAACGACCGAACACCGCGAGGGCCGGCGATAAAACAAACGCCCCGGACGCAGAGCGTTCCGGGGCGCACAAGAAACATCGCGAATCCCTGGGGACTCACGGCTTCCCGACCTCGGCTCTCCCTGCGTGGGCCGCCGGCAATATCGCCGGACCTTCAGCTACCTGCACTCGAACGAGCACCGACAGCGACCAACGGTCTTCGGTAGAACGATTGGGGGTGATCACTGAACTGGTCAGCGACCGTCGACCAGCGTAGCAGAGACCTGCCCACCAGCCAAAACGCCAACGGCCGGTACGGAAATCCGTACCGGCCGTTGATGATTCAGCGTGCTACTACGCGTCCTCTTCGGTGAGGTTGCGGGTGCGGTTCGGATCCACCGGGATGCCCGGACCGGTGTTCGTCGAAATCGTCACCTTCTTGACGTAGCGGCCCTTCGCGGTCGAGGGCTTCACACGCAGGATCTCCTCGAGCGCGGCGCCGTAGTTCTCCACCAGCTTGGCGTCGTCGAAGGACGCTTTGCCGATCACGAAGTGCAGGTTGGCCTGCTTGTCGACGCGGAAGTTGATCTTGCCGCCCTTGATGTCGTTGACGGCCTTGGTCACATCGGGGGTGACCGTGCCCGTCTTCGGGTTCGGCATCAGACCACGCGGACCCAGGACACGCGCGATGCGGCCGACCTTGGCCATCTGGTCCGGGGTGGCGATCGCGGCGTCGAAGTCCAGCCAGCCGCCCTGGATGCGCTCGATCAGATCCTCGGCGCCCACGGCGTCCGCACCGGCGGCCTCGGCCTCGGCGGCCTTGTCGCCGACCGCGAACACGATGACGCGAGCGGTCTTACCGGTGCCGTGCGGCAGGTTGACGGTGCCGCGGACCATCTGGTCGGCCTTGCGCGGGTCGACACCCAGGCGCACGGCGACCTCGACGGTGGCGTCGGTCTTCTTGGTGGAGGTCTCCTTCGCCAGCCGCGCGGCGGTCAGCGGGGAGTACAGCGCGGAGCGGTCGACCTTGGCGGCCGCCTCGAGATATGCCTTGCTTCGTTTTGCCATGATTATCTGTCCTGTTCTGGAGTCAGAAGTGGTAGCGGGACTGGCCATCCCTCCCACTGCGCGAGCGCCGCGACTAGTCCGAGACGGTGATCCCCATCGAACGGGCGGTGCCCGCGATGATCTTCGCCGCGGCGTCGATGTCGTTGGCGTTCAGGTCTTCCTGCTTGGTCTTGGCGATCTCACGGATCTGGTCCATGGAGACCGTGGCGACCTTGTTACGGTGCGGCTCGGGCGAACCCTTCTGCACACCGGCGGCCTTGAGCAGCAGCTTGGCGGCAGGCGGGGTCTTCAGCTTGAAGTCGAACGAGCGGTCTTCGTAGACCGTGATCTCGACCGGGATGACGTTGCCGCGCTGCGACTCGGTCGCCGCGTTGTACGCCTTGCAGAACTCCATGATGTTGACGCCGTGCTGACCCAGCGCGGGACCGACCGGCGGCGCGGGGTTGGCCGCACCGGCCTGGATCTGGAGCTTGATGAGCCCGGCGACCTTCTTCTTCTTGGGGGGCATCTTTCTTCCTTGGTTAGGGTTCCTACGGATTCCCGTAAGCCTTCTCCGGATGACGCCCCGGAAGAATCGACCGCACGACGAAATACGGTCGGCCGGGGCGCAACCCGGCAAGTGTAGTCGAACGCCGTCGGGGGCCCGAAATCGCCCCCGGCCGACTCAGATCTTCGCGACCTGCGTGAACGCGAGCTCGACCGGAGTTTCGCGACCGAAGATCGACACCAGCACCTTGAGCTTCTGCTGCTCGGCGTTGACCTCGGAAATGCTGGCCGGGAGCGTGGCGAACGGGCCGTCCATCACGGTGACCGACTCGCCGACCTCGAAGTCGACCTCGATGGTGGGCTTGGTCAGCGGCTCGGCGGCGGCGGCCTCGGTGCTGGCGGCGGCCGCGGCGGCGGGCTTCTTCTGCTGCTGGTCGGCGGGGACCAGGAACTTCACCACGTCGTTGATGGACAGCGGCGACGGACGCGAGGTGGCGCCGACGAATCCGGTGACGCCGGGGGTGTTGCGAACCGCGCCCCACGACTCGTCGTTGAGGTCCATCCGGACCAGGATGTAGCCGGGCAGCACCTTGCGCTGCACGTTCTTGCGCTGACCGTTCTTGATCTCGGTGACCTGCTCGGTCGGGACCTCGACCTGGAAGATGTAGTCCTCGAGTCCGAGGTTCTGCACGCGGGTCTCGAGGTTGGCCTTGACCTTGTTCTCGTAACCGGCATAGGAGTGGATGACGTACCAGTCACCGGGTGCGCGGCGCAGCGCGGCCTTCATCGCGGCGACGGGATCGACTTCCTCGTCGACAGGCGCGTCACCAGGGGCGGACTCCGCGATCGGCGCGGAATCCGCGGACTCCTCGACCTCCGGCGCGGCGATCTCTTCAGCCACGTCGTCGACCGGGAATTCCTCGGTTGTGCCGTTCTCCGGGGTGCTCACTGGGCACTCGCTTCCTGTGTCGTCACTAACTTCCTCTGCGTTCCGGACGTCGATTCACCGCAGATGACATCCGCGCCCATGCGCTGGGACCGGTCACCGGCGCCGACGGCCGACTAGCCGAACAGCCAGTTGACGCCCTGGTTGAACGCGATATCCAACAAGAAGATGAACCCGACCGTGAAGATCACGAACACCAGGACCACCGTCGTATAGGTGACCATCTGCTTGCGGTTGGGCCAGATCACCTTGCGCAGTTCCTGAACAACCTCTTTCAGGAACTTCACCAAGCGTTTCAGCGGATTGCCCGTACCACCGGCCTTCTTCTTACCGGAAGGCTTGGACGTCTTGCGCGATCCCGCGTCGTCCCGCTCGATCGTCGCGACAGAGCCCGTCTCGTGATCCGAAAAACCGGAACGAGCTCGCCGAGACGACCGTTTGCCGGTCGGACGACTCACCGCGCGGGTGTCATCGTCATCGGACACGTCGATCCTCTCTCGTCGCTGGCATCCTTGCAGGGGTGACAGGACTTGAACCTGCAACCTGCGGTTTTGGAGACCGCTGCTCTGCCAATTGAGCTACACCCCTTCGGCTGGACTCTCGATCCAGCACGGTGCTGTTCAGTTGTACCCGGGTAGCCACACAACACGCGCGCCACCCCTGCAGTGTTCCGGCACCGGCGGAAATCCGCCCGGAACCGGGCCCTTCGGAGCAGCGCGCAGCGGCTGGTGACCCCAGATTCCCGAGTGTACGGTACGCCCCCCTCGCACCGCCAATCCGGGCCCGGCGGTCACCTCCACCGCCCGATCCGCGCAGCGTGCGCGGCTCACGCCAACTGCACGGTGGCCGTCGCACGACCGAAGATCTTGCGTCCGGCGGACTTGGCGACCATCGCGATCACCGCGGTGCGGGTCTCGGGATCGACCGACTTGATCTTGCCGGTGTACTCGATCTCGGCCGGCTCGTCGGCCGCGACGTAGACCGGGCTGGTGAACCGGACGTTGTACTCCTTGATCGCGCCCGGATCGCCCAGCCAGGAGGTGACGAAGCCGCCACCCAGGCCCATGGTGAGCATGCCGTGCGCGACCACGTTGTCCAGACCGGCGAGCTTGACCATCTCGTCGCTCCAGTGGATCGGGTTCGCATCGCCCGAGACACCGGCGTAGTTGACCAGATCGCCACGGGTGAGCCGGACCACCCGCGCGGGCAGTTCGTCACCGGCGCTGACGTCCTCGAAGCGCACCGCGCGGGTGCTGGCCGGCAGTTCGGGCAGGGTGGCGACCGGCACGGGCGGCTCGCTGACCGGCGGAGTGGTGCGCGGGTGATGCCCGGGAGCCTCGCCGATTCCGTGCATCAGCACGTTGCGCACGGCCTCGGAGATGTTCGGGTCGACGTCGCCGCCGCTGCGGCCGACCAGGGTGGTGTACGTGGTGAGCACCAATTCGTCCCGCGAGGTGACGATGTTCTTCGTCACGATGATGTCGCCGCCGAAGGCCTGCCGGAACGAGTGCAGATAGACGTCGCAGACCAGCTGATCGCCGACCTTGATCGGCCGGTGGAATTCCAGGATCTGGTCGGTCTGCATGATCTGGCTCAGGTCGTAACCCGTGACGACCTGCTCGAACAGCTTGCGCTGAGCCAGGATGCCGACCAGCGAGATGAACGTCACCGGGGCGACGAGACCGTCGTAACCGTATTCCTGGGCGACGTCCTCGTCCCAGTGCACCGGGTGGTAGTCCTGCACCGCGCGGGCGTATTCGCGCACCTTCTCGCGGCCGACCTCGTAGTAGTCGTCCACGCGGTAGTGGTGGCCGACCATATCGCGCGCGTGCGCGGCCGGGTCGAAATCCTCGACGGTATCGGTCCCGGTATCGGTGGTCCCGGCTTGTGTAGTCACGGAAGAAAGTCCCTATCTGACCCCGCTACGGGATCTGCCGAAGCACACACTGCCGCGGATACACCAAATGCCGGAGCGGGTTCACACCCTGCTCCGGCACTGAAGGCTGACTCGAGTTGCGACATGCGCGGGGACCTGGCAGCTACATGAGCTTCCTGCGGCCTCACCGACGTCGCACGCGGCAGTGGCACGCGTGGAGTATCAGCGAGATTCGCGGTGCGCCCGGTGGGTGCCGCAGTTCGGGCAGAACTTCTTCAGCTCCAGCCGATCCGGGTCGTTACGCCGGTTCTTCTTGGTGATGTAGTTGCGGTGCTTGCACTGCTCGCAGGCCAAGGTGATCTTTGGCCGGACATCGGTGGACTTCGCGGCCACGATATGCCTTCTTTCGGGTCTACCTGACGGAGGTATCGGTCTTTGTAGCGATGGCCGGACTTGAACCGGCGACACAACGATTATGAGTCGTTTGCTCTACCGACTGAGCTACACCGCCATAAGGGTCGGCTTGCGATGGTGCCTGACCCTGGAGATGCCGTCGGTCACCACCGGCAATCCGGCGAGCCCCCTAACGGAATCGAACCGTTGACCTTTTCCTTACCATGGAAACGCTCTGCCGACTGAGCTAAGGGGGCATGACTACATGCGCTCCCGATCGCGATCGCTCGCACCCGGGGCGCCGAAGCCTTGAACGAGGTTACACACTCATCCGCCGAGTTACCAAACCGGCAGCTCAGGGCCGACTTTCCAAGCCCGCGCAGAGAAGGGAACGCCCGGCCCGAACACCACCCTCGAACAAAAACAGGGCCCTCTCCGATTGGAGAGGGCCCTGAGAGTGTGGCGGATGAAGGATTCGAACCTCCGAAGCTTGCGCGGCTGATTTACAGTCAGCTCCCTTTGGCCGCTCGGGCAATCCGCCTAACACGCTGAGTGAGCGCGCTGAGCAGAATACAACGATCAGGGCCCCTGGATGCAAACCGGCAGGCCAGCGGGGTAGCGTCGGGCCCTCGGCGGCTAGTGGCGGGGCGATGCCCGCGGCGCTAGCGTCGAAGCCGGAATTCGCGAGACAGGAGCGCAGTGTGGCCGATTCGTCATTCGACGTCGTCAGCAAGGTCGATCACCAGGAGGTCGACAACGCCCTCAACCAGACGGTCAAAGAGCTCTCGACCCGATACGACTTCCGCGGCACCGGCGCGAGCATCGAATGGTCCGGCGAGGAGAAGATCGTGCTGTCCGCCGAGTCCGAGGACCGGGTCAAGGCCGCGCTGGACGTGTTCAAGGAGAAGCTGATCCGCCGCGACATCTCGCTCAAGGCGTTCGACGCCGGTGAGCCGCAGGCGTCCGGAAAGGTGTACAAGATCACAGGATCCCTGATTCAGGGCATCTCCACCGAGAATGCGAAGAAGATCGCCAAGAAGATCCGCGACGAGGGCCCCAAGGGCGTGAAGGCGCAGATCCAGGGCGACGAGCTGCGGGTGAGCAGTAAGAAGCGGGACGATCTGCAGGCCGTCATCGCGCTGCTCAAGGGCAGCGATTTCGATCTGGCCCTGCAATTCGTGAACTACCGATAGTTCTTCGGGCCGCCCGCCATGTGTTCGAGGCGGGCTATCCGCTCGGCCATCGGGGGGTGGGTGGAGAACCAGCGGGCCATCTGGTCACCGGGGCGGAACGGGTTGGCGATCATCAGGTGTGATTGGGCGGTCAGCCGCGGTTCGGGGGGTAGCGGGGCCGCCGCCACACCGCGTTCGAGTTTGCGCAGGGCCGAGGCCAGGGCCAGCGGGTCGCCGGTGAGCTGGGCGCCGTCCTGATCGGCCTGGTACTCCCGGGACCGCGATACGGCCAGTTTGATCAGCGTCGCCGCGATCGGGCCGAGTAGCGAAACCAGAAGTACGCCAAGGATGTTCGGGCCTTCACCGTCGCGATTGCCGCCGCCGCCCAGGCCCGCGAAGAAGGCCAGATTGGCCAGGCCGGAGATCACCGCGGCCAGGGCGCCGGCCACCGAGGAGATCAGGATGTCGCGGTTGTACACGTGCGAGAGTTCGTGGCCCAGAACCGCGCGTAACTCACGTTCGTCGAGCAGCTGCAGGATGCCGCTGGTGCAGCAGACCGCGGCGTGCCGGGGATTGCGGCCGGTGGCGAAGGCATTGGGGGCGGCGGTGGGGCTGATGTACAGCCGCGGCATGGGCTGACGTGCCGCGGTCGCCAATTCGCGCACGATCCGGTACATCACCGGGGCCTCGAGTTCGGAGACCGGCTGCGCGTGCATCGCCCGCAATGCCAGCCGGTCGCTGTTGAAGTAGGCGTAGGCGTTCATGCCCACGGCCAGCAGAATGGCGATCACCAGGATCGTGGGATTGCGGAACAGCGCGCCGATGAACACGATCAGCGCCGACATGCCGACCATCAGGCCGAACGTCTTCAGCCCGTTCGCGTACCCACCGTGCATGGCCGGTCCTCCATCTCAGCACCCCATCACTCATTATCCGTTACACCAGGTCAACGAAGCAGGGGCCACCCAGAGTTCCAGGCCGCAGCAGTGTGTCCGGGCGCGCTGATACCCGATCATTCCGCCGACACCGGACGACGCCGACACCGTGTTTGCGGCGCGGCTTGCCGCCCGGACGCGTGGCGGGTGCGAGGAACGAGTGCCCGACACGGGGCCGGGCGGTAAGCCTTCGGGCGCCGCAAACCGCCGGAGCGAAGCGGAGGCAAATCAAACAGAGCGTTCGATGGTGTAGCGGACCAGGCGCTCGAGGGCCGCGTTGGCGGGGCCCGCGGGCAGCGCGGAGAGTTCGGCGTGTGCGAGGTCGGCGTAGCCCTGCAGTTTCTCCTTGGCCAGGACCATGCCCCGGGAGCGGGACAGCAGGTCCAGGGCCTCGGTGACCTCGTCGTCGGTCTGCAAGGGGCGGGCCAGCAGGGTGCGCAGGCGGTCGCCCTCGGCGCCCTCGTCGCGCAGGGCGTACAGCACGGGCAGGGTGTGCACGCCCTCGCGCAGGTCGGTGCCCGGTGTCTTGCCGGACTGTTCGGCGGCCGAGGAGATGTCGATGATGTCGTCGGAGATCTGGAAGGCGGTGCCGACCAGGTCGCCGAGCCGGGCCACGCGTTCGACGTGTTCGCGATCGGCACCGGAGAAGGTGCCGCCGAAACGCCCCGAGGCGGCGATCAACGATCCGGTCTTCTCCCACACCACCTGCAAGTAGTGTTCGACCGGGTCCTGGGATTTCTTGGCGCCCAACGTCTCTCGCATCTGACCGGTGACCAGTTCGGCGAAGGTCTCGGCGATGATCCGCACCGCGTCCGGCCCCAGGGTGGACACCAGCCGCGAGGCGTGCGCGAACAGATAGTCACCGGACAGGATGGCCACGCTGTTTCCCCAGCGCGAGTTCACGCTCGGCGCGCCGCGCCGCATCGGGGCCTCGTCCATGACGTCGTCGTGGTAGAGCGTGGCCAGATGCACCAGTTCGATCACGGTGCCCGCGGTGATCAGATCCGGATCGGTCGGGCGCGGACCCAACTGCCCGGTCAGGATGGTGAACAGCGGCCGGAACCGCTTGCCGCCCGCGCGAGCCAGGTGCAGCGCCGCCTCCTGCAGGAATTCCTCCCCGTCGGACAGCTCGGCGATCAGCAGTTTCTCGACTTCGACCAGACCGTTGCGCACGGTCGACGCGAGCTCGTGGTCGCCGAGATCAACCCCGGCCACCACCGTGCTCTCATCGCTGATCGCCGATGCACTCATGTCGTCTCCCAATGCCGCGTCCGTCCCCACGCCCCACAACCTAGCGTGTCGGGTTCGGAGTCCCCATGAACACCATCACAACATCGCCATTGTGGGACGAATCCGACACCGGCGCAGCACCGTGTCGCCCCGGCGCGCCCGGCCCGTGACACCACACGGCCCCGTCGACACTGTTCTTGCAGCCCTGCGAGGATGGGGCCCATGGGTTCACCGGATGCCACCATCGGGAGCGAGCGCGAACCGCATGCGCTGCCCGCACATGCCGACGTGCTGGTCGTGGGCGCGGGACCGGCGGGCTCGGCGGCGGCGGCCTGGGCCGCGCGCGCCGGGCGAAACGTGCTGCTCACCGATGCCGCGGCCTTCCCGCGTGACAAGACCTGCGGCGACGGGCTGACCCCGCGCGCCACCGCGGAGATGGAACATCTCGGGCTGGGCGAATGGCTGCGGGCGCACACGGTGAACCGCGGTCTGCGGATGGGCGGATTCGGCCGCGAGGCGCTGCTGCCGTGGCCGGGCGGGTCGTTCCCCACCTACGGAAGTGCGGTCCCCCGGCTCGAACTCGACGACAAACTGCGCGAAACCGCCGTCAAGTGCGGTGCACGGATGGTCGACGGGGCGCGGGTGAGCGCGGTGTCCCGCGACGGCGACCGGGTCACCGGCGTCAGCGTGCGCACCGACGCGGGCGTGCACGACATCACCTGCCGGACATTGATCGTCGCCGACGGCGTGCGCTCTCCGGTCGGCAAGCTGCTCGGCCGCACCTGGCATCGTCGTTTCGCCTACGGCGTGGCCGCGCGCGCCTACATCCGTTCCGCACGCAGCGACGACGAGTGGATCACCTCGCATCTGGAGTTGCGCGACGCCGAGGAGACCCTGGTGCCCGGCTACGGCTGGGTGTTCCCGCTGGGCAACGGCGAGGTGAACATCGGCGTCGGGTCGCTGGCCACCGAACGCCGCCCCTCCCATATCGCGTTGAAACCGCTTCTGCAGCACTATATTTCGCTGCGACGGGAGGAATGGCAGTTCGACGGTGACGCGCGCGCGGTCGCCTCGGCGCTGCTGCCGATGGGCGGTGCGGTCTCCGGTGTGAGCGGGCGCAACTGGGCGCTGGTGGGCGATGCGGCGGGATGCGTCAATCCGCTCAACGGCGAAGGCATCGATTACGGCCTCGAGGGCGGACATCTGCTGGCCGGACTGCTCGACGAACCGGATCTGACCACGCTGTGGCCGGATCTGCTGCGGGCCCGCTACGGCCGCACGTTCTCGGTCGCGCGCCGGATCGCGGCCCTGGCCACCCACCCGCGCATGGTGCCGACCGGCGGGCCGCCGATGATGCGTTCGAAGTTGTTGCAGCACACCGCGGTCCGGGTGATGGGCAATCTGGTCACCGAGGAGGACGCGGATCTCACCGCGTGGCTGTGGCGCACGGCGGGCCGCGCGTCCATGCGTTTCGACGACCTGACGCCGTTCAGCTGATCTCGACGCCGAGCAAACGCCCATGGCCGACACCCCGCCGCGACCGGTCCCCGAGGACCTGCTCCCCCACCTGCGCCGCGCACGCGACCTGGCCGATCGCCACTATGCCGAACCGCTGGACCTGGACGGTCTGGCCGCCGCGGCCGGGGTCTCGAAATACCATTTCCTGCGCTGTTTCGCCGCGACCTACGGCAGGACCCCGGCCCTCTACCTGGCCGAACGCCGGATCGAACGCGCCCAGGACCTGCTGCGCGCGACCAACGTCACCGTCACCGAGGCGTGCATGCTCGTCGGCTACAGCAGCCTGGGCTCGTTCAGCCGCAAATTCACCGACCTGGTCGGCATGTCCCCCTCGGCCTACCAGGCCAAATTCGCCATCGAGGGCGCACCCCACATCCCGGGCTGCTACATCTTCATGCACGGCCTGTCGGACCGGAAGCGCACCTGAGAATCAGCAATTTCGGAGAAGCGATCCGCACTTCGACCCCATAGCCTGATGACATGACAACCATCACCAATGTGTCTCTGGTCACCGTGCACGTGACCGATCAGACCGCCGCGAAGAACTGGTACATCGAGAAGCTGGGCTTCGAGGAGATGACCGATATCACCATGGGGGACAACGGATTCCGCTGGGTTTCCATCGCACATCCCGATCATCGGGAACTGGAGATCACGCTGATGCTGCCCGGACCCCCGCTGGCCGAGGATGTGGCCGAGGCGATTCGGCGCGCACTGGCCAACGGCACGAACGGCGGGCTCGGCCTGCGCACCGACGACTGCCACAAGGCGTACGAGGAACTGACCGCCAAGGGCGTGGAATTCGTTCAGCCGCCGTCGGATCGGCCGTACGGCGTCGAGGCGATCATCCGCGACAACTCCGGCAACTGGCTGGTTCTGGTGGAGCCCAGGGAATTCCGGCCGGGCGACTTCGGACCGGGGGCGCAGTAGGAAATCCACCGCGCGATTCCTTGCATGCGAGCGTTCGGAATCGGCTCGCATGCAAGGTTTTCAGCTCAGGCGCCGGCCTTGTCGGCGAACCACTTCTCGATGAACTTGCCTTCGCTTTCGACGACGCGGCGCTGCAACTGTTCGGCCAGCGGCTCGATCGCGCCGCCGACCAGCGGCACCTTCACCGATACGCTGCCCGCGACCACGACCTCCGAACCCGTTGCCGCGGGCCGCATTTCGTAGGTGCCGGACATCTTGGTGGTGATGCCCTGCGACGTTCCGGTGAACACACCCCGGGCGGTGTCGCCGTCGAGCAGACCCCAGTTGTCGGTGCGCTCGACGACGAGATCGTTCCTGAGCACCTTGCGCACGAGCGCCGGAATCTTGTCCGGCCGTACGGTTTCGGTCATGTGGACGCGGATGGTGCCGGGACCGTCGTCGTGGGAAAGGTCCAGGGTCGCCGTGGTCGCGCCCTCGAAACGGGCCTGCCACAACTCGTCACTGGTGATCGCCCGGTGGAGCTCCTCGACCGGGACGCTGTATGACACGGTGAAGCTGAATTTTCGGGACATGGGCGCACACGCTATCGGAGCAATGCAATAGCCTGAAGTCGTGTCGGAGAACAGTCAGCCCGCACATCGGCGTACGCGGCGTCTGCGACGGATTCGGCTCGGTGTGCTCATCGCCGCGACGGCGATCAGCACCCTTGCGGTGCTACTGGTCCTGGCAGCCTGGCGCGACGACCTGCGGATCGCCTCGGACAAGGGCGTGGCCAGCGCCGAAGTGCTCTCGGCGGGCCGACTGCGTTCCGCGGTGACGTTCGTCACCCCCGACGGCGTCACCCGCAATCCTCGCCTGGGCGTGCTGTACCCGACCAAACTGACCGCCGGTGAACGGATCAACGTCGAGTACAGCCGGGCCGATCCGGAACTCGTGCGGGTCGCCGGTCGCGACGCGCGGGTGGCGATCGTGCCGGCGCTGTCGGTGATCGTGGTGGTGTGGGCGATCGCGCTACCGGCGTTGTGGCTGGTGCGGCGGTTGCGGATGCGCGGTCCGGTCCCCGTCCCCGAGGTCGCCAGCGCGCCCTGAGCAGGCCCCGCGTCCACCGGCACCGCGCGGCGAACGCAGATGTTCGCCGGAACTTCGCATTCGCGTCACATGGTCGTGGCGGCTTCGCGTCGCCGCTCGAGCACACTCGAAGTGTGCGTGTAGCGATCGTTTCGGAGTCGTTCCTGCCGAATATGAACGGCGTCGTCAACTCCGTGCTGCAGGTGCTCGGGCATCTGGAACGGCACGGCCACGACGCGCTGATCATCGCCCCCGACACCCCGCGCGGCCAGGCGCCCGCGCCGCGCTCCTACGGCCGGTTCCCGGTGGTGCGGGTGCCCGCGGTGATGGTGCCGAAGATCAGTTCGCTGCCGGTCGGGCTGCCGCAGCCCGGAATCACCGCGGCGATCGAGGAGTTCGACGCCGATATCGTGCATCTGGCCTCGCCGTTCCTGCTCGGGGCCGGTGGGATGTCCGCGGCGCTGCGGCTGGATCTGCCCGCGGTGGCGGTGTACCAGACCGACGTCGCCGGATTCGCACAGAGCTATGGGCTCGGCCCGGCCCGGCGGGCGGCGTGGGCGTGGACACGGCGCATCCACCAACGCGCCGCCCGCACTCTCGCCCCGTCCTCGGCTGCCGCGGAAGATCTTGTCCAGCACGGAATTCCGCGCGTGCACCGGTGGGCGCGCGGCGTGGACATCGCGCGATTCACCCCATCGGCGCGTTCGGCGGAGCTGCGCGAGGCGTGGTCGGCCGACGAGCGGCTGGTGGTCGGTTTCGTGGGTCGGCTGGCCCCGGAGAAGCATGTGGAACGCCTGGCGGTGCTGGACGGCGATCCGGAGATTCAGCTGGTCATCGTGGGTGACGGCCCCGACCGCAAACGTCTGGCCGAACTGATGCCCTCGGCGATCTTCACCGGTGAGCTGGGCGGCGACGAATTGGGCCGTGCCTACGCGAGCCTGGACGTGATGGTGCACGCCGGCGAACACGAGACGTTCTGCCAGGGCGTGCAGGAGGCGCTGGCCAGTGGCCTGCCGGTCGTCGGCCCCGATGCGGGCGGCCCGCGCGATCTGATCGCGCACTGCCGCAACGGATATCTGCTCCCGGTGGACCGTTTCAGCGAACTGCTGCCCAGTGCCGTAGCAGCCCTGCAGGATCCGGGACACCGCGCCCGATTCGCCGCCGCCGCACGCAAATCCGTGCTGCACCGCACCTGGCCCGCCATCTGTACCGAGCTGATGGGGCATTACGCGGATGTGCTCGGCACGACGGCCCAGGACATCAGCCGCAGCGCATAGCGGCAGCCCGACACCACCTCCGACGCTGCGCGCGGACCACGCTAGGGTCTGCAGACGTGGCGAAAACAGAGTCGTTCCGTGCCTCGCTGGACAAGGAACCGCACGAGGTCGCGTCGATGTTCGATGGGGTCGCGAAGCGGTACGACCTGACCAACACGGTGATCTCCGCGGGCCAGGACAGATATTGGCGTTGGGCGACCCGTAAGGCGCTGGCGCTGCGGCCCGGTGAACGGGTGCTGGATCTGGCGGCCGGGACCGGGGTGTCCACGTTGGAGTTCAGCAAGTCCGGCGCGTGGTGCGTCGCGGCGGATTTCTCCCGGGGGATGTTGGACGCGGGCCGCTTCCGCAAGGTGCCGATGGTCGCCGCGGACGGCACCCGGCTGCCCTTCGCCGACGAATCCTTCGACGCGGTCACCATTTCCTACGGGCTGCGCAACTTCTCGGATCCGGATCTGGCGATGCGCGAGATGCTGCGCGTCACCAAACCGGGCGGACGCCTGGTGATCGCGGAGTTCTCCACGCCGGTGTTCGGCCCGTTCCGCACCGTGTACATGGAATACCTGATGAAGGCCCTGCCCAGGGTGGCGCGCGCGGTCAGCAGCAATCCGGACGCCTACGTCTACCTCGCCGAATCCATTCGCTCCTGGCCCAATCAGCGCCAACTCGCACTCCGGATGGCCGACGCGGGCTGGTCCTCGGTCAAATGGCGCAACCTCACCGGCGGCATCGTCGCGCTGCATCGCGGCTACCGACTCGGCTAGGACCGGCGTGGTCCGGACCGCGTTCTGTCCTGGAGTAGCACTCCCGGGCGGGAATTTCCGCTGCGCCGGCGGGTTTTCCGGTGATATCGCTCACTCCTCACAAGGTCGACTTCGGGCTGTGCGGACCTTTGTCACTCGCCGATAACGTTCGGTAAATCCGGCGCAATCGCCGATGGCGATGATCGAGTCATGTCCCCTCCTCCCTCCGGCCCGGCGAACGTCGACACCACGTGTTCGTACTGCGGCGTGGGGTGCGGGATCACCGTGGAGACCAAGGTGGACGAGTCCGGTGCGCCGGTCATCGCGGCCGTGCGCGGTAACAAACTGCATCCGGTCAACGCCGGACGGCTGTGCACGAAGGGGGCCACGCACGCCGAGATGATGCGCGCGCCGGGCCGGATGACCACGGCCCTGCGGCGCGCGGAACGCGGGCACGAACCCGCCCCGATCGCCGTGGACGATGCGGTCCGCGAGGTCGCCGGGCGGCTGCGGAACATCCTGGACACGCACGGCCCCGATGCGATCGCGCTGTACGTCTCGGGGCAGATGTCGCTGGAAGCGCAGTACCTGGCGACCAAACTGGCCAAGGGATATCTGCGCACCGTGCACATCGAATCGAATTCACGGCTGTGCATGGCCAGCGCGGGCACCGGATACAAACAGTCGCTCGGCGCGGACGGACCGCCGGGATCCTACGACGATATCGATCATGCCGATCTGTTCCTGGTGATCGGCGCGAATATGGCCGACTGCCATCCGATTCTGTATCTGCGCCTGGCCGATCGGCGCAAGAGCGCCGGGGCCAAACTGATCGTGGTCGATCCGCGTCGCACCGAAACCGCCCGCAACGCGGACCTGTTCCTGCAGATCACGCCCGGCACAGATCTGGCGCTGCTCAACGGATTGCTGAATCTGCTGGTCGAAAACGGTGATATCGACGCCGATTTCATCGCCGCGCACACCGAGGGATGGGAGGCGATGGGTGAATTCCTCGCCGACTATCCGCCGGATCGCGTGGCGGAGATCACCGGTCTGGCGCAGGACGACATCCGCACTGCCGCACGGTGGATCGGCGAGGCGGGCGAATGGATGTCGCTGTGGACGATGGGGCTGAACCAGTCCACACACGGCACCTGGAACACCAACGCGCTGTGCAATCTGCATCTGGCCACCGGCACGATCTGCCGCACCGGCAGTGGCCCGTTCTCGCTGACCGGGCAACCGAATGCCATGGGCGGCCGGGAAATGGGCTACATGGGCCCGGGACTGCCCGGTCAGCGCAGTGTGCTGTCCGAGGCCGATCGCACGTTCGTCGAAACCGCCTGGGGTCTCGGGCCTGGGACGATCCGGACCGAATCGGGGCCGGGCACCATCGAGATGTTCCGGGAACTGGCCGACGGGAAGATCCGAGCGTGCTGGATCATCTGCAGTAATCCCGTTGCGTCGGTGGCGAATCGCAAGACCGTCATCTCCGGGCTGGAGGCGGCCGAGCTGGTTGTCACGCAGGACGTCTACACCGAGACCGCCACCAACGCCTACGCCGATGTGCTGCTGCCCGCCACGCTGTGGGCCGAGACCGACGGGGTGATGGTGAATTCCGAACGCAATGTCAGCCTGTTGCAGCGCTCGATCGATCCGATCGGCGATGCCCGTCCGGATTGGCTGCTGATCGCGCAGGTCGCCACGGCGATGGGATTCGAGGGGTTCGAATTCGGTTCCAGTGCGGAGGTTTTCGAGGAGATTCGGCAATTCGCCAATCCGGCCACCGGATACGATCTGCGCGGAATCGAATACGAGGAGCTGCGAGCCGGTCCGCTGCAGTGGCCGTGTCCGGATCCGGCGCGGCGCCGCAACCCGATTCGCTATCGCAACGACGGGGTGAGCCAGCATCTGTTCACCGACGAATCGGGGAACACTCCGGAGCTGGCCTTCGCGACGCCGAGCCGACGCGCGGTGTTCTGGCCGCGGCCGCATATGGAACCCCGCGAAATGCCCGACGACGATTACCCTTTCGTTCTCAACACCGGGCGGCTGCCGCATCAGTGGCACACCATGACCAAGACCGGCAAGGTCGCCAAGCTGACCAAGCTGAACGGCAAACCCTTCGTCGAGGTGCATCCCGAGGACGCCGGACGATTGGGCGTGCGGCCGGAGGATCAACTCGAAATCACCTCTCGCCGTGGGCGTGCCGTGCTGCCGGTGCAGATCAGTGACCGGGTGCGGCCCGGTAACTGCTTCGCGCCCTTCCACTGGAACGACGAGCAGGGGGAATACCTGACGGTGAATGCGGTCACCAATGACGCGGTGGACGACGCGTCGCTGCAGCCGGAGTTCAAGGCGTGCGCGGTGTCCTTGCGTCGCATCGCGGCCGAGCCCGCCGCACCGGCCCAACCGCCGGTCGCTGTTCCCGTGGCATCGGAAGGCGGACATCCCCTGGCCCGCATGCTCGGATTGGATACCGCCGCCGCGCCGATGCTCAGCGATACCGAGCGGATCTATCTGGGCGGATATCTGGCGGCGCTGGAATCCCTTCCGGTGCAGGGGCAACCGGTCCTGCCCGAATCCGCGCCACTGGCGCGCAGCAGTCGTCTGTGGATCGACGGATTGCTGGCGGGGATGTACTCGCGGGCGGCGGGCGGGCCGGTCCGCGAGGCGGAACCGGCCGGGGCCGCCGCGGAACCGCGCGTGGTCACCGTCCTGTGGGCTTCGCAGACCGGCACCGCCGAAGAATTCGCCGCCGAGGTCGCCCAGCGATTGTCCGAGTCCGACTGTGCGCCGCGACTTCTGGAGATGAACTCCTGTGCGGTAACCGATCTGCACGGTGACGTGCTGGTGATCACCAGCACGTTCGGTGACGGCGGGCCGCCGGACAATGGCACGGAGTTCTGGGATCTGCTGTCCGGCAGCACGGCTCGCCTGAACGATCTGCGGTACGCCGTCTTCGCGATCGGCGACTCCTCCTACGACGACTTCTGCGGTCACGGACGCAAACTCGACGAGTTGTTCGCGAAATGCGGTGCCACCAGGTTGCTTACGCGGGTGGACAGCGAACCCGATCACGGCGAGCTTTCGGCGAAGTGGCTCGAGGACGTGCTCGGGGTGCTGGGTACCGGAGAGTCGGGCTCGGGTTCGGCCACAGGGGCACCCGGCGATTCGGGACCGGGCGGAATGCGACCTGGCCCAGCGGGATCGGGCGGGGCGGAACTCGGCTCGCCCTCCGGTGTCGCGGTGCTGAGTTCCGCTCGTACCGAGCCGGTTCCGTCGTCCGCGCCGAAGGCGAGCCCGGCCGCACCGGCGTTCACCCGCAACGCCCCCACTCCCGCCCCGCTGGTCCGCAACGAGTTGCTCTCCCGCCCCGGTTCGTCGAAAGAGGTGCGGCAGTTCGGATTCGACCTGCGCGACCGCGATGCCACCTACGAGGTCGGGGACTCCCTCGGCGTCTGGCCCACCAACGACGAGACATTGGTCGCGCAATGGCTCGACGCGACCGGACTGGACCCGCGGCACGCCACCGAGATCGACGAACGCGAAGTCTCGCTGGAGCAGGCGCTACGCACCCATTACGACATCACCCGGGTCAGCAACGACCTGCTGAATTTCGTCGCGACACACAATCCGAGCCCGCAACTGGCCAAACTCCTGCGCCGCGACAACCGCACCGAACTCGACGGCTACCTGTGGGATCGACAGGCCGTGGACGTCCTGCGCGATTTCAAGGTCCGCGCCGATCCGGTGGACTGGCTCGGCATCCTGAAAAAGCTGCAGCCGCGGCAGTATTCGATCTCCTCGAGTCCGCTGGTCGATCCGCACGAGGTGCAGTTGACCGTCGGCGTGGTGCGCTACGGCGATCCGGCCGCACAGCGCGGCGGGGTCTGCTCGACCTTCCTGGCCGACCGGGGCGCGGATGCGCAGATTCCGATATTCCTGCAGCGCGCACCGCATTTCCGCCCGCCGCTGGATCCGAATGCCCCGATGATCATGATCGGGCCCGGCACCGGTATCGCTCCCTTCCGCGGCTTCCTGCACGAACGCCGCGCGCTGGGCTGCCGCGGCCGCAACTGGCTGCTGTTCGGCGACCAGCACGCCGCGGACAACTTCTACTACCGCACCGAACTCGAGGACATGTTCCGCGACGGCTTCCTCACCCGCCTCGACCTGGCCTTCTCCCGCGACCAGCGGGAACGGATCTACGTCCAGCACCGCATGCTCGAGCACGGCGCGGAACTCTGGTCCTGGCTCCGGTCCGGTGCGCACATCTACGTCTGCGGCGACGCCAGCCGCATGGCCCGCGACGTCGACCAGACGCTGCTCACCATCGCGCAGATCCACGGCAATCTCACTCCCGAGGCCGCCGCCGCATTCAAGAAGCAGCTCACCACCGAGAAGCGCTACGTCCGCGACATCTACTGACCGGCTCGCGAATCGCACGCGGGTATGGGCGATTTCGGGCACTGCGCGCCGACCAGTGCATGTCGATCGGCGCGACCCCCTACGACTGCACGGCATCACACGGCGGGCGGGTTCAGGCGCGCGAAGTCCGGTAGCCGGTAGTAGGGGTAGTACGGATACGGCGGGGTGCGCATGCTGACCTTGTCCAGGCGGGCGATCTGGTCGGCGTCGAGTTGCCAGCCCACCGCGCCCAGATTCTGGCGCAGTTGCTCCTCGGTGCGTGCGCCGATGATCACGGTCGAGACCGTGGGCCGGGACAACAGCCAGTTCAACGCGATCTGCGGAACCGTCCG
Organism: Nocardia jiangxiensis NBRC 101359; assembly: GCF_000308615.1. Taxonomy (GTDB): domain Bacteria; phylum Actinomycetota; class Actinomycetes; order Mycobacteriales; family Mycobacteriaceae; genus Nocardia; species Nocardia jiangxiensis. Next base: position 35,021 of record NZ_BAGB01000068.1, read on the forward strand.
GCCGGTCTCGGCAGCCAGCTCGTCCAGGACGTCGACCACGTCGTACAGCAGTTCGTCCGGCACGGGCGGACCGGCTTCGGCGGTCTTGTGCAGTCGGCTGCCATCCGGAAGCGGTTGTCCGCGACGGATTTTCCCGGTCAGCCGTCCCCAGCCCAGCGGGCTCCAGACGACCGCGCCGACGCCCTGATCCAGCCCGAGCGGCATCAGTTCCCACTCGTAGTCGCGGCCGACCAGCGAGTAGTACACCTGGTGCGCGACATAGCGGACGTGGCCGTGCCGATCCGCGGCCGCAAGGGATTTCATCAACTGCCATCCGGCGAAGTTGGATGCGCCGACGTACCGGATCTTGCCGCTGTGCACCAGATCGTCCAGTGCGGCAAGCACTTCCTCGACCGGGGTGCCCGCGTCGAAAGCGTGCAGCTGGAACAGGTCGAGGTAGTCGGTGCCCAGGCGTCGCAGTGCGCCCTCCACCGCGCCGATCAGCCGGGCGCGGCCCGAACCGGCCTCGTGCGGTCCGGGACCGGTAGGCAGAGATGCCTTGGTGGACAGCAACACCCGATCCCGCCGACCCCGAATCGCCTCGCCCAGCACCTGTTCCGACGCGCCTTCGGAGTACACGTCCGCGGTGTCGAACATGGTGACGCCCGCGTCCAGCGCGACGTCGACCATCCGGCGTGCCTGCCGGGCATCGGTATCGCCCCACGCGCCGAACAGTTCACCGCGCCCGCCGAAGGTGCCCGCACCGAAACTCAGCGCGGGAACCGTCAACCCGGACGCGCCCAACCGGCGATACTCCATGACCCACTCCTAACGGGACTCCAGTTTCATTAACAATTCGAACGCTACACTCATTCGGTTGCTAACGGAACTGGAGGACCGTTATGAATCAGGACACGGCCACCCCGGGCTCGGTACGTCCGGGCGGCCGCACCGCCCGCGTCCGCGAATCGGTCCTGCGAGCAGCCGGTGACCTGCTGGCCGAGCGCGGTTTCGCCCACCTGGACCCGGCCGAGGTCGCGACCCGCGCGGGAGTGGGCAAAACCACCGTCTACCGACGCTGGCGCACCCCCGCCGGCCTGGTCGCCGATCTGCTGACCGAGATGGCCGAGACCTCACTCCCGCACGCCGACACCGGATCCCTGCGCGGCGATCTACTCGCCAACGCCCGCCTGGTCGCGCACACCCTCAACGACCCCCGCCAGGGCAGGGTCTTCGCCTCCCTCGTCGCCGCCGCGACCTGCGACCCCGCCACCGCCGCAGCACTGCGCCACTTCTACGACGCCCGCCTCGCCGAATGGTCGCCCTGCATCGACGCGGCAGTGGCGCGCGGCGAACTCCCACCCGAAACCGACCCTCGCGCAGTTCTTTCCGCGGTATCGGCACCGCTGTACTACCGACTGCTGAACACCGGCGACCCCATCGGCGACGACGCCGCGACCACGGCCGCCGAAGCCGCCGCACTCGCCGCCCGCGCCGGATTGTTCACCCGCTGAGTCCCTCGCCGCCGCTACCCCTCGATCGAGCGGCAGCGCGGGATCAGTCGGCCTGCCACACCGGATCGCGACCGGTCAGGCCGATCACGCGGTCCAGCAGTGTGGCGTCCGGGGCGACCGGGACTCGGGGGCCGAACAGGCCGGGGATGCCCTCCGGCGGGGTGTCGGCGAGCATCTCCAGCAGGATCACCAGGTCCTGCTCGGTGGGCGCGAAGGGCTGTCCGGTGGCGCGGGCCAGATCCCAGCCGTGCACGATCAACTCGTCCAGTGCGAAGCAGGCCATCTGCGGGGCCGGTCCGGTCGCACCGCCGACCTCGGTCTCCCCCTCCCAGGCGGCGGGTTCGCGCCACGCCTCGACCAGGGCCTTGCACTGCGCCGGAACCTGTGCGCGCCAATCCTGCGGCAGGGACTGCGGTGCGGCGGCCGAGGGCGGCAGCGATGCGCCGATGCCCTCCTTGGTGGCCCCGCGCCGGAACCCCTCGGTGAAGCCGAGCACATGCTGCACCATGTCGCGAACCGTCATGGCGGTGGGCGTGGGCCCGGCGAGCCGATCATCGGCGATCCCGGCCACCACTCCTTCCAGCAGCGTCGCGGCATTCTCCAGATCGAACATCGTCGTGCTCATGGCTCTCCTCGCCGGCTGTGGCCCGGACGCGACCGGGTCCTTCGAGGTGTAGACGAACCACGCACGCCGAATTCATCGCCGCACGTGCGGATATGCGTGCGACAAGGCCCCGAAACACCCTCGTCGGCAATGACAAGCGCAGCTTGCCAGGCGCGCGTGAACGGAGGATTCTCGACAGTGCCGCAGTAACCGGCAATCGGCCCACTACGGACAGGAGGACCCGATGACCGAGCACACCATCGCAGCCATCGACACGGTTCCGGAGGCCGATCGCGCAGAACAGTCCGCCCCGGCCTATCTCGACGACAGCGAACTCGAACCCGAGTTCCCCACCGCCGCCACCGATCGCGAGGCCGCCGAGGCCGACGTCATCGAGCAGTACCTCGAGGTCCCGCTCGACGACGACTACGCCGAGAATCCGGCCGACGAGTACTGATTCGCGCCGCTACGCGCCGATCCCGGCCCGCACGGTGGAGTGCAGCTCGCGCAGGCTGGAGCGTTCGGTCGCTACCTCGAGCACCCGCATACCGTGCGCGTGCCGGGTCAGCTCCACCGCGAGTTCGGCCGGATCGACCTGGCGGTGCGGGACGCGGTAGGCCGCGCACATGGCCGCCAGATCCATCCCGTGCGGCGTGCCGAACACCCGCTCGAAGACCCCGGCATACTGCGGATCGCCCTGTTCCAGCAGTTCGAAGATGCCGCCGCCGTCGTCGTTGGCGACCACGATGGTCAGATCTTCCGGGCGGGGTTCACCGGGGCCGATGAGCAGGCCCGACGCATCGTGCAGAAAGGTCAGATCGCCGATCAGGGCGATGGTGCGACCGGGGTGGCTCAGCGCCGCGCCGACCGCGGTCGACACCGTGCCGTCGATACCCGCGACGCCGCGATTGGACATCACCGTGATCCCGGGCCGCGGATGCGAGACCAGCGCCGCGTCCCGCACCGGATTCGACGCGCCCAGCAGCAGCTGATCACCCTCCTGCAGGGCGTCCATCACGACCGCGGCCACGTGCAGGCCGGTCGGCTTGGGATGCCGGGCCAGCTCGTCGCGCACGACACCGACGGCCTTGGCATTGAGGGTGCGGCAGTGCTCCAGCCATTTCGGATCGGGTGCGCCGCGGGTGACCGCGCGAGTTCCGGTGCCGATCACATTGCCCGACACGTCGGGCCAGCGCGGACCGGTGGTCAACGCGAACACCGCGACCTCCGGATCGGCGAGCACCCGGGACACCTGCCGGTGCAGGGTCGGCCGCCCGGTGATGATCGCCTGACGCGGCCGCAGCAGCGGCAGCGCCAGCGGATGCAGGGCCGGACCATGCCGCGGCGCGGTCGGTTCGGCCACGGTCGGCAGATCGGCCAGTTCGGGCCGCAGACCCGCGCCGTGGCCGGAGATGACCACGGTGTCCGGGGTCAGATCGAGTTCCAGTGGAACGTCGAGTGTCGCGTATTGCGTTGCGGTCCACGGGGATCCGTCGGGACGCCCGGTGGGAACGAGCTCCCCCGGCGCGAGATCGGGAACCAGCGGCTCCCGCAGTGGAATATCGAGCTGCACCGGTCCCGCATTGCCCGAACGGGTACCGCGCGCCGCGGCCAGAACTCGGCACACGGCCGCGCGCCAGACGCTGTTCTGCCGCCGGTAGCCGTCCTCCTGTTCGGCCAGCCCGAGGCTGTTCGACAGCCGCACCTGTGACCCGAACAGACCGAACTGCTCGACGGTCTGGTTGGCTCCGCTGCCCAGCATCTCGTAGGGCCGATTGGCGCTGAGCACGATCAGCGGCTGTCGCGCGTAGTTCGCCTCCAACACCGCCGGGCCCAGATTGGCCACCGCGGTTCCCGAGGTCATCACCACCGGCACCGGACTGCCACTGGCCACGGCCAAGCCGATCGCCAGGAATCCGGCCGTACGTTCGTCGACGCGCATGTGCAGCCGCAGCCGACCGGCCGCATCGGCGGCCTCGAGCGCGAAAGCCAGGGGCGCATTGCGCGAGCCGGGACACAACACGACGTCCCGCACGCCACCGCGCGCCAATTCGTCGACGACGACCTGGGCCTGCGCTGTCGAAGGATTCACATCCCCCAGCCTGTCAGACTGTTCCCTGTCGTGGTGCGTTGACCCGCTCACACCCGGCCAGGGAGGAGCCTTCGGGCCGCGTGAAGCGACGCCGAAGGCTGTGCACCGATCAGCCAGCGTGACGCTGCACCAGGTCACCGACGCGCGGAAGCGCCTCGGCGACATTCTTCTTGGCCGAGGACCGCAGCGAGGAGTAGACCTTCTGCAGTGCCGGACGCGAGGAGCTGTCGGCCCGTGCGTCGGTCACCGACAGCAGCGCCTCGGCGACCTCGTCCTGCTTGGCGACGAGCAGATCGGCAAAGCTGCCGCCGCCGTTGCCCTGGAATTCGGCCCAGTACGGCTCGAGCTTCTCGACGAACTTGGGTGCGAACGATTCCAGCGCATCCGAGACGATCGTCGGGCTGACCTTCTTCACCGCGGCGTATCCACCCTTGACGGCGAGGCCCGACGCGCCACCCTTATCCGACACCTCTGCGTCCAGCACCTCTTTGGCGTCGGCCAGGAAGGCCGTGCGCTTGGCGTCGTCGAGCAGGGATTCAGACAGTGCTGCAACCACTTTCAGGTTCCTCCGGATTGATTTTCGATGAGCGAGCGCACGCAACTATACGCACCGGACGTTCCAGGCACACTGTCCTACAACCAACTACGGCTGCCAGGGCAGCAATTGCACCATCAGCCCGTCACATTCGGCCAGCAGATTATCGGATTCGTCGCGCAGCCGCGCGCTGACGAAACTCTTGCGTCCCTCGACCCGATCGATCGTTCCCTCGACCTTCAGCGGCGTGTGCAGCGGCGTGATCTTGCGGTAGTCGACGTGCAGAAACGCCGTGCGGCTGATCGGACGTCCGGCGTAGTGCACGAGCGAACCGAACAGATCGTCGAACAGCAGCGGCAGGACGCCGCCGTGCACGGCGCTGTTGCCGCCGAGGTGATAGCGACGGAATTCGCCGCGCATCGACACGCCGGTCGGCCCCGCCTCGACGATCTGCCACGGCGGCATGAGCAGACTTCCCCGCCCCGGCAAGGTGCTGACCCGTCCGGCCGGGCCGACCGTTTCCGGCGCGCGATACGGCTCGAGCAGATCGTTGAGTCGGCGCACACGCTCGAGGGCCTCGCCGAACACCTCGTCCGGGCAGTCCACCGAGACCGCGAGGTCCTGCAGCGTACGCAAGGCGTCCACGAACGGCGCGAAGTTCGGGCCCGGCTCGGCCTCGGCGACCTTGGGAAATCCGCCGTGCTCGGCGTAACGATCCGGATCGATCGCACTGCGGTCGATCACCGGCTCGGTGCGTTCACTCATATCTGCACGGTAACTCGCCTTCTTACACCGTCCAATCGAACTGGCCGGTAGGTGATATTTCAGACAGGGCGTTGAACTGGGATTTCAGAAGTACCAGGGGTACGGGGACCAGTCGGGAGCGCGCTTCTCCAGGAAGGCGTCGCGGCCCTCGACGGCCTCGTCGGTCGTGTACCCGAGGCGGGTGGCCTCACCGGCGAACAGCTGCTGACCGACCAGACCGTCGTCGGTGAGGTTGAACGCGTACTTCAGCATCCGCTGCGCCTGCGGGGACTTGCCCAGGATCTGCGCGGTCCACTCCAACGCCTCGTCCTCGAGCCGATCATGATCGACCACCGCGTTGACCGCACCCATGTGGTGCATCTCCTCCGCGGTGTACGGACGACCCAGGAAGAAGATCTCCCGCGCGAACTTCTGTCCCACCATCTTCGCCAGATACGCGCTGCCGTACCCGGCGTCGAAACTGCCCACATCCGCGTCGGTCTGCTTGAACCGGGCGTGCTCCCGGCTGGCCAGAGTCAGGTCGCACACCACGTGCAGGCTGTGCCCGCCACCCGCGGCCCAGCCGTTGACCAGCGCGATGACCACCTTCGGCATGAACCGGATCAGCCGCTGCACCTCCAGAATGTGCAACCGTCCCGCGCGCGCCTTGTCGACCGTCTCCGCGGTCTCCCCCGACGCGTACTGATATCCGCTGCGTCCGCGGATCCGCTGATCGCCACCCGAGCAGAACGCCCACCCGCCGTCCTTGGGACTCGGCCCGTTCCCGGTCAGCAGCACCGCGCCCACGTCCGAGGTCATCCGCGCGTGATCCAGCGCCCGGTACAACTCGTCCACGGTATGCGGCCGAAATGCGTTGCGCACCTCGGGCCGATCGAACGCCACCCGCACGGTGCCCTGCTCGATGTGCCGGTGATACGTGATGTCGGTCAGATCCTCGAACCCGTCCACGGGCTTCCACAGCTTCGCATTGAACACATCGCCATCTTGCCCCCGCGCCGCCGCGCTGCGGACCGCACCCGCCGACATGCCTCGCGGTATCCCGGTGGCGTGCGGACGAAATGCGCGTCGCGCCGGGGAGGCCGCCCTTACGCTCGAGGGGTGGACATACTGAGCAGTCGAGTCATTCTGCGGCCGGTGGATTACGAGCGAACGGTGGAGTTCTATCGGGACGGGCTGGAGCTGGCGATTGCGCGGGAGTATCCGGGCGGGACGGTGTTCTTCGCGGGGCAGTCGTTGATCGAGGTGGCCGGGCATGCGCGGGCCGCGGACGCCCGGACCGGCTTCGCCGGGGCGCTGTGGTTGCAGGTGCGCGATGCGGACGAGACAGCGGCCGCCCTGGTCGCGCGGGGTATCGCACTCGATCGGGGGCCGGTGCGGGAGCCGTGGGGATTGATCGAGATGTGGTTGCGCGACCCGGACGACGTGCCGATCGCGCTGGTGCAGGTACCCGGGGACCATCCGCTGCGCCGAGACACCCGACCGCACAGAGACTGAAGCACAGCAAATTTTCAGCATACGAAGCGCACAACATCTACGAATAATCTCGATCCAGCAGAACCCACTGGTCGGTTTTACCCCCCATATTGCACACTGAGAGCGTGTCCGCCGAACTGATCGTTCTGCTCATCGTCATCGTCACCGCCCTGGTTTTCGATTTCACCAATGGTTTTCACGACACCGCGAACGCGATGGCCACCTCCATCGCCACCGGAGCGCTCAGACCGCACGCGGCCGTCATCCTGTCGGGCAGCCTGAATCTGGTCGGCGCGTTCCTGAGTGTGGCGGTCGCCGCGACCGTGGCCGAAGGGATCGTCCGGTTGGACGAGGTCAGCGGCAGCGATCTACTCGCAATCGTCTTCGCCGGACTCGTCGGCGGCATCCTGTGGAACCTGCTGACCTGGCTGTTCGGACTGCCGTCGAGTTCGTCGCACGCCCTGTTCGGTGGCCTCATCGGCGCCACCATCGCCGCGCTGGGCTGGCACGGAGTGATCTGGAGCGCCGGCAACCAGGGCGTGCTGACCATGATCGTGGTCCCCGCGGTGCTCTCGCCGGTGGTGGCCGCGCTGATCGCCACGATCGGCACCTGGCTGGTGTACCGGATCACCCGCGGCAGCGACACCGGAGTGGTGAACCGCGGATTCCGCTGGGGCCAGATCGGTTCGGCCTCACTGGTTTCGCTCGCGCACGGCACCAACGACGCGCAGAAGACGATGGGCATCATCTTCCTGGCCCTGATCGCCTACGGCTCCCGCACGCCGTCGGACTCCCTGCCGCTGTGGGTGATCGTGGCCTGCGCCGCGGCCATCGCGGCCGGAACCACACTGGGCGGCTGGCGGATCATCCGCACCCTGGGCAAAGGTCTGGTCGACATCAGCCCGCCACAGGGTCTGGCCGCGGAATCGACCAGTGCGGCAATCATTCTCACCTCCGCGCATTTCGGCCTGCCGCTCTCGACGACGCAGACCGTCACCGGCGCGATCCTGGGCACCGGACTGGGCCGTCCGGAAGCCGAGGTCCGCTGGAACGTCCTGGGCCGGATGGTGGCGGCCTGGCTGTTCACCCTGCCGCTGGCGGGAGTCGCGGGTGCGATCTGCTGGGCGCTGGCACACGGCATCGGCGGTCTGCCCGGCGTGGTGGTTGTCTTCGCACTACTGGTGGTGCTGTGGGGTTACATGTATCTGCGCTCGCGCCGGGACCCGATACACGCGCGCAACGTCAACGACCACTGGCGCAGCCCGGCCGACCACCCCGACCCGCCCGACGCTCCGGCGGCGACACGATCCTCCTCGGCCGGGAGGGCCTGATGCATGCTCTGCTGACCGATCTGCGGGAGTTGTGGCGGGTCACCCTGGCCGCGCTGATATTCGGCGCCGGGCTGCCCGCGATCTTCGCGGTGGGCATCCGATTCCAGTCCCTCGCCCGCGTGGGCGTAACCGGAACGACCGACGTCGCTCCGCTGTCACGCCGACGAGCCGCGGCCGCGGTGGCCGTGCTGTGTTACGCCATCGTCCTGGCGGTGGTGATCGCCGGAGTGTTGTTCGTCGCCAAGGCTTTTCTCGCTTCCCGTCTCGGCATCCATCTGTTCGGGCAGGAATGACCACGGAAAGGACGTTCCGTGACCAGCGGACCGGAACCCTCGCGTGAACCGGAGCAGTCGCATGCCCCGGACCATTCGCGGGAATCAGCGCAGTCGGGCGAATCAGCGCAGTCGCAGAGCCCCGAGGCGGCGCAGTCGATGCTGCAGAAGGTCCTGGGCTGGCTGCGCGCCGGTTATCCACAGGGCGTCCCGCGGTCGGACTACGTCGCGCTGCTCGCGGTGCTGCACCGGCGGCTCACCGACTACGAGGTCCACCTCGTCGCGGACGAGCTGGTTCGCGAGCGCGACAGCGACGACGAGATCGCCCGGCACGAAATCGAGGACACGATCGGCCGAGTTGCCAAAGAGCTGCCGGGCGAGGACGATATCGCACGAGTGACCTCCCGGCTCGAGGCCGGTGGCTGGCCACTGGCGACACCGACGTCCGAAAGACCCCTCGACCCCTGAGTTAACCGAAGGGAGGCGGGGACCCGTAACCGGGTCGTCGGCCCCGACATGACACCATCGCGAACGTGAGCACTCTGCGGACCCTCCCCATGCCTACCGGAGCCGCGGTGGGTGATGTCCTGCCGCATCTACGCGACGCCCTGGCGGGCAGCGGTCCGGCATGGCTGCCCGTGCCGGGCGGCGACCGGCGGGAGACGACCCGGCTGTCCAGCGCCCTCGGTCCGGGCGAATCGATCGATGACGACGTGGCCCTGGTGGTCACCACCTCCGGCACCACCGGCGTGCCCAAGGGCGCCATGCTCACCGCGGCCGCACTGCGCGCCAGCGGCGAGGCCACCCACGAACGTCTGGGCGGACCGGGCCAGTGGCTGCTGGCGCTGCCCACCCATCACATCGCCGGACTGCAGGTGCTGATGCGCGCCATCCAGGCCGGAACCGAACCCGCCGTCCTGGACGTCTCGGACGGATTCCTGCCCGGCGGTCTGGCCAGCGCGATCGCCGGGATGACGGGCGAACGCCGCTACACCTCCCTGGTCCCGACCCAGCTGATCAAGGCCCTGGACGATCCGGAGTGCGCGGCGGCGCTGGCCACCCTGGACGCGATCCTGGTCGGTGGCGCGGCGACCCCGCGGCCGGTGCTCGACCGCGCCCAGGCCGCCGGAATCACAGTCGTGCGCACCTACGGCTCGAGCGAGACCTGCGGCGGCTGCGTCTACGACGGCGTGCCGCTGACCGGAATGCAGGTCCGCATCCAGGACGGGCGCGTGCTGCTGGGCGGCGCGATGCTCGCCAAGGGCTATCGCGGTATCCCGGATCATCCGGCCTTCGCCGAACCGGGCTGGTTCCGCACCGACGACGCCGGCACGTTCACCGACGGCGTACTCACCATCACCGGACGTCTGGACGAGGCCATCACCACCGGCGGCCTGCTGGTTATCCCGCAGGTCGTGGAGGCCGTACTGGCCCACCATCCGGCCATCGCGGAGTGCGTGGTCCTGGGCCTGCCCGACGAACGCCTGGGTCAGCGCGTGGCCGTGGTGGTGGTTCCGACGCCGGGTGCGACGCCGACGCTCGAGGAGATCCGCGATTTCGTGATCGCCGAACTCGACACCACCGCCGCGCCGCGCGAGCTGGCCCTGGTGGAGGAGATCCCGATGCGCGGACCGGGCAAACCGAACCGCGCAGCCCTGCGCGAACGCCTGCTCAGCGGTGAAATTCGGCCTCCGCTCCGCTCCGGCGGGGTCGGGGCCCCCTAAGGCCCGAGCCCCGACCACGTTGCTGGTGTTGCCGGCCCTTGCACGCACCCGCAATGTGGACGCAAGCGGTGTGCAAGAACCGGCCCGCACAGTAAGGGCATGACATCCAACGCACCTGCTGATGCACTCGCCATCGAGGCGGACGGGCTGGTCAAGGTCTTCGGGGAGCAGCGCGCCGTCGACGGCGTGAGCCTGGCGGTGCCGCAGGGCGCCGTGTACGGCGTGCTCGGCCCCAACGGGGCCGGTAAGACCACCACCATCCGCATGCTCGCCACCCTGCTGCGCCCGGACGGGGGCAGCGCCCGGATCTTCGGCCACGACGTGGTCGCCGAGCCGACCGCGGTCCGCTCGCTGATCGGAGTCACCGGGCAGTACGCCTCGGTGGACGAGAAGCTCAGCGCCACAGAGAACGTGATCATCTTCTCCCGGCTGCTGGGGCTGAGCCGGTCCGAGGCGCGACGTCGCTCGGCCGATCTGCTCGAGGAGTTCGGGCTGACCGAGGCCGCGAGCAAGCCGCTGGAGAACTTCTCCGGCGGTATGCGCCGCCGTCTGGATCTGGCCGCGAGCCTGATCTCGACCCCGCCGCTGCTGTTCCTGGACGAGCCCACCACCGGCCTGGATCCGCGCACCCGCGCGCAGATGTGGGAGACCATCCGGCGGCTGGTCCGCGAGGGCGCGACCGTGCTGCTGACCACCCAGTACCTGGACGAGGCCGATCAGCTGGCCGACCGGATCGCGGTCATCGACCACGGCAAGGTCATCGCCGACGGCACCTCCGACGAGCTCAAAAGTTCGGTGGGCACCTCGTCCCTGCAGATCACCGTGGCCGATCCGACGCGAATCGAGCGGGCCCGCACCCTGATCGGCGAATTCCTCTCGCATGCCGACGGCAAGCTCGTCGAAGCCAGCATCACCCCCGAGGCGGGCCGCGTCACCGCGCCGCTGAACGATCCGAGCGTCACCGCGGATCTACTGATCCGCTTGCGGGACAACGATATCCGGGTCGACGAGATCACCGTGAGCAAGCCGAGCCTGGACGAGGTGTTCTTCGCACTGACCGGGCACGGCGCCGAATCCGACACCACCGACACCGAAGAGAGTGCCGCATGACCACCACCATCACCGCCCCCGCCAGCGGCGGCAAACAGGCGGTCCGGGCCGCGATACCCGAGGTCAGCAACCACATCGGCCTGCGGCAGACCATGGCGAATTCGCTCACCATGGCCTACCGCGGCCTGCTGAAGATCAAGCACAACCCCGAGCAGCTGTTCGACGTGACGATCCAGCCGGTGCTGTTCACCGCACTGTTCGCCTACATCTTCGGCGGCGCGATCGGCGGCAGCGTGCAGGCGTACCTGCCCGTGCTCATTCCCGGCATCCTGGTGCAGACCGTCGTGCTGACCTCGGTCGTCACCGGCACGCAGTTGCGCGAGGATATGGACAAGGGCGTCTTCGACCGCTTCAAATCCCTTCCGATCGCCCGAGTTTCGGCACTGGCCGGCGCCCTGCTGGCCGATATGGTCCGCTACGGCATCGCGACCATCCTGACCGTCGTGGTCGGCCTGATCCTGGGCTACCGTCCCGGCGGCGGTTTCGCCGGTGTGCTGGTCGCGGGCCTGATCGTGGTGTTCTGCTCGTTCGCGGTCAGCTGGATCTGGGCGCTGGTCGGCGTCACCGGTAAGAGCGCGGCCGCGGTGCAGGGCATCTCGATGATGATCATGTTCCCGCTGACGTTCATGTCCGGCGCCTTCGCTCTGGTCAAGACCATGCCGGGCTGGCTGCAGGCGATCAACAAGGCCAATCCCGTGTACTACATGGTCAATTCGTGCCGCGACCTGATGAACGGCAACGTCTACTCCAGCAATATCGCCTGGTGCCTGATCGGCTCGGTGATCGTCATCGCGGTCTTCGCGCCGCTGGCCATCCGCGCCTACATGCGCAAGGCTTGAGTTTTGGCCTCCGCTTCGCTGCTGTGTTTTTGGCCTCCGCTTCGCTCCGGCGGGTTTTCGGCGCTGTAAGGCTCGTCGCTGCGCCCTCGAGACTCGGCCTTCGGCCATGCGCTTCGAGGGCGCAGCGACGAGCCCGCGCCGAAAACCTAGGAGTTGGCCTTGTTGAGCCTTTCGCTTCGCGGGCGACTTCCAGCGGACAGAGACGCTTCGGCGCTGGCGTTACATTTGCCCTCCGGACACGAAAGTGTCCGGAGGGTTCAGCGTTTCAGCCGACCTTGCCCGAAAGTTCTTCCAGCAGAGCCATGATGCGGTGCGCGGCGGGGCGGCGACCGGTGCGGGCGGCACGGGCGTAGGGCTCTGCCATCAGATCCGGGGTGACCACCGCGGCATGGTGGGCCAGGTGACGATCGATCCGCATGCTGGGGGTGTCCTGACGGGCCATCGCCTTGGGGGCCAGTGCGATCAGCTCCCGTCCGATGTCCGGAGAACGTTGGACGGCAAGTAGATACGAGCCGATCGCCAACGCGACCGAACCGATCTGCGGAATATCGATGTAGTGGCCGAGATGTTCGCGGCCGTTGTCGATCAGTTCCTGCGCCAGGGCGGGCACCGCGTCCAGGGCGTCGTGCAGCACGTGGGCGTCCAGGACTCCGGCGGCGACGGCGATCGCGCCGGGACCGCCCCGCATGGGCATGTCCGGCCAGCCGTGCATCTCCAGCACACTGCGCGAGCGCCGCAGCCCGGCCTCCCGATCACCCTGTGCCAGAGCGAGTTCGGACCAGCCGACCTGCACGGTCGCCCGGCGATGATTCGGGCGCGGGACCGGATCGTCCGGACCCGCGCCGCCCTCCACGAATCCGGTCGCCATCTCCAGTTCCCACCGGGCCTGTTCCAGATCGCCAGTACCGACCAGCACGACGGCGAGGAAACTGGCTATCTCGGCGACCTCGTCGAAGGAGTGCAACTGCCGCAGCGCCTCGACCGAACGCCGATAGTTGACCGCCGCCTCGCCGTATCGCGCGGTCTGCGACATCAGCTGGGCCAGATGCTGATACAGCATCGCCGAGCCCCATACGTCACCCGGAGCCAGATCCCGCAGGGCGCCCTGCGCATCCCGCATCGAACCGCGCACATCACCGGCGTTCTCCCGCACGTTCGCACGCAACAGCCGTGCTGCCCAACGGACCTCCCGATCCGTGGACCGCACGCCCGCGGTGAGCCGACGCGCCGCGCGGACCGCGGTCGGGCGTTCGCAGATCAGTTCGCCGATGAAGCCGGTGCTCGGCGACAGTACCACCGCCGGGGACCGCAGCAAGCGCCGCAACCGAATTCGCAGCAGCGCCGCATCGCGCAGCCGGCTATCGCCGAACGCCAGGTGCATACCCACCAGCGCATGCGCGATCACCTGCAGGTCATCGGCCGTGGTTCCGGCGGCCGGGGGCGGCGCAACGGCCAGCACCCGGCCCGACCAGCCCACGAATTCGCCGTGCGCCCCGCGCATCACCCACAGCATCCCGGGCAGCGGGAACACCATGTAGACGGTGACCGCGTCACCGATATCGCAGGCGTGGCGCAGCACCGCGAGCAGGTTGTCCAGCTCGATGCTCACCCGCCCCACCATCCGAACCTGCTGCTCCGCGGCATAGTTGTTCAGCATCTCGACCGCGAATTGCCTTGCCCACCCGGACATCCGGCTCATCACCAGACCCCCTTCACCGGCGGCGCCCAACTGCTCCTCGCCGAATTCCCGGACGGTCTCCAGCATCCGATAGCGGATCCCGCCGTGTTCGTCGTCCAGCACGGACAGCAGCGACTGACTCACCAGACCGTCCACGGCGGCGGCGATATCGCCGATATCGGGACCGTCGGCCACGATCTCGGCCGCGCCGAAGGTGAATCCGGCCGGGAACCGGCACAACCGCCGCAGGGCGATGCGCTGCGGTTCGTCCAGCAGATTCCAGCTCCACTCGATCACCGCGTGCAGAGTCCGATGGCGTTGCGGTGAGGTGCGATCTCCGCTGCGCAACAACGTGAATCGGTGTTCCAGGCGCGCGTCGATCTCCTCGACGCTCATGGTGCGCACCCGCGCCGCAGCCAGTTCGATCGCCAGCGGCAGTCCGTCGAGTGTGCGGCACAGTCGCGCGACCACCTCCGGATCCAGGCGCACCGACGGCCGCACCGCGCGGGCCCGGGTCTCGAACAGTTCGGTGGCCGGCGAGCCGTGCGCGTCGATCGCCAAGGGCGGCAACGGATACACCGTCTCCGCGGTGATCTCCAGCGGCGCGCGGCTGGTGGTGAGCACGGTGAGCCGATCGCACGCGCCGACCAGATCGGCGACCACCTCGGCGACGGCATCGATGAGATGTTCGCAGTTGTCCAGGATCAGCAGCATCGGACGCGCGGCCACCGCATCCCGAAGACGTTGGCGCGCATCGATTTTGCGACCGGGTCGCAGGCCGGTGGTGTCCCGGGCCGCCTCGGCGACGCCGAGCGCGGCGCTGATCGCGGCCTCCACCTCGGCGCGGGCGTCCTCCGGCGCGGCACGCACCGAGGCCAGCTCGATCAGCGCGACCGGCACGGCCGTGGTCATCCGCAGGCCCAGTTCGTTGGCCACCCTGGTCTTTCCGGTGCCGCCCGGACCGAGCACGGTGGTCACCCGGGACGCGGCGAGCAGATCCTGCAGCGCGCCCAGATCGACGGTGCGGCCCAGCAGCGGATTCGGCGCGGCGCGCAGCCCGATCGCCGCACCCGCCTGGCCGGAATCATCCGGTGCCACATCGGTTTCGACCTCCCGGGGCGCGGCTTCCGGCCGCACCGAGCGAGCCCCGGCCATCGGCTCGCCGCGCAGGATCGCCGCGTTCAGCTCGACCAGCGCCGGGCCCGGATCCGCGCCGAGTTCGGTCACCAGACCCGCGCGCAGGGTCACGAAGACCTCCAACGCCTCGTTGGCGCGTCCGGCCGCGGCGAGCAACCGCATCAGCGTGCCGTGCGCGGGTTCGTCCAGCGGCCTGGCGGCGGCGATCCGCTTGGCCATCCGCACCGCGCCGTCCAGATCCCCGGACGCCTCACGGGAGGCGAGTTCCAGTTCGTCCAAGGCGTGCCAGCGGGTCACGGCCAATTCGGCCAGTTCGTCGGCGACCGGTCCGGGCGGCAGATCCGCACCCGGTTCGCCGCGCCACAGCGCCCGCGCGCGGGCCACCAGCTCGAGGCAGTGGTCGTCGCGTCCGGCGGCGTGCATTTCGCGGGCCTGGCGTTCGAGGCGGCGGGCCAGGGTCAGGTCGACCTGCTCCTCGCCGAGGGCGAGCCGATATCCGGCCGGACCGACCTCGAGTGCGCCGTCGGGCAGCGCCGAGCGCAGCCGGGAGACCTGGGTGTGCAGGGCGTTCATCGGGGCGCGCGGGGGCTGTTCGCCCCAGATGTCCTCGATCAGCCCTTGGGCGCTGCGGCTGCGGCCCGGATGCAGGGCCAGGGCGGCCAGCAGCAGCCGGGCCCGCGCACCCGGCACCGCGGCCAGGACGGAGCCCGCGCGACACAGCGCGATCTCACCCAGGACCGACACTCGCACCGAGGCGTCCGCGGGTAACCCGTCGGCCCGGTCCCGACCCGACCGGGTGTTCGTCGTCCCGGCGCCCGCGGAGCCGCTCTGATCAGGAATCATGCCGTTCACCATCGTATGTGAGCAGTCCACCGATTATTCGGCTCACAGCGCCGGGACCACCCCTACCAGCATGCGCCGTGAACCCCGCCATCATACTCCGATATATCGAAATAGTTCTACCGATAGGGTGGCCGACGCCATCCCACCCGCGGCACGTCCTCGGCGCCGCGATACGCATAGGCTTCGACCCATGGCTAGTGCAGCACAGTGGCTCGAAGGCGCGCGACCGCGAACCCTCCCCAACGCGATCGCCCCGATCCTGGTCGGCACGGGTGCGGCCGCATCCCTGGACGCCGCGATCTGGTGGAAGGCTCTGCTGTCGCTGGTGGTCTCGCTGGCGCTGATCATCGGCGTGAACTACGCCAACGACTATTCCGACGGCATCCGCGGCACCGACGACGAACGTGTCGGGCCGCTGCGCCTGGTCGGCTCGGGCGTGGCCTCGCCGGGTGCGGTGCGCGCCGCAGCGATCGCGAGTCTGAGCGTGGGCGCGGTCGTCGGGCTGGTGCTGGTATTCACCACCGCGTGGTGGCTGCTGCTGATCGGCGCGGGCTGCCTGGCCGGCGCCTGGTTCTACACCGGCGGCCGGAAACCCTACGGTTACAGTGGTTTCGGCGAGATCGCGGTCTTCGTCTTCTTCGGCCTGGTCGCGGTGCTGGGCACCGAATTCGTACAGGCGCACCGGATCGACTGGGCCGGTGTGGTCGGCGCGGTGGCGGTCGGCGCGTTCTCCAGCGCGGTACTGGTCACCAACAATCTGCGCGACATCCCCACCGATTCGGTGACCGGCAAGACGACCCTGGCCGTCCGCCTGGGCGACACCCGCACGCGCACACTGCATCTGGTGCTGATGGTGGTGCCGTTCATCGCCTCGCTGGTCCTCGTCGCGCGCACCCCGTGGGCCCTGCTGGGCCTGCTCGCCGTACCGCTCGCGGTGCGCTCGAACAACCCGGTACGCGGCGGCCAACAGGGCCCCGGTCTCATCCCGTCGCTGCGCGACACCGGCCTGGCGATGCTGCTGTGGTCGATCCTCTCGGGAGTCGCGCTCGCCCTCGGCTGATGCTCCTACCATGAGATATGCCTGTCGAACGGGTCCGTATCGCCGACGCCGAAGTGGATGTCGCGATGCCCTCGCCCACCGACCGGCTGCCCGGACTGAGCATGGCGGGCTTCCACGGACGAGCCGAGGACGCACTCGCCCTGGACGTGGTCCCGTACCCGGCCCTGACCATGTTCATCGACCTCGGTGACGACGCGCTGATCATGGACGACGGCACCGGCGAGCGGCGCCACGGCAGCGTCGTCGTCGGCGTCGCGCCGGGCGGTATCCGCGGCTGCGCGCGGGAGGTGGAACTCCTACAGATCCGGCTGTCTCCGCTGCTGGCACAGGCTGTTTCGGAGGTCGCGCCACAGCTCGGCGGGGAATTTCTGGACCTGGCCGAATTCTGGGGACCCGACGCGGAACTCCTGCACGAGCAGTTGCGCGCCGCCCCGTCGTGGGACGCCCGCTTCACACTCACGCGACGCGCGCTCATGCTGCGCTGCGCGACCGGCCGCACCGCCGACCCGGAACTCACCTGGATCTGGGCTCGCATGGTGAGCGGTCACGGGCGGGTTCGGGTGGACCGGCTGGCCGACGAGGTCGGCTGGAGCCGCAAGCGCCTGTGGTCCCGGTTCCGCGCGCACACCGGCCTGACCCCGAAATACGCCGCGAATCTGATCCGCTTCGACCACGCCGTTCATCTCCTGGCGGCCGGGCGCACCGCCGCGTCGGTCGCGGCGGACTGCGGTTTCGCCGACCAGTCGCACCTGCACCACGACGTCCTGGCCTTCACCGGGCTGACACCGGCGAAGGTGGCGCGAGCGCCCTGGCTGACCGTCGACCCGGTCGCGTGGCAACCGCAGGCCGGAACATTTCTTCAAGACCCGCCCCGGCGCGGCGGCCCATGCTGACGGTGCTGCAACACAATTCACAGTGAGGTACCGATGAGCAACGATGTGACGAACGTTCCGGACGCGTCGCGATTGCGTCCGCGCCGCGGCGAATACGGCCTGGACGGCGACTACGGGACGGTGTCCGCGCGCGGACAGGCGATCATCGCCGCGGCGATCCTGACCGTCCTGATCGCGCTGACGGTGTATTTCGCGGTGACCGGAGTCGTGGTCGGCGCGGTGATACCCGCGGTGTGCGCCCTGGGGCTCGTGCTGTTCGTGGGCTCGTTCCTGCGGACCACGAAGGTCGGGAAATACGAAGTGTGGGAACGGATTCTGACCGGTCTGCGGCTGCGCGGGAACGAGCGGCTGCTGGAGCTGGGCTGCGGCCGCGGCGCGATCCTGTGCATGGCCGCCGAACTCCTGCCCGGCGGACGTGCGGTCGGCATCGATATCTGGCAGGCGGACCAGACCGGCAACAGTCCCGAATCCGCCCGGCGCAACGCCGAACTCGAGGGCGTGGGCGGCCGGGTCGAGCTGGTGACCGGCGATATGACCCGGATGCCGTTCTCCGACAACGAGTTCGACCTGATCATCAGCAACGTCGCGATCCACAACATCCCCGACGCCACGGGCCGTCGCACCGCCATCGACGAGGCGTTCCGCGTGCTGCGGCCCGGGGGACGGCTGGTCGTCGCGGATCTGGCGTTCACGAACCGCTATCGGGCGCGACTGAGTGAGCTCGGCATGGTCGATCTGGAACTGCGCAACCTCGGCTGGCGGATGTGGTGGGGCACCCCGCTGCTGCCGACCCGGCTGCTGACCGGGACCAAACCGTCGGGAAGTTAGTCCCGGCCGCCCTCGGGCACGAAGATACCCAGCACCCAGTTGACCACCGTGATGATGATCGCTCCGGCCACCGCCGCGAAGACGCCGTGCACACGCAGGCCGTACTCGGTGGTGGCGGTGATCGCGGCGGTCAGCCACAGCATCAGGGCGTTGATGACCAGCAGGAACAGGCCCAGGGTGACGATCACCAGCGGCAGGGACAGCAGTTTGACGATCGGCTTGACCAGCGCGTTCACCAATCCGAAGATGACCGCGACGATCAACACCACGATCACCTTGCCGCTGGTGCCGTGCTCGGCGGGGCTGATCAGCTCGATATTGCTGACCAGGGCGGACGCGAGCCAGATCGCGACGGCATTGATGATCAGGCGTAGCAAGAGGGCCATGGCGCCATGCTAACCGGCACGACGCCCGGCCACCGGGTACGCGAATCAATCGGCCTCCACCGCCTCAGGCGGCCCGGTCCAGCAGATCGTGCACCGCGCGGCGAATCCCCTCGACGCCCTCGTCGCCGCCGAGCAATTCGACGGTGCGCGGGGTGGGCGCGCGCAGCACACCGAGCAGAACGTGCGCGGCCTCGATTCGATTGTCGCTGCGCGTAATTGCCTCCCGAAGTGACAATTCGAGCACCTTCTTCGCCGCCTTGGTGAACGGGATGTGCCCGAAATTCGTCCCACCATTCCCGCCGAAACCGAAACGCCCGCGCGGCTTTTCCGGTGCCGCCGCGCGATCGAGCGCATCCGCGCCGAAGGTCGCGTCCAGACTTTCGCGAACGGCGTCGAGATCTATGCCGATGGATCGCAGTGCGGCAGCGTCCTCTTCGCCCAGCGGCTCGGCGGAACGCTTGCGAGACAGCGATTCCCGGATCGTTGCTGCGGTAATTCCACCACTCGCCAATACTTTCCGAATTCCGTCGTCGGGCCCGGCGGCCAGTCCCAACAGCAGATGTTCGACGTCGATGTTCGGCGCGCCCAGCATGCGCGCCTCCTCCTGCGCCATCACGACCGCATACCGCGCCGCCTTGGTGAACCTCTCGAACATCAGCCGATCCCGCCTCTCCGGTTGTACTTCTGATGGACCGCCTGCCGGCTGACCTCGAGCGCCTCCGCGATCGCCTGCCAGGACCACCCCTGGGAGCGGGCATTACCCACCTGGATCGCCTCGAGCCGCTCGAGCAACCGCCGTAAGGCCAGCACCGCACGCAGGCCGACCGTGGGGTCGGGACTGCCGGCGGCGGCCGCCAGGGTTGTCGCTTCACTCATAGACGTCAATTTACGTTGACACTCGGCGCGCGTCAACGAAAATTGACATCACAAGGAAGTCGTTCACCAGGAGCGAATACGAAGAGAGTGCGGCGCTCGGACGCCGCGTTCGGGCGCTACTCGCCGCGCATGCGGGCGCGCAGCTGCGCCTTGTCGGTGCGACGTCGCTCGTCGACCGCGGCGATGTCCTGATTCACCCGGGAGCGCAGCCGCTTGAACAACAGCAACGACAGCGGCATGGCGACGATCAGGGCGAACAGCAGCGCAACGATCACCGGAATATCGACCTTCACCACGTGCGCGACCAGCACGATGACGGCGGCGATGATCGCGACCAGCGCCAACCGGGCCACGGTGTACAGCGCCAGATTGCGCGCCAGCCGCCGCCCCGGCGAACCGGAGACTCCACCGGCAGGCGCGTCGTCCGGACGGGATGCTGCATCACTCACATGCACCAGCCTAGGCGACGCGCCCGAATGCCCTCGATCGGCCACGGACCACACCGCATCGATCGCTGAAGATTCGCCAGAAGAGTGAAACGTTCCAAATCACCAAGCCGTACGCTTATCCGATTTGTCTATTACTTCCCCTTTACCAACGTTAGATCATTCGAGTACGTGGGGGGTCCGGTGCAACGATGTCGCTATCTGATGAGGGAACTGTCGATTACGGAAAGGTTTGCGAATGACTGCGATCACCGCGGCGAGCCGCACGTTTGGTTCCGTCAACGGCCAGGAGGCCCTCCTGACCCCAGGCCAAGTTGCGGCGTTGTTCCATGTTGATCCGAAGACGGTCACCCGTTGGGCACATGCCGGGCGACTGGGCTCACTGCGCACGCCGGGTGGCCACCGGCGCTTTCGCGAGACCGAGGTGATGCAGTTGCTGCGGTCCCTGACCACCGAGGCGACCCGGGTATAACCTCTTTTCGACGTCCACGGTGCCGCAGGTACGTCCACGGGATTACCCTCGATAGAGGAGGTGAGCGACGTGACGTACCTGTTGGCACTCATCGCTGTGGTGGCTGTTGCGGTGCTGTGCTGGAAGGCGTTCGGACCGCAGCGAGCGAACCGTATCGGTGCCGGCCATACGGTTTCCCGACGCAAACGCGTCATCGGCCCTGATGACGACCCAGAATTCCTCTGGCGCATCTCACACAAGGGCCACGACGGCGACCCCGGTTCGGGCGAGTAGCCCTCGCCCGGCCGCATACTTTCCGAGCGTCTCTCGCTGGGGCGTCTCAGTCCAAGGCAACGCTGTGCCGGGGTAGCTACACCCCGATCAGGTCGTATGCCTCCAGAGCGGCGTGCCTCGCCGCATCACTCGCCGCGAGCAGCGGCAACCGCACCGCCGCACTCGGGATCCTGCCCTGTGCCGCCAGAACCGCTTTGAGCACACCGGGATTCGGCTCGGCGAACAATGCCGAAGCCAGGGGTGCGAGCCGATTGCCCAGTTCACGGGCCCGCTCGAGCGATCCCGCGCGCCAGGCCGCAATCAGTGCCGCATAACCCGCCGGGGCCACATTTCCGCAGGCCAGGATGGCGCCCCGCGCGCCCAGAGCCAGCAGCGGCGCGGCGAACAGATCGTCGCCCGAGAGCACCGCAACCTCCCCGCGTACCCGGCTGAGGAATCCGATCGTGGCCTCGTCGATGCCGCCGACCGCCTGTTTTAATCCCACGACGTTCGGCAATTCCGCCAGCCTGCACAGCGTTTGCGCGCCGAGCGGGCGGCCGGTGCGCTGCGGAACGTTGTAGACCAGCACGGGAACCGGTGCGGCCGCGGCGATTCGACGGAAATGTTCCACCACACCGTCTTCCGAGGGGCGGGTGTAATACGGGACCACGACCAGCGCGGCCGAGACCTCGGGAGGGAGCGCGGCAAGCGAGTCCGCGGAATCCTCGGTCGAATTCGATCCCGCTCCAGCGATGAGCGGGACGCCGCGAGTCCGGCACACCGTCGCGCAGATCTGCAGAACTCTGTGACGTTCGACACTCGTGAGCGTCGCAGGCTCGCCTGTCGTGCCCAATGCGACGATTCCGGCCGCGCCTTCGTCGAGGATGTGATGGGCGAGGCCCTCCAATGCGTCGTCGGCGAGTTCGCCCGCGGCGGTGAAGGGAGTGATCAGCGGAACGAACAGGCCGGTGAGTTTCATGAGCCCAGCCTGACGGAATCAATACATTACGTCTATTACGCATTTCTTGCGGCGAACGTAAGCTGAACTGATGCTCGACGTGCGAAGACTGCGATTGTTGCGCGAGTTGGCCCGGCGCGGCACCATCGCCGGGGTGGCCGAGGCGCTGTCCTACACCCCGTCGGCGGTCTCCCAGCAGTTGTCCGCGCTGGAACGTCAGGCCGGGGTGCCGCTGCTCGAACGCACCGGCCGCAGTGTGGCTCTCACGCCCGCCGCGCTACGTCTGGTCGAACACGCCGACACCGTGCTCGCGGTCCTGGAACAGGCCGCCGCCGAACTGGCCACGGCCCGAACCGAACTCACCGGTACGCTTCGCATCGGCGCGTTCCCGAGCGCGGTCCACGCGATCCTGTCTCCCGCCCTGGTCACCCTCAGCCGTGAACATCCCGGCCTGGAGTTGTCGATCACCGAACTGGATCCGGCCCGCGCCCCCTCGGCCCTGCACGCGGAGAGCCTGGACATCGCGCTGGTCCAGGAATACGACTACGTCCCCCGCGATCCCGAAATCGGTTTGGACACCGAGGAATTCCTCACCGAAACCGTCTATCTGGCCGCACCGAACGCGGAACCGCTGACCGCGCATCGCAATTCGCCCTGGATCGCCGGAACCCCCGGCACGCTGTGCAACACCATGACCCAACGTGCCTGCCAGGCATCAGGTTTCACTCCCCACATCCGCCACCACGCCGACGATTTCGGCACCGTCCTGGCCTTGGTCGCCGCCGGGCAGGGTGTCGCCTTCGTCCCCGAACTCGGCGTCCAGACCATCCCGCCGACCGTCCACCTCACCCCGCTACCCACCCGCCGCCGCACCCACCTCGCCTACCGCCGAGGCCACCGCGACCACCCCGTAATCGCCGCCGCGCGCGCCGCTCTGCATTCCGCCGCCAGAAGTCTGAACACCATCGCAGCCATGCCACCCGGCCTGAACCATCCGGTCCGGAAGTGACCGGATGGCCAAGTCACACTGACCCGATTCGCTCGCCGATCACGCAGCGTCGATCAATTCCCGGAGCTCGCCGATGTCCCAAAGCCCTCGAACCCCCGGTAGCCCGCCGAGGTAGGTATGAATCCGCTCGGCCGTCCACCCGTGCGATTCCCGCAGCCCGTCGGCCAACATCTTCAGATATCGCGGTGCGGGACGGCGCAATTCGACGCTCGCCGGATCCCAAGACGCGGTACAGGTCAGCATCGGATATCCAGCACGCTCCCCGAGATATACGACGGTCTCGTACCGCCCCTCCCCCAATCGAACAGCCCCGTCACGCACCACGGCATCCAGATCGATCCGCATCGCCCCAGGTTCCCGATACATCTCCTGCGCAACAAGATCCTCGAACTGCTCGAGCGTGAACAAATACCCCCGAGCCGCAACCTCCCGCGGCCAATCCTGCATCCCCCGAACCGAATAGAACGCAATCCCACCCGTCCACACCGGACTCTCCCACGCGAAATACACCGCCCCCGGCACCATCAACCCCCGGGTATCCCGAGGTGCCGTCCGATCCCGAAACCCCGGATAAGTCCGCGCACCCCCCACCGGCCGCCCACCCTCCCGATAACAATCGAACCGCGCCGGTAACAAATTCGACCCATACGCCGCATACCAAACCAACGTCACGTCAGCTCCACATCCGTTCCGGTGCTCGCCCCGCCGAACATTCGATGAAAACGCAACTGCGCGTTCGCTTCCGACAAGCACCTCGGCTCATTGCGGCAAGCTGAGCCGGGGATGATCGAGCGGTGCACGCCACGCCGCTTCCCATGGAAACTGCTCGCGCGCTGCGCCTCCCGACCTAGGCTCATGCGGCTCGTCCTGCGAAAGGACCGTCACACCCCACTGCCAGAGATTGCGGATGGCTTCGCCGATAGGCGGAAAACTCATCAGAGCCCGATTCGCGAACGGCACGGCCACGACCGGAAGCCTCAGCCCGAGACCTTCGATCAGCAACCCGAGCGGCAAGGTATCGGATATTCCGGCAGCCCATTTCGCGAGCGAGTTGGAGGTGATCGGCGCGACGATGATGCCGTCGGCCAGCCGGCGAGCTGATCACACATATTTCCCACCCATCGGCCTGAGCCAAGTCCACCAGCGCGCCGTCAGCGCAGGGCATCGGCGCAGTCACAGCGATGCACCCAACCAGGACGCGAACCCGAGCAAACTGAGCTGAAAGATCACCGAGTCTCCCGAAGCACTGCCTAAGCAGGCGCAAGCTCGCTTTCTCGGTACAGTCCGGCTACCGGCTCGTCGGTGCCGTCGATGTCGAGCGCGACATGAATGCGACCACCGTCCACGCTGGTCACGGTACCCTCGACGATGCGGTGGCCGAACGGTACACGGACGCGATCGCCCGGCCGCAACGTGTGGCGCTGTTTCTTGCGCATCGTTCACCCACCTTCCTACAGCGTTTCCCATCCGGCATCGGCCGTGCTCTGCAAGTATGCCTCGACTGCTCTATCCAGGCCAGATGCAGCACCATCGAGAGATCGTCGCCACTTTCGGAACGTGGCCAGGTTGAGCGGCTGTTTCTGCTTGACCACGGCCAGCTTGGCATCATCACTGTGGGCTACCGCGTTGCGAACCTCGTTCAAGTCCGTCATGGTTTCGCGCCACTTCGCTCCTCGAGACGTATACGCCGCATGAATATCGGGCCAGAACGTCATGCCCAATATCGCGAAGTCGTTACCGAGAGTCCCTGGATGCGCATTCCCTTTGTCGAGATTTCTATTGCGCACCAGCGCGTTTCGGATGACAGACATCCGTGGATCGTTGCCCAGGTCCAGACTGCTGACCAGAACAAAGGCCGCGTCGTCATGGAGGTTCCGACAGAAACCCTGAAACTCGGCGGCGAGGCGGACGAACAACGCAAGGTTGAGATGTTCGGTTGCGTATTGGCGGCCGCGCCGCTCACCCGTGACATGCCCATGAATCGCTTCGAGGCTGTCGAGAGCCTCGCAGCGACGAGTTTTCCAGACCTCCAGGGCATTTGAGTTGGCACGAGGCACGCGAAGACTCTATGACCGTTCCTCAGGTCGGGTCTAATTTGTCCGCCGTTGCAACTCGAACAGTAATCAGACGGATCGACGTCTACTGCCGATTCACACAACAACGAGTCGAATTGCACCGGCAAATGGCCTATTGGACGAATGAATCCACAGGTCAGCCCCTATCAGCTCAGCCCGGCGTATGAGTGCAGACTGCTCACCACGATGTTGATAGTGAACATGTTGAACAGCATCGCGACGAAACCCGCGAGGTTGATCCAGGCGACTTTGGTTTCGCGCCAACCCGAAGTCGATATCGTCATTACGCCCGCACCGAACCATCTGAACGCGATCACACTCAACGCGATCATGTCCGTGGTCAACGTCGAAACCGTCTGCCCCCGACTCACTTTCGCCCGCTGGGCAATTCCGTCAGGCCACATCGGGTGACGACCTACTGGGTGCATCTCGTCCCGAACCGATTCATGACCGTACGCAAGCCCTCGGCCTGCTGCTCGCGACCGGCATACCACTGGCGGTATTCCTGGCCGCAGTGTTCTGGCCCGAACCGAAAAGCCCACCGCGACCACGACGAAGGCTCCGCAGATCACGATCGATCGGAGGACAGCGGTTTGGCTGGATGAACGAGGTCGTAATCGCCTGCCCTGCTTCGCCGCACCTCGCTGTAGCCGAACCGCTTGTACAGGCGCAGATTCGCATGGCTTTTCTCACCGGTGAACAACCGCATCTCGGTGATCGTGCTCGGGACGAGGGTTTCGGCAGCGGTCAGCAGCGCGGAACCGAAACTGTTCCATTGATGGTCGGGGGCCACCACGAGCCGTCCCAGATGGCCGACCGAGCCCTCGATCATCACCCGAACAGCGGCGACCAAACGAGCATGGTCGCGAATGCCGAAGGCGAGCACCGCAGGAGAACCCAGTTCGTCCAGGAGTTGCGGAAGCGTCTGCGTCAGCGGCGGAAGAGTCAAGTCCGCGTGAGCCTGCGCCTCGCTGACGTAGGCGGCTCGTTGCAGCGTGAGGATCTCGCCGCCGTCGGCCCGGCTCAGCGGCACGACATTCGGCTCGTCGAGCATGGGTCGACCTTATCGATCGACGCAACCGAATTCCGGTACTGCGCCAAGCCCCCGCGAGAGGTGCCTTCTCAGTTCAGCCCGGCATACGAGTGCAGACCGCTCACCACGATGTTGATGATGAACAGGTTGAACAACATCGCGACGAAACCCGCGAGGTTGATCCAGGCAGCTTTGGTTTCGCGCCAACCCGAGGTTGCTCGGGCGTGCAGGTAGGCGGCGTAGATGACCCAGGCGATGAAGGAGACGGTTTCCTTGGGGTCCCAGCCCCAGAAGCGGCCCCAGGCGGATTCGGCCCAGATGGCGCCGAGGATGATGCCGGTGCCGAAGATCGGGAAGCCGATGATGGTGGTGCGGTAGGCCAGGCGGTCCAGGGCGCGGGCGTCGGGGAGGCGGCGGGCGATCGCGCCGAGGATGTTGTCGGATTCCTCGCCCGCGGGCTGGACCAGACGCAGCAGGAACAGCAGGCTCGACACGCCCGCGACCAGGAAGACGCCGCTGCCGATGCTGACGACCGTCACGTGGATGGGCAACCAGTAGGACTTGAGCGCCGGAACCACCGGGGCCGCGTCGGCATACAGCACCGTGCCGGCCAGGAACATCAGGATCAGCACCGGAACCAGCAGGAACGCCCACATCCCGCGATAGCGTTCGTGCCGCAGCAGTACCACGCCCAACGTGACGGCCGCACCGGTCGCCATCGTCACGAACTCGTACATGTTGCCGAGCGGGAAACGATGAGTTGCGAAGCCGCGCAACACGATCGAGATGATGTGCAAGCCGAGCGCGACGTACAGCACGGCGAAGGCCATATTGCCGATCCGCTCCGAGGCGGGTTTGCCCGCGGGCTCGGTGATCCGGCCCGGCCCCTGCGGCGTCGCGGGCGAATTCGCGCCCACCGCAACGAGTTCGCGCTGCTCGGCCTTACGGGTGTAGGCCATGGCGTACTGCACCAGCAGCATCACGAAGACCAGGACGTACACCACGATCGCCGACTTGAACGCGAGATCGCTGTAGGAGGCGATGTTCTCGTCGATCGGCATTGCTACTCTCCCGTACTCTCGGTCGGCGACCCGCCCAGCAGGCGAACACGCAGGCGGTCGAACTCACCGCCCCACCCGGCCTGGTCGGTACGGGCCAGACCGCCCATTTCTACTACGGTACGTCGTTTGTCGTCCGGAGTCTCCGCCGGGTCCCGTTCATCGGCCGGATATGCGCGCAACCAGATCCGGCGGCGCTTGACCAACAGCGAAACCAGCAGCCCGGCCATCATCGTGACGGCGCAGACCAGCACCCACTGCTGCGCGGGATCGTGCGAGACCTGCAGATTCGCCCACTGCTTCGCCCCGTCGAACCGCACCTTCGTCCCGTCCGACAACGTCGCGGATTCACCCGGCTTCAGATTGACCCGCGTCTGCTTGACCAGACGACCCTGTTTGATCATCTCCGGATCCAGCGAGAACACCGACTGACTGCGACCGGTGTCCAGACCCGTCTCACCGCGATAGATGTCCACGGCCACCGCCGGATCGGTCAAGGCCGGATACGACGAGCTCAGCAAGGTTCCGTGCATGAAAGCCGTCGGCGCGAACAGCCCCTCGATGGCGATCTGATTCTTGCGGTTGTCAGCATCCGAGGGATACATCCCGCCGGGCGGATCGAACCGCATCACGCCGCTGGACAGGAACGTCGCATCGCCGGTGGGCTCCCACTGCACCGACTGCGTGCGGGTCTGCCCGTTCGGATAGGTGACGGTGAACGTCGGCGCGTAACCGTGGCCCTGCACATACACCCGGTCACCCTCGACCCGCAGCGGATGATTCACCTGCACGGACGTATCGCGCCAGGTGTTGTCGGCCAGATTCTGCGCGGTCTGATACGAGACGTCCGCGGTGAACATCTGCGCCTCACCGTTGGGCAGATAGTCGGCCCGGAAATCCTTGACGCGTACGCACAGCGGGGTCAGCCCGGTGCCGTCGATGAGATTGCCCGCGCGGAAGGAATCGAACGCCGAAATCGAACTCGTGCAGAATCCGGGACCGCCGTCGGCGAGGACGATGACATTGCCCTCGTAGCCGAACATCTTGCCGACCGCGATCGCCACCAGCAGACCGACCAGCGCCAGATGGAACACCAGATTGCCGAATTCGCGGAAATACCCCTTCTCCGCCGACAGCGTGACCTGCGCGGAGTCGTCGGCGGACCGCTCGATCACCCGCCAGCCGCGAAGCTGCTTACGCGCCGCGGCGATCACCTCGGCCGGCGCCTGCTCGACGTTCGTCGAATAGTGGTGCGGCAACCGGGACAGCCGGCGCGGCGCGGCGACCGGCGGCGTGCGCAGCGCCTTGTAGTGGTCGAACACCCGCGGCACGATGCAGCCGATCAGCGAGATGAACAGCAGCGCGTAGATCGCGGTGAACCAGAAGCTGGAGAACACGTCGAACAGCTGCACCCGGTCCATCAGATGTCCGAGGGTGGGCCGGTCGGCGATGTATTTGTCGACCTTCTGCGCATTGAGGGAGCGTTGCGGCAGCAGCGCGCCCGGAATCGCCGCCAGCGCCAGCAGGAACAGCAGCATCAGCGCGGTGCGCATACTGGTCAGCCCGCGCCAGGTGTTGCGGACGACCGCGAGAATCCTGCGCAGCGGAGACTGGCGAGGGGGGCGGGCTGGGGCCTCGGGGGCCGACATGGTTGCAGTCATAGTCAGATCGGGAGAGTCACTCGGGAGACGAACATATTGCGGACCCACCCCACGAACTGGTCCCACATACCGGTCACCAGCGCGATACCGACGGCGACCAGCAGAATTCCGCCGATCACCTGAATGGTGCGCGAATGGCGACGCAGCCAGCCGACCCCGCGCAACGCGCTGGCCGACCCGAAGGCCAGGATCACGAACGGCAGACCCAGGCCCAGGCAGTAGGCCACGATCAGCACCACCCCGCGCACGGCGGTGGTCCCCTCGGTGCCCGCGGATACCGCCATCACCCCGGACAGCGTCGGGCCCAGGCACGGCGTCCAGCCGAGCGCGAACACCGCGCCCAGCAGCGGTGCGCCGACCAGACCGGTCAACCGTCGCGGATGCATCCGGGTGTCCCGCTGCAGCGCCGGGACCAGGCCCAGGAACACCAGCCCCATCAGCACGGTGACGACACCGCCGAGACGTTGCAGCAGTTCACGATTCACGTTCAAGGTCTGGATGAGGCCGAACACCGTCGCCGAGGCCAGTACGAACACGACGGTGAATCCCGCGACGAACAGACCCGCCGCCCCCGCCACGCGCATCCGCCCGGCCTTGTCGAGGGTCACGGTCTCCGGACGCTTGCTCTCCCGCGCCTGGGCCACGGTCACCGGCGGGGCTTCCGCACCCACCAGCCCGGCCAGATAGGACAGATACCCCGGCACCAGCGGCACCACGCACGGCGAGGCGAACGACACCAGCCCCGCGAGCAGACACGCGCCCAGCGCCAGCAGCAACGGCCCGGACGCCGCGGTCTGCTGGAACGAATCCCCTACCGAGGCAAGCACACTCACCTGCATGTCGACCGGCCTCGGGCACCGTGTCCGGAACGCCGCGAATGCTCAGCGCAGCCCATTCGGCTCACTTCGTCCCCTCCGCGGCGAGACGATCGACCACCGGCTGCAGATCGGTGGCCAGCAGCGAACGCAGGAAGACCGCCGCCACCCGATGCTGTCGATCCAGCACCAGCGTGGTGGGGATGACGCTGGTCGGGAACTTTCCGCCCAGGGCCAGCAGGCTACGGAATTCCGGATCGTAGATCGACGGATACTGGATGTGGTTGGTGCTGACGAAATCCTGCGCCTTGTCCTGCTCCGGATCACGCACATTGATCCCCAGGAACGCGACTCCGCGCGCCTTCGACTGCTCGTACACCTTCTCCAGTTCGGGGGCCTCGGCCCGGCAGGGCCCGCACCACTGCCCCCAGACATTCAGCACCACAACCTGATTCGGGAAATCGTCCACCGAAATGGTCTTGTTCGTCAGCAGATCCGGCCCCGACATCTTCCCGATGGTCCCGCGCTTCGCGGCCGGATCGTAGAAGATATCGGTCTTGCCCCCGGGCGACACGAACTGGAACGTCCCGCCCTGCGCCACCGCATCACTGCCGGTCGAACACCCGGCGAGCACCGCCACCAGCGCCGCGCACGCGAGCAGAACCGGCAGCACGATCCGCAACGACCTGCGTCCACCCGACGCGCGACTAACGCCGCCGGGCCGAGCCTCGTCGTACCCACCGGATCTGTCGTGTGCCGAGCCGTTCACGCTCCGGTCACCCGCGGATCCGATTCCCCCGCAGGTTCGGAGTAGACGATGTCGATCAACGTATCCCCTTGGTAGACAAGGGATGTCAGCGAGGCGAGGGAGCACTGGCGGTTGCGCGGGTCGTGCCACAGGCGCTTGCCCTCGAGGAAGCGCCGCAGCGTCCACACCGGAAGCTGATGGGAGACCACGACCGCCTCGTGACCGGCGGCCTCCACGCGAGCCTTGTTCACCGCGGCCAGCATGCGGTGCGCGATCTGCAGGTACGGCTCACCCCAGGACGGGGTGAACGGGTCGCGCAGCTTCCACCAGTGCCGGGGCTTGCGCAGTGCGCCGTCACCGACCGAGACGCGCAGCCCCTCGAAGGTGTTGCCCGCCTCGATCAGGTTGTCGTCGGTACGCACGATCAATTCGTGCAGTCCGGCGATCGCACCGGCGGTCTCCTGCGCGCGTTGCAGCGGGGAGGCCACCACCAGCGTGATGTCGTGATCGGCGAGCGCGCGGCCGACCGCCGCGGCCTGGGACCGGCCGGTCACCGACAGGCCGAAGCCGGGTAGGCGTCCGTAGAGGATGCCCTTCGGGTTGTGCACCTCACCGTGCCGCATCACGTGCACGATCGTCTCGGTGTCCGCGACGTCGTCGGGTAGTTTCACGTGCTCGTCGGAAGTGCGGTCCGCCGCCGCCTCGGACCTGATGTCCTGCGGTGTGTCGGATGTCGTCTCGTCGGCTGGCTCGGTGCGCTCGTTCACGCGTCGGATCCTTCGGGTGTGGCAGCCGCCGCGGCCGCGGCAGCGGCGGGCAGGGCGGCGGCGATGCGGTCGAATGCGTCCTCGTCGAGCGCGGCGGAGACGAACCACGTCTCGAATGCGCTCGGCGGGGCGTAGACGCCGCGATCGAGCAGAGCGTGGAAGAACGCCGGGAAACGCCAGGTCTGGCTGGCCTTCGCGGTGGCGTAGTCGGTAACCGGATGGTCGGCGAAGAACACGCTCACCATATTGCCCGCGAATTGCACCTGGTGGGTGACCCCCGCCGTGTCCAGCGCGCCACTCACCAGCGCGCCGAGTCGTTCGGCGTTGCGATCGAGTGCGGCGTAGACCTCCGCGTCGGCCGCGCGCAGCGAAGCTAGTCCGGCCGCCACCGCGACGGGGTTACCCGACAACGTCCCGGCCTGATAGACGGGCCCGATCGGCGCGAGCCGGTTCATCACCTCGGCGCGACCGCCGAACGCCGCCGCGGGCAGCCCGCCGCTCATCACCTTGCCGAAGGTGTACAGATCGCCCGCGACACCGTCGCGCCCGAACCATCCGGACCGGCTCACCCGGAATCCGGTCATCACCTCGTCCATGATCAGCAGCGCGCCGTGTTCGGCGGTCAGCCGCCGCAGGCCCGCGTTGTACCCGGGCTGCGGGGCGACGGTGCCCATGTTGCCCGCCGCGGCCTCGGTGATGACGCAGGCGATCTGGTCCGGATTCGCGGCGAACGCGGCGGCCACCGCGTCCAGATCGTTGTAGGGCAGCACGATCGTGTCGGCCGCCTGGGCACCGGTGACGCCGGGCGAGGTCGGCAGGCCGAGCGTCGCGACACCCGATCCCGCGTCGGCCAGCAGCGCGTCGACGTGCCCGTGATAGCACCCGGCGAATTTGATGATCTTGCTGCGACCGGTGAAACCGCGGGCCAGCCGCACCGCGCTCATGGTCGCCTCGGTACCGGAGTTGACCAGCCGCACCCGCTCCACGGGGTCGACCCGCGCGGCGATCTCCTCGGCCAGCTCGATCTCCGCCTGGGTCGGCGCACCGAAGGACAATCCGTCCACCGCGGCCCTGCGCACCGCTTCCACGACCGCCGGGTGTGCGTGACCGAGAATCATCGGTCCCCACGAGGACACCAGGTCCACATATTCGGCGCCGTCCGCGTCGGTGAGCGTGCACCCGCGCGCGGAAGTGATGAATCGCGGCGTACCGCCGACCGAATGGAACGCTCGCACAGGCGAATTCACGCCGCCGGGAATGATCGCAGCGGCGCGATCGAACAGGCGCGCGGAGGCCGGAGAAGAACTCACGGCCTCCAGTGTCTCAGCCCGGCCCGCACCGGTCGACGACAGGGTGTAGTGGGGTGAGCCACCCCACACCGGATGTCCGGATTCAGCACAACACGCCGGAGCGCCGATCCGGCCCGCTTCGGTCGCTCACCGATAGCTACTGCGTACCCTCTGTCCATCAACCGCAATCCGGCCGGGAGTAATTGATGCGAACCTTGATCATCGGCGCCACCCTGACCGCCCTCATGGGCACCGCACTGACCTGCGCCGCGACCGCGGCCTCGGCCGGAGCCCTCGTCGCACAGCCCGATCAGGGGCGGATCGGGATCAGCCTGTCGCACGCCGAGACCGCGGCGCTCGCGGACGGTCCGGTTCCGGCGCTGGTCACCAAGGTCGTCCCGCTGAATCGCATGGGTGCGGGGCTGCATCCGGGCAGCCGGATCCAACGCGATCAGCACGGCGGCGTGCACGCCTCACTGCGTGAGGTGCTGCTCGAATCGGCCGCACATCCGGACGGGAACGTGGTCGTCTTCCTGGACGCCCCCGGCACACACGGTCCGCGCGTGCTCGACATCTACGAGCACTGGAACTGACTCCTACCAGTGCGAGGGCTTCAGGCACGTCAGCGAGAATCCGGTCGTCACCAGGCAACTCATCGGGCCCGGAAGTCCGTCGACCAGACGTGAGCGGGTCACCGGTTCCGGAGCCGGACCGGCGTCCATCGCCGTGATCACGTCCAGGGTCACGGTGGCCAGCCCGATGACGCCGACGACCAGCATCACCACGACTCTGCGCTGCACGGGGTACGTGCGGGACATACCTTCAGTGTCCCCGGGAATCACCCGGTTACCCCCGATTGCCGAAAGTTGGCCCAGAACCTCTATCTGCGGCCGAACGGTCAGCGGCGAGGAGCCCGGTCCAGGCCGCGCGCGATCAGATCGATGAGGGCCAATCCGGCCACCGCGACCAGCAGTGCGGCCAGTCCGAGCCACAGCCCGTCGTAGCGGGTCGCATCGAAGGCGGGCAGATCCCCGGACGCGGCGAACGAGGTCGATTCGATACCGGCGTGCCAGGCCGGCACGACCCCGGCGAGGCAGAGGACCAGGACGAGCACGTCCAGCACCGGCCACAACCGATACATCATCGAGCGTCCTCCGTGCCGTCGCCGGTGTGCGAGCCGTCGTTCGCGGGGCGCCCCTCGACCGCCGCGGTGAGTTCCTCGCGCAGACGGCGATGATCGCGCGCCCACGCCTGCACCAGACTGCCGTCCCGCAATTTCAGTCCGATGCCCTTGCGCCGTCGCGGCACACCGGCCAGTTCCCCGAGCGCACGCGCGGACTGCCAGTCCTCGTCCTCCCAGGACTCCTCGTCGTGCTCGGGGAGGACGGTGGCGATCCGTTCCAGTTCCAGCGTCTCGGCGCCCTCGCGCAGCGAGGTTTCGGTGAGTTCCACACTGACGTGCCGCTTACCCGCGACAACCTGCAACGAGACGAATCCGGCGAGCAGTACCGCGCAGAAGAGCAGTCCGAACCAGTGCACCGGACCGTGGCCCAGCACCAGTTCCAGGATCAGCACG
This sequence comes from Nocardia jiangxiensis NBRC 101359, assembly GCF_000308615.1. Classification (GTDB taxonomy): domain Bacteria; phylum Actinomycetota; class Actinomycetes; order Mycobacteriales; family Mycobacteriaceae; genus Nocardia; species Nocardia jiangxiensis. The sequence goes on from NZ_BAGB01000068.1 coordinate 69,119, forward strand.
ATCAGGCAGATCAGCGGGCCGTACGCGACGGCGCGCCAGCGCGCACCGGGCTCGGCGAACCGCACGTCGGCCGTGGCTCGGGTATCGGTCACGGAAACCTCCAGGCTGTCTCGCCCGTCCGTACTCCGAGAAGGGGCGAAGCGATTCAGCCGACCATACCGGGCAGCAACAGAACGGCCAGCGTGAGCAGACCGAGAACGAGGACCAGAGCCATCATCACGACATCACGCCGAAGGCTCTGCGGCTGCTGAATCACCACTCGCATCATTGCCTCCGCTTCTCCGGAACGCCTCGCGCGATCCGATGCGGAACGCACGACCCACGACATCCGGTTCCCAGGTCCTCTGTGACAACCCTCACGATACATGCCGCCGCACCGGTGACAAATTCACCGGGGCAACCGATTTCCGTTCACCTTGAAGTAGCCGTTGGATTCGGTTCGGCGACAAAGGAATACGGCTCCAGCGGCCACCACCGCCTGCAGTATGGCAGCGGCGCCGGCGAGCATCTCACCGGTGCCGGAGATCGCCCCGAGGCCGAACATCGAGTTCACCCCGCCGATCACCAGAACCACGGCCGCCACGTCCAACAGCGTGCGCGCCCAGGGTTTCCCGCGACGCAGCTGATGCACCACGGCCAGCGCCGCGGCGGCGAGCGCCAGCCCGAACACCACGCCCAGCACGATCAGCAGAGTGACCATCAGGTCGTAGGTCGCAATGGGAGTCTGCGGCTCCTGAGCGCGCAGCTGATCGTAGATGTTCCGGGCGATCGTGTGCCGATGCTCGAACCGCGTCCACATCCCGGCGAGCAGTCGTACCACGCCCAGAACGACCGCGCCCCACCACAATTGGGACGCGGTACGGACGTCATCGGGCATGGGCTGTTCGGGCACCGGCGGGACCGGCGGAGTCCACGGATTCACGACGGTCGGCGCCTCACGCCAGCCAATGCGCGACCTCGGCCGCCCAGTAGGTGAGCACGATATCCGCGCCCGCTCGCCGGATGCCCATCAGCGATTCCAGGATCGCGCCGCGGCGATCGATCCAGCCGTTCGCGGCGGCGGCGGTGATCATCGAGTACTCACCGGAGATCTGGTACGCGGCCACCGGCACGGTGGAACGGTCGGCAACATCGCGCAGGATGTCCAGGTAGGACATGGCGGGCTTGACCATGACGATGTCGGCGCCCTCGGCCAGATCCAGTTCCAGCTCCCGGATCGCCTCGCGGCGGTTGGCCGAATCCTGTTGGTAGGTGCGGCGATCGCCCTGCAGCGAGGAGGAGACCGCCTCACGGAACGGGCCGTAGAACGCGGAGGCGTACTTCGCGGCGTAGGCCAGGATGCCGGTGTCGATGCGCCCGGCCTCGTCCAGCGCGTCGCGGATCGCGCCGACCTGGCCGTCCATCATGCCGCTGGTGCCGAGCAGATCCGCGCCCGCCTCGGCCTGGGCCAGCGCCATGGCGACGTAGCGGTCCAGGGTCGCGTCGTTGTCGACCGCGCCGTCCGGGGACAGCACGCCGCAGTGGCCGTGATCGGTGAATTCGTCCAGGCAGGTGTCGGCCATGACCACCGTCGCGTCGCCGACCTCCTCGGACAGCGCGCGCAGGCCGCGGTTCAGGATGCCCTCGGGGTCGCTGGCGAGGCTGCCGACCGCGTCCTTGTCCTCCGGACGCGGCACCCCGAACAGCATCAGCCCGCCGACCCCGGCGGTGACCGCTTCGACCGCCGCCTTGCGCAGTGAATCCATCGAATGCTGCTGCACGCCCGGCATCGAGCCGATCTCGCGCGGTTCGTCCAGCCCGTCGGCGACGAACATGGGCAGCACCAAATGTCTTGGTTCCAGGGTGGTTTCGGCTACGAGACGCCGTAGAGCAGGGGTACGACGCAACCGCCGCGGGCGGTCCATTCCGGTCATGAATCGCACGATACGCCCCGGTCCACCCCTTTGCCGCACCGCCTCCGCACCCGTCCGCCGCCCCGCGCGAGCTTCCCGAAACAGCCCTCGCCGATCCCGTGACCAGGCATTCACCGGGCAAGAGCGGACATTCGAGCGACAACGGGACGGCCTCCCGGCCGATGCAGCCGAGGACATGCCCGCGTACCCGGGCGTCCCCGCGCGGCACACCTCCGCAACTATGACCAATCACACACGACCGCACCCGATCCGACCGCACACGGCAACCCTTGCCGGACAGTTCGACATCCGGCAGGAAACTGCCGACTCGATGTCCGGACAGATATGCACGAAGGGCAGTCGGACCCGCGCTCGACGCCCGATGCGGACGAGCGCCGCGCCGGGGCGTCACATCCGGTGCGCCGCCGACCGAGACCGATTGCGCCGATCGGCGTCAGCTGGGGCGGCGGCCTTCAGAGCGGCTTCGAGTGCGGTGGTGAGTGTTTCGAGGTAGGCGTCGTCGCTGTCGCCGGACAGGACGAGGATGCGGAAGCCGAGCGGGGCGATGAGCAGGTCCGAGGCCAGTTCGAGGTCGAGATCGGCGGGGAGTTCGCCGCGGTCGATCGCGGCGCGCAGAACCGTGTGGGCGTTGTCGCGGCGCGGGGCGGCGACGGTGGTGCGCATGACCTCGGCGAGGGATTCGTTGTGGTGGGCCTCGGCGAACAGGGCCGCGCCGATTTTCCGGACGGTCGAATTCGACAGCTGATCGCGGAACGTGTCCAGAAGTTGCCGCAGGTCGGTGCGCAGGGCTCCGGTGTCCGGAATCGGGGGCAGGGTGTCGCGGACGGCTTGGCGGATCAACTCGGTGAGCATCTCCTCCTTGGACGACCAGCGTCGGTACAGCGCGGCCTTGCCGACACCGGCGCGGCGCGCGATGGCCTCCATGGACAGGCGCGAATAGCCGGATTCGGCGAGTTCGGTGAAGGTCGCCTCGCTGATCGCGTCGGTGACGTGCTGCCGTAGAGCCGCACCGCCGGTAGCAGGCCGAGCCGCTGTCTGCTCCTTTGCCATGCAGCGAGAATAACCGAGACGGAACCGTTGCGTTCCGTTCGGATCCGGTGTTAGCGTCGAATCAAACGGAACGGAACCGTATCGTTCCTGAGGGAAAGGTGTCCGACCATGAAATTTCTCTACGACGACGAGTCCTTCTCCTTCGAGGCACTGCGCGCGGCGGGTTATGCGACGTACAGCGGCGCGGAACTCGGCGAAGTGCTGGTGACCTGTCGGCAGATCCCGGAGAGCGACGAGGCCGCCTGGTCGACGCAGTGGGCCGCGACCGCCGCGCGCGTCGAGCGCATCGGCCGGGACGCACTGGCCGCCGGGCATCGGGTCAGCGCGCGGGAGGCGCTGCTGCGGGCGTCGAACTACTACCGGACCGCCGACTTCTACCGGCGCGAGGATCCGGCGCACGACGCCGAGTCGGCCCGTCTGGCCCGAGCGTCGCAGCAGACCTTCGACGAGGCCGCCGCGCTGCTCGACACTCCCGCTCGCCGGGTGCGCATCCCCTACGAGGACACCACCCTGCCGGGCTATCTGTTCCTGGCCGACGATTCCGGCGAACGCCGTCCGACCGTGATCTACCACGGCGGATACGACTCCACACTGGAGGAGGACTACTTCGCGATCGCCGCGGGCGCGCTGCGGCGCGGCTATCACGTCCTGGCATTCGACGGGCCGGGCCAGGGCAGCACCGTGCGGGATCAGGGTCTGCACTTCCGGCCGGACTGGGAAGCCGCGGTCACACCCGTCGTGGATTTCGCGCTCGGCCTGCCCGAGGTGGACGCCGACCGAATCGCACTCGTCGGCACCAGTCTGGGCGGCTACCTCGCCGCGCGGGCCGCCGTCTTCGAGCACCGGATCGCCGCATGCATCCTGCACGACGGGGTCTTCGACTGCCACGGCCCGTTCACGACCATCGGCGAGATGTCGGCACAGCTGCCCGGCGGACTCGAGGAGCTGATGGCACAGAACACCCAGGCGCGCTGGGCAATTCGCAACGGCCTGTGGACGTTCGGAGTGTCCGGCCCCGAGGAATTGCTGAAGGCGATCGAGTCCTTCACGATGGCCGGCATCGCGGATCGGGTCATCTGCCCGACGCTGGTACTCGAGGCCGAGAACGACCAGTTCTTCGCCGGCCAACCGCAGCAGATCTTCGACGCGCTGAGCTGCCCGAAGGAATTCATCACCTTCCGCGAGGACGAGGGCGGCGGCGAACATTGCCACGAGGGCGCGACGGCCCTGTTCCACCAGCGCACATTCGACTGGTTGGACGGCGTACTGGGCCGCTGACCCGACCCACTACGAACCGCCGGTCGCACACCTCGCGACCGGCGGTTTCTGTCGGTGCCGAACGCTATGATCGAAGATGTGTTCGAGAGCGGTTCGCGCCCTCGATCATTCGTTTCCACCACAGCCGGGGAGGGTCTCGTGGCCACACATTCGCAGCTCATCATCGACCAGCCGTACGTCCCATTGCTCAAGCGTCCCTTGCCCGCGGGCCGCCCGCGCTCGTGGTACGTCATCCACAACCGCCGCCTCAAGGCGATGCGCCTGGCCATCGCCCTGCTGGACTCCGGCGTCTACCGAGCCGACCTCGCCGACAACGAAACGATCCGCCGCACAGCCGATCTCGTAGGCATCCGCCCACCCTCGGACAAAACCTGCCGCCTCGTCCGAGACCTCATGCGCACCCGCCGCTGAGCAGTCGGAACACCCCGTCCAAGCACCTTGGACAACGCCAGAACCGCCGGAGCGGAGCGGAGGCCGATCAGGCCCGCCCGCGGCGGCTCTTCTTTCGCGGCGGGGGCAGCAGGCCCTCGGCGCGGAGGTGGGCGGCGTGTTCGGCGAGGGCCTCGACCAACGGGCCGACCTGGGCGAGTTCGGGCTGCACGTCTACGCGCAGGCCGAATTCGATGGCGGTCTCGGCGGTCTTTGGGCCGATGCAGGCCACGATGGTGCGGGCGTGCGGTTTGCCCGCGATGCCGACCAGGTTCCGCACCGTGGAGGAGGAGGTGAACAGGACCGCGTCGAAACCACCGGTCTTGATCATCTCGCGGGTCTCCGCGGGCGGCGGCGAGGCGCGCACCGTGCGGTAGGCGGTGACATCGTCGATCTCCCAGCCGCGGTCGCGCAGACCTTCGGCGAGGGTTTCGGTCGCGATGTCCGCACGCGGCAGCAGCACCCGGTTGACCGGGTCGAAAACGTCGTCGTAGGGCGGGAAGTCGGCCAGCAGACCTTCCGAGGACTGCTCACCGCTGGGCACCAGTTCCGGATTGATGCCGAACGAACGCACCCGCTCCGCGGTGGCCTCGCCGACGCAGGCGATCTTCACCCCGGAGAACGCCCGCGCGTCCAGACCGAATTCGGCGAACTTCTCCCACACCGCGCGCACCGCATTCGTGGAGGTGAACACCACCCACTGATAACGACCGTCGACCAGTCCCTTGACCGCGCGTTCCATCTGCGCGGGACTGCGCGGCGGCTCGACCGCGATCGTCGGCACCTCCATCGGGATGGCGCCGTGCGTGACGAGCTTCTCGCTCATCTCACCGGCCTGCTCCTTGGTGCGCGGCACCAGAACCGTCCAGCCGTACAGCGAGCGCGACTCCCACCAGGACATCTTCGACCGCTTCTCGACCTCCTTGCCGACCGTGACCACCAGCGGTCCGACCAGCTCGGAAGCGGCGCTGTTCAACGTGGCCAGGGTGGCCTCGATGGTCCGCTGCTGCCGGGTCGTGCCACGCACGGTGACCGCGACCGGAGTCTGCGGCGCGAGGCCGTGCTCGGTCAGGGCGCTGGCCGTCTCGGCCAGATGTCCCGATGTCGCATGCAACACCAGCGGGCCGGGTGCGGCCGCGACGGAGGCCCAGTCCACCTCGCCACGCACGTCGACCTCGGTGTGGCTCGAGCCCAGCGCTATACCCGCGTAGGCGGGCACCGTCGCACCGGACGGCAGACCGGGCAGCACCTCGAACACCATGTGCGAGCGGGTGACCGCGTTGACCTCGGCGATCACCGAATCGGTGGTCAGCGGATCACCGGACACCAGTCGCACCACGTCGTGACCGTTGCGTGCCTCGGCGACCAGCGTCTTGGCGACCTCGGCAGGCTCACCCAGGGCCGGGCGCACGTCGACCGGGCTCTCCCCGTCCGGGTTGGGCTCCACCGCGATACCGATCAGGGCGAGCACACCCTTGTCCACATCGGGGTCGGTGAACGCCAGCGTCGCCCGGCCGAGCACCTCGCGGGCCCGAACGGTCAGCAACGCAGGGTCACCGGGGCCGGACCCGACAAAGAGAATCCGACCAGGATGCTTCTTAGTGGCTCGGCTCATTTATCGTTCTCCATTGGGCTGGGATGGGTCAAAGTCTGTGCCGCCCTCGCGGTTGGCGCCGAGCAGCTCACGCGCGCCCAGCTCCAGCAGCTCACGGGCCAGCGCGCGGCCGAGTTCCTCGGCCTCGTCGGGCGAACCGACCACCGATGCCCGGAGCACGTCCGAGCCGTCGATCGCCGCCACGCAACCGCGCAGCGACAGTTCCTCGACCACCCGCCCGTCGTCGTCGAGCGATTCGACGACCTCGGCCAATGCGCCGATCGGGGCGGTGCAACCGGCCTCGAGGTAGGCCAGCAACGCCCGTTCGGCTCCGATAGCGGCGCGAGTGCCCGCATCGTCCAGGGCGGACAGGATGGTCACGAGATCCGGGTCGTCGGTGCGGCATTCGACCGCGAGGGCACCCTGGGCCGGGGCGGGCAGCATCTGCACCGGCTCGAGCGATTCGGTGATCTCGTCGAGGCGGTCGATGCGGGCCACTCCGGCCCGCGCGATGACCACCGCGTCGAGTTCACCGTCGGCGACCTTACGAATTCTGGTGTCGATATTGCCGCGCAACGGCAGGATCTCGAGGCCGAGACCGAGCGCGCGCAACTGCGCGGCGCGGCGCGCGGCGGACGTGCCGATCCGCGAGCCCGCGGGCAGCTCGCCCAGGACCATGCCGTCGCGGGCGATCAGCGCATCGCGCGGATCCTCGCGCGGCGGGATGGCCGCGATGACGAAACGCGGGTCCGGCGCGGTGGGCAGATCCTTGTAGGAGTGCACGGCGATGTCGACGGTGCCGAGGGCGAGTTCGTTGCGCAGCGCGGCGGTGAACACCCCGACGCCGATCTTCTCCACCGGATCCGAGGATTTGTCCCCGGCGGTCTTCACCACGACGAGTTCGGCCTGCTGTCCGCCCGCGATCAACGCGTCACGGATGGTGCCGGCCTGGGTCAGCGCCAGCAGGCTGCCGCGGGTGCCGATCCGCCACGGCGCGTCGGCGGTACCGCGACGGGTCGTGTCGTTCTCGTGCACCATGGCGTCGGTGGCCGTCACACTGTGTCCTTTCGAGCATTAACGGGGCGCTCCGTGGTTACGCTCCGCTGCCGCCTGCGCGCCTGGCCGTTCATGCCGGCGTCCCTTCATTACCGGGGGTGAGGTCGTCACCGAGGGTGGCGACCTCCATCGGCGCCACAACCGCTTGTGCCGCACCGGGTTTGAGTTCGAACAGTTCACGCAGGGCTTCGGCGTAGGTGTCGCCGCCGGGTGCGGAAGCCAGCTGTTTGACCCGCACCGTCGGCGCGTGCAGCAGCTTGTCGACCACCCGACGCACCGTGCGGGCGACCTCGGCGCGCTCGGGATCGGCCAGGGTCGGCAGCCGCGACTCCAGCCGCATCAGCTCGGCCTCGACCACATCGGCCGCACGCTGCCGCAACGCCGCCACGGTCGGGGTGACCTCCGCAACGCGTTGGCTCGCAAGATATTTGGAAAGTTCTTCGGCGACGATGGTCCGCGCGGCGGAAGTGTCGTCGGCGGCCGCACCGGCCGCGGGATCGCGCTGCAGCGTCTCCATATCGATCACCGTGACGTCGGGCAGCCCGGCCACGGCCGGATCCACATCGCGCGGCAGTCCCAGATCGCAGACCACCATCCGATGCCCGGCCGGGGCGGAATTCAACGCCCGATGCGCATCGGCCAGCGTCACCACCGCACCGACCGCACCCGTACTGGTGATGACGATGTCGGCGGCGGCCAGCGCACCGACCAGATCGGTCAGATCCTGCGCGGTCGCCGCGACGCCGTGCATGCTCTCGGCGGTGTGCGCCAGGCGCTGCGCTCGTTCGAGGGTCCGGTTCACCACGATCAGGCGGCCGATCCCGGCGCGCGCCAGATGCGCCACCGACAGGCCGCCCATCGCGCCCGCGCCGACCACCACGCCCGTGCGGCCGGTCAGATCGCCCAGTTCGGCCCGCGCCCGATCCAACGCGACGGACACCACCGACGCGCCCGCGCGGTCGATCCCGGTCTCCGAATGCACCCGCTTGCCGACCCGCAACGCGTTCTGCGCCAGCTCGTGCAGGGTGCGCCCGGCAGCCTGCTGCGCGTCCGAGGCAGCATAGGCGGCGCGGATCTGGCTGAGCACCTGCTGCTCGCCGACCACCATCGAATCCAGGCCGCTGGCCACCGCGAACAGGTGCTCGGCCGCGGCCTCGCTGTATCGCACGTAGGCGTGCCTGGTCAGTTCGGGCAGCGGCAGATCCGCGTGAGTGGCCAGCAGATCGCCGATCTCGGCCAGACCGCCGTGGAAGGCGTCGACCACCGCGTAGACCTCCACGCGGTTGCAGGTGGAGACGATCATCGCCTCCGAGACGTGCTGAGACTTCAGCATCCGATCCATCAGCTTCGGACGATCGTCCTCGGTGACGGCAACCTTCTCGAGCACCGCGACCGGAGCGCTGCGATGCGAAATTCCGACTAGAAGGATGCTCATTGCGCGACCACCGATCCGTTACTCATTTGCGGTGTATCCGAGGATCCTGCGTGTTTGCGCAGGCTCCCGCCTCCGGACACACCGCGGCTGGTTGGCTCCATTGCCGAAACCACGACCCCCGCTGGGCGGATCGCGGACGCTGATGTGTGTATCGCCTCGGCGCTGCGCGCCCGTTCGAAGGAGAGCATCTGCATCTCCACGGCCAGATCGACCCGGCGCACCTCCACCGACGGCGGCGCGTCCAGCGCGATCGGGGAGAAACTCAGAATGCACTGCATCCCCGCGGCCACCAGCCGATCGCAGACCCCCTGCGCGGCCGGATCCGGGACGGTGATGACCGCGATGGTCGGTTCGAGTTCGATGACGGCGTCGTTCAGTTCGGCGACGTCGCGCACCGGCAGGCCGCTGACCGTCGCGCCGATGACCAACGGATCCCGGTCGAAGATGCCGACCATGGCGAATCCGCGTCGCCGGAAGCCGCCGTATCCGGCCAGCGCACGACCCAGATTTCCGGCCCCGACCAGGATCACCCGATGCCCTTCGGACAGTCCGAGAACATCCTCGATGCGGGCGCGCAACTTGGCCACGTCGTAGCCGACGCCGCGTACGCCGTTGGGTCCGAGGAAGGACAGGTCCTTGCGCAGCTTCGCCGAACCGACACCCGCCGCGACAGCGAGTTCCTCACTCGATACGATGAGCACGCCCTCGTCGGCCAGGATGGCGAGGACCCGGAGATAGGTCGCCAACCGCGTGACCGTAGCCTGCGGAATGTCCTTGGACGGTGCGTTCGACCGCAGAGCCCTGCCGGAGACGCCTTCGGGCGTCTCATGCTGCTCTGTCACGTCGTTCGGCTCCTCGTCCGGCCGGGGTCAGGTATCCGGTTTCTCTCCGCCGACGACACACCTGGGACCAGTGCCGCCTGGCGCGCGTCGGGGTTATTGGCTGCTTCCGCTGCCGGAAGCGAGCGGCTTGCGTGCCACCACCGTAACCGCTTGTGAAGCCCTGCACAAAGTCGGTGAATTCAGTCACTGTATTTTTGGCCTCCGCTTCGCTCCGGCGGGGTCGGGGCCCCCGAAGGGCCGATTCTTCCCTCCCTACGCTCCCCCGCTTCGCTCCTCCGCTCCGGTCAGTCCAGAATCGACCCGGGCCCCGACCTCGGGGTTAGCGTTATCGAAGGCGGGCGAAACCAGGTGCGTCCGGGGTAGGGCTTTCGTTTTTGCAGGATCCACCCGGCCCGACCTCGGGGTTAGCGTTGCCGAGGGTGGGCGAAACCAGGTGGGTCCGGGGTTGGGCTTTCGTCTTTGCAGGATCGGCCCGGGTCGCGCCTCGAAGTAGGGGCAGTTCGGGAGTGAAACGAACCGGGTGAACTGGTGGGTCAGTGTTCCATCACTTCAGGATCAACCTGGGCCACCGTCCTTGGTGTCGGCGTGTCCGGTGGGGCCGGGAACATACGTATCCACGACGGCTTTAATGAATGTATGGGTGATCGACATGCGGTGACGTTGCTGACCCGGGCAGGTTGCGGGCTGTGCATCGTCGCGTTGGACCAGTTGCGTTCGATTTGTGCGGATTTCGGGATCGAGCCCGGGACCGTGGATGTGGACGAGGCCGCGGCGACCGATCCGGGTTTGCGCGCCGAATACGGCGACCGGTTGCCGGTGGTGCTGCTCGACGGCCGGGAGCACAGCTATTTCGACGTCGACGAAACGCGACTGCGCGCCGACCTGAACCGCTGAGCGCCGGTGTGGGCAGCGCCTCGTCGTTCGTACGGCACCAGGTCACCCCACTCGGTTAATGTTGGGATGTTCGCGCGACGGGCGGAGGTTAGCGGTGCCGGAACGATCCAAAGATGCGAGGACAGGGTTCATCGCGGGCAGATTCGGCGAGTTCCCGGCGCGGTGGGGGCAGGGGTTGTCCGATCAGCTCACCCGCATCACGCGCAGCCCGTTCGGGCCCAGCGAGGAGGAATTGCGCGCCAATCTCGCCGGTGAGGCCAGCGCCGACGCGGCCCTCGCCCTGCACGATGCGGAACTCGCGGAATCGGTTGCGGTAGAAGAAGATTCGCAGATCCCCGAACGCGCTCGCCCGCCTCGCGACCTGACCGCGGCGGCCTTCTTCGACGTGGACAACACGATGGTGCAGGGCGCGTCGATCGTGCACTTCGCCCGCGGCCTGGCCGCGCGCAAGTACTTCAAGACCTCGGATCTGGCAGATATGGCCTGGAAGCAGGTCAAATTCCGGATCACCGGCAAGGAGAGCCAGGGCGATATGGCCAGCGGCAAGGAGAAGGCCCTGGCCTTCATCGCGGGCCGCTCCACCGCCGAACTGGCCGAACTGGGCGAGGAGATCTACGACGAGATCATCGCCGACAAGATCTGGCCCGGCACCCGCGCGCTGGCGCAGATGCACCTGGACGCGGGGCAGCAGGTCTGGCTGGTCACCGCGACTCCGGTCGAACTGGCCCAGGTCATCGCCAAGCGGCTGGGCCTGACCGGCGCGCTGGGCACCGTCGCGGAGAGCGAGGACGGTGTGTTCACCGGCCGGCTGGTCGGCGATATCCTGCACGGCCTGGGCAAGGCGCACGCGGTGCGCACCCTGGCCATCCGCGAGGGCCTGAATCTCAAGCGCTGCACCGCGTATTCCGACAGTCACAACGACGTCCCGATGCTCTCGCTCACCGGCACCGCGGTCGCCATCAACCCCGACTCGGACCTGCGCGAAGTGGCCAAGAACCGAGGCTGGGAGGTCCGCGATTTCCGCACCGGCCGCAAGGCCGCGAAGATCGGCGTACCCACGGCATTGGCGCTGGGCGCGGCCGGTGGCGCAGCCGCTGCGGTGCTGACCCGCAAGCGGGACGCCGCGAAGAACTGACAGTCGGGTCGGGTATCACCCCGACCCGACTTCTCACCCGCTGAAAGCGTTGCGGCGCTTGGCCAGTCGCTTGTACAGCGTCTGCTGGATGGTCTCCCGGACCTGGTCGGTGATATCGAACATGGTCATCGCGTCGTCCGCGGCCTCGGGCTCGTAGGCCCCGGTCCCGATGGGCTCACCGAATTCGATGTACCACTTGGAGGGCAGCGGCATCATGCCCAGCAGACCCAGATGCGGAAACAGCGGCGTCACAGGAAAATACGGCAATCCGAGCAATCGCGCCAGTGGCTTGAGATCGGCGAGCTTCGGGTAGATCTCCTCCGAACCCACGATCGAGCACGGAATGATCGGCACGCCGGTCCGCACCGCGGCCGAGACGAATCCCCCACGCCCGAACCGCTGCAACTTGTACCGATCCCCGTACGCCTTACCGAGTCCCTTGTAGCCCTCGGGGAATACCCCGGCCAGCTCACCGCCGCGCAACAACCGCTCGGCATCGGCCGGGCAGGCCAGCGTGTGTCCGGCCTTGCGGGCCAGCCCGCCCAGGACCGGCGTCTCGAAGACCAGATCGGCGGCCAACAAGCGCACCACGCGCTGCGCGGGATGCCGATCGTGCACGGCCACCTGCAACATCAACCCGTCCAGCGGCAGGACGCCCGCGTGATTGGACACGATCAGCGCGCCACCGGATTCGGGCAGATTCTCGATTCCGTTGACCTCCACGCGGAACCACTGTTCGGCCAGCGGCCGCAGCGCGGGCAGCAGCACCGACTCCAGCAGATGTTCGTCGAGGCCGAACTCGTCGACCTGGTAGTCGCCGGTGAGGCGGCGGCGGGCGAAATCGGCGGTGCCGCGGATGCCGTCGGCGACCGTATCGCGCACCAGATCGCCCAGCGAGCGCGGCGGCGGCGGAGTGGTCTCGGCCAGACGTTCGGTCAGCGAGGTCACCGGTTTCGCGGCGCTCTCCCCCGGCCAGCGCCGCGGTACGGGCCGTTGCCTGGCCTCGAAATCGACGTCGTGCAGTTGGATGACCTTGGCCACATCGTTCATCGGTGTGCTCCCTCTCCGGCCCCGACAAGGCCGAGAAGTCTCGTTTCAGCGGCGTCTATCCAGCGCGGATCGATGACGGGGCGCAACGCTGCGCCCCCGACGAAGTCATCGAAGGCCTGCATCGTGGTCCAGCGCGGCTCGAATCCGAGTTCGGCGCGCATTCGGGTGGTGTCCAGACCGCACCCGAAATAGAAGTAGTCGATCTGCTCGGACGTGAACTCCTGCATCACCGGACCCATGAAGCTGCGGCCCACGGTGCGGAACAGCGCGAACGGAATGGGCATCGGGACCCGGCCCGCTCGGCGAATCGCCTGGGACAAGGTCAACGAACCGTCCCCGGCGACGTTGAACGTCCCGCCCGGCGCGGCCAGTGCGGCATGCGTCAGCGCGGCGATCGAATCCTGCTCGTGCAACACCTGCATGCGCGGATCGCGGCCGAGAACCGTCGGCGTCACCGGCGACCGGAAATACTGCACGCCGCGGTCGGCCAGCCGAGATCCGACGATCGGCGGAAAACGCAGAATTGCCGTCGCGATATCCGGGCGACGTCGCGCCAGCCCGCGCACATAACCTTCCATTTCGATCATGTCCCGCGCGAAAGAACCGCTCGGCGGGGTTCGGGCGCTCATTTCCTCGGTGAATTTCGCCGGATCCTTCGCACTGCATCCATAGACCGCGGAGGAAGATCGCACCACCACTCGGCGCACGGTCGGGGATTTCTGGCAGACGGCCAGCAGTTGCATCGCGCCGAGTACGTTGAAATCCTTCATCGCCGCGCGCCCGCCACTGGATGGCGGCCGGGACAGTACCGCGGGGTGTACCACCGTATCCACCTCGTTGCCGTCGACGACCTTGCGTATCAACGGATTACGAATATCGGCCCGGACGAATTCCGCGCGGCCCATGCGATGCAGCAGCTCCCGACCGGGCTGGCGCGCATCCACCGCGATGATCCGCTCGACAGTGGGGTCGGCGGCGAGGGCGGCAACCACGTTGCCGCCGAAGAATCGACTGGCACCGGTGACCAGCACCACTTTCGGCCGGTGTCCGTCGCGCTCGTTCTGGCTCACGCCGAAAATCCCAACTGAACCCCTTTGCCGGCTTGTCCCCGCGCGGTCCAGGGTAGCGGGTCGCGCGCGTACCTGGAGAGGCTATTTACCAGGTTCTAACGAGGACTTTCGTCACCGGAAACGAAAGAACCCGCCATCAGTTGATGACGGGCCTTCGACGGCTACGGCCTACTTGCCGAGTTTGCGACGCTGCACACGGGTGCGGCGAAGCAGCTTGCGATGCTTCTTCTTCGACATCCGCTTACGGCGCTTCTTGATCACAGAACCCATAGGGTTGTTCCTCGCGTTCTCTCTCTACTCGGCGCGCACGCCGGTTCACGTACGCTCTGTTCCCCGGGTCGCCCGGCCCGCATGGCTACCCGGTTTCCGCGCTCCCAATGTTCGCGCGGCCGCCGCGGCGCTGAGAAGCACCGACTGGCGAACACGACGGTGGTTCATCGTACCGGGCCACTGCCGCGCGAATGAAACGGGGATCGCCCCGGCCGCTCGGGCCGGGGCATCGGATCCCGTTGGGGATCAGCCCGCGTCGAAGTACGAAGTCTGCAGATAATCGTGCACGGCCTTCGCGTGCACTCGGAACGATCTGCCGACTCGCACCGCGGGCAACTCGCCCGAGTGCACCAACCGATACACCGTCATCTTCGATACCCGCATCAGATTCGCCACCTCGGCGACGGTGAGGAACTGCGTCCCTCCACCGACCACGGGTCCCGTACTCGCAGAGCTGTTTCCAGACATCATTGCGTCACCGACCTCCGGCACGTCCGCGCCGCCGGCTTCCCCACCGGCGGAACAGACACGCACGTGCTCCTTGAAGCTTAGCGGGACCAGTGGGATTGCTGCGACGGGTGTGAGAAATCGGATTTGCCGGGCAGATAACCGGCCGGTCAGGCAACGGACGCGTGTCGTTCAATTACCTGCGCGAATCAGGGGTCACCGGTCGTGTGCCGCCGAGCGGTCCCGCGCCGCGTTGAGCCCCTCGATGAACGCCGAGCGCAACCCGGCACGTTCCATCTCGCGCACCGCCGCGGCCGTGGTGCCTGCGGGCGAGGTGACCGCGGCGCGCAGTTCGGCCGCATCCTGACCGGACTCGTCCAGCAGCGCCGCCGAGCCCAGCATCGTCTGCACCACCAGTTGGGTGGCCACGTCACGGCTCAGGCCCATCCCGACACCGGCCTCCACCATGGCCTCGACCACCAGGAAGAAATATGCGGGACCCGAACCCGACACCGCGGTCACCGCGTCCATCTTGGATTCGGTTACGGTGACCACCTTGCCGACCGCGGCCATCAGCTCGGACACCTGCTCGAGCTGCGCCGCGTCGGCGTGGCGGCCTCCCGCGATCGCGCTCATGCCCTGGCCGACCAGCATCGGGGTATTCGGCATGACCCGGACCACCGGGAATCCGGCGGGCAGTTTGGCCTCCAGGCGCGCGGTGGTCATCCCGGCGACCACGGAGACCAGCACGCGGTCGCGCGCGTCGTCCTGATCGACCTTGCTCACCTCGGCGAGCACGCCGTCCACATCGCCCGGCTTCACGGCGACGACCAGCAGATCCGCACCCGTCGCGGCATCGGTGACGTCGTCGGTGACGCGGATGCCCAGGCGCTCGCTCAGGAGTTCCGCACGCGCCGCCATCGTCTCGACGACGACCAGATCCTTGGTCGCCCACCCGGATTCGAGCAGTCCGGCGAGTAACGCCTCGCCGATCCGTCCGCCACCGATCACCGCAATTCTCGTCATAGCGTCCAAGGCTATCGGTGCCGCACGCACCGGTTCCGGGCGCGCCGCCGATCAGCGCGGGATGAGCGCGAGCTGACGTGATTGCGCCACGACCGCACCGGTGGCGTCCAGGACGAGCTGATCCTCGTCGAACATCCGCTCGCCGATCTCGTGCGCGGTGGCGATGACACGCAGCCAGCCCGGGGCCGGGCGGCGGCGCAGATAGGTGGTCATCTGCACGGTCGGGGCCCACCCGAAGCGGCCCAGATTCATCGGCACCGGCGGGCTCATATCACCCGCCATCATCGCGAAATAGGCCGCGACGTCCGGATCCTGCTGATCGCCCTCCCGCGCGCGGATCCACAGCCGCAGCCGCGGCTCGCCCTGCTCCCGCGCAAGGAATCGGGCCCATTCGCGATCCAGGGCCACTGTGGCGCCCTCGGCGACGTGCACGAAACTGCCCATCGTCGAGTCCGGGGCGTAGATCTCGGCGTCTGCCGGGGGTTCGGCGGGCATATCGGTATGGCTGTCCGCGGTGTAGACCGGGGCTTCGTCATCGAGATGACCGAAGGTGAACGCGGTGTGCACCAGCGTTCGCCCGCCCTGCACCAGACCGGCGTCGAGCAGGCAGATCTGCCGGCCGGTCTTGCGGATGCGGACCTCGTACTCGACCTCGCCCGGCTCCGGCGCGCCGAGGAAGTCGGTGCTGGCGGCGATCGGGAACATCTCGGACAGATCGGGTGCGGACGCGCGCAACCGGAGCATGGCGGCCGCGGCGCTGGCCGCGACCATGGTGCCGCCATGCAGCTTGTCCCCGATTGTCCAGATCGGCTCGATCGTGCCGCTGTAACGGCCGATCTCCGGGTCCGGGCCGGGCAGCTCGGTCAGTGCGCACACCCGGCCGAAGGGGGCGTCGTCCGGATCCGCCGCAGTTCCGCTGTCCGTTCGTTCCGCATCGATGGCCAATTCCGTCACCGCCACTCCTTCCCGCCGTCTGGCTCGTACACCGTATAAGTGTTACCGCAGAGGCCGCGATTCCCGAACTCGATGTGACCAACGCACCATCTCGGACTCGGTGTGCGCTAATTCCCCCGGACTCCGCTGGGCTCCGGGGACGACGCCGGTTCGCGGCGGTCCAGATGGGTGCGCGCGAAATCCAGTGCGCGCCGCAGCATGTCCGCGCGAGCCGCGGTCGTGCGCGCGTTCTGGGTATTCGCCTCGATCACCACCTGACCGCGGAACCCGTTGCGCGCCAAGGATTCGCACACCTCGGCACACGGCTGCGTACCCTCGCCCGGAATCAGGTGCTCGTCGTGCGCGGCACCGCGCCCGTCGGCCAGATGCAGATGGGTCAGCCCCTCGCCCATCCGCGCGGCCAGCTGCGTCGCATCCATGCCCGCGGTCGAGGTATGCGACAGATCGAGGGTGTAGTGCCGGAAACCGGTATCGGTCGGATCGTAGGACGGACTGAACGCCGTCACCGACAATCCGGGCCCGCCCCGGCGCTCGAGCCGCCGCGCCGATCCCTCGTGCCGCCCGAACAGGGTGTCCGCGCGCATCGGGAACATGTTCTCCACCGCCACGGCCACCGGACTGCTCTGCTCCAGCTCGGCGACCTGCACGGCGAATCCGTCCGCGTAGCGCCGCTGCCAGCGGAACGGCGGATGCACCACGACGGTCGCCGCGCCCAGCGCCTCCGCGGTACGCACGCTGCGCTCGAGTTTGGCGGCCGGGTCCGCACCCCAGACCCGTTGGGAGATCAGCAGACACGGCGCGTGCACGGCCAGCACCGGCATCGCATAACGTCGCGAATACGTCTGCACGGAGGCGATGCTCTGACTGGCCGGTTCGGCCCAGACCATCAATTCCACACCGTCGTAACCGATTTCGGCGGCATAGCGAAACGCCGCCTCGGTGTTCTCCGGATATACCGACGCGGTCGACAATCCGACCTTGATCTCCGAGCCGATCTTCCCCACGCGCTCGCTCCCGGATCAGTTCGTACTGAGCAGGAAGGCCAGTGGCCCGAGCGTCACGAAGATGCCCACCACGACCGCGATCACCGTGCTGTACATGTCGTCGGTGCGACGCAGCACCCGCACCAGGGCCACCAGTCCCAGGATCACCACCACCGCCAGCGCCAGTGCGACGAACGGCAGCAGATCCCACATCTTCTCGAAGCCCTTGAACAGCAGCATTCCGGCCACCGCCGCACCGACGACCTGACCGGCCAGCACCAGCCACTGCCGGCGACCGGACTCCTGGCCGCCGCCGAAACTCATCCACTGCGGCCGATCGCCCTGCAGCAGCGCCTTGGAGCGCGCGCTCAGCGAGGAGTCGCGCGAGGAACGTCCCGGCGCGCGACGGGTCCGGCGGGCCGGACGCTCGTCGAAATCGTCGTCCTCCTCGTCCTCGTCCTCGTCGAAGTCGAGCAGATCGTCCTCGTCGTCCTCGTCCTCGTCGTATTCGAGGTCGAGATCCTCCTCGGCGGGATCGAAGTCGGGACCGATCGCGGGATAGATCTCGGTGCGGCCGTGCACATCCACGGCCAGCAGATCGGTCACCGGCCGGACATCGCGCGGCACCAGCGGATCCGAGGGCAGCGGGCGCCCGCCGCGGCGGGGATCGAGATCCTCACGCGGATCACCGGCGGGTCCGGGGCCCGGCTTGCCCTGGTTGGCCAGGGACCACATCGCGGTCGGCGGGACCTCCTGGCCGTTGCGGGGCGGTTCGCCGTTGCGGTCCGGCGGCGGGAAGTCCGCCGGCGCACGCCGACGCGCCGACCAGGCCGGTAGGCCGCCGGGCGGGGGCGGGGGCGGGCCGTCGGCGCCGTTGCGCCGGGGCATCCGCGGGGGCAGGCCGGGTTCGCCGCGATCGCGCCCTTCGGGACCACGGCCCGGCTGCCCCATCGGCTCGGGACCGCGTGGCGGTCCCCACCCGGACGGACCGGCCGGATCCGGACCCGGGCCGAACGAATTGCCACCCGGGGCAGGGGCATTCGGGCCAGGGGCGAAAGCGTTGGCACCGCCCGGTCCGCGCGAGTCCGCACCGGGACCGAAGGAATTGCCGCCGGGCCGACGCGAGTCCGGCCCGGGGCCGAAGGAATTCGGACCCGGCGCACGGGGATCGGGCCCCGGCGCGAAGCCGTTCATGCCGCGAGAATCCGGGCCCGGCGCATAACCGTCCACACCCTGCGGCCCGCGGAACGGCTGCACCTCGGTCATCTGGTCGTCGGGTTCGCGGCGCCGCCTGCGGCCACCCCCGCCCGCCGGGGGCACTTCCGGCATGGGCGCCGAACCGAACGGATCGGCCGACGAATCATCTTGCGCGGCAAGCGATTCGGCGAGCTCACGACGGGCCCGGCGACCACCCGGCGTCGGCTGGACGCCGTTGGAACCGGCGAACGGATCGGCGGGCCGCCCGTTGGGCTCCGGCGCGCGATACGACCGGTCCGCCCCCGGCGATCCGAAATCCGCTGCGCCGTAACCCGATCCGAGATCAGGCGAACCGGAATCGTACCCGCCGGAACCGAAGGAGTCCGCCCCGAAACCGGACGAGGAGTACCCGGGCGACTCGCTCGGCGAGGACGTATCCGGCGCGAGCGGGTTGTAGTAGGCGATCGGCCCGGACAGCGGTGAATAGTCCGACTCCGGCGACGCGGAGTAGGCGAGCGCGGGATCCGGGGACGGCGGTGCGTCGTACCCGGCGGGCTCCTCGGGCGCGGCATGGGAGGACCCGCCCTCCCGGACCACGGGCATATCTCCGGTGAACTCGTTGACCGAGACACCGCGGCCGCTACGCCGCCGCCGACCGCCACCGCCGGACGCGGGCGCGCCCTGACCGTTGCGGGCCAGCAGCTCGGCGACCGAGAGCTGAGTCGAATCTTCACTCATCGCAAAACCGTTTCCGTCGGGCCCGGCACACCCGAGGACCGGCCGTTACCGGTCGACGGATCGCTGTCCAGGTCGGTATCTAGTTTGCGCAGGATCAATCCCTCCCGCAGCGCCCATGGGCAAATCTCGAGAGTATCCAGCGATAACGCACGCATACTCGCCTCCGCGACCAGTGCGCCGGCCACCAGTTGCTGTGACCGATCGGAGCTGACGCCCTCCAACTCTGCCCGGTCCGAGGCGGTCATTCTGGAGATGAACGCAATCAGCTGCCGCAGACCGGAGATGGTGAGAATACGCCGTTCCCGGGGTCCTGCGGCAGAGGGGGCCGCGCCGGTGAGGCGGGCCAGCGAGCGGAACGTCTTCGAGGTGCCCACCGCCAGGTCCGGACGACCCGGCTCGAGCAGCTGTTTCGCCGGAGCCACCATCTCGGCCTCGAGCCAGTCGCGCAGCACCGCGACGCGGCGCTTGCCCGGCGGGTCCTCGCGCAACCACTCCCGGGTCAGGCGGCCCGCGCCCAGTTGCAGCGACAGCGCCGCGTCCGGAGCCTCGTCCGCGCCGTTGCTCAATTCGAGCGAGCCGCCGCCGATGTCGAGGTTCAGGATGCGTCCGGCACTCCAGCCGTACCAGCGGCGCACCGCCAGGAATGTCAGCCGGGCCTCGTCGACTCCGGACAGCACCCGTAACTCGACGCCGGTCTCCCGGCGCACGCGCAGGAGCACCTCTTCGGAGTTGGTGGCCTCGCGCACCGCCGAGGTGGCGAACGGCATCAGCTGGATGCACCCGGAAGTCTTTGCGATGCTGGCGAATTCGGCCACCGTCGCGATCAGCCGATCTGCCCCGTCGCCGGTGATGCGACCGTTGTCGTCCATGTTCTCCGACATGCGCAATGTTGCCTTGGTCGAACTCATCGGCATCGGGTGCCCACCCCGATGCGCGTCCACCACGAGCAGGTGGACGGTATTACTTCCCACATCGAGCACACCGAGCCGCACAACAACACGGTACTGGGTGGCGCTGTGACGTGTCGGAATACGGTTGGTACTCGATGTACGGCCGGTCCACGCGCTTCCCCGCGGGAGCAATACACTCGGATGCGTGACGGCAGGAGCTTCCGCGAGCGCCCCGACGGGGCTGCGACCAGCGACGAAGATCGATCCCAGTCCCGAGGTCGGGCTCGATTTCCCGCGCGAGTGGATCGAATTCAACGACCCGGCGAACGACGAGCACACCATTGCGGCCGACCTCACCTGGTTGCTGTCCCGATGGACGTGCGTCTTCGGCACCCCTGCCTGCCAGGGCATCATCGAGGGTCGCCCGGACGACGGTTGCTGTTCGCACGGCGCATTCCTGTGCGACGACGACGATCGCAAGAAGCTCGCCAAGGCTGTGAAAAAGCTCACACCTCAGGACTGGCAGCTGATGGGCGAGGCGACCGACGCCGAGGGCAAGGTGCGCAAGAAGCTCTATCTGGAACAGGACGAACTGGACGACGAACCCGCGCTGCGGACCCGCCGCTACGAGGGCGCGTGCATCTTCCTCAATCGTCCGGGTTTCGAGGGCGGCATCGGCTGCGCCCTGCATTCGATGGCCCTGCGCACGGGACTGGAACCGCTGACGGTCAAGCCGGAAGTGTGCTGGCAGTTGCCGATTCGCCGCACCCAGGACTGGGTGGACCGCCCGGACGGCGTGCAGATCCTGCGCACCACGCTCACCGAATACGACCGTCGCGGTTGGGGTCCGGGCGGCGAGGACCTGAACTGGTACTGCTCCGGCTCCCCCGACGCCCATGTCGGCTCGCGCCCGGTGTGGCAGTCCTACGCTCCGGAACTGATCGAGCTGATCGGCAAGCCCGCCTACGACGAGTTGGCCCGGCACTGCAAACGTCGCGAGGGCCTGGGCCTGATCGCGGTGCATCCGGCCACCCGCGCGGCGGAGGAGCACGAAGCGAACGAGCGCAGCGCCTGAAAGCCGAGTACATAAGCGTCAGCGATCTTCCGGCAATATCATCGAGTTGAACGGACGATCAGCTGTTCCCGGCCGACGCGGGCAGGCGGATCAGGCGCGGAGCGAACCCTGCGCGACACCGTCTCGCCATGCGGACGTCACCTTTCAATGTTAGAAACCACCGCCATGATGAGGAAACTGATCACCACCGCTCTGCTCACCGTCGCCGGCGCCGCGATCGTCGCCCCCGCGGCCCACGCCGACGACACCCGCGACTACAACGACGCCACCTCGAACTTCGTGCTCTACACCGATCCGGCCGCGATCAACGCCAAGGCCAACGGCAAGCAGGTCGTCGCCAGCATCTACGGGACCACCCACCCGATCTACTGCAAGGGCGCGTCCCCCAAGGGCCCCTTCACCGACTGCATGCAGCACGACGACTTCGGCTGGTTCCACCTGAGCCAGACCCAGCTCCCCCAGATCGGCACCGTCTGGGTTCACCTCACCTAGGCCGCTGCCGGATCCACGACACCCGACGCTCCCGGTTATCCGGGAACGCCGGGTGTCTGCGTATCGCTGCGGCTCGAATCAGCGTTACCGACAACACATTCCATCATCGAACGAGGTCACGGACCATGGAACCGCCGTCTTGTAGCGATTGTGGTTCCGGGGTTCGATATATGGACTATGAGCACGTTGAAAAAGGCTTCCAGCACACTATTGTTCGCCACTTCAGCGATTATCGGACTGGGTGCGCTCACCGGTTGTGACAATTCCGGTCACGGATCCACGCCGGGCAGCACGACCACCGTGGCGCCGACGGCGGCTTCCTCGACATCTCCCACGAGCGCCACGGCGACCAGTGCGCCTGTGCCCCCGGCCTCCTCGGCCCCGGCCGTCGCGCCGCCACCCCAGGCGACGCAGCCTGAAGCGCCGCAGCCCCAGGCGCCCCAGCCCGAGGCCACGCAACCCCAAGCGCCGCAGACTCATCCGCAGACCGCCGCGCCGAAACCCGCACCGACACTGTCGGATCCCGGCTTCACTCCGCGAGCCGGCTACTGAGGGCGCCACGCACGATGCGAACGAATATCTTCACCGCGGCCCGAGGCCGCCTCGGCGGTGTCGTATTGGCCGCCTGCGCAACGTTGCTCGCCGTCGCCGTGAGCGGTCCGGCCCGAGCCGACTCGCCTGCCGACAGCTCCGCGTCCCATCCGTCGGGCAGTGAACTGGTCGTCATGGGCGACTCGTACACCGCGAACGGCATTCGCCTGGACGGTGATTCGAGGGACTGCAACCACGGACCCACCGCGTGGCCGATTCAGCTGAGCCGGCTGCTGGGGATCGCGGGCACGGCGGACTTCGAGGACGTCTCGTGTTCCGGGGCGTCACTGCAGAGCCACACCGCCTACGACATCGTGTCCGAGGCACGCATCGCCGCGGCCGCGGGCGCGTTCGGTCCGCGGACCAAGACGGTGGCCCTGCAGTTCGGCTTGAACGACACCTGGGGGACCAGCAAGACGATGCTGTGGACCTCGATGGAGTCGTGCATATTCAACTTCCGCGACGGCTGCGGACCCGAGGCCGCGGCGCAGGGCCGAATCGCCGACTTCCGAGCCATGACCGGGCAGGCGTACGCCGACCGGATCCGCGAGGTCGTCGACTACGTCCGCTATTACGCGCCGAACGCGCGCATCATCCTGGTCGGATATCCCGAACTGTTCCCGGCGCATTCGACGACCGTCTGCACCAGCGTCCTCGGTGTCGGCAACATCGTCCAGGACCGCGGCGCGGGCCTCGTGGATTACCTCGATCAGTTGCAGCAAGCCCAGATCGACGCCGCGAAGCTGATGGATCTCGAGTTCTTCGACGTCCGCGCGATCACCGCCGGGCACGGCCTGTGCTCGACGCAACCGTGGCTGAACGGGTTCTTCGACCCGCGGGCCGACTTCATCGGCATCCCGTTCCACCCCAGCGCTCAGGGGGATTCGGTGACGGCACAGGCACTGTACCGCCGGATCGCACAATGACCCAGGTGCAGTCACCGCCGGTGGACACCCCTGCGGCGGATCAGCGACGGCATTCGGGGCGTCTGCCGTCGCTGACCGCGGCGCGGTGGTGGGCCGCCTGTGCGGTGTTCGCGGCGCATGCGCTGATTCTGTTGCCCGCCTACCCCTTTCAGAAGACCGAACTGTTCCGGCGGATCCATCAGGACTTCGTGCCGATGCAGTTCGGCGCGGCCGGCGTGACGTTCTTCTTCGTGCTGTCCGGGTTCATCATCTACTGGTCGGCCGGACGCGGCGGTTCGGCGCTGGGTTTCTACCGCCGCCGGGTGCTCAAGATCTATCCGACGCACCTGATCGCGGCGGCGGTGTTCATCCTCGCGGCGAGCGTGCCGCTGCATCGCGTGGTGGTGTGGCTGCCGAACCTGCTGCTGGTGCACAACTGGGTGCCGAAGTGGAGCACGGTCGGCGGGCTCAACGTGCCGTCCTGGTCGCTGTGTTCGGAAATGCTGTTCTACCTGAGCTTTCCACTGCTGTTGCCGCTCGTGCGGCGGATTCCCGCGGCGCGGCTGCTGTGGTGGATCGCGGGTCTGCTGGTATTCGTCCTCGCGCTGCACGCGGCGTACCTGATCGCCTTCGACGGCCCGACCGCGATCGGCAACGTCTTCGCACCCCGGCTGGTCGACGGTGACGTGTCACCGCACGCCGAACTGCACGCGGCCCGCATCTGGTTCGAGCAGCCGGATATTCCGGTGCTGCGCTCGTACTGGTTCAGCTACAACTTCCCGCTCTCGCGGCTGCCGGAGTTCTACGTCGGCGTGCTGACCGCCCGAATGGTGATCGAAAACCGTTGGCGCAACACGAGATTGACGCTCCCGGTGCTCGCGGTCGCGCTGTCCTACCTGGCCACTTGGGTGGTTCCGGTGGACTTCAAGATGTCGGCGACCGAAGTCGGTCCGATGGCCGCGCTGATCGCCACGATGGCCGTCCGCGATCAACGCGGACCGTCCGCTCGCACCCCGTCCAGGCCGATGGTGTGGCTCGGCGAGATCTCCTACGCCTTCTACCTGATCCAGTTCCCGATCATGGTGCTGGTGACCAGATTCCTGATCGGCGGCCACCGATTCGGCCTGTGGGGCTGGTTGGGCTGCGCGGGGCTGTGCCTGCTCGGTTCGATCGTCGCGGCAGCAGCGATCTACCAGCTGGCCGATCTGCCCCTGATGCGCCGTTTCGCGCGGCCGCGCGCCAGGACTTCGGCCGGGTCCACCTGACCTGGACCCGCTGCCGGATCGATAACACCCGAGGATCCCGGTGATCCGGGAGCCTCAGGTGTTCGAGGGTCACGTCCTCCGGTCAGGCCTCGAGCTTGTACCCCAGGCCGCGCACGGTGACCAGATGTTCCGGTTTGGCCGGATCCATCTCGATCTTCGAACGCAGTCGTTTGACGTGCACGTCGAGGGTTTTGGTGTCGCCGACGTAATCCGCGCCCCATACCCGGTCGATGAGCTGCCCGCGGGTGAGCACGCGACCGGAATTGCGGAGCAGATACTCCAGCAGATCGAATTCCTTCAACGGCAGGGTCACCGGCTTGCCGTTGACCTGCACGGTGTGCCGATCCACATCCATGCGCACCGGGCCCGCCTCGAGTACGGCGTTCTCGCTGGTGCCGTCCATCTCCTCACCCGCACCGCGCCGCAGCACGGCACGGATCCGGGCGATCAGCTCCCGGGACGAATAGGGCTTGGTCACGTAGTCGTCCGCGCCCAGTTCGAGGCCGACCACCTTATCGATCTCGCTGTCCCGCGCGGTCACCATGATCACCGGCACGCTGCTGCGGATGCGCAGCTGCTTGCAGACGTCGGTGCCGCTCATTCCGGGCAGCATCAGGTCCAGCAGGACGATATCCGCACCGGAACGGTCGAACTCGGCCAGCGCGGAAGGTCCGTCGCCGACGACGGTGACCTCGAACCCCTCCTTGCGCAGCAGAAAGGCGAGCGGATCGGCCAGCGACTCCTCGTCCTCGACGATCAGCACACTCGTCATCGGGTTGCCTCCACACCGTTTGGTCTGGCTCGCCCCGCGGGGCGTGAGCCGGTTTCCTTCTTACCCGCCGGAGTTCCGGGGGGTGTTCTCTTGTCCGCGGCGGGGGCCGCACCGGCCCCGCCGCGGGCACTGTGATCCTCGGTCTCGACCGCGGGAATGCGCAGCGTGAACGTCGAACCCGTGCCCAGTTTGCTCCACAGGGTGATCTCGCCGTTGTGGTTGGCGGCCACGTGCTTGACGATAGCCAAGCCGAGTCCGGTGCCGCCCGTGGCGCGCGAGCGGGCCTTGTCCGCGCGGAAGAACCGCTCGAACACCCGTTCCTGATCCTCCTTGGCGATGCCGATACCGCGATCGGTGACCGCGATGTTGACATGACCGTTGCGCACCGCGCGGCTCACGGACACGTGCGAGCCGCGCGGGGAGTAGTTGATGGCGTTCTCCACCAGATTCGACAATGCCGTGACCAGCAGCGTCTCATCGCCCAGAATTTCCATCCCGCTGTTGGAATCGGTGCTGACGGTGATTCCGGCGGCCTCGGCGGCGGTGCGGGAACGTTCGATCGCGGCGTTCACCACGACGTCCACCTCCACGGCCTCGAGCTGCGGCAGCTTCTCCGCGCCCTGCAGGCGCGACAGGGCGATCAGCTCGGTCACCATCTTGCCCATCCGCCCGGATTCGGCCAGCAGCCGATTGCCGAAGTGCCGCACCGAATCCGGATCGTCGGCCGATTCCAGCAACGCCTCGGCGAGCAGGCTCATCGCACCGACCGGCGTTTTGAGTTCGTGGCTGACATTGGCCACGAAATCGCGGCGGGTGGCCTCCATGCGGGCGGTTTCGGAATCGTCGTCGGCGAACAGCACGACGAAATTGGATTCCCCGCGCGAGAGCGGCCGGGCCATTCCGCGCACGGCGATGCGGCCGCGGCCGGGCACCGGATTCTTCAGCGTCAGATCGAATTCCATGTCCTCGCCGGTGGCGATGACTTTCTCGACCGCCGCCCAGGCGCGCTCGTCCAGCAGCCGATTGCGGACCACGCCCAATTCCTCGGCGCGCGGATTGACCAGCACCACGTCGCGGTATTCGTCCACGACCGCGATACCGCTCTCGGAGGTGAGCACGATCAGGTCGAGGACCTGGGACATGGTCAGGCCGCTCTCGGCCTCGCGCCGCTGTGCCTGGCGAGCATTCACATACGGAATCAGCAGCCCGCCAACGGCCAGCCCGACGATGGCCGCGAGAACTGCCAGCAGCACGGCCTGGGGAACGCTCACACGTGAATCGTACGATCGCAGGCCGACACGGCGAGTGCCGGACGGCGAAGTTTCATGCAGGTCGCAGGGCATTACGACGGTGTTAGCCAGTCGTTCACGCGGTGTTTGTCGGCGGGTCGACAATCACCGGCCCGGCCGGGCCGCGCACCCCTTCGACGATGCCTCGGCCACATTGCGTTGCGGCACCGCACATCTGGAGAATGCGCGAAGCACGTGTGAACTCGTCCGCCACCCCGCCCGACGCTGTGATTGATTCGGCGGGGTGTACCGGTTGTGAGGTTTACCTCTTCTGCCGCGAATCGCGGATCACCCGGCGGTTCGGATCACCAACCGTCCGCACCGCGAACCGGGACGTTCACGAAACTCGGATTTCGCGGATCGAGCTGCACGTGCTCGGGCTTCAGGCCGGTGTCGATCAGCATCGGCATGATCGGCAGCCCCTTGGGGAAGTTCCCGGCGAACACGTCCACCCGCAGGCGGTGTCCGGGAGCCAGCACCGCGCGGGTGGCCGGCAGCGCGATATCGAGCGTGGTCGGCACACCCGGCACGGTCGGCTGACGCCGGTCCAGCGAGGTGTAGGCGCGCGGATCGGTGTAATCGCCATTCGCCGAACGCGAACTGTGTGCCTCGTCGACCTGTCGCAGCGAGGCCATCAACTGTCCGGAGGACAACACCGTCGACTGCCCGTCCGGGGCGACGTCGTTCAGCGTCGCCACCCAGTACCCGTCCGCGGCGTCCTGCACGGTCTCCAGATGGACCGCGACCGGACCGGAGATCGTCGTCGCACCCGGCACCGGCGCACTGGTGAAGGTCAGCGCACCGGTCTCGGCGATCCGGGCGTCCTGACCGCACGCGTCGATCACCGCCAGCACGCCCGCGGTGGCCTGCGCGGCATCGTTGGAGCACAGCGTCGTCAGGCCGGGCGCGACGGTCAGCCGAGTGGACTCACCGGTGGGCGTCCCGCTCAGCGATCCGTCGTACGCACTGGACGCGGTACCACTTCGCCTGGCGGACAAGTATATTCGACGATATTTCGCGGCCTCCTCGGCCGGGGCCGACGGACCGAAACCGCCCTGGGTGACCCAACCGCCGCCCTGTTCGCGCAACGTCACCGGGCCGTAGTGATCGATACCGTTGTCGATTCCCTTGAGCCACTTGTCGAACCACGCGCGCTGCAACACGTCCAGGCGCGGCGGCAGACCCGGCTTCCCGGATTCGCTACCGGAGTTCAGGTGATAGGTGTTGCCCATCAGCAACTGCTTGTGCCCCGGCGCGAGCGGAATCTCGTTGTAGATCTTGGATTCCGAATACGTGAACAGATCGTGCCAGCCGCCGGTGACGAAGGTCGGGATGGTGATCCGGCTCGGGTCACCCAGCCACGCTTGGCGTTCGGTGGACACGTCGGTCAGCATCTGGCGCACCCGCGGATCCAGATCCTGCATGCGCGTTCGGGTGTAGGCGCTGATCAACACGTCCATGTAGGTGAACGGATCATCGATGCGGTCGTCGAGCCACCTGGTGTCGAACTTGCCGGTCACCAGCGACTGCAGATCCGGAACCCATTTGAGGCCGTTGATCGCGCTGAGCCACAACGGAATGAAGTTGAATCCGAAGCCGCCGCCGGGCGCGAGCACGTCGTTCACCAGGTCACTGCCCGGCACCACGGGGAAGATCGCTTTCAGGGCGGGCGGATGTTGTTCCGCGGCCTGCACCTGGTTGATGCCCGAATAGGACAGGCCGTTCATCCCGACCTTGCCGTCGGACCAGGACTGGCGCGCGGCCCAATCGATCGTCTCGACGGTGTCCTGCTGCTCGCGCTGCCGCAGCATGTCCCAATCCCCTTGGGAGAAGCCGGTTCCGCGCACATCGACCACGACCTGCGTGTATCCGCTCTCCACCAGTTCGCGGTCCACCGCGAAGTTGCGCAGTTCACCGCCGCCGAACGCCTTGGTCAGATCCGTGATCCCGGACAGCGGGGTGCCGGACAGATCGATCTGCCGGAACAGATTCAGCAGCGCATCGGACAGTCCCGGAATCGAGCCCGCGTGATCGGCCAGATTCGACACCAGTTTGGTGTACGGAGTCATGTTGAGCACGACCGGCGTTCGCACATCGATCGGATGTCCGGCCGGATCGGCGGGACGGTACACGTTGCCTTTCAGCACCGTGCCGTCACTCATCGTGATCGGCACATCCCAATCGATGTGGATGTTCGGATACTGCTGCGGACCGTCCTGCGCAGCCGTCCAGGCGGCGCCCGCGGCGCCGCCGTCGGGCCCGGTCGATTCGGGCGCCGCCGAGGACGTTCCGGCGAAGAAGGGCAGGGCAAGGGTGGCTGCGGTCAACACGACTGCGGCACGGAACGCGTACTTCATCGGACGTGATCCACCTCTCGATCGAACGAAACGAGCGAGAGTTTACCTACCGGCGAGTAAGTTGCAAACCACCGGCTACTGTTACTTGTTGCCGCCCTGGCTCGCCACCGCCGCCGCACCCGCCGCGGCCGCCTCCGGATCCAGGTACTCGCCCGCACCGATCGGGCGCAGATTCTCGTCCAGCTCGTAGCGCAGCGGAATGCCGGTCGGGATGTTCAGCCCGGCGATGTCCTCGTCCGAGATGTCCTCCAGATGCTTGACCAGCGCGCGCAGCGAATTACCGTGCGCGGCAACGAGAACCGTCTTGCCGGTGCGCAGCCGCGGGGCGATGTCCGACTCCCAGTACGGCACCATCCGGGCCACGACGTCCTTCAGGCATTCGGTGGCCGGCGCCTCGATGCCGGCGTAGCGCGGATCGCCGTCCTGGCTGAATTCGCTGCCCGACTCGATCGGCGGCGGCGGCGTGTCGTAACTGCGCCGCCACAGCATGAACTGCTCGTCGCCGTACTTGTCCCGGATCTCGGCCTTGTTCTTGCCCTGCAACGCGCCGTAGTGCCGCTCGTTGAGCCGCCAGTCCCGGATCACCGGAATCCAGTGCCGATCCGCGGCGTCCAGCGCCAGATTCGCGGTGCCGATCGCCCGGCGCAGCAGCGAGGTGAACACGATGTCGGGCAGGATCCCCCGCTCGGCCAGCAGCTCCCCGGCCCGCCGCCCCTCGGCCACACCCTTCTCGGTCAGGTGCACATCCACCCAGCCGGTGAACAGATTCAGGGCATTCCATTCGCTCTCGCCGTGGCGCAGCAACACGAGGGTGTACGTCATGCGGCCCATCGTAGCGGTGGTGGTTTCCGGGCTCCTATGCCTGTTCGACCTCGTATTCGGTGGCCAGGACCGCCGCTCCGACCAGGGTTGCGCCGTGGTCTATCTGGGACGGGACGACGCGCAGGTCGTGCAGGAAGCCGAGGCGGGCGTGCTCGGCGATCGCCGCGCGCATCGGATTCCACAGCGGCTCACCGGATTCGGCGAAACCGCCGCCGATGACGACGCGATCGATGTCCAGCAGTGCCGCGGCGGACGAAATCGCCTGGCCCAGAGCGGTTCCGGCGCGTTCGAGAGCCGCGAGGGCGATCGCGTCACCGCCGTGCGCGGCCTGCGCGAGTTCGATGCCCGAGCGGCCGGTCCAGCCGTGGTCGCGGGCCCAGCGCACCGAGGACATACCGCTGGCGACGGCCTCGACGCAGCCGATACCGCCGCAGCCGCACCGTTCGCGGGAGCCGGGAACCACGATATGGCCGACGTGTCCCGCGTTGCCGGTGCGGCCGAGGGCGAGCTTCCCGTCGGAGATGATCCCGCCGCCGATGCCCGAGGACACCGTCATCGCCAGGCCGTCACGCACCCCGCGCAAGCCCCCGATGTGATGTTCGGCCAGCGCCAGGCAGGCGCCGTCGACCGCGAGCCGCACCCCGGCTCCCGGGAACAACTCGCGTACCGCGTCCACCAGCGCGAATCCCGAACTCCACTCCTGGATATTCAGCGGCGAGGTCGTCCCGGAGCGCACATCCACCGGGCCCGCGGCCCCGATCCCGACGGCGCCGACCCGCTCCTGGCCTGCCACCCCGAGCAGCAACTCCCGGCAGGCATCCCACACCCCCTGCTTCGGCACCGCGATCTGCCGCACGTCCCGAACCCGCTGCCCCGCATCCACGACCCCCGCGGCGAACTTCGTCGCCCCGATATCCAACGCCACACTGATCACAGCCCGAAATCCTCGCACCCCGGACCCGTCCGCGGCAGGGAAACCGCGTTGTGGATCAGGCGGTGAACCCCGGGCCGTCGAAACGGTCGAGGGTGGTGAAGTCCTCGACGGCCGCGCGGCGCAGTTTGGTCGGACGGCGCACGGGGTGCCCCAGGGCCAGCGCGGCGGCGACCGCGAATTCGTCAGGCACGCCGAGCAGAGCGCGGACCTGCGGCTCGTGGCGGGTGAGCATCGTGGTCATGACGCCGCCCAGACCGCGGTCGCGCGCGGCCAGCAGGATGTTCCAGGCGAAGGGGTAGATCGATGCGCCGCCGACCAGGGTGTACCGGTCCAGGTCGCGATCCGGGGCCGCGAGAGCCCGCAGATCGGCCAGCAGCACGATCAGGACGGGCACCTCGTGCAGTTGTTCGGCGAACCTGCCCCGCTTCGCCGCGCTGGCGGGCGCGTCCTGCAACGCCCGCGCCTCGGCCTCCCGATCGGTGACCGGAGCCCACGCCACCAGCCCGGCCCGCCCCATCGCCAGGTACTCGTCCCACCCCGGCAGATACAGATCCCGCAACCCGAGCCGCACCTGCGGATCGCGCACCACGATCGCCCGCCACCCCTGCCGGTTACCGCCACTGGGCGCGAAACGTGCGTCATCGAGAATCTCGTAGACCACACGATCCTCGACCGCCTCATCGGTGAACTCCCGAACCGCCCCCGTGGTCCGCATTGCATCGCTCAGTTCCATGCGCCCATTGTCGATCGCCGGTCCGCACAACCGACCAACCGCCCCGCGAACTCCCGCAGCAGCGCAGGCGTCGGACCTCAGGAATCCTCGGCGTCGACCAGGTGCTCGAAGGCACGCAGATTCTTCAGCGACTCCCCCCGCGACACCCGCCATTTCCATTCGCGCCGAATGGATTCCGCGAAACCGAGTTCGAGCAGAACGTTGAAGTCCGCGTCGACGGCCTCGAGGATCTGACCGAAGATACGGTCCAGTTCGTCCTCGGTGACCGCGTGGGTGGCGATGCGACCGACGAGGTAGATATCGCCCACCCGATCCAGGGTGTAGGCGACGCCGTAGAGCCGGCGGTTGCGGCGCAGCAGGAATTTGTAGACGCCCTCGAAGTTCTCGTCCGGTTTGCGGCAGACGAAGGATTCGGTGCGCACGCCGTGCTTGCCTACGGTCAGCATGACGGTGGTCTTCAGTTTGCGCTCACCGGGCAACACCACGACGAACGTCTGCTCCCCGTCGCGGGTGTACTCCACCTCGCGATCCCGCAGGGTCCGCTCGATCAGTTCCGCGGTCTCGGCGGCGCTCACCGGGCCGCCCCGCTCACCGCACGTCCACTCACCTGCGCACCACTCCCATCCGTCGCCGCCACAACGCCCGCGACCTGGTCTGACCACCGTCGCCCAGCACCGTACCCGCCAACCGCGAGCGCACCCCCCGATGACTCCACAGCGCCTCGGCATAACTGTCCAGCAGTCCCTCGGCGGTGTGCTCCCAGGAGAATTCGGTGGCGTGTTCGGCGGCCGCGACGCCCATCGCGCGCAGACGTCGCGGATCGTCCAGCATCGAGCGCAGCGACGCGGCCCACTCGTCGGTGCGGTGACCACCCACCAACAGCCCCGAAACCCCATCGCGCACAGCGGTTCCCAGTCCGCCGACGTGCGCGGCGAGCACCGGGGTACCGCTGGCCTGCGCCTCGATGGCGACCAGGCCGAACGATTCGTTGTAGCTGGGCACCGCGACGACGTCCGCGGCCCGGTACACCTGTACCAGCCGCTGCGGGGCCT
Organism: Nocardia jiangxiensis NBRC 101359; assembly: GCF_000308615.1. Classification (GTDB taxonomy): domain Bacteria; phylum Actinomycetota; class Actinomycetes; order Mycobacteriales; family Mycobacteriaceae; genus Nocardia; species Nocardia jiangxiensis. Next base: position 101,657 of record NZ_BAGB01000068.1, read on the forward strand.
GCGGCGGCAGGAAGGTCACCCGGTCCGCGATGCCCAGCGAGGCGGCGAGTTCGATCAACGCGTCGGGGCGTTCGAGTCCGGTGCCGGACGGGCCGCCCACGATCAACACCCGCAGCGCGCGGCCGGGTTGCTCGCGCAGCACCTGCGCGGCGGCGTGCACCAGCACGTCGGGGGCCTTGAGCGGCTGGATCCGGCCGACGAAGGCGACCACCTGCTCATCGGGAGAGATACCCAGCTCGGCACGGGCGGCGGCCTTGTCGCCGGGACGATAACGCGCCAGATCCGCACCGGGCAGCACCACATCGATGCGCTCGGGATCCGCCCCGTACAGCTCGACCAGCTGCCGGGCCTCCTCGGCGGTATTGGCGATCAGCCGATCGGTCTCCTCGACGAGCTGACGTTCGCCGATCTCCCGGGCCTTGGGTTCGGGCGCGTCACCCTCGGCGAGATAGGCGTTCTTCACCGCGGCGAGCGTGTGCGCGGTGTGCACCTGCGGCACCCGCCAGCGATCGCGGGCCAGCCAGCCGACCTGCCCGGACAACCAGTAGTGCGAGTGGATGAGGTCGTAGTGGCCGGGCAGCTGCCGGGCCTCCTGCCGCAGCACCTCGGCCGCGAACGGGCACAGTTGCGTGGGCAGATCGTGTTTGTCCAGGCCCTCGAACGGTCCCGCGACCACATTGCGCACCAGTACGCCCGGTGCGGCCTCGACCACCGGTTCGTCGCCCGAGGAGGTCGCGCGGGTGAAGATCTCCACCTCGACCCCGCGGCGCGCCAGCTGAATCGCGGTCTGCAGCACGTAGACGTTCATCCCACCCGCGTCGCCGGTACCCGGCTGCGCCAGCGGCGAGGTGTGCACCGATAACACGGCTATCCGATTCGGCCGTACATCCGCGCGTTGACTCACCACCTTTCCAGTGTGCACGTCCCGTGCCGCGCGCCGATGCGGCCTGGACCTCCAAGTGAGAGTCGTCACAATACGTTCGCCGACATACCGCGCGGCAGTGGATCTTTCAGTCGAGCGATTCGACGAAAGCGGTGACCTCGGTGACGAAACGGTCCGGGTCCTCGATGAACAGGCCGTGCTGCGCGCCGTCCCAGTAGGAGGTGCGCACGTCCGCGGCGGCCTCCGCGATGTAGCGGCCGTTATCGATGGGGACCACCGGATCGGCGGTGCCGTGCAGGACCAGGACCGGGACGTCCAGGGCGCGCAGCATCGCGGTGTTGTCGACGGTGCGGTAGAACAGCGCCTTGCGCACCCGCGGCGCCGTGGACAGACTGCCGCCGAACAGGCGCTGCGCATCGCCGCCCTTGTCCCGCGCGGTACCGGTGTTCGCACTGCCGAAGGCCGCGAATCCGCGCATCGCCTTACCCGCGCTCTCCTCGAACACGTCGGGAATCGCCTTCTGCATGGCCGGACCGGGTTCCGCGCCGGGCACCCCGCGCCCGATCCCGGCCTGCGAACCGCAGTACACCACCCCGGCCACCGCGCCCGTGCCGTTCACCGCGAGGTAGTCGCTGAGCACGATCCCGCCGTAGGACCAGCCCAGCAGCACCGCCCCGGTCTCGACGCCTTCCGCCGCCAGCACCGCCGCGACATCGGCTGCCCAGTTCTTCGGATCGTCGTATCCGCTCTCGGGCGCATCGGAATACCCGTGCCCGCGCAGATCGACCGCGATCACCCGGAACCGCCGGGCCAGCTCCTCGCCCGCGACACCCCAGTTCCGCAGATTCCCCGCCCACCCGTGCAACAGAACCAGCGGTCGCCCGCCCTCGGGCCCGCTCACCCGATAGACGATCCCGGCCCCGTCCGCACTGACAACTTCCCGAATACCCATGCCCGCGAGACTAGCCAGCCCGCCGCGACGCGAGCGGCGCCACCGCTGCGGGCCGGGCAGTCCACAATGGCCGGGATGCTGGGCAAACCCCGGGCACATAAGCTTCAGGTATGAGTACTCGTAGTGCTGTTGTTACCGGGGCCAGTTCGGGGATCGGCGAGGCTACCGCCCGTGAGCTGGCGAAACAGGGGTACCACGTGTACGTGGGGGCGCGGCGGGTGGACCGGCTGGAAAAGCTCGCGCAGGAGATCGGCGGGACGGCGCTGGCGTTGGACGTAACCGACGACGAGTCGGTGCGGGCGTTCTGCGACGCGGTCGAGCGGGTCGACGTACTGGTCAACAATGCGGGCGGGGCCAAGGGGCTGGCCACGGTGGCCGAGGCGGATCTGGACGACTGGCGGTGGATGTGGGAGACCAACGTGCTGGGCACGTTGCGGCTGACCAAGGCACTGCTGCCGAAGCTGATCGCCTCCGGTGACGGACTGATCGTCACCGTCACCTCGATCGCCGCCTTCGACACCTACGACAACGGCTCGGGCTACACCTCGGCCAAACACGCCCAGGGCGTCCTGCACCGCACGCTGCGCGGCGAACTGCTCGGCCAGCCGGTGCGGCTCACCGAAATCGCCCCGGGCGCAGTGGAAACCGAGTTCTCCCTGGTCCGCTTCGACGGCGATACCGACCGCGCCGCCAAGGTCTACGAGGGCATCGATCCGCTACTGGCCCAGGACATCGCCGAGATCATCGCGTTCGCCGCCAGCCGCCCGGCCCACGTCGACCTGGACACCATCGTCGTGAAGCCGCGCGACCAGGCCGGGCCGGGTCGCTTCGCGCGCCGGTCCTGAGCTGTACAGCGGCACAACAGAATTCACACACCTGCTCGGCCCGTGATCAACGTCGATTCCGGGCCGCACGCATGCCTCCAGGCGCGGCCCCGACAGGCATTCGCCATCCCGATCGAAGCCTGATCATCCGGCATATCGAATACCGTTGGCGTGCAACAACTATCGGCCGAGGGCATCAGCTGTCCGCAGTCGAGGTGATACGCCCCGGCCGTAACTCAGTTGCCTCCGGGCGGCCCCGGGGGGACCGGTGTCGCGGAGACGACGGGTGCGGGCTGCCCCTGCAACGCCGACATCGACTGCCACTTGTCCCAGGAGATCGTCCAGTCGTAGATGTCGCCGTCGGCGGCCGACAGGGCGATGGAGGTGCCGGTGACCTCGACCGGGTCGCCGTACAGGGCGGTCGGGAAGTACTTCTGGGCGTCGGCGGTGCTGAGGTTGATGCAGCCGTTGGTGACGTTCGAATTGCCTTGTGCGCCAGCGGACATCGGGTTCGCGTGGATGAACTCGCCGTTGTTCGAGATGCGCACGGCCCACCGCTCGCGGGCATTGGTGTAGAACGGCGGATTCGACATCGTGAAATCCTCGTACTTCTCGGTCACCACGTGGATGCCCGAGCGAGTCACGTTGCGCGTCTCATTGCCCTCGCCGTAGCTGCACGCGAAATCGAACAGCGTCGCACCGTCGCGGATCACCTGCACGCGGTGCGTCGAGGCGGCGCCCTTGACGATCTGGCTGCGGCCGATCTTGAACGAGGAGGTCAGATCCGAGTCGCCGAAGTTGCCGCCGCCCATGTTCAGCCCGTACAGCTTGGCCGCGAAATCGACCGTCGTCCCCGGGGCCCAGTACTCCTTGGGCCGCCAGTGCGCCCGCGACCCGCCGTTGTCGTCGGGCAGCCACGCCCAGCCGCCCTCGGTGGGCGGATTGGTGGTGACGGTGAACGACTTCTCGGTGGCCGCCTTGTCCGTCACATGACCTTTGAACTGCAACATGATCGGTGCGGCGATGCCGACTTCCTGGCCGTCGCCGACATTCACCGTCGCGGGCACGGTTTTCTTCGGCGACAACGTGGTGAACTTGCCGTCGATCGCGACGGGCTTACCGTCCGTGCCGACCGCGGTGCCGGACCAGCTGTAGGTCACGCCGTAGCCGAGCGGTTCGCCGATCTTGTAACTGGTCTTGTCGGGGGAGAGCATCCCGTCGACCTGCTTGCCGTCGGCATTGCTCAGCGCGATCTGCTTGATCGTGCCGTTGGCGACCTTGGCCGAGATCGGCGCGACCGGGCTCACGTCGGCGGCGCCCGCGCCCGGCTCGAAGGTCACCTTCGCGACCGGAGCCTTCTGCTGCGGCGAACTGCCCCCGCCGCCGTCGCTCGAACATCCCGCCACGAACGCGGCCGCCGCCAGCTGAGCCATCCCCGCGAGCGCGACGCGTCGGCTGGTAACTCTTCGAATGCTCACTTCCGCGAATCTACCGCGTAAGTTTTCCGGCTCCGACCGAGTTTCGGGTGGTTCGCGCCACGCTCTCAGAGTGTCGAGCCGACGATCACCGGCTCGGGTTCCAACCGGATCCCGAAGCGTTCCGCGACGCCGTCGCGCACGGCACGCGCCAGCTCCAGCAGGTCCGCGGCGCTCGCATCACCCCTGTTGGTCAGTGCCAACGTGTGTTTGGTGGACAACCGGGCGGGAGCTGGAGTACCCGGATATCCCTTACCGAAACCGGCCCTTTCGATCAACCAACCCGCGGAGAACTTCACCCCTGCTACCGACGGGTAGGCAGGCACTGTGACATCCCCCACATACCTCGCAATCGCGGCACGCACCTCGGCCTCCCGTTCCGGCGACACCACCGGATTGGTGAAGAACGACCCGGCGCTCCAGGTGTCGTGATCCGCGGCGTCGAGCACCATTCCCTTGCCCGCACGCAGCCGCAACACCGCCTCGCGCACCTGCTGCGCCGGACGGGTTTCCCCCTCGGCGGCATCCAGCGCGGCGGCCAGCTCGCGATAGTTCAGCGGCGCGCTGCGCCCGTCCGGATTCAAGGCGAACTCGACGGCCAGCACCACCGACCGATCACTGTGCTTGAGCACCGAGGTCCGATAGCCGAAACCGAGTTCCTGCGGTGCGGCCCAACGAATCTCGCCGGACCCACGATCCAGCAGCCGCACCCGCCGCAACAGCTGCGCCACCTCCACCCCGTACGCCCCGACGTTCTGCACCGGCGTCGCACCCGCCGACCCGGGAATCCCGGAAAGGCATTCCAGCCCGCCGAATCCGGCCGCGACGCTCGCCGCGACCACCTCGTCCCACACCGCGCCCGCCTCGGCCACCACCCCGTCATCGCCGAATTCGATTCCGCGCGTGGCGATCCGGACCACGACCCCGCCGAATCCGGCGTCGTCGATCAGCAGATTCGACCCGCCCGCCAGCAGCAGCACCGGAACTCCGGCCGCGTCCAGCGTGCGCACCGTCGCGACCAGGGCCTCGACGCTCTCGCAGTCCGCGACCGTGGCCGGGCCGCCGACCCGCAACGTGGTCAGCCCGGCCAGCGGGACCGAATTGCGCACCCGCGCACCGGTTGCGGCCAGCAGTTCGGTCACGTCCTCGAACGGCACCACCTGAGATGTACGCACAGTCACAGACGGTAGCCTGTTCGACCATGGCGACACCTCTGGCCTTCACCGCGAACTACCAATTCTCGACCGCGGCCGTACGCGCGGCGTTCGCGGACGAGCAGTACTGGAAGGACCGTCTCGCCGAGGTCGGCGGGCCGGACGCGCGCCTGGAATCCTTCGAGTACGACGGCGAGCAGTTGCGTGTGGCGATGGTGCAGTCGATCCCCGAGGCCGAGCTGCCCAGCGCGCTGACCTCGGTACGTCCCGGCAATCTGGTCATCCCGCGCACCGAGACCTACTCCGAATCCCAGGAGGCCGGTGTTTTCGAGGCCCATGTGGAGGGTGCGCCCGCGGAAGTGCGCGGCACGGTCACCCTCAGCGGTGACGACACGCAGGTGCGGGCGGTCGTCGAGGGCACGGTCGCGGTGAGCGTGCCGCTGTTCGGCAAGAAGATCGAGGCAGTGGTCGCTGAGAAGTTGCTGGAGCTGCTCGCGGCGGAGGCGGAGTTCACCAGTACCTGGATCGCGAACCGCTGAGCGACCAGTAACCTAACTCCCCATGCCCCGCCGACTCGCCTACTCAGCCCGTTATCCGCTGCACACCACCAAGGAGGTGTACGCGGCGCTGTCCGACCGCGCGTACTGGGATGCGCGGATGGCGAAGATGCGCGAGTACTCCCCCAACGAGGTGGTCTCGCTGGAGGCGGGCGACGGCGGTATCGAGGTGGTGCTCGAGCACGTCCTGCCCCGTCACATGCTGCCCGACCTGGCGCAGACGGTGATGCGCAAGGACATGATCATCGCCCGCACCGAGACGTACGGCCCGTACGGTCCCGAGGTCGACGGCGAGTTCGACGCGACGATTCCGTCCGCGCCCGGCACCCTCAACGGGAAGATGCACCTGTTCCCCACCGATACCGGCTGCACGCTGCGCACCACGCCGACGGCGCGGGTGAGCATCCCGCTGCTCGGGCCCAGGCTCGAACAGCTGATGCTGATCAACCTGATCGACCTGCTGCGCGCCGAGGCCGAATTCACGACGCAATGGCTGGAAGAGCAGAACCCGACGAGCTGAGGGGGCCGGGATCGGACAGCCCGCTCGCGCCCGGTGGCCCGGCCGACGCATCCCGCAGACCACTCGGCACGTCCGGCAGATCGGCCAACGCGTCCGGTAAGGCACCGCGCGCATCCGGTAAACCGCTCGGCGCGATCACCCGGGGCACGACCGGGATCAACCGGTTGCGGCGCAGCGATCGCTGGCTGATCCACGACGAACTGGTCCGCACCCGTGTCCGCGAGGCCGACGACCCCCTCGTGGTCGACCTCGGGTACGGCGCGAGTCCGGTGACGACCCTGGAGCTGGCCGCGCGGCTGCGCCGGGTACGCCACGACGTGCGGGTGGTCGGACTCGAGATCGATCCCGAACGCGTCGTGCCCGGCCGGGACGGGGTGCGCTTCGCCCGCGGCGGTTTCGAACTCGCGGGTCTGCGCCCGGTTCTGGTGCGCGCGTTCAACGTGCTGCGGCAGTATCCGGAGGAGGCCGTCGCCTCGGCGTGGGACACGATCCTGCGCGGCCTGGCGCCCGGCGGCCTGCTGCTCGAGGGCACCTGCGACGAACTCGGCCGCCGCTGCGCCTGGGTGCTGCTGGACCGTTCCGGCCCGCTCTCGCTCACCCTGGCCTGGGATCCGTTCACCGTCGAGCGTCCCTCGGACCTGGCCGAACGCCTCCCGAAGGCGCTGATCCACCGCAACGTCCCCGGCGAACCGATCCACACCCTGCTCACCGCCGCCGATCGCGCCTGGGCGCACGCCGCACCGCTCGCCCCCTACGGCCCGCGTACCCGCTGGCGACGGACCGCGGAAATCCTGCGCGAGAACGGATTTCCGGTCCGCCCCTACCGCCGCCGCATGCGCGACTGCGTACTCTCGGTGCCCTGGCACGTGGTCGCGCCCGCAAAGGCTTGAAGCACAACGATATTCACCCCGCAGGCCGGTGGCGCGCGGATGTATTCAGGCCCGATCCACCGAACGCCTGAGTCGTTCGGCGGCATGGGCGGGCAGAGCCCCTGCGGCAGTGTAGATCTCGTCGCCGTCGCAGCGGTGGATGGCGACCGCGTCGGCGACCACCTCGTCCAGCGCGATCTGGCCGATACCGGATTCGGCCAGATCCAGGATCGTGCGCAGCGGGGTGGTCAGCAGGAACGCACCCGCCGATTCGACGTCGTCGCGGCGCAGCGTGCGGCGCAGCACGACCAGTCCGGGTGAGCTGGGCAGTCGGCCTCCGCTGGCGGACATGTGCACGAATCGCGGGCGCAACCGGCCCAGGCCGTGCAGTTCGGCCGCACTGTGATGGGAGACCGCGGCCGCACCGTCGAACCAGGCCGACCACTTCGCATAGTCGTCCAGCGGACCGGGCGGCCAATCGCCCAGCCGCATCAAACCGACCCCGACCCGCAGCACCCGGCCCTCGTCCAGCGCCGCGCGGATCAACTCCTCGCACCCGGAACGGACCACCGTGCGGGTGGTGAAGTATCCGGCGTACCGGCCAGCGAGCCGCCGCAGCACCGACCACGCCTGTTCCGGATCGCGCCCCCGCCCGGCCACACTCGTCTGCCGACGTTCCCGGGGCCCGGCGTTGTTGCGCGGATTACGGCCTCCGGGCCCGCCGCTGGCGGCACCGGATTCCCTGGACATGCGATCCAGGCTACGCCCGGAGCGTGTGCGGTATGTCACAATCGGGCACGACTCGCAATCGATCCTTCAATCGTTCCACAGAACGAACTCAGAAAGTTCGGGAAGAATCGCAACCATGAGCCTTCCAGACCCCGCGACCGCCGCGCCGCGCCGCGGCCGGAACGTGCGCCGAATTGTGCTGATCGTCGGAATCGTGATCGTGCTGGCTGTGGTCGGCACCGCGGTCGGCTTCGAAACCTATGCCCGCAAACACTTTTCGCAATGTATCGCGACCCAGCTCGAAAAGAGCCTGGGCAGCAAGGTTTCGGTGAGCTTCGGCGCGAAACCCCTGTTGCTCACCTACCTCGACCACAAGGTCGGCTCGGTCACGGTGAACAGTGACGACGCGCAGTTCGGCCCGGCGGTCGGCATGAAGGTGCGCGCCACGCTCAACAACATCGCCATGAACGGGAACGACGCCACCGTCGCCAGCTCCAGCGCCGAGGCCAACTGGAGCGACGACGGGATCGCCCAGACACTGCAGGGCCTGGTCTCGGGCGTCACGTCGAATCCGAGTTCGGGCACGCTGGATGTGAAGGTGCTCGGCGGTCTGGCGGATCTGGAGCTGACCCCGCGCATCGTGAACGACAAGATCCAGGTCGACACCAACAAGGCCACGCTGCTCGGCGTGATCGGCATCCCCAACGATCTGGTCGACAACATCGTGCAGTCGATGACCAAGAGTCTGCAGAGCTATCCGCTCGACATGCATCCGAGTCAGTTGACCGTCACCGATTCGGGTATCGATGTGAAACTCGCCGGCGGCCCGAGCACCATGCAGGCCGACCCCAACACCCAGGTCAGCTGCTGAGCCGGTGGCCTATTCCGGGAACCCTTGCAGCACAGCGCGAGACGCGGACATACCGAGTCTGGTCGCCCCCGCGGCGATCAGCTCGGCCGCGAATTCCGCGGTGCGGATACCGCCGCTGGCCTTGACGCCCAACCGCCCGCCGACGGTATCGGCCATGATCCGGACCGCCCGCACGTCGGCTCCGCCCGCGGGATGAAATCCGGTGGAGGTCTTCACGAAGTCTGCGCCGGCCCGTTCGGCGGTACGGCACACCTCGGCGATCGTCGGATCGGGCAGCGCCGCGGATTCGATGATCACCTTCAGCACCGTGTCCCGGCCCACCGCCTCGCGCACCGTGACGATATCGGCCAGGACGGCGTTGTAGTCCTGCGCCAACACCACGCCGACGTCGATGACCATGTCGACCTCGGCCGCGCCCTGTTCCACCGCCAACCGCGCCTCACTGCCCTTGATCAGCGAATGATGTTTGCCCGAAGGGAATCCCGCGACGGTGGCGACGACGAGTCCGGGCGCGCGGACCGGCAGCATCGACGGCGACAGGCATACCGCGTAGACGCCCAGCTCCCGCGCCTCATCGATGGTGGCGGCGACGTCCGCGGCGGTGGCGCCCGGGGCGAGCAGGGTGTGGTCGATCATCGCGGCCACCTCCCGGCGGGTGAGCGCGCGATCTCCGGTCTGCGGCGAGGTATCGGCCATGGGCACAGAGTCTGGCACATCGGCCGCGACGCGCTCGGCCCGAGGACCTGCGCGCCTGCGGCGGAACGAATTTCGTTGCGTTCGGACCTGCTCGTCCCGCACACTCGTGAGGGCCGGTCGTGCGGGCAGCAGTCGTATCACCACGGATGCGACCGGGCGCAGTCGAAGGGGAGGAGACGGCACCGTGCTGATCCGTCGTGAACGGACCGGCGACATCCCCGCGATCGATGCGGTGCATCGAGCCGCGTTCGCCCGGTCCGGGGCAACAGCTGAACCTGCCGAAGTCGATCTGGTTCATCGCCTACGCGCCGATTCCGCCTGGATACCGACGTTGTCGCTGGTCGCGGAGAGCATCGATCAGGTGGTCGGGCACGTGTGCCTCACCCGCGCCGGAGTGGGCCCGTATCCGGTGCTGGCCCTGGGACCGATCGGCGTCCTGCCCGAACATCAGCGCGCCCGCGTCGGCTCGGCCCTGATGCATGCGGCCCTCGGCGCGGCCGACGCCCTGGACGAACCGTTGGTCGGTCTGCTCGGCAGCCCGGAGTACTACCCGCGCTTCGGTTTCCAGCCCGGCTCCCGCCTCGGCATCGTCCCGAACGAACCCGCCTGGACCTCCCATTTCCAGGTTCGCCCGCTCACCACCTACGAACCCGGCATCACCGGCGAATTCCACTACCCGGAGCCGTTCTACGCACTCTGAGCCAGAGGGGCCTTCGCCACCTGCGAGGATGGGGGCATGAGCGAGCGGATGGTGCGGGGATGAGCGCGGCGGATGAGGATCGGCGGTTCGTGCTGACGCTCGGCTGTCCGGACCGGCCGGGAATCATCGCCCGGATCACCTCGTTCATCGCCGGGTTCGGCGGATCGATCATGGAGGCCGGGTATCACTCGGACATCGACTCCGGGTGGTTCTTCACCCGGCAGGCGATCACCGCGTCGACGGTGCCGTTCGGGCTGGACGAGTTGCGGGCGCGGTTCGCCGAGGTCGCGGCGGAGTTCGGGCCCGAAACCGACTGGCAGCTGCTCGATTCGGGCGTGCGCCGGCGCGCGGTGCTGCTGGTCAGCCGGGATGCGCACTGCCTGCACGATCTGCTGGGCCGCGCCGCGAGCGGTGAGCTGCCCGCGACCATCGAGACGGTGATCGGCAACCATCCCGATCTCGCCGATGTGACCCGGGCGCACAACGTGGAATTCCACTACGTCCCGTTCCCGAAGGATCCGGCCGAACGCGGCCCGTCCTTCGCCCGGGTGCGCGAACTGGTCGACGCGCACGATCCGCATGCGGTGGTGCTGGCCCGATTCATGCAGGTGATGCCGCCGGATCTGTGCGAGCACTGGGCGGGCCGCGCGATCAACATCCACCACAGCTTCCTGCCCTCGTTCGTCGGCGCCCGCCCCTACCACCAGGCCTTCGCCCGCGGCGTCAAACTGATCGGCGCGACCTGCCACTACGTCACCGCCGAACTCGACGCGGGCCCGATCATCGAACAGGACGTCATCCGCATCGACCACGGCGACGAGGTCCGCGACATGGTCCGCCAGGGCCGCGACATCGAACGCGTCGTCCTGGCCCGCGGCCTGCGCTGGCACCTGGAAGGCCGAGTCCTGGTCCACGGCCGCCGCACAGTCGTATTCAGCTGATTTCCAGCGGCGAAGCGTCTCCGTCCGCCGGAACCCTCAGGCCAACAACGCCAACCCCCAAGGTTTTCCGCGCGGGCTCGTCGTTGCGCCGAAAACCCGCCGGAGCGAAGCGGAGGCCAAAAACACAGGGCCAAGACCGGGCGCCCTTGACCGGTCTTGGCTGGTGGCGGGACGAGGTCTCGCCACCGGCTTTTCCTGGGAGACCGCCGCTTTGGGCGGTGATTTCTAGCTGGCTACTGCGCTGCTGCGTCCAGCCACCTGGATCATGCGGCGGAGTTCGGCGTCGAATTCCGCGGCCGCCTCGATGTTGACCAGGTGGCCGGTGGGGAGGGTGAGGAGGCGGTCCAGGGCGCCGGTCTCGGCGAGGAGGTCGGCGATCTCGACCGAATGGACGGTGGGCAGGAGTTTGTCGTATTCACCGGCGATGACGCTGGTGGGGACGGTGATGTGGGATGCCGCGGCGCCGAGGTCCAACGCGGCCAGGTCGCGGGCCACCGCGCCGCGGATCGTGGGACGGCAGGACCGGACGATGGACAGCGCGAACTCGGCCAGTTCGGGATCGCAGTCGGAGGTCATGATGCGGGACGCCAGCAGTTTGCGAGCGATGGCGAATCCGGGCAGCGGCACGGGTGCGCCGAAGATGGTCTGCGCAACCCACACCGGGGTCGGCAGGTGTTCGCCGATGACCGGGATGATGGTGGCGCGGCCGGGAATCTGCCGCGCGGCGGTGGTGGCCAGCAGCACCGCCGCGGCCCGCTGGCCGACCTGCTGCGGATACCGCCCGGCCCAGGCCTGAATGGTCATACCGCCCATGCTGTGCCCGACGAGCACGGCCCGCTGACCGGGACGCAACACCGCGTCCAGCACCGCGGACAGATCGTCGGCGAGTTGTTCCCCACCGAACGGCCTTGTGCCCCAATCGCTCTCGCCGTGGCCGCGCTGATCGTAGGCGACGACCCGATACTCCCCGGCGAACGCGTTGATCTGCGGGTTCCAGTACTCGATACAGCAGGACCAGCCGTGGATGAACACGATCACATCGCCCTGTTCGGGACCGTAGGCGTGCACTCGCAGACGAGCGCCATCCTCGGTGACCAGCGGAACGACCTCCGGCGCGGGGTGCGGATCCAACGATACGGTCCGATACTTCCGCGAACGCGATTGTCCGCGATGGGCCGCGACCAGCGCATCGGCGCCGGAACGGAGTCCGGCCACCGCCTCGGGCAGCTTCGCCAGCATGAGCACTCCTTTGTGTCCTCTCGCACACTACCGCGCTAACCGCGGCGCTTGCTAGTGCAAGCACCGCAATCGAACTCCGGCTACGCCGTGGCCTCCCGCACCGTGAACGCACCGCCCAGCACCCGGTCGAGCTCGGCATTGAACGCCTCGGCCGCCTCGACATTGCCCAGATGCCCGGTCGGCAGGACCTCGAGGCGATCGAGCGAACCGGTTTCGGCGAGCATCTCCGCGATCCGCTCGGCATGCACCCGAGGCGTCAGATCGTCGGCGCTTCCGGCGATGACGGTGGTCGGCACGGTCAGCGCCGTCGCCGAACGCCCCAGCGCCAGATCCGCCAGCAACGCCCCGTACAGCGCCCGCACCCGCGTCGGACAGGACCGCACGATGGACAGCGCGAACTCGGCCACATCACCGGTCGAGGCCAGGCTCATCACCTGACGCCGGAAGATCCACCGCACCGGCGCGATCGGCGGGAAGACGAGCGGTGCGCTGAGCAGGAACTTCCCGATCGGAAGCAGTAGCGGCAACGGCAGCGCCCGCAGCGGCGGTACGACGCTCGTCTCCGCGATCAGATCACCGGCGGCGGTGTTGGTCAGCAGCACCGCGGCCGCGCGAGCGGCCACCTGGCCCGGATACCGCCCGGCCCACGCCTGGATCGTCATCCCGCCCAGGCTGTGCCCGACGAGCACGGCCCGCTGACCGGGACGCAACACCGCGTCCAGCACCGCGGACAGATCGTCGGCGAGCAGTTCGGTGCTCAGCGCGCTGGTGCCCAAGGCGCTTCCGCCGTGGCCGCGCTGGTCGTAGGCGATCACCCGGTATTGTCCGGCGAAGGCGTTGATCTGCGGGTTCCAGTACTCGATACAGCAGGTCCAGCCGTGCACGAGCACGATGACGTCGCCGTTGTCGGGCCCGTAGGAATGCACCCGCAGGGCGGTCCCGTCCGGTGCGGTGACCGGTACGACCGCACACGGGGCGCTCGGTGGATCGAAGGCTTGCTCGCCGTAGGTCCGGGCGCGCAGACCGGCGCGATGGGTGCGCATCAGCCCGCGGACGAGATCAACCAGACCCGCGATCGGGGTAGGCAACGTTGCCTGCATCGGAACACTCCCTTGTGTGTTACTTACCGATACAGTAACGCCACCGAGGGAGTGCTTGCTAGTGCAAGCGCTCTACCAGCGCGGACCGCGCTGCACTTCGTCCACCTTCGGCCGGACATCGGCCAGATATACGCCGGTAGCGACGACACCCGCGATGAGCCCGAACATCCCCAGGCTGAACCAGCCCAGCAACGGCAACCCGACCACGGCCGTGGCGACGGCCAGAATCGTGACCCAGATCGGCTTGGTGAGCTTGTCGACCGCCGTGAACGCGTCACGACGCTGACGGATGGCGTGGACCAACGCGAACAGGCAGGCACCCAGTGCGGCGATCTGAATCACCAACATGGTCATGCCGATCAGGGAGTACACACCCTCAATGATAGGAGAAACGCCCCCGCGCAGCCTGACGGTGCGCGGGGGCGTACTCGGAAAACGAGCGCGACGACTACTGCTTGGCGGTGGTCGCGGCTTTCTTCGCGGGCGCCTTCTTGGCCGGGGCGTTCTTGGCGGGAGCCTTCTTGACCTCGGCCTCGTCGGCAGCAGGGGCCTCGTCGACCGGAGCGGCGGGCTCGTGGGTCACCTGGACGACCTCGGCGTCGACGACCGGCTCGGCCTCGGCCTGCTCCTCGGTGCTGCCCAGCAGGCCGCGGGCCTGATCGGACACCTTGCCGAAGACGTCCTCGGCGCGGGTGACGACATCGGAGTAGATGCCCTCGACCTTCTCGAAACGCTCCTCGAAGGCCGGGTTGGCGCGCAGCCGATCCACGGTCTCCTCACCGCGCGAGGCCAGATCCTGGTACAGGTCCACCAGCTGGTGGTAGTACTGGTCGACAGCCTTGCGCAGCTCCTCGGCGGTGAGCCGTTCACGCAGATCGGCCAGATCCTCGGGCAGTTCGTTGGGCAGGCCGGTCAGCCGCTGCCGCAGCGTCTCGAACTGTTCCTGGGCGTCGGCGGGGAGGTTCGCGATGCGCTCGCGGGCCTCGTCCACGCGGCCGGTGACATCGACGGTGGCGGCGCGCTCGCGCACCTTGCCCACCAGGTCGTTGACGGCGGCGTAGAGGGCATCCCCGGCGCCGACGGTCGCGTAGAGCGGTTTGGTCACGGTGAGTGTTGCTTCGGTCATGGTTCGTTCTCCTGGCGTGGCGGAACGGCGGTGGTAGTGCTCGGAACGGCGTTGTCCCTGGTCCCCCCGGGAACGCCCCCCTCGGATTCCGTTGCGTCCCCTGCGAATTCGTTCCCCGCGTTCTCGCGGCAGAACGATTCGTAGATGTCCAGCAGCACCTGCTTCTGCCGCTCGGTGATCACCGAATCGGCCAGCAGTGCGTCCCGGACCGGGCTGTGCGGCCTCTGTTCGAGGTAGCCGGCCCGTATGTACAAGACCTCCGAGGACACCCGCAGACCCTTGGCGATCTGCGCGAGTACCTCGGCGGACGGGTTCCGCAGTCCGCGCTCGATCTGACTGAGATACGGATTGCTGACCCCCGCCAGCTGTGCGAGCTGTCGCAGCGAGACCTGCGCGGCCTCTCGCTGCGACCGGATGAAGCTCCCGATGTCGTGCGCCGCGCTGGCTACGCGGGCCACCTTCTCGCCGAGATCCGCGGACGTCTCCACGGACTCCTCGACTTTCTGCTCGGGACCCTCGGGATCCTGTGCCATCACTCACCTTCCGGCGGTTGTGCGGTCAATTCTAGGACAGGGTGCTAACTCTTGCAAGCACCTCTGTTAGCACTCGTTCGTGAATGCGGCCGGACCTAACCCGACCAGCCGGGGAACAGTAGATGCGACGCGGCGTAGATCACCAATCCGGCGAGCGATCCGACCACCGTGCCGTTGATCCGGATGAACTGCAGATCGCGCCCGGCCTGCAATTCGATCTTGCGACTCGCCTCGTCGGCGTCCCACCGGGCCACGGTATCGCTGATCAGCGTGGCGATTTCGGAGCCGTAGTTCGACACCAGATAGCGCACCCCGCGCTCGAGCCAGCCGTCCACCTTCGTGCGCATCTCGGTCTCGTCGACCAGACGCTGCCCGAGCTGCTGCACGTTCTCGGAGATCTTGCGCCGCAACGTGCTGTGCGGATCGTCGGCCGATTCCAGGATCAACCGCTTGGCCGCCCGCCACGTCGCGCGGGCCATTCCGGTGATCTCCTCGCGGCCCATGATCTCGGCCTTGATCCGTTCGGCCTTCGCGATCATCGCCTCGTCGTGTTGCAGATCGTCGGCGAACTGTTCGAGGAAGCGATTGGCCGCCAGCCGCACCTCGTGATCGGGCTGCGAGCGGATCTTCCAGGTGAATTCCACCAATTCCCGGTAAATCCGTTCGGACAACATGATATTCACGAATTTCGGCGCCCAGGACGGCGCTTCGGTGTTCACGATCCGATCGAGGGTCTCCTGACTGCCCAGCGCCCACTGGTGCGCGCGCTCGGCCAGCAGGTCCAGCAGCGGAGCCTGCCGGTTCTCGGCCAGCAGTTCGGTCAGCACCCGGCCGATCGGCGGACCCCACTGCGGGTCGGCGATGCGCTTGACGATGGTCTGGTCGATGACCTGCTCGACGTCCTCGTCCCGCAGCCCATCGATGGCCGCGCGCAGAATCGTCGAGGATTCCTCCGACACCCGCGCGGCGTGTGCCGGATCGGCCATCCAGCGCCCCAACCGCAGCGAGATCTGCGCCGAATCCACCTTCGCCACCACGGTTTCCGGGGACAGGAAATTCGTCCGCACGAAATTGCCGAGGCTCTCGCCGAGCTGATCCTTCTTCTTCCGGATGATCGCGGTGTGCGGAATGGGCAGCCCGAGCGGATGCCGGAACAGCGCGGTCACCGCGAACCAGTCCGCGAGCGCGCCGACCATGCCCGCCTCCGAGGCCGCGCGCACATACCCCACCCAGTTGCCGCCCGCACCGCGCGAGCCGATCCAGCAACACACCAGATAGACGATCGTCGCCGCGGCGAGGAAGGCCGTGGCGACGAACTTCATCCGGCGCAGATCGCGACGTTTGCCGGAGTCGTCCATCAGGTCGGCGAATGAGGCGGGTGAGTCCCGCCGGTCCGGTCCGGCTGTGGTGTATCCCACTCCGCGAGTCGGTCCGGACGCCCCGTCGGGACCGCTCGGAGCGGGTGCCGCGGGCAGGGTGAGCGAGGTGCCGGTAACGCCTGTCCGCACCGGATCCGGGCCCGTGGACACTGCATCGGCCCCGCGTGAGGCACTGCCGGGAGATTGCTCCATATTTCCATTCTGGTCCGCTCGTCCGAGTCGCACGGTTCGGGCCGCCTTCGGTACGTGGTCGAAGTGGCCTCGGCGAACTCGGAACATCGCCGATCGGAAGGACCTAAGCTGGAGTGGCCCCGTTCCCTACACGAGGAGTCATCCTGTCCACCGAAGCCGCCCTCAACTCCAGCCCGGCGCGTACGGTCCGGGTGGACGGCCGCAAGCGGCGCTGGCACCAGCACAAGATCGACCGCCGCGAGGAATTGGTCGACGGCACCCTGGCAGCGATCCGCAAGCGGGGTGGCGATGTCGGCATGGATGAGATCGCGGGCGAGATCGGCGTCTCGAAAACCGTTCTGTACCGATACTTCTCGGACAAGAACGATCTGACCCGCGCCACCATGGAGCGGTTCATCGAGACCACCCTGATGCCGCGAATCTACGACGCGATCAGCGACGATCTGGACGAATATCAGCTGGTCCGCAACACTTTGGCCGCGTACGTGCACACCGTGGACGCCGATACCGACGTGTACCGGTTCATCATGGGTTACGGCTCCTCCACCGACAAGTCCACGCTGGCGGAGTTCGAGAAACTCTTCGCCGACATCGTCGCCGCGGTCCTGCGCGACAAGGCATTCGGCCGCCACATCGACACCGAGGGTGTCGAGCTGTACGCGTACGTCCTGGTCGGCGGCGTCCAGCTGGCGACGGACTGGTGGATCGGCAATCGCGGCATGTCGGCGGACACCATGCTCGATCACATGACCATGATGGCGTGGAGCGCGATCGAGGGCATGGTCCGCGCGGGCGGCTCCCCCGAACGCTTCAACTCCACCCCGCACAGCCTGCCCGAACCCGACGACGCTTGACCCAGCCCCCGGCATCGGTAAATCTGATGTCGGGTGACCGCGTCGATAAATTCGCAGCAGCACTCGGGTGACATCCGAAGCATCGGCGAAACGCGCATCAACCCGGCGGCAATCCCGCCGCGCCCCACATCCGGCTTGAAGAGCGCGCAGCAGCCCGAGACCTCGGCCCGCTCGGTATCGGCGGCCCGGCGACAAACCCGCCACACACCCGACGACCGGCAGTAACGACCTATAGCAGCAGGGGAGTACATGGGTAACTCACCGGGAACGCCCGAAACCCGACCGCACTCCCAACCGCCGCCCCGAAGCACGAGTCTCCGGGCATCCCACGGCACGCTGAAGTCGCGGAGAGGCCGGCAAGCACATGGGTGAATCACCCGGCAAACCCGAGGATCAGGCGGAGACCGTATCCCCCGTACCTCCTGCGGACGACGTGGATATCTCCCCCGAAGCGGCGACGGATCTGCCCGACCCCAAGGAGCAGAAGGCCCGCAAGCGCGGTAAAGAGATCCCTACGTCCAGGATTGCCCGGGGTACCAAGCTCGGCGTCGCCGTCGCCGGAAATGTGTTGCGCGCCCAGAAGACTCGTCGTTCGATGCGCGGTCGCTCCGAAGAGGTGCGCGCCCGCATGGCCGAGGAGTCCACGATCCGCGCGACCGAGCAGATGGTCATCGTGCTGGGCACCATGAAGGGTGTCGCGATGAAACTCGGGCAGATCCTGTCGGTGCTGGACATGGACGTCGTGCCGACCGAGCACCGGGAACGCTTCCAGCATCGGCTCGCGGTCCTGCGGGACAGCGCGCCGAAGGTGTCCTTCGAGACGATGCGCGAACTCATCGAGACCGACTTCGGCCGCCCGCTGACCGAACTGTTCGCCGAATTCGAACCCGAACCGATCGCCGCGGCCTCCATCGGCCAGGTGTATCGGGCGCGACTGCACGACGGACGCGACGTCGCGGTCAAGGTGCAGTACCCGGGCATCGACGCGGCCGTGCGCGCGGATCTGAAGAATCTGGCCATGTTCCGGCGCATCCTGGCCTCGGCGATGCCGTGGGTGACCCCGGCGGTACTGGACGAGCTGCGCCTGCACCTGGAGAGCGAACTCGACTACACCACCGAGGCGACCACCCAGCGGCAGATCGCCGAGCTCTACGCCGACCACCCGTTCATCGCGGTGCCGGCCAGTATGCCGGAGCTGTCCAGCACCCACGTGCTGGTGAGCGAGTTCTTCCCCGGCCGCGGTTTCGACGAGATCCGCGAATTGCCCGCCGCCGAACGCAATCGGATCGGCGAGATCGTCTACCGCTTCTACGTGGGTTCGCTCTACAACTTCAACGAGTTCTGCGGCGACCCGCATCCGGGCAACATCCTGCTCGGCGAGGACGGCCGGGTGGCCTTCCTGGACTTCGGGCTCTACAACCTGATGCGCCCCGCCGACGTGCAGTTCGAGCTGACCTGCATCCGCGCCGCCGCCGAGGATCGCGCGGAGGATCTGCGTACGCTGATGATCGATCACGGCATCATCGATTCGCCGGAGGAGGTGACGGCCGAGGAATGTCTGGAGTACTGCCTGTCCGCGATCGAGTGGGCGCTGCTGGACGAGGATCTGACCATCACCCCCGAACTGGCCAGCGGCGCGGCCGTGCTGGCGATCGACCCGCGCGCCACCGAGCACGCCGGGATGAAGCAGCAGACCCTGCCCCCGGAACATCTGTTCTCCCGGCGCGCGGATTTCATGACGTTCGGAGTGCTCGGACAGCTACAGGCCACGAACAACTGGCATCGCATCGCGCGGGAGTGGATCTACGGCGACGCGCCGGTCACCGAATTGGGCAAGGCCCATCAGGCATGGCTCGCCCAGCGGCCCACCCCCGCGCCGACCACCAGGACATCCACGCCGAAGTCCGGAAAACGACGCAGCAAGGCGTGATTCGTAGAGGAAAGGCCCATGACCGCGGAGAACACCGAGAACACCCCGGACCGGGAATTCGACCTCGTGCTGTACGGCGCGACGGGTTTCGTCGGCACGCTGACCGCACGGTATCTGACCGAGGCGGCGCCCGCGGGCGCACGCATCGCACTGGCCGGGCGGTCGGCGGACAAACTCGCCGCGGTGCGCGCGGACCTCGGCCCGGCGGCCGCGACATGGCAACTGCTGGTTGCGGATTCGTCCGATCAGGCTGCGCTGGACGACCTCGCCGCACGCACCAAGGTCGTGGTCACCACGGTCGGCCCGTATCTGCGCTACGGCCTGGGGATGGTTCGCGCGTGCGCCGCGGCGGGCACCCACTACGCCGATCTGACCGGTGAGCCGCTGTTCATCCGCGACTGCATCGATCAGTTCCACGACACCGCGGCGGAAACCGGCGCGAAGATCGTGAATTCCTGTGGCTACGACTCGATTCCGTCGGATCTGAGCGTGTTCCGGCTGTACCGGCGCAGCGTCGAGGACAACACCGGTGAGCTCACCGACACCACGCTGGTCGCCTGGCTCAAGGGCGGTACGAGCGGCGGCACGATCGATTCCGGACGCGCGATGATGGAGCAGATCGCCGAGAATCCTTCCCGCGGAGCGATTCTGGCGCATCCGTATTCGCTGAGTCCGGACAAGACGATGGATCCGGATGTGGGCCGGCAGAGCGATCAGACGCTGCAGCGCGCCTCGACGATCGATCCGAGTCTGCGGGGCTGGGTCGCGACGTTCGTCATGGCCGGTCACAACACCAAGATCGTGCGTCGCACCAACGGTCTGCTGGGGTGGGTGTACGGCAAGAACTTCCGGTATCGCGAGGTGATGAGCGCGGGCAGCTCTGCGCTGTCCCCGCTGGTGGCGGCCGGTATCTCCGGCGGTGTGGTGGCGACGATGACCGCCGGAGCGCTGCTGTCGCGCATTCCGCTGGGCCGTCGGCTGCTCGATCGCCTGCTGCCCGCACCGGGTACCGGGCCGGACGAGAAAGCCCGCAGCAGCGGCTGGTTCACCATGAAGACGTTCGCGCACACCACATCCGGTGCGAAGTACGTGTGCACCTTCGCCGGTCAGGGCGATCCCGGCTATCAGGCGACCGTGGTGATGCTGGGCGAGTCCGGACTGTGCCTGGCCTTCGACGAGCTGCCCGAACTCGCGGGCGTGCTGACTCCCGGTTCGGCGATGGGCGATCCACTCACCGACCGGCTGCGCACCGCCGGCATCACGATCGACGTCGCGCCCGCCTGACTTCGCACAACCTCATTTCACACGACCTGTTTTCAGCACCAACAGATTTCGAAAGAGCTACCCGATTGAACTTCGCTCGACGCCTGATGAACCATCCCGCCTTCGCACTCGTCTACGAAAGAGTCTGGCGTCCGACGAGTTTCTTCCTGGTCTCCGGACGGACCATGGGGGCCGACCGCGCCGACGCGGTACGCGCCCTGCGCCTGGACCGACCTCGCACCGTGCTCGACATCGCCTGCGGGCCAGGCAATTTCACGCGCCACCTGAGCGAGAAGAACGCACCCGGCGGCCACGCGGTCGGTATCGACTTCTCGGTCCCGATGCTGCGGCAGGCCCGCGCCGACAACACCGGCCCGGATGTGAGCTACGTCCGCGGCGACGCCCGGCGACTCCCGTTCCCCGACGGAAGTTTCGACGCGGTCTGCTGTTTCGGTGCGCTGTATCTGATTCCCGATCCACTGGTCGCGGCGCAGGAGATGGTCCGGGTACTGGCTCCCGGTGGTCGCATCGCGATCAGTACCAGCTATCGCTACCGGAACCGGTTCGGCCGGGCGGTGTGCGCGGCGATCAGCGCGATCATCGGGGTGCGGTTCTTCGACAACGACGTATTTCCCAAGCTGTTCGTCGAAGCCGGGCTGGTGGACGTCGAGCAGCAGGTGCACGGCCTGCTGCAATATCTCAGCGCGACGCGTCCGGAGTGAAAGATATTCCGCGGCACCGGGATTGGACGAGTCGCAGATCACATCCGAGAGCTGTTCGCGGGAGGATTACCGTCCGGTAGTGTCCCGATGGACCCGCCGGAGCTCCGCGGAGGCAACCATCATTCTCATCCCACCACGTCCCCGCGCACGCATAGGCCGCGCCTAGTGCGCTGGGTTCTCACTCCGGACGAATTCGCCCACGTCTGGACCACCGAAACCGGCCTGGACTTCCGGCCCTACCCGGTCAACGCGGCCATCCCGGCCACACCCGCACCCGGTCTGCGTCAGCAGTACGCCCGCAACACCGATCCCGATCTGGCCGCCGCACTGCTGCTGTGCGCGCGCACCGATCTCACCACGCTCACCGTCTCCGGCGAGCGTTCCACCCCCGGCGCCGCACCAGAACGAATTCTGGCCTGCGCCGCGGTCATGCTGACCCACGCCGCGATCCTGATCGCGCGGGGCGAGTCGATCGTGGTGATGCTCGTTCCCGCACAGGCGATCGGCGAACGGCTCGTCGAGGTGATCGGCTCCGCCCCGGCCGGGCGCACCGCCGCGATGCGCGAGGCGCAGCGCGCCGTGCTGGTGAGCGGCCGCCATCCCATCCCGGCCGGTCCGGCCCGATTCCAGCGCGCGCTGCGGGCGCCGGTGGACTCGCGCGGCATCGTCACCGTGACCACGGCCCCGCACAATCCGGCCCCGCCGACGACCCGGCACCGCACCTGGCTCGACGTCGCGGGCGACGGCCGTTATCTGCTCACCACCGCCGACCAGCTGACCCTCACCCCGGTCGACGACGACGCGTTCGCCGCCCAGCTGCGGCAGCTGGCCGGTCTGCACTGAGCAGACCTCCGCACTGACACGCGCCCATCTGGGTCGACCCGCGCCCGCGGACGTTCATACTGCACATATGCCCAAGTCCCCCTGGTCCGTTCCGGTCACCGAAGCACTGCACGCGAAGGGCGTGCGGATCGCCGACCTCGACACGAATGCCACCCCAGGATTCCGCGGCGACAAGAAATCCGGCGAACTGCTGCTCGAGGAGCGCCGCGCGGTGCTGTCGGGACTGCAGGAGAAGCTCTACGCCAACGGCCGTTCCGGCGATCCGCGCAACATCCTGCTGGTACTGCAGGGTATGGACACCGCGGGCAAGGGCGGCATCGTGCGGCACGTGATCGGCTCGGTGGATCCGCAGGGCGTGGATCACGCCGCCTTCGGCGTGCCGACCGAACAGGAACGGCGGCACCACTATCTGTGGCGGATCCGCAAACAGCTGCCGCGCGGCGGGCAGATCGGTGTGTTCGACCGTTCGCACTACGAGGACGTGCTGGTGGTGCGGGTGCACGAACTGGTGCCGCCGGACGTGTGGGGCAAGCGCTACGACGAGATCAACCGCTTCGAGCGCACCGTCGCGAACGGCGGAACCACCATCGTCAAGGTGGCGATGTTCGTCTCCCTGGACGAACAGCGCAAACGCCTCACCCAGCGCCTGGACCGGCCCGACAAATACTGGAAATTCGATCCGTCCGACATCGATGAGCGCGCCTACTGGCCCGCCTACCAGAAGGCCTACCAGGCCGTACTCGATCGCACCTGCACCGATTACGCGCCCTGGTACGTCATCCCGGCCGACCGCAAGTGGTACTCGCGGCTCGCGGTCACCGAACTGCTCATCGACGCCCTCGAACGCCTGGATCTCAACTGGCCGCCGGCACGCTTCGACATCGAGGAACAACGCCGGCGCCTGGCCGAACTCTGAACGGCCGCACTTGGAGTTCGTCACCGGAAATCGGGGCCCGTCACCGAGAGTTCACACACCTCGAGGAAGAAATCTCGGGATGCTCTCAGGTTCACCCGCAATCATGTGGTCCGAACGCCCCGTGACGGCCGACGGCCCGTACCATCGGGGCGGCACGGCTGTCGGACCAACACAGGAAAGGCGTGGTGAACTCCGAGGTGAGCAAGAATCCGCGTGGTAAGAACTCACTCGCCGCGGTGAAGGGTGGCGATCGCACCCGCACGATCCTGATCCAGGTGGCCGTCGTGGTCGTCCTGCTCGCGCTCATCGCCGCCATCGCGATCAGCATCGCGATCAAGCATTCGAACAATGTGAAACGGGATGCCGCGAACCGTCCGGCGGTCACCGCGCCCGCCTCGCCCGACGGCCTGACCGGATCGATCACCGACAAGGGCGCGATCCGCATCGGCAAGCCCGGCGCGAAGGCCACCGTGCGCGTCGTCGCCGACCTGCAGTGCCCGGTGTGCAAGCAGTTCGAGGCGGCCAACGGCCAGGTCCTGAGCGACGAGGTGAACAACGGCAACATCGCAGTCGAGTACAACGTGATCTCGTTCCTGGATCAGAATTCGGGCGGCACGCGCTACTCCTCGCGCGGCGCGAACGCGGCCTACTGCGTCGCGGACGCCGACCCGTCCAAGTTCCAGGCCTGGCTCAGCGCGATGTACCAGCAGCAGCCCGAGGAGGGCGCCGGCGGCCTGCCGGACAGCAAGATCATCCAGATCGCCACGGCCACCGGCATCACCGATCCCTCGGTGGCCAAGTGCATCACCGACGACAAATTCGACGCCTACGTGCAGAAGAGCACCCAGGACGTGTTCAGCACCGGCATCAACGGCACGCCGACCGTCTTCGTGAACGGCACGAAGGTGCAGACCCAGGATGCGCTGTTCACCCCCGGCGGGATGAAGAGTTCGATCGAGGCCGCACTCAAGTGATCTCCGTACCACCTCGTACCGCGTGGCTGCTGCTGGTCGGCACCGTCGCGGGCTGGATCTCCTCGATCGTGCTGACGGTCGACGATTTCAAGCTGCTGATGAATCCGGCCTACGTGCCGTCCTGCAACATCAACCCGATCATCGCGTGTGGTTCGGTGATGGCGTCCAAGGAAGCGCACGTGTTCGGATTCCCGAATCCGATCATCGGCGTGGTCGGCTTCTCGGTCGCGGTGACGATGGCCGTACTCGCGGTCGCGGGTGTGGCGCTGCCGCGGTGGTTCTGGGGTGGGCTGTGGCTCGGTCTCGTGGCGGGCATGGTGTTCATCTGCTGGCTGATCTTCCACACGCTCTACCGGATCGGCGCACTGTGCCCGTACTGCATGGTCGTGTGGGCGTTCACGCCGATCCTGCTGGCCTCGGTGACCAGTCAGATCTGGGGTAATGCCCGGGGTGCGCTGCGGATCGTGGTGGAGTGGCGCTGGACCTTCGTGATCGTGTTCTACGCGATCGTGCTGGTGATGGTGTTCCTGCGCTTCCAGACCTACTGGACGTCGCTGATCTGAGTCGTTGCCGTCCCCTGGCCTCGATCGCCCTCAGTTGGGCGGACCCGAGGCCAGGACGACGGCGACCACGCGCCGCGAGCCGTCCGGTTCGGTCAGGTCCAGACGCACCGTGTCATCCGGTTTGCGGACGTTGAGCACGTATTTCAGCGTTTTCGCCGAGGAGACGGGATGTCCGTCGACGGCGGTGATCACCTCGCCCACGGTGAGTCCGGCGGCATAGGCGGGAAGTCCGTAGATGCTCACGTCGACCCGGGCGCCGCCGATGGCCGCATCCGAGGTCAGCACGCCCAATGTCGCGGTGGGACCGATGTGCACGGTGTCCGTGGGTGCGCCGGAACGGATCTGCCGCACGATCTCCATCGCCCGATCGATCGGCACCGCGTAGCCGGTGGCCCGCCCGTCGGTCCTGGTCAACTCCCCCGACGCGGCGGTCACCACGCCGACGACCGCGCCGCTGCGATCCACCACCGCGCCGCCGGACTGCCCGGAGGCCACCGGCGCGTCCAGTTCGAGCATTCCGGTCAGGGCCTTACGACTCAGATCGGCGGCGTCGCGCGCGACGATCGAGGTGTTCAGGGAGGTCACGGTGCCGGGCTCCGCGGTGGGATGTCCGGTGCCGCCCGCATTGCCGATGGCCATGATCTGATCGCCGAGGCGCAGAGCCGACGACGCGCCCAGGCGGACGCTCGGCAGTCCCTCGGCCCCGTTCAGCGAGAGCAGTGCGATATCGGCGGTGCTGTCGTAGCCCAGGACGGTCGCCGGGAATTGCGCACCCGTGCCCACATCGCCGACGGTGATGACCTCGGCGCCCTTGACCACGTGATGACTGGTCAGCACCTGCCCGTCCGCGGACAGCACGATGCCCGAACCCGCCGCCCCCATGCCGGTCGGCTCGATCGAGACGTTGATGTTGACCAGTTCCGGCTCCACTGTCCGGGCGATCGCGACCGGATCCATCGGCGGCAGCGGCGGCGGCGCGGTGGTGGTCTCGGTGACCTCGGGTCCGGTCACCCAGTGCGGCAGACCACCCTGTAACCCCAGCGCGACGACCACCGCGAGCAGCACGGCCAGCACGCCCGCGGCCGTACGTCCGGTCCTGCCGACCCGACCGGGCACATCAACGTTCCCCACGTCATCGTTCTGCGGCCGCTCGTCGGACATGGGCACTCCCGCCTCGTGCGCGCCCCTCGGGCGTCGGCGTTTGTGTTTTCATGTGTACCACCCAGTGTTCGAACTACGCTCCCCTTCCGCGAGAGGTATTCGGGCCATTGTGCGATCGGAACCTTCTGCGGCCGATCAGGACTGGTGATTCAAAACCGCGATGCCGAACATGAAGGCCGTGCCCGCGACCGTGCAGAACAGGGTGAGCCGGGAGGGGTGTCCGGCGTGCGCCTCGGGCAGGATGTCGGCGGTCGCCAGGTAGAGCAGGAATCCGGCGAAATAACCGAGATATAGTCCGGTCGCCTCGGGGGGAACCCGGATGAGCGTGCCGATCGTCGCGCCGGCCACCGGGGCCAGCGCGTCCAGGGTCAGCAGCAGCAGGGCGCGGCGGCGGGCGTTGCCGTAGAGGGTGGTGATGGTGAAGGTGTTGAACCCGTCGGCGAAGTCGTGACAGATCACCGCGATGGCCACCGCCGTGCCCACCCCCGTGCCCGCCTGGAAGCTCAGCCCGATGCCGAGGCCGTCCAGGGTGCTGTGGAAGATCAGCCCACCCGCCGCGAGCAGGCCCACCGACTCGAAACCGTGTGTATGCGCACCGAATTCGAATTCGTGTGCGGTGTGTATGGCCACCGCGCGCTCGATGATGTGGATGGTCAGGAAACCCACCACCGCGGCCACCAGCGCGATCGGCACCCCGGCGATGGACTGCGGGGTCTGTTCGAGCGCCTCGGGCAGCAGATCGAACGGCACCACACCCAGCATCACCCCCGCCGCCAGTCCCAGAACGGCGTGTTTGCGATCCCCGATCCGCACCGCGACGAGACCACCGATCAGTGTCGAACACATCGACACCAACGCCACCAGGATCGCCATCGGTCCAGCATGTGACATGTGCGGGCACACCCGGCGCACATGCTACCGGCGAGTTCGCCGACGTTTTGCAAAGCTAAGGATGCAAGAGTAGGCATGAATTCATGACCACTGCCGCGGCATACGCCCTCTCCACTCCTGACGGCCGGTTCGAGAAGACCTCTATCGAACGGCGTGAACTCGGCCCGCACGATGTGCTCATCGACATCAAGTACGCGGGCATCTGCCACTCGGACATCCACACCGCCCGCAACGAATGGCACCGCACCAGTTACCCCTGCATTCCCGGACACGAGATCGCGGGCGTTGTCGCCGGGGTCGGCACGGCGGTGACCCGGCACAAGGTCGGCGACCGCGTCGGCGTCGGCTGCATGGTCGACTCCTGCGGCAAGTGCGGCTCGTGCCTGGCCGGCGAGGAGCAGTATTGCACCGGCGGCGGCACCATGACCTACAACACCCGCGTCTCCGAGGAGTTCCAGCCCGGCGGCACCACCTACGGCGGTTACTCCACCCAGGTCGTGGTGACCGAGAATTTCGTGCTGGCCATTCCGGAGGGCATCGGCCTGGACGTGGCCGCGCCGCTGCTGTGCGCGGGCATCACGCTCTACTCACCGCTGCGGCACTGGAATGCCGGTCCGGGCAAACAGGTGGCGATCATCGGCATGGGCGGACTCGGACACATCGGGGTGAAGATCGCCGCGGCCCTCGGAGCCGAGGTGACGGTGCTCAGTCAATCGCTCGGCAAACAGGAGGACGGCCGTCGTTTCGGCGCACAGCACTACTACGCGACCTCGGACGAACAAACCTTCAAGGATCTGCGCGGACGTTTCGATCTGATCATCAACACCGTGTCGGCGAATCTGCCGATCGACAACTACATGCGACTGCTGAATCTCGATGGCACGCTGGTGATTCTGGGCCTGCCCGACAAACCGCTGTCGGTGCAGCCGTTCACGCTGGCGAATTTCCGGCGTTCGCTGGCCGGTTCGATGATCGGCGGTATCGCACAGACCCAGGAGATGCTGAATTTCTGTGCCGAACACGGGATCGGCGCGGATATCGAGGTCATCTCCGCCGACGGAATCGATGCAGCTTATGAGCGCGTACTGGCCAGCGACGTCCGCTATCGGTTCGTGATCGACGCCGCCACCATGTGATGTCCGGACCGGTCGAATTCTCGCCGCGTGCGGTTCGACCGGTCCACATCGCTTTCGCAACCGAATGGCTATCACTCGCGCACACGCGCTGTAATCGATTGTGGCGCAATATTTCAATACCGATGTGATGCTCATCACCAGGTTTGCGTACTCCTGATTCCTCCACTACTAATTGATGCGTTCGATTCGCACACAGCAGCTGACTGGCGATTCGCATGGGGGAGCCGAGATCTGGGGAATCCGTGGGGGATCGTCGTGTCAGGGAGGGAAATCAACATGAAATTCGGGAAGCTCACCGGCATCGTTCTCATGGCGATCAGCGCCGTCGGTATCACCGCCGGAACCGCATATGCCGCACCGGCCCCCGCGCAGCCCGCGGCCGTGCACAATGACGCGACGTCCGGCGTGGACAACGGAATCCATTACCAGACTTCGATTTCCCCGGCGAGCAGGGTCATCACCGCGCAGGTCGACGCCGGTCGTTTCGTGGCCGCTCCGGACGGTTCCACGGTCGCCTTGAAATCCGACACCGGTGCGACGCTGGATCAGGTCGCACTGCGCGGGAACATCGGCGGGCACGCCTTCACCGCCGCCGAGCGGATCAGCGCCGACGGCCACACCCTGACCCTGACCCCGCAGGTCGCTCCGCAGGAGATCGGCCAGGTCAAGGACATCAACGCGATGAACAACCTGTGGTACCAGGTGCAGAAGAACCTGCCCGGCGTGGCCATCGGGGGCATTCTGGGCGGCTTCCTCGGCAGCCTCCTGGGCTTCGGCATCCTGAGCATCATCACCGGCCCGGTCGGCGGTCTCGTCGGCGCCATCGCGGGCGGTTACGCCATGGGCGGCAAGCAGTTCCTGGACGCGGTGCAGGCGGTTGCCACCGGCAAGCCGTGATTCGCCGAGTGCCGATCAGACGTCATCGACGGGCCCGCGTACCTGGTGCGCGGGCCCGTTTCGTAGCACACACGGAAATGTGAAATACCGTAATTCGGGGTGCGATCGACACTCCGCCGCGGTGATTTCTGCGTCGCGTATTCCGGTCCGAGCAGAAATTCACCGGCACGGAAAATCCCGCGGGAACGTCAACGCCGGCAGACCCGGCCCTTATAGGACGGATCCAGCGCCCGCAGAACGAGCTGAATCGCTATCGGCGACCGCGGAAGTCCGACATGCGTGACATCGGCCCCGGCGCACACCGTCTGCAGCCAGATATTGTCGACCACCGCCCGGGGACCCGCGCGCAGAAAAGTCGATTCCGGCGGGGTCGTCGTATCGTCCATTCGGGTCGCGATCACCGTGTAGTCGACGCCGGGCACGGTATCGCCGCCCGCGTTGAGATGGGTCAGGAACTTGCTACCGCTGATCTGCTGGACCGCGGAAACCCCCAGCACACCGGTCACCGCACCGGCCACCGGCCCCGCCGCACTCGCGGTGTCCAGCGGATATCCCAGCAGAACAGATGTCGAACCGTGATTGGTGGCGCCCAGGGTCACGAGTTTTCGCACCACGTTCCGCTGCGGATCGGCCGCATCGGCGCCACCGCCGAACCGCAGGTACTGCCGGGCCACAACCCCGCCCTGGGAGTGCGCCACCAGATCCACGTGCTCGGAAGACGTTGCGGCACGGACCTTTCCGATGAAGTTCGCCAGCTCCACCGCCGACTTGCCGATATCCCCGGTGCCGTAGATGCCCGGCATCCTGCCGAGCAGACTCGCGGTGTCGCGGCCGTAGTTGAGCGCGTACACGCAATACCCCTGCGCCTTCAGCGCCGGAGCGAGCTTGTTCCAGTTGTCCTGATTGCCCCAGGTGCCGTGCACGAGCACGACCGGATCGGGATGCGCCGTCGAGGGCCTGCACCGCCAGTCGTTCGCACCGGGCGGTGGCGCGCTGCCGTCGAGTACGGGCGCCGCGGCCGCGGAGGGTCCACCGATTCCGACCGTCGCGCACAGGGCCAGAACGGCCAGGAGAACAGCCGACGCACGCATCCGCCCTCTCCTTCGCGGCGAAGTGAAGTCTCGGGACATCCATCAGATCGTAGGGCCGAATGCGAAAAAAGCCATGCAGGCGGCCTGCGAAACAGCTGTGGGGCGATGCCTCGCATCGCCCCACAGCCAGGTAGAAAGCTTATTCTCGGGTTTTTTCGCGCAGCGCCTTCTTGGCCGCTTCCTGAGCCGCGTCGACCTGACCGGAGAATTTGCCACCGGTCTTCGCATCGACGGCGTCACCGGCCTTATCGATCAGCGGATCGAGCTTGTCGGCGTGCTGCCCGGCCGCGTCCACGGCCTTCTCGGCGACATCCTTGAACTTGTCGAACATTCCCATGGGGATCTCCTGGTCAGAAAACGATAGTTCCCACACAGCTAACCCGACCGGGCGAGCGAACGGAACCCGGGCCGCGCTCGGCGGAGTCGGCCGCGAGGCTACTCGGACCGCTCCCCTCCGGCCTCCCGCGCACCCTCAGCAAAGAATTCCCGCACCCCTGCGGCGTCGCTCAGCTCGGTCAACGTGCGGGCGGCACCGAAGGGCACGTTCCAGAACGCGCCCTCGCGACGGGTCCACGGCCCGACGTAGGCGTACGGCTCGCCGATGGCGCCGTCGCCCGGCGACACGCCGTAGTTGACCTCGGCGACCGTGAGAGCGAGATCGAAATGTTCGGGCCACAGCACCGGCGTCGCCTCGGGAGCGAAGGCCCGCAGGGCGCGGTCGCCGGTCTCGAACGCCGCGGCGATCACCCGAGCGCACGCCGGATCGACCTCGATCGTGTCCTGCGGGGCCACTCCGGAGCCGTCGGCGTAGACGCCCTGCGGCGGCTCGGCGGATACGCCCGCGCTCGCGGCGAGAGCGGCGTAGGTGCTGCCGGAGAGTGCACCGATCTCCGCACCGTCGGCAGACAGGACGTCTCCGGCCACGGCCAGTCGCGGCGTCGCGGTCGTGGCGAATCCGCCGGGCGCGGCGGCCAGCCGGATCGTGCCGCTGGCCCGGTACTGCGGACCGGCCAGCAGTAGTTCGGCGACGCCGTGCAGGCTGCGCAGCGTGCGGAGATATTCCTTCGGGTCCATATCGGTCCTGTTCGTCGGTTGGGCGCGTTCGCCACCGGATCGGCCGGTGGCGAACGCGTGACGCTCAGTCCTGGGATTCCGCGCGGCGGCGCACTCGGCGAGCGGCCGCGACCAAATTGCGCAGGGCGGGCTCGAGTTGCCAGTGGTGGCGGGTCTTGAGGCCGCCGTCCGGATTCGCCCAGAGGCGTCCGGGGGTGAGGGCCGTCGCGGCGGCGGTGAGGAGTTCGTCCAGTTCGTCGATGTCGGGGATGCGGGCCGAACGGCTTTCGTACACACCGGGTCCCACGCCGTGGGACAGGCCGTGGCCCTCCTCGGTGTCATCGGCGAGCGCCTTGAGCACCCATTCGATCGAGCGGGTGGCGACGATGGCCGTGACGTCCGCGTCCAGTTCCTCGATCGCCCGGACGATCTCGGCGCGGCCGGAATAGGCGATGTGCGTGTGGATCTGGGTCTGCGCCCGCACACCCGAGGTCGCCAGCCGGAACGCGTTCACCGCCCAGCGCAGGTACTCCCGGCTCTGCGTGCCCCCGCGCAGCGGCAGCAGTTCCCGGATGGACGGCTCGTCGACCTGGATGATCGACACCCCCGCCTTCTCCAGATCGGCCAACTCGTCCCGAATGGCAAGGGCCACTTGGTCCGCGGTCTCGTAGAGCGGCTGGTCCTGCCGCACGAACGACCGCGCGACCATCGTGACCGGTCCCGTCACAATGCCTTTCACCGGTTTGTCGGTGAGCGACTGGGCGTAGGTGGTCCACTCCACCGACATCGGCTTCGGCCGCGAGACGTCGCCGTACAGCACCGGCGGACGCACACAGCGGGAACCGTAGACCTGCACCCAGCCGAAATGCGTTGTGGCGAAACCGTCGAGCAGTTCGGCGAAGTACTGGATCATGTCGTTGCGCTCGTGCTCGCCGTGCACCAGCACGTCCAGGCCGATGTCCTCCTGCAACCGGATGGTCGACTCGATCTCCGATTCGATCCGCTTGCGGTACTCGTCGTAGGACAGTTTGCCCTCGCCGAGGTCGTAGCGCGCCTGGCGCGCGGAATCGGTCTGCGGGAACGAACCCAGCGTCGTCGAGGGCACCAGCGGCAGATTCAGCTTCTCGCGCTGGGCATCTCGGCGCACCTCGTACGGCTCGCGCTCGCGCATCTCCGGGGTGATCGCGTAAACCCGTTGCCGCACAGCGTGTTTCTGCTTGAAATGCACCTCACGCGGACGCCCGTGCCACTTCGCGGCCTCACCTCCCGCAAGCCCGCCCCCGCCTTCGGTGAGCGCCTTGGCCAGCGAAACGACCTCCAGCACTTTCTGTTTCGCGAAGGCCAGCCGATCCGCGACCGGACCGTCGATATCGTATTCGACCAGCAGGTCGTAGGGCACGTGCAGCAGTGTCGTCCCGGTGGACACCACCAGATCCGGGCACACCTTGACCAGGGCGCTGAGGTAGTCCAGCGTCACGCGACGATCCGCGCGCCACACATTGGTCCCGCCGATCACGCCCGCGTACAGCCGCTTGCGCCTGATACCCGGAATCTTCGCCAGCTCCTCGGGCCGCACCCGATGGCTGGCCAGATCCAGGCCGATCGCCTCCACCTGGGTCTGCGCCAGGATCGCGGTCGCCTCGTGGAAATCGCCGTACTGGCCGGTGACCAGGATGCGCGGACGCAGCGGCGCGGTGGACAGCCGCTGGTAGGCCGTCAGGAACGCGGCCAGCTCGGCCGGGCTGCGATCACCGGTGAAGCACGGCTCGTCCAGCTGCACACAGGTCGATCCGCGCTTGGCGAGGATCTCGAACAGTTCCTCGTACACCGGCAGCAGCTCGTCCAGCAGGCTCAGCCGATCGAATTCGGTCTCACCCGGCACCTGCCCGGCCTTGGACAGCAGCAGCAGCGACAGCGGACCCAGCACCACCGGACGCAGTTCGATACCGCGCGCCATCGCCCGATCGAATTCGTCGAGCAGGGCCTCGGGATGCAGGGAGAACCGGGTGTCGGCATCGAGTTCGGGCTGCCGGTAGTGGTAGTTGGTCCCGAAGAAACGCACCAGCTCGAGCGGCGGCAGATCCGGTCGCCCGCGCGCCATCAGGAAGTAGAAGTCCAAGGGGTGCAAGTCTTCTCGGTACGGCTCGAACCGCTTGGGCACCGCGCCGAACAGCAGCGCGTTGTCCAGGACGTGGTCGTAGAAGGAGAAGGTGTTACCCGGAACCTGCGTCAGACCCGCGGCGGCCAGCTCACCGAACTGCGCCTCCTGGATCTCCCGCCCGACGGCCAGCAGATTCTCCCGCGAGAGACTCCCGTGCCAGTAGGACTCCAGGGCGCGCTTGAGTTCACGGTGCGGCCCGATCCTCGGATACCCGAGAATGCTCGACCCGAAGCCGTCGGTGACATTGACCATGAGCTGGACTCCCTATCTTTGGCCTCCGCTCCGCTCCGGCGTGTTCGCGGCCCCGAAGGCTCGCCGCTGAGCACTCGAGACTCGGGCTTCGCCCATGCGCTTCGAGTGCTCATCGGCGAGCCGGCCGCGAACGGTCGGTCGTAAGACTCCCTCCGTGCGGGGCCGGGAGAGCGGGCATCTCGCGTTGCTGTAGTTGATGTTGGCGTTGAATCGCTGGTTGATGGCCGCTGCTTCACTGCGGTGGGTTCGCACTGATTCGGTGCGATCGCAGGGTTCAGGCGCGATTGTACTGGTAGAAGCCCGCGCCGGACTTCTTGCCGAGCAGACCCGCCTCGACCATGCGCATCAGCAGCGGCGGGGCCGAGTACAGCGGCTCCTTGAATTCGGCGTACATCGAGTCCGCGATGGACTTCACCGTGTCCAGCCCGACCAGGTCGGTCAGCGCCAGCGGGCCCATCGGGTGGGCACAGCCCAGCACCATGGCCTTGTCGACGTCTTCCTTTGTGGCGAAACCGGATTCGACCATGCGGATGGACGAGAGCAGGTACGGCACCAGCAGCGCGTTCACCACGAAACCGGAGCGGTCGGCCGAGCGCACGACCTGCTTGCCGAGCACCTCGGAGGCGAAGGACTCCGCGCGTTCGGCGACGGCGGCGCTGGTCTTGAGCGTGGTCACCAACTCGACCAGCGGCAACACCGGCACCGGATTGAAGAAGTGCATGCCGACCACGCGCTCGGGCTGGGTGGTGGCCACCGCGATCTTCATGATCGGGATCGAGGAGGTGTTGGACGCCAGCACCGCATCGGGATCGGTGACGACCTTGTCGAGCTCGGCGAAGATCGAGGTCTTGACCTCCTCGCTCTCCAGCACGGCCTCCACGACCAGCTGGCGATCCGCGAAATCGCCGAGGTCGGAGGTGAACCGCAGCCGCCAGGCGGCCTGCTCGCGCTCACGCTCGGTGATCTTGCCGCTGCTCACGCCACGATCGAGCGATCGCAGGATGCGGGCGCGGCCCGCGGCGGCGAGCTCACGGGTCTGCTCGAACACGAGCACGTCGACGTGCGCCCGAGCGCACACCTCCGCGATTCCCGCGCCCATCTGTCCGGCGCCGATAACACCAACGCGTTGAATCTTTTCGCTGCTCACGTCTGTTCCGCCTCTCCGCGAATTTTGCGGGCACCTGAGTGCCAATACAGTCATGCGCTCCCCCGCCTCTCCGCGACTTCAGCGTGTCGCCACGTGCACGGAGACTTGCGCTTCGGGCCGACAGTTCGGGACGCGGTCGAGATTTGGACGTCCCCGGGGAGTTACCCATGTTCTTAGGAAATCAGTTGTCGCGTAACAAAACCGATCAGGCACGTCGGCAACGGTTGGTATTCGTAGGGGAAAAACCCTTCCCGCCGGGGCTGTTCGGACGGGAAGGGCTGGTGGGCACTCGTTGCAGGAGTGCCCGTGTCGGGTGGTGAAACCGGCGGCGAGGAGGTCGCCGCCGGTTCACATCACCGCCGCCCCGGGAGGGGCGACCGGACAACTCAGTGGAACTGGCCCTCTTCGGTGGAGCCCTTCAGCGCCGCGGTGGAGGTGTTCGGGTCCACGGTGGTCGCGATGGTGTCGAAGTAGCCGGCGCCGACCTCACGCTGGTGCTTGACGGCGGTGAAGCCACGCTCGGCGGCGGCCTTGAACTCGCGCTCCTGCAGGTCGACGAAGGCGGTCATGCCCTCGCGGGCGTAGCCGTAGGCCAGGTCGAACGCGGCGTAGTTGAGCGAGTGGAAGCCCGCCAGGGTGATGAACTGGAACTTGAAGCCCATCGCCGACAGCTCCTTCTGGAACTTCGCGATGGTGGCGTCGTCCAGGTGCGCCTTCCAGTTGAACGACGGCGAGCAGTTGTAGGCCAGCAGCTGGTCGGGGAACTCCGACTTGACGCCCTCGGCGAACTTCCGCGCGACCTCGAGGTCCGGGATACCGGTCTCCATCCAGATCAGGTCGGAGTACGGGGCGTAGGCCTTGGCACGCGCGATGCAGGGCTCGATGCCGTTCTTGACGTGGTAGAAGCCCTCGGAGGTGCGCTCACCGGTGATGAACGGACGGTCGCGCTCGTCGACGTCCGAGGTGATCAGGGTGGCGGCCTCGGCATCGGTGCGGGCGATGACGACGGTCGGGGTGTCGGCGACGTCGGCGGCCAGACGCGCGGAGGTCAGGGTGCGGATGTGCTGCTGGGTGGGGATCAGCACCTTGCCACCGAGGTGGCCGCACTTCTTCTCCGACGCCAGCTGGTCCTCCCAGTGGGTACCGGCGGCACCCGCGGCGATCATGGCCTTCTGCAGCTCGTAGACGTTCAGCGCGCCACCGAAACCGGCCTCACCGTCCGCGACGATCGGCACGATCCAGTTGTCGACCGAGGTGTCGCCCTCGACCTTGGCGATCTCGTCGGCGCGCAGCAGCGCGTTGTTGATGCGGCGCACGACCGACGGCACCGAGTTGGCCGGGTACAGCGACTGGTCGGGGTAGGTGTGCCCGGACAGGTTCGCGTCACCGGCGACCTGCCAGCCGGACAGGTAGATGGCCTTCAGGCCGGCACGCACGGCCTGCACGGCCTGGTTACCGGTCAGAGCGCCGAGCGAGTGGATGTATTCGCCCTCGGTGTTCACACCCTCCCAGAGGATCTCTGCGCCACGGCGGGCGAGCGTGTGCTCCTCGACGACGCTGCCCTGCAGCTTCACGACCTGATCGGCCGAGTACTCGCGGGTGATGCCCTTCCAGCGGGGGTTGGTGTCCCAGTCCTTCTGGATCTCCGCAGCGGTTTTCGGGGTGCCGGTGGTCGACATCTCAGACTCCACTTCATAGTTCGGGTCGGGGTGCCCCATGTGCGGACTTCGTCGGGTTCCGACTGCACGGTGGCGGTCGGGGCCCTGCGATGTCCGAACACTGCTGGAGCGGCAATTTGCAGGCTTGCTATGCCCATCGGGTGTACTTCCACACGATGGCACACCAGAAAAGTGCCGTCTACCTGTTGCTAATGTAAATCTGGGCTAGCTTTCACCACCCATTTGCTAACTCTGCAAAATTTGCGCGTGAATTGCGGAGTCATAATCTACCCACGGGTAGGTCTGACATGCGGATTTACGTAACGCCCGTACTGTTACCGTGACCCCTACCACCGACCGAATCGCGACACCCGGATTGCCGACTGTGACGACCTTCACAAGATCTCGGACCGCCGATCCGTGGCCCCGATCACTGACGGCGATCACATCCGGTGTCACGGCACGCTCCGGCCGGATCGGACTGCAAGACTGACCCAGCCGAATACGCCGCCCGAATCCACCAGCCGAGGAGCACGATGCGGAAACTCTCGATCGCCGCCGTTCTGGCCGTCGCCGCGGCCACCGCCCTGCTGCAGCAGCCGCTCGCCCAGGCCGCACCCGCCGCGGGCGGCTTCGAATCGGTTCAGCCGCTGTCCGCCGCGGCGACACTGCCAGGCTCGGTGAATTCCCAGCGGTTCTTCTACGGCACCACCACCGTCGGTGACGCGCCGACCACGGCCAGCGCGGCGGTCTACTTCCCGCCGGGTGCGCCGCCGGCCGGGGGCTGGCCGGTCATCGCCTGGGCGCACGGCACCGTCGGCATCGGCGACGACTGCGCGTACAGCGTCGCCGGACCCGCCGCGGTCGAGCGCGACTGGTCCTATCTGGGCACCTGGCTCAAACAGGGCTATGCGATCGTCGCCGCCGACTACGCCGGACTCGGCTCACCGGGCGAACATCCGTATCTGGACGGCCGGGTCGAGGCGCACAACGTCGTGGACGCGGTCCGCGCGGCGAGCAGCCACTACGGGACGCTGGCACGCAAGTGGGTCGTCGTCGGACAGTCGCAGGGTGCGGGCGCGGCGGTCTCCACCGCCCGGTACGCGACCGCCTTCGGACCGGGTCTGGACTATCGCGGCGCGGTCGCCACCGGCACACCCGCCTACATCGAGGACGTCCTGACCCTGCTGGGCCCCGGCGTCCCCCCGATCAAGCTCAGCGGCGATACCACCGCCTACGCGCTCTACATTCTCAACGGCCTGCGCACCGCGCATCCGGAACTGAACATCGCCTCCTACCTGACCCCCGAGGGCCGCTACTGGGTCGATCGTGCCCGCACCGAATGCCTCGGCCCGCTCGGCACGGCTCTGACCGCACAGAAGGTGATCGGCGGCAATCTGTTCTCCCGCCCCCTGGCCGATATCCCCGACTTCCACGGCCTCCTGCACAACTACCTCGGCCTGCCCGAGACCGGTTACGACCGACCGCTGTTCATGGGTCAGGGCCTGTTGGACACCGATGTGATCACCCCGGAAACCCTCCGCTTCGCCGCCGTGCTCACCGCCAACCGCCAGCCCCTCACCTTCCGCACCTATCCCACCGACCACAGCGGCACGGTCCTGGCCTCCCAGCCCGATTCGATCCCGTTCGTGCGCAACCTCTTCGCCTGATCCACCGCCGCTTTTCAGCGACACATCACGCCAGATCCTTCATGTACGCTTGGTATTCACATTACCTACTCTTTACCAAAGTTGATATCGAGGCGGCCATGAGACGATCAGCAACTCACTCCCGACCCGCGACGACGAATTCCAGAGCACTCACCCTGTCCGCCATCACCGCTCTGGCTACGGGCGGTCTCGCACTCGGGACCGGGACCGCGGAGGCCGAAGAACGTCTCCCCGGATCCCGATATGCGAGCTGCCTGTGGGCCGGTACCGCCCACGATCGGGGCGCGAGCGTTCACGCGGGCGGGTGGACCTTCCGGTGCGGCACCGACAATCGCGGCGCGGCGAGCTGGTCGCGCACCGCCCGGACCACCCTGCCCAGCACGGTCGCCAATCCGGGCGCACACACCGACCCCACCGATTCGTTCAGTCCCGGCGCACGCCAGCCGGGCACCAGCTACACCGACCACTGCGTCGGCAACCAGCTCATCGAGGGCACCGACGACGTATTCCAGGCCGTCGCCCACCACGACGGCCGCGTCTACTGGAAGGCGGTCTCCCCCATCACCGACTGGACCTTCCATCCGGTCGAAACCCGCCCGGAACCGACCTGGCGCTCCAGCGGCAACTGCTCCGACGGCAGCCTCATCTGAGCTCGGACCCCGCGCCCCGGTTGTTTTCAGGGGCGGCGAAGGTCGTTCGGCGCGGTTACTCTCGGCGGAGTGGAAAAAGGACGCTGCGACGGGATTCTGCTCGCCGCGGGGGCGGGCACTCGGTACGGGCGGCCGAAGGCGCTCGCGCAGGACGGCGCGTGGTTACAGGGTGCGGTGGACGCGCTGTTGAAGGGGGGATGCGTGCGGGTGCACGTGGTACTGGGCGCGACGGGTCCGGCCCGTCGCGACCCGGACGGGCGGTGGCTGGTGTGCGACTCGCCGGAGATCGCCATACCCGAAGGCGCGCAACCGGTTTGGGCGGCGGACTGGGCCGTGGGAGTGGCCGCGTCGCTGCGTGCCGGGCTGACCGCCGTGGCGAGTGCGGCGGATCCGGCCGAGTACGCGGCGATCATGCCGGTCGACACTCCGGACGTCGGCGCGGACGTCGTGGCCCGGGTGCTCGCCGCCGCGCGCAACGCGCCGAGCGGATTGGCGCGCGCGGCGTTCCACGGGCAGCCCGGTCATCCGGTTGTGCTATATCACAAGCACTGGGCAGCGGTGATCGATACCGCACAAGGAAATTCCGGAGCCAGGGAGTTTCTGGTCAAAAGACCGGATATTGTGGCCGTCACGTGTGACGATCTGGCGACGGGACGTGACCACGACTATCCGCCCACTCGCGCACGCTGATCGGGAGCTTGTGATGCGCGACATCGTCGATGATCTACTGCGGGTGTGGCACTCCGGGCGTATCGGTGCCATGGCCACCCTGGTTCGGACATTCGGTCCCACTCCCATGCCGATCGGTTCGGCGATGCTCGTCGATCCCGACGGACGCGTCTTCGGTTCGGTCTCCGACGGATGCTACGAGAGCGCCATCTACGACGCCGCGATCCACTCGGCTCGCTCCGGCCGCAAGGAATTACAGCGTTTCGATCCGAGCACCGGGATGGACAGCGCGGACTGCGGCACCATCGACGTCTTCGTGGAACCGTTCTCCCGCAACGACTTTCCCGAATTCCAAGCTGTCGCACAGGATCTCGCCGGATTCAAGCCGGTCACCGTGTTCACGGTGGTGTGGCATTCGGATCCGACGGTGATCGGCCAACATCTGGTGACCGATCGACGGCACAACACCGAACTGGTCGCACTGCCCGAATCGGATGTGTTCTGCTGCTCGTACGCGGCCGCACCGCGCCTGATCGTCTTCGGCGCCAACGCATTCGCCGCCGCACTGTGCGTGCAGGGCAAACTGCTGGGCTACCGCGTCACGGTCTGCGACGCCCGTCAGCGATTCGCCGCCGAGCAGTCCTTTCCGGGTGCGGAGGTGATCGTCGACTGGCCGCACCGCTACCTCGAGTCGCAGGCCGCCGCCGGGTTGATCGACTACCGCACGGCGCTGGTGACGGTCACCCAGGATCCGAAATTCGAGATCCCGCTGCTCACCACGGCTCTGCGACTGCCCGAATTCGGCTATCTCGGCGCACTCGGCGCGGGCCCCGCGCACAGTCAGCGCCTGGAGGCCCTGTACGCGGGCGGTTTCGACACCGGATCCCTCACCCGCCTGTACACCCCCGCGGGCCTGGACCTGGGCGCGAGCACCCCGATGGAGACGGCCGTCGCCATCGCCGCCGAACTCCTGGCCGTGCGAGCCCGCACCCCGTCACATCACACCGGCCCCTTTCCCGCGCTGACCACGCCCTGAGCGTCACTCGCCCGCGAACCACGTCCGCGCCGAACGCCGGAACAACAGCACGACCAGCACGATCGCGCTCGCCGGTCCCAGCCATCCGGGCGGACGCCCGGCCGGAATCGACGGCACGGTCCACAGCATGTTCAATACGGCCAGCAACACCGCCGTGACCCGAATTCCGTCGCCGACCGCCCCGAACGCCAGCGCCAGCAAGCCCAGCAGCCAGCTCGGCACGAACAGCAATGCGGTGATCCCCGCCGACCGCGCCCCGAACAGCCACCCCGCCGAGGCCACGCACACCAGCCCGATCACCGCCATCGCCCATGCCAGCAGCCGCGCGACCCGCACGGTCCCCGGCATCCGGGCGGCCTCGAACTCCTCTGCCTCAACCCCCTTGTCGGACATCATCTCTCCCATCCAGCAGGATCGATTCTCAGCACAGCGAACTCGAGGCGAACCCTACCGCCGGACCCGGCCGACATCCCGGCGGCACGCCACCGGCCCGCGCACCCGAACACGGGAACCACGAACCTGGGAACGCCGCCCAGGTCGCTCACAGTGAAATCTCAGCGCTGCTCGGGCACCGTGCGGACGTGACGAATCCTGTGCCAGTTGCCATTTCGCCCGCGCGTGCGCTCGCAACCAAAGTTCCCGAGATCACCGCATTGTTCTGGGTGATCAAGGTGCTCTCCACGGGAATGGGTGAGACCTTCTCCGATTTCCTGGTCTCACAGCTGCCGCCGGAGCTCGCCGTGGGCGGCGCGGGGGTGGCGCTGATCGTCGCACTGGTCGCGCAATTCCGCAGTCGGCGTTATGTGGCGTGGATCTACTGGACGGCCGTGGTGATGGTCAGCATCTTCGGCACGATGGTGGCCGACATAGTGGATT
The DNA here is from genome assembly GCF_000308615.1 of Nocardia jiangxiensis NBRC 101359. GTDB lineage: Bacteria > Actinomycetota > Actinomycetes > Mycobacteriales > Mycobacteriaceae > Nocardia > Nocardia jiangxiensis. The sequence continues at coordinate 142,810 of NZ_BAGB01000068.1, forward strand.
TCAAGCTCGGCGTTCCGCTACAGGCCACGACGATCGCCTTCCTCGTGCTGCTGGGCGCGGTCTTCGGGCTCTGGTACGCCTGCGAGAAGACGCTGTCCGTGCACAGCATCACCACCCGGCGGCGGGAGGCGTTCTACTGGGCGACGGTGATGATCACCTTCGCGCTCGGCACCGCGGCCGGGGATCTGACCGCGGGCAAGATGCACCTCGGCTATCTCGCCTCCACGGTGCTGTTCGCGGTGGTCATCGCGATTCCGGCGATCGCGCACCGCTGGGCCGGGCTCGGCGCGATCCCGGCGTTCTGGGCGTCCTATGTCGTGACGCGGCCGCTGGGCGCGTCGGCCACCGACTGGCTGGCCGCCGACCGTTCGGACGGACTGCGCCTGGGCACCGGATGGGTGAGCCTGGCCGTGACGATCCCGATGGTCGCGCTGATCGCCACGGTCGCACTGCGCCCCGACCCTCAGCAGGTCGACTAGCCGAGCACGCGCAGCAGGTGTTCGATCTCCTGCTGCACGGCACGGCGTCCGGGTCCGAGGTACCGGCGCGGATCGGACAGCGACGCGTCGGCGGCGAGTTCCGCGCGAACCGACTGCGCCAGAACGATATTCAGCCGGGTGGCGATATTGATCTTGCGCATGCCCGCGCGCACCGCCGAACGCAACCCGGTATCGGGCACCCCCGAGGAACCGTGCAGCACGAGGGGCACCGGCACCTTCGCGGCCAGCCGGGCGATCAGATCGTCGTCCAGAACCGCGTCGCGGGTGTGCATGGCATGTGAGGAGCCCACCGCGACGGCCAGCGCGTCCACGCCGGTGGCCGCCACGAATTCGACCGCCTCGTCCGGATCGGTGCGCACACCCGGCGCATGCGCACCGTCCTTACCGCCCACCTCACCCAGTTCGGCCTCGGCGAAGACCTCGCGCGCCCGGCACCAGGACGCGATTTCCGCGGTGCTGCGGACATTCTCGTCGTAGTCGAGCCGCGACCCGTCGTACATGACCGATCGCACGCCGACCTCTACTGCCGCGCGGATCAATTCGTGCGAGGTGGCGTGATCCAGATGCACCGAGAGCGCGGCCGTACTGTCCGCGGCGATCTGCAGGCACGCTCGCGCCAGCGGCCGCAGCCCACCGTGATACCGCGCGGTGTTCTCCGAGATCTGCAGGATGGCAGGACGTTTCGCCGCCTCCGCGGCAGCCGCGATGGCCTCGGCATGTTCCAGGGCGATCACGTTGAACGCCCCGAGCCCACCCGGTTCGGCGGCGGCGAGCAACTCCGGCACGGGAATCAGGGTCATGCGGCAACCTCCTGCGATGCGACCCCCGATGCGAAGACGACGAGTTTCACGACGCGGTCCCCCCGGACACGACCTCGACCTCGGTGACGACGACGTCCGGCGCGAGCCGCTCCCGCAACGCCCGATCGATCTCCCCGGCCACCGGAATCACCACGGCCGCAGCGGAAGTCGCGACAGCGTCGGCGACGAGCGCGGCCCAGTCCGGTTCCGGCGCGGCGGCGAGCGCGGCGATGACGGCGGCGGCCGCGGCATCACCCGCACCGGTGGGATTGCCCGCCATCGGCTCCGGCGACACCGCCGACCAGGCCCCGGACGCGGTGACCGCGACCATGCCCTGCGCACCGCGCGTGGCGACCACCGCGCGCACCCCGCGCTCGATCAGCGGCCGCACCGCGGCCACCACCTCCTGCGCGGTGCCCGCCGACGCCCCGGTCAGCCGCTCGAGCTCGTCGCGATTGGGCATCAGGACGACGCCGGGCACCTCCGCGGCCAGCTCCAGCGCCCGCCCGTCCACATCGCAGATCGTGGGCACCCCGGCCGCGAGCGCCGTGCGCGCCAGTTCGGCCGGAACTCCGTCGGCCACCCCACCCGGCAGCGATCCGGACACCACCATCCCGCCGGAATCGTTCAACATGCCCGAGACCCTGACCTTCAGTTGATCGACCGCGTACGGTTCGTTCAGCCGCGCGCCCGGCTCCCACAGCGAGGTGGCCGTCCCGTCGCCGGATTCGCTGATCACCACGGTGCGCCGGATCCACGGCAGCGCGTGCACGAAATCCACCGGCAGCTCGAGCTCGGCGGTCGCGGAGAACATGTGATCGGCGAAACCGGTTGCCCGCGAATACTTTCCCAGCTGATTGAGCACGCGCGAGACGTTGATCCCCTTACCGCCGATGCGCTGCTCGACCGACAGCACACGATGCTCCCGGCCCCGCTCGAAACGCTCCACACGATAGGTCATGTCGTAGGCGGGGTTCATGGTCACGGTCAGGATCACGTCAACTACCTTCCTCGTCGCAGGGTTCGACGCAACCCCATGTCCTCGTCGAGCACCAGGACGTCCGCGTATCGTCCGGGCTCGAGATCACCGACGTCGTCCAGCCCCACCGCCGCGGCCGGAGTGCGGGTCGCGGCGCGCACCGCATCGGGCAGGGCGACGCCGCATTCGCGCACCGCCCAGCGCAGGCAGTCCAGCAGCGTCGACGTGCCGCCGGCGATCGACCCGCTCGCGACCCGCGCCACCCCGCCGCTGACCCGCACCGCCTGCGGGCCGAGCCGGTACTCCCCGTCGGGCAGTCCGGCAGCCTGCATCGCATCGGTGATCAACGCCACACGCTCGGGCGCGGTCGCGAAGGCCAGTGCGCCGAATCCGGCGTCGACGTGCACGCCGTCCCCGATCAACTCCACCACCACATCGCCGTGCGCCGCGGCCACCAGCGAGGCGGCGACGGGGCCCGGGGCGCGGTGGTGCAGCGCCGGCATACCGTTCGCCAGGTGAGTGACCAGCGTTCCGAATCCGTTGGGCGACAGTGCGTTCCGAAACTCGTCGAACTGCGCGTCGCTGTGCCCCAGCGCGACGACGACCCCGTCGGCGACGAGCCGTTCGACCGCCGCGCGGAATCCGGCACGCTCCGGGGCGATGGTCATCACGCGCAGCCATCCGCCCCCGGCCGCGAGCAGCCGATCGATCAGGGCCGGATCCGGATCCAGCAGATATCTCGGATCCTGCGCGCCGCAGCGCACCTCCGACAGAAACGGCCCCTCGGCGTGCACGCCCGCGATCACCCCCGCGGCGGCCAGCTCGCTCAGCATCGCGGTCTGGGCGACCATCTCCTCCGGCGGGGCCGTGACGATCCCGGCCAGTACGGTCGTGGTGCCGTTACGCAGGTGGTATTGCGCCGCAGCGCGCGCCTCGTCCGGATCGGTCGTATCGAACCGATGCCCGAATCCGCCGTGATTGTGGATGTCGACCAGGCCCGGAATCACCGTCCCGTCGAAGGGCGGCGGCGAGATGTCCGGATGCGCGGCAGACCAGGACGCGAAGGATTCCACCGCGACGATTCGCTCGTCCCGGAACGTGACAACGCCGTCGTCGAACGAATTCGACGCCGCGACGATCCGGCCCCGCAGCCGGGTCTGCGGCTCTCGGTTCACACCATCACCTCGTCCATCACGCACTCGCGCACCACCTGCCTCGATGCCCGCGCTCGAACCGTACCCGCCCGGACTCCCCGTACCGCAACCATTCGGCAATTTCGACCGGGGCGGTTGCGGCGGTGGTTCAATCCAACGTGCCCGAGCGGGCATATCGGGCGGCCCCGACCAGCCCGGCGCGCGCGCCGAACTCCCCCAGCACCACCCGGGGCACTGGGGCCACGCGCAGCAGTTCGGTCAGCCGATCCTGTAGCGCACCGGTCAGCACGTCGCCCGCGCGGGCCAGACCGCCGCCCAGCACTACCAGTTCCGGACAGGTCGCGTGGATGACGCCGAACAATCCCTCGGCGAGGGCGTCGATGGCGTCCGCGACCACCGCGCGCGCATCCGGATCGCTGTCCAGAGCCGCGAAAACTGTTTCGGCTCCAGCTGTTTCACGCCCGGTACGAGCGGTGTAGGCACGGGCGATGGCCGCCCCCGAGGCCACTGTCTCCACGCACCCGACATTCCCGCACGGGCAGCGCAGCCCGTCCCGATGACGCACCGGAATATGCCCGTACTCCCCGGCCTGACCGGCCGCACCGCGCACCAGCCGCCCGCCGACCGACAGGGTTCCGCTGATTCCCGTGCCCAGAATCAGGACGCACACGTCGTCACAGCCGCGGCCCGCGCCGTATCGCCATTCGGCCCAGCCGGCCACCGCGACATCATGTTCGATCAGTACCGGCATATCCCAGCGATCGGTGAATCGACTGCCCACCTTCACATCCCGCCACCCGACGTTACTGCTGAACACGGCCAGCGAACGGGCGGGATCCACGATTCCGGGCAGGATGACCGCGGCCCGCATCACCCGATCACGTTGTACGGCAGGTAGTTCCGCGAGCAGACGATCGCCCAGCGCACCCACCGCATCGAAGGCCGCCGCACCGGGCGGCGTCGCGACGGTTCCGCTGCTGAGCACTTCGCCTGCGCCATCGGTGATTTCGGCCTTGATCGTCGTCCCGCCGACATCCACGGCCAGGACCGGATCCGCCGGACCGGGAGTGCGCACCACTGACCCGTCAGCCCAGGATCACCGAACGGTTCAGGCTGCGCGGGTGATCGGGATCCAGCCCCAGATCGGCCGCGCGCACCTGGCACAGCCGGTGCACACGCACCAGATCGGCCATCGGATCGATATCGCGATGTTCGAAATGCGCACCGGTGGCCGCGACGTCCTGCGCCAGACCGGACGGCACCGGTCCGAACGCCCACACCGCGCGCCCCGGCGCTGCGATGCTGACCGGACCGTGCCGCCATTCGGTGGCCAGATATCCCTCGGTCCAGGACTGACAGGATTCGCGCAGTTTCAGCCCGGCCTCGTCGGCGACGGCCGCCGCGAAACCCATTCCGACGAAACTGATCTGCTCGGCCGAGCGCACCGCGGCCAGCGATTCGGCGAGATCCTCGGCGAGCACCTCGCGCGCCTGCGCGATCACCGGTGCGAGATCCTCGCCCAGATGCCACCGCAGAATCGCCAGCGCCGTGGTGGCGAAACGGGTCTGCACCACCGACTGCTCGTCCACATCGGCGATCAGGATCGGATCGGCCAGCTCGAGCACGGGCGTGCCCGGACTCGAGCAGATCACCGTGCGCGGCACGCCGTCGGGCAGTGCGCGCATCGCCTCGAGCACCTCGGTCGTGGTGCCCGAACGGCAGATCACCAGGTAGCGGTCGTACTCCCGGCTGCGCACCTGCCCGGCGGGCCAGGCGTCGGTGAGTCCCTGCCCGGCGGATTCACGCAGTGCGGCGATCGCCCGCGACATGAAATACGAGGTGCCGCAACCGATCACGGCCACTCGCTCACCCGGCTGCGGCAGCAGCGCGGCATGGTCGGCGGCGGTCCGCGCGGCGCGCGTCCAATCGTCGGGCTGGGTGACCACCTCGGCGGCCAGATGGGTCTCGGGAAGCGGCGGAATTTGGGGGATTCGATCGGCGGAGGTCGGCACGTCACCAGAATCACCCCGATGATCGTTCATGTCAACTTTACATTCGAAACGGTCACATTCGATCACCGAGTGGGCTAGATTCGGACCAATCGACCCGTTCGCTTCATCATCCGCGTTCGTCCCGCCGGGTGTGCAGCATTGAAAGGTTCTCTCGTGAAACGTCCACTCCGCGGCGCGTTGTCCGCGATCGCGCTGGCCACCGGCCTAGCGCTGACAGTCTCGTCCTGTGGGTTCGGCGGAGGTAAATCCAACTCCGACGATCCCAATACGATCACCTTCCTGGCGCCGATCTACAGCGACGGCACGAAGGCCGAATGGGATTCGATCATCGCCGATTTCGAGAAGCAGAACCCGGGCATCAAGGTCGACCTGCAGATGGAGTCGTGGAAGCAGATCCCCGACGTCGTCCGCACCGACCTGCAATCCGAGTCCAGCACGCCCGATCTGCTCAACATCGACGCCTACTCCACCTACGCCTCGGACGGAAAGCTCTACCCCGCAAGCGATATCGCCGACGCGCCGGTGCTGGGCGATCTGCAGCACAGCTTCGTCGAGAACGCCTCGATGAACGGAACCCAGTGGGCCCTGCCGCTGTTCGCCTCGACGCGCACGCTGTTCTACAACACGGACCTGTTCACGAAGGCGGGTATCGGCGCGCCCCCGAAGACCTGGGCCGAGCTGACCGACGACGCGAAGAAGATCCAGGCCCTCGGCGGCGGCATCTCCGGCTACGGCCTGCCCCTGGGCCAGGAGGAGACCCAGGCCGAGACGTCGCTGTGGACGTTCGGCGCGGGCGGCAACTGGTCCGACGGTAGCAACCTCACCATCGACACCCCGCAGAACCTCGAGGGCGTCCAGGCGATCAAGGCGATCTCCGATGCCGGTGCGACACAACCGAATCCGGGCGCGACGGATCGAACCCCGCTGATCAACGTCTTCATCCAAGGCAAGATCGGCATGATCGAGGGCCTGCCGCCGGTGATCAACATGATCCAGCAGAAGAACCCGGGCCTGAAGTACGCCACCGCGCCGACCCCGACGAAGGACGGCGCGCCGGTCACCCTCGGCGTCGCCGATCATCTGATGGCGTTCAAGAAGAAGGTCGACAAGCGTCCGGCGATCAAGAAGTTCCTGGACTTCTTCTACCAGCCGAAGAACTACGCCACGTTCGTCAAGGCCGAGCACTTCATCCCCGTGACCACCAGCGGCGCGCAGGCCATGGCCGATGATCCGGTCGTGAAGGCGTTCGGCGCAACGCTTCCGGTGGCCAAGTTCTACCCGAGCAACAACCCGAAGTGGGCCAAGGTGGAGGGCGCGATGAAGCAGCAGCTGGGCACCGTCACCCAGGGCGCCGATCCCGCGACCGTGCTGAAGGCCATTCAGCAGGCGGCGAGTTGACCAGCGCCCCGGCGGCATCCACGCCGCGCCGATCCATGGCAACGCTGCGTGCGTTGCCGTGGATCGGCCCGGCACTGGTGCTGATCGCCGCGATCGTGGCGTTCCCCGCCGCCTACATGATCTGGACCTCCACCCGCAAGCTCACCTCGTACGGGCAGGATCTGGGCCCGGCGGGAATGGCCAACTACCGCAGGCTGTTCGGGATCAGCGCGCTGGGCAGCGTGCTGGGGCACACGGTCGTGTGGGTGGTCGCGGTCGTGCTGATCACGCTGGTGCTGTCCGCGGCGCTGGCGCAATTCCTGAACAAGGAGTTCCCGGGCCGCACCGCGGTCCGGCTGGCGGTGCTGGTGCCGTGGGCGGCCTCGGTGGTGATGACCACGACGGTCTTCGCGTACATGCTCGATCCGGACGTCGGGATCGCCAACCGCTTCCTGGTCGACATCGGGGTGCTGCACCGGGGATTCGGCTTCACCAAACAGGCGGGGCCGGCCTTCCTGGTCGCGATCGGGGTCGCGGTGTTCGTATCGATCCCGTTCACCACCTACACGATTCTCGCCGGGCTGCAATCGATTCCGGCCGAGCTCGGTGAGGCCGGCCGGGTGGACGGCGCGGGCGCGTGGCAGCGGTACCGCTACCTGACGCTGCCGCAGTTGCGTCCGGCGATCGCGGTCGCGGCGATCATCAACATCATCAACGTGTTCAACTCGCTGCCCATCCTGCAGGTGCTGACCGGCAGTATCGCCGGATTCGGCGCGGACACCACGACGACGTTGACCTTCAAACTGATTCAGCAGAATCAGGAGCTGAACACCGCCGCCGCGCTGAGCGTGCTGAACTTCGCGCTGATCGCGGTGATCATCGTGATCTACATGAAACTGATCCGTCCGGCCGGGGAGGAAGCGCGATGACCTCACAATCACCGACCGCGACGACAGGATTCGAGTCCACCGAATCCTCTGCCGCACAATCTGTTTCGACCACCAAGACGAAAAGCCCGCGGCGGCGCTGGGATCTCACCGTCGTCGGCATCGTGATCGCGGTGATCTTCCTGATCCCGTACATCGTGATGGTGCTCGGCTCGCTCAAGCCGCGTTCGGAGATCCTGCACATCCCGCCGAGTTATCTGCCGCACCAGTGGAGTCCGGGTAATTACGGCAGTATGTGGCACACACCGGAAACTCCGCTGCCGTTCAACATGGTCAGCACCATCGTGATCTCGGTGTGCGCCACGGTGATCGTGCTGCTGGTGGCGATCCCGGCCGGGTATTACACCGCGCGACGGCGCTTTCCGGGCAAACTCGCCTTCCTCGGTCTGGTCCTGGTCACCCAGATGCTGCAACCCGTGGTCCTGGTGACGGGCCTGATCCGGGAGTTCTTCGCGCTCGGCATCAACGACACCTGGCTGGCGATGATCCTGGTCAACGCCGCGTTCAATCTGTCCTTCGCGGTGTGGATCCTGCACAGTTTCTTCGCCTCGGTGCCGGTGGAGATCGAGGAGGCCGCACAACTGGACGGGCTCAACCGAATACAGACTCTCACCCGGGTGAGCCTGCCGCTGGTGTGGCCGGGCATCGTCACCGCGACCATCTTCGCCTTCGTCTCCTGCTGGAACGAATTCGCCGCCAGCCTGGTCATTCTCACCACGCCGGAGAATCAGCCGCTGTCGGTGGCGCTGACCAAGTTCATCGGGCAGTACGACACGGCTTGGCAGTACGTGTTCGCCGTCTCTACTGTCGGCGTGGTGCCCGTCGTCATCCTGTTCGCGTTCATCGAGAAGCGCTTGGTCGCGGGTCTGACCGCGGGAAGCGTGAAATGACCGCCGCGGCAGACCGTTCTCAGCGCTGGAATCGATTGCTGGAGTTGCTGTCCGAGTCCGGGCGGCTGACGGTGGAGGAGGCGGCGGCGATCCTCTCGGTCTCCCCCGCCACCATCCGCCGCGACTTCACCTCGCTGGCCGATCAGCAGCTGGCCACCCGCACGCACGGTGGCATCGTGGCGACCTCGGTCGCCTACGATCTGCCCGCCCGCTATCGCGGCAACGGCGACGAGCCCAAACAGCGTGTCGCGGAATATGCTGCGGCACTGGTCAATCCGAGCGAGGTGGTGGGCCTCAACGGCGGCACCACCACCACGGCGGTGGCCCGCGCCCTGGCCGGTCGCCCGGATCTGCCGACCTCGGCGGACAATCCGATGACCATCGTCACCAACGCGCTGAACATCGCGGGCGAACTTGTCCTGCGCCCGCACCTGCGCACCATCTGCATCGGCGGCCAGGCCCGCCGGGAATCCTACGAACTGCACGGTCCGCTGGCCGAGCGCGCCATGGCCCAATTGCATTTGGACACCTTGATTCTCGGCGTCAACGCCATCACCGCCGCGGGCGGTGCCCAGGGACGTCACCTGGACGAGTCCGGTATCAACGCGGAAATGGTGCGTCGCGCCGACCGCGTCGTCGTCGTGGCCACCGCCGAGAAACTCGAAACCACCGCCCTGGCCCGCATCTGCCCCATCGAGGACATCGACATCCTGGTCATCGATACCGCGGCGGATCCCGACGCCATCACCGCCATCCGCGAGGCAGGCGTCCGCGTCGACCTGGTCTGACCACGTCCCACCCTCCGTTGCTATTCGGAAATATTTGGCGGGCAATATAAACCGGCGTGGAACCACTCCCACCCAAGAACCTGCTGCTGGACGCCTGCCGGGGTCTGCCACACGGGGAAAACCTCGTGCTGCAGTCCGCGTGCCGGCTGGCCGAGTTGCACGAACAGCGGCTCGATGCGAGTCCCGGGGTCGCCGCCGATATCGATCGGCGCAGAGCGCACCTGGTGCACGAGATAGACCGCTGGGTCGCGCGGGAGCTACCCCACGCCCATCGCGGTGTGCGATTGCACACCGAGACGGTGGGCACGGTGGTCGACCGGCTGGCGCAGTTCTCGGCGCTGGCCTACCTGACCCTGACCACCGCACCCGAATGGGTGATCAGCGATGCCTGGCGACGCCTGAGTCAACTGGCCGTGGCCTACGACGATCTGGCGGCGGAGGTCGTCGCGGGACGCTGCCGGCTACCGGATCTGAGCGACCATCACGAATACGAGCCCTAGGTGACGTAGCGCGCTCGAACACACCACGATGCGATACCGAAAAGTTGCTGCCGGCGCCGCGGCCAAGGTTCAACGGCGCCGGCAGCGGGAAAATGGTCTGTCCCCCACCAGTGATTGTGCCTGCGAACAGCACCGACGACCAGGGCTTTCACCTGAGAAGACACTGATAAGTTTGCCAAGAGATGGCCGAGGGCGCCGAACGGCGGCGCTGGCGAGGGTGTGCAGCGCCGCCGATGGCTGGGATGACGGATCAGGGCAGTTGATCCGCGCCGGTCGAACCCGACAACTACTGATCCTGCGCCTACTACCTCGAGAACGACCGCGAGAAATCTGTGAATAAACTGGCAATAAATACCCGCAGGTCAAGCCACTGATTTGGGCTGTGTACCCCGCGCGGTTTTCTCCAACCGAGAAGTTACAGCAGAGCTCGCACGGCATCCATGGTGTCGGCGTCGGCGGGCTCCTTGTCGGGGCGGTATCGCACCACCCGGGCGAAACGCAGTGCCGCGCCGCCCGGGTAGCGGGAACTGACCTGCACCCCGTCCAGGGCGATCTCCACGACCAGCTCGGGCCGCAGGTAGACGGTGTGTTCGTCGCGGGTGCGCTCGTGCCGGGGGAATTCCTCGGTCTGCCAGCGCAGCAGTGCGTCGGTGAGGCCCTTGAAGGTCTTGCCGACCATGACCGGCTCGCCACCGTCGGGGTCGCGGGCACCCAGATGCAGATTGGACAGGTAACCGGTGCGGCGGCCGTATCCCCATTCCGCACCCAGCACGATCAGATCCAGTGTGTGCGTGGGTTTGATCTTCTGCCAGGCGCGGCCGCGTCGTCCGGCGGCGTAGGGCGCGGCGAGTGATTTGATCACGATCCCCTCGTGCCCGGCGGCCAGGGCAGCGTCGAAATAGTCGGCGGCAGCCTCGGCATCCGGCCGGGCCAGTGCCGGAATACTGTGTGCCGCAGCTACTTTCGACAACATCTCGCGACGCTCGGACAACGGCGCATCGAGCAGATCCACACCGTCCAGATGCAGGCAGTCGAAGAAATAGGGATGCAGCAGCAGATCGCGCGTCGAGGTGATCGGCTGCCCAGCGACGGTCGGCGCCGCATCCGAGGTCGCGAATCTGCTCATCGTCTGCTGGAACGGCCGCGGTCGACCCGAATCGTCCAATGCCAGCGTCTCACCATCGAGAACGACACTGTCACAGGGTAATTCGGTGACCAACCGAACCAGCTCGGGCACCCCGGCGGTGATATCGCGCAATGTCCTGGTGAACACCCACACCTGGGATCCGCTGCGATGCACCTGAATTCGCGCGCCGTCCAGCTTGTACTCGACGCTCACCTCGCCGTCGAACTCGGCCATTGCTCCATCCAGCATCGCGCCGGGCGAGGCGAGCATGGGCCGGATCGGCCGCCCGACCTCGAGGCCGAACTCCGCGAGCGCCGCCGCACCACCGGTCATCGCCGCCATCGCGGTCACCGGCAGCCGCCCGGACAGCATGTACGCCCGCCGCACCTGCTCCACCGGCACCTCCGCCGCCCGCGCCACCGCTTCCGCGACGAGTGCGGCCAGTGCTCCCTGACGCAGCTCACCGGTCAGCAGCCGCACCAGAAACTCGCGTTCGGGCTCGGTGGCCGCGCGCAACAGCGAGGTCAGCAGTTCCTGGCGACGGGCCGAGGATCCCTTGCCTGCCGCGCCCGCCAACTCGTCCAGCACATGCTCCACCTCGACGACCGTCAGCGCCGATTCCGCGGCCCGGGCGGCCTCGATCGTGGACAGCGTGCGCCAGCCCGCACCGATCCGCCCCTGCGTCGGCTCACCCGAAACCCATGCGACGACCGGGGCCAGCTCATCGGCGCCCGCCCGGACGAGCAGCTCGGCCAGGGTGGCGATCTTGAGTTTGCGCGAGGAAGTCGCCCGCACTGTCCGCGAGGCTTCCACGACATCCGAGAGCAACACGACTCAGACCGTAACCCGGGGCTGTGACATATAGCTCAGCGGTTTTGTTAATCGACTATTGGCAATGCTGCGAAGGCTTCCTAAACTGGACATATGGCCAAGACTTATGTCGGGTCGCGGCTTCGTCAGCTGCGCGCAGAGCGGGGCATGAGCCAGGTGTCGCTCGCCAAGAAGCTGGAGATCTCGGCGAGCTACCTCAACCAGATCGAACACGACGTGCGCCCGCTGACGGTCCCTGTACTGCTGCGCATCAGCGAAGTCTTCGGCGTCGACACCAGCTTCTTCTCCTCTCAGGACGATACCCGGCTGATCGCCGAGCTGCAGGAGGTGGTGATGGACCAGGAGCTCGCGATCGAGGCCGACGCGCAGGAGATCGCCGATATGGTCTCCGCACATCCGAGCCTGGCGCGCGCGATGGTCAACATGCACCGCCGCTACCGCAACACCACCGCCCAGCTCGCCGCGGCCACCGAGGATCGCTTCTCCGACGGCAGCGGTTCGGGCGCGATCTCCCGCCCGCACGAGGAGGTTCGCGACTTCTTCTATCAGCGGCAGAACTACATCCACGAATTGGACACCGCCGCAGAGGAACTCACCAACCGCATGCGCTTCCACGGCGGAGATCTCAAGCGCGAGATCGCCCGGCGGCTGTCCACCGTGCACGGCGTGCAGATCATCGAGCGAATCGACCTGGGCGAGGGCGTATTACACCGTTTCGACGCCGAGGCCGGGCGACTCGAGATCGCCCCGCACCTCTCGGGCGGGCAGCGGGTGTTCAAACTCGCCGCCGAACTGGCCTATCTGGAATGCGGTGAGTTGATCGACAAACTGGTCGAAGAAGGCAATTTCGCGTCCGAGGACACCCGGATCCTGGCGAAATTGGGGCTGGCCAACTACTTCGCCGCCGCCACCGTGCTGCCGTATTCGCATTTCCACGAGATCGCCGAGGATTTCCGCTACGACATCGAGCGTCTCTCGGCGCATTTCACGCAGAGCTACGAAACCATCTGCCATCGCCTGTCCACCCTGCAACGCCCGAAACTGCGCGGTGTGCCGTTCTCCTTCGTGCGCGTGGACCGCGCGGGAAATATGTCGAAACGGCAGTCCGCCACCGGATTTCACTTCTCCTCCTCCGGCGGCACCTGCCCGCTGTGGAACGTCTACGAGACCTTCGCCTATCCCGGCCGGATCATGACCCAGATCGCGCAGATGCCCGACGGCCGCCGCTACCTGTGGATCGCCCGCACCGTCGAACGTCGCGCCACCCGCTACGGCGAACCCAGCAAAACCTTCGCCATCGGCCTGGGCTGCGAACTCCGCCACGCCGGACGCGTCGTCTACGCCGACGGCCTGGACCTCAACGATCCGCAGGTGACCCCGATCGGCGCGGGCTGCCGAGTCTGCGCCCGCGCCAACTGCCCCCAGCGCGCCTTCCCACCCCTGGGCAAATCCCTCGACATCAGCGAACACCGCAGCTCCATCTCGCCGTACGTGCTGCGATAGGACCGTTTCCCGCCCCGAGGTCATTCCCGCTGAGCTGCAATACAGTTCACGAGCGCATTGACGCATGCATCAGGAGATCGAACACCGCGACTCGATCTCGCGCGCCATCGCAACAGTCGCGGTGGCCGCTGCCGCCGACCCGAATTGCCGAGGACAGTGCCAGGTCGATTGCGCTACATTCCCTCTGGGCCGCAGCACAGTTCACCAGCGCGGTCGGCGTGTGCGTCGGGGAGGTTCGGCAGTGGGTTTGCAGCCGGGGGCTGTGTTCAACGAGTTCACCATCGAACGCCTGCTCGGCTCCGGTGGGATGGGCACGGTGTACCTGGCCGAACACCCGCGTCTGCGCCGCCGGGTGGCGCTGAAGGTGCTCACCGACACCTTCACGCTGGATCCGAAGGCGCGCTTCGCCTTCGATCGCGAGGCGAACCTCGCGGCCGGGCTCGATCACCCCAATATCGTCCCCGTCTACGACCGCAATGCCGCCGACGATCCGGATCTGTGGCTGGCGATGCGCTATGTCGACGGCGGTGACGCGGCCGCACTGCTGAGCGATCATCCGGACGGCCTGGCTCCCGAGCGCGGTGTGCGGCTGATCGACGATGCCGCGCGCGCACTGGATTACGCGCACGAGCAAGGGGTGCTGCACCGGGACGTGAAACCGGCGAATCTGCTGATCGAGACCGATCACCGGCACAACGAGCGCGCGGTACTCACCGATTTCGGCATCGCCCGCACCCTCGACGACACCGTGACCATGTCCGGAATCGCCGCCAGCTTCGCCTACGCCGCTCCCGAACGATTCACCGATTCACCCGCCGACCGCCGCGCCGACATCTACTCCCTCGGCTGCACCCTGTACCAGTTGCTGACCGGACGCCCTCCGTTCCCGCGCAAGGACCAAGCGGCCGTGATCGGCGCACACCTCACCGCCCCACCACCCGCACCACGCGCCCTGCGCCCCGAACTCCCCACCGAAATGGACGCCGTGATCGCCACGGCCCTGGCCAAATCACCACAGGACCGCTACGCCACCTGCACCGCCCTCGCCGAGGCGGCCACCCGTTGTCTGGCACCGGCCGCAGTGACCGTGCGTTGGGAATCCTCACGGCCACTTGCGTTTTCCACCGACCCGACACCTCAGCCACCGGCGGCCGCGCCGATGCCTCAACAACCACCGGTCGCCACACCGACCCACCAGGCACCAGCCAGCGCCCCGACACCCCAGCCACCAGCCGCCGACCCGACACCTCGGCAACCGGTTGCTGACCCGACGCCCTCGCCAGCAGCCGCAGACCGGGCATCCGTACAACCGGATGCCGCCCCGGCCTCTCCGCAACCGGCTGCAAGCTCAGCGTCCCCACGACCGGTCACGGATCCAGCGCTCGCCGTACCCACACTCCCGCGCCCGGTAGGCGAGTCGACGCCCCGGCCGTCGACCGCCGGTCAACCAGCAGGCGACGTGAAACCTCCGCCACCGACTACCGCCCCGGGCCCACCGCACCCGGACCATGCCCCGGAGCCACCGCACCCGACGGAACCGAGCATCGGCACCGACCGCTCGGCCCGGGCCCGACGCCTCGCGATTGCGGCGGGCTCGGGCGTTCTGGTGGCAGCCGTCGGCGTGGCAGGCGTGGTCTACACGATGCGCGACAACTCGACCACACCCGCCACAAAGCCGACGTCTTCGGTTGTCTCACAACAAGTTACGCCGACTACAACACCCGTCCCCAGCACCACACAGCCGGTCCTGACACCTCCGACCGTGGCAACCTCGCTCGTCACCGCCGACTCACCCACCGAACAGGCTCAGCCCACAGCGCCCGCCGGGCAGCAGCACACGTACCCGCCCGAGGCCCCACAGGTGGTCCCGCATTCGAAGTCGTACTAGCCGACCGGCCGATTCACCCGGCGTTGGCGGTGCACACCGTGTCCACCACGAACGCCGGCCTGACGACCCGCAAGACCCACGGCTCATCGAGTTGGTGGTCGGGGGCGAATTTCGCCTTCTGCTCCGCGGCAGCGCGCGTCGGACCGGTTCCCGTGTAGAAGGAGCGCTGCGTGGACGAGACGACGAATGGCCCCACGGCGTTCTGCACGTCCTTTTCGACCAGTGAGCCGCATTCGTTGTGCATCCGAGTCATCACAACGCACGCGCGCCCGCCCGTCCGAGAGCACGCGGCCAGAGCGGCCTTCTCCGCGGCAGCCTGGTTCGGGTAGTCGACCGCCGAACCGGCATGGCCCATTCCGGAGGCGATCGCGCCGTACAGATCTCCGGCGGCATTCGCGGTCCCCGCGCCAACCACGACAATGGCCCCACTGGTCGCAATCACCATGGCCGCCAAAGACTTTCCCAACAATGACATGTGATCGACCCCGATATCGGACGACAGTACCGGGCGATCATCGCGGCATTCATCTCGCTTGTCCAGCCACTATTTCCATGCCGGTTGGGCGGTAATAATTTCCGCCTCGGATGGTTATCCGGAATCGTGTCGGCGACCGACTTGCAGACCTTCGAGAAATGCCGTGGCGAACTGTGCGGCATAGTGGTGCGGGTCGACCGAGGGGTGGGCGTCCAGATAGGCGAGCATGCCGTCCACGGCGCCCTGATAGCTGACCGCCAGGATCCGCGGGTCGAGGTCGGAGCGGATATCGCCGGAGTCCTGGCCGCGTCGGAACATCTCCTCCTGGGAGGCGTAGGTGTCCTCGTAGTCGTGCACGGTCAGGATCTGCGCGCCCTCGGAGTCTCTGAGGTTGAGCACGATCTGCTGGAGCGCCCGCAGTCGCGCGGTGTGGTTCTGCGATAGGAGCGCTGCGGCGAGGATCGTCTCCCGTAGCACTTGCGGAAGCGGCGCGTACATGTCCACCGAATCGGCTACGGCTCTGCGGATTTCGCCGAGCGCTTCCTCCGCCGTCCGGCGCATGAGCGTCTCGCGACTGCCGAAATAGTGCGAGATCAACCCTTTCGAAACCTCCGCGACCTCGGCGACGGCCTCGAGACTCGCTGCGGCGTAACCACGTTCGGCAATGATCCGGATGGTGGCCTGAATGATCTGGTTCTCGCGCTCGCTCTGGCTCAAGCGCCGCCTCGCCGGACGCTCCGCCATCAGCGGTCCGCCAGAATGTTCTCGTCGCGCCGCGTGGCATGCATCGACACGCAGGTGACCACCGCGGCCATGAGTACGGCGATGGCGATCATCTCGATCCGCATCCACATCGGAAACATCTCCGGCACGAGCGCTTCGACGACATTGACCAGCAACAGGACCGCGGAGATCAGCCCCACCGCACGCAGGGCCCAGCGACTGCCCGAGCGCGCGGAACGCATCCGCAACGGCAGTAGTACGGCGAACAACATCACGATCACAGCATGACCCCAGGCATCTTTCGTCGCCTGGGCGGCATCGACAACCGACAGAACCACCAGTACCACGATCGTGGCCAACACGATGACGACGTAGCCCCGAACGAGCACGTCGGCACGGCGAAGCCACGGGAGATCACGAACCTCAGAGCTATTGACCATGCAGCCAATAATATTGGCTGCATGGTCAATAAGCAACGCAGATCACTGGACACATCTGCGAACGCCGCTGTACATCACCTCTGGCCGCCGATCCCGGACACCTGTTAGCGTGAGGCATGGTGACGACGAAGCCGCGTATCGAACCGGGCCGCCTGCGTGAACTCGGACCAGTGAACTGGGTTGCCTGGCAAGTACTTTCGCGTGCGGCGGGCACTCCCGACGCCCATCTGTTCAGCACGCTGGGCCGCACCGGCGGCCTGTTCCGCGGCTGGCTGCACTTCTCCGGCCGCCTGATGCCCGGCGGCAAGCTCCGTCGCTACGAAACCGAACTGGTCATCCTGCGCGTGGCCCACCTGCGCGACTGCGAATACGAGACCGACCACCACATCCGCCTCGGCAAACGCGCCGGAGTCACGCGCGAGATCCTGGCCCGCCTGCACGAAGGCCCCGAGGCCCCCGGCTGGTCCGACAAGGAACGCGCCCTACTGACCGCCGTCGACCAACTGGTGCTGACCCGCGACATCGACGAGGCCGCCTGGTCCGCGCTGTCCACCCACTACGACGAGCGGCGCCTCATCGAAATCGTCCTGCTCACAAACCAATACGAGGGCCTGGCCAGCACCATCACCACCCTGCGCATCCAAACCGACCACTGAGCCGGCCCGGGACGTTCGGACGATAGCGGGCGCGGAAATTACCGTGCGATCGCGGCGCGGAGGACCTCGGCGGGCGGTGTGGCCGGACGGCCGATCAGCGCGGCCAGGTCGCCCGTGGTGACGTCGAGCCAGCCGTCGCGGATGCCGGTGTCGGCGTTGGCGAGGACGTGGGCGACCGGGGTGGGCAGGCCGTTCCGCTCCAGGGCTGCGGCGTATTCGGCCTCGGAAACGTCCGAGTAGTCGACCGATTTGCCGGAGACCTCCGAAATCACCTGCGCCAGAGCGGGATAGGTCAGGCTTTCGCCGCCCAGTTCGTAGCTTCGCCCCGCGTGGCCGTCGGTGGTGAGCACGGCCGCGGCCGCCTCGGCGTAGTCCGCGCGGGCGGCGGCGGAGACCCGGCCTTCGCCCGCGCTGCCGTGCAGCACGCCGTGTTCGGCTGCCGCGGCGGCGCGATCGGTGTAGTTCTCCCAGTACCAGCCGTTGCGCAGAAAGACGTGCGGCACGGTCGATTCGGCCAATACGGCCTCGGTGTCGCGATGCTCCTGAGCGAGGGCCATCGGGTTCTCGTCGGCCCGCGGAATGCTGGTGTAGGCGAGCAGTTGCACCCCGGCGCGCTCGGCGGCGCGGATGACGCCGGTGTGCTGGGCGACCCGGTCACCGAAGTCGGTACCGGAGATGAGCAGCAGCCGATCGACCCCGGCGAGCGCACGATCGAACGCCTCGTCATCACCGTAGGACGCCTGCCGAACCTGCACGCCCCGCTCGGCCAGATCGGCCACCTTGGCCGGATTCCGGACGATCGCGACGATCGGCCCGGCATTCCTGCGCAACAAGGCTTCGACCACGAGACGACCCAGCTGACCACTGGCTCCGGTGACGGCGACGGTCTCAGTCATATCTACCTCCTGAATAGGTACGAATCATCATGCACTAACTAATAGTAAGTACCCAGCATTCCCCAACTACTGTGCTTCATGTCACTACAGTGCCGATGGGTAGTATTACTGTCATGACCATGCGGGATGCCCAGCCGACCGAAAGCGCCGATGACGCGCTGGATTCGCTGGAACCCGACGTCTTCGCCCGAAACTGCACCTCCCGCCCCGTCCTGCAGAACGTCGCGAGCCGCTGGGGCATCCTGGCCCTGGCCGCCCTGCGCGAGGGCCCCTACCGCTTCAACGCCCTACGCCGCCGTGTGGACGGCGTCAGCGAACGCATGCTCTCGCAAACCCTGCAGACCCTCGAACGCGACGGCCTGGTCCACCGCGAGGCCCACCACACCATCCCCCCGCACGTCGAGTACACCCTCACCGACCTAGGCGCCCAGGTAGCCGAGAAAATCCACGACCTGATCGTCATCCTGGAAGGCAACATGGACACCGTCCGCGCAGCCCAAGCTGCCTATCACCGCGAGTGAGATCGCCAGCGGCGCAATGCCGTTGACAACCCGACGGAGATGGCCCGACCTGACGATGACCAACTTCACGCCCGTAGGACATGAGGGTGTAGGTACCGCTTTCGCGCGGTCGGGCCCCGCTGTCGTACCGAGCGCTCGGTTCAGCGGATGCGACCTCACCGCTCGACCGGCCCTTGCGCGAGCTGACCGCAACGGAAGGTCAACGCAGCCGCAACCGCAGCGCATCCCATCCGACCACTTTTCGGTGCACGGTGGACGAAGCTGCCGATACCGAACAGCCGAAGCGGAAAGTGCAGTCCGTATTCCAATCGAAAGTGTTGCAGCACAAGGGAACTAGGAACAATTAACCGAAACGGAGGGGTTCGATGATTTCACCGATCCTCAGGACGAGTACCTCCATGGACACCAGCGTCTGGATGCCCCGCTTCCCGCACGACGCACTCGACGAGACGATGAGCCTCGCGGCCGCACACTTCGCTATGCAGCGGCATCGCGACTGCAGCATCACCGACTGCGCCCGCAAGCGCACAGCCTGGAAGGTGCTGGTCGCGGCCGGACGCATCCACCCCGGCACACATCGGATCGGAAAATGAGCGGCCCGTCCGCCCGGCCGCTCGCGGTTCGCAAGCGATACCGGGCACGCGACAAGCCCGAGCGCACGCGATGCGGCCGGAACCTCGCCAGGCAGCCGGTACTGCCATGACGATTTCCCCGGACGATCTGTGGTGCGACTGGTGCGGCCACCGCAACCTCGAGATCCACCGGTACGACGACCACGTGTTCTGCAGCGTCATCTGCGTCCGGCGATACCGGACGCAGACACCCCGACCAGCGGTGATCGATCTGCGCGAGCGCCAGAAATGAGCGACGAGCTTCCCCGCCGCACACCGGGCGCACACCACATCCCGCGCTATCGGACCACGCTTCCCGCGGCGGCGCTGCTCATTCGCGTCGCAACCGGACTGGACGATTGGGCCGAACGCGACCGCGTCACGAGAGATATGAACCCATGACGACAGCGAATAGTATTGCGCACGAACGGAAGTACTAGATGTTGTCACCAAGGTGCCCTCCGGTTCGAAAACCGGAGGGCACCTTGGTGACAGCAATCAGAAGTTGATCATGTGGCCGGCGAGGCCGTGGATCGCTTCCTGCAGCGCCTCGCTCAACGTCGGGTGGGTGTGGACGTTGCGGGCCAGTTCGTTGACGGTCAGGTCCCACTTCTGCGCGAGGGTCAGTTCGGGCAGGAGTTCGGAGACGTCGGGGCCGATGAGGTGGCCGCCGAGGAGTTCGCCGTACTTGGCGTCGGCGATCAGCTTGACGAAACCGGTGGGGTCGCCCAGGCCGTGCGCCTTGCCGTTCGCGGTGAACGGGAAATTCGCGACCTTGACGTCGTAGCCCTCGGCGCGGGCCTGCTCCTCGGTGAGGCCGAAGCTGGCGACCTGCGGCTGGCAGAACGTCGCGCGCGGCATCATCCGGTAGTCGCCCAGCGTGAGGGTCTCCGCACCGCCGATGGTCTCGGCCGCGACCACGCCCTGCGCCTCGGCGACGTGCGCGAGCTGCAGTTTCGCGGTGACGTCACCGATCGCGTAGATGTGCGGGACGCTGGTGCGCATGTAGTCGTCGATCGCGATCGCGCCGCGGTCGGTGAGCTGCACACCCGTGGTCTCCAGGCCGTAGCCCTGCACGCGGGGTGCGAAACCGACGGCCTGCAGCACCTTGTCGACCGTCACGGTCTCGATCGAACCGGACTTGTTGTCCTTGATCGACACCGAAACCTTCGAACCGTTGTCCTCGATGGACTGCACCGACGCGCCGGTGGTGATCGTGACACCCAGCTTCTTGTACGCCTTGGTGATCTCCTTGGAGACGTCGGCGTCCTCGTTCGGCAGCGCGCGGTCCAGGAACTCCACGATCCGCACGTCGACGCCGTAGTTCTTCAGAACGTACGCGAACTCCATGCCGATCGCGCCCGCGCCGACGATCAGGATCGACCCCGGCAGATCGCGAGTGAGGATCTGCTCCTCGTAGGTGACCACGTTCTGCGACAGCGACGTGCCCGGCAGCAGCTTGGTCTCGGTGCCGGTGGCGATGATCGCGTTGTCGAACGTGATCGTCTCGCTGCCGCCCTTGCTCAACGCGACCGAGAGCGTGTGGGCGTCGGTGAACGTACCGGCCCCGTCGTACTCATCGATCTTGTTCTTCTTCATCAGGAAGTGCACGCCCTTGACGCGGCCGTCGGCGACCTTGCGGCTGCGGTCGAACGCCGCGCCGAAGTCGAAGCTCGCCTCGCCCGAGATTCCGAACGTCCTGGCTTCCTTGGTGAAAATATGCGCGAGCTCCGCATTGCGCAGCAGGGCCTTGGACGGAATGCACCCGACGTTCAGGCACACCCCACCCCAGTATTTCTGCTCGACGATCGCTGTTCGCAATCCGAGCTGTGCGGCGCGGATCGCGGCGACGTAACCGCCGGGCCCGGCGCCGAGAACGACGACATCGTAGTGGGAAGTCACGGCGACGAGTCTAGTCACGGCGTGGTAACTCGCAGCCGTGGGTGGTGATCCACAACCGCAGTTCGCCGCGAGGACCGCGGTGTCCTCGGTAAGAATGTCAGCTATGAGTGGTGCGCAGGAACAGCAGACCGACCCCTACCTCTGGCTCGAGGAGGTCACCGGCGATCGGGCCCTGGACTTCGCCCGCGCGCACAACGACGTGGTCGTCGAGCGGTTCGCCACCACGGACCGGTTCAACGAGCTCGAGCATCGCATCCTGGACATGCTCGACACCGACACCCGCATCCCGTATCCGACTCGGCGCGCGCAGTGGCTGTACAACTTCTGGCGCGACGCCGAACATCCCAAGGGCCTCTGGCGACGCACCACCTTCGCCGAGTACGCGACCGACAGGCCCGAGTGGGAGGTGCTGATCGATCTGGACGCGCTGGCCGCGGCCGAGGAGGAGAACTGGGTGTGGGCCGGTGCGGCGGTGCTGCGGCCGGCGCAGTCCCTGGCGCTGATCAGCCTGTCCCGCGGCGGCGCGGACGCCAAGGTGGTGCGCGAATTCGATCTGCGGACCAAACAGTTCCGCGCACCCGAGGACGGCGGCTTCCACCTTCCCGAGGCCAAATCGCAGCTGAGTTGGATCGATGCCGATTCGGTCTATGTCGGCACGGATTTCGGCCCCGACTCGCTCACCGACTCCGGCTATCCGCGGATCGCCAAGCGCTGGCCGCGCGGCACCCCGCTCGAGCAGGCGCACACCATCCTGGAGGGTGAGGCGAGCGATGTCGCGGTCTCCGCCGGATACGACCGCACTCCCGGTTACGAACGCCATTTCGTCTCTCGCGCAACAGATTTCTACAACGAGATCGCCTATCTGATCGAGGACGACGGCACCCTGCGCCGCCTGGAGACACCCACCGACGCCTCGGTGTCCTGGTACCGGGACTGGCTGCTGCTGCGCCTGAAGACACCGTGGGAGGTGGGCGGCGTGACCTATCCCGCGGGTGCGCTGATCACCATGAGTTTGACCGAATTCCTGGACGGCGCGAGGAATTTCGAGACGATCTTCACCCCCGACGAGCACACCGCACTGCACGGCTACGGCTGGACCGAACACCATCTGCTGCTGATCACCCTCGAGGATGTGCAGACCAGGCTCTACGTGCTCACCCAGACCGAGGGCGGCTGGACGCGCGAAACCCTCACCGACGTCCCGCCGATGGCGACCACCAATGTGATGAACCTCGACCCGCTCGAGGGCGGCGACGAATTCATGCTCACCTCGAGCGGTTTCACCACACCGGCCACCCTGCTGTCCGGTTCGGTGGGCGGGCCGACCACGCTGCTCAAACAGGAACCCGGATTCTTCGACACCGAGGGCATCGAGACCGAACAGTTCTTCGTCCGGTCCGATGACGGAACGATGGTGCCCTACTTCGTGATCCGGCATCGCGATCGGCGCGGGCAGGCCGGTCCGACGGTGATGTCCGGCTACGGCGGCTTCGAGATCTCCCGCACGCCGGGCTACAACGGCGCGTCCGGGATGGGCTGGCTCGAGCGCGGCGGCACCTGGGTGATGACGAATATCCGCGGCGGCGGCGAATACGGGCCGCAGTGGCACACCCAGGCGCTCAAGGCCGATCGGCACCGGGTCTACGAGGACTTCTCCTCGATCGCGAAAGATCTCGTGGCTCGGGGCATTACGACCGCACCGCAGCTGGGCGCGGTGGGCGGCAGCAACGGCGGGCTGCTGATGGGCGTGATGCTCACCCGGTATCCGGAACTGTTCGGCGCGATCGTCTGCCAGGTGCCGCTGCTGGATATGCGGCGCTATCACCTGCTGCTGGCCGGGGCGTCCTGGGTGGCCGAATACGGCGACCCGGACAAGCCCGAGGAATGGGAGTACATCAGCAAGTACTCCCCCTACCAGAACGCGCGCGCCGACCGGCCCTATCCGCCGATCCTGCTGACCACCTCCACCCGCGACGACCGCGTCCACCCCGGCCACGCCCGCAAGATGGCCGCACTGCTCGAGGAACAGGGCCACACCCTCTGGTACCACGAGAACATCGAGGGCGGGCACGGCGGCGCGGCCGACAACAAGCAGATGGCGTTCCAGGCGGCCCTGATCTACGAGTTCTTCACCCAGATGCTCATGGAGGACCGCAAGCAGGTGTGAATCACCGGTCCCGCAGCCAGGTTTCGATGCGATCGACCGTGCTGCCGGGATCGGTGATCCAGCCGTTGTGCCCCAACGGTTTCGGCTCGTGCCAGGTCGTCACCGCGGCGTTCGGCAGCTTCTCCAGCAGGTGCGCGGCCGAACCGCGCGGGGTCAGATCGTCGCCCTCGATGGTGATCGACAGCACCGGCAGTTTCAGGCGCGCGATGCGTTCCTCGTAGTCTATATCCGCACCGACGGGGACGAATCGGCCGGTGCGGGCCAGCCGCGCCCAGTCGGAGATGAGTACCTTGGACTGGCGGCCGAATCCTCCGGCGGTGATGCGGTCGCCGGGCCAGAAGCCCGCGAGATTGGCCGTGAGCGAGATGGCGGCCGGACCCAGCAGCATTCCGGACCGGAAGATTCCGCTGTAACCGCGGAAATACGGTGTGCCGGAGGCGATCAGGATCAGCCCGCCCAGGCGGCCGCGGATCCGCGCGGCGTACATCGTGGCGAGTTGCCCACCCATGCTGTGCCCCAACAGAATCGGCGTGCTGTCCGGGAAACGTTCGCGCACCACCTCGAAGATCGCCGGGAAGTCCACCGAGACGAGTTCGTGGTAGCCGTAGGTGCTGTCCGCATCCGGTTTCGGACTGCTGTCGCCGTTTCCGCGCAACTCCCCGATCGCCACGTCCACTCCGCGTCCGGCCAGCTCCCGGGCGAAATCGCCGTAATAGATCCCCGGCACCCCCAGCCCGGGAATGATCACCACCACCGCCCGCGGCGCATCCGGTGTGATCGGATGCCGATGCTGCCCGCGGGCCGCAACCAACCGCACCGGCACGGTACTACCATCGGGCACCTGAATCGGAACAGTCTCCATGCGGGCACGCTACCGCGCGCACGTCTCAGGCACTGACCGTGTCCGGCTCGGGGGTATCCCTCTCGACGCCTTCGCTGCGCTGCAACAACTCGCCCAGTCCGGTGCGGGTGGTGACCACGACGATCTGATTGCCTTCGGCGAGTTCGGTATCCGGGGCGGGCTGCCATTCGAGTCCCGCGCCCCCGCTGTGCTGCATGGCGATGACACGGGTGTGTTCGGGCAGGTCCGCGGTGTCCAGCGGCTTGCCGACCAGGTCCGAACCCGCTTGCACCGGAACCTCGGCGACCATCAGGTGGGCCGCGCCGACCGACAGCGTCGCGATCACCCGCCGTTCACTCATCGCCGCCGCGAATCCGTCGGCGGCGAGCTGGAAGACGCTGCGCACCACGGCTTTGCGCAGACTGCGCTGCACCCGGTCGGCGAGATCGTCGTCGGACAGGCGCAGCACCACCTGCAGATCGTCACGATAGGACTGGCCGAGCATGGCGGCCTCGAGATTCACCGCATCACTGCTGGTGGCCAGCACGAGGGCCCGCGCCCGCGAAACACCGGCCGCGCGCAGCGAATCGTCCCAGGTGGCCTGGCCGATGACGACCGGCGCCCCCAGCGCGCGAGCCTGCGCGACACCGCGCGCGTTCTCGTCGTGATCCAACCCGACCACGCGAACACCGAGGTCGCTGAGCTGTTCGAGAACGCGTCGACCGACATTGCCGAGCCCGGCCACGATGACGTGATCGGTGAAGCGGGCCGGATCGGGCGCGCTGACATCGGACAGTTGCGCCCGCAAAACCCCGCCCACCACCAGCGCGGTCACCACCGGCGTCATCGTCAGGCCCAGGAAGGTGATGGCCAGCTGCACCACCTTGAACGTCGTACTCTTCTCCGGCTCGGGTGCGGCCGCCCCCGCCGCATCCAACATCGTCTCGTAAACCGCTGTGCCCCAGCCAGTTCCAACCATGACTAACAGACAGCAGCCGAACGCTATCATCGCGATCAGCCCCAGCAGCAGCCGAATCAGGGCGTGGCGCGCCAGATACCGGATCAGGCTCAGCCAGACTCGCGGCGCACCAGGCGAATACGGCTCCCGGCCGGACAGTGCGAGCACCCGCCCGGTCGCGGGCGCGACGGGTGTCAGCGCGATATCCGATCCGGGCCCCTCCACGAGTCCGCACACCACCCGGTCCGCGGGCGTCTCGGCCGAACTCCCCACATACAGGGTGCGATCGGCCAGCCGCAGATAGTCGAAGGCATTCTCACTGACCGCCGCCGCGATGAACGAGGGCGCGGCCATCTCCGACATGGACAGCACCACACAGTCGGCGAACAACGTCCGAATGCGAAATCCCAAGCCGGTGTTGAACATTCGGATGACCAGCCGGATCCCCGGATTCAGCTCGTTCGCCCGCAGCGCCGCGTGAAAGTTCTCCACATCGGCCTGATCCACCAGCGCCAACGCGCGCGCCTCGGCCACTCCGGCGGCCCGCAACGTCTTCTCGTCGATCCGCGACGCACACTGGATCCGAACCCGCTCCAACCGCTCGAGCTGCGGAATGTAACTCCCCTCGAGGTTCGGCACCACCACCGTCACCGTGGCCCGCGCGAACCGAGTCACCAGCCGCAACGCCAACTGATAAACGAGCGGATTATCCCCGCAGACAACGAAACCCGGCCCCACCGCATGCTCCTGCCCCGAACTCACCAGCCGATGCTAGCGCGCTCGGGGGCATTTCAAGCTCCTACTGCACCTATGATGATTCTGCGTAACACGCGGATGATGTCGTCCAGGCTGGGGCGGGGGTCGGTGCCGCTCCAGGCGTCGACGACGTAGTTGACCGCGCCGATGATCGCCAGGACCCGCATCTCGTAGTCGCCGGTCGGGATTTCTCCGTGTAGCGCAGCGTCTTCCGCGGCGCCGGCCAGCAGGGCGCCCCAGGCGCGGCGCAATTCCAGCCGAAACTTTTCCACCTTCGGGCCCGCGCCGACCACTTCGACCAATGCCACCCGGGCCTTGCGCGGATCGCGGCCGATCGCCTCGATATAGGAACGCACACAGGCGTCGATGACCTCGACCGCGGGACGATCGGCATGAGAGGCCAATGCGGCGGCGACCGCGTCTCGCGATTGCCTGTCGATCTGTTCGTAGAGCTCGAGTAACAGCGATTCGCGGCCGGTGAACTCCTCGTAGAACTGTCGCGAGGAGAGGCCGGCGTCTTTGCAGATCGCACCGACCGAACTATTTCCATACCCGTCTCTGGCGAACACCGTCAATCCGGACTCCAGAAAACGCGCACGTCGTTGTCGCTGCCGGTCTTCTACGGGCTGCCCGGCGTACATTCTGCCCGCATTAGTCTCCTGTGACATTGCGCCAGACAATACAGAAGGGCCCGATCCCCTCGTCATGGATCGGGCCCTTCGTTTTCACCTTCGACCAACCGGGCATTAGCCGAAAGTTGGCTGTATTACCGGCAATACCGATGACCTACCGCACCGGGCCGGTGTCCAACCGTTAGCCAACTCGGAGCATTCCGAGCGGCCCTCGCAATCATAACCGTTTTATAGGATTTTTCTAGAGTTAATTTGAATCGTCTCACTGAACGCGCGCAGGACCGCCCGCCATTCTCCGGAACGTCCGGTACGGCCCCATCCACTCATCGCCCGCAAGCTGACACTCGTTACAACACCCGGCGAACACTCGTGACGGCACAACGAGAAAGGGCCGCGGACGGTGATCCGTCCGCGGCCCCTCGGGCAGCTGTGGTCAGGCGGTGACGGCCTGCTGCTCGCGCTGAAGTTCCAGCGCGATATCGATCAACTGGTCCTCCTGCCCGCCGACGAGCTTGCGCTTACCCGCGCGCACCAGCATCTCCGCCGCGGAGACCCCGTACCGCTCGGCTTGGCGCTCAGCATGTTTGAGGAAGCTCGAGTACACACCCGCGTAGCCCATCATCAGAGCCTGACGATCGAGCAGACATTCCTGCGGCATCGCCGGACGCACCACGTCCTCGGCCGCATCGGCGATCGCGAAGAAGTCGATCCCGGTCTTGATGCCGATCTTGTCGGCCACCCCGATGAACGCCTCGACCGGCGTATTGCCCGCGCCCGCGCCGAACCGCCGTGCGCTCCCGTCGATCTGCTTCGCACCCGCGCGCACCGCGTAGATCGAATTCGCCACGGCCAGATCGAGATTCTCGTGCCCGTGGAAACCGACCTGCGCATCATCACCCAGCTCGGCGACCAGCGCGGAGATGCGATCGGAGACCTGATCCAGCACCAGCGCACCCGCCGAGTCGACGACGTACACGCACTGGCATCCGGCATCGGCCATGATCCGGGCCTGCTTGGCCAGCACCTCCGGCGGCTGCGAATGCGACATCATCAGGAAGCCCACGGTCTCCAGACCCAGATCCCGCGCATAGCCGAAGTGCTGGATGGACACATCCGCCTCGGTGCAGTGCGTGGCGATGCGCACGATCGACGCACCGTTGTCCTGCGAGATCTTGATGTCCTCCTTGACGCCCACACCGGGCAGCATGAGAACCGCGATCTTGGCCTGCTTCGCGGTCTGCGCCGCGATGGTGACCAGTTCCTGCTCGGGGGTCTTGGAGAATCCGTAGTTGAACGAGGATCCGCCCAGGCCGTCGCCGTGCGTCACCTCGATCACCGGAATACCCGAGTTGTCCAGGGCCGCAACGATATCGCGCACCTCGGTCGCAGTGAACTGATGCCGCTTGTGGTGCGATCCGTCCCGCAGCGAGGTATCGGTGACGCGAACGTCCAACTCCTGCGAATAGGGCTGCTTCACGTAATTCATGATGGTGCTCCCTTCTACACCCGGGCCGAGAGGATCTGATCGGCGACGACCTCGCCGACCCGCGTCGCGGCGGCGGTCATGATGTCCAGGTTGCCCGCGTACGGCGGCAGGAAATCACCCGCGCCCTCGACCTCCACGAACACCGAAACCTTCGCCATGCCACCGGAAACCACGCTCGGCTCGTCGAACTGCGGCTCGTTGAGCAACCGGTATCCCGGCACGTACTGCTGAATGTCCGCGACCATCCGATGGATCGATTCCGCGATCGCCGCGGTGTCGGCGTCCTCGGGAATCGCGGCGAAGATGGTGTCGCGCATGATCATCGGCGGCTCGGCCGGGTTCAGGATGATGATCGCCTTACCCCGCTTCGCTCCGCCGATGGTCTCCACGCCCCTGGACGTGGTCTTGGTGAATTCGTCGATGTTCGCGCGAGTTCCGGGCCCGGCCGACACCGAGGACACCGACGCGACGATCTCCGCGTAGGGCACCTCGACCACCCGCGACACGGCCGCGACGATCGGAATCGTCGCCTGCCCGCCGCAGGTGATCATGTTGACGTTCGGGGTATCCAGATTCGCGTCCAGGTTCACCGGCGGCACCACCGCCGGACCGACCGCGGCCGGGGTCAGATCGATCGCGCGGATCCCCGCCTCGGCGTACTTCGGCGCGTACTCCCGGTGCACGTAGGCCGAGGTCGCCTCGAACAGCATGTCCGGCTTCTCCGGCAAGCCCAGCAGCCATTCCGCGCCCTCGTGCGAGGTCTCCAGACCGAGCCCGGCCGCACGCTTCAAACCCTCACTGCCCGGGTCGATTCCGATCATCCAGCGCGGTTCGATCCGGTCCGAACGCAGCAATTTGTACAGCAGATCGGTGCTGATGTTGCCGGACCCGACGATGGCGGCCGAAACCTTCTTCCCGGCGGCATTTCCGTTGTCGCTCACTCGACTCTCCTCAGCTGAAACGCAAACGAACAGAACCGAGTCCGTCGAACTCGGCATGGAAGTCATCGCCCGGACGGGCGTCGATCGCGCGGGTGCACGAACCGGGCAGCACGATGTCACCGGCCTTCAACCGCACGCCGAACGAGGCGACCTTGCGCGCCAGCCACGCCACCGCGATCGTCGGATCGCCCAGTACCGCATCGCTGCGGCCCTCGGCGATCGGTTCACCGTTGCGGGTCAGGCGGGCGTCGATCTTCTTGACGTCCAACGCATCCGGCGCGATCCGCTCGGGTCCGAGCACCCAGCCCGCCGAGGACGCGTTGTCGGCGATGGTGTCGCACAGGGCGATCTTCCAGTCCTTGATCCGGCTGTCGATCAACTCGATCGAGGGCGCGTAGGCGACCGTCGCGGCCAGCACATCGGCCTCGGTGCAGTCCTCGCCGGGCAGATCCGCGCCCAGCACGAATCCGACCTCCACCTCGACTCGCGGATAGAGGTACTTCGAGGTGTCCACGGGTGTGTTCTCGAACACTTCCATCTCGCCGAGCAGATGGCCGTAGTCCGGCTCGTCCACGCCCATCATCTGCTGCATCGCCTCGGACGAGAGCCCGACCTTGTGGCCGACGACCTTCGCACCGCCGTCCAGGCGAGCGCGGATGTTGCGCAACTGGATCTCGTAGGAATCGACCACGTCGATGTCGGGATAGCGCGCGAGGAGCGGGTCGATCGGCACCCGGTCTCGTTCGGCGGCCGCGAGCTCCGCAGCCAGTTCCCTCCGTACCGCGTCGGACAGCACGCTACTTCCTTCCACTGAGGGCCCGGTCCGGTGACTGAGACAGAAACTGAAACGAGTTTTCCTGCGGAAACTTGCCCCAGCAGTACCTTCTGCCTGACCAATATAGACCAAACGTAGGCCGATTCTATAACGTGTTCTACATGACTGATCGGGAATACGACGTGGTGGTGGTCGGCAGCGGCGCCGCCGGTATGACGGCCGCCCTCGCCGCGGCGCACCACGGCCTGCGCGTGGTGCTCATCGAGAAGGCCGCGCACTACGGCGGGAACACCGCGCGCAGCGGAGGCGGTGTGTGGGTCCCGGGCAACAAGGCGTTGCGCGCCTCGGGCCGCCCCGACGATCGCGAGGACGCGCGCACCTACCTGCACGCGATCATCGGCGACGGCGCACCCGCCGAGCGGATCGACACCTACATCGACCGCGGCGCGGAGGCGTTCGACTTCGTGCTTGACCACACGCCGCTGAAGATGCGGTGGGTGCCGAACTACTCCGACTACTACCCGGAGGCCCCCGGCGGCCGCTCCTCGGGACGTTCCTGTGAACCCAAGCCGTTCAACGCCAAGATCCTCGGCGAGGAGCGGTTCAACCTGGAACCGCCGTATGCGAAGGCCCCGCTGAACGTCGTGGTCACCCAGGCCGACTTCGTCAAACTGAACCTGATCAGGCGTCATCCGCGCGGCATCGTGACCGCGATGCGCGTCGGCGCGCGCACCTACCTGGCCAAGTGGACCGGTAAGCATCTGCTCGGCATGGGCCAGGCGCTGATCGCCGCCATGCGCAAGGGCCTGATGGACGCGAATGTGCCGGTGCTGCTGAACACCCCGATGACCGGACTGGTCGTCGAGGACGGGCGCGTGGTCGGCGTCGAAGCAAGGGTGGGCGTGGGGGCAGACGGCACAGCCGAGCCCGTCACCTTCCGCGCGCGATACGGCGTCGTCCTCGGCTCCGGCGGCTTCGAGCACAACGCGGAAATGCGGCACAAATACCAGCGTGAGCCCATCGGCACCGAATGGACAACCGGTGCCGCCGGAAATACCGGTGACGGGATCGTCGCGGGTATGGCCGCGGGCGCGAATATCGACGTCATGGAGGATTCGTGGTGGGGGCCGACCCTTTTCAAGGGCGGTAAACCGTGGTTCGCGCTCGCGGAACGGAATCTGCCGGGCAGCATCATGGTCGACGCGGCGGGTGAGCGATTCGGTAACGAGTCCGCTCCTTACGTCGAGGCCGTGCACACCATGTACGGCGGCAAATACGGGCAGGGCGAGGGTCCGGGCGAGCACGTGCCCGCATGGCTGGTGTTCGACCAGCGCTACCGGAACCGCTACATTTTCGCGGGTCTGCAGCCTGGCCAGCGGATTCCGTCCCGCTGGATGGAAAACGATCTGATCGTGAAGGCCGACACCCTCGCGGAACTGGCCACGAAGATCGGCGTTCCCGAACAGGCGCTCGCGGAGACCGTCGCGCGGTTCAACTCCTTCGCCGAGAAGGGGAAGGACGAGGACTTCGGCCGCGGCGACAGCGCGTACGACCGCTACTACGGCGACCCGACCGTCAAGCCGAACCCGAGCCTGGCCGGGCTGGTGCAGGGCCCGTTCTACGCGGCCAAGATGGTCCCGGGCGACCTGGGCACCAAGGGCGGGCTGGTCACCGACACCGCCGGCCGGGTGTTGCGGGAGGACGAGACCGTCATCGACGGCCTGTACGCCTCGGGCAACTGCTCGGCGCCGGTGATGGGACACACCTACGCCGGTCCGGGCGCGACCATCGGCCCCGCGATCACCTTCGGCTACCTCGCGATCAAGGACATCACCGATCGAGTGAAGCCCGCGGCCGAGACCGCTCACCGGTAGCGCGGTCGACAACGCGACCACGATCAGCTAGGAGAACTACATGCCGATTGATCCGAAAGTTGCCCTGGGAGCGGCACTCGCGCCGCAGGAGTTCGCGTGGACGCCCTCGGATGTGCAGCTCTACCACCTGGGCCTGAGCGCAGGCGCGCGCTGGACCGATCCGGGCGAGCTGCGCTATCTGGACGACCGCGCCCCGCAAGTGCTGCCGACGTTCGCGACGGTCGCACCGACCATGCGGGTCACCGAACCACCGCGGGTGAGTTTCCCGGGCGTGGAGATCGACCTGGCCAAGGTGGTGCACGCCAGCCAGGAGGTCGTGCTGCACCGGCCGATCCCGGCCGAGGGCAAGGCCTCCAGCACCGGGCACATCACCGAGGTGTGGGACAAGGGTTCCGCGGCGGTGGTCGCGCACGAGACCGTCGTCACCGGTTCGGACGGCGAATTGTTGTGGACGGCCAAGTCATCGATCTTCGCCAAGGGCGAGGGCGGCTTCGGCGGCGAACGCGGGCCCAGCAGCAAGATCGAATTGCCGGACCGGGCACCGGATTTCAATGTGACCACTCCCACACTGCCGCAGCAGGCGCTGCTCTACCGCATGTGCGGTGATCGCAACCCGCTGCATTCGGATCCCGAATTCGCCCGCGCCGCAGGGTTTCCCAATCCGATCCTGCACGGACTGTGCACCTACGGCCTGGTCTGCAAGACCGCCGCGGACGTCGTGCTGGATTCCGACACCAGCCGAATCACCGGATTCCGCGCACGTTTCGCCGGTGTGCTCTATCCCGGGGAAACAATTCGGTCCCGAATGTGGTTGGAAAGCAATGAGCTCGTCATCGCGGCCACGGTGGTGGACCGTGAAGAGGCTCCGGTTCTCAGCGACGTCCGCCTGACGTTCACGTCCTAGAACACCCCGACCCCGCCGTCCCGGCGCCGGAGGAGGCACGCAGCGGTCCCTCATCCCGCTGCACCCTTCGTCCCGCCGGGGCGGCGGACTCCATTTCCGGACCGTTCACCGCCGCCCGGCCCCGGTGACGGACTCCGGATCGATCAACGACCCGAGAGCGCGGTCGCCGATCACCAGGCGGATCGGCGAGGATGCGTACACCAGCGACTCTTACACTCGGACAAGAACTTTGGTGGCGCGACGGTCGGCCATCAGCCGATATCCCCGCGCGGCGTCGGTCAGGGGAACCGTCGACTCGAAGATCGGGGACGGGTCGAGCCGACCGGCGAGGACCTCCGCGAGGAGTTCGGGGAGGTAACGGCGCGCAGGGCCGGTGGCCATGACGTCGGCGAGGGTCAGCACAGCCGGAATCCGCTCATCGGTCACGTCCACCGGGACCGGCACCAGCGTCCCGTCGGCGAACGGCACCCGCACGGCCTCGGCTTGGGCGCCACCGGCCGCGACCGCCCACATCCCACCCGCACGGCAGGACGTCGGCACCCCGCGAACACACTGCACGCACACGCCATCGGCGAACATGAACGGGGCGACCACGACCGCACCGCGCCGCAGCGTCACCACATCGGCGCCGAGATCCTCGACCACGCCGACGAATTCGTGCCCGCACGCGGGTCCGGCCACCGGCCCCGGCCGCCCGGCGAACGCGCGAATATCCGTCCCGCAGACCCCGGCCGCGATCACTCGCACGACCGCATCGGTCGAATCGCGCACCCCCGCATCGTCCACCTCCCCGACGACGATCTCACCGGGCGCGTTCAGCAGTACCGCTCTCATTCACTTTCCTCATCTCGTACCCGACGACACCATCGGCGTCGCAGCACCTTTGCGCCGCGACGCAACATCGGCCGCGGCGGCGAGTACGGCGACCTCCTCGGCCCAGTTCCGCGCCAGCTCAGCGGCCTCGGCCACGCCGGTATCGGTCAGCACGGACAGGGTCGCCGTGGACCCGTAGCGGGCGAGAATGATGAAACATCCGTGCCCCGGCGGCAGCCAGGGCAGCGCGAACAGGTCTTCGACGGGACGTTCCAGGACGGTCAACGCGGGGGCGGACCGGAACACCGAGGCGGTCAGCGCGACGTTGCGCCGATCGCCGAGCCGCCGCAGGGCGGGACCGCTCCACCGGACCGGCACCTGATCGATCAGAGCCCGCGCACCGCTGCGCGCCGAGGACATCCGACGTTGCGACATCCGTTGCGCCACAAGGTGAAGCCGCCGACCCGGATCCGCGGTGGCGGTGGGCAGCGCGATGCGGACCAGTCCGAGATGAAC
Source organism: Nocardia jiangxiensis NBRC 101359 (assembly GCF_000308615.1). Classification (GTDB taxonomy): domain Bacteria; phylum Actinomycetota; class Actinomycetes; order Mycobacteriales; family Mycobacteriaceae; genus Nocardia; species Nocardia jiangxiensis. Next base: position 176,992 of record NZ_BAGB01000068.1, read on the forward strand.
GCCGCTGCGATCGTGCTCGTCCGGACGCCGGGTGTCGACCGGGACGCACACCGGCACATCCGCACCGACCGCCGTCCACCGCCGCACCGCACCCGCCAGGGCCGCCAGATGCACCTGCCCGACGCTGACCCCCGCACCGTCCGCGATCGCCCGCAACTCGGCCACCGGCACCGCGGCGGTATCGATCCGGCGCTGTCCGGTGAGCTCGCCGAACATCGTCAGCTCCGGCGCGGAACGCAAGGTGCGCAACACATTCGGCACCACCCGTGCCGCCGGCAGCGCACTGCCCGCCGACTGCTCGACCGTTTAGGCCGCGCGTCCGGCGAACAACACCTCGAGCGCCCGCATCACCGCCGTCCCGTCGAGTACGCCGTGATGCACCGCGAAAGCCAGCCCCCACTGCGCACCCTCACCGGGTAGCAACCACATCCGCCACAGCGGATGATCGTGACTCGGCGGATCCGGCATCCACTCGCGAATCGGCGCGACCTCGACCGGCCCCGCCGCCCGCATCCGCACATGGTTCTCGATATCGAACTGCGGGTCCGGTTCCCAGCCGACCTCCGCGGTGAGCCGATGCGTCAGCGCCGGAACCAGTCCGACCCGGCTCAGCACCTGCGCCCGCAGCTCCCCCAGCGACGGAGCCACCCCGCCACAACGCAGCAGAACCCCGAAATACACATCACTCGGGTCCGCGGCCACCTGCTCCATCGCGAGAAAGGTATGCGTCAGCAGATCGGGAGCGGCCGGACGGTGCAACGACATGGACGGGACTGTGGCACGCAGCCACACTCCGCACAATATGCCCGAGGCAAACGACCATCGTCGGCAACAAGACTTCACACGCCCGACACGAATTCCTCACCGCAGTTCAATCAATGGTCGACCGCGAGAAATCCTTCCGCCCTTGCCGATAGCCGATTCCACGACTCCATCGCAACGTCGTCGCCGACGCGATTCCGGGCAGGCACACCCGAGCGTCCGGGGGAGGATTCACTCCGCTGCGGGATTGATCCCGACCAGCATCATCAGGGTGTCGGCCAGTTCGGCGACCGCATGCTGCTGTGCCTTGCCGGTCAGGTCGGCGCACCACAGCGGCGCCTGGCTCATGGCCGCGTGCATGCACTGCAGGACGGTGTCGACGCCGGTGACGGTGAATTCCCCCGACTCGACTCCGGCCTCCACCAGCCCCCGGAACAGCTGATCGTGCCGTTGCCGCAGGTCCTTGATGCGTTCGCGCTGGGCGTCCGGCCATTCGCGGGGCATCAGAAACAGGCGCAGGGCGGCCGGATAATCGCGCACGGCGATGGTGACGTGTTCGTGGATCAGCGCGCGCAGTTGCGTTGTGGGCGTGCCCTCGGTGGCGACCAGATGCTCCTCGAGCCGTGCGGTCCACTCGTTGCCGAGCGTCTCGATCGCGGCGGTACCGAGCTCGTCCTTACTCGAAAAGTAGTAGTACAGCGAGCCTTTGGTGACATCGAGACGTTCGGCGACGTCCTCGAGGCTCACCGCGTCGTACCCGCGCTCGCCGAACAGCTCCGCGGCCGCGGCGAGGATCTCCTGGATCCGGCGGCCGCGTTTGCGCTGCACCCGGCCGGACGCCGGGCTCGCCTGCGCGGTCGGTGAAGACGTCATCAGGTTCTCCCCTCTCTCGTAGCTCTCCCGCGGACTCGACCCGAGAGTACCGGTTTGACTGTCAATTCAATTATTGACTCTAAAGTCAAAATTTGCCACGATGGTCAAACAACGAGAGGAGCGGGAGATGAGCACGTACGAGGACATCCGCTACGAGACCGAGGGTCCAGCGGCGATCATCACGATCAACCGGCCCGAGCGATACAACGCGTTCCGCGGTAAGACGGTCGAGGAGCTGATCCGGGCCTTCCGCACCGCGTGGACGGATCGGCAGGTGCAGGCGGTCATCCTGACCGGCGCGGGCGAGAAGGCGTTCTGCACCGGCGGCGACGTCAAACAGCGCGCGGAGACCGGCGACTACGGCCCGACCGAGAGCGGCATGTTCGAGATCGGCAACCTGCACAAGCTCATTCGCGATATCCCCAAGCCGGTGATCGCCGCGGTGAATGGCATCGCCGTGGGCGGCGGGCACGTGCTGCACGTGTTGTGCGACGTCTCCATCGCCAGTGAGACCGCCCGCTTCGGCCAGGCCGGTCCCAAGGTCGGCTCATTCGACGCCGGATTCGGCTCGGCCTATCTCGCCCGCGTCGTCGGCGAGAAGCGCGCCCGCGAGATCTGGTTCTGGTGCCGGCAGTACAGCGCCGTCGAGGCCGAGCGCATGGGCCTGGTCAACGCCGTCGTCCCGGCCGACCAGCTACGCGAGACCGCGCTGGCCTGGGCGAACGAGGTGGCCGAGAAGAGTCCGACCGCGATCCGCTTCCTCAAGCAGTCGTTCAACGCCGACACCGACCACCAGGCGGGCCTGTCCAATCTGGCCATGTCGGCACTGGATCTGTTCACCGCATCACCCGAGGGACTCGAGGGCGCGGCGGCGTTCGCCGAGAAGCGCAAGCCCGATTTCAACTCGCACGTCGACTGGCACTACTGATCATGGACTTCACATTCGACGACGGGGTCGAGGCGTACCGGCAGGAGTTGCGGCGCTTCGCGACCAAGGTTCTGGCCCCGCACTATCAGGCCGACGACAAGGCGGCGAAACTGCGCCCGGAACTGGTCGCCGACATGGCCCGCATGGGGCTGACCGGATTGCGCATCCCGGAGCGGCACGGCGGGCAGGATGCCAGCGCGGTGATCGCCGGCATGGCCGCGGAGGAAGTCGCGCGCGGTGATTTCAACGCCACCTACCTGATCATCGTCAACGCGCTGGTCAGCGACATCCTCACCCGCAACACCACCGAGGAGCAGCAGGCGGCCTGGCTGCCGGACATCGCGTCGGGCGCGATCGTGCCCGCGTTCTGCATCACCGAACCCGGACACGGCACCGACGCGGCCGCACTGGAAACCAAGGCCGAACCCGACGGCGACGGCTGGCGGATCACCGGCGAGAAGACCTCGATCACGCTCGGGATGTCCGCGCATCGCGCGCTGGTGCTGGCCCGCACAGGTGGGCCCGGGGCGCGCGGAGTCAGCGCGTTCTGGGTGGATCTCGATGATCAATACGTCTCGCGAGCGGCGTTCGACGATCTGGGCAGTCGCGCGATCGGCAGGGCCACACTGCATTTCGACGGTCTGCCGGTCGGCCGGGACCGGCTGGTGGGCGAGCCGGGAGCCGGATTCGTCTCGGTGATGCAGGGTTTCGACTACTCTCGCGCGGTCATCGGCCTGGCTTGTCTCGGCACAGCACAGGTTTCCCTCGACGAGGCGTTGCAGTGGGCTCGCGATCGCACGGCCTTCGGCAATCCGATCGGCACCTTCCAGGGGGTGTCCTTCCCGCTCGCGGAGTACGCCACCTATCTGCGCGGGGCGCGGCACGTCTGCTACGAGGCGTTGTGGCGCAAGGACAACGGGATCGAGCACAGCACCGAGGCCGCGATGGCCAAGTTCTGGGCCCCCAAACTGGCCGCGGAGGTCATCCACCAGTGCCTGCTGACGTTCGGGCATCTGGGCTACTCCAGTGAGAGTCCGGTCGGTCAGCGGATGCGCGACGTCATCGGACTCGAGATCGGCGACGGCACCGCGCAGGTCTCCAAGCTCGTCATCGCCCGAAATCTGCTGGGCCGCAGCTTCGCTCCCTAACCACCGAGAAAGGAAGTCCGCCATGGGCACACTCGAGGACAAGATCGCCATCGTGACCGGCGCCGGACAGGGCATCGGCCGCGGTATCGCCGAGAAGCTCTACGCCGAGGGCGCGACGGTGGTCATCGCCGACATCAATGAGAACAGCGCGAAAGGCACTGCCGCCGAACTGGGTTCGCGCGCCGTGGGCCTGCATGCGGACGTGACCGCGCCCGAATCGGTCCAGGCGATGGTCGAGCAGGTCCGTCAGCAGTTCGGCCGCATCGACGTGCTGGTCAACAACGCGGGCTGGGACAAGGCCGCCCCCTTCGTCGACTCCGATCGCGCCGACTGGGATCGGGTGATCCAGATCAACCTGTACGGCGTGCTGAACACCTGCAAGGCCGTACTGCCGATCATGGCCGAACAGAAGTCCGGCACCGTGGTCAACGTCGCCTCGGACGCCGGACGGGTCGGCTCCTCGGGTGAGGCCGTCTACTCCGCGGCCAAGGGCGGTGTCATCTCGTTCACCAAATCCGTTGCGCGCGAGATGGCCCGGTATCAGGTCAACGCCAACGCGGTGTGCCCCGGCCCGACCGACACCGCCCTTTTCGCCTCGATCGGCGGCGACGATCCGCGCCTGCGCGAGGCGCTCACCAAGGCGATCCCGTTCCGCCGGCTCGCCCAGCCCAGCGACCTCGCCAACGTGGTCGCCTTCTTCGCCTCCGACGAGGCCGCCTACGTCACCGGCCAGACCGTCAGCGTCAGCGGCGGCCTCACCATGAGCTGAACCGGAGTTCGCCATGCCATTCGCGACGATCCTCACCGCCGAGCAGATCGACCGCTACACCCGTGCGGGTTTCTGGCGAGATCGCGTCATCACCGATTATCTGGACGAGGCCGCCGCCGACGCGCCGGACAAGCTCGCCTTCGTCGATTCGCAGCGTCGAATCACCTACGCACAGTTGCGATCCGAGGTCGATCGCTGTGCGCTGGGACTGCTGGAACTGGGTGTGCGCCCCGGTGACGTGGTGTCCTTCCAACTGCCCAACCGGATCGAATGGATCGTGACGCATTTCGCCGCGACCCGCATCGGCGCGATCAGCAATCCGCTGATCCCGATCTATCGCGAACGCGAGGTCGGCTTCATGGTCGCCATGGCGAAATCGAAGGTGCTGGTCGTTCCGGCGGAGTTCCGCGGGTACGACTATCCGACCATGGTGGAACGCATCCGGCCCGGGCTTCCCGACCTCGAACATGTTCTGGCCGTGGGATCTTCGTGGGACGAGTTCATCAGCACCCCGTGGGAGCAGCGTCGCGATCCGGCCGAACTCACCACGCTGCGGCCCGATCCGAACGAGGTGACGCTGCTGATCTTCACCTCCGGCACCACCGGCGAGCCCAAAGGTGTGATGCACACCCACAATACGGCCGTCGCGGCGAACGATCCGCTGCCCGCGCGACTGGGTATCACCGCCGACACGGTGTTCCACATGGCCTCGACGCTGGCGCACCTGACCGGATTCCTCTACGGCGCGAGACTTCCCGTGCAGAATGCGGCAACCTGTGTGTTGCAGGACATCTGGGATGCCGAACGTTTCACCGAACTCGTCGCCGAGCACCGCATCACCTACACCTCGGGGGCGACGCCGTTCCTGCACGACCTGCTGGCCGCACCGCACCTGGCGGCTCACGACATGTCCTCCCTGCGCCTTTTCTGCTGCATGGGTGCGCCCATTCCGCGGGCGATCGTGCGCGAGGCGCGACGCACCCTGCCGGGCACGGTCGTACTCGGCGGTTGGGGACAGACCGAGGATGCGCTGGTCACGCTGGGTGTGCCGGGTGATCCGGACGAGAAGATCATCGATACCGACGGTTATCCGTGGCCGGGTATGCGAATCCGGATTCTCGGCCCCGACGGGTCGGAAGTACCGCCGGGCGCCGAAGGCCGATTGCAGGTGGCCGGGCCGTTCCTGTTCGTCGGCTATGCCGATCGCGAGCAGCTGACCCGGGAGTGCTTCGACGGCGACTGGTTCGACACCGGAGACCTGGGCAGTGTCGACGCCGAGGGCTACCTGCGCATCGCGGGCCGCACCAAGGACGTGATCATCCGTGGCGGGGAGAACATCCCGGTCGCGTACGTGGAGAACGTGCTGTACGAGCATCCGGACGTCGAGGCCGTCGCCGTCGTCGGGGTGCCCGACCCCCGGCTCCAGGAACGCGCCTGCGCGTGCCTGGTGCTCAAACCCGGTGCGGCCGAGCTGGATTTCGAGGCGCTGCGCACCTTCCTGTCCGGCAAGGGCGTCGCCAAACAGTACTGGCCCGAGCGCTTGGAAATTCTGCCCGAACTGCCCCGCACCGCGAGCGGCAAGATCCAGAAATTCCAGCTGCGCGCACGCATCGGCGACACCGTATGAACGGACACCATGCTCACACCGGCGCTCGCACGAATTCTATTGATCGGCAAGGACTCCCGATGACATACGACACCGTTCGCACCGATGTCGCCGACGGCGTCGCGGTGCTCACCCTCGATCGCCCCGACGTGCGCAACGCCATCGATCGGCAGGTGCAGGCCGATGTGCGGGCCGCGCTCGCGACGTTCCGCGACGATCCCGAGGTCGGCGCGGTGGTGTTCACCGGCGCCGGCGACCGGGCGTTCGCCGCCGGAGCCGACATCACCCAGCTGGCCGTCCAGCTGGCCAAACTCGTCATCCGCACCGGCATGGACGCCGATCAACGCACCGGACTGGTCGTCGAGCGGCTGGCCCAGGCGCTGCTCTACACCACCGACGACAAACGTGAAGGCGCACAGGCATTTCTGGCCAAGCGTCCCGCCGCGTTCACCGGGAGCTGACCATGATCTCCCGCATACTCGTCGTCGGCGCGGGCGCGATGGGCGCGCAGATCGCCCTGACCGCGGCCCTGGCCGGATACGAGGCCGTACTCACCGATATCGACGACGGCCGACTCATCCAGGCTCGCTCCGAGCTGACCGATCTGTTGGCCACGCGCGTCCGCAGGGAACGCCTCACCGAAACAGCCGCACAGTCCGCACTGGACCGGCTCACCTGCACCTCCGAGACGGATCGGTGGGCGCCCAGCGTGGACTACGTCATCGAGGCCGCGGTGGAGAAGCTCGACGTCAAACGAAAGCTGTTCGCACACCTCGATGGCCTGCTCCCCGAACACGCCATCCTGGCCAGCAATTCCTCCGGCTTCGTCCCCTCCCGGCTCGCCGACGCGACCGGCCGACCGGACCGGGTCTGCAACCTGCACTTCTTCAATCCGGCGCTGATCATGCGCGGCGTCGAAATCGTGCGCGGGCCACAGACTTCCGATCACACCGTGCAGACGTCGGTGCAGCTCGCCGAGCGACTCGGCAAGACCCCGGTGGTACTCGACCGGGAGATTCCGGGCTTCCTCGCGAACCGGATTCTCAATGCCGTGCGGGACGAGGCGATCGCCCTGCTCGAAGCCGATATCGCGACCGTCGAGGCGATCGACAGCATCTGCCGCACGGCGCTGGGCTATCCGATGGGCCCGTTCGAACTGATGGATCTGACCGGTGTGGACATCGGATATCTCACCAAGACAGCGCGTTTCGAGGAGTCGGGCGATCCGCGCGACGCACCCAGCCGCAGCGTCGCCCTGCTCGTCGAGCGCGGCGAACTGGGCCGCAAGACCGGCCGCGGCTGGTACGACCACGCCGCCGACGGCACCGCATCCGCCCGCCCCCGCCCCCAGGAGTGACCATGGATCTGACCCTCACCGAAGCTCAGCTCGAATTCCGCGCTTACGCAAGGAAATTCCTGGACAGCGAAGTGGTCACGCAGCGAGCCGCCTGGGATCGCGCCGAAAGTGTGGACATCTCGATCGTCCCGAAACTGGGGGAGATGGGTTTCTTCGGCCTGACCATTCCCGAGCAATACGGCGGGCTCGGTGGTGACTACCTCACCTACTGCATCGGCATGGAGGAACTCGGGCGCGCGGATTCGGCGGTGCGCGGCATCGTCTCGGTGTCGATGGGGCTGGTGGGCAAGGTGATCCTGTCGCACGGCACCGAGGAGCAGCGGGGGCACTGGCTGCCGCGGATCGCGGACGGCTCGATGCTGGCCTGCTTCGGACTCACCGAGCCCGACACCGGTTCGGACGCAGGGAATTTGAGGACCCGCGCCACCCGCGAGGGCGACGAGTACGTGCTCAACGGCCAGAAGATGTTCATCACCAACGCAACCTGGGCCGATCTCTGCCTGGTCTTCGCCAGGACCGGCGGTCCCGGCCCGAAAGGCGTCTCGGCGTTCCTCGTACCCACCGACACCCCCGGATTCGAAACCCGGGAAATCAAAGGAAAATTGGGACTGCGCGGCCAGGCGACCGGCGAAATCTTCCTGACCGACGTGCGCGTCCCGGTCTCGGCCCGGCTCGGCGACGAGGGACAGGGCTTCAGCATCGCCATGCATTCCCTGGACAAGGGCCGCGTCTCGGTCGGCGCGGGCTGCGTCGGCATCATCTCCGGATGTCTGGACACGGTGGTGGACTACGCCACGCAGCGACAGCAGTTCGGCCGCCCGCTGGCCTCGTTCCAGCTGATCCAGGACATGATCGCCGACATCTCGGTGGAACTCGACGCCGCGCGGCTGTTGGTATGGCGCGCAGCCGATCTCATCGAACGCGGCGAGCCGTTCGGCACGGCCGCGTCCAAGGCCAAGTACTTCGCCAGCGAGGCCGCGGTGCGCGCGGCGAACAGTGCGATCCAGATCTTCGGCGGCTACGGCTACATCGACGAGTACCCGGTGCAGAAGTATCTGCGCGATGCCCGGGTGATGACCCTCTACGAGGGCACCAGCCAGATCCAGAAGCTGCTCATCGGGCGCGCCGAGACCGGCGTCAGCGCATTCCTGTGAGCGACCAGACCACCCGTGTGAAAGGATTCCCCATGCCCACTCCACAGACCCCGCTCGGCCTGTTCGGCATCGAAGAACTGATCGGCGAGGAGGATCGGGCGATCCGCGACACCGTGCGCGCGTTCACCGCCGATCGGCTGCGCCCGCACCTCGCGCAGTGGTACGAGTCCGCGACCATCCCCGCTCGCGAATTGGCCGGGGAATTGGGCAAACTCGGCGTCCTGGGGATGCATCTGGATGGTTACGGATGCGCCGGAACCAGTGCCCTGGCCTACGGGCTGGCCTGCCTGGAACTCGAGGCCGCCGACTCCGGGCTGCGCAGCCTGGTCTCGGTGCAGGGCTCGCTGACGATGTTCGCCATCCACCGATGGGGTTCGCCGGAGCAGAAGCAAGAGTGGCTGCCGCGCATGGCCGCCGGGGAGGCGATCGGCTGTTTCGGGCTGACCGAACCGGATTTCGGCTCCAACCCGGGCGAGATGCGCACCCACGCGCGCCGCGACGGGGACGACTGGGTGCTCGACGGTACGAAGATGTGGATCACCAACGGATCGGTCGCCGATGTCGCGGTGGTGTGGGCGCAGACCGAGGACAAGATCCGCGGATTCGTAGTGCCCACGGACACACCGGGTTTCAGCGCGCCGGAGATCAGGAACAAACTGTCCCTGCGAGCTTCGGTGACCAGTGAGCTGATCCTGGACGGAGTCCGGCTACCGGCCTCGGCGATGCTGCCCGAGGCGCGCGGCCTGTCCGGGCCGCTGTCATGCCTGAACGAGGCACGCTTCGGGATCGTGTTCGGCGCGATCGGCGCGGCACGGGATTGCCTGGAGACGGCCATCGCCTACACCCGCGACCGCGACATCTTCGGAAAACCGCTCGCCGCCTACCAGGCCACCCAGCTGAAACTGGCCGATATGACCGTCGAACTGGGCAAGGGCATGCTGTTGGCCCTGCACCTGGGCAACCGGAAGGATGCGGGCACGCTACGCCCCGAACAGGTCAGCCTCGGCAAACTCAACAACGTTCGCGAGGCCCTGGCGATCGCACGCGAATGCCGAACCCTGCTGGGGGCCAACGGAATCAGCCTGGAATATCCGATCCTGCGACATGCGGCCAATCTGGAGTCGGTGCTGACCTACGAGGGCACCTCCGAGATTCACCAGCTGGTGATCGGACAAGCGGTGACCGGCCATGCGGCCTTCCGCTGAGCGCGGATTCAGTCCTTGGGGAAGCCCGTGGTGAACAGACCGCCGATCGCGACGGCACAGATGACGGCGACAACAGGGATGATCCACATACCAGCAGACTACAAGCCGTAGTAGTTACCGAGGCATAATTGTGCGCAGCATCACCGCAGGCAGAGCGGGGTAATGGTAGTGGGCGGACGATCGAGCTCAGTCGTCCGCCCGTGCGGCAACGCCTCGAATCACCAGTGCGAACACCAGCAACACCAGCACCGGCGCGGCCAGCGGCACCCATTCCAGCCGCGCGGGCACCTCGGTCGCCAGGACCGCGACGGCCGCGAAACCCACCGCGCCCGCCACCGACGGCAGCGTCGTCGGAACCACCCCGACCGGCGCGGACACCGTGGCGGTATTGAGCAGATAGGTGGTGGCCACCAGTCCCGTCGCGGCCGCGGCGAGCGCACCGGAATCGGCCCAGGCCAGCGCCCCGAGCGCGACCAGCGCCGCACCCACCGCGCAGGTCCGCAGCCACCACCCCGCCATCACCAGCACCGCGGCCGGAATCGCGAACCAGGGCATGACGATTCCCACCGCCGTGATCAGCAGCAGACCGGACAGCACCGCGAGGAATCTGGTCATCGCCGCACCCGCACCAGTCGTCGGCGGTCCGGGATCAACCGCATCACCTGATCCAGCCGGGTGCCCTCGGCCCAGGACACGATGTCCACCCCGACCGTGCCCATGTCCCGGTACATCGCCATCCGCTCCAACTGCCACATGCGCGCCATCGTCGGATCCAGTTCCTCGCGAAACGGCGTGCCGCGCAACACATCCACGACCACCACGACATGTCCGCGCTTGCGCAGATCGATCAGGGCCAGGGCGAATTCGGTGTCCAGCATCGTGGAGAACGCCACCACGATCGCGCCGAGCGGCACCGCGGCGTGCGGGACCAGCGAACCGGAGGTGGATACGTGCTCGTCGCCCACGTCGAGCACGGTGTCGACGATGCGGTAGAACTGCCGTCGCCCGATATCGGCCCGCAGCCAGCGCGGCGACTGCCCCAGGCAGACCACGGCGGTGCGATCGCCCGCCTGCAGCGCGGTCTGCGCCACCTGCGCGGCCCCGCGCACCGACAACTCCAGTGAATCCGCCGCGGGCCCCGGTGCCTGCATCGAATTGTCCAGCAGTACAACGACATCCGCGGCACGGTTGGTCAGCCGCTCGGTGACGTGCAGTCGGCCGCGCCGCGCGCTCACCGACCAGTTCACCGTGCGCAGCGGATCGCCGGGCGTATACGCGCGGATGTCGGCGTACTCGACCCCGGGCCCCTGACGGCGAGTCAGGTGGGTGCCGATCCGTTCGGGATATTCGGTGCGTGGCAGGCGCATCGGTTGCGGATCGGCGATCGGGTACACGTACACCTGCCCGGCGGGCAGGCTCACCGCCGCGGTGGCCAGCCCCGCCGGACTCAGCGCCGTCACGCGGATCCGCATCGGATAGCGGCCCCAGCGTGTGGCCGACAACGCCATCCGCAGTCCGGCCGGCGCGGTCCCCGAATCGACCGACTTCTCCACGCGCAGTTCCATACCGTCGAGCGGTTCGGGCTTGCAGCGCAGCAGCGCATGCCCGTCCTCGACGAAGGCCGCCGCGGACAGCACCACCTCCTCACCTTCGAAGCAGCGCAGCACGCCCCCGCCGTCCACCTGGATCTTGGTGCGCGCCAACTGAATCGGTGCGGTGGCAAGCACGCCCAGCATGGGCGCGGCGAACACCACCAGCTGCCAGCGGCCCAGGACCACCGCCGCCGCGAGCGCGATTCCGCCCGCCACGGCGAGCATGTAGACCAGGGCGGCGGGCCGCCAGCGTAGTTCGACCTCGGTCGCCGAGCTCGAATCCCGGTGTCTCATGTCCCCATGGCCCGCGGAACCCGCAGGCGCCGAAGCAATTCGGAGATGACGTCCTCGCCGCGGATGCGCCGCACCCACATCTCCGGGCGCAACGTGATCCGATGCGCCATCGCCGGAACGGCCAGGGCCTTCACATCTTCCGGAATGACGTAGTCGCGGCCCTGCAACAGCGCGCGGGCGCGGGCCATCTGCACCAGATCCAGTTCCGCGCGCGGGCTGGCGCCGACCTCGACCTGCGGATGGCTGCGGGTCGCCGCGGCCAGCGAGACCACGTAACCGACGACGTCCGGGTGCACGGTGACGAATTCGACCGCATGCCGCATCTCCAGCAGCCCGGCGGCATCGACGACCTGCCCGACCTGCGCGGGCACCGAACCTCGTTCGAGGCGGCGGCGGATCATCTGCGTCTCGTCCTCCTCGGACAGATAACCCAGACGCAGTTGCAGGGCGAAGCGATCCAACTGGGCCTCGGGCAGCGGATAGGTGCCCTCGTACTCGATCGGGTTGTCGGTGGCCAGCACGACGAAAGGCTGTGGCAGCGGGAAGGTTTCGCCGTCGATGCTGACCTGGCCCTCGGCCATCGCCTCGAGCAGCGCGGCCTGGGTCTTGGGTGGCGTGCGGTTGATCTCGTCGGCCAGGAGCATGTTGGCGAAGACCGGGCCCTTGCGGAAGTTGAACCGCCCCGAATTCATGTCGTAGATGGTCGAACCGATCAGGTCCGCCGGTAGCAGGTCGGGGGTGAACTGCACGCGGGTGAAGTTCAAACCCAGTGCCGCGGCGAAGGATCGGGCAATCAACGTCTTGCCCAGCCCGGGTAGATCCTCGATCAGGACATGACCGCCGGACAGCACCGCGATCATGATCAGCTGCAATTCGTCCTGCTTGCCGACCACGACCCGCGACACCTCGCGCAACACCGCGTCGGTGCGTTTGACGGTCGCGTCCAACGGTTTCGTCATGACTGAACTCGCACGTGTTTCCAACCCTTTTTCACATTTCCTGAAGCCGACGCAGGATCTCGTCCAGCGCGGCGCGTCCCGGTGCTCGCGAATTGTCATCGCGCAGTTGGGAATCGGCCGGATCCACCCAGCGCCACAATTCCGGCCCGAATTGCAACCGGCCGGCGGCCTCGGTGGCCCGCCGGTCCTTGGCGATGCGATGTCCGCTCGACAATTCGAACTCCTTGGCCAGCAACGGCCGCAGATGCCGATCCCAGTCCGCGCGGCTACCGTCGGCTCGGTCGACGAGCATCTCCGCGCGGGCCCGCCAGCGGAACAACATCTCCGCCGGCCCGTTCTCGATATCACTGTCCGCCGGGTCGGCCGGACCGTCGGACTTCGTCCGCTCGGCCAGCGACCGCACCAGCATGACCACAGCGCACAACACCAGTACCCCCGTCAGTACCGGTAGCAGTGCACGTTGATTGTCGTAGCCGACCGCCTCGATCAGCAGGATCAACGCGATCGCCCCGCCCACGACCGCCCCGCGTCCCCATTCGGACATCCCGGTCATGAGCCCACCTCGCCGACATCGTTCACGACTCGGCCCTCTGCAGATCGCCCAGCACGATGCGCAGCAGCTGTTCTGCTCTCATACGTTGCCACTCCAGCATCGAATGCGGGCTGAATCGCGCCTCCTCGAAGAGAATGACCAGTTCACGTGCCGAAGCGTCGCGCAGGACGCCGCGGTCGAAGGCGCGGGCCAGCACCTCCGAGGGGGTGTCGGAGATCAGCGGAGCCACCTCCCGGGCACGCGCGAGACCGCTTTCCATGGCGGCATAGCAGGCGATGATGGCCGCCCGCGCATCCTTGCCGGAGGCGATCATCGCGGCCAGGCCCATTTCGGCGACCTGCGCGAGCGACACCGCCTGCTCGGCCGGTGCGGGCTCGGGCTCGGCCGCCGGTGCGTGCACGCGGCGACGAGTACCGACCCCGACCACGATCAATCCCACGATCGCCGCCAGGATCAGCGCACCCGCCGAGACCCCGATGACGGTCATGGCGTCTGGACTCAGCGGCGATTGGACGTCCGGCCCCGGCGACGGCGGTGCGGTGGTGGACGGCGGCGCCGGAGACGGTTGCGCGCCCGGACTCTGCGACGACGACGCCGGATGCACCACGCTGAGCTGATAGATCGCCCAGCTCAGCGCACCGAACACCGCGACCACCGCCAGCGTGACCACCAGGAACAACCCCAGTTGGCGCTTGCGCACCGGCCGCCGCACCCGATCCGGATGCGCGTCGGGCAGCGCCAGCGGCAGCCGATGCTGACTGGTGATCACACCCGCCAGCAGAATCACCACCGACACCAGCGACAGCACCGGCATCAACGCCACGGCGATCACCGACGGCGGCGACCCGATATGCGGCCCGGCGCCACCCGGCAGATATCCGTGCAACGCGATGACGACGAGCGCCAGCAGTGCGATCAACCCGATCGCACGCGGAATCGCCGTACCCACCCCGACCACGGGCTGTTCTCCAATACTTCAGCACTGCCACAAGCAGGCACATCGTTACATGCCGAATGGTCCGGGAGAGGTGAAATCGCCAGAGCAACCGCATTTCGACTGCGTATAGCCACCGCGGTTGGGGCGGGATCGGAAAAGTTTGTGAAATAGCACAATGGCCGGTGTCGGATATTCGACATATTCCGGTCTCATCGCATCTCGCGCACCCGAGCGGCCTCGCGGGTGAGGTGGGCACGCTCGGCCACACTCGTGGCCGCATCGGCGGCCTCGACATACAACTCGGCGGCCCGCTCGAGGTCACCGGCGCGTTCGAGGAGATAGGCGCGAACCGCGGCGTATCGAGGCAGGCCGGGATCCACCTTCTGCAACTCCGCCAACCCGGCCTGCGGTCCGTCGGCCTCACCGACCGCGACCGCGCGATTGAGCCGCACCACCGGGCTGCCGGTGAGCTGCAGCAGTTCGTCGTACCACTCGACGATCTGCACCCAGTCCGTCTCGGCCGTGCTCGGAGCGTCCGCGTGCAGCGCGGCGATCGCGGCCTGCGCCTGATATTCGCCCAGCCGATCGCGCGCCAGCGCCGCCTGCAGAATCATCACTCCCTCCGTGATAAGCCTTGTGTCCCAACGGGATCGATCCTGTTCGGCGAGTGGGATCAGCCGCCCGCCCGGACCGGTGCGCGACGCACGGCGGGCATGGTGCAGCAGCATCAGGGCGAGCAGTCCCGCGACCTCGGGCTCATCGGTCGCAGCGGCGAGCTGGCGGGTCAGGCGGATCGCCTCGGCCGCGAGGTCGAGATCCCCGCTGTAGCCCTCGTTGAATACCAGGTAGAGCACCCGCAACACCGTGGCCGGATCGCCCGGCCGATCCAGCGGCACCCCCGCGAGACGTCGCTTGGCCCGGCTGATCCGTTGCGCCATGGTCGATTCGGGCACCAGATACGCCGTCGCGATCTGCCGCGTCGTCAGACCGCCGACGGCGCGCAACGTCAGCGCGACCGCGGAACTCGGCGACAGCGACGGGTGCGCGCACAGGAAATACAGCCACAGCGACTCGTCCACACCCGCCACCGACCCGCTCGGCGGCTCGACCTCCACCGCGAGTTCCCTTCCCCGCCTGGATGTTTCGGCCCGAGCAGCATCGAGGAACTTGCGCCACGCGACCGCGACGAGCCAGCCCTTCGCATCGCGCGGCGGATCGTCCGCCCAGCTCTCCAACGCCCGAATCAGCGCCTCCTGCACGGCATCCTCGGCCGACGCGAAATCCGCTCCGCGCCGGACGAGGACACCGATCACCGCAGGCACGAGTTCCCGCAGCAGCGACTCGTTCACTCGGTCATCGTGCACGTCGCGGACAGGAACGGCCGCAGCTCCAGCCATTCCCGGATCGGCTGCCCACCCGCACCCGGCGCCTCGGACAACTCGGCGGCCAGCTCGAGCGCACGCTCATAGGTCTCGACGTCGATGATCATCCATCCGGCGATCAGATCCTTGGTCTCCGCGAACGGACCGTCGGTGAGCGGCGCGCGCCCCTCACCATCCGAACGCACGAACGTCCCCTGCGGCGAGAGCGCCTGGTGGTCGACGTACTCGCCGGTGCCCACCAACTTCACCGCGAAGTCCTCCATGTACTGCACGTGCGCGGTGATCTCCGCGGGTGTCCACTGGTCCATCGGCACGTTGTTGACCGACGCGGGCGCACCTCGATAGTGCTTGAGGATCAGGTACTTCATCATCAACTCCTCGTGGTCGTGGGGGTGTCGGTCATCACGCGTGCTGACATTCGGCCCGCTGCGCGATCAGTTCCTCGACCGCACTGGGCAGGGTGTTCTCGAAGTCGATCAGCTTCACCCAGGTCGGGGTGACGACGATCCGGACCATCCCGTCGTACAGCGACCGAACCTCGGCCTCCCACTCGACACGTTGCTCGGGCGTCATCTCATAACTCCCGTTCATCTGCAGATACTCCTCCGGAATGCCGTCGACGACGTCCAGTTCGGCCCGCCCGCGAATCAGCAGGATCTTCGGCGGATGCACCTCGGTGTCGATGGTCAGCGCGACCTGTGGATTGTGCCGCAGCGAGGGCAGTTTCGGCGCGTTCTTCGCGGTGCACAACACGATCTGCGACCCGTTCCAGGTGAACGCGATCGGAATGTTGCGCGGCGTGCCGTCCTTGGCGACGTACGCCAGGCGGAGCAGATCGCGGGCCAGCAACTCCCGGCTGATCGGTCGATCGAGAATGTCGGTGATCTCGTGCTGTTCCATCGCTGTCGCTCCTGTCGTCAGGCCCTCGAGCGAACCGTTCTCGGCTGCTCGTACCCCTGGGACGGAGCCGCTCGCCCGTTCTCGACATCCCGCGACAAATTTTTTCCGGCGATGTTCCAAGGGCACGCAGAGCTGGCACAGGTGAGTTCCCCGGGAAGAGCAAGGTGACCGATGCGGCCGCCGGGCACGCCGACAGCATGCAGTTCGCCGCCGAGCTGCTGCTCCCCGCCGACAACGATTGGTCGACATAGCGACCGGCGATCACAGCTGTCATGGTCGGCGGTCCGGGGCTGCGCTCGACGGACTCTTTCTCACTGGCAACCGCTGTGGTGCGACGGTAACGTTTCGGCGGTCGTGTCGAGGAACATCGGGGGAACACTGTGCAGGCGGCGGTTGTCGCTTGTGGATTCGTGTTCGCTCGGCGGTTCTCAGCGGCCGACGGGGTGTGGCGGTGGCACGCGAGGGTGCCGGGCCGCGGGAATCTCACACCCCTGGTGGACGAGAAACCGTAAGGACATCACGAATGCAACCGCAACCCCCGCCGGGACCGTCGAACAACCCGTCGGGACAGTCCGGAAACCCGCAGGACGGGACCGGTAATCCCCAGTCACAGCCCGGATATCCGCAAGGGCAGTTCGGATATCCGCAGCAGGGACAGCCCATGCCGGGGCAGGCGGGTTATCCCCAGCAGGGGCAGCCCGCTGGTTATCCACAGGCGGGTCAGCCAGTTCCGGGGCAGACGGGATATCCCCAAGCCGACCCGACCGCGCAGATGCCGCAGGGCTGGGGACAGCAGCCCGGTTACCCACAGCAGGCCGACCCGAGCGGGTACCCGCAGCAGGGACAGTCCGCAGCAGATCCGACCGCTCACCTGCAGCAGACACCGGGTCAGGCGAGTTATCCCCAACCGGGACAGCAGGGCTTCGGCCAGGGGCAGCCGAGTTATCCACAGGGACAGTCGGCCCCCGGACAGCCGGGCTACGACCCGAGCGCTTATCCACAGGGCCCGATGCTGACTCCGGGCGGGCAGCCGTCCTGGGGCAGCAATGCGGCCTCCGGACTCGGCGCGGGCGCGGCAGGTGTGGGCCGCCGACTCAGATCCGGACTCGGCTCCCTGGTCGGACTGGTGGTCGTGGTCGGCCTGGTCTACCTCGCCAGCTGGGGCTGCCACCAGATCAACAAGCCCGACGCGGAGAAGGCCCAGGTCGGCCAGTGCGTCAAGGTCGCGGGCACCACCAACGACCCCAAGGTCGACATCACCGACTGCAGCAGCATGGACGCCAACTACAAGGTGGCCGAACGCCAGGACAAGAGCAGCTCCACCTGCCCCGAGGGCAACTACGCCAGCGTCTGGCAAACCGGCTCCGGCGGCTACAACCTCTGCCTCCAACTGAACGTCAAAGACGGCGACTGCCTCAACAAGCAGTTCGACAACACCACAAAGGTCGCCTGCGACAGCTCCGAGGCCAACTACAAGGTCACCAACGTCCTGAACAACACCACCAGCGACAGCGGCTGCAACAACTCCGCCACCAAATACCTCACCTACTCCAAGCCCGAGGAAATGGTCGTCTGCCTCAGCACGGTGCGCTGACCGATCGGCCCCGGTTGCCCTGTGAGCGCACAGGGTCTGCCGGGGCCGACTGCGTCACCGATAATTTCGACGCAGGTGTCGTGGGCTGCATCCGTTCACGACGGCAGCTGACATTTCGGCCGCCGCCGGTCGTGCTGCGACAACAGTCACGCTCGAACCGGTCGTCGTTGTCCCTTCCCGAGGTCATGGCCCCGATGAATGCGCCGAACTCGAGTCGCCGATTCCGTCAGCTCGACGCCGGTAGTCGTCGCGATCCTCGCCCAGGCCCTGCGCGGTCTCGGAAGCTTCGGCCAGGTGTGCGTCGGCAACGTCTCGCCGACCGGCTCGAGCCGCAGCCAAGCCCGACTTCGAATGCAGGCTGCCCCACATCGATAGCGTCTTCGGATCGCCCTTACCGATCTCACTTTCGATTCGGCTGCGGCTTGCTTCCAGGAACCGCTCGGCCGTGTTCCAGTCGGCTGCGGAGATCATCTCCCCAGCGCGCTGGTAATCGCCTGCCAGAACGGCCAATTCGTCGCCGGACTGGCCGCGGCCCACTCGTAGCGGGTCCACTGCCAGCGACGCGAGGTCAATGTAGCCGAGCTTGTAGACCAACTGCCCTGTGGCCGAATACGCCTCCGCCAGAAGACCGAAGATCCGTTCTTGATCGGGCCCTGTGGTCGAGTGCCAGGCGATACGCAAATCGTGCAGCAGCCCTGGCATGAACTCGCCCAGTTCGCTGAGCTGGACACCATGACGGAACCTCGATGCTTTCGCCACATCTTGGGCCAGGTCCAAGTGGGGGCGCATCGGGATGTCTTCCGGAGGGATCCGGTAGGTCGCCAACTCGCGCCGGATCGCCGGGATTCCCGCGTGGATCAGCTCCCAATGCCGGGAAGTCTGGTCCCGCAGGTGGACCGAGTCATCGAACAGTGCCATTACCGGCGGCCGCCCCGGCATCGGGAGAGTCCATCAAACCCACACAGCCAATGAAGGTTCCGATGCTGACGACATCGCTACTGATCGGTCTTACCGTTGCACTGACGGCTCTGGCCATAGCCGGGTACTCGCTTCCCGCAGCTGATTCTCCTCCCGCGAGATCCATTGTGCCCAAGTCTATTAGATCAACGGATGCGACTTCGCGGATTGGTCGCTGGCCTAATGAAGCGCCCAAGATGCCATTCACCGAGACGCAAACTCACCAGGTGATGCGAACGCACCGGAATTGCCGTCATAGTTACTGTGCGCGCAAAGACGCCGCATGGATGGTTCTGATCGATGCTGGACACATCAGGCCCAGGACACATTCGGATCGAATCTGGTTCTCTCTCAGCGGAATACCGAGCATCCGCCGAGCAAGCACGGGATGTGGCCGACCGGTTGATACAGGCAGTTCCGGAGCTGGTTGTCACTATCGACGCCGAAGTCCGACCAGAGCTGCCGCTGTTGCCATGTCCGCGGCTGTGGCGGCGGCCTGACCACCGGCCGGATAGCGGGACAACTGCGGACTCACTC
Organism: Nocardia jiangxiensis NBRC 101359; assembly: GCF_000308615.1. Classification (GTDB taxonomy): domain Bacteria; phylum Actinomycetota; class Actinomycetes; order Mycobacteriales; family Mycobacteriaceae; genus Nocardia; species Nocardia jiangxiensis. The sequence continues at coordinate 196,499 of NZ_BAGB01000068.1, forward strand.
GGGCGACTCGACTGACCGCCGCCGAACCCCATGGAACACAGAGTATTCGTCCACGCAGATGGCACACTCGCGGAAATCATGTGCCAGGTGCACGGGTTGGAGCTGACGCTCGAACGCGCCCGGGAACTCAGAGACATCCACAGCTCCCACCCGCCCGATGAGTGCATCGTGCATCTGGAAGCGGCGTTCCCTGCTGCTGACGGAAACTGGATCATGATCTCGTCGATTCAACCTCGTCGCCGACACGGCGAAACCCGGAACGAGCCCGTCCACCTCGGCTTCCATTCCCCCTGAGCAATCCGGCGTCCGGACACGTAGCCGGGTTCGAGTGACAGGGGTTCGCTGCCATGGATGAGCAGTGCACTCCGTGGCAGCGTTCCTACCGTCGGTGGAGGACACCCCCGCCGCTGGGCCGTTTCGGTTCAACCTGTCGAAATCGGGGATCGGGGTTTCGGCGGGGTGAAGGGGCCGCGGGTCGGGCCCGTGCCGCGGCGTTCCAGCTCGTGCGTTCGACGGATCCGCACCTCATGACACCCGACTCCCCTCCCCCACCAAGCTGGTATCCCGACCCTCAACATGTCGCCAACTGGCGATGGCGGGACGGAGAAACCCGGTCGAACCACGCCGAGAGTCCTACTCGTAGTGGTGGCGGCACGACAGGACGCGGATTACCTCATCCTCGACCTGGTACACCAAGCGATGTTCCTGGGTTATCCGCCGCGACCACCAGCCGGCCAGATTGTGTATCAGCGGCTCCGGCTTCCCGATGCCATCGGCTTGGCCGTGGGCGGCAATGTCATCGAAGAGGCGGTTGATCTTGCGCGCCGCCGCCCTATCGTTCGCGACCGTCCAGGTGTAGTCGTTCCACGCCTCGCTCGAGAACTGGAGCTTCACGCCACTCCCGACGAATCGTCGTGGTCTGGTACGTCCAGACGTTCACCGGGGACGAATCCACCGGCCGCGAATTCTTCCAGCCCGCGTTGCAGATGTCTGGCATTGGCGGAAGTTCCGAGTAGATGTGCGGTCTCTTTCAGCGCCTCGTATTCGCGCAGCGAAACGACAACCGCCGGTTCATGACCCGCGCGGGTGACGACAACCTCATCGAGGTCGTCGGTAGCGGACTCGAGCACTTTCGCCAGGGTCGCACGAGCCTCGGTGTAGGAGATCTGCCTCATACGAATTACTGTACAGGTTTTCTGTACAGAAGTGGGCGGGCTTGTCGCACCACCTGCTCGGCCGTGTGCGCGTCGATATCGATCGGCTGACCGAATTCGACTCGATCCATGAGTCGCAACAGCTTTCGTCGCTGAGTCGAGGTCGGCATACGGCCCAGGAGGCCGCGAGCGCCGCGGACACCCGGACCTGCCCTCCGGTGATGTCAGGCGTCCTCGGCAGACCTTCGCCGCTGCCGAATTCCGTTAGTGCGGAATTGATTTCGTCGATATCGAATGGTGTGGGGCGGAAGTGCTCGAGGACACCGTCCCCGTACCACTCACGAAATGTACGCAGCGCCTCGACATGATCGGGATGGCCGGCATCGGATGCCACGACGACGAGTTCGAACCCGCCGATCCCACCGCAGTCCTCGGGCGGATCCGGTCGCCGCCCATCCGTGCGGAGCGCCTGCGGAGCCTCGGCAGTGCGCGGCCTCAGCGTTGGCGTCCCACGCCCCTGGCCCGGCGGTCGGTACGTCGCTGACATCTCCGAATTCGGCATCATCGGTCACACCGCGAGGGCAGGGGTCACCAGAGCTGCTCTGGAATCAGAACTGTCCAAACCTGCCCCGGCGCGAAGGAGATGGCTGTACCGGTGGCGGTTGTATAGGTTGTGCCTGCCTGTGGGGAGGGCCGGGACCACACGGCCGGGAACGATTGACCGTCGCGAAGTACGAGTGCCCGACCGCTACCAGTCGTCCGGGCCACGGGTGAGACGTTGCCCGCGATGTCGCGGACCGTCGAATCGCGCACCTGCACACTCTGCAGCAAGACCGTACTTGCCGTGAGCTGTCCGGTATCGGCAGTGGTGTAGGCGGCACCGTCCATGGACACCAGCCACCGGTGGTTGCTGGGTGACCAGTCGAAACCGATCGCCGCGCCCTGATACCGCGCTTCCTCATGTTGCGTGGGCCGGCCACCGGCAGGCATAGGACCGAAGTGCAGTTGCGAAGCCGCCGGCCAGCCACCGCCTACGGGCAACTGATCAGAGCGGACGAACAGGTTGTGTGGCGCGGCGCGACTGTAGTCGCGGTAGTACGCCGCGGATTGTCGATCGGCCGAGGCATTCTGGAGCGAGGCGGAATCGACGGATGCGACCAGCTCAGGTGCGGCACCAGAGGATGCGAACGTCGGGTTGCCGAACTGGTCCAACAGCGTCAGATCCGTTTCCCGCGCGCTTCGGATAGGTCCGATCACCGGGGGTTTGTGGGTCGAGAACACGGCGGCCAACCGGCTCGAACCTCCCTCGACCGGCTCGACGTAGACCACATCGGCGGCTCCGAGCCCCACCGGTGGCCGTGCCTGCGGACTGTTGTCTATCTTCGCGACCAGCACGGGCGCCCCTGCCCGGGAAGATGTGGCCGGGTCGGACGGAGCGCGCTCGGGTCGGACGTCGCTGATGTACAAGATTACAGCGCACATCCCTAGTGCCGTCAGGAACGCGGCAATCCACATCCGCCGTCGCTGTTGCATAGGGCAACCTTCTGACTAAATTTTACGCCGCACTCGACCACGGCAGGAGTGGTCGAGCCGGTTGCTGGTTCAGGCTCATGCCCCCGGCGAGCGCCCGCGGAACCGCCCCGACGACGCCCTTCGCGTGGGCACGGGCCTTCCGCACGGGCGGTGACGTGCTCGCCGGATGTAATCTCACGATCATGGTGGACACCCCCTTCGGTCGAGTCATCACGGCGATGGTTACCCCCATGCACGCCGACGGCTCGATCGACTACGACGGCCTGCAGAACCTCGCCGTATATCTCGCCGACCACGGCCATGACGGACTGCTGGTCAACGGGACCACGGGTGAGTCCGCCACCACCACCGACGAGGAGGACTACGCCTGCGTGCGGGCGGTGGTCGAGGCCGTGGGCGACCGCGTCGAGGTGATGGCCGGCTGCGGCACCAACGACACCGAGCATTCCACTCGTGCGGCACGCGAGATGGTCGCCTGCGGGGCCGACGCTCTGCTCGTCGTCACGCCGTATTACAACAAGCCGCCACAGGACTGCATCCTCGAACACTTCCGTCTGGTCGCCGAGGCCGGCGGCGGTGTGCCCGTCATGCTGTACGACATCCCGGGCCGGACCGGGACGGCGTTGAGCACCGATACCATTCGCCGCGCGGCCGACATTCCCGCCGTGCGCGCCGTCAAGGATGCCAAGGGTGATTTCTTCGAGGCCAGCCGGCTCATGTCGCAGACCGACCTGCTCTGGTATTCCGGCGACGACATCGTCAACCTGCCACACCTCGCTCAAGGCGCGACCGGCGTCGTGTCGGTGGTCGGTCACGTCGCGGGCGATCGCTACGCGGAGATGATCGGCGCCGTCGACCGCGGCGACCTGTCTCGGGCACGCGAGATCCACCGGCGTCTCATCCCCGCCGTCGATGCGATCATGCACGTCTCGCAGGGCGCCATACAGGCCAAAGCCGCGATGAAAATGCTCGGCGTCATCTCCTCCGATGCGCTGCGTATGCCATACCGGCAGGGCCCGCCGGAGCATCAGCAACGCCTGCGTGCCGGACTCGAGGAATCCGGTCTGTTGAAAACAGGCACGTGAACATCACCGTGCAGCAGCCCCGATTGCCCTGCTGCACAGGGACCACGACCCGGCATTGACACCCAGGGAGTGACCACACTCGGACTCGTCATCGCGACCGGCCTGCCGCTGACCGTGCTGATCCTGGCGGTAGCACTGCCGGAACGACAGAACCAGGCCTCTGCCCAGCGGGAAGTCGAGATGACCAGGGCTCGATCGGGGATGTGGGCCTGTAACACCCTGCCAAAACGCGCTGATGTAGTCGGCGTGGCCGTCTTCGAGCGATAATCGACTATCGCGGGCGGCGGGTGATGCGGGAGGCATCCATGGGGTTCTATCTGCGAAAGAGTGTCAGCGCTGGGCCTTTTCGCTTCAATCTGTCGAAATCGGGGCTCGGGGTTTCGGCGGGAGTGAAGGGGTTGCGGGTCGGCACCGGTCCGCGTGGGACATACATCCATATGGGTGCCGGGGGTCTCTACTACAGAACCAGCCTTTCCGGGCCGCGTCGCACAGCAACCACCCACCGCCGGCCCGCGCCCATCGTGACGCCTTCGACACAGGTGGTTCAGGAGTTGCCTGCCGTCACCGTGCTCGACCTCGAGTTCGGCACCGCGACGGATCTGGTCCAAGATCTCAACGCCGCGTCTCATCGCTTTCCGCTGTCACCGGTCGCGTGGATGAAAGGCCAACTGCGCGTGCCGGTTATCTACGACGTCAATGATGTCGCGGCTCGCGCGTTCGAGAATCTGGTTCGCGCGTTCGACGGCATCCGCGGGACGCACGGACGATGGCTGATCGACGCGCAGGTGGCGTTGGCTTCGGATTATGCGCGCAAGGTCAACGCGGGGGCCGGGACATTGGTGGCCCGACAGCCGGTGGCACCGGTCGCCGGCGGTCCGAAATGGTTGGCCACCAACATCACCGTGCCCGGTCTTCGGACAACAGGATTCAGCCTCTACTTCCTGCCCGACCAGATTCTCGTACAATCCGGCAAGCAGTTCGCGTCCTGGCGATACTGCGACGTGGTCGCCAGGGTCGCGACGAGCCGGTTCATCGAGGCACAGGTCGTACCGCCGGACGCTGTTCAGGTCGATCACACCTGGAAGTACGCGAACAAGAAGGGCGGACCGGATCGCCGGTTCAAGAACAACCCGATGCTTCCGGTGATGCAGTACGCCGAACTCGAGATCACCGGTCCAGGGCTCACGCTACTGTGGCAGTTCTCGAATATCGCTGCGGCACAGGCATTCACGCAGCAGCTGGCCGCAATGCCGACGCTCACTCCCGAGGCCGCCTCGAGCAGCGACAATCCGGCAGATGCGCATGCCGGATCCGCCATGACGCCGACCACCGGAACTCCCGGATCGCGTCCCGCCCCAGGTTGGTATCCCGACCCCAGTCACGTCGCCAATTGGCGATGGTGGAATGGAGAGGCATGGTCCGAGCACGCCGGTTGATCCGGGTGTTTCGGTAGCGGCGGGCTGCTGGTCTCCCGGCACCCGCCGTAGCGGGGCACCCACATCCGGGGGCGATCGGAATCGCTGAACTCTTCTGACAACGTTCACGACCACACCGGCTCGGCCTGTGGAAGGTACCGGGCCAACGTACCGAAATACCGTTCGGTCGACCAGGACCGATGGTCGCCGATCACGTAGAGCCGCCGTTTCGCCCGGCTCACTGCGACATTGAGCAGATTGGGTTTGCTCGCCGCCCACCGCCGCGCGCCGGGACGGGCCGGATCGCCACCGAGGACCAGAATCACCACGTCGGCTTGCTTTCCCTGGGCGGTGTGGATTGTGCCCGCAGTCAGGCCGGGGTAATCCCGGGCACGCCGGGCGATTTCGCGGGCGGTGTCCCGAAACGGGCTGATGACCATGACTTCGGACATGGCGATGCCGAGACCTTCGAGAAACCGCAGAATCCGGTCCAGTTGCCGTCCCTCGTCGGGTATCCAGTGCCCGCGCGCGCTGGCGCCGACCACATCGATCCACTTGGATTCGGGAAGACTCGGGTAGGTCGCGTCGAAATGTTCCCGGGCAGCGGTGCCGGTGCCGTTGATCATCAGGCCGTCGTAGGCGATGGTGTTGACGATATCGAACATCGGAGAATCACAGCGCCGGTGCACGGTGAGCGGAACCCCCACCCAGGTCGGCACCTCATCGTCCGGCAGCGACGTCCCCAGTGGGGTGAGCCGGTCGGCGATACGCTGCACCGACGTGTGGCTGGAACTCCACTGCGGGTCGACCCCGAAGTCGGTGCGGAGAGCGTCCTCGGTACGGAACGGGAGCGTGGTCACCGGTTCCAACTGCAAGGGATCGCCGACGACGACGGCCCGTCGAGTCCGCCACAGCGCACCGACCGCGTTCTGCGGAGTCGCCTGTCCCGCTTCGTCGATGAGTAACCAGCCGAGAGCCTCCCGCTCCAGATGACCGAACAGCCGACCGTAAGAGGCGAAGGTGGTGGAAACGACCGGAACCACCAGGAACAAACTCTGCCAAGCCGCTTGCGCCGCCTGGACCGAAAGGTCGCGGGGCGCTCCACCACCGACTACGTCCATGGCGGCCTGCAGATTCTGGCGCATCCGGGTGGGCATTTGCTGCAGGAACGATCGGTGCAGTGCCAGGGCCGCCAGCAACAGTTCGCTGCGTACCGTATTCCACTCCGGGTCGGTCCAGGGTGCGGCCGATTCTCGGCGGTCCCGTTCGGTCCACCAGGTGTCGTCCGGGAAGTAGGTCTTCAGTCCGGCGCCGTCGGTAAGCGAGGCGTTCAGGGCCACCAGTTCTTCTCGTTCCTCCTGGAAGCGTCGTTCGACGCGGCTCAATGCTTGTGCGGCTGCGGTGACTTCGCGCTCGGCACGTTCGAGGGTCCGGTTTGCGATGATCAGCGGCTCGTAGGTCACGGACGGAAGCGGTATGCCGGCGCTCGAGGCGCGAGTTGCCGCAGTCAACTCGTGCTGGGCGGTGGAAACCGCCGACCGGGCTATGGCGAGATCACACTGCACCGCTTCCCATTCGACCTGTGCCTGCGCTATTGCCTGGGATGCCTGTTGCACCTGATCGGCCAGCGCTGAGTCGCGCTGCTTCCACTCACGACCGGCCGCACCGAAGGACCACAACAGCTTCCACCAACGAGGTCGCTGCGCACGGTGCTCTTCCCAGGTTTCGACCCGCCGATCGAGTTCCGCTACCCACCGAGTCACGGATTCCTCCGCACGGACACGGCGGCCGTCGACGATCCGTTCGACCTCTGCCCGGCAGTCATGGACCGCCTGTTCCGCCACCGCACGGCGCTGCCGGGCGGCTTGCTCGTCAGCAGCCTGTTGAACGCGGGCAAGCCGTTCGGCTTCCCGGACACATTCACTGGCGGTATGCAACGCCGAATCACGTTCTCCGCGTGTGGTCTCCGCGCTCGCCACGGCTGCAGCGAGGTCCGCCGTGGTCGTCTCGAGCTGCTGCTTCACCTCCCTGCGTCGCACCACCTGCGTATAGACGGCGCATCGCGACCGACGGATGGTTTCGACCCGTGTTTCGGCGGCCCGGAAGGCTTCCACCGCCTCCTCCCAGGTCTGCTCCGGAATCTCCGCCTCGTAGGACTTGAGGATCGACAGCAGTCCCGCCCAATCCTGTTGGTCCTCAGCAGAATCCGGGGTGTGATACCAGAACGCATTGACGAAACGTCCGCGATTGGTCTTGTTCCCGAGCCGCGCCGCCAGCAGTGCCCAGCCCTCGATCCTGGCAACCGGTATCGCCTGCGACGAGCGTTCGGCCGGATCCGGTGCCAACAGGGCGGTAGCTACCTCGGGAAAATAGTTCGCCGCAGCGGCCGCGTCCCGCCAGTCATCGCCGATCGCATCGGATGCGGGGATCTCATCGGTCACATTCTGTACTGCACCGTTGTTCGAGGACGCCACTACAATCTCGAACCCGGTCAGCTCCGGCCGCAGCAGACTGACAACACGGGTGCGGTCGCCGGTTTTCCAGCGCATCTGATCGCCGGTGAACGCCGCACCCGGTTCCGGCAGTGCCGCCAGCCGCGCGGCACGCTCCACCACGAGTGCGCTGATCACGTCACGCAACATCGTGGTCTTTCCGGTTCCGGGCGGACCGTTGACTCCCACGATGCCGGTATCGGTCATCCCCAACGCTGTATTCACGGCCAGTTGCTGAGACAGGGCGAGGGCATGACCGGGATCGCTCGGCCACCGGCCCGCCGCTACCGCGGCCGGGGAGGTCAGCTCCAGCACAGTGTCGATCCGTTCCCGCACATCTATCCGGTCGCCGGTCGATATCCGATCCTCGGGGCACAGATAGTCACGCAGAGCCGCGCCGATATTCCCCCGGGTGACGTGACCGCTCACCCGGACCAGATCGTCCATAATGAAACTGTTCAGGAAGTCGAGCCCGTTCACCTCGTTCGCCGTGCGCCGGGCGACGATCTGGCTGCGGACCCGAATGCCGGCCACCGGCAGCACTCCGCTGATCCCGGCCGCCTGGATCGCTGCGGTGAGACATTCGTCGAGAACGGTTCGGTCGAATACCCGCAAGGTCGGCTGTGCCGAATCATCACCGGGCACGCCGGTGCGCTCCGCGATGATCACCTTCTGCCAGAGCCGGGTGAACTCCAGGGATGCGTCCTGGAAATCTGCGATCCATTTCGGCCCGGGCGCATCGTCACCAGCGTGGCCGGTCGCCCAGGCGCAGCTGGACAGCACATTCGAATCCGTTACAGCGCAACCATTTTCGTCGATCAGGAAGGCGGCGACGGCACTTTCGCCGCCCGGCCGCTCATCATAGCTGTCGGGATCGGGATCGAAGCGCCGCGACAACACCTCGAAGACTTCGTCGAGACGGTAGATCCCCACATACACGATATGGCGCCACGCCTGGTTGGGGTGCAGGGTGACTCGGGCCAGCTCATGCGCCGGATCCCACGGCAGCAGTTCGTCGGCTTCGACCTGGAAAACCCGCTGCTGTCGATCGGGACGGTCCACCCGCTGCGGACTGAACATCTCCACGGCCTGCCAGAACTCGACGATCGTGCCACGCCGTTCGTCTTCCCCACCCACCACCCGACTCCACTCCGTCGACGATGTCGCCCAGTGGCCACCGATAGTAGTCGCGGTCGCCCAGATCGCCGAAACAATCAATCGCGCTGGACCCCCGCAGGGTTCAGTCCCGTCGGCACAGCAAGTCGGCCATGGAAGAGCCCCCTCCGTTTCGGTTGAGCACCGATTCTCGGTCAGCATAGACACTGTTCAGTGAAAACCACTGTTCGCCAAGCACTTCGGTTATTCGAGTCTCGGGAGATGCTTCGTTCACGGAGCATCGAGATAGTCACCGGCGAATCCAATGACGGCGAGCCCGGATCACGGAAGACGCCCTCGAAACCCTGACTAGAACCCCGGGCCAGTCAGGGTGATGTTGCTCCCCTGACTCGAGATGCGGTTGACTCTACTGGAGGATCAACTCGTAGACAGCACGGTCCTTCCCTGGACCCTTGTAATTTGCGGTCACGGACACACCATTGACAACCCGGTCACCGGGCACATTCCTGAACCCCAATGACGTCCAAGTGGCATGTGCCGCAGCATTTTCGGGTTCCGATGTGAGGTACATGCGTCGGCAGCCGAATTCTTTGCCCCGGCCACGAACATGGTCGAGCAGTGCGGTGGTGACGCCGCGGCGCCTAAAATCGGGGTGCGCGATGACATCTTGGATGTATATGTCCTCGGGGTCTTCTTGACTCCGGAACGCGATGACTGCTCCGGCGAGCTCACCACTGAGCTGGGCGACTGGGCACGTGGATGCGAATAAGTGAGCGTAGAGCCAGTAGTCGGAGGCGGTACGTGCTCGGACGAAGGGTTCGCCGAGTTGCATCAGTGGCAGGACTTGTTGTGCGAGTTCGATGTTGAGCGGGGTGATCTGCATTGGTCAGTACCTGGGTCCTTTCACCATCGTCATCATCTGGCGGGCGGCTTCTTCAGGGTCGACAGCCTCAGCGATGCTGCGGCCGACTATCAAAATGTCCCAGTCACCGCTGCCGATGATGGGGCGGTCCATGGTGCTGAATCCGCCGGAGACAGCGACTGGGAGTCTTGTCCAGCTCCTGACAGCACGGGCTTTCCCCAAGGGGAGCTGACCGCCGACGCCTTGGTCGATGTTCGTAGTGACGCAGAATCCGTCTACGCCAGCCCGTTCCATGTCTTGTATCCAGGACTGCGTCAGTTGAACGGTCGGCACGTCGAGCAAGATGGGTACGTCGAGTTGGCGGCCGGTTTCGGCTGCAGCGGCGACACTGGCAGCAGAGGCGGGTCCGATGAGGAACACGACATCGGCGCCGGCCTCGACGGCCAGTTCTACTTGGTCGCGTCCCCAGTCCGCGGACATCATTTCGGCGACGATCTTGGGGCCGTCGACCTCTCGGCGAAGTCGTTCGATGGCCGAGACGCCCGCTGCCTTGATCAGCGGGTCGCCGATTTCGATGTAGTCGACTCCGGCCCTGTCGGCTGCCTTGGCAACAACGACTGCGCGGTCCAGGTCATAGAGGTCGAGCGCGACCTGAATCATCCTCCCGCCACGCATACGCCGGTAGATTTCGCGCGGGTTGACCTCCGCGGATCCGGCTCGATTCGTTCCGAGGGCTTCTTGACGGGTCAGCCAGTTGTCCGACTGCGCGGCGAGCTTGGTGAACTCCCTGTGGAGGTCGTCGGGAAGCTCGATCCAACGGCTACGGCGTTCGCGCAGAAGCCGTCGCAATGCTCTGTCCCTGGTATCGGTGTCAACGACCGTCTCGAGGTCACCGAACAAGAGCGTGAGACGAGCAACAAGGTTGCGAATTCGTTGAGGGCCGCTGCTCCACGCATTGTCGGCTGCGATCACTGCCAATGCGTGCTCGACAGCGAGTTGGGTCCTGCCGTCGAGTAGCCCCTCCAGCAGCGAACCGCGCACATACCAACTCGGGTCCGTCAATGTGGTGTCGAAGTGCTGCCAGAGGTGGGTGCCGGAAATTCGTCCGGCAGCTCTGGCGATTGCTCCGCGAACTTTGTAATCCTCGTCTGTGACAAGGCGGTTGGCGATGTGGATGCCGAGCGAGTCGGTCCAGGTGTTGGCTTCGGCAAGACTGTGGGCAAGGCCCGCACGAACGCGCCAGTCGGAGTGGCCGAGCAGTCTTTCCAACAACGGGTTCTGGTGGTGACTGCCATCAGCGAACAGGTGGAAGTAACGCGCGAGGAAGGTGGCATGGGAGGGCTTTTCGACATCTGCCGCACCGAGAAACTGTTCGAGGGTGTCGCCATACAGGGCGGACTCGATATGGGCCACCGTGTCCGGCCAGATTCTCGCCCCGAATCGTTCCAGACCGTCGAGGATCCAGCTGGTGTACCGGTCACCGAGCGCAGCGGAGATGTTCGGGATGGCCAACAGAGAGCGGGCGACGTCGATCGCTTCATCGTTGGTGCAGCGGCGGGCACTGTTCACCAACACTTCGTTGTTGGCGAACTGTGTGCCAGTGCGGGCCAGTCGCAACATGATCGGCAAGGTAGTGGTCACAGCCACCTGTGGAGCAAGCGCGAAGCTCGAAGCCAGTTCCGGTGAGTGACTGTCGATGGCATAGACCACGAACTCGAAAAGACCGCGAGCCATCGCCGAAGTCGTGCTCTGAATAGCCAGCTCGTTCAACGCAGCGATAGTCGTGCTGTTGCGCCCCTTCTTGACCATCAGACGTGCGACTCGCGTAGCCAGTGCGTACTCACGGATCAGGTCATGAGCGAATGCGACGCCACGCGATGGGCTCAGCTCGATCAGCGGAGCGAACGCGACCGAATAGGGCTCCAGTGCGGCAGCGGCTTTGGCGCTCGTGGGCTGTGCCCGTGGCGTATCGAGAAGCTGTGTTGGTATGAGATGGAGAAGCTCGCCCTGAGCAAGATCGCAGAGCAGTTCGAGCGACTGGTCGATGTCCCCGCCGGCCGATCGCAGGATCGATCGGACACAGTGATCGAGCAGCCGGTAGGCGTTCGTCTCCTGGAGCCCGTCCGATGTGCCGGCAGTTTTCAGCAGCTCCATGAAAAGCGGCCGGCGGGCCAACTGTTGAATCGACTCCGGAAGTGCCATGAACGACGGCTCATCCGATTCTCGGGATGCTGTCCACACCTCGTTGGCGGTTCGTTCGTCCCAATTCGCGACGCAGAACGACGTGCCTATCGACCGAACGGACAGTTCGAAGATCGATGCGGCAAGCACTGGAAACGAGGCGAAGCTGACATCGGGCGGAGTACGGATCGCCAGGACGATCCGCAAATTGTTCACGGTGACCTGCCGCAGGATGCTGTCGACCTGTCGGCCGAGCCGATCGAGCTGGGTTTGGGTGCTCATGCCATCGATGACCACCACGCACGGCCTGAACAAGCCGACCGCAGCACGTTCCAGTGTCAGAAGCGGGTCGCCCGCGGGCGGAATGGAGGCGTACCGCAGGATCTCAGTGGCCAGATCGACCTTGGTGACATCCCATGAGTCGAGAGTGTGTAACTGAAAGTCCGCCTCAGAGTCGAAGACCGATGCCAGGTGGGTGACAAGGCGAGACTTCCCGCTGCCGGAAGATCCCTTGATGACGTATATCCGGGACTGGCTGGACAAGAACTCACGGTACTTGGTGACCGCTGAAGGTGAAGGCTGGTACTGCAACCGATGCTGTCGTCGGTTGACCGAATCGAGAATCGCGGAGCTGCGCTCTGCCGAATTGGTTCCCAAAGTGGCAGCGCCGCCAGTGATTACGATGTCAGCGACCGCATTGCGGTACGCCGGGTTCGGGACGAGGACGAGATCTTCGATAACTTCACTGACCCGCTGATGCGGACGTGGATAGCCCTGGGCCGGCAGCGTGCGACTGAGATACTGATACGCGTCACGAAGTGTAAGTTCGGGCGGGCCCTGCGGATCGCCTTCGGTCAGGAAGCGGATGACCTCGCCGGAGAACGCGGTGTGAGTAGCTCCTTCAGGCGCAAGCGCCAATTCGTCCCTCGCCGCAGAGGTTAGGACGCACCCGCCGTAAACCTGTGTCAGGTCGGCGATAGCCGTGTCGGAGTCGTTCAGAACACCGATCGCCCGGCCCGAGTAGCAACAATCGAGAATGACCACTACCGAACTCGCACGACTGTCGAGCACACTGTCTCGCACCGCCGAGAAGGCCAGCGAGGTGTGCGCCAGGCGTGTAGGCCGACGGTCGGAGGACGCGGTTGCCAGATAGAGGTCGCCGCCTGGACTGACCATGCCGTGCCCCACGTAATACACCAGCAGTACATCGGTCGCCTTCTCGGCTTCGTCGGCGAGAACAAGGCCCAGTTCGGTGGGACTGGCCGGGTCGAGAACAACCTTCACGTTGTCCGCTTCCACTCCACAGCGCGTGACGAGCGCGGCGTTCAGATCATCCAGTGTCGCCCGCACAGCCGGCACCGTTGGGAGCCCGTTGTCGCCGGTCCCGGTCTGCGTCCCGATCAGTATCGCCCGTGTACCAGGGCCATTCAGGGTGGACATGTGATCGATGAATCTACTCTGCCGTGGTCTCTGACACTGCTGGAGCTTCCATTGCCACAGCAAGGTCGCGCACAACCTGCTGAAGCGCGGCGGCATCGCAGCCACGCAACTGCTTCGCTGACAACTCTGCCGACGACCCGTCCGGGCGGGAGAGCTTGCAGACGACGTCGGTCGATCGATTACGAACCCACGCAACAAGAGCAGTCGCCAGAACAGCACCGACTCCGCTGGGCCCCAGCGCGACTATCAACATGTCGGCTACACCCCCCAACGTCCCAGAGGCCGGTGGCCGGTCCGTCATGCTGACCCGACCGCGCAGTTCGAACTCCCGCCCCAGATCCCGGTAGAGCGAGTGCAATTCGTCTGTGCTCGTTCCGGCAAGCGTGACTGCGATGTCCATCTGATCGTTCCCCTCGTAGATCGGTGACTGCCGACGCGATGCAGCGAAACACCTTTCATCCCAGATTATTTCAAGATCCTACTGTCATGGTTCGAGCCTTGTCCCGGCACTTCGTTGTTGTCCGGCGAGGAAGCGGCCGACATCTTCGGTGGCGTCGTATAAGGCCCGATGCCGCCGGTAATACTGCGTATAGAGGCTCGCCGTTTCGGAGTCGGGCTCGATGACGGCCCGGACCGGGTTCCAACCAGATGTATCGGCCCCCAGCGCAGCCGCAGCCATCCGTGCATCGCCCAGGCAGGCGCCGATGGTCTCGGTCGGAATCTGCTGCGGCAGACCAACGATGTCGGTGATGATCTGCGTCCACACTCGCCCCGTGGTACCACCGCCTACCGCGATCAGGCGAGGCGCAGAGTCGCCGCACGCGTTCGACATCGCCTCGAGATTGTGGCGTACCCCGTATCCGACTCCCTCGAGTGCAGCCCGATACAGGTCGGCTCGCGAGTGAGCGGTGGTGAGACCGGCAATTGTTCCTCGGGCGTCCGGATCGAAGTTGGGCGTCCATTGGCCCGCGAAGTAAGGCATCACCAGAAGACCTCGACTGCCGGCCGGCACCGCCTCGGCCTCGGTTGTGAGGTCCTGGTACGAGGCACCGACGAGTTGCCGCAGCCAGTCCGTGACAGCGCCTGATGTCGCCATGCCCGCCGAAGCCAGAAACTGTTCGGGCGCACTCCCCATCGCCGCCCACAGGCCCTCGTACGGCCCTGCCGAATCCATGATTCGAGTCAGAAACGTCGTTGTCCCGTACATGATCATCGTGTCACCCGGCACCGAAAGGCCCACACTGATCGCCTCGGCCCAGCTATCGATCGTTCCGCACGTGACCGGCAGGCCGACTGGCAGCCCGGTCTCGGCCGCTGCTGTCGGGGTGACTCGCCCGACGATCTCGCCCGGCCAATGCAGTTCCGGGAGTCTCAGGTCCGGAGCAACAGCGTCACTCCAGTCTTGCGCCCAGTCCTGCTGGCTGAGGTCATAGAACGGATTGCATTTACTGCCGGAATGATGGTCGAGGACATAGCGGCCGGTCAGTCGGTACACCAGGTAGGAGCTGGCCATGAAGAGCATCCGGGCCTTTGCGAACACGTCCGGCTCATGGCGGGCCAACCATCGCAGCCGTGGCCCTAGAGCCTGGGCGTTCAACGCCGCGCCACCTCGGGCCACGATTGCGCCGGCGCCGAGTTCATCGGTCAGCTCGTCAACCTCTGCCGCACAACGCGTATCGATGCCATACAGGATCCCCGGACGCAACGGCTTGCCATAACGGTCGGCAGGAAGCAGGCAAGGGCCGATCCCGCTCACTCCGACCGCGTCGATCGGAACCTCGGTGTCGACAAGCCGACGAACCACCTCAACGAAATCCGACCACCACAGCGAGTCGGCATCCTGCTCGAACCAGCCCGGATGGGGCGTCGATACCCCGTGCGTTCGATCGGCCCTCCGCACGATCGCGCCATCCTCGTCGACCACCACGCCCTTGGAGCTGGAAGTCCCGATATCCACACCCAGAAACATGAACCGACCTAGTCCCTCCCCACGCGGAAACTACAGTCGCACAGACTAATCGATGCCGATTGAAACGAGAACGAGTGCATGTGGCGCACGACGTTCAGTCAGTGCCCAAGCACTCGGTCAGGCGATCGACATCCGCTTGCTCGACAGAGACAACCTGATACCCCTCGTCCCGCATCCTTTCGTCCCGATCGCTGTCCACGCCCTCGACCAGAACAACGCCCCGAGTCAGCCACGCCGCCTCCACCGGCCAATGCTGGGTTCCGAGCTCGACGCCGATCTCCGGCTTGCCGACCCCTCGCTGCGACAGTGTGCGCAGAAGTTCGAGAACGGGCGCGGATATCAAAGCCGGGTCCAGCCCCCACGGGCCGTCCGAAACCAGCACGTCACCGATCAGATCGAGCGCGGTGTCACGGAACCAGACCAAGGTCTCACGGAGCCGCTTGTGGTCGACTTCATCGACGATCGCGGTCAACGGGAAACTCGGACGCAGAGCAAGCTTACCTGCGGCGATGTCGACCCCTGCCAGGTCATTGATCCTGCACCGCAACTGATCTCGCACACCGATCTCGGTGAAGGGGTCACGGTCGGCGAGGTACTTGAACACGACCTCCGCCTTCCCTGCACCGCCGTTGCCGGGATAGATCGCCAACGGCCAGATCTGACCAGCCGCGGCACGGTCGAGCATGAGGAAACAACTGGTGGACTTGGCGCCATCGCCGTATTCCAGATGTCCGCCGAGCGATCCCCAGAAAGAGATCAAGCTCTCGACCGCGGCCACTGTTTCCTTCGAATTATTCTGTGCGAGTTGGGAAAAGAAGCGATCGCGACGGGTATTCAACGGCGGAGCAGCACCATCACCAGCAGTGTCGTCACCACTGGTCATGCCGAGCAGTTCAGCCAGGTCATGAGTCGACAGGCGCTGCGCGGCGGAGGCGACGCCGTTGTCACTGAAGTCGATGCCTTCCGCACACAACAGCTCGACGACATCACCTCGATCTTCTCCCTCCGGCCAGCGGAATCCGGAGGAGACCCGGCCACCGGAATCCAGCACCCGATACGCACCGGGGAACGGACGAGTCATTTGCTGACCTACAGCGATCGGGCTCGACCCGACCAACGCGGCGAGATCCCCATACGAAGTCCAGGTACCCTTCGGCACAGCCGCGACTGCCTGACGAAGCAACGTCCAATCACGCGCCTTCTCCGTGCGGTCGGCTCCGGCAATCGGGCCCGGCCACAGCGCAATAGCTCTATCGGCGAGTTCATTTGCCCGCGCCCTGATTTCGGCCGCACCCCAGCTCTCGGTCTTCGCAATCCGGCGGTTCATTTCCAGATGTGAGCCGGCGAGCAGATCCTGTTTGCGCTGGAAGGGATGGTTGGACAACCGCGAATTCTCAGCTGTCAGAGTCAGATTGCCCAAGGTGTGGACCAACCGTTCGTGCAGCTCCTCAGGAGAGCCATCCTCACCGGTGTCATCAGCCAACGTCTGAAGCCATTCCGATCCGGGCTGCTGAGGAAGCACATGCTCGATGGTGAGCTTGGCGGCTGCGAAATCAACCGGCTCCGGATGCTCGTAGCTCTCCTCGAGCCGCTGCAGGACAAGGCGACGCTGCTCCGGTTTGCCCTGCCAGTAGAACGGCTTCGCGGCAATCGCCTCCCGGAGTTCGGCATCCGTCGCCCAGTAGCGTCGAGGTGTCGACAAAACCTGACGCAAACCGTCGACGATCGACATATCGTCGGGAAGTTGCCCTGGCAACTCCTGGAAGCTCCTGTTCAAGCCCTGCGTCGGCCGATGACAGATCATTCGCCGGACCAGGAACGACTCGATATACGACAGCCCCCGAAGCAGTTCGGTCGTGTCGATCACGCCTGCGTCACGCCTGTCGAGCAGCAGCATCAGAACAGGATGTGTAGTTGCGGCCTGCCACTGATCGAGCCGCCGAAGATACCGGCGTACTTCAAGATTTGTCTCCTCCTCCGGTTTCACGATGCGCAGAAAATGGTTTGCACGGCGGTACAATTCGCAAACGTATGCCTCGATCTCCGCCTCGGATTCACGGTTCTGGAAGCGGCGCTGCTGCGCGACATACATGTCCTGACGGCGAACCCGCGCTTCGCCGTCGAGCACCAACATCAACCACATCAGATGTTCGATCTGTTCATTGGCCAGAATGCGCTGCAGTGGCAGCCAGTAGGTCTGGTAGACGTACTCGCCCCGCGTCGGCAGTCGCATGAACAAGTAGTTGCGCAACAAATCCGCCTGCGACAGCTTCAATCCGGTGTTGTTGAGCGACTCGAAGATTCGATGGACGTTGTCGTCCCTGTCAGCGACTACCTGGACCAGCGTGAGCCTCGTTGTGATCGCTTTCTCGATGTGTAGGACCGTGGGCACATCCGCCGAGTTGTCCAGCGCGAGCAACTCTTTACGGAAGTAGCTGTACGCCGCACTGACTCGGCCGCCGCCGCCGGAGTGCGTGTTCCGCACGTGCTCGCCATACGCACCACGATCGGCCTGTGTAGGCAAAAGTCGGAAGAACCCGTCTCCGTCCTGAAATTTGTTGACCAGGTACTGTTCCTCGATCCGCTCTCGCTGCCGCGGATCGGTGACGCCGATATGGTCCCGAACCGCTGCGAGCGCCAGGCTCAACGTCGTCAACCGCTGCTGGCCATCCACCACCAGCCAACGAGCGAAACTCGCATCATTGAGCGGTGACGGGGCCAGCACCACCGACCCACAGAAGTGCGTCGTGTCCTGGTCTCCCCGCACCAGTAACTCGGCCTGCTCGTAGACGTCGCCCCACAGTTGCGCGAGCTGCTTGTCCGTCCACGAGTATGTCCGCTGATACAGCGGAATCTGAAACTGCTTCTCCCCCTGCACAAGTGCCGCGAAAGTGGTTTCCGACGCCTTCATCCCAGCCCCTCATACTCATACGTCCGACCCGTCGCGAGGTTACCGGTACCGACGCCACCGCACAGCTCCAACTTCGAGATCGCGATCGCCCACTTGAACTCCGGTACGCGGGCCACCGTGAAGTACATCTCAGGTTGCCCGGCAGAGATCGAGCACGAACGCTGCTGGTGCGAGCAGCTCGGTACAGCACATCGCGATTGCGGGCGTCACGTCTGACGGTAAGCCCATCTCGATCTGCCCTGTGACGAAACCTGATGTGCGGGTGCGGATGGACAGCAAAGGATCCACCGACATCGAACGCCGACAGCCGCCGCAGTAACCAAATCCTGTTCGACACCGATGTGATGCCTGACCTGGAATGCACTCAGCCGAACGGCAGTCCGGAACGCCACCGAATACGATTGACCTTCATAGGTATTCGCAGCGCACATACCGGTTAATTCGGGTCACAGCAACCATGCACAGCGTAGGAACACCGAGGGGAGTCGATCATGGGGGCGTTACTGCCCACACTGCAGGCCGACAGGCTGCGGGAAGGTCTGACCGACTACCTCGCCACCACCTTCGCGTTGACCGATGCAGATACCAAGGGTGCGCTGGTCGACTTCATCGACCATCCCCGCGACGGCATGTTCAAGGGCCCCTACCTGCGGCTTCGGTTGCCGTTCGCACCGGCGCGCGGCAACTGGGGCATGCACCTGGACTGGTGGCCGGACAAGTTCGTGCCGTACGGGCACCAGGCGAAGGCGTTCGAGCAGCTGTCGACGAAGTTCCAGTCGCGGCCGAAGCCGACGCTGGTCACCACTGGCACCGGTTCGGGTAAGACCGAATCGTTTCTGATCCCCATCCTCGACCACGTGCTGCGCGCCAAGAAGGCCGGTGTTGCCGGGATGAAGGCGCTCATCATCTATCCGATGAACGCCCTGGCCAACGACCAGGAACAACGTCTAGCGCGGATGATCACCAGCAATCCGGCACTTGCGGGGGTGACTGCCGGTCTCTATACCGGCGAAAGTTCGACGAGCAGCCGCACGCTGGTCTCGGCAGACGGGCTGATCACCGATCGCCGGATCATGCACGATTCGCCGCCGGACATCCTGCTCACCAACTACAAGATGCTCGACCACATGCTGTTGCGTCCGGACCGGGCGCCGATGTGGCGGCAGTCGGCGCAATCGCTGCAGTATGTGGTGCTGGACGAGTTCCACACCTACGACGGCGCGCAGGGCACCGATGTGGCCATGCTGCTGCGGCGGCTGGGGTTGACGATCAAGTCGTATTGGACCGAAGACACGGCGGTCACGGACGAGGATCGGGCTCGGCCGCTCGGCCGGATCACCCCGGTCGCGACATCGGCCACGCTCGGGTCCGAGGCGGCGCCGACTGCAATGCTCGATTTCGCGCACACGGTGTTCGGCGAGGTCTTCACCGAGGACGCGGTGGTCGGAGAAACCCGGCTGAGCGAGGACGAATGGCTTGCGGATCGCAGCCCTACCCTGGATCACCTCTACCGCCCGATCCGCCACCCGGCGATCGACGAGGAAAACCTGCGCGACCTGGAGAATCAGGTCGCCGACGCGCCGAACAACGCCGCGACCACCGCATTGATTCTGGCCACCATGTTCGAACGGGTCGGGGCGGAAGGCGGTCTCGGCGGGCGTGCTGCCGACCTGCGAAAGCTCGACGACACAGAGCTGCTAAACCTGCTGAAGAATCACGACCTCTTCCGGAAGCTACTTCGCAAGTGCGTCGATGCCACTTCTCTCGCCGAGCTCGCCGACACCATCTTGGAGACCACGACCAGCAGCCGTGAGCAGCCGCGTGACGTTGCCCGTCGGCAGCGCTATCTGGACTACCTGTTCGCCGCGCTGTCTCATCTGCGAGCAGGTATCGGGCGCAGCGCGTTGAATATCGATGTGCACCTGTGGATTCGGGAATTGTCCCGGATCGACCGAAACCTCGCAGCCGCCACCGTATTCCATTGGGCAGACGACGGCGCTGTCGATACGCCCGGCACGACCTACCTGCCCGCCGTGTACTGCCGGCACTGCGGACGATCGGGCTGGGGTGCACGACTGGCGCCCACGGGTATGGCTCTGGACGTCACCGATGACGACATCCGTCGTCAGCACGCCGCAGGCGGCCAGCGTTTCCGCGCATTGATCTCCGCGCCCGTCGAAGCCCAGCTGGGTAAAGAGATCGATGGCTTGCGGTGGTTGCATGTCGACGAACGCGAAATCGCCGAGGAGACACCGGATCCCGAAGGCGCCGAAGTGCTGGAAGGACGTGTCCTTCCGATCTTGGTACTCACCGGGCCCGACGCCGAGGACAATTCGCAGAAGGATATGTGCCCAGCCTGCCGGACCGCGGACGGTATCCGATTCCTCGGCAGCGCGGTGGCCACCCAGCTCTCGGTGGCGTTGTCGAGCATGTTCGGCGATCCCGGGCTCGACTCCGCCGAGAAGAAGGCGCTGATGTTCACCGACAGCGTGCAGGATGCGGCACATCGCGCCGGGTTCGTGCAGGCACGCTCGCACACCCTCAGCCTGCGGTCGACTCTCCGAAATGCCCTCGGGACAACAACTCCCGACGCCGGACTGCTGCCTCTTACAGATCTGTGCGAGGCCGTGATCGACCTGGCCGAACCGAATGCCATGCGCCGGTATCACCTGCTGGCACCGGACATCGTCGAGCGCGACGAGTTCAAGGCGTTCTGGGACGATCAGTCCGTCTCGACCGCTCGCAACAAGGCCCTGCGTCTGGTGCGTAAGCGCCTCCAGTTCGATATCAACCTCGAATTCGGCTTGCAGTCGCGACTCGGCCGCACCCTCGAGCTCACCGGAAGCGTTGTCGCCGAAGTAGATCTGGGATCACCGGCACGGATCGTCGAGCTGGGCATGCGCGCGCTCGGCAACACCGAACACCAGTTGACCTTCGCCGAGCCGGATCCCGTGGCGGTAACCCGATGGGTGCGCGGGACCGTCGAACGGATGCGTGCCCAGGGCGCGATCGGGCATCCCTGGCTCGACAAATACATCGCGAAGGATGCGAACCGTCGGTGGGTGTGGGCGGGCGGCCCAAACACGAGGGGATGCCGGCCTTTCCGAAAGGTCGTCCGGCACCAGCGTTTCCGGCCATCGGGTCACGCACGATTCCCGAGGGTCTCGATGCGATCACTTCCCCGGCTGCCTGGTACGCACGCTGGGCCAGCAAGTGCCTGGGTGTGTCGGCCTTCGAGGGCGGTTTCGCGGCACGGGCGCTGTTCGCGGCGCTCGCCGAGCAGCGGATCCTGACCACGAGAACGACCGAGAAAGACCTCACCGTCTACCAACTGGGTTCTGCATCCGTCCTGGTGGCTGCAACCCGACTGGGAGATCTCGAGGCCGGATCGAATCTACTCACCTGTGATGTCTGCCAGACACAGATTCCGGGAACCGCCACTGTCACAGAACAACTCGACGGCGCATCCTGCCTGCTCGACCGATGCCCCGGCACCCTGCACCGCACGCCGCGGGCGTCGAACTTCTACCGCAGACTCTACGACGACTCGGAGATGAAACGCGTCGTCGCTCGCGAGCACACCTCACTGTTGCCTCCCGAGACTCGGCTCGAATACGAGACCAAGTTCAAACAGACAACCCCCGACCCGACCGCGCCCAACGTCCTCGTCGCGACACCGACGCTGGAGATGGGTATCGACATCGGCGATCTGTCGACGGTCATGCTCGGGTCGATGCCGCGTACGGTGTCCTCCTATCTGCAGCGAGTCGGCCGCGCCGGACGTCTCACCGGCAACTCGCTGGTACTCGCGTTCGTTCGCGGGCGCGGTGAGCACCTCCCGAAGCTCTACGAGCCGGTCTCCGTGATCCAGGGGGATGTGCGCCCACCGGCCACCTTCCTGACCGCCGAGGAAATCCTGCAACGGCAGTACGTCGCGCACATCGTCGACCGGCTAGCGCGAGAGCCGGGTGCGATGGACCCCATCGAGGCCCGAGCAGTGCTGGGCACATTCGACCAAGGCAGTTGGATGGCAACGCTTCTCGCCGCCGCGGATGCGGACTCGAAGAAGCTGCTGGATGCCTTCCTCTCCCAATTCGACGGACTGCTCGACGCACGCACACAGGACACCTTGCGTGCCTGGGCCACCGGGGCCGCAGACGGGACACCCAGTGGGTTGGTCGCACACTTGCGTGAAGTGGTGCACCGCTGGAACCGTGACGTCCATGAATTGACGGACAGACGCACAGCCGTCGATGCCGCCATCCCCGAGTTCGAGAAGCGCGCCAACTCCCCCGCCGCCACCGATGAGGACAAGCGTGAACTACGCACGGCCAAAGGTACTTTGCGGGTGCTGGGCAAGCACGTCAAGGAGCTCACCACCGAGCATTGGGTGGGCGTCCTCGAACGGTACGGGGTACTGCCCAACTACACGTTGCTCGACGATTCGGTAACCCTGGATGTCGGCATCACGTGGATCGATCCCGATACCAACCAATACGCCGGCGGTACCGCCAGCTACCAGCGCGGTTCACGAGTCGCACTCACCGAGTTGGCCCCGGGCGCAACGTTTTACGCGCAAGGGCTGGCAGTGCAGATCGATGCCGTCGACCTCGGTCCGGGCGAGGCGAACATCCATACCTGGCGGATGTGCCCGCAATGCGGATGGGTCCGTATTTCCCATTCCGCGGACGACAGCCCGCCACCCGCGCAATGCCCACGTTGTCACACCGCCGCCATCTCCGATGTGAACCAGCAGCTCCAGGTCGTGGAGATGTCGCGCGTCTCTGCAGAGGTCCGCCGTGACGAAGCATCCATCACCGACTCCCGAGACGACCGCAAACGCGAGTCGTTCAACGTCATTACGGCCGCCGATATCAACCCCGACGATGTGGCGCAGCGGTGGTTCGTCACCGACCGTGACTTCGGTGCGGAATACCTGCAGCGTATAGACATTCGGTGGCTCAATATGGGCCGGCGCACCTCCCAGGGGGGCAAGCGCGAGATCGCCGGGCAGGAAACAACCAGTGGACTCTTCCGGGTCTGCTCGGGCTGCGGCCAGCTCGACCGCATCGCCGGGCACAACCGCAGCCACGAACACCGCAGCTGGTGCAAGTTCCGCAATGCGACCGACGAGAAACACGTGCGTGAGATCGCGCTCGCTCGAACCCTGAACACCCAGGCGGTCCTGCTGCACGTTCCCGGCTGGCTCAAATACGATTCGTTCACCTATCCGAGCCTCAAGGCCGCGATCCTGCTCGGCCTGCGGGAGGTGATCGGTGGGTCGCCGGAACATCTCGATGTCGCGATCATTCCCGACTCGCTACACGCGCCGAGTCAGCAGGCGCTGCTGATCCATGACACCGTTCCAGGCGGCACCGGATATCTCGCCGAATTCGCCGATGCCACGAAGGTCTGGGCCGTGCTAGCGGCAGCGCGGCGGGTCGTCCGGGACTGTGAATGCGCCGAACAGCAGCGACTTGCCTGTCATAAATGCCTGCTGCCGTTCGCCACACCGTATGAACTCGACCATGTGTCGCGTAAGAGCGCCGCACGGGTTCTCGACGAACTGCTGGGAGTGGAGAAGGAAGCCGAACCTGTCTGGAGTGATTGGGAGAACGTCCTCACCACCGAACAACCGCGGCGCAGGGTCGGAAGCGAGGAGTCGGCGCTCGAAGGCAGGTTCTATGCCGCCTTCATCAAGCGTATGAAGAATATGGGCGCGACGATCAAGGAGACTCCTGGGACCTATGCGCCTTCGGCGACAATTACATTGCCCGGCAAGGTAATTCGAACCTGGACACTGACACCTCAGATGCCTATGGAGAACAGCCGGCCCGATTTCGAGCTGAGCACCTTCGACACGAACGTTCCTGCCATCGCGATCTTCGCCGACGGACGCCGGTATCACGCGATGTCCGGCAAGAACAGGGTTGCCGATGATGCGAGTAAGCGCGAAAACCTCCGAATCAGCAACAAGATCGTGTGGGCCTTCGGCCACGAGGACCTGGTGCGCTTCGAAGCAGGCAAGACGCCGGTTCCGTCGTGGCACAGGGAGCAGTTGGCCAAGGTCGCCATGCAAAATGGCAGTCTCCGCCCAGCGCTGTTCAAATTGATCACTGCGGACCCGATCACACAGCTCGTGGAGTTCATGCAGGATCCAGACCGTGATGCATGGGAGGCCGTCGGTCATTGGCTCCCGATGATGTTCATGGGGGCCGACCGGGTCAAGGGCGACCTGACCGCCGTCGCTCCGTGGGCGCTGGATCTACTGGACGGACGTGCACCGTCCATTCCGGCAGGAAACTACGCATGCTGGTCTTATTCCGTTGGCCCCCTTGCGATTACCGCCGCACTGCGGGCGGACACGAAAACGATCCACGCCGTACTCGCCCTCGACGATCGCGACGAGAAGCTGGAAGCTCTCGACGGCCAGGGGTGGAAGGAATGGCTGCGCCTGTCGAATTGGTTCGGGCTGTGCGACAACCACATCATCACCACACGTAGCCTGCTCGCTGCCAACACCGAAGCTCCCAAGGAAACACCGACCACCAGCGCTGCCGAGCTGAATCACGACTACCAACAGGCATACGGCGACGCATTCTCCACCGCCGAGAGGGAGCTCGTGCTCGCGCTCGCATCCGCGCAGGCGCCGGTCCCGGTGGTCGGCGGCGAGAGCGACGACGGCCATGCACTGGACCTGGCCTGGCCGCAGGCACAGGTCGTCGTGCTGTTCGACACCGAGTCCGAAACCGCGCAGGTGATGACGGAACGCGGTTGGACCATCTGCCCGCCGGATGCCGGGCGAATCGTGGAAGCTTTGACGACGAACGGGGTGATGTGATGGCGAATATCGTCATAGCGACCAACACCAAGGCGATGGGCAAGCTCGACGGCTCCGTCAAACGCAAGGTGTACGACTTCCTCGAGAAGCTCCAAACCGACGACACCGCACCGAGTTTGCATATCGAGCCCATCAAAGGCGCAGCCGACGCACGAGTTCGGACCGGCCGGGTCGATCTGAACTATCGGGCGATTCTGTTCCGCCTCGACCCCGAAGGCGGCGACACCACCTACGTCTATATGGGGACGTGGAAGCACGATGAGGCGAACGATCTCGCCGAGCAGTCGACGCTGCGGGTCAACAAGATCAACGGCACGGTCGAGGGAATCATCGGTGAAATCAACAGCGGGGAAGACCGTAAGAAGGTCTCGGCCATCCCCAACGCGACAGCCGAAGTCCGCGCCACCGTCGATCGGGACAAGCCGCCGTATCTGGTCGGTGCCGGATTCACCATGAGCGATCTCGTCGACCGTCTGGGTCTGGATCCCGTGCTGGCCGAACGGGCCATGGCCGCAGCCGACGACTACGCGATCAATGAGATCGCCGCCGATATCGATGGGTGGCAGGGCGACGCCCTGCTGGACCTCGCCTGCGGTACCGCCATCGATGACATTCGCGAAAAGTACTCGTTCACAGACGGTGCCGTGGACGAGAGTTTGGACGAGGACAGTCAGATCCTTGCCGCACTCGAGCATCCTGCGTCGAGGATGCAGTTCACCTACATCGATGACACGGAGGAACTTCGCCGCGTCATCGAGGGCGGCGATTTCGCGGCATGGCGAACCTTTCTGCATCCCGAACAGCGCACCTATGTCGAGAAGGACTTCAACGGCGCGTTCCGGTTGTCCGGCGGCGCCGGCACCGGAAAGACCGTCGTAGCGATCCATCGCGCGCGCAGGCTGTGGAAGAGCAACCCGCAGGCGAGAATTATCCTGACCACTTTCAACAAGACTCTCGCCAAGGGGCTCGAAGCAGACCTGAAAGTCCTCGATCCCGACGTGATCATCGCCAAACGTCCCGGTGATCCGGGCATCTACGTGGCGGGCATAGACAAGCTCGCCAGCGATATCGCAAACCGGGCAAGCGATCTGACGGCCGCTACTACCGCAGTTTTCGGAGCGCCCGTCGATGTGACCCCGAAACGCACCACCCCGGACCGAGTGTGGCGGGAGATTGCTCAGCCCGGCGGCAGCGGTCTCGACCAGCGGCTGTCCACTCCGGCCTTCCTCGAAAACGAGTACGTGTCAGTTGTTTTGGCCAACAAGGTGACGACACTGGAACAGTACGTCCGAGTTGCGCGCGCCGGGCGAGGGGTACGCCTGAGCCGGGCGCAACGAATTGCGGTCTGGAAGCTGGTGGAAGCGTTCCGGCGGCACAGTCGCACCGACAGCAGCCTCAGCTTCCCGGAAATCCTCGCAGTGGCTGCCGAACACCTGACACTCGGACAGCAAGCCGGGAAACCCTTCGTTGCGGATCACGTGCTCGTAGATGAAGCCCAGGATCTACATGCGACCCACTGGGCGCTACTGCACGCTTTGGTACCCGAAGGCAGTAACGACCTTTTCATCGCCGAAGATTCGCATCAGCGGATCTATGGACAGCCGGTTGTGTTGGGACGCATGGGGATAAAGATCGTCGGCCGCTCCCGTCGACTGACACTGAACTACCGGACGACCGCACAGAACCTCAACTTCGCCGTAGGGGTTCTCTCGGGGGCCGACTATCACGATCTGGAGGAAGGCGAAGAGTCGACCCTGGGGTACCGCTCGGCGCGACTGGGGCCGAATCCTGATCGCCATCAGTGCAATTCTCTGGCAGACGAGTTGGATTACGTCGCCGAGACCGTGCGCAAGTGGCTTGCCGAAGGAGCGGAACCTGAGACCATCGCAGTGTTGACCCGCGGCCAGAACGACCGCACCCAATTCGTACGAGCGCTCGGTGAGCGCGGAATCGATGCGCGCGCACTCGATGACAACCCTGCGACCACCGGGCACGTCCAAGTGTTGACCATGCATCGGTCGAAAGGCATGGAGTTCTCGCGAGTCGTTCTCGCCGGGGTCGACGAGGCTCACGTTCCCTCGCAGGCAGCCATGCGAACAGTGCCGGAAGAGGAAAAGGCCGAAGCCGAACTGTGCGAGAGGTCCCTGCTGTACGTAGCAGCCAGCCGGGCCCGTGACGAGCTCGTTGTGACCTGGAGCGGAAAACCGTCGACGTTGCTGGGGAACGGCTAGCCGTCCGCACCCTGACGGCTGCGGTACCCCAGCAACCCCTCGACCCCGCGCAAGAACGTCTCGCAGATGGGTTTCGGGTCCGTCAGGCACCCCGCCGCCATGGCCCCATCCCGAAGCATGACGAAGTGGCGGGCGGCGGGGTCGGCATCGGGTTTGCCTGTAGCGGTGAAGAGTTCGGTCATTGTGGTCAGGAACCATTGGCGGTGG
Source organism: Nocardia jiangxiensis NBRC 101359 (assembly GCF_000308615.1). GTDB lineage: Bacteria > Actinomycetota > Actinomycetes > Mycobacteriales > Mycobacteriaceae > Nocardia > Nocardia jiangxiensis. The sequence goes on from NZ_BAGB01000068.1 coordinate 223,936, forward strand.
TCCAGGACGGCCTGGTGGACGGGGTGGGTGGGGTCGGGGAATTCGGCGGCGGCGTTGAGGAATGCGCAGCCTCGGAAGCCTTCTCGTTGGATGTCGTCGGCGATGGATCGGGTGACGACGCGGATGATGTCGTCGGGGGGCGAGGTCGGGGTGCGGGCGGCGTCGACCTGGCCGCGGACTGCCTCGTCGGCTTGTTTCAGGTAAGCGACCAGGAGGTCGTTCTTTCCCGGGAAGTGGCGGTAGAGCGTGGCGCGGGTCACCTTCGCCTCGCTGATGACGCGTTCGACGCCCACGGCGTGCAGGCCCTCGGCGTAGAAGAGGCCGGTCGCCGTGTCGAGCAGTCGAGACCGTGCTTCCGACATTCGTTCCCATCCGTTCCCTCGAAGTGTCGGCTCCAGACTAACAGAAAGAACGATCGGTCTTGACACTGCGAGACGCGTACCGCAGACTCAGCTGTACCGATCGTTCTTTCTCTCTATCGGGACGTCGGGATCATCCACGCTCCACCACTCGAGAGGGATCTGATGTCCAGTCCATTCGCCACCGACGCCCGCGACACCTCCACCGCCACCGTGGCCGATGCCACCAAGGACACCAAGGCGCTGCGCAACCTGTATTACATCCGGTTCGGATTCGCCATCGTATGGGCGATTCTCATGGTGACGGTCGCCAAGTCGATCAGCCCGGGAACCGTTGCACTGCTTGTGATCTACCCCCTGTTCGACGTCGCCGCGGCCGTGGTCGACTACCGCTCCTCCGGCACCACCCGGGCCAAGGCGCCGCTCTACATCAACATGGCCCTGAGCCTGCTCGCCACCATCGGGTTGTGCTTCGCGGTCTCCTCCGGAATCCCGAATGTGCTTCGGGTGTGGGGCATTTGGGCGATCACCGCCGGCATCGTCCAGCTGATCGTCGCGATCCTGCGCTACCGGCTCGGCGGTCAGTGGGCGATGATCCTCAGCGGCGGCATCTCCGTGCTCGCCGGCGCCAATTTCTTCGCATCGGCCGGAGGCCCGAAGGCCGCACTCACCACGGTGGCCGGTTACGCGGTCCTGGGCGGGGTCTTCTTCCTGATCTCCGCGATTCGACTGCATCGCGGCGCGGCGAAGTTGAAGTGAGATGACCTTCGCAGCCTGATGCGCTGCTCGGCTTCGCCAGCAACGGGTTCGACGGGTTGCGAAGATTCAGCACATCCGCCTCATCTGCTCGCCCGGCGGCTTTTCAACCAGCCACTGCGGGCGGGCAGATGCATTTGCCGAGCTCATCACCGTGTCGTGTGGACCTCGCGGCGAAGTCTCGGTGATCGGGAATCGCGCGATCGCATCCGACCGGCAGACTTAGCGTTGATTTGTGACCCGTAAAGCGACTTTTCCGCATCTTCTCGCCCCCGGGACCATCGGGCCCGTCACCGTGCCGAATCGAGTTGTGCTGCCCGCGATGGATATGAATCTGTGCGAGGACGGGGCGATCGAGCAGGGCGATATCGAACACTTCGTGGCTCGGGCGGCCGGTGGGACGGGGTTGATCATCACGGGGTGCTGCGCTGTTGCGTATCCGATCGGGTGTGCGAGCACCAGGGAACCCGGGCTGTCGGAGGATCGGTTCATCCCCGGACTTCGGGCGCTTGCCGATGCCGTGCATGACGCGGGGAGCAAGTTGTGCGTGCAGATGACGCATCACGGGAAGATCGCCCGGATCGACACCGTCGCCGGACGACCGCTGTTGGTGCCGTCGATACCGACCGGGTCCGCTGATCTTTCCGCGTTGGGGGACAACACTTCTGGCGAGTTGCAGAAGATGTCGGCGGTGACCGGCGGTAAGCAGGCCACCTATCGCGAGGCCACTCAGGACGATATCGATTGGGTGGTGCGGTGTTTCGCGGAGGCGGCCGGGCGGGTGCGGGCCGCCGGTGCCGATGCGGTCGAGATTCACTGCGCGCACGGCTACATACTCGGCGGATTCCTGAGCCGGGCGGACAACAAGCGCACCGACGGATACGGTGGGGCGCTGGCGAATCGGGCACGGTTGGCGGTCGAGGTGATCCGGGCGGTCAAGGCGGAAGTCGGTGATTCGCTGGCGATTCTGGTTCGCATCGCCGGACGTGAATTCGGCGAGGACGATGCGTTGACCACCGAGGAAGCCGCACAGGCATCCGCACTGTTCGAGGCGGCCGGCGCCGACGCGATCCACGTCACCGGCTGGGGTCGAAATCCGTTCTCCAACTTCACCGATGGTCCACTGCCCGACCGCGTCGGCGCGTACACGGAGTTGGCGGCCGAGGTGAAGAAGGCAGTGTCCATTCCGGTGATCACGGTCGGCCGGGTACTGCCGGAAGTCGGCGAAAAGGCGATCGCCGAGGGGCGAGCCGATTTCGCCGCGATGGGACGGCAACTGCTCGCCGATCCCGAGCTGGTGAACAAGCTAGCGGCCGGGACCCCGGAGGACATCCGGCCCTGCATCAATTGCTATGTGTGCGTCCAGGAGAACTTCTGGGACGACACCCCGATCTGCGCGGTGAATCCCGCACTGGGCAATGAGAAACTGCTGCCGCTGTCGCCTGTCTCGACCCCGAAACATGTCGTGATCGTCGGAGCCGGCCCCGGCGGCTTGGAGGTGGCCCGCCGCGCCGCCGAGCGCGGGCATCGAATCACACTGCTGGACAAGACAGATCGACTCGGCGGCACGCTCTGGTTCTCCAGCCTCACCACGCCGGACAATCAGCGACTGTTGAACTGGCTGAAGGTCCAGGTCGAGCAGCTCGACATCGAAATCCGCTTGAACACCGAGGCCACCGCGGCCTCGATCGCGGCCCTGAAGCCGGATGTGGTGGTGGTAGCCACCGGCGCGGTGCGCGGACGCCCGGACGTTCCCGGCAGCGATCTACCGCACGTTCATACCGGAGATACCCTGCGCGCCTTGATGACCGGATCCGGCGATGTCTCCGAAGTGCCACCGCTACTCCGTACGATCGCGAAACTGGGCAAGCTGTCCGGTATCACCAGAAGCCCTGCCGCCATTCGCACCGTGACCCGGAAGTTCCTGCCGATGGGCAAGAACGTCGTCGTGATCGGCGGTTCGCTTGTGGGACTCGAACTCTCGGAATTCCTCGCCGAACGTGGCCGCAACGTCACATTACTCGAGGAGGGGCAGCAACTCGGCGTACCCATGGCCATGCCCCGCCGCTGGACAGCGGTCCGTCATGCGGGCGAACACGGCGTGACGATCCACCGGCATGCGACGGTGCAGCGAATCACCGAGCAGCACGTCCAATTTCGCGTTGCCGACAAGACCATGACCGCCCAGGCGGACATGGTCGTCGTCGCCTCGAAGGTCTCCGCCCAGGCCCCACTCGCCGAAACCCTCGCGGGTGCGGTTCCCGAGGTACACGTCGTCGGAGACGCCGCCGAAGTCGACTACATTCAGGGGGCAATTCACTCCGCGTGGAAAGTCGCCGCCAAGTTGTGAACATTGCCTCCCGGCCGAGCCACGATGCGAGCCGCGGATCACTGGCGTGCGGGGCGTCGGGACGGTCTCGGCGCAGTTCGCGGGTCGCGGCCGGGACAGCTGACAACCGAAAGTCGTTCGGGGACAGACATTGTCGACTGCCAACGTAATCCCGCCCGCTCATCCGGATGCGCATGCCCGACACGTCCCGCCCACCTCGACCAGCCCTCAGGCGACGGGCCGAAGGTATCGCCGGGCCCATTCCTCGAAGCTGGTGACGACGATACCGAGATCCTTGGCGTACTCCGGACGGGCGGGCTGAGGGACCACGTTCAGCAGATCCAGACCAGCACCCATGGCAGGCATTCCGGCGGCCAGGGCTTGTTCCTCCGTCATGTTCGCTGCGGACAGCGGCGTGTTCAGCACGCGGGAGAGAACTTCGGCGATTTCGGTCATCGTCAAAAGGTCACTGGCCAATTCGAGTTCGACGCCGTCGAACCGCTCGGGGGCGGTGAGGGCCGCAGCGGCGGCGCGGCCGATATCGTCCACCGCGACCAGCGATAGTCGAGTCTCAGGGTTGATGACGCTCACCAGTCCGCCTTCGATACCACGCGGGAACAGGTACGCGACGGAGGGCAGGAAGTTCTCCATGAATGTCGCGGGCTTGAGCAGCGTCCAGTGCGGGAAGCCCGCCGCACGAACCCGGTCCTGGAGCGCTGCCTTCGCTGCCAGACTGGCCTCGGCCATCGGCCAGCGCCCCTTGATCCAGCGCGGGTCTTCGGTGCGCTGGCCCGCACCGGATACGGAGGTGTGCACGAACTGCGGCACCCCCGCGGCCCGCGCACCCTCGATGAGATTCACCCCCTGGGCTATCTCACTGTCGAAATCTGGCCCTGCCGTGGTGAATTCGGGCATCTGCACGGAGAATACGGCCCGCGCCCCCTCAGCTGCCCGGATGATCGAATCGCGATCGCGCAGATCGCCGGTGACCAGTTCGGCGCCGAGCGCCGCGACGGCCTCGGCTCGCGCGGTGTGCGGATCGCGGACCAGAGCCCGAACTCGAACGCCCGCGTCGAGCAGGGCGCGCGCAGTCGCACCACCTTGCTGACCTGTGGCACCGGAGACCAGAACTGGTGCGGAAACTGTGGACATGATGCCCCTCACGTGCGGATTCACTAAACGGCGAGGCCCGCCGTTTACCTTCCTCTAAGATATGGCGGGGTCCGCCGTTTAGCAACCCAGGAGGTGACGTCGTGCCCGAACACCAGCGCGCCGACGCCCGTCGTAACTACGCACGCGTCCTCGCGGTAGCGGAAGAGGAGATCGCCGCCCACGGCGCCGGTGCGTCCCTGGAGCAGATCGCCCGCATCGCGGGAGTGGGTTCGGGGACCGTGCGCCGCCACTTCCCCACCCGCCGCGCACTGCTGGAAGCGGTCTCCCACAAGCGAATCGAAGCGCTGTGCGCCCGCGCCGAGGAGATGATCGATTCCGCGGACAGCCGCAGCGCATTGCTGGACTGGCTGGGCGACGTCCTCACCTATTGCATCAGCGCACGAGGACTCGCGGCCGTACTGGCCCACGACAGCGCCGGAACCGACCCGGTACACGACAACGCCTGCTCGAAAGCCTTGAAGGAGGCCGGAAACCCGTTGCTGCACCGCGCAATTCAGCAAGACACCGTAGCAACCACCGCAACCGTCGAGGAACTGATCATGCTGATCGTCGGCATCGCCCTCACCACGGAGAGCTTCCCCGATCCCGCCCCCCAGGCCAACCGACTGTTCGAGCTGACCATCGCCGGTCTACCCACAGGACGACCGACGTAGCCCGGACCGCACGAACCGGTTGCACGACCGCTCCGAGAAGGCGACGGGCGCAGCGAATCTACAAGCAGTACAATGCAATTCGTATCACCAAAAATCTCTGCTACCCACTGACGCAAATTCCGCGTAGAAAGTTGCAGCGGAGCGTGAACCCATTCCATGTGCTTCGGCCGACATGGACGGACTGTTCACGCCGAGGGCCCGCACCCCGGGGCATGCGCGGCCCTCGGGGTACGGGGTTCGGGGTCAGCCCGCGGTGAGGACCAAACCCGATGTGGGGACGCCGGTTCCGGCGGTGACGACGATGTTCTGGACGTTGTCGACGGGGTTGACCGAGGTGCCGCGGATTTGGCGGACGGCTTCGGCTATGCCGTTCATGCCGTGGATGTACGCCTCGCCCAGTTGGCCGCCGTGGGTGTTCAGCGGGAGGCGGCCGCCCACCTCGATGGCGCCGTCGGCGATGAAGTCCTTGGCTTCGCCGCGGGCGCAGAAGCCGAGTTCCTCGAGTTGCATGAGGACGAACGGGGTGAAGTGGTCGTAGAGGATCGCCGCTTGCATATCCTCTGGGCGCAAACCACTCTGGGCCCACAGCTGGTCGCCGACCAGGCCCATTTCCGGCAGGCCGGTGAGCGCGTCACGGTAGTAGCTGGTCATGACGTACTGATCCGCGCCGGAACCCTGTGCGGCACCGGCGATCACGGCCGACTTCTGCGGAAGGTCGCGCGCCCGTTCGGCACTCGTGACCACGATGGCCACGCCGCCGTCGGTCTCCTGGCAGCAGTCCAGCAGGTGCAGCGGCTCGGCGATCCAGCGCGAATTCTGGTGGTCCTCCAGAGTGATCGGCTTGCCGTAGAAGTGGGCCGCCGGGTTCACTGCCGCGTGTTTGCGATCGGCCACCGCCACCGTGCCGAAATCCGCACTGGTAGCGCCGTATACGTGCATGTAGCGTCGGGCGACCATGGCCACCTGCGCGGCGGGGGTGCCCAGGCCCTGCGGATATCCCCACGCCGCATCCACGCCCGAGGAGGTCGGCGCGGCAGCCAGGTGAGTGGCGAACTGGCCGAACCGATGTCCGGACCGTTCGTTGAAAGCGCGGTATGCCACAACGACATCCGCGATTCCGGTGGCCACCGCCATGGCGGCCTGCTGCACGGTCGCCGCCGCCGCACCGCCGCCGAACGGGATGTTGCTGAAGAACTTCAGATTCAGCACGCCGACCGCACGGGCCACCGCGGCCTGGGTGTTGGTGTCCATCGTGAACGTGGTGAGGCCGTCCACATCCGCGGGCGTCAGCCCGGCATCGGCCAGCGCCGCGGTGACCGCCTCCGCGGCCAGACGCAATTCGCTGCGGCCAGAATCCTTCGAGAAGTCGGTGGACCCGATGCCGACGATGGCGGCCTTGCCGCTGATACCGGTACTCATGCTGTTTCCACTGCGCATGAGCGAGGGGCCTCCATGGTTACGCTTCGCTGCCGCCTCCGGCCCTGACTCGCTCATGCGCCCTCCTGCAGCTCGATCACGGCCTTGGCGGTGATGTGGTCACCGAGGCTGTCCCGGCCCACCACATCGATGTGGACCTGCGCGCCCTCGATCGCGGTCACGGTGCCGCTCAACGTCAGCGTGTCACCCGCGTACAGCGGCACGCCCAGGCGCAGGGCCAGCGATTTCACGATCGCGCCGGGTCCGGCCCAATCGGTGACGAACCGCTGCACCAGACCGGTATCGGTGAGGATGTTGACGAAGATGTCCTTCGAACCCCGCTGCACCGCCTTGTCCCGGTCGTGGTGCACGTCCTGAAAGTCCCTGGTGGCCAGGGCCGAACTGACCACGAACGTAGGATCGGCGTGAATCACCAACTCGGGCAGCGTATTTCCGACCTGCACCGCCGAGGGTTGCAAAGTCCCGCTCATCGGACCGCCTTCCAGTACGGCAGCGTGTTGTCGTCGTCGAGCTTCTCGAAGGCCACCTCGACCGGCGTGCCCACGCCGACCTCGCTCGGCTCGATGCCGCGCAACTCACCCAACACGCGCACACCTTCTTCGAGTTCGACCAGGGCCACCACGAACGGCAACGTCCGCCCGGGCACCTTCGGCGCATGGTGCACCACATAGCTGAACACCGTGCCGCGCCCCGAGGCCACGACGTAGTCCGGCGTCTTCTCCTTGTCCTGCCACAGTGCCGGAATCGGCGGATGACGCAGCGAGCCGTCCGGCAGACGCTGAATCCGGAGCTCGCCGAGTTTGGCGCCCTCCCAGAAGAATTCGGTGTCCTTGGACACGATCGGCCGGACCCGTTTGCTCAGATCGTCCTGCGGCGCAGCCGGTTTCCCGGTTCCGGGCACGAATTTCAGCATCCGGAACGACATCTCGGTGACGGCCTCGTCACCGACGTACCAGGTCAGCAGGTAGGTGGCGAACCAGCCCTCACCCAGTGCGGTGCGCTTGGGGCCGACCAGATCCTTCAACCGGGTCCGCGCGTACGGCCGCTCGCCCAGCTGCAGATACCGGTGATAGGTCTGCTCGCAGTTGGTGGCCACCACCGAGGTGTATCCGGCGGCGTCGAGCAGATCGTTGACCGCGTTCATCGGATCGTCCGAGGGCCGCGCCCCGTGCAGGCCGGGCATGGTCCACACCTGCGCCATCGCGGGCGGCGCGACGATGCCCGGATGCCCCGCGGCGCGCGCGGCCTCCTCGTCGACGTAGATCGGATTCGCGTCGCCGATGGCCTCGACCCAGTTGTTGATCATCGGCTGATTCACCGGATCGCGACCGTAGCGGGGGGCGCATTCGCCCTGCGCCATGATCCGATCTCCGGCGGCGACGATCTCGTCGGTTGTGCTGGTTTCCGGCACTCCAGGCTCCTATCTCGGTACGCGTGGCAGCTGCAGGCCGGCAGTCGCGATGAGTTCGCGCATGACTTCGTTGACGCCGCCGCCGAAGGTCACCACCAGGTTCTGCTTGGTACGCCGGTCCAGCCAGCCCAGCAGCTCCGCGGTCGCGGGTTCGGCCGGATCGCCGTAGCGGCCGACGACCTCCTCGGCCAAACGTCCTGCCTCCTGCAGGGATTCGGTCGAGTAGACCTTGGTGGCGGAGGCGTCGGCGATGACCCCGTTGGGATCCTCGGCAGCGTGATCGGCCTTCGCCGCGACCTGCCAGTTCAGCAGTTCGTTGAGCCGCGTCATGGCGTGCAACCGGCCCAGCGTGCGCTGCACCCCGGACTCGCCCAGCACGTCCTGCGCCTTCGCCCAGTCGTGCACGCGGTCGTAGAGCTGCTCGATCTTGCCCGACGGTCCCAGGCCCACCCGCTCGTGATTGAGTTGGGTGGTGATCAGCTTCCAGCCCCGATTCTCCTCGCCCACAAGCATATTCGCGGGCACGCGGACGTTGTCGAAATACGTCGCGTTGGTGTGGTGCGCGCCGTCGCAGGTGATGATCGGGGTCCAGGAGTAGCCCGGATCGGTGGTGTCCACGATCAGGATCGTGATCCCGCGATGCCGTGATTCGGTGGTGCCGGTGCGGCAGGCCAGCCAGATGTAGTCGGCCTCGTGCGCGCCGGTGGTGAACACCTTCTGCCCGTTGACGATCCAGTCGCCATCGGAGTCGCGCACCGCGCTGGTGCGCAGCGCAGCGAGGTCGGTCCCGGCCTCCGGCTCGGAGTAGCCGATCGCGAAATGGATGTCGCCGGACAGGATTCCGGGCAGGAACTTCTTCTTCTGCTCGTCGGTGCCGAACTGCTGCAGTGTCGGGCCGACGGTGAGCAACGTGACCAGCGGCAGCGGCACATCCGCGCGCACCGCCTCGTTGTAGAAGATCTGCTGTTCGACGGGCCCGAATCCCTGGCCGCCGAACTCCTTCGGCCAGCCCACCCCGAGCCGGCCGTCCCGGCCCATGCGCCGCACGACCGCGCGGTAGGCGTCGCCGTGCCGGTTCACCAGCATCTCGGCCTCCTCCTCGGGAGTGACGAGATCGGTGAAGTACGAATGTAGTTCAGCGCGCAGCTTGCGCTGTTCGAGCGTCAGATCGATGAACATCTGGCCCCCAGACGGTCCAGCCGGAACGATTCGCCGCCGAGCCAGCGGGCGATGTCCTTGGCCTGTGAGTAGTAGCGATGCAGTGGATGGGTCACGTCGACGCCGATACCGCCGTGCAGGTGATGGCAGGTCTGCATGGCCGCGGGCAGATCCGAGGCGACCGCGTAGGCCAGTACCTCTAGATCGTCGTCGACCCGGTTCTGATGCTCGGGACTCTGATCCTGTTCGGCCAGTGCCCAGTTCGCCGACACCGCCGCGACGTGCAGTGTGCGCGAGACGACGTAGACGTCGGCGATCTCCTGTGCCACAGCCTGGAATTCGGCCAGCGGACGGCCGAACTGCTGACGGGTCCGCACATGTTCGGCGGTCAGTGTCAGCACACCCTCGAGCAGCCCGTCGGCGACCGAGCCGATCGAGGCCACCGCCAGCCGGTGCAGAACGCCGATCTCGACCGACAGCAGCTGTCCGGCCGGGATGACCACATCGTCGAATTGCACGGAGAATTCCGGGAATCCGGCCGAGGTCGGGCTCTCGACGCGGCTGATTCCGGTCGCGTCGCCGTCCACCACGGCCAGACCCGCGTCGGTCGGCACCAGTATCCACTGCGCCTGATCCGCGTACGGCACAGCGGTTTTGCGACCGGAGATCCGGACCGAATCACCCTCGGTGACCGCGGTGGTCCGCGGCGCGGTGGTGAACGGCGCACCCGGCTCGTGCAACGCGGCGGTGAGCACCGCGCCCTTCGCGACGGCGGGAAAAATCTTCTCCGCCAGGGCATCCGGAAGATTGCCCACCAGCGGCAGCACACCCAGACCCAGCGTCGCCAGGGCGGGCACCTGCACCGCGTCGGTGGCCAGCTCGGTCAGCATCGCCGACACCTCGAGCAGGCCCATATCGTCGCCGCCGAAACGTTCGGGAAGGGCGACGGCCAGCAGACCGCTGTCGACGAGGGTGGGCCAAAGCTCGATATCACGCTCGGTATTGCGTTCCAGCAAGCTTACGACAACCTCGGCGACAGCGTCCTGGCTCTCGTCTCTGTTGAAGTCCAATTCCATGCTCCAGATCGAGGTGTGGACCTACGCCTGCGGTTCGCGCGGGAGTCCGAGTATCCGTTCACCGGCCACCGTCAGAAGGATCTGCTCGGTACCGCCCGCAATCGATAAACAGCGCGTCAGCAGGAATTCTTTCACCACGTCGATGTCCTGCGCACCCGCCGTACCGGCGAGTTCGACGGCGAATTCGGCGACCGCCTGCCGGTGCCGCACACCGACCAGTTTGCGTACGCTGCTCTGTGGGCCCGGATCACCGCCGGCGAGCATGCGCTGCGCCGCACGAGTCTCCAGCAATAGTCCAGCAACAGCATCGGAGACCAGCTCGCCGATCCGGTCGGCGATCAGCTCCGCACCCGGGCCCGAGGTCGGGGCCGCGGCGATGAGTTCCTCGAGGGCTTCACCGATTCCGCTGCCGCCCATGGCAACTCGCTCCGAGGACAGCGTCGATCGGGCGATCTTCCAGCCCGCGCCGAGCTGGCCGACCAGGCAGTCGTCCGGGACGAAGACCTCGTCCAGGAAGACCTCGGAGAAGCGCGCCTCACCGGTGATCTGCACCAGCGGCCGCACCTCGATGCCGGGACTGGCCATGTCCACCAGGAAATAGCTGATCCCCCGGTGCTTGGCTGCGCTCGCATCGGTGCGGGCCAGGCAGATCGCCCAGTTGGCCACATTGGCCAGCGAGGTCCACACCTTCTGCCCGCGTAGCTGCCAGCCGCCGTCGACCCGCGTCGCGGTGGTGCGCAACGCCGCCAGATCCGATCCGGCCTCGGGCTCACTGAACAGCTGACACCAGATCACCTCGCCGCGCAACGTCGGCTGCACGAAACGTTCGATCTGCTCCGGACTGCCGTGCTGCAACAGGGTGGGCACCGCCCAGTTGCCGATCGTGATGTCCGGCACCGTGATTCCGGCCTTGCGGACCTGTTCGTCGATCAGCGTGCGCAGGATCGGTCCCGCACCCCGGCCGTACGGCGCGGGCCAGTGCGGTGCGAACAGGCCGGTGTCCACCAGGGCATCTCGCTGCTGTTCGACCGGAAGTGCCGCGATCCGAGCGAGATCCGCGGCGAGTTCGGTCGCCTGCGCGGCATCCAGCCCGAGGGACTCCCACGCCTCGGCGTCGTTGCGAATGTCGTCACCTGCGCCGGCTTGCGCCCCTGCGAGCGAATCCAACGCGACGCCCAGGTCCAGCCCGACCGTGCGGCGATCACCGCGGCGCACCAACTCGGTCACCCGGGCCCGCCACGAGCCCGAACCACCCAGCAGCTGCCGCAGCGCGATCGCGCGACGCAGGTAGAAGTGCGCGTCGTGCTCCCAGGTGAAGCCGATACCGCCGAGCACCTGGATGCAGTCCTTCGCGGTCTGCACCGCCGCATCCAGCGAGATCGTCATCGCGATCGCGGCCGCGATCGGGAGTTCGGGATTGCGTCCCTGATCGACCGACGCGGCGGCCGCCGCGTCGGCGGCGACCGCGCGGATCAACTCCGCCCGGCACAGCATCCAAGCGCAAATATGTTTCACCGCCTGGAATTCGCCGATCTTGCGGCCGAATTGTTCACGGACCTTGGCATATTCGGTGGCGGTCTCGAGGCACCAGCCCGCGATCCCGGCGGCCTCGGCCGCGACCAGAACCGCGGCGAGATCCCGTACGGCATAACCGGGTTCGAAGACGTGCTCGGCGGGCACCCGCACCCCGGCGCATTCCACGCCGGCCAGCGGAGTGCTGTGGTCGAGCGGTTCGAGTGGGTCGATGCGCAGTCCGGCCGCGTCCGGCGTGATCAGGCACCACGCCTCCCGATCGCCGCGCAGCACCGGCAGCAGCACCGCGCCGCCGGGCGCCGCGCCCAGCACGGTCGGCCACGTCCCGGTGAGATCCAGGTCACCGGATCCGTTGCCCTGCACCCGAACCGAATCTTCCAGTGCGACGCCGCAGGGCGTATCCTCGGCCAGAGTCGCGCCGGTGACCAGACCGGCCAGGGCGGTCGAGAGCACCGGTCCGCCCACCAGATCATGGGCCGCCTGCTCGATCAGCACGGCCAGATCGCTCACAGAACCATCCGCGGCGCCGTCACCCTCGGCCACGGCGACGCGGAAGACGCCCAGCCCGACCAGGCTGGACCAATACTCACGCCAGGAATCGGCCGCTCGGTGTTCGTCGGGACCGGTCGAGGAGCTCGGGTGGTCACCCTCCGCTGCCGCCTTCGACCCCAGTCCAGCGCGCATTGTTGCAATCGGGCCGACCGTCGCCGCCCATGCGCTCATCGACTCCTGAACGGCTTTATGCTCGTCAGTGGTGGCGATGGTCACAATCCATACCGCCTTTCCGGCGTGACTCCCACACCTAGAACATGTTCTAATATCCTCATCGGGCGGATGTCAACCGCCGTCCCACCAGACAGACGAGACGCACCTCGCCACCGGATGAGGCTTGTGCAGGAAAGGACTTTCATCGATGGCCAGTCCCTCCCGAGAGCAGGCAACAGACTCGGGGGCGCAGAACGGCGGCCGTTCACGCGCGACCCCGGTGTCCACGCTCAGTGAGGACGAACTGAGCTCGACCGCGCAGCGCGAACGCCGCAAACGCATCCTCGACGCCACCCTGGCCCTGGCCTCCAAGGGCGGGTACGACGCGGTGCAGATGCGTGCGGTGGCCGAACGCGCCGACGTCGCGGTGGGGACCCTGTACCGGTATTTCCCGTCCAAGGTGCACCTGCTGGTCTCGGCGCTGGCCCGCGAATTCGAGCAGTTCGACAACAAACGCAAGCCGCTGGCCGGGCAGAGCCCGCGCGAGCGCATGCACCTGATGCTGACCCAGGTCACCCGTGCCATGCAGCGCGACCCGCTGCTCACCGAGGCGATGACCCGCGCGTTCATGTTCGCGGACGCATCGGCCGCCGCCGAGGTGGATCGGGTCGGCAAGGTGATGGACCGCTTCTTCGCCCGCGCCCTCAACGAGGACGAACCGTCCGAGCGCGATCTGGCGATCGCCCGGGTGATCAGCGATGTGTGGTTGTCGAATCTGGTCGCCTGGCTGACCCGTCGCGCGTCGGCGACCGACGTCGCCGAACGCCTGGAATTGACCGTCGACCTGCTGCTCGGCTCGCAGGCCTGACCCGGAACCGTCGCGCGACATTCACACCGAATCGAGGTGACTCGCCGATGCGAGCGGACTCGCCGGGTTTGGGACGTTTGTCGTGGCTTCCCTGTGGCTAATAAGGTGACGCACCGCAGGAGACCTCACAGTCGGGGTCGCGCACGGCCGATACGTCGGCGACGTGCGCGAAACACGTGAGCAACCCCCACCCAGTAAGGTTTCTCGCGCCCCCGGTATTTCTCCTCCGATCACAAGGTTGGATGCGTGAGCGCACAGGATCTGCCAATCGAACTTCGCCGTGCGTTGTCGGCGGTGGCCCGCATGCCGCGGCTACTGGTCGCTTCGGACTACGACGGGACACTCGCGCCCATCGTCAGCGACCCGACGAAAGCCTATCCCCATAGGGAGTCGGTGAGCGCCCTACGCGCGCTCGCCGGCCTGACCGCCACCACGGCGGCCGTCATCTCCGGCCGAGCCCTGCGAGATCTCGCGGCGCTGTCCCGGCTCCCGGTCGAGGTGCAGCTGATCGGAAGCCACGGTTCGGAATTCGACGTGGGTTTCGTCCATGCCATCGATAACGACGCCCGCAAGCTACTGCAGGAGGTGCAGAACTCGCTGACCCGCATCGCCCAGGACAATCCGGGCGTGTCGGTCGAGGTCAAACCGGCCAGCGTGGCGCTGCACGTGCGCAATGCCGCACCCGAGGTCGGCCGCCGCGCGCTGCAGCAGGCGAGCCAGGGGCCGGCCAGCTGGGTGGGCGTGCAGGTGACCGAGGGCAAATCGGTCATCGAACTGGCCGTCATCCAGACCGACAAGGGCGCCGCGCTGGACATCATCCGGCATCAGGAGGGCGCGTCGGCGGCGGTGTTCTTCGGCGACGACGTCACCGACGAGAAGGCGTTCGCGCGTCTGGCCGGGCCGGACGTCGGCATCAAGGTCGGCGACGGAACGAGCCGGGCCGGATATCGGGTCGCCAGTACCGAGGAGGTGTCCAAGGCCCTGGCGTTCCTGCTCGAGGAGCGCCGCACCTGGCTGGCCGGCGCTTCGGCCCCCCGAATCGAACGGCTGACCATGTTGGCCGGCCCCCGAGCGAAATCCCTGGTCACCCCCGACGGCACCGTCACCTGGCTGTGCCATCCCGAGCCGGATTCCGCGGCGGTGTTCGCGCATCTGCTCGGTGGACCCGAGGCCGGGCATTTCACCATCGTGCCCGAGCGACCTGGACTGCCGCTGTCGCAGCGCTACATCGACGGCACCATGACCGTCGAAACCCGTTGGGCCAGTTTGCAGGTCGTGGACTACCTGCCGCACGACGTGGCGTCCGAGCGGACCGATCTGACCCGTGTCATCACCGGTGACGCCAAGGCCGTGGTCACCTTCGCGCCCCGTCCGGAATTCGGGCAGGTGCCGGTCACGCTGGTGCAGGAACCGTCCGGACTGCGGGTGCACGGCACGAACGACCCGATCGTGCTGCGTTCGCCGGGCGTGCAGTGGACGATCCTCGAGGAGGGCATCCACCACGTCGCCACCGCGGTCGTGGATCCCTCGCGCGGGCCGATCGTCCTGGAAATGCGCTGCGGCACCTCGGATCTCGCACCCGCGATGGCCAGCGAGCCGGACCGTCGCAGCGAGGCCGAGCGGTACTGGAAGGAATGGGCAGCGACGCTGGAGCTGCCGCCGCTGAAGCCGGATCTGATGAAGCGTTCGGCGCTGACCCTGCGCGGTCTGGTGCACGCGCCGTCCGGATCGATCATGGCCGCGGCCACCACCTCCCTGCCGGAGGACATCGGCGGCGTGCGCAACTGGGACTACCGCTACTGCTGGCTGCGCGATGCCTCGCTGACCGCGCACGCACTGGTGGCGTTGGGCTCGCTGACCGAGGCCGAGGACTTCCTGGCCTGGACGCACCGGGTGCTGGAGACGCTCGCCGGTCCCGAACGCCTGCACCCGCTGTACACGCTCTACGGCGAGACCCTGGGCCCCGAGGCGGTGCTGGATCAGCTGCCCGGTTATGCCGGATCCCGGCCGGTCCGGGTGGGTAACGCGGCCAATATGCAGGTGCAGCTGGACGTGTTCGGCCCGATCGTGGACCTCATCGCCGCCCTGGCCGACGCCCGTGGGCACAAGGGCATCCTCGACCCGGCCCAGGCCCTGCCCGACCGGGACTGGGAGCTGGTCACGGCGATGGTGTCCGCGGTGCGGCGGCGCTGGAGCGAACCCGATCACGGCATCTGGGAGATCCGCGGCAACCCGCGGCACCACGTGTACTCGAAGGTGATGGGCTGGCTGACCGTGGACCGCGCGGTGCGACTGGCGACCAAGTTCGCGCGGCGGGCCGATCCGAGCTGGGCGGAGCTGCGCGACACCATCGCCGAAGAGGTGAGGGCCAAGGGCTGGAACGAGGAGGTGCAGTCCTACACCGCCGCCTACGACGGTTCGGACCTGGACGCCGCGACCCTGCACATCGGGTTGAGCGGGCTGATCGACCCGTCCGACCCGCGATTCGAGGCGACGGTCGTGGCGACCGAGGCGGAACTGCGCAGCGGCTCGACGGTGTACCGGTACCACCACGACGACGGGCTGCCCGGCGGCGAGGGCGGATTCCATCTGTGCGCGGCCTGGCTGGTGGAGGCGTATCTGCTGATCGGCAGGCGGGCCGATGCGGAGGCGCTGTTCGCCCAGCTCGTCGACGTCGCGGGGCCCACGGGCCTGCTCAGCGAGGAGTACGACCCGGTTGCCGAGCGATCCCTGGGCAATCACCCGCAGGCGTACAGCCATCTGGGGTTGCTGCGGTGTGCTCAGTTGCTGAGCCAGCCGGTTCCGGCGCTGGCGCAGTGATGCGCTAGTCCGTACGAGATCCGTCGAACGGCCCGTCCGAATCGGACGGGCCGTTCGTGCGTCGGGACGATGAGTGCGCGGTGTCACAGGGACGAATCGGACAGACGATACCGCCGGTTCTGGACACGTGAGCTACATTCAAATGGAAATCGTTTCCGTTATCGGTAGTGCCAGGAGTACCCCGCGTGTCCAGAAATCTCACTGCTCGAGTTGCTGTCATCGCATTAGGGGTTGCCACCGCCGCAGCACTGACCGCATGCGGAACTTCGAAGCAGGGCTCCGGCAAACCGTCCATCGTCGCCTCGACCAACGTCTGGGGTAGCGTCGCCGCCGCCGTCGCAGGTCCGGATGCCGAGGTCACCTCGCTCATCTCCAGCCCCACCGACGATCCGCACTCGTACCAGACAACCCCCGTGGACGCCGCCAAGATCCAGGACGCCGACCTGGTCGTCTACAACGGCGGCGACTACGACGAATTCGCCGAGAAAGCCACCGAGGGGCGCAGCAAACCCACCATCGACGCGTTCGCGCTGCGTCCGGCCACATCGGCGAAGGACGACAACGAACACGTCTGGTACGACGTGCAGACCGTCGGCGCGGTCGCGACCAAGATCGCCGCCGAACTCGGCGCCGTCGACAAACCGCACGCCCAGGCGTACACCGATCGCGCGATCCAGTTCGACTCCAAGTTGAAGAACATCAGCGCGATCACCGACCAGATCGCCACCGACCACGCCAAGGCCCCGGTCCTGCAGACCGAGCCGATCGCGCACTACCTCCTGCAAGCCGCCGACGCCGACGACCGCACCCCACGCCCCTTCGAGGAGGCCATCGAACAGGGCACCGATCCGGCCCCCGCCGATCTGGCGGCCGTGCGAGACCTGTTGAACGGCAAACAGGTTCGCGCCCTGGTCTACAACATCCAAACCGAGGACAAGACCACGCAGAACATCGCGGCCACCGCGAAGGCCGCCGGAATCCCCGTCGTGAACGTGACCGAAACCCTGCCGGAGGGCACCGACTATCTCGGCTGGCAGACCCGGAACGCCGAGGCCCTGGCCGCGGCCCTGAACTGATCGGCAACACCATGCCCACTCGCACCTCCCGCACGGCCGCCGAACCCGCTGCGCCGGAATCGGATTCGACCACCCCGGACGCATCCGGAAACGGCCTCGGACGAGTCGCCGAACCGATCGAGAAGTCGGCCGACGAGTTCGACGGCTCGACCGAATCGTCCGGCGCGACTTCGAGTTCCGATACTCCGCTCATCCCCGCGACCACCCTGGACGCGGCGGACTGCCCCATCTGCGGGCCGACCGAGTCGCCGGACGCCGGGCCCCAGGCCGGCGCAGCGCCCGGCGAGCTGAACGGGACCTCCTCGACCGCAACGGAATCCGATTCAGCCCAAAAGATCGACTCGACCGGGCAACCCGCTACGGGCAACGGCGCCGGAACCCCGGATGCCGAAGTCCGAGATTCCTCGAAGCGTGGTTCGACCACGTCTACACCCCATGCGCTGCACAAAATCCCCTCAGCAGCAACGGAATCCGGTGGGGTTCGGGAGAACAGCACGGCTGGTCCGGCAGGCGAGCCGAGAGGACCGGCCGCTGCGGCAGCCGACGATGTAGCCGAAAGTCCGGCTGTAGCTTCCGTCGCCTCCGAAAAGGACGATTCCGAGGCTCTGGCGGCTTCGGAAGCTACACGGGATCGCGGGCCGGTCGTGCGACTACGAGGGGCACGGTTGTCCTACGGAGAGCGAACCCTGTGGGACGGGCTGGATCTGGCGGTGGAGGCGGGGGAATTCATCGCGATTCTCGGGCCGAACGGGTCGGGGAAGACCTCGCTGTTGCGGATGCTGCTGGGGCAGGTCGCGCCGAGCGCGGGTGCGGTGGAGATCGCGGGAGTGCCTGCGCGGGTGGGTAATCCGCATATCGGCTATGTGCCGCAGCAGAAGACGATCGATGCGGGCGTCCGGTTGCGCGGGGTGGATCTGGTGGGGCTCGGCGTGGACGGGCATCGGTGGGGGCTGGGATGGCGCGGGCGCAAGGAGCGGCGGCGCCGGATCGCCGAGGCGGTGGCGCAGGTGGGCGCGCAACATTATGCGCACGCGCCGCTGGAATCGATGTCCGGCGGTGAGCAGCAGCGGCTGCGGGTGGCGCAGGCACTGGTCGGCGATCCGCGGGTGTTGCTGTGCGACGAGCCGCTGCTGAGTCTGGACATGGCCAATCAGCGACTGGTGGCCGAACTGATCGACGCGCGGCGGCGCAGCCACGACACCGCGGTGCTGTTCGTGACACATGAGATCAATCCCGTACTGCCGCTGGTGGATCGGGTGTTGTATCTGGTCGACGGCAAGTTCCGGATCGGGACGCCGGACGAGGTGATGACCTCCGAGGTGCTCTCGGAGCTGTACCGCACCGAAGTCGATGTGTTGCGAGTACGCGGACGACTGGTCGTCGTCGGCACCGGAGACACCATGGACGCACTCGGCGGGGAGCACCGATGAACGAGAAGCTCACCGACATCTTCACCAAACTGCTCGACTTCCACACCACCGCCGATCTGCTGTACTACGACTTCGTGCAGCAGGCGGTGCTGGCCGCGGCGCTGCTGGGCCTGCTGGCCGGTGCGATCGGTCCGCTCATCGTGAGCCGGCAGATGTCCTTCGCGGTGCACGGCACCAGCGAACTGTCCCTGACCGGTGCGGCGGCGGCGCTGCTGGCCGGAATCGGGGTGGGCGCGGGCGCGATCATCGGCTCGGTGGTCGCGGCCGTGATGTTCGGCCTGCTCGGATCACGTGCGCGCGAACGCGATTCGGTGATCGCGGTGGTGCTCTCGTTCGGGCTCGGGCTCTCGGTGCTGTTCCTGTGGCTGGGGCCCACCCGCGCCGGATCGAAGTTCTCGCTGCTCACCGGGCAGGTGGTCAGCGTCGGCAACAACGGGCTCACCCTGCTGTCGGTCTGCACCGCCGGTGTTCTGGTAGTACTCGCATTCATCTACCGCCCACTGCTTTTCGCCAGCACCGACCCGGAAGTGGCGGTCGCCCGCGGCGTCCCGGTACGGGCGCTGTCGGTGGTCTTCGCGGTACTGCTGGGCGTCACCGCCGCATTCGGCGTCCAGATCGTCGGCGCACTACTGGTCCTGTCCCTGCTGATCACCCCCGCGGCAGCCGCCGCCCAACTGACCGCGAGTCCGCTGCGCGCCGCGATCCTGTCCATCGTCTTCGCCGAACTCGCCGCAGTCGGCGGCATCATCGCGTCGCTGGCTCCGGGAGTCCCGGTGTCGACGTTCGTCACCACCATCTCCTTCGCCATCTACCTGATCTGCCGAGCCGTCTCGCCGCGTCTCGACTCCGGTCGACGCAGACGAATTCAGGCCCCCACCGCGACTCCCGCGCCGATCGAGGCGAGCGTCACTTCGAGCTGAGTCGACCCCGTCCGGACACTCGGCGCACGCGGCCGGTTGCCCTGCGGCGCAGCCATTCCCCGAGACGCGCCGATCAGCTCCCGGCTTCTCCCGCCAGTGCGAACAGGCCGTCCGGGGTCTGTTCCACGAGACCGTCGGTGAGCAGGGAGTCCAGGGCACGGGCGCGCTGGCCGGGATCGCGGGTCCAGGCCAGGTCGAGGGCGACACGTTCGACGGGGCCGGAGGCTCCGCGCAGGACGTCCAGCAGTCGACCGCGGGCCTGACGGTCGGTGCCGTCGTATTTCTGCGTGCGCCGCACCACATCCGAGGCGGGACGTCCGGCCGCGAGCCAGGCGCAGCGCGGCAGCGGGCACAGGTCACAGTCGGGAGTGCGGGCGGTGCACACCACCGCGCCCAATTCCATCAACGCCGCGGAAAACACTGCGGCACGGTCGATTCGGACCGGAAGCAGCTCCTCGGTCTCGACCAGATCGCGGGCCGCGGGATTGCCCGCCTCGGCCCGGCCGTGCACCGCACGCGCGACGACCCGGCGAACGTTGGTGTCCACCACCGGAACTCGCTGCCCGTAGGCGAAACATGCCACGGCCCGCGCGGTGTACGCGCCGATCCCCGGCAGGCCGAGCAGCACGTCGACATCGCCGGGCACCTCGTCACCGTGTTCGGCGGCCAACACCCGCGAACATTCGTGCAACCGCAGCGCGCGCCGCGGATATCCCAGTTTTCCCCAGGCGCGCAACACCTCCCCGGGCGAGGCCGCCGCCATCGCCGACGGCACCGGCCAGCGCGCCACCCACTCCCGCCATATCGGCTCCACCCGAACCACCGGCGTCTGCTGCAACATGATCTCGCTCATCAGGATCTGCCACGCCGAGACTCCCGGGCGCCGCCACGGCAGATCCCGCGCCGTCTCCCCGTACCAGTCGATCAGCACATCGGAGTCGATACTCACCCACACACCCCCGATGTCCACCCACGGCGCCCGGCCTCGACACTTCCCGGATCCACCGCCCACACGAGCGAATTCAGCTGCCGAACCATCACACAGCCATGATTCACCCCCCGGTCTGCGCCACCCGCACCCGGTCCGTTCGGTTGCGGACATCGCGGCGGGATGCCGCTGCCACCCACCGAGATCACAGGGCAACGCCGATGCCCTCACAATCGGCCCGGACGGTATCTACGCAGACATTTGCCGGGATGTAACCATGCGGACTGGCCGGTAACCGCAAGCGCATGGAAAATGGGACGCATGCCTCAAACCAACCCGATCACCGCCTGGAAGACCCTCCGTGAGGGCAACGACAGGTTCGTCAGCGGTAACCTGCAGCACCCCGGTCAGGGGAGCGCGGACCGGGCCAAACTCGTGCACGGTCAGCAGCCGGCGGCGATCCTGTTCGGGTGCGGCGACTCCCGCGTGGCCGCCGAAATCATCTTCGACCAGGGCCTCGGCGATATGTTCGTGGTCCGCACCGCAGGGCATGTGCTGGACGACTCGGTCCTCGGATCCATCGAATACGGCGTGGAGATCCTGAACGTACCGCTGATCGTGGTGCTCGGGCACGACAGTTGCGGCGCGGTCGCCGCCACCATCAACGCGCTCGACGGCGGCGACGTCCCCGGCGGTTTCATCCGCAGCCTCGTCGAACGAGTCACCCCCTCCATCCTGCTCGGCCGCCGCGAGGGCCTGACCGGCGTGGACGAGCTCGAGGCCCGGCACGTCGTGGAAACGAGCCGACTGCTCATGCAGCGCTCGATGATCATCTCCCAGCGCGTCGCCACCGGTCAGTGCGCGATCGCCTCGGTGACCTACAAACTCGCCGACGGCCGGGCCCACCTGCACCGTTCGGTGGGCAACATCGGCGAAACGGTCTGAACCGGCCGTAGATCCGGCGAAATGTACCCGGTTCCACAGCTGTTCCATACCGACACGCCGCGCAGCTGAGCGGCGGGTCACCCGATGGTGCCCTTACCGTGGTGTCGTGCTGGAACCGACTGGACCACTGCCGCCGGAGATCTACTGGCGTCGTCGCGTGTTCGCCATCGGCGCGATCGTGATCGCGCTGGCGCTGGTCATCTGGCTGGCGATCATGCTGTTGCACGGCGGCGGCTCGTCGGGCTCGACGGCCGCCGCGACGTCCACCTCCGCGAACGCCGCGGGGCCCGCGGCCGGTTCGGCGACGACCACTCCCGCGGCGACGTCCACCCCCGACGCGGCGGCCTCGGCCAGCGCGACGCCGTCGGGCACGGTGAACGCCACCGCGGCCAGCGCACCCGCCGCCTGCCCGGATCAATCACTGGCAGTGAAGGTGACCGTCGGGCAGCCGAGTTACAAGGCGGGTGACAAGCCGGTGTTCGGGATCGTCATCACCAATATCTCGACCATGGCCTGCTCCCGCGATATGGGCTCGGGTCTGCAGCAGGTCTCGGTGCAATCCCTCGACGGCCAGCGCCGCCTGTGGACCAGTACCGATTGCGATCAGGGCGGCCAGCCCGACGTGCGCACTCTCAACGGCGGTCAGCAGGCGGCCTTCACCCTCACCTGGTCCGGCACCACCTCCCAGCCCAACTGCGCGGGCGACCGCGTCCCCGTCCCGGCGGGCGCCTACGCCGTCAGCGCCCAGTTCGGTTCCGTCCGCAGCTCCCCCGAGACGTTCAACATCTCCTGATGCGATTCGGCTCAGACGCCGCCGGATTCGGCGAGCCGGGACAGCCCCTCGCGGATCTGGCGGGCCAGCTGATTGTCGATGCCGTCCAGGGTTTCCAGTTCGTCGGCGGTGGCGGACAGCAGGCTCGACAGCGAACCATACACCGCGACAACGGATTCCACGCTACTCAACGAGACTCGCGGAATCTCGGCGAGCAGCCGGTAACCGCGCGGGCACACGGCGGTGTCCAGAGCCTCGAGAGTTGCCGGAAAGCCCAGCGCGGGGCCGAGGTTCACCAGATCCAGCAGATCCACCTCGAGCAGACCGTCCAGTTCGAGCAGGGCCGCGTCGACATTCGCCTCGTCCACCGGATGCGCCCGCAGATAGTCGCGGACCAGCAGCCGCCGCAGGGTGTCGGTCTCGCCGACCAGTTCGGCGAGCTGCAGGGCCAGCTGACGGCCGTCGATACCGAGTTCACCGACGTCGGAATCGATTTCGCGGCCGACCCGGCGCACCAGTTCCAGGCAGTGCAGGACGGACAGCACATCGCGCAGGGTGGTGAAATCCTCCAGCTCCACGATCGACAGCAGCCGCGCGGTCTCGTCCAGCCTCGAACGGTAGCGCTCGAGCGTGCCCATGGCCTGATTGGCGCGCGAGAGAATCGACTGCGAGGGCTGCACCAGATGCCGCAGACCGCCCAGATACACCGTGACGATCCCGGTCGAGCGACTCACCGAGATCACCGGATAGCCGGTCTGCGCCGCGGTGCGCTCGGCGGCCTTGTGCCGGGTGCCGGTCTCCACCGTGGGCAGCGCGGGATCGGGGACCAGATGCACATTGGCCCGCCGGATGCGCCCGCCGTCGGTCGAAAGCACCACTGCGCCATCCATTTTCGATAGTTCGCGCAGACGCGTCGGGGAGAACTCGACATCGAGTTCGAAACCGCCGTCGCAGATCCGCTCCACCGGCTCGTCGTGCCCGAGCACGATCAGCGCGCCGGTGCGGGCCAGCAGGATCCGATCGATACCGTCGCGCAACTGCGTGCCCGGAACCAGCCGGGCGATCACGTCGCGCAACGCGAGATGCCCGCTATCGCAGTGCACCACAGCGGAATTGGAATGCTCGCCGCCCATCGCGGGCTTGCCGAGCAGATTGGTGACCCAACGGCCAGGGTTCATTCGGCAGCCTCCGCATGTTCGCCCCCTCGCTTCGACAAACCACTCAACGCAACTGCCGCACGCACATTCGCCACCTCGCGCACCCGCATGGACAGGCCGGAGCAATCCACGCCCGGCGGCACCAGCGCCTCAGTGAAACCTAGCCGCTCGGCCTCGGCGAGGCGACGCCCGGCCCCCGTGACACGCCGAACCTCACCGGCCAACCCGACCTCACCCAGGATCACCAGCCCGCCGGGCAGCGAGATACCCCGCTCGGAACTCGTGATCGCCAGCGCGACAGCCAGATCCGCACCCGGCTCGGTCAGCCGCATACCGCCGACGGTGGCCGCGTACACATCGTGTTTGCCGAGGTAGACGTGGCATCGGCTCTGCAGCACCGCGAGCACCATGGAAACCCGGTTGTAGTCCAGACCGCTGACCGCCCGGCGCGGCGCGGGCGCGGGCGTCGACACCGTCAGCCCCTGCACCTCGGCCA
The DNA here is from genome assembly GCF_000308615.1 of Nocardia jiangxiensis NBRC 101359. GTDB lineage: Bacteria > Actinomycetota > Actinomycetes > Mycobacteriales > Mycobacteriaceae > Nocardia > Nocardia jiangxiensis. The sequence goes on from NZ_BAGB01000068.1 coordinate 247,938, forward strand.
GCAGCGGACGTTTGCCGTCCATCGCGACGGTGATCGCCGTACCCGGCACCGGATCGGCGCGATGGTGCAGGAACAGTCCGGAGGGATCGGGCACACCGGCGATGCCGTCGTCGTGCAGTTCGAAACAGCCCACCTCGTCGGCGCTGCCGAAGCGATTCTTCACCCCGCGCACCATGCGCAGCGTGGAATGTTTGTCGCCCTCGAACTGCAGCACCACGTCGACCAGATGCTCGAGCGTTCGCGGACCGGCGACATTGCCGTCCTTGGTGACGTGCCCGACCAGCAGCACCGCGATACCGCTGGCCTTGGCCAGCGAGGTCAGCGCCGCGGTCACCGCGCGCACCTGCGTCACCCCGCCGATCACGCCCTCGGCATCCGCGGCCAGCATGGTCTGCACCGAGTCGACCACCAGCAGCGAGGGCCGCACCTGCTCGACATGCCCGAGAATGGTGGCCAGATCCGATTCGGCGGCGAGGTAGACCCGCTCGTGCACCGCGCCGGTCCGATCGGCGCGCAACCGCACCTGCCCGGCGGACTCCTCGGCGGTCACATAGAGTGCGCGTTCCTCCCGATGACGCGCCCAGCGGTGGGCCACCTCGAGCAGCAACGTCGATTTGCCCACGCCGGGCTCGCCGGACAGCAGCACCACCGAACCGGGCACCACGCCGCCGCCGAGCACCCGGTCCAACTCGCTCACGCCGGTCGGCCGGGCACGGGTGACCTTCGAATCGATGGTGGAGATCGGTGCGGCGGCCGTCGAGGGCAGCAGGGCCCGCCGCCCGGTCGCGACCGATGCGGGCGCCGCGGCCTGCTCACCGATGGAACCCCATTCACCGCAGGAGGGACAGCGTCCCACCCACTTGGCGACCTCGTGCGAACAGGCGGAGCAGCGGTAGAGCGATTTCACCTTGGGCACGTGCGCAGCCTAGGGATCGACTCCGACAGACTCCGCGTTCCCCGTCCGGCCGCGCTGTGCGTCACGACTGCTCGGGCCGCCGACGGACCGGTTCCCGCCCCGGATCAGCTCGCGTTGTTCGGGGCGCTGCCGCCGTCGACCGGAACGTTCACCAGAACGGTCCCGGCCTCCTTGAAGTTGAAGGTCACCGGATAGGTCGGCCCGGGGGTGATGTCCTTGGTCAGACCCGAGATCTCGACCAGGATCGGCTTGGCCGCACCGGCGGCCGGCTTACTGGTGGCCGCCGCCGACGCGGAGGTGGACGGCGTGGTGGTGGCGGTGCCGGACGACGGCGCCGTGGTGGTGGTCGAGGCGGCCGGCGCGTTGGACTGCACGGCCTGCGGGCCGCCCGCGACGACGGTCCGGCCCGGCTCCAGGGTCGTATCAGCCGGGGTGACCTCGACGGTGCCAAGGTCGGTGGTGATGCTGCTGAGCTCGTCGGGCTTGGACGCGCCCTCGTTGACGACGCTGAACGCGATGAGCGCCTTGCCGCCCTTGGCGTTGGTGTACTCCTCGGACTGCGGCAGCAGGATGCGCACATCGCGCAGCGCCACATCGCCCACGTTGGCGGTATTGCCGTTCACCGCCGAGACCTGCCGCGCGGTCTGCGCGATCTGGCCGGAGCTGCAGCCCGACAGTGCGAGTGCGGCACCCGCTGCCAGCGCGGCAACTGCAACAGCACTGCGGCGCACGGCGCTGCGGCGCGCCTGGGACGCTGTGGTGGCTTTCAGGGCAGTCACGGGTTGTCCTCCATGTCGACCGGGCTCACTCCACGATGCAGAGTAGTAGTACGGAGCGTAATAGTTGTCCGGGCGCGCGGATCGACGGGGCCCTGACGGTTTCCCGCGCCACCCCCGCCGCGCACGGGCCCGGCCGTAACTTGTTCTGGCACAACAGGATGCACAACGTTTTGGTTCTGTCAACCCCCAGCGCCCGGCTGTTGTGGCCCTGACCTGCGTCGTTGATCGCGCCGTTATCGAGTCGCATGTTAAACTGTGAGCATCGAAAGGGGCACGGGACACATGATTTTTAAGGTCGGAGACACCGTCGTTTACCCCCACCACGGAGCGGCGCTGATCGAAGCTATCGAGACTCGCACCATCAAGGGTGTGCAGAAGGAGTATCTGGTCCTGAAGGTCGCCCAGGGCGATCTCACCGTACGGGTTCCCGCCGAGAATGCCGAATACGTCGGCGTTCGTGACGTCGTGGGCCAGGAGGGTCTCGATCGAGTCTTCCAGGTGCTACGTGCGCCGCACACGGAGGAGCCGACGAACTGGTCTCGGCGTTACAAGGCCAACCTGGAGAAGCTCGCCTCCGGCGATGTGAACAAGGTGGCCGAGGTCGTGCGTGATCTCTGGCGGCGCGAACAGGATCGCGGCCTGTCCGCCGGCGAGAAGCGCATGCTCGCCAAGGCCCGTCAGATCCTCGTCGGTGAACTCGCCCTCGCCGAGGGCACCGATGATGTCAAGGCCGAGACTCTGCTCGACGAGGTTCTCGCAGCGGCCTCCTGATCGTGAACCAACTGCACGACACCAGTCGTGTCGTGGCATTGGTGCCTGCCGCCGGTCGGGGCGTTCGCCTGGGTGAGTCCATGCCCAAGGCGTTCGTCCCGGTCGGCGGCAGCCCCATGCTCACACTCGCTACCGACGGCCTGATCGCGTCCGGAGTCGTGGACCACATCGTGATCGCCGCGCCCGCCGAACTCCTCGACGAGGCGCGAATTCTGCTAGGTCACCGCGCCGAACCGGCATGCCCCGTACCGGTGAGCGTGGTCGCCGGCGGCGCGGAACGCACCGATTCGGTGCGCGCCGGAATTGCCGCCGCACCGCAGGCCACCCATTTCCTCGTGCACGACGCCGCGCGCGCCCTGACGCCGCCGTCGATGATCGCGCGGGTGGTGGCCGAACTGAAGTCCGGTTGCCCGGCCGTCGTACCGGGTCTGCCGGTCGCGGACACGATCAAATCCGTGGACGCCGACGGCGAGGTCACCGGCACCCCCGATCGCTCGGTTCTGCGCGCGATCCAGACTCCCCAGGGCTTCGACGGCCAACTCCTGCGGGACGCCTATGCCGCCGGAATGCACGCGACCGACGACGCGGGCCTGGTCGAAGCCTTCGGCGCGCGCGTACGCGTGATTCCCGGCGATCCGCTGGCGTTCAAGATCACCACCCCGTTGGATCTGCGCTTGGCCCGCACCCTGCTGGCCGAGCGCGACACTCCCGGCCGCACCGAGATCTTCGAACAGTTGAACACGGTGACGCGATGACCGATCCGGCCGCCATGCGCGTGGGTATCGGCACCGATGTGCACCCGATCGAACCCGGCCGTCCCTGCTGGATGGCCGGGCTGCTGTTCGAGGGCGAGAGCGGCTGTGCCGGTCACTCCGACGGTGATGTCGGCGCGCACGCGCTGTGCGATGCGCTGCTGTCGGCCGCCGGACTGGGCGATGTGGGCGCGGTATTCGGCGTCGGGCGGCCCGAATGGGCCGGCGTGTCCGGTGCGGACATGCTGCGCGAGGTCCGCCGGCTGCTGGCCGAGGACGGATACACCATCGTCAACGCGGCCCTGCAGATCATTGGCAATCGTCCCAAGATCGGACCTCGCCGTAGCGAGGCGCAAGATGTCCTGGGAGAATTACTCGGTGCACCGGTTTCGGTGTCCGGCACGACCACCGACGGTCTGGGGCTCACCGGCCGCGGCGAGGGTGTAGCGGCGGTCGCCACCGCGTTGCTGAGTTGTCGTAACTAACTCGCCCGCACCCCTGAGCTGCCGGATATCCCGTACCCGGCACCTGCCCCGTACCTCATGCAAAATTCCTGACAGTAGGATGGCTGGTCGTGACTCTGCGCCTCTTCGACACCGCGACGCGGACCCTGCGTGATTTCACGCCTCTGGTCCCCGGCCGAGCGTCGATATATCTCTGTGGCGCCACGGTGCAGGGCGAGCCGCATATCGGACACGTCCGCAGTGGAGTCGCGTTCGACGTCCTGCGCCGTTGGCTGGTCGCGGGCGGTTACGACGTCGCATTCGTGCGAAATGTCACCGATATCGACGACAAGATCCTGAACAAGGCCGCCGCGGCGGGCCGCCCCTGGTGGGAGTGGGCCGCCACGCACGAGCGCGCCTTCGACCGCGCCTATGCCGCACTCGGCGTGCTACCCCCGTCGGTGGAGCCGCGCGCGACCGGGCACATCACCCAGATGGTCGAGATGATGCAGCGGCTGATCGACCGCGGTCACGCCTACGCCTCGTCCGGGAACGTCTACTTCGATGTGCGCAGCTATCCCGAATACGGCGCACTGTCCGGGCACAAGCTCGACGACGTGCATCAGGGTGAGAGCGCGGGCGAGGGGAAACGCGATCCGCGCGACTTCACGCTGTGGAAGGCCGCCAAACCCGATGAGCCGACCTGGCCCTCGCCGTGGGGTCCGGGCCGCCCCGGCTGGCATCTGGAATGCTCGGCGATGGCCGGGTTCTATCTCGGCCCGGAATTCGACATCCACTGCGGCGGTATGGATCTGGTGTTCCCACACCACGAGAACGAAATCGCCCAATCCCGTGCCGCCGGTGACGGTTTCGCGCGGTACTGGTTGCACAACGGCTGGGTGACCCTGGGCGGGGAGAAGATGTCCAAGTCGCTCGGCAACACCCTGGCCGTGCCGAATGTGCTCGAAAACGTTCGGGCCGTGGAACTTCGGTTCTATCTGGGCAGTGCGCACTACAGCTCTATGCTGGAGTACTCCGATCAGGCGCTGCGCGATGCGGCCCAGACCTATCAGCGGCTCGAGGCGTTCGTCCGCCGCGCGACCGAACGCCTGGGCGAGGTTCCGGTCGGCAAGTGGACCGACGCGTTCGCCGAGGCGCTGGACGATAATCTCGGAATTCCCAAGGCGCTGGCCGAAATTCATCGGGTCGTGCACGAGGGCAACAAGGCCCTGGAATCCGCCGCGACCGACACCGCCCGCGAGGCGGCCGGACAGGTGCGTGCGATGCTCGGCATCCTGGGTGTGGATCCGCTGGATCCGCACTGGTCCGGGCCGCAGGATTCCTCCTCGGCGAACGACGCGCTGGAGATTCTGGTGCGCGCCGAACTCGAGCGCCGGCAGCACGCCCGCGCCACGAAGGACTGGGCCGAGGCCGACGCGGTGCGCGATCGGCTGCACGAGGCGGGGGTCGAGGTCACCGACACACCCGACGGCCCCGAATGGTCGCTGGTGTCACCGACGGCACGAAAGGCGAACTGATGGCAGGCAATTCGCAACGGCGCGGTGCGGTGCGCAAGGGCGGCACCAAGAAGGGCCAGGTGGTCGGGTCCGGCGGGAAACGTCGTCGTGGACTCGAGGGCCGGGGCGCGACCCCGCCCGCGACCGAGCGCAAATACCATCCCGCGGCCAAGCGGGCCGCCGCGGCGGCCAAGGCCGCGGCCAAATCCGGCGGTGGTTCGGGCGGCGGCCGGGTTGCCGGACGCCGCAACGCCGATGGACCCGAACTGGTGCTCGGCCGCAATCCGGTGGTGGAGTGCCTGCGCGCCGGCGTCCCGGCGACGGCGCTGTACGTCGCGGTGGGCACCGAGAACGACGAACGGCTCACCGCCTCGGTGAAACTCGCCGCCGACGCCGGTATCTCGATCCTGGAGGTGCCGCGCACCGACCTGGATCGCATGAGCTCCAACGGATTACACCAGGGCATGGCCCTGCAGGTGCCGCCGTACCGGTACGTCCATCCGGACGATCTGCTCGAATCCGCCCGCGGCTCGGGCGAACCCGCGTTGCTGGTGGCGCTGGACAACATCTCCGATCCGCGCAATCTCGGTGCGGTCATCCGCTCGGTCGCCGCCTTCGGCGGACACGGCGTGGTGATTCCGCAGCGGCGCAGCGCGAGCGTCACGGCGGTGGCCTGGCGGACCAGCGCCGGCGCCGCGGCGCGGCTGCCCGTCGCGCGTGCGACGAATCTGACTCGCACACTGAAGGATTGGGCCTCGACCGGCGTGCAGATCGTCGGCCTGGACGCGGGCGGGGACACCGTCCTGGACGAATTCGACGGCACCGCACCGACGGTCGTGGTGGTCGGTTCGGAGGGCAAGGGCCTGTCCCGGCTGGTGCGCGAGACCTGCGACGAGATTCTGAGCATCCCGATGGCCGGGCCGGTCGAATCGCTGAACGCGTCGGTCGCGGCGGGTGTCGTACTGGCCGACATCGCACGTCAGCGCCGGTCCTGACCGAGCCGAATCGGCCCGTCCGGGAGGGGAATTGCGCCCGCGGACGGGCGGGTCGAGGTGAATTGGCGCGCGTCCGGCCGATGAAACGGCCCGTGTCACCGTAGACTTGGACGGTGTCCATGTGGAATGAGCAGCCCTACTGGGGAGAGCTGCCCGATCAACCGGTCGGTCCGGCGGTCGAGCACCCGCACGCGACGACCGTGCTGCTGCTCGGCATCCTGAGCATATTTTGTTGCGGCGCACTGGGTCCGGTTGCGTGGGTCCTGGGTAAGCAGGCGCTGAATCAGATCGAGCAGTCCGATCAGCTCAATCACGCCTACGGCGCCACGCTCGGCGGACGCTCGCAGATACTCGTCGGATACGTCCTGGGCATCATCGGCACAGTCCTGATGGTCCTGGTGGCCATCGTCTTCCTGCTGATGGTCCTCGGCGGACGCGCCTGAACCAACCGGGTCGTCAGTCCAGTCCGGGACGCTCGGGCTCGGACGGCACTTCCCAGGCGGGCCATTCACTGCTGATGCTGCCGGTCCATCGGGGCGGGCGGCGGTCGCGGAATGCGGCCATCCCCTCACCTCCGTCGAGGCTCCGCCCGACGTAGCCGTTCAACTCGGTCTCCATCCGGCCGACCGCCTCCTGGGTCATTCCCAGGCCCTCCCACAGCAGCCGTTTGGACAGCGCCGCGGGAAGCGGTGCGGATCCGCCCGCGATGTCGTGTGCGACGGCCATAGCGGTCGGCAGCACCTCGGAGCCGTGCAGGCAGCCGTTGGCCAGGCCCATCGACTTGGCCTCCTCGCCGTCGAAGGTGCGGCCGGTGAGCATGATGTCCGCGGCATTGGCCATGCCGACCAGCCGGGGCAGCGTCCAGTGCGCATAGCCGTCGGCCAGGACTGCGCGACGGACCTGATTGAGTCCGTACACCGCGTCGCGGGCCATGTATCGCAGATCGCACTGCAGTGCCAGGGCCAGTCCGACGCCGACCGCGTGGCCGTTGACCGCCGCGATCACCGGTTTGCGCACCCGCCACGGCGGCGGATCGAGGGTGGCGCTGACCTCGCCGACCCGGTGGGACAGATCCGCGCCAGCGCAGAAGGCCGGTGGCGTCCCGGTGAGCACGACCGCGCGGATCGCGTCCTCGACATCGCAACGGCGCAGGGCCGCACCGAGTTCGTCGGTCAACTCCGGAGTCAGCGCGTTCTGCTGAGCCGGACGATTGAGCGTGAGTACCGCGACGCCGCCGGAAACATCCACGTGCAGTTCCGAACTCATGCAGTGTCCTTCCGGCGCGAACAGGTCCGCCGCGACGGATCGTCGCAGCTGTTCCCGACCGCAGATGTCTTTCCGCACGACCCGGCCTCACGCGGCGTGAGGCCGCCCCGGACGTGCTGTGTACCTGCCGCACGAGCCGATCCGAGGGACCCGCTCTTGCGTGCGACAACATCCTAGGACACCGGCGCCGGGTATCCCGGGGGCGTGCGCATTCAGGACATTCACACCCGCCGACGCGGCCGAGGGAGTCCGCCGTATGGTCGGAGCCGATGCTGATCGACGAGGGTGGCACAGGTGTGCCGATTCTGCTGTTGCACGGGCTCATGGGCAGCGCGCGGACGTGGCGCGCACAACTGGACTGGCTGCGCCCGTTCGGGCGGCTCTACACCTTCGACGCGGCCGGACACGGTCGGCCCGCGCCCCCGGAACTGACCACCGAGGCGTTCGTGGCGGATCTGGCCACGGCCACCGCGCAGATCACCGAGCCGATGGTGGTGATCGGTCACTCGATGGGCGGACTGCACGGGTGGATGTTCGCCGCGGCCCATCCGGACCGGGTGCGTGCGCTGGTGGTCGAGGATATGGCTCCGGACTTCCGCGGCCGCACCGCGCGGGACTGGGCGGAGATGATCGAAGCCTGGCCGCAGCCGTTCCCGGACCAGGACGCGGTCCTGGATTTCTTCGGTCCGGTGGCCGGACGCTACTTCCTGCAGGCCTTCGCCCACGGCCCCGACGGTTACCGATTGCACGGCGCGGTCACGACCTTCCGGGATATCTCCGAGGAGTGGGGCACCCGGGACTTCTGGTCGCAGTGGGATGCCGTGCGCGTGCCCGCCCTGCTGATCGAGGGCGAGCACACCATCACCCCGCCCGGCCAGATGCGTCGCATGGCCGCCGATCATCCGCAGGCTCGCCACGTCCTGGTTCCCGATGCGGGCCACCTCGTGCACGACGACCAGCCCGCCGCCTATCGCGCCGAGGTCACCCGCTTCCTGTCCGAGGTCCTGGGCTGATCCACTGCGGAATGTATCCGTGATCCTGCTCGCCGATCAGCGCCGTGAAGTGCGACGTTGTGCGCGATGAGATTTGAGGGCGTCTGCCGTCAGTCCGTGTCGAGATGCGTCGTATGCTCGTCGCAGGCCAACGAACGAAGGTGACCAGATGATCGATTTCTCGATTCCCGCCGACCTCGCCGCCGAACGTGATCGGGTGCGGCAGTTCGTCATCGACAAGATCGTTCCCTACGAGCGCGATCCCCGGGTGACCTCGCACGGGCCGACCGACGACCTGCGTCAGGAGCTGGTGGAGCTGGCGCGAGCGGAGAAGTTGCTGACCGTGCAGGCCCCGGTCGAGCTGGGCGGGCGCGGACTCACCCACGTCGAGCAGGCCGTGCTGTACGAGGCGGCGGGCTGGTCCACGCTCGGACCGGTCGCGATGAACTGCGCCGCACCCGACGAGGGCAATATGTTCCTGCTGTCCAAGGTCGCGGACGCGCAGCAGATCGACCGGTACCTGATGCCGGTGATCACCGGACACCAGCGTTCGGTCTTCGCGATGACCGAACCGGACGGGGCCGGATCGGATCCGGGTCAGCTGGCCACCACCGCCACCTTCGACGGCGAGAATTTCACCGTCAACGGCCGCAAATGGCTCATCACCGGCGCGGACGGGGCCAAGACCTGGATCATCATGGCCCGGCTCGAGGCCAACCCACACCTGCCCGAGGGACCGACACTGTTCCTCACCGAGGGCGACACTCCCGGCATCGTCATCGAGCGCACGATGAACACCATGGACCGCAACTACGTCGGCGGGCACGGCGTGGTGCGATTCGAGAACCTCACGCTGCCAAGGGAATCCGTCCTCGGCGAGACCGGCCAGGCACTGCGGTACGCGCAGCTGCGGCTGGCCCCGGCCCGCCTGACGCACTGCATGCGCTGGCTCGGCGCGGCCGAACGGGCACAGAGCATCGCGGTCGAGCACGCGCGCACCCGCACCGCATTCGGCAAGCCCATCGGCGAGCACGAGGGCGTGTCGTTCCTGTTGGCGGACAACGAGATCGCGCTGCACCAATGCCGCCTGACCATCTGGCACGCCTGCTGGCTGATGGACAACGGCCACAAGGCCCGGCACGAGAGTTCGATCGCCAAATCCAGTGTGTCCGAAGAACTTTTCAAGGTCGCGGATCGCTGCGTCCAGGTTCTCGGCGGCATCGGCATCAGCGACGAGACGGTCGTGGAGATGATCTTCCGCGATATGCGCGCCTTCCGCCTGTACGACGGTCCCACCGAGGTCCACAAGTGGGCCATCGGGCGTCAGGTGCTGCGCGGCTAGCATGGCCTCATGGCTGTTGTGAAGATCAATGCGATCGAGGTCCCCGAGGGTGCGGGGCCCGAATTGGAGAAGCGGTTCGCGGGCCGCGCGCACGCGGTGGAGAACTCGCCCGGCTTCCTCGGGTTCCAGCTGCTGCGCCCGGTCGCCGGAGACAATCGGTACTTCGTTGTCACGCAGTGGGATTCGGAGGAGTCCTTCGCCGCGTGGCGGGACGGCCCGGCCAAGACGGCGCACGCGGGTGATCCGTCCCGAAAGCCGGTGTCGACCGGCGCCTCGCTGCTCGAGTTCGAGGTCGTGCTCGACGTCGCGGCCAAGCCCGCCTAGTTCGCAAATTCGCTGTTCACCCGGTTCGTAGCGGGTGGATCGGGCCCCGCGTGCGATGTCGCCGGGGCCCGGTCCGTGCGCAGGCTCGACCCGCGCGATGCCTCAGCCCTCGAAGCTCGCGTCCAGCTCGATGGTGCCGACGCCGGCCAGCGCCTTGCTGATCGGGCAACCGGCCTTGGCGGCCTCGGCGGCCTTCACCGCGCCCGCGGCGTCCAGTCCGGACACCCGGCCCCGGACGGTCAGCTTGATGCTGCTGAGGCGGAAACCGCCCGCCGGATCCGGTCCCAGCGTCACATCCGCGTTGACGTCCAGGCTCTGCACGGTGCCGCCGGCATTGCCGATCTCCGCGGAGCACGCCATCGCGAAACAGGACGAATGCGCCGCCGCGATCAGCTCCTCCGGGCTGGTGGTGCCCTCGGCGGTGTCGGCCGTCCGCTTGGGGAACGACACGTCGAACGTGCCGACTCCGGAACTGGCCAGTTCGACCCGGCCCGAGCCGTCCTGCAGTCCTCCGGTCCATGCGGTGCGTGCGCTACGTGTTGGCATCACGGTCCTTTCTGTATTTTTGGCCTCCGCTTCGCTCCGGCGGGTTTGCGGCGCTCTGAGGCTTGCCGCTCGGCCCCGCGTCGGGTACTCGTTCCTCGCACCCGCCACGCGTCCGAGCGGCAAGCCGCGCCGCAAACCGGAGGTTGGCGTTGTCCGGCATCGACGTTGTCCGGCATCGACGTTACTCGGAGTTCGACGTCATCCGGGAGTCGACGATGATTGCGGCTCAGGCCATGTCGCGACGGTGCAGCAACCACATCATCGCGACCGCGAAGACGACGATGTAGACCGCGAGGACCACGAAAGATGCGGGGCGCGAGAGGATGTCGAGCACACCCGGGGTCGGCTCCCCGGAGATCGTGCGCATCGCGCCGGCGAGCGAACCCGCCGCGGTGCCGGGCAGGTGATCGGTGATCGCCCGGATCGGCGCGAAGATCGAGGCGACGCCGCGCAGCAGATTCTCCACCACCAGCACCCACACCAGCCCCAGCCCGACGGCCAGCGCCGGACCGCGAGCCAGCACGCCGATCACCGCGCCCGCCAACGTCCACATCCCGAGAATCACTGCACCCGTGAGGATTCCGAGCAGCGAGCGTCCGGCACCGGGCAGCGCGAGCGACTGATGCTGCACCGTGCCGATGATCGCGGCCACGCCGGTGTCGACCACGAACGCGGTGAGCACCAGCGCGACGACCACCACCGCCAAGGCCAGCACCGTCCCACCGGCCACCCTAGCGCGCGAGGGCCCCTGGGTGAAGACGGTCTTCCAAGTGCCCCAGCCGTATCCGCTTCCGGTCACCAACGCACCCAGCACCAGCATCAGTGCGCCCCCGAACATCGCCATACCCTGCGTGAACACCTCGGGCACCGCGGCGGGCAGCATCTGCTGCAACAGGATCGCCCGAGGCTGCCCGTTGGACATGCGCATCGACGAACCCGTCGCATAGGCGAGATAGTTGAACAGATAGGCGAAGACCAGGTTCAGCACGATCCAGGTCCCCAGGATGATCCAGAAGGCGGGCCAGCGGCGCAGGCGGGCGAATTCGGCTCGGGTGCAAGCGATCAGGTCGGTCATGACAGGTTCTCCGGCTTCGTCGTCTCGAACAGCGGGCACAGCCTCCACCCCGGTCACGACACACGCTCCAGCGTCGTCAACTCGAAGAAGACCTCCTCCAGCGACCGCTCGTCGCTGCGCAGTTCCAGCAGGTCCGCACCGGACGCGACCACCGCACGAGCCACCTCGGGCGCCATTGCCACACCGGCATCGACTCTGATGCCGCCGGTGGTCAGCAGTGCGGTGCGATCCCCCAGTACGGCACGGACCGCAGGGAAGGCCAGTTCCACCGGTTCGGCTCGCAGGAAAAGCGTTGTCGTGCCGCGTAATTCGCGCACCGTCGATTCGGTGAGCAGGCGGCCCTGCGAGATGACGCCGACGCGGTCGCAGATCTCCTGCACTTCGCTGAGCAGGTGCGAGGACAGCACGACGGTGTGCCCGTCGGCGGCGAGTCCGGTGATGAGCTCACGCATCTCGGCCATTCCGGCCGGATCCAGGCCGTTGGTGGGTTCGTCGAGGATCAGCAGATCCGGGTGCCCCAGCAGGGCCGCGGCGACCCCGAGACGCTGTTTCATCCCCAGCGAGTAGGCGCGGAACCTGTCGTTCCCGCGGGCGGCCAGGCCGACTCGGTCGAGCGCCTCCTCGGCGTCGTCCCGGGTACAGCCCCGATAACGCGCCAACACCCGCAGATTGTCCCGGCCGGACAGGTACGGGAAGAAGCCCGGCCCCTCGATCAGCACCCCGATCCGGCGCAGCGCCGCGGGATCGCCGGGACGCCGCCCCAGGACGCTCGCGTGGCCCGAGGTCGGCCGGATCAGGCCCACCAGCATGCGCAGCGTGGTGGTCTTCCCGGCCCCGTTCGGTCCGAGGAAGCCGTAGATCTGCCCGGCCTCGACGGTCATGCCGACGGCGTCGACGGCGGTGTGCGTGCCATAGCGTTTGGTCAGCGCCTCGGTGCGCACGACCGCTACGGGATCCGATTCGTTCATGCTTCGAGAATCCGCCCGCGACCTGGCCGGGCACATCCGCCGACGAGCGTGACCGGGCGTACGTATCCGGACGTAACCCATCTCCCGCAATGACCGAACCGGCACAATCGGACCATCCGGATACCACGCGCCACACGTGGCGTCCGGCACCAGCGCGATCGGACCCGTGCACCCGAACACAACCCGCCCCGACGTCCGGGAACCGGCGCGATCGGACCGTACGTATCTGGACGTAATTCGCTGCGCGGGGCGTCCGGAACCGACGAAGCGGCGTTACGGTTCGATTGTGGAAGCGCGCGTGCGACCCAGTGGCCGGGTTCTGTTGCCGACGCTGATCGCCGCCGTCGTCCAGGTGGGGGCGGGTGCCAAGGCGAATGCGCACTGGCACGCGACCGGCTCGCGGGAGCTGGATGCCCTGGGGTATGCGCTGCTGCTGGCGGGTCCGGTGCTGCTGCTGGCGCGGCGCGCCTATCCGCGCGCGGTGCTGTACGCGGTGCTGGTCGTCACGCTGGCCTATCTGGTGCTGGGATACGGGTACGGCCCGATCTTCATCGCGCTGGCGATCGCGTTCCTGGCCGCGGCCCGACGTGGTTCGCGCTGGTGGACCTATCCGATCGTGCCGCTGGGATATCTGCTGATGGTGTGGCCGGCGCCGTTCACGCACGGGCATCCCACCAATTACTGGCAGATCATCGGGCTGTTCGCCTGGCTGTCGGTGCTGGTGGCGCTGGCCGAGGGGATTCGGCAGCGGCGTGCGGTGCTGATCGCCCGGCGGCAGCGGGCCGAGGCCGCCCAGCGGAACGAGCAGGCCGAGCGAGCGCGCGAGCAGGCCCAGCGCGAACAGCGGGCCACACAGGAGCGTCTCGCGATCGCGCGCGAGCTGCACGACGTTCTCGCGCACAGTCTTTCACTGATCAACGTGCAGTCCTCGGTGGCGCTGGAACTGCTCGACCGCAAACCCGAACAGGCCGCGACGGCGCTGGCCGCGATCAAAACCGCCAGTCGCGACGCGCTCGGCGAGGTGCACGCGCTGCTGCAATCCATTCGGTCGGGAGCGGAAACCGTTGCCGCACCGACGAGTCCGGCCGTGCGGGTGGGCGATCTCGACGCATTGATCGAACCCGCTCGCTCGGCGGGCCTGCTGGTCCGGACCGAGGTGACCGGCGATCCGGTGCGACTGCCCGCCGTCCTGGACGTGGCTGCCGCCCGGATCGTGCAGGAATCGCTGACCAACGTGCTGCGGCACGCTTCCGGCGCGAGTGCCGTTGTCGGCGTGCACTATTCCCCGGACGAGCTGCGCGTCGTGGTCGAGAACACCGCACCCGCGAATACTCCACAACCATCCACAACCCCGGGCGGCAACGGCATCCCGGGCATGCTCGAACGCGCACACGCACTCAACGGTGAGCTGTCCGCCATCGCGTTGCGCCACGGCGGATTCCGCGTGACCGCACGTCTTCCGATTCCCCAGGAGCCCCGATGACCCCCGAACGCCACGGTATCCGAGTTCTGGTGGCCGACGATCAGGCGCTGGTGCGCGGCGGATTCGTCGCCCTGCTGGACGCGCAGGAGGGCATCCGGGTCGTGGGCGAGGCCGACAACGGCGAACAGGCCGTGCGGATGTCCCGGGAACTGACGCCCGACGTCGTACTGATGGATATTCGGATGCCGTTGCTGGACGGTCTGGCCGCCACCCGCGCGATCGCGGCCGATCCCGCATTGAGCGCGGTGAAGGTGGTGGTGCTGACCACCTTCGAACTCGACGAGTACGTCTTCGAGGCAATGCGTTCGGGCGCAACGGGATTCCTGGTCAAGCACACCGAACCGGCCGATCTGGTCCGGGCGGTGCGTGTGGTGGCGCAGGGCGATGCGCTGCTGTCCCCCGGTGTGACTCGCCGTCTGGTCGCCGAATTCGCCTCCCGCGCGAAGCCCGCGCCCACGGCCGAGCTCTCCGAACTGACCGACCGCGAACGCGAGGTGATGGCCCTGGTCGCCGAGGGCCTGACCAACGCCGAGATCGCCGAACGCCTGTTCATGAGCCCCGCGACCGCCCGCACGCACGTCAGCCGAATCCTGTTGAAGCTCAACGCCCGTGACCGGACCCAACTGGTCGTGATGGCCTACGAGTCGGGGTTGGTGCGGCCGGGCTGGCAGTAGCGGATCGGCCGCGCCGATCCGGGAATGATCGACCGGTTCCGGGGCGCTGAGTGACAGACACGACATTTTTTCGCAGGAGGTTCGATGACCATTCGATTCGGCACGATGCAGGCCCCCGGATCGGCGGCGGACTGGCTGGAGACCGCCAGAAACGCTGAGCGACAGGGCTATCACACGATCCTGATGCCCGATACGCTGCGCACCGCGTCCCCCTTTCCGGCCCTGGCAGCCGCGGCGGCGGTGACCACGACCCTGCGCGTGCGCCCGAACGTCATCGCGGCGCCGCTGCGAACGGCCGCGGTCGCGGTGCGGGAAATCGCCGCGCTGCAACAACTTTCCGACGGACGCTTCGAACTGGGCATCGGCATCGGACGCCCCGATGCGGTACAGGAGGCCGAAAAGCTCGGCAGGCCCGGTGGTTCGGCATCCGAGCGACGCACGCATCTGATCGAGATCGTGGCGGCCGTGCGGGCCGAGGTCGACCCCGCGCCGCCGGTCATGATCGCCGCCTCGGGTCCCCGCATGCTCGCGGCAGCCGGGCGGATCGCCGACCGCGTCCTGCCCGCACTGCATCCCGCCGCCACCGAGAAGGACCTGGCCGGGATCATCGCCACCGTGCGTGAGAATGCCGATCGCCCGGTCGCATTCACCGGTCAACTGATCGGCATCGGCGATCAGCTGGCCCCGCCGCCGGGCAACTGGCAGGTCCCGACCGCCGCCGAACTGCGCGAGGCAGGTGCGGTCGGTCTGCTGCCCGCCGACCCCGCCGAGGCCGCCGCCGTTCTGGAATACCGCCGCGACACCTATGGCATCGATGAGGTGATCGTCCCGGGCGCACTGGCCGAGGCGTTCCAGCCGATCCTCGATCGCCTGCGCTGAACGACGCGTGCGGCGCTAGCGCTGAACGGCGCGGCGTTGCCGGGCCGCTTCGTACAGCAGGACCGATCCCGCGGTGGCGGCGTTGAGGCTGCTCGCGCCGCCGCCGATCGGGATGCGCACGATGTCGTCGCACGCCTCGCGCCAGCGCGCGCTCAGGCCGCTGGTCTCATTGCCGATGACGATCAAACGCGGCCCGGTCAGGTCGTAGTCGGCGATATCGGCGGTGCCGTGCTCGTCGGTTCCGACGATGCGCAGCGGAGTTCCCGCCCGCTGCCGCTCGTGTACCCAGGCCGATACTTCATCGGTGGATCGAGCCCGCACCACCGGCAGGCTGAACAGCGAGCCCGTACTCGCCCGCACCGCTTTCGGATCGTAGATATCCGCGGCATGACCGGTGACCACGACGGCGGACGCACCGAAGGCATCGGCCGAGCGAATCAGCGTGCCGACGTTCCCCGGGCTGATCGGCCGATCGAAGACGATCCCGAAAAAGTCCGGCCCACAAGTGATTCGGCCGAAATCATCGGGCCGGGCCACACCCACCGCGATCAGCTCCGGCTCACCGGACCCCCGCTCCCCCAACTCGGCCAGCAACTCCGGCGCGACATCGATCACCTCCGCGTCACTGTCCCGGATGATCCCGCGTGCCCATTCGGACAGCTGCCTGCCCTCCGGCCGCAACAGGCTCTCGAACCGCCACCCGTTCGCCGCCGCCAGCGAGATCGGCCGCACCCCCTGAATCAGGAACACCCCGGCCCGCTGCCGCTTGTTGCGATTCGTCAGCAACGCCTCCCACTGCTGAAACCTGGCATTTCTGACGGTGACCTTCAGCGTTCGGCCTTCCTGTCGGGGTCCGGACGTCGCCCGGACATGGGCAACGGCCCCTTCCCGAAAGCGGGAAGGGGCCGTGCGACGGTACTGCCTATTACTCTCCGGCCGCGGTGGCGGATTCACCGGCGAGCGCTGCCACCGGCTTCTCCTCCTCTTCCGCGGGCTTGGCGGGCTTGGCCCGACCGACGAAGGTGAACTTGGCGTCCTCGCCCTGGCCTTCGCCGTCCCAGCCCTCGACGGCGACCGAGACGATCTGGCCGGGGCCGATCTCGCCGAAGAGGATCTTCTCCGACAGCTGGTCCTCGATCTCGCGCTGGATGGTCCGGCGCAGCGGGCGAGCGCCCAGCACCGGGTCGAAGCCGCGCTTGGCCAGCAGGCTCTTGGCCTGCTCGGACAGCTCGATCTCCATGTCCTTGTTCCGCAGCTGGGTGGCGACGCGGTTGATCATCAGATCCACCATCTCCACGATCTGCTCGGTGGTGAGCTGGTGGAAGACGATCACGTCGTCGATGCGGTTCAGGAACTCGGGACGGAAGTGCTTCTTCAGCTCGTCGTTGACCTTGAGCTTCATCCGCTCGTAGTTCGAGCCCTCGTTGTTGGACTGGGTGAAGCCCAGGCCGACGGCCTTGGAGATGTCCGAGGTACCGAGGTTCGAGGTGAAGATCAGCACGGTGTTCTTGAAGTCGACCGTGCGACCCTGACCGTCGGTGAGGCGGCCGTCCTCCAGAACCTGCAACAGGGTGTTGTAGATCTCCTGGTGGGCCTTCTCGATCTCGTCGAACAGCACGACCGAGAACGGCTTGCGGCGCACCTTCTCGGTGAGCTGGCCGCCCTCCTCGTAGCCGACGTAGCCCGGAGGGGCGCCGAACAGCCGCGAGGCGGTGAAGCGGTCGTGGAACTCGCCCATGTCGATCTGGATGAGCGCGTCGTCCTCGCCGAACAGGAAGTTCGCCAGCGCCTTGGACAGCTCGGTCTTACCGACACCGGACGGACCGGCGAAGATGAACGAGCCCGAGGGACGCTTCGGATCCTTCAGACCGGCGCGAGTGCGGCGGATGGCCTTGGACACGGCCTTGACCGCATCCTCCTGGCCGATGATCCGCTTGTGCAGCTCGTCCTCCATACGGAGCAGACGGGTGGTCTCCTCCTCGGTGAGCTTGAACACCGGGATACCGGTCCAGTTGGCCAGCACCTCCGCGATCTGCTCGTCGTCGACCTCGGCCACGACGTCCAGGTCACCGGAGCGCCACTGCTTTTCGCGATCGGCGCGCTTGGCGACGAGCTGCTTCTCCTTGTCGCGCAGCCGCGCGGCCTTCTCGAAGTCCTGCGCGTCGATGGCGCTTTCCTTCTCCCGGCGCGCGTCGGCGATCTTGTCGTCGAATTCACGCAGGTCCGGCGGTGCGGTCATGCGACGGATGCGCATCCGGGCGCCGGCCTCGTCGATCAGGTCGATCGCCTTGTCCGGCAGGAACCGGTCGTTGATGTAGCGATCGGCCAGCGTCGCGGCCGCGACCAGCGCGGAGTCGGTGATCGAGACGCGGTGGTGCGCCTCGTACCGGTCCCGCAGGCCCTTGAGGATGTTGATGGTGTGCTCGACGGTCGGCTCGCCCACCTGGACCGGCTGGAACCGGCGCTCCAGGGCGGCGTCCTTCTCGATGTACTTGCGGTACTCGTCGAGGGTGGTCGCGCCGATGGTCTGCAGCTCGCCGCGGGCCAGCTTGGGCTTGAGGATCGAGGCCGCGTCGATCGCGCCCTCGGCCGCGCCCGCACCGACCAGCGTGTGCAGCTCGTCGATGAACAGGATGATGTCGCCGCGGGTGTTGATCTCCTTGAGCACCTTCTTCAGGCGCTCCTCGAAATCACCGCGGTAGCGGCTGCCCGCGACCAGGGAACCCAGGTCGAGGGTGTACAGCTGCTTGTCCTTCAGCGTCTCGGGGACCTCGCCGTTGACGATGGCCTGGGCCAGGCCCTCCACGACGGCGGTCTTACCGACGCCGGGCTCACCGATCAGCACCGGGTTGTTCTTGGTGCGGCGGCTCAGCACCTGCATGACGCGCTCGATCTCTTTCGAGCGGCCGATGACCGGGTCGAGTTTGCCCTCGAGCGCAGCCTGGGTCAGGTTGCGACCGAACTGGTCGAGCACCAGCGAGGTGGACGGGGTGCCCGACTCGCCGCGCGAGCCCGACTCCACCGGCTCCTTGCCCTGGTAGCCCGAGAGCAGCTGGATGACCTGCTGACGCACCCGGTTGAGGTCGGCGCCGAGCTTGACCAGCACCTGGGCGGCCACGCCCTCGCCCTCACGGATCAGGCCGAGCAGGATGTGCTCGGTACCGATGTAGTTGTGGCCGAGTTGCAGCGCCTCGCGCAGGCTCAGCTCCAGCACCTTCTTGGCCCGCGGGGTGAACGGGATGTGCCCGGACGGGGCCTGCTGGCCCTGGCCGATGATCTCCTCGACCTGGCTGCGCACACCCTCCAGCGAGATGCCGAGCGACTCGAGCGACTTGGCCGCGACACCCTCACCCTCGTGAATCAGACCCAGCAGGATGTGCTCGGTACCGATGTAGTTGTGGTTGAGCATCCGGGCCTCTTCCTGGGCCAGGACAACGACACGCCTCGCGCGGTCGGTGAACCTCTCGAACATCGCTCCCTCACTCTCCTGCTCCGACATTCCGGCATCCGGCGCTTCAGACGACTGAGCGCAAGCCTGCCATGAAGCCCTGGGGTTGCATCCCCCGCCTCCACTCTAGTTGGCCGGGGTCGCGGGCGTCGTCCGTCCACCCTATTGCGAACGGGCGACAACTCGACTCATTCATGCATAACGCGACGGTCCCCGTAATCGTTTCCGTCCCAACTATGCCCACAGCGAACAGGGAACGCCTCGCAGTTATCCACCGGTCAGCGGGGCGATGAAGTGACAGGGCACCGGTCGCGGATGGCCCGGATCCAGGGCGTTCAGGGCGAAGGTTGCCGCGCGGGCGCTGCCCGCTATACCCGCATGTTCCGAGTAGTCGGCTGGACAACCATCCTGGACGAGAATGTTCGTGGTGCGCGGACCGGGGACCAGGCCGACGGTGTACGGGACGACCGCCTCGTCGTAGCGGGTCTCGATATTCGTATAGGTCACGTGCGGGTCGTAGACGCCGTCCGCGTCGAACGAACGCACGAACTCCGAGGTTCCGGCCATCTCACCGCAGGACCGGCAGAGGTTCGCGCTGATCAGAGCGTCCACCGCGGGTTCCGCGCCGAGCCCGCGGGCGAGCGCGCGCACCGGATCCGCCACCGGGCCGTAGGTGCCGAGCCAGGGCGCGGCGATGGCGACGAACCGGTTCACCTCGCTCGCACCGCCGA
Organism: Nocardia jiangxiensis NBRC 101359; assembly: GCF_000308615.1. Lineage (GTDB taxonomy): Bacteria > Actinomycetota > Actinomycetes > Mycobacteriales > Mycobacteriaceae > Nocardia > Nocardia jiangxiensis. Next base: position 267,839 of record NZ_BAGB01000068.1, read on the forward strand.
GCCGCTTGATGAAATAGTTGCCGACCAGATTGCCCTGCGAGTGCCCGACCAGATCCACCTGCGCCGCGCCGGTGGCCGCCAGCACCCGGTGCACGAAGGCCGCCAGCTGAGCCGAGCTGTCCTCGATCGGAGCCATCCCGCCGATCGCCGAGAGCGGCCACGGCATATCGAGCGCACCATAGGTCAGCGCGTAGACGCAGTACCCCGCATCGGCCAGCAGCGGCGCGTACACGCCCCAATTGGTTTGCGCCCCACCGCCCGTGCCGTGCACCAGCACGACCGGATCCGGATGCGCGGCACTCGGACGGCAGGACCGGTCGTTGGATCCCGGCAGCGAACCACCCGGATGAGCCAACTCGTCGGGGATGCCCGAGAAGAAGTCGTAATCCACCGGATAGTCGGCGGTGGGCCCCGGCGCGGCAGGTTCTCCCGCCGCTACTCCTGCGGCACCCACCCACAAGACGGTCGACACCGCCATGATCAGCAAGGATCCGGGCAACCTACGTGGTGGCGGTATACGCATGAGCACTCCCGAGTCGATACGCACCCCAAGGCTAATTGGAACGCGTTCTACTCGAAGCACGAATGAGAAAACCACTACCCATTCGTGTCACAACACCATTCGCACACCTGATTCCGTCAAGCCCGTTGAACACCAACACCAGGTTTGCGGAGCGGTGAGCCTCAGAGCGCCGCAGACCCGCCGGAGCGAAGCGGAGGCCGAATTACAGATCGCGGTCGGCGATGATGCCGCTCTGGATGGCCAGGCCGGCGAGGCGGACTCGCTTCTGGTTCTGCGGGAGGTCTTCCACGCCGAACTTCGAAAACAGCGTGCGCAGATGGGTTTTGATGGCGTCGACGCTCAGGAACAGCTCGTCGGCGATCTGCTGATTCGATGCGGGCGTGGCGAATCCGGCGTTGTTCTTGTACGGGCGGCACAGCGCGATCAGCACCGCGCGCTGGGTATCGGTCAGTGAGCGCAGCGTGGGGAAGGTGCCCGAGGAGATACGCGTCGCGTCATCGGCCGCGCCGCCGTAGTCGTGGAAGGACACCAGCGAGGTGCCCACTCGGATCCGGTCCCCGGCGGCGAGGCGGCGGCGGCCCGCGAGACGTTCGCCGTTGACGAAAGTGCCGTTGCGAGAAAGTCCGTCGTCGACGATGGTCCACTGCGCGCCGAGATACTCCACTGCCGCGTGTAGTCGGGAGACCTCCGCATCCCAGGACAGCGTCAGATCCGCCTGCGGTGAGCGGCCGATGGTGATGCGCTGCTGATCAGGACTGAGTGTCAACTCCTGTTGACGACCTGTATCGTCGGCGAAGCGCAGGAACGATCCGCGAAAACCGCTCACCGTGACGACACCTCGGTCATCGGAACCAACGACGTATTCTGCACAGTTTCCATGGTGCCGCGCCCTCCCAGCACGAGCAAGATCGTAAAGCGGATACCCCCGCAAGTAGGGTCACCGGTTATATCCGATATGCATGAAAACGCCGCCGCTGTCCGGATGTCGCACGATTCCTCCGGACCGCGGCGGCACAATGGGAACAACCCGTCGGCTTCCCGGCGGCCGATGAACTAGCTGGCGCGACCGACTTCCTTGTTGTACGCATCGGTGATTTCCGCGGAGATACGTCCGCGGGCGGAGACCTTGTGGCCCTTGCGGCGCGCCCATTCACGAATTGCCGCACTCTGCTCGCGATCCATCGACACGCGACTCTTCGGCGCGCCGGCGCTCACTGCGGCCTTGCCGCTGCGCCGACGGCCGCTCACCCGACGCGCACTGGCGACCCAGGTTTCCAGGCCGTCACGCAGCTTCGCCGCGTTTGTCGTGGACAAGTCGATCTCGTATGAAACACCGTCGATCGCAAACTCGATGGTCTCATCCGCGATGGACTCACCATCGACATCGTCGATCAGGCTAACGGTGACCTTCTTTGCCATGAGATGAACGTCCTCTCGAAATCGTGCGACCCGCATACTAGGCCGATACCCGAGTCGAGAATACCTCGAATTCGGAAATTTCCAAGCCGGGGTCAGTGCAATGAATCCGGTACGACTCAGCGCGCAGCCGGACGCACAATTGGGAACAGTATCGTTTCTCGGATTCCGAGACCGGTCAACGCCATCAGCAAGCGATCGATTCCCATACCCGTTCCGGTGGTCGGCGGCATACCGTGTTCCATCGCGGCGAGGAAGTCCTCGTCCAACCGCATCGCCTCGTCGTCACCGGCCGCGGCCAATCTGGCCTGATCCATGAACCGCTCGCGTTGAATGACCGGATCCACGAGTTCGGAATAGCCCGTTGCCAACTCGAAGCCGCGGACGTACAGATCCCACTTCTCGGTCACTCCGGGCACACTGCGATGCTGTCGGGTCAGCGGTGAGGTCTCCACCGGGAAGTCGCGCACGAAAGTCGGCGCGTAGAGCTTGTCGCCATAGACGTGCTCCCACAGTTCCTCGACGAGTTTGCCGTGCCCGTAGCCCTTGCCCTCCGGAATTTCCAGACCGACCTGTTCGGCCAGCGCCAGCAATTCCGGTACGGTCGTTTCCGGAGTGACCGGCACACCCAGCGAGTCGGACAGCGACGGGTACATCTCCACGGTGTTCCACTCGCCGCTCAGATCGTATTCGGTGCCGTCGGCCAGGGTGACCGCCTGCGTCCCGAATGCCTCCTGCGCGACCTCCTGGATCAATTCCCGCGTCATCCGCGCGGAATCGTCGTAGGTGCCGTACGCCTCGTAGGTTTCCAGCATCGCGAACTCGGGGGAATGCGTGGAATCCGCGCCCTCGTTGCGGAAGTTGCGGTTGACCTCGAAGACCTTCTCGATACCGCCGACAACGCACCGCTTGAGGAACAGCTCGGGCGCAATGCGCAGGTACAGATCGATATCCAGGGCATTGGAATGGGTCACGAACGGACGCGCCGCCGCACCGCCGTGCAGGGTCTGCAGCATCGGTGTCTCGACCTCGAGGAAACCCCTGCGCTCCAACGCATTTCGCACCGCACGCACGACCTTGACGCGGGTGCGCGCCATTTCCCGGGCTTCCGGTCGCACGATCAGATCCACATAACGCTGCCGGACCCGGGACTCCTCGCTCAACTCCTTGTGCGCGACCGGCAGCGGGCGCAGCGACTTGGCGGCCATCGACCAGGAATCGGCCATGACGCTCAATTCACCGGTACGCGAGGAGATCACCTCGCCGTGCACGAATACGAAGTCACCGAGATCCACATCGGCCTTCCAGGCCGCCAGCGCATCGGCGCCGACGCCGTTCAGGCTGATCATCGCCTGCAGCTTGGTTCCGTCGCCCTCCTGGAGCGTGGCGAAACACAACTTGCCGGTATTGCGCACGAATATGACGCGTGCGGCGACGCCGACCGTCAGACCGGTCTGCGTATCGGGTTCCAGATCGGGATAGGCCGCCCGGATTTCCGCGAGTGTATGTGTGCGCGGAACCACGACCGGATACGGTTGCACCCCCTCCTCGAGCAACCGCTCACGCTTGTCCCGGCGAATCCGCATCTGCTCGGGGACATCGACTTCCGCTGCGGCAGGACGGCTTTGCCCCGCGGGTTTCGAGCCCGCAGCGCGACCGGATGACGGGGTGTTCGGGGTGCTCACGGCACATACCCTATCGTGCTCGGGAAATCGTTCGACGCGCCGCCCGAGCACTACCGGGCCGCACCCCGCCGACGGCATTTCCGGCGCCTCGACAGGTATGCGCGAGCGGGCACGACGAAACACGCCGGAAAGGTGATATTCCGGACACCAACCCGAAATCTATTGCGCCGGTCCGCCGTTCGTCTCGGGAACCGGAGAATTACAGCGAGACGAGCGCGCCGACCTCACGGCTGAAGTGTGTGGCACCCGCCGCCACCGACAGCAGCCCGGCCGCCTTCAGCGCCTGATATCCACCCACCAGATCGGTGGCCCGGCGCAATCCGAGCCGCTGCAGCGACGCCGCGGCCAGACTCGAGGTGTACCCCTCCGAGCACACGATGATCCATTCCACGTCGTGATCCGCGGCCAGCGCCAGACGTGCGGAACTGGTCGGATCCAGCCGCCATTCCAGCACATTGCGTTCGATCACCAGCGCGCCCGGCAGAGTGCCCTCCTTACCGCGCTGCGCCTGCGGCCGAATGTCGACCAGTAGCGCGCCACGCTCGATCGCCTGCGGCAATTCGAACGCGTAGATCCGCGCCAGCCGAGCGCGGGCCTCGTCCAGCATGTCGTCGATCGTCAGATGGGTCATTTCACATCGCCTTCGGGGTATGTGTGGCGGCGCCCGGGTTCGACGGCAGGATGCCGCTGGTGGCCGTGTCGGGCTCGGGCTCGTCGGTGAGTACGGTCCGGGTGCGGCGCAGCGTGCCGTGGCCGGTGACCTCGTAGTAGGACATGGCGGACAGAGGTGGGGAGTACGCGTGCACGGACAACGTCGGATCCATCGGCCCGAGTTCGGCTTTCGCGCCGGGCACCAGATCGGGGGCGCGCACCACGTCGTGCACCCAGCCGAGCGGGAACGACGCCTGATCGCCCGCGGTCAGCGTGCGCTCGCGCAATTCCCTTCCGTTCCAACGGAATTCCGATAACGCGCCGCTGAGCACGGTGAGCGCGCCCAGCGACCCGGCATGATCGTGCAGTTCGGTGGAGTGGTCCGGCACCCAGCTGATCAACCAGACGTCCACCTCGTCGTCGGCGAGCAGCCTTGTTGCCCAGCGGTTTTCGGTGGGCCAGATGCCGCCCGCCGGGAACAGGTGGTCGTACCGACCGGCCAGCACATCCTCGGCGCCCTCATCGGTCAGGCGCAGCAGATCGGCCGGGCGCAGCCGCGTGGGCAGCGCCGAGGCCACGGCGCGATCGGTGATATCGGTGGACAGCCGGGAATTGGCGGCCGAGAAATGCGACGGAACGACGCGTGCGGGACGAGTGATACCTGCGGAACGCATGAGGGAGGCTCCAGGAGAAGTGGCGGTCGGGGGCGGATACGAAGCCCCGACATCAGCCGAGGCGAATCAGCCTCGACAACACTCCTGGATGCTCACGCGGTGGGACACGAGCGCAATAGTAGCAGCGGATCGCGGCAGCGCACACCACGGTGTGGCCGATCCGACAATCCGCTACTTGTACGGCCGCGCTCGCACCGAACCGCCCGAACGCTGCTGGTTGCGCTCGTAGACCAGACGCAGGCCCTCGTGCGTCAGATGCGGCTCGTGATGGTCGATGGTCTCCGATTCGGGCACGATCAGCGGCGCGCTCGGCCCGGTCGCGACGATCGCGACGTCATCTCCGGCGAAGGTGTCGAGTTCGTCGCGAATCCGATCGATCAGACCGTCGACCAGACCGGCGAAACCGAAGATCGCCCCGGACTGCATGCACTCCATACTGTTCTTCCCGACCACCGAGCGCGGACGGGCGAGTTCCGCGCGACGCAGCGCCGTACGCGCCACCAGCGCCTCGGTGGAGATCTCCACTCCGGGCGCGATACTGCCGCCGAGGAATTCCCCTTTGGCCGAGACCAGATCCACGCAGACCGCGCTGCCGAAATCGACCACGATCGCCGGAGAATTGAAACGCTGATATGCCGCAAGACAATTCACGATGCGGTCCGCGCCGACTTCCTTGGGATTGTCGACCAGCAGCGGAATTCCGGTCCGCACGCCCGGCTCGACCAGCACATGCGGCAGATGCCCCCAGTACCGGCTCATCATCTCGCGCAGTTCGCGCAGCACCGGCGGAACCGTCGAGAGCGCCGACACCCCTACGACCTGCTCGATCTGCTCACCGACCAGCCCGCGCACCTGCATCGCGAACTCGTCCGCGGTCAACAGCGGATTGGTGTGCGTGCGCCAGGTCCGCACCAGCTTCGCATGCTCTCCGCTGCCGGAGAACAGGCCGATTTCGATACTGGTATTGCGCACATCGATGGTCAGCAGCATCGGGTGCTCAGGCCGGGGTGAGCGAACGCGGGGAGGTCAGGCCGGAGCCCTCCGGAGCGTGTGCCGGGTCGGCGCCGAGGTGGACCGGCCGGTTGTGTTCGTCGACGAACACCACGTGCGGGGTGTATTCGCGCAGTTCGGCCTCGTCCATCATGCCGTAGGCGATGAGGATGACCAGATCGCCCGGATGTACCAGATGTGCTGCCGCGCCGTTGATTCCGATCACTCCGGAGCCGCGTTCACCGGCGATCACGTAGGTCTCGAGGCGGGCGCCGTTGGCGATGTCGACGATGCAGACCTGCTCGCCCTCGAGCAGATCCGCGGCGTCCATCAGATCCGGATCCACGGTCACCGAGCCGACGTAGTGCAGGTCGGCCTGGGTCACCGTGGCGCGGTGGATCTTCGACTTCATCATGGTGCGCAACATCGTCGTCGTCTTCCTATGCGGTCGCCGGAGCGTGGTCGGGGGTGGTCGGGTGGCCGTCGATCGGAGCGCCGATCGTGAGCGGCATGTTGTCGATCAGTCGCGTCGCACCGACGCGGGCGGCGACGAGCAGGCGGGCGTTGCCGTTCCAGGCCGTACTTGCCTGCGCCGCACCGGATTCCGGAATCGGGCGCAGGTCCGCGGTGCGCAATTCCAGATAGTCGATCTCGATATCGGAGCCGCTGTCCAGGACCGCGCGCGCGGCCGCGAGCACCCCGTCGGGCCCCAGGCCCGCGGCGTGCCGGCCGGCGGTCAGCGCCGCGGACAACGTGACCGCCAGATCGCGCTGCACCGGATCCAGATAGCGATTGCGTGAGGACATGGCCAGCCCGTCCGATTCGCGGACCGTGACCACCGGAACGATCTTCACGTCGAAATTCAGATCCCGCACCAGCTGCCGGATCAGGGTGAGCTGCTGATAATCCTTCTCGCCGAAGAACGCCTCGTGCGGTCGGGTGATCTGCAGCAATTTGCTCACCACCGTCAGAACGCCCGCGAAATGCGTTGGGCGGGAGGCACCTTCGAGTTCCGAGCCGATCGGGCCCGGATGCACCGAGGTGCGCGGGCCGTCCGGGTACATATCGGCCGCACTGGGTGCGAAGACCAGTTCCACGCCTTCACCGCGCAGCAGTTCCACATCGGCGTCGAGGGTGCGCGGATATTTGTCCAGATCCTCGTTCGCGCCGAATTGCAGCGGATTGACGAAGATCGAGACGATCACGACCTGATTGGTGCGCCGCGCCTGACGGACCAGTTCGAGGTGTCCGTCGTGCAGTGCGCCCATGGTCGGCACCAGCGCGACCTTGCGGCCCACCGAGCGCAGCGCGCCCGATACCGCGGTCACCGTCGCCGGATCGTGCAGGACGGTCAGCTCGCCGGGTTGGTACGCGCCGCGCAGTTTCGGATCGAACATCAGCTGTGCCTTTCTTCCGCCTGATCGGCGCCCTCGATGGTCGCGTGATGCGGCGCACCAGGTTCGCAATCTTTCAGCAAATGGAGCAGATCGCCGTCCGCGCGCACCCGTTCGGCCGTGCGCAACGACAGTGCGCGATAGCCCGCGGCCAGCCGTGGATCGGTTTCGGCCAGGGCTTTCAGGTGCGCGGCCACCGCGTCGGCGTCACCGCGCGCCACCGGACCCGTCAGCGCGGCCTGTCCGCGACGCAGCGCGTTCTCCAACGCGGCCGACGCCAACGGCGCGAGCATGCGCTCGGCAAGCCCGTTCGGCTCCTCGCCGACCAGTTCCTGGCCGAGCAGTCCCGGACCGGTCAGCGCGGCGCGCAGCGCGGACACCGCGTCCACGACCAGGGTGAGCAGATGATTGCTGCCGTGCGCGAGGGCGGCGTGGTACAGGGTGCGGTGTTCCTCCGCCACCCGGACCGGTTCGCCGCCCATCTCGATCACCAGCGACTGCGCGATCGCATAACCGATCTCGTCGGCCGCGGTGATCCCGAAACAGGCGTTGGCCAGGCGGGTCAGATCCTCGTCGTGGCCGGTGAACGTCATCGCGGGATGGATCGCCAACGGCAGCGCACCCCGCTCGGCCAGCGGTCCCAGCACGCCGACGCCGTTCGCACCCGAGGTGTGCGCGACGATCGTGCCCGGCCGCACCGCCTCCGCGGCCGCGAGCCCGGCCACCAGCGCGGCCAGCTCACTGTCCGGCACCGCCAGGATCAGCAGTTCACTGCGCCGGGCCACCTCCTCGGCGGGCAGAATCTGCGAATCCGGCAATCGGGTGCGGGCACGCTGTATCGAGGCATCCGAGATCGCGGATACCCCGAAAACGATGTGACCGGCGCGTTCCAGTGCCGCGCCCACCGCCGAGCCCACGCGTCCCGCCGAGACGATTCCCACCGTCAGCCGTGCGGGCGCAGGGTCGGCCCCTGAGACAGGCATGTCCGAGGTCACCATTGTCCTCTCGAAGTCGTTCCAGTCCCGCGACTACGGCGGGTACCGGACGTTACGTTCCCGAGAATAGAACCCCGCAGCTCACGCGACCAGAGCCACCCCCGGTGACATTCGCCGCACTATTGCCCCGGCCGAATCAGCTCGCGCCGCGCTCGGATTGCAGGTTGGCCATGATCTCGGCGACCGAGAGTTTGCGACCCGAGTAGCCGTCGCCGGAATCGGCGAGGCGCCGGCGGCGGGTGGTGGAACGGATCGGGGTCGGGCCGGGCGCGGCGTCCGCGGCGTGCGCGGCTTCCTCGGGGGTGAGCCCGAAGTTCGCGGCGTCCTCGGCCTCGGCGGCGGCCAGGTCCTCGGCGGTGACCACCGAGGTCTCCGCGGTGACCGGCTCGTCGTCCGGGCTGGCGAACGCGGGCGGTTCGGGGTGGTCGGGTTCGAAGACCGGCGTCACCGGATAGCGGGCGACGACCGGGGAACTCCAGGCGTCCCAGGTATCGGTTTCCTCCGGGTTATCGTTCGCCGGGGCGTGCGTCGCGGCGGATGCGCCGGGCAGTTCCTGCAGGCGGATCGCGTCGGCGCGCAGGGCCGGGCGCTCCGCGAGCAGATCGCCGTCGAACAGGCGCTGCAGACTCTCGCGCAGCACGGTCAGTTCCGCGCGCAATGCGGCCATCTCACCGGCGTCCGCGGCGACCTCCTGCCGGACGCGGGCCTCGACGCCGAGCTCGTACTCGCGCCGGGCGGTGACCTCGCGCTCGAGTTGCAGCTTGTACACCGTCCGCAGATCCCGCACCTTGGCCTGGTCGATCGCGGCCTCACGGCGATAGCGGGACGCGGCCAGCGCGCCGATGACCGCGGCCCACAGCGCCACGACGAGACCGACGCGGATCAACTGCAGACTGCTGCTGAAAATCAGGAAAGCACTGGCGATCAGACCGAGCAGAATCAGACCGCCGATGATCAATTTCCCCGCGTCAACCCGTCGGCTGCGGGAAGTACTGCTTCGGGCGGGTGGCACCATGCCGACAGGGTAGCTTGCGTTCGGGGTTCCGGCTCGCAGCTCAGGGGGTAAATCCGGGCATGAAGTTTGCCGTTAAGTAGCTGGTTCGTCGGGCGGTTCACTGGGCGCCCGGCAGCAATACTCCAGCCACAGAGCCGCCGCGACGAGCGCCACCCCGGCGATCAATCCGACGATCGCACCCGGGGTATCCGAACTCGCCGCACGCAGCGTCGAATGCTGCGGCAGCGCCCAGATCAAGAAGCCCAGCCACACTCCCGCCGCCAACGAACCCACCTGAGCCGACGCCTTCGCCAGCGCGACAGCGCGCGCCGCGGTAATCGGATGCAGTTGCTTGGGCCCGTCGCCGATCCGCTGATCACCGACCCGCGCCCGAATCACGAAGGCCAGCACCGCATCGAGCGCGGCCACCGGATACAGCGACGCACCCGCGATCACCGTGATCGGCGGAAAACTCGAATACGCCCAGCGCGTCGCGATCCAGGCGACCACCGCGGCGATGAAGACGTTCGCGGTCAGATCCAGGATCTTGGTCGGCTTCATGACGTTCATGCCACGGCCTCACTCGTCACGTGCGGTGCGCACGACGCCGCATCCCTCACGACACCGCCCGGCGCAAGGTCAGCTCGGTCAGTCGCACCCCGTCGCGTTCGGCCCGGTCCAGCGCGTCCAGGAGTTCGCGCACCGGACTCGGGCGGCCCTGCACCTCGAGGATCGCATCGGGTTCGACCTCGACCCACGGCACCAGGACGAAGGCGCGGTTGTGCGCCTGCGGATGCGGCAGGGTCAGGGTCGGGTCCAGGCTCCGGCACACCCGCAGCCCCTCGGGCCGATGCTCCGCACACCAGACCACGTCGACGTCGAGAGTCCGTGCGCCCCAGCGCACCTCGCGAACCCGTTCGGCCGCCTGCTCGAGCTCCTGCCCGCGTCGCAACCAGTCTCGCGCGCCCGCGGCCGGATCTTCCACCAGCAGAATGGCATTCAGATAGTTCTCCTGCGGCACCCCGCCCCAGGGCGCGGTCGAGTACACCGAGGACACCCCGACGATCCAGGGCGCGAAGGCGTCCACCACGCTGCGCAGATGGGCCAACCGGTCGCCCAGATTCGAGCCGATCGACAACACCGCCCGACTCATGCCGCACCCGTCCCGGCGGGCTCGGCGGAAACCTCGGCGCGGGTGCGGGTGGCGACCACCCGGACGTCGGCGAAGGTGTGCGGAATCGGGGCCGACGGCTTGTGCACCACCACCTCCGTCGCGGTCACCCGCGGATCGGTCATCACATCGTCGGCGATCTCGCAGACCACCGTCTCGATCAGATTGCGCGGCGGCCCCTGCACGATCGCCACCGCGCGCTCGGCCAGCTCGCCGTAATGCACCGTATGCGAAAGATCGTCCGTCGCAGCGGCTTCGGTGAAATCCATCCACAATGTGATGTCCACCAGGAACTCCTGCCCCTCACGCCGCTCGAAATCGAAACAACCGTGAAACCCGAACGCCCGCAACCCAACCAGCTCTATGCGGTGCTCTCGCGTCATCGGATGGCTCCCTCCGTGGTACCGGATCGATCGGCGGCGCGGGACCAGGCGTCGGTCACGGTAATGGCATCGAGGGATGCGCGCACGTCGTGGACCCGCACGCCCCAGGCGCCGTGTTCGGCGGCCAGCGCGGAAATGGTTGCGGTCGCGACCTCGCGGCCGTCGGGGGGACGCAGGTCCTGGCCCTCGGCCAGCAGCGCGCCGAGGAAACGCTTGCGGGAGGCGCCGATCAGGATCGGCAGTCCGCTCGCCGCATAACGCGGCAGGGCGGCCAGCAGGGCCCAGTTGTGCGCGGCGTTCTTGGCGAAACCCAGTCCCGGATCCAGCACCAGACGATCGGTGTCCACCCCGGCGGCCACCGCGAGATCCACCTGGGTGCGCAACTCGTCCCAGACCTCGGCGACCACGTCGTCGTAGTGATCGGCCGGACCGGTGTGCCGGTAGTCCGCGTTCGCCCGCCAGTGCATCAGGATCCACGGCAGGCCCACCGCGGCGACCACTTTCGCCATATCCGGATCCGCGCGTCCGCCCGACACGTCGTTGACGATCCACACGCCCGCCTCGATCGCGGCCTCGGCGACCCGTGCACGCATGGTGTCCACGCTCGTGGGCACACCCGCCGCGGTCAGCTCCCGGATCACCGGCGTCACCCGAGCGGCCTCGGCGGCGGGATCGACCCGCACCGCGCCGGGACGGGTGGACTCACCACCCACATCGATGATGTCCGCACCCATCGCGTGCAGCGCCAGGCCGTGCGCCACCGCCAGGCTCGGATCCAGATAGCGGCCGCCGTCGGAGAACGAATCGCTGGTGACGTTCACGACACCCATCACCACACACGAACGCCCGTCCCGCGGAAGAATCGGCAACCCGGTGCGGGCTTGGGCACGTGGTGTTCCCCGATCCTCCGTCACGCCCCGGGCGGGCTCGCGATGCGTGGCCAAGGCGCTCACTTCCGGAGTATCAGATCCAGGGCTTCGGCACGCGAGCTGGCGCTGCTCTGCAGCAACCCGCGCACCGCCGACGTGGTGGTGCTGGCGCCGGGCTTGCGGATACCGCGCATCGCCATGCACAGATGCTCTGCCTCGACCACCACGATCGCGCCGCGCGGATCCAGCTTGCGCATCACCGCGTCCGCGATCTGGCTGGTGAGCCGCTCCTGCACCTGCGGGCGCTTGGCGTACAGATCCACCACGCGAGCCAGCTTCGACAACCCGGTCACCCGGCCGTGCGGGCCCGGAATGTATCCGACGTGCGCGACCCCGTGGAAGGACACCAGATGATGTTCACAGGTCGAATACAACGGGATGTCGCGCACCAGGACCAATTCCTGATGCCCTTCGTCGAACGTGGTGTTCAGCACCGCGTCCGGCTCGGTGTACAGGCCCGCGAACATCTCCTTGTAGGCCCGCGCGACCCGGGCCGGGGTTTCGCGCAGCCCGGGGCGATCGGGGTCCTCCCCGACCGCGATCAACAACTCCCGCACCGCGGCCTCGGCACGAGCCTGATCGAAACCACGTCCCGTGCCGAGCGCGACCAGGTCGGTGGCTACGCCGGAGTACCCATTGTTTTCGGCCGACACTCGAGGACACCTCCACAAAAATCCTTGGATACCGGGCAAACTTCCGGTACCCCGACCGTCGAGCCTAACCACCACCGGTCAGTTACGGCCGTTCGGTCCGTCCCATTCGCCGCCCTCGCCCTCGCGGGGCATGGTGTATCCGGCATCCTCCGGATCGGCCTGCTGATGCTGCGGCCGCTGATAGCGCTGCCCGCCACCGGTAGCCCAGCCGCCGTTGTTCTGCTCGCCGCCGTACCCCGGCTGCTGCGCGGCGTCCTCCTGCGGCGGCCAGCCCGGAGCCGACCAACCCGCCGGAGCGCCGTAATCGGGCCGGGAGCCGTGCGTACCGCCCTGGTTCGGATAAGCGGGCGGCTGACCCTGGTATCCGGGCGGCGGAGTCTGGTACCCCGGCTGCGGCGCGGGATGACCCGGCTGCTGGTTGCGGTACGCCTCCTGCGGATATCCGTTGGCCGGAACCGGCTGCGGCGCAGCGGCTTCCAGCGCCTCGTCCGGCCACGGTTCGCCGCGCTCGGCGGCCAGCTCACGCGGGGTCTTCACCGGCGGACGATCCGAGGGGACGCGCTCGCCGAAGTCGTTGAACGCGGTGATCCGCGGACGCTTGACGACGGTGGTGAGCACCTGCTCGAGTTCCTTGCGGTGCAACGTCTCCCGCTCGAGCAGCGCGGTGGCCAGCGAATCGAGCTCGTCGCGGTACTCGTTGAGGATCGCCCACGCCTCGGTGTGCGCGGCCTCGATGAGGTTGCGCACCTCCTCGTCGATCTCGCGGGCCACCTCGTGCGAGTAGTCCGAATTCGTTCCCATCGACCGGCCCAGGAACGGGTCGCCCTGCTCCTGTCCGTACCGCACCGCGCCCAGTCGGGCGCTCATGCCGTATTCGGTCACCATCGCGCGAGCGATCTTGGTCGCCTGGTCGATATCCGAGGACGCGCCGGTGGTCGGCTCGTGGAACACCAGTTCCTCGGCCGCGCGACCGCCCATCGCCATCACCAGGCGGGCGATCATCTCCGACCGGGTCATCAGGCCCTTGTCGTCCTCGGGCACCGTCATCGCGTGACCGCCGGTGCGGCCGCGGGCCAGGATGGTGACCTTGTAGACCGGCTCGATATCCGGCATCGCCCAGGCGGCCAGGGTGTGCCCGCCCTCGTGGTACGCGGTGATCTTCTTCTCGTGCTCGCTGATGATGCGGCTCTTGCGGCGCGGGCCGCCGATGACGCGGTCCACCGACTCCTCGAGCGACGGACCGGTGATGACGTTCCCGTGCTCACGCGCGGTGAGCAGCGCGGCCTCGTTGATCACGTTGGCCAGATCCGCGCCGGACATGCCGACGGTGCGCTTGGCCAGACCGTCCAGGTCGGCGTCGGACGCGATCGGCTTGCCCTGCGAGTGCACCCGCAGGATCGCGCGACGTCCGGCCAGATCCGGATTGCTGACCGGGATCTGCCGATCGAACCGGCCCGGTCGCAGCAGCGCCGGATCCAGGATGTCGGGCCGGTTGGTGGCCGCGATGATGATGACGCCGGTGCGATCGCCGAAGCCGTCCATCTCGACCAGCAACTGGTTCAGCGTCTGCTCGCGCTCGTCGTGGCCGCCGCCCAGGCCCGCGCCGCGCTGGCGGCCGACCGCGTCGATCTCGTCCACGAAGATGATGCAGGGGCTGTTCTGTTTGGCCTGGTCGAACAGGTCGCGCACGCGGGACGCGCCGACACCGACGAACATCTCCACGAAGTCCGAACCGGAGATGGTGAAGAACGGCACACCCGCCTCGCCCGCGACCGCGCGCGCCAGCAGCGTCTTACCGGTGCCGGGCGGGCCGTACAGCAGCACGCCCTTCGGAATCTTCGCGCCCAGGGCCTGGTAGCGAGCCGGATTCTGGAGGAAGTCCTTGATCTCGTAGAGCTCCTCGACCGCCTCGTCCGCCCCGGCCACATCGGTGAAGGTGGTCTTGGGCATGTCCTTGGACAGCTGTTTGGCCTTGGACTTGCCGAAGCCCATCATGCCGCCGCGACCACCGCCCTGCATGCGGGCCATCACGAAGACGAACACGATCAGCAGCGCGACCATCGGCAGCACGAACAGCAGCACCTGGGTGAGCCAGCTGTCCTGTTTGACCGTCGTGTTGAACGGCGCGCCGGAGGCCTGCACATCCTTGAGGATCTGCGCGGACACCTCGCTGCCGCCCGGATACTTCGCGATGATCTGGGTCTGGTTGCTGGTCGCGTCGTTGCCCTTGTTCAGGGTGATGCGCAGCTGCTGCTCTTTGTCGTCGATCTGGACTTGATGGACGTTGGCCTTGTCGGCGAGCTGAGTGAGCGCCACCGATGTGTCGACGTTCTTCCAGCCGCGCGTGTCGTTGCTGAAATAGCTGACCAGATAGATCACGAGCAGGATGCCCGCGACTATGGCCAGGTTGCGAAACACTGTCTTGCGGTTCATAGAGCGTCGGCCGGCGGGCCAGTCCTTTCCGGTGATTCCGGTGTATGCCTGCGTGCGTCGCGGTGCGTCCGCACCATCAACCCGCCCCGGTCGGAGCGAACGGATGCGGACACGCCACGTTACCGCGTACGGTCTAACCGATACATCGCGCAGTTCGGCAGCTAATGCAGTTCAACAGGTAAACGGTCGGAGAACGCAGCTGGTTCCCCGGCTTGTACTCGGGCAGACACCCCGCGGCGTCTGCCCAAGCAGTCACAATCATGGCATGCACCACCTATTGTGAGCGACAACACAACCCTGTGGTGTGAACGATGGGTCCGGCGGTAGCTTGTCCTCCCGCCACCGGAGCCCGCGAGCACCGCAAGTCAGACAGAGCGCAGGGGGTATGGACATAGTCGAGCTACGGACACCCACAGCGATACTGCGCCACGGCGCCGGGCGGCTTCAGGTCCTGCGACCGGGCGCCGAAGGCGAGCGCGTGCTCGATGTTCCGGTCTCCGACCTGCTCAAGGTCCGGCTCAACCGGCGTGTCGACGACGCGGTCGTCATCGAGATCTACCTCCGATATCCCAGTCCGGTCCTGACCGGCGTGCCCGCCGACCGCACCCCGCTGCCGGTGCTGATCGCCGAGCACGACATGCCGACCGCGACCGTGATCGTGGAGCGCCTGAACAACCAGATCCTGGAGACCCAGCGCATCGATATGTCGGTGCCCGATCTCACACCTCCGGCGCCGGCGTGGGGCAAATCCGGCCCGACGCGCGCCGATGTGGACCGCGCGGTCCGCCGGATGGCGCCTCGGCGCGAGGCCAGGACGGCGATCGGCGCGTTGCACCAGATGGTCGGCCCCGACGAGTTCGCCTTGGAGACCGCATTGGCCGCGGCGACACCGCCCACCGGGCGCGGGCGCGGCCTGCTCGCCGTCACCACCGAGCGGCTGCTGTTCCTGTCCGTCGGGGTGGCCGAGAGCTACGCCTACGAGGTGCCGGTTTCGGCGCTGCTGTCGGCGCGGCAGGTGGATCAGCCCGCCGAGGAGGGCGCGGATCCCTCCGCCGAATTCGGCATGTCCGTCTACGACGGCAACCAGACGATGTACTTCACCGGCGCGGACCGGGCCGATACCGATCGCATGGTCGGCGCGCTCAACTTCGCCATCCAGCGCGAATCGGCGGACGGCGCGGTCGCCCCACCCGATCCCGGTGTATCGCAGCTGTATTCGGAGTGGGAACTGCTGGTGGAGCGGCATTCGCTCGGCATGGTCGACGATTCGCAGTTCCAGCGTTACGGACGCGGGATCCTGCGCTCGCTGCCGGACTGAGTTCACCGGCGGGCGGATTCACCCGGAATTCGAGTGAATCCGCGTGCTCACTCCGATTGCAGGCTGATCCGACGCCACGGTGAGGTCTCGCGCTGCCACAGGCGGATGAGCTCCAGCCGCCGGTCGACGCCGCCGGATTTGAGTTCGGCCAGGTCTTCACACGCCTGCCAGTAGGTCCAGCCGGTCAGGTAGGCGTCGCCGAACTGTCGCCAGTTGCGGTAGCGGCGTTGCGCGGGGGTCAGAGCGCGCATCACGTATTCCCAGGCCACGTCGGCGTCGAGGTATCCGGCGGTGAAGGCCATCCTGGCCACCGCGACGACGCGGGCCAGATCCCATGCCTGGATGTCCGCGGGCAGCGGCTGGACCAGATGGTCGACCAGATCCAATTTGATGGCCTGGGACCAGATGTCGTAGTCGCGCACCAGCGCCTCGGGATTGTCCATCCCCCGAAACGCCCCGACCTGACGCAGGAAGGCCCGTTGCTTGTCGGCCCGCTCGCCGAAACGATCCCGCTCGGGCGAGTTGATCCCGGCCATGACCAGCGGATGCACCATCGCGTACAGCGGGGAGTGCATCCCGTCCAGGAGTTGTTCCATCGAGGCCATCGCCTCGGCCCCGTCGGTGATGCCCCACGCGCCGGTCAGCGTATCGATGGCCAGCTCGCGCCGGTCGCCGAGCGGATGCTCGCGCTCGGGTCCGAGCAGCAGCGCGTCGTGGAACGCGTCCCAGCGCGCCGAATAGAACGCGCCCAGCGACAGGGCCCGCAGCTCGTCGTCGGAGATCTGCGCGCCGGACCAGTGATCGTCCTCGCGCCGATCGAGTTCTTCGTAGGGGAAGGTGGTCAGTGTCGGCAGGTCGCGGGCAGCCATATCTCCGATTGTGTCCCATCTGTCTCGGCCGGGCCCGCTATTCCGCGGACAGTGTCTGAATGCCGACGCTTCGCTGGCCAAAATTCCGCAACGCAGAGTTTTCACATTGGCTGCTCGTTGCGCTGTCATGAGACCCGAGCGAGGGCTAGTCTCGGCGCCATGTGTAGGAACATCACCGTCCTGCGTGGGCTGGAACCTGCCGCGACCGATCAGGAGATCTTCGCGGCAGCGCAGCAGTACGTGCGGAAGGTCGGTGGGCTGACGGGGCTGTCCTCGACGACGAAACCGGCCTTCGACAAGGCGGTCGCGGCTGTCGCGGCGGCGACCACCACGCTGCTGGCCGAACTGCCCGAGCGCCGGGTGCCGCCGTCGACCGAGCCGCCGCTGCGCCGCCTCGCCGCCACCGACTGACGCCGCGGCCCCGACCGGGCACGCCGCACCCGCGCTCTCGCGGGTAGCTCGCGTGCCCACCACATGCCGTTCCCGAACGGCATCGCGTTCCCGGCCGGGTCGCACGACCCGACCGTGTCAAGCGTGCTCTCGGACTCCGTACACCGCCGCGCAGTCCAGGGCGATTTCCAGATGCAGGCTGCGTTCCTCGATCGGCCGGCCGAGCAGTTCGGTGATTCGCCGCAGTCGATAACGAACCGTGTTCCGGTGCACACCAAGCTCTTTGGCCGCCGCGTCCGGGCTCCGGCGGCAGCGCAGGTAGGCGTGCAGGGTTTCGCGCAGGCGCGCGGCGTTCACTCCCGGCCGAGCCAGCGCACCCAGTTCCCGCTCGATCAGCGCGCGCATCGCGGCCTCGTCGGCTCCGGCCAGATAGGCCACCTCGACCTGTGGATAACACAGCACCCGGCCGAGATCGACGACCGCGCGTTCGGCGACCTGACGCGCGGCCACCGCCTCGCGGTGACTCTCCCGGAATCCGGCGACCTGCGCGGCCGGACCGCCGACGGCGATCCGCACCGGGGGCTCGACGGTGGCGGGCAGCCGATCGAGGCCGGTGCCGGCCTCGACGCCGATCCACGCCCACAGCGCGGTCGCCCCGGACGGGATGGTGAGGGCGCCGCCGCCGAGCGCCGTAGCCAGTCGCGCGACCACGCGTTCGAGGGTTCCGAAGATCTCCGCATCGCCGGGGTCGGCCGCGGGTTGTGCAGGGCGCCCGGCTACGACGGCGTCGCCGACGAGCCGGGCAACGCCACCGCCGAGCGTGCCGATGTCACCGCCGGGCACAGCGACCCGCGGCTGCTGTTCGTCGGTCCACAGCACACAGGCGATATGCCGTCCGGAGAGGCGGTAGCCGAGCCGGGCGGAGGTGGATTCGAGGTCCGGGTTCGCACCGGCCAGCAGGGAACGCACGATCTCGGTGCGTTGGTTCAACGCGGCGCGCAGGCCCCGCTCGCGTTCCTGCATGTACGTCCCGGTGAGCGCTTCGACCGAACTGCTCACCCACAGACTGGACCGCTCGAACAGGCGCAGCAGCACCGCACGTTCGATATCCGGTGGGGGATGGCGTTTTTCGAGCGTCTCGGTCATGTATTCCAGCACGGCTTCCTGGCCGAGGTGGTAGACACGGAGCAGCAGTCGCAGATCGTGACCGCGCCGGGCGACCGTACGGGCGAAGGCGTACGCCTCGGGCGGTACCGGGTAGTCCATCCGGTCCTGGGTCAGCCCGCCCAGCATCACCAGGGCGTGCGCGCGCGTACTGGCCGCCAGATCGCGGCGCATGTCCCGATCGGTGAGTTCGGGCAGCCGCCCGACGATCGCGGTGTCCAGCCGGTCCACGACCTGATCGAGGGTTTCGGTGCGCAGAGTTTCGGCGACGAAATCGGCGATCCACTGCCGAACCACCACGGCGGTCTGCGCCCTCGTCACGCCACACCCTCCGATTTGTCCCCGATGCACAAAAACGCCGGGAATAGTTGACCGTAACTGCCAAGAACTCCGCACCCGATTGTGCCACGATCATAGGCCAGTGAACTGATTCACATTTGCCCCGAAGTAGCCCACGTGGGAGACCAGATCGTGTCCGAATCCGAACCGCGCAAGCCCGCGGCCCGCAAGTCCACCGGCAGCACCCCGGCGCGGAAAACCACCAAATCCACAGCAGCGAAGAAGACCACCACCGCGAAATCCACCCAGCCCAAAACCGCAGCCGCGAAACGCACACCGCCCGAGAAGTCCACGCCGAAGCGCGCTGCGTCCGAAAAGACCACGAACACGACAACACCCGAAACAGGCAGCGACGTCTCGGCCGACAGCACGGCCGAAGACACAGCCGCCATCGCGAGCACAACTGCCGCGGCGAACACCCCGCCCGAAAACACCTCGGTGACAACGGATGGTCACAGCGCTGCGTCCAACGAGAAAGCCGCAGAGACGAATACGACCTCCGATACCCCCACCGCGAAGGGCACTACCGCCGACGAGGAAGTCGCTCCTCAGAGCAGTGCGGAGCAGAGTGTCAGCGCCGAGAACACCACGGCCGCAAGCGGATCAGGCGTTGACGTCGCCGCGGACCGACGGGCCGATAGCGGGGATCCAGGTGCGGCGGACGGTGACATCACCGTGCACAATCCGGCTACCGGGGAGGTTGTCGGGACGGTTCCGGCGCAGTCGGCCGCTGAGGTTGCGGCGGCGGTTCGGGAGTTGCGGCTGTATCAGCCCGAATGGGAGGCGATGGGGGCCGACGGGCGCAAGAAGTGGCTGTTGAAGCTGCAGGATTGGTTGATCGACAACACCGATCGGCTGGCCGACGTGGTGCAGTCCGAGACGAGCAAGCCCCGGGTGGACGCGCTGATCGATCCGAGTTTCGCGGTGGATCTGCTCGGCTACTACGCCCGGCGGGCCGGGAAGTTCCTGGCCGACGAGCATCCCTCGCCGCACAGTCCGCTGGGCCGGGTCAAGCGGCTGACCACGGCGTATCGGCCGTATCCGGTGGTCGGGATCATCACGCCCTGGAACTTCCCGCTGGCCATGCCCGCGCTGGATGTCATTCCGGCGCTGGCCGCGGGGGCCGCGGTGCTGCTCAAACCCTCGGAGGTGACGCCGCTCTCGGCGCTCGAGCTGGCGCGCGGCTGGGCCGAGATCGGTGCGCCGCCGGTGTTCGCGGTGGTCACCGGAGCCGGGGAAACCGGTGCGGCCGTGGTGGATTCGGTCGATTACGTGCAGTTCACCGGTTCCACCGCGACGGGTAAGCGGATCGCCACGGCCTGCGCCGAACGGCTCGTGCCCTACAGCCTGGAACTGGGCGGCAAGGATCCGGCGATCGTGCTCGCCGACGCCGATATCGACCGTGCCGCATACGGAGTCGCGTTCGGCGGACTGTTCAACTCGGGTCAGGTGTGCATCTCGGTGGAGCGGGTGTACGTCGAGGCCCCGATCTACGACGAATTCGTCGACAAGCTCACCGCCCACGTGCGCGAGCTGCGGCAGGGCGCGGACGGCCGCGAGCCGGAACACGAACTGGGCGCGATGGCGAACGAGGCGCAGAAGAACATCGTCGCCCGGCACGTCCAGGACGCGATCAGCAAGGGCGCCAGGGTGTTGACCGGCGGCAAGGCGACCGGGGTGGGCACCTTCTTCGAACCCACCGTGCTGGTCGACGTCGATCACGAGATGACGTGCATGACCGAGGAGACCTTCGGTCCCACGCTGCCGGTCATGAAGGTCGCCGACGAGGCCGAAGCCGTTGCGCTGGCGAACGATTCGATCTACGGCCTGTCCGCGTCGGTGTGGACCGGCGACAAGTCGCGCGGGGAACGCGTTGCGCGGCAGCTGAATGCGGGCGCGGTCAACATCAACGACGTATTCGCCAACCTGTTCAACTTCGCCCTGCCGATGGGCGGCTGGCAGCAGTCCGGCGTCGGCGCGCGCTGGGGCGGTGCGGAGGGTCTGCGCAAATACTGTCGCAAACAGGCGATCACGACGCCGATCCTGCCGACCCAGCAGAAGGAGCCGTTCTGGTTCCCGTACAGCTCGGGAAAGCTCGTCTTCGCACTGTCCGCCATGCGCGCGGCGGGCGCGCGCGGCATGCGCCGACTGGGCGTATTCGATGTGATCAACACCGTTGGAGGTAAGGGTAAATGACCGATGTGAGCATCATCCGCGGCAAGGTCGTGGTGATCACCGGCGGTGCGCGCGGCATCGGCCTGTCCACCGCGAAGGCGCTGCAGAAGCTCGGTGCGAAGATCGCCATCGGCGATATCGACGAGACGGCGGTCAAAGAGTCCGGCGCCGCATCGGATTTCGAGCATTACGGCCCGCTGGATGTCACCGATCAGCGGTCCTTCAACGACTTTCTGGACGAGGTCGAACGGCAGCTGGGCCCGATCGACGTACTGATCAACAATGCCGGAATCATGCCCACCGGCAAGCTGATCGACGAGCCGGACGCCCTGACCCGCCGGATTCTGGACATCAACGTCTACGGCGTCATCCTGGGGTCAAAACTGGCCCTGGCGCGCATGCTGCCGCGGCACAGCGGGCACATCATCAACATCGCCTCGCTGGCCGGTGAGACCCACATTCCGGGCCTGGCCACCTACAACGCCAGCAAGCACGCGGTCCTCGGCTTCAGCGACACGTTGCGCGAGGAGTATCGCGGCAGCGGGGTGGCGATCTCCTCGGTGCTGCCGACGCTGACCAACACCGATCTGGGTTCGGGCGTCACCGCGCCCAAACTGCTGCGCGCGGCCGAGCCGGAGGAGATCGCGACGGCCATCGTGCAGATGCTGGCCTCGCGCCGGTCGAAGGTCCGGGTAACCACCGTGGCCGGGGTGATCTCGCAGATCGTCGGGCTGCTGCCGCAATCGGTCGGCGATGCGATCGGCCGCTCGCTGGGCTCGCAGCGCGCCTTCCTCGACGATGTCGACGCCACGGCGCGCAAGAAGTACGAGGACCGGGTGCGCGGCACCGAGGAGTAGCGGGCTCGCGCGCTAGGGTCGTGCCATGGCAACAGCGGTGTTCGTCGGGCTGTCCACGCTCGATATCGCCTATTCGGTAGCGCGGTATCCGCAGGAGGATTCCAAGACCCGGGCCCAGGACCAGTTCCTGGGCGCCGGGGGTCCGGCAGCCAATGCGGCGGTCGCCTACGCGGCGCTGTCCGGACGGACACCGGCGCTGGTCACCGCACTCGGCGAACATCAACTGGCCCAACTGATCCGGCAGGATCTGGACGATTTCGGCGTCGCCCCGATCGATGCGACACCCGGCGCGCGGCATCGCCCGCCGGTGTCCTCGATCGTGGTGGCGACCGAAACGGGCACGCGCACAGTTGTTTCCGTTGACGGATCGCAGATCGTCGCCCCCTTCGATCCGGCCCACGTGGGCCCGATCAACGACGCGTCGGTGGTCCTGGTCGACGGCCACTATCCCGAACTGGCCTTCGGTTTCGCCACCGCCGCCCGCAAACGCGGTATCCCGGTGATCCTCGACGCCGGACGTTGGCGGGACTCCCACGCCGGTCTGCTGCCGCTGGTCGACATCGCCATCTGCTCGAAGGATTTCGCGCCGCCCGGCCACACCGACGGCCTGTTCGACCACCTGCATGCGCAGGGTGTGCGGTACGCCGCGGTGACCCACGGCGACGAACCCATCACCTATTCGACGCTCGATGAGCGCGGCGCGATCGAGGTGCCATCCGCCGCGGCGGTCGACACGCTCGGCGCCGGAGATATCCTGCACGGCGCGTTCTGTCACTATCACGTTGCGGGCCAAGCTTTTCCACAAGCGCTACGCAGCGCCGCCGCCATCGCGACCCTGTCCTGCGCACACCTCGGCACGCGCGCGTGGATTCGCGCCCTGCCCGATCAAGCGAGCCGATAGTGCGGCCCGTCGCCGTACAGCACCAGATCCGCGCGATCGCGGGTCGCGGCGACCAGTTCGGCGTTCAGCAGATCGCTCCGGGCGACCTTGGCCTCGGCGAATCCGGCGCTTTTACCGCCGCGAATATGCCTTTGCAGCAACCGATTCCGTAATGTCTCGACCGGAACGTCCAGATACCAGACCTCGTCGAGACAGTGCCGCACCGCCGACCAGCGCGCGGCGCCGACATCGCCGAGCAGCAGATAGTTCCCCTCGGTGATGACGATCGTCTGCCGGTCGAACACCACCCCACCGGGCACCGGATCGTGCCGTTCCCGGTCGTACAGCGGCCACGGAACCGCTTGTCCCGGAGATGTTTCCCGCAGTCGGCGCAAACCGGCGAGATATCCGGCGACATCGAAGGTGTCCGGCTCCCCCTTGCGCGCCGTGGCCCCGGCGATCCGCAACTCGGCATTGCTCAGATGGAATCCGTCCATCGGCGCGACCGCGGCAACCGCGGCTCCGGCCAGCGCGTTCACCGCATCCCGCAGCGCTCCGGCGAACGTGGACTTACCGGCACCCGGCGGCCCGGCGATCCCGAGTATGAACCGCCCGTCGACCCGCTGCGCATGTTCCCGCACCCGCCGCGCCAGACCGTCGAGGGACATCTCGACCTCGTTGCGAGTCATGACGCCGACCCTACCGACCGCAGCGCACCCGCTCGGCCGGGATCCCGCTCACCGCCGACCGGACCCCACCGAGCTTCGTTCGGCATGCTGCGCCACACCCGGATCCACCACCCGCTGCAACGCCTGCAGGTCCGCTTCGAGGGCACGGAACAGCACGTAGGCGAGCAGGAAGGCGATGATCGCGCCGACGCACAGCACACGCACGGTCGGGATCACCGATTGGATGTCCTGCGAGGACAGGAAGGTCAAGCCGGCGACGGCCAGCAGCGGCACCGAGGCGGCCATGGCCAGGAAGGCGGTGCAGCGGCGGCCGAGACGGCGCAGGTGCGCGGCATCGTCGGTGGCGATGTCGCCGTGCCGCAGGAACATCGGATAGATGCATCGAATCGTGTAGAAGTTGACCAGGAAGTACGGGTAGGCCACGGCCATCGCACCGCAGATGAGCAGCGAGGCCAGGAAGTGCACCACTATCGACGCGGTGACCTCACCGGTCACGACCTGCAGCGTGATCGGGAAGGTGAGCGCGGCCAGGCTCCACAGCGAAAAGCACACCAGCACAGCGCGATCGCCCAGCAGCAGGGCCGCGGATCTGGCCTCGGCGAGCACCGTCGGATCCACATCGTGTCCCTTGCGCAGTCTGCGCGGCACGCTGAACAACCGCCGCGACAGATACACCACCACCAAGATCCCGATCGGGAAGAACACTCCGTTGACGATGGTGGTCAACCCGATGAAGTAGTGCTGTGCCGGAATGCTGAGCCGATCGATGATCAACATCCGGTTGTGCTGGATATTGAACAGCGAGGCAATCACGTTCGGCATACCGATGGCCAGCACCACCACCGGCACCAGCCAGGCACGCGCGCGCAACCGCCAACTCGACGGCGGCGGATCGACCAGATCCCGGCCCCGCTTGTCCAGGCAGAGTTCGAACTGCTGGGCCAGTTCCGCGCCGTCGGTCCAGCGCCGCTCGCGATCGGATTCGAGGCAGGTCAGCAGGACCCGGCGCAGCGCGGCCGGACAGTCCGGTGGAATCCGGTCCATGGCGAGGCGGCCGACTCCGGAGCGGCGGCGTTTCAGCATCGCCGACAGGGTGGTGGTATCGCCCGCTTCGCTCGCGCTGGTGTCATCGAACGGCTTTGCGCCGGTGAGCAATTCCCACAACACCACGCCGAGCGAGTAGATGTCCGAGCGGGTGTCCAGATCCGCGGCGGTGCGCTCGCGCTCGGGATGACATGCCTCGAGCTGTTCGGGCGACATGTACGCCAGCGAGCCGCCGAAGTAGGCGACCGGACTGTCCCCGGCGATCGAGCGACTGAAACTGATGTTGAAATCCGCGAGCTTGGGCACCGCTTCCGCGGTCAGCAGCACGTTGGCCGGTTTCACGTCCCGATGCAGCACCCCCTGCGCGTCGGCGTAGCACAGCGCCTCGGCGAGCCGGCGACCGAGCCAGGCGACGGTCTCCGGCCACGACAGATTCGAAATCTCCGCGCGCACACTGGAATCCGCGGGCCGGATCTCCCCCTTCTCCTCCATCGCCGCGTCCACCGCGTCCAGCAGCAGCTGTCCGGTGCGCTGTTCGGGCGGGGTGGCCCGGACCCAGCGCAGCACGCTCAGCAGCGTCCCGCCGGGCAGGAACTGCATGTACAGCAGCCGCAGGCGGCGCGAGGCCGGATCGCCGATACCGGGATCCTCCAGCAGACGCTGATCGAACACCCGCACGATGTAGTCGTGGTCGAGCTGGGCGAGGGTCTGCGGTTCGGTGCCGCGATCCGCGGAGATCTTCACCGCCACCAGGCGTTGCAGGGTGCGCTGCCGGGCCAGGAACACCCGTGCGAACGCGCCGCTGCCCAATCCGGTCAGCAGATCGAAGTCGTCCACCCGCTGGCCGATCTCGAAACGATCCAGAGCGTCGCCGGAGGGAGCCAGCGGCGCGGCGGTCAGCGCGGCGGTGGTGCGGGTCGCCTCCGCATCCCCGATGCTGGTGACCGTCAGCTCCGGGCCGGCCCGGCGGGTACTGAGATCCTCGTCGTCGGCGTTGAGCAACTCCCGCAGCTCGACGGCCTGATCGGGATATTCGCGCAGGCATTCGCGCGGGTCCACCCGATCGCCGCTGTGCCGGCGGATGACGAATTCCTCGTAGACCAGTCCCGCCGGGATGAGGCGCGGCACGAGTTCCGGAAATTCCGCACAGTAGTCGCGCAGCCGCTTGGGCACGGACGCCTGCGGTAGCGGTTCGGCGTCCCGGCGTCCCAGCGGATTGCGCAGCCAGCGCTGCCGCAGATCGACGCGGATCAGCTCGACCAGTGCGCCCAGTCGCAGCGTCTGCGCATCGGGCAGGTAGTCCGCGATCTGCGGCGGGCCCCCGGCGGACTCCCAGGCTTCGGCGAATTCGGCCACGGCGGCGAATTCCACCCCGACCGCGACCCGGCCCAACCGGTCGTCGGCATCGGAACTGTTACTCATCTGCACACCTACCACCTGGACCCGACGTGAGATTCCGCCACACCCCACATCATCATCCCCCCGCCGCCGCCGAAATGATAATTTGCGCATCAGCACCGAATCAGCCCATATCGACCACGACGCGACGGGGGCTCGACAGTATGCACAACGAGGGCTCCGCGGTAGCGGACGCAACTGCGGCCACGTCGGTGTCACCCGCGGCACGGGCGGTACCGGCCGGTCATCCGGAAACGGCCATTGACGTCGCGGCGGCGGTTCGCGACGGAACCGCCGATCCCGGACGGGTCGTCGAGGCGGCCCTCGAGCGCATTCGCCGCGCAGACCCGGTGATCGGCGCTTTCACCGTGGTCCGAACCGAACAGGCCGCCGCGGAGGCCCGCGCGGTGGCCGAGCACGCCGACCTGGAGGCGCTACCGCTGGCGGGTGTGCCGATCGCGGTGAAGAACAACATCGATGTCACCGGTGAGGTGACCCGGGGCGGTTCGCTGGCGGGCGGCGAACGTCCGGCCACGGCGGATCATCCGGTGGTGCGGCGGTTGCGCGCGGCGGGCGCGGTGATCGTGGGGCTCACCGAACTGTGCGAATTCGGGCTGTTCGGCACGACCGACACCGCCGAGCGAATCACCCACTCCCCCTGGAACATTCGTTACAGCGCGGGCGGATCCTCGGGTGGGGCCGCGGCGGCGGTCGCGGCCGGGCTGATTCCGGTGGCGCACGGGAACGACGGCCTGGGCTCGGTCCGCATCCCGGCCGCGGCCTGCGGCGTGCTCGGGGTGAAACCCGGCCGCGGCGTGGTGCCCGCCGAGGTGGGCCTCGACTCCTGGGGCGGGATGACCGAGAACGGCGTGCTGGCGACCACCGTCGCCGACGCGGCGCTGATGTTGTCGGTGCTGGCCGATCAGCCCGCGCTGGCCGACCTGGAACCGCCGGCCGGACTGCGCGTCGCGCTGGCCGTCGGTTCGCCCTCGCGGCTGATCCGGGTCGACGAGCAGTGGGTGCGGGCCGCCTCCGATGCCGCGCTGACCGCACGGGCCGCCGGGCACACCGTGCAGGAGGAGCAACTGCCGTATTCCGGTGCGGCGCTCGCGCTCGCGCTGCGCTGGGTCGGCAATGCCGCGCGAGAGGCGGCGGCGGTAGCCCATCCGGAGCGACTACAGCAGCGCACCCGCACACATGCCGCTGTAGGCCGTGCGGTGTTGCGCGCCGGATTGATCCGTGCCGGGCAGGTCGATCGCATCGAATCCCGGCTGTTGGACTTCTTCGATCACCACGATGTGGTGATCACCCCGACGCTGGCCTGCCCGCCGCCGCGCGCAGCGGCCTGGCATCGTCGCGGCTGGTTGATGAATATGCTTGCGAGCGTTCGATTCTCGCCGTTCACGCCGCTGTGGAATCTGGTCGGCTGGCCCGCGTTGAGCATCCCGATGGGACTGCATCCGCGCACCGGAACACCGGTTGCCGCGCAACTGGCGGGCCCGCCGGGCAGCGAATCGACCCTGCTGCGCCTGGCCGCCCAACTCGAGTCCGAACGCCCCTGGCAGCGGACAGCCACTCCCTGACCAGGCCCCTTCTCAGAAGCCTCCGGCCAAAACTCGGTTGGCGAAGTCGAGGATGGTGGCGCGGTCGTCGTCGGCGCGCCAGGCTACGGCCAGCTCGCACGGGGGCAGTCCCGCGACCGGACGCGCGGTCAGGCCCGGCCAGCGGTACATCGGCACATTGCTCTCGGCCAGCAGACATACACCCAGGCCCAGGCTGACCGCCTCGAGCCGCTCCTCCGCGGTCGCGGCCTCGCCGCCGACCTTCGGCGCACGACCGCCGCGCGCGTCGTTGCCCAGCCAGAATTCGCGTGCGGCGCCCGCCTCGGGCGGCATCGCGACGAAAGACTCCTCGGCCAGTTCGGCGAATTCGATGGTGTCGCGGTCGGCCAGCGGATGGTTCTCCGGCAGCAGCACCCAGCGCGTTTCGGTGCGCAGCACTCGCCAGCGGTAGCGGCCGATGTCGGGGACCGGAAGCCACATCAGCGCCAGATCGGCCTGTCGTCCGGCCAGTCCGCTGGACGGATCGGTCCAGGACGCGGAGTGCAGGGCGAGCCGATGTCCGCTGGCGCTCTCCAGATCGGCGATGAGCCCGCGCCCGATCGAACTCTCGATGCCGATGCGCAGCACCTCGCCGGCTTCCTGCAGCGCGACGTTGGTGACCTCCCACAGGTCGAGGATCTTGCGCGCGCCCTCGAGCAGTTCCTTACCCGCGACGGTGAGCGCCACACTGCGCTGATTGCGATCGAACAGCACCACATCGAGCTGACGTTCGAGCTGACGGATCTGCCGCGACAGGGTGGGTTGAGCGATGTGCAGCCGCTGAGCGGCATTGGTGAAGTGCAGTTCCTCAGCGACGGCGACGAAATACCGCAGGTCGCGCAAATGCGGGTCCATAGCACCTTGCTATCAGAATCGAGGTTGAAAATCCAGCCGTATCGAGCCCTCGAGTCCGAATAAAAGGACAGAAACAGCCGATAGGTTTGTTAAGGACAGCATATGGCGTGACGAAACCGAATGTGCACCCACCTCAGCGAACCCCCGGACAACCCACCCCGCGCCGAATCGCATTGCAGACGAAACCGACCAAACAGCAACAACTCGCGAATCCCCCACCGAAATCTCCCCACGGCCGCCGCCGAAGCACCCCGTCTCGGAACCCCAGCAACCCCGCCGGAAAACAGTCCGACAGGTACCGTTACCAAACGGTGATTTTGGTCACATTTCCGCAGGTTGGACCCCCTGACCCACCACACGGAGACCCCCGCCGCACCCCCGAAACGTCACACCCGGCCCCACACGGTCCGCAGACGGAAGGCCGCAGGAGCGCCCGCCACAAGTCACGCCTCGAACTACGAGACACCTCGCCGCAGCCTCACCAACAGCGATCCGCACAATTCCGGCGCGCCATCAGTTCGAATCAATCACCAGCACAACCGAACAGAACGTACGGTGCGCTCCCCCTCAGCCCAGCACGGAGCGAGCCTTCGAGCGATGTTCGCGGCCGGCTCGCCGATGAGCACTCGAAGCGCATGGACGAAGCCCGCGTCTCGAGTGCTGAACAGCGAGCCTTCGGGCCGCGAGCACGCCGCAGCGATGCCGAGGCCGAACACACAGCGCATGAGCGAAGCCCGAGCCCTGAGCGCTGAACAGCTTCGGGGCCGCGACCGCGCCGCACCGAGGCGGAGGCCGAACTACACCGGGCTGTAGACCTTCGGGGCGAGCGTGCCGATGTAGGGCAGGTCGCGGTAGCGCTCGGCGTAGTCGAGGCCGTAGCCGACGACGAATTCGTTGGGGATGTCGAAGCCGACGTTGGCGACCTCGACGTGGGTGCGCAACGCGTCGGGTTTGCGCAGGAGGGTGACGACCTCGAGGGAGGCCGGGTTGCGGCTGGACAGGTTGCGTTTGAGCCAGGACAGGGTCAGACCGGAGTCGATGATGTCCTCGACGATGAGCACATTGCGGCCCGCGATGTCCTTGTCCAGGTCCTTGAGGATCCGCACCACACCCGAGGAGGAGGTGGACGAACCGTAGGAGGACACGGCCATGAATTCCATCTGGGTGGGAATCTGCAGTGCCTGTGCCAGGTCGGTCATGAAGAAGATCGCACCTTTGAGCACCCCGACCAGGAGGAGATCGCCTTCCGGCGCGTCTGCGGGATACCTCTTGGCGATCAGTTCGGCGAGTTCGTCGACCTTCGCCTTGATCTGCTCCTCGGTGATCAATACCGACGCGATGTCGTCCCCATACACGTGCGCGGGTCTCCTTCGATGATGATCCTGGATGACCCCGGTCACCCGGATCAATATGGTGTAAACGCCATCGTCAGCTTCCCATGTTCGCGTCTGGCAACCAACCTCGTCCCCGGTTTCGCCCCACCGACCGCCACCCCGCCCTGACCGCGCCAGTTCGTGACCAGCGCGTCGACCGCACGTAAATGCTTCTCCGTCAACGCTTTTGCACCACCGGACAGTAGCCAGGTGCGAATGACACGTCGCCGGATCGCCGCCGGGGCAGTGGCGATTGTCTCCACGGAGAGTGTGTCGCCATCAGTCGCGGAGATCAGCAACTCCTCAGCAATCGCATCCAGCGCGGCGCCGTCCGCGCGCAGCTGGGCGGCCGTGCGAGCCAGCGCGGGCGCGACCGAACCGCCGAGCACCTCCTCCAGCAGCGGCAGCACCTCGGTCCGCAACCGGACCCGGGTGAACGCGGGCGAACTGTTGTGCGGATCCTCGTGCGGCGTCAGCCCGAGGTCGGCGCACAACTGCCGGGTCTGCGCGCGACGCACCTCCAGCAGCGGGCGGCCCCACGGCTCGGCGAATTCGGCCATGCCCTGGATGGATCGTCCGCCGGATCCGCGAGCCAGGCCCAACAGCACCGTCTCGGCCTGATCGTCCAGGGTGTGCCCGAGCAGTACCGGCAACCCCGCCCGCGCACCGTCCAGCGCCTCGTACCGCGCGCGCCGGGCGGCGGCCTCGAGCCCGCCCTCGCCCCGCACCCGAACCGTGAGCACCCGGGCCGAGCGCACCCCCAATTCCAGGGCCGCGCGAGCGGCCTCCGCGGCGACCGCCGCCGAACCCTCCTGCAGACCGTGATCGACGATCAACGCGTCCACCACCGCGGCCTCGGCCACCGTCGCCGCGGTCAGCGCCAGCGAATCCGCACCGCCGGACAAGCCGACCGCGACCACCCCGGCCGGAGCATGTCGAGCAAGCCACCCGCGCACCGCGCGACGCAGCGCCAATGCCGCCGAAGTCTCCGGAAACCCTTGCGGCAGCAAGATATTCAGCCCAGTACCCGATCGATCCAGCGCTGCGGCACCGCGATCTCGTCGGTGCGCGGCAACGTCTCGCCGTCGGTCCACACGGTGTTGAACCGCGTCATGCCGACCTTACCGACCACCTCGTCCACGAACGCCTTACCGCGCACGTACTGAGCGACCTTCGCGTCCACGCCGAGCAGTGCGCGCATCAGCCGCTGCACCGGATTCGCCGGACGACGCCGCCGCTGATCGAAGGCACGGCGAATCTGTTCCACCGTCGGCACCACCGCGGGCCCGACCGCGTCCATCACATGATCCGCATGCCCCTCGAGCAACGTGCCCAGCATCAGCAGCCGATCCAGCGCCTCGCGCTGCGGCGGGGCCTGGGTGGCGCGCAGCAGGCCCAGCACACCCCGATCGGCCGGATCGTCGGAATCGGGCCGCGAACGCCGCTCACGCACCTCTTCCAGCAACCGGGAGAGCATCTCGTTGACCGGCTCGTCGCCGACGTTGCCGAGCACCTCGACGTTGTGCTTCATGTAGTCGGCCAGCCACGGCGCGGAGGAGAACTGCACCCGATGGGTCACCTCGTGCAGGCACACCCACAGCCGGAAATCGCGCGGCACCACGCCCAGCGCTCGCTCGACCATCACGATGTTCGGCGCGACCAGCAGCAATGTGCCGTCCGCACCACTGAACGGGTCGTACTGACCGAGGATCGCGGTGGACAGGAACGCCAGCATCGCGCCCGCCTGCATTCCGGCCGGTTTCCCGCTGAACCGGCCCGACTCCCCCTCGCCGGTGAGCGAGGCCATCGACTCCGCCGCCGCGTGAATCCAGCCGGGACGGTCCACGATGCGAGCCGCGGGCACCGCGCGATCGTCGAGAAGTTCACTCACCTCGCGCACCGGCCCCTCCGCCCGCGCGGAGGATTCGGCGAGTTCGGCGACGACCTGTTCGGCCGAATAGCGCGACGTGCGGGGCCCGGCCGGAACCACCGCCGCACCGGCTCGCGCGGCCAGGCGCCAGTCGACCGCACCGGCCAGCGCCGAATGTTTCGACGTGGCCGAAGGTTCGGATGTATCGGGGGCTTGCCCGACGATGCCGTCACCGGGTCCGGTCATAGCTCACTCCGCCCGTCAGGAGCAACCGCAGTTGCGCAACGTGGCGACGACCGCGTCCAGCGCCGGCCGACTCGCCTCCGGCGGCCGGTCGTTCGACATCAGTGCGAATGTCAGCACCCGGCCGTCGTTGTCCAGGACATACCCTGCCAACGCACTCGAAACCGACAGAGTTCCGGTCTTGGCCCGCACCCAGCCCGCGGCCATGTGGTCCTTGGGCGTGGTGAAGCGGTAGGCCAGCGAGCCGGTGCCCGCGCCGACCGGGAGATAGTCCAGCAGCGGGGCCAGCGGATCGTCGGCTGTGCCCGCGGCGCCGCCGACCGAGGCGCTCTGCGTGCCGGTGGTCTGCGTGCTGCCGGCCTTGGCGGCGGCCGGGGCTCCGGCCGCCTCGGTGAGGATCTTGTTCAACAGCCGGGCCGGGACGCGATCGTCGGTCGACAGGCCGCTGTTGTCGTGCAGCACCACGCCGGTGGTGTCGAATCCGGCGGCGTTCAACGCGGTCAGGGTGGCCTGCGCCGCGCCCGCGAAGGACGGCTGAGCACCCGCGGCCACCGCGATCTCGCGACCGATCGTCTCGGCCAGGACGTCGTCGGAGTGGGTCATCATCTGGGTCAGCCGATCGTGCAGCGGGGCCGACTGCACCTGCGCGACCGTGGCCGCCGCGGCCGGGGCGCTGCCCGTGCGGACCGCGGCCGGATCCATCCCCAGCGACAGCGCCAGCCGACGTCCGGCGTCCAGCGCCGGGGTCGGGGTGCGCGGGGAGTATTCGAC
This sequence comes from Nocardia jiangxiensis NBRC 101359, assembly GCF_000308615.1. Lineage (GTDB taxonomy): Bacteria > Actinomycetota > Actinomycetes > Mycobacteriales > Mycobacteriaceae > Nocardia > Nocardia jiangxiensis. The sequence continues at coordinate 300,566 of NZ_BAGB01000068.1, forward strand.
CAGCGGATTCACCCGGCCGCCGTCGAGCATGACCGATTCGATCGGCGCCCAGGAACCGCCCGCGATATCGGCCGGATCCCAGCCGGGCGCCTGCGTCGGACCGGTGTACGCGGAGTTGTCCACCAGGATGCTGCTGAAGGTGCGGCCGGTCGCGCGAATCTGCGTGACCAGATCCGAGAGCTTGGGTCCGTCCGAGTAGTAGCCCTTGCCGTCGGCCTGCGCGGTCAGCGTCGGATCACCGCCGCCCACCAGAACCAGTGTGTTCGAGCCGGGGGTGGCGACGACCTTGGTGGTCACCCGGTGATCGGAGGGCAGCACCAGCAGCGCGGCGGCGCTGGTGAGGATCTTGGCGGTCGAGGCCGGGATGATCGGCTTGTCGGTGTCCTTGCTCCACAACACGTTTCCGCTCGCCGCATCGGTCACCGATCCGCTGAACGAGCCCAGATCCGGATTGCTCACCACCGCGCCGAGCGCGGTGCTCAACCCCAGTTTCGACGGCGCGGGCGCGGTCGCCGACGCGGCGGCCAGTTGCGGGGACGGCGCCTGCGGCGAGGGTGCGGCCTCGATCTTCAGCCCGCCGTGCCGGAACTCCTCGGTCCACGGCCGCACGGTGATCACCACCGCGGTCGCCACGGCCACCACCACGACCGCCGCCGCACTCACCCAGATCCAGATGTTGCGCCGCCGCCGAGCGGCCAGACCACCGATGTTCTTGCTACTTCGACCTGCCACCTGACCGTAGTCTCCCTAATAACACGTGCGAGTCCGCCGTATCGCGCAGACTTTGCGTCCCTGCCGCACCAGTGCGCCCACCGACCACACTATCCTCACCTCGCCGGCGTTCCGCCGACCAAGCTGGCGAGTCGGAGCCCCACCCGGGGCCGCGATGCGAGTCGCGGCCAGTCGAATACGAGCAGCAGACGAAGGAGATGACGTGGAGTTCGACGTCACCATCGAGATCCCCAAGGGTCAGCGCAACAAGTACGAGGTCGACCACGAAACCGGCCGGGTTCGGCTGGATCGGTACCTGTACACCCCGATGGTCTACCCGGCCGATTACGGCTACGTCGAGAACAGCCTGGGCTCGGACGGCGATCCGCTGGATTGCCTGGTGCTGCTGCCCGAATCGGTGTTCCCGGGCGTGCTGGTCGAGTCCCGTCCGGTCGGCGTGCTGCTGATGAGCGACGAGGCCGGCGGCGACGAGAAGGTCGTCGCGGTTCCGGCGGGCGACAAGCGCTGGGACCACATCCAGGACGTCGCGGACATCCCGGAGTTCGACCGCAAGGCCATCGAGCACTTCTTCGAGCACTACAAGGACCTCGAGCCCGGCAAGTGGGTCAAGGTCGACGGCTGGGGCGACCGGGCCAAGGCCGAGACGCTGGTCGAGGAGGCGTTCGCGCGTCTGAAGGAGCAGGGCGGGCACTGAGCCCGAATCTGAACCGCTCCAGCGGTTTGCGGCGCGGCTCGCCGTTGGGACGCGTGGCGGGTGCGAGGTACGAGTACCCGACACGGAGCCCAACGGTGAGCCTTGGAGCGCCGCAAACCTGCCGGAGCGGAGCGGAGGCCGAGGATTCAGCCGTCACCGCCGACCCCCCGTGCGACGATGTCGGCCTCGATACACGGCCGCAACGGAATTCATGGGCTCTCGACCGAATTCCGCTGCTTGGAACGCTAACCTGTGGCTCGCGGCCGCCGCATCTCGCGGCGCACAGGATATCCACAGGTCAGCGCGCCGATGAGCCGGAAATGATCGAAAAATGATGTGACAACCGTTCGTCCGGCTATCGTGCGGCCTCTGCGGCGCCCGCCAGACGTGCGTGCAGAATCGCCACCACGGGAGCCTCGAGTTCGGCATCCACGCGCTCGTGGACCAGATGGGTGTCCTCGAGTTCGGACACGATCTCCGCGGTGGCGCGCAACACCCGCTGTTCGTCCTGGGTGCGGCCCAGTGCGCCCAGGACCGTCGCGTGCAGCAGCATGATCCGCGCGCGATGCAGCGGTCCGGCCGCGCGGGTGACGGTGTCCACCGCCTCGGCCGCGATCGACTCGGCCCGGTCCAGCGCACCCACCAGCAGACACACCTGAGCCTGCCGGGCCAGTGCGAAACCGACGCGCAGCTGCGATCCGCTGCGGTGCGCCGATTCCACTGCCCGCGTGCATAATTCGGCACCGCGCTCGAAATCGCCGAGGAAGGCCAGCGCCGCGCCCTGTTCGTGCAGGGCCATGCCCGCCAGGGCGAGATTGCCGATCTGTTCGGCCAATTCCCATCCGGCCCTTGCCCGTTCGGCGGATTCGAGGTAGCGGCCGGCATCGGACAACGTCTTTGCGGCATGCACCAGCGCGGCGCATTCGATGGCCGGATCGCCGACCCGGCGCGCGATCCGCATCGCGCGCTCGACATGGGCGAGCGAGGCCGCGGATTCGTGTCCCTGCCGGGTCGATCCGGCCAGGAGTTGAGCGGCGAAGGCGGTCAGCCGGGCGTCGCCGGGATCGTCGCTGCCCAGCGACAGGGCGATGCGCTGGTGGTCGCGGCCGATCCGCATCCGGGCCAGCGAATAGGTGAGCACCGAGCCCAGCGCCACCCGCACCCGGCATTCCAGCCCGCGATCCCCGGCCCGCAACGCGGCTTCGAGCAGTTCTTCCAGGGCGCGGGAGAGTTCCTGCGCGTTCGGGCCGCCGTCGATCAATTCCGCCATGGCCCAGGCCAGATCGGCACACAACGCCAGTTCCGCGGAGACGCCGGACGAGTCGCGGGCGACACTGCGCCGCGCGATCTGACCGAACAGCCGGACCAGATTCGGCCGTTCGGCGTTGAGCCACCCCTGCGCACCGACACCGTCACTGAACGAAAGTCCCTGCACCCGAGTACGACTGAGATGCTCCGGCAGTCTGGTTCCCGGATTCGACACGGCGACAACGTTTTTCATGGTCGCTAGATAGAATTCCAGCAGCCTGCGCAAGGCGGCGGGCTCATCGGCCGGATCCATCAGTTCCCTGGCGAACAGCCGCAGCAGATCGTGATAGGTGTAGCGACCGGGTGCGGGCGCATCGAGCAGGCTCAGATCGACCAGTGTCTCGCACAGCAGTTCGGCCTCGTCGCGGCTCATATCCAGCACCGCGGCCGCACCGGGCAGTGACAGATCCTCCACCTCGGGCACCGACAACATCCGCACGGCCTCGGCCTGCGCCGGTTCGAGCTGGTCGTAGTCGACCCGGAACACCGCGCCGACGGCCAGATCGCCGGTTCGCAGCACCGCCAGCCGTTGCTGTTCGTCCGCGAGCCGCTCGGCGATCGAGGCGATACTCCAGCGCGGCCGGGTGGCCAGCCGCGCGCCGATGATCCGCACCGCCAGCGGCAGCCGCCCGCACGAGCGCACCACCGCCTCGGCGGAATCCGGTTCCGCGGCAACACGTTCGGCCCCGACGACGCCGCCGAGCAGAGCCAGCGCCTCGGCCTCGCTCATCTCGTCCAGGCGCACACTCGACGCACCGGCCAGTTCCGGCATCGCCGCGCGGCTGGTGATCAGTACCGCCGACCCCGCGGTACCCGGGATCAGCGGGATCACCTGATCGGCGTCGCGGGCGTTGTCCAGCAGCACCAGCACTCGCCGCCCGTCCAGCAGACTGCGGAACTGCGCGGCGCGCTGGTCCGGCGTCGCGGCGATCTTGCCCTCGGGCACGCCCAGTGCGCGCAGGAAATCGCCCAGGATGTCCCCGGGCTGCGCCGCGCCGTGCAGATCGGTGTGCAGCTGACCGTCCGGGAAGTGCTCGCGCACCCGATGCGCGACGTGCACCGCGAGGGTGCTCTTGCCGACCCCGCCCATCCCCGCGATCGCGCAGACGGCCACCGCACCCGTCGCATCGGTGAGCCGTTCGGTCAGCCGTCGCACCTGATCCTCGCGACCGGTGAAATCGGCGATATCGGCCGGTAACTGCGCAACCCGCGACACCGGTTCGGCCACCGCGACGGGCGAGCGAACCGGTGCGAGATCCGCGCGCAGGATCCGCTCATGCAGATCGGTCAGCAGCGGGCCCGGTTCGATGCCCAGCGAATCGATCAGGGTGCGGCGGGTGTCGGCGAACACCTCGAGCGCCTCGGCCTGCCTGCCCGCGTGATACAGCGCGGTCATCAGCAGTTCCCGAATCTTCTCTCGCAGTGGATGTTCCGACGACAACGGGTGTAGCTCGCCGATCGCCGCGGCGAAGCGGCCCAGCCGCAGATCGGTTTCCAGCCGACGCTCGAGCAGGCTCAGCCGACGTTCGGACAACTGGGCGCGCAGCCGTTCGGCGAACGGGCCGGGAATTCCGGCCAGCGGCGGACCCGCCCACAGCGCGAGGGCGGCCTGCAGGCGTTCGCGCGCCTGCTCGGCGTCGGCGGCGCGTTCGGCCTCGGCGGCGTATCGGTCGGCCAGTTCGGTGTCCACCGCCCCGGGCGGCAACCGCAAGGCATAGCCACCGTCGAAACCGACCAGCACCGTCGGCGGACTCCCCGCCGCTCGCTCGGGCTCGAGCACCTTGCGCAGATGCAGCACATGGTTGCGCAGTGCGCCGACGGCACTGGCCGTGGCCTGCTCACCCCAGACGTCGGTGACCAGATCCCGCACCGTCGCCGAGCGCCCGCACCGCAGCAGCAGCGCGGCCAGTACGGCCCGGCGCTGCTTGGGGCCCAGGTCCAGTGGATGATCGCCGCGCCACGCGCGGACCTCACCCAGGACGGCGAAGGTGAGCATGTTCTCCTCGCGGCGGCCTCGCCCGGCCGCCTATCGGCCCTTGAACTCGGGCGAGCGTTTCTCGAACACCGCCTGCATGGCCTCGGTGAGATCCTCCGAGGGCAGGAAGGCCGAATTCCACGCCGAGACGTACCGCAGCCCGTCGGCCACCCGGCCGGCGCGCGGCTGATCGAGCACATCCTTGATGCCCTGCACGACCAGCGGGGGATTGACGGCGATCTCCCGCGCCAGCGCGTGCGCCGCCTCGAGGACCGCTTCCTGATCCGGATGGACGTCGTTGAGCAGGCCGATCTTCTCCGCGCGGGCAGCGTCGATGTCCTTGCCGGTCAGCGCGAGCTCACGCAGATGCCCGTCGCCGATGATGCCGGGCAGCCGGTGCAGCGAGCCGACGTCCGCGACGATGGCGACCTTCGCCTCGCGCAGGCTGAATTTCGCCTCGGCGCTGGCCAGCCGGATGTCGGCCGCGGCGATCAGATCCAGGCCGCCGCCGATGCACCAGCCGCTGATCGCCGCGATGACGGGCTTGCGGCAATCGGCGACCGCCGTGATCGCGGCCTGCATGCGGCGAACCTCGTTCAGGAAGTCGGTGCGCGGTGCGGCCAGGGCGCGATCGGCCAGCAGCGGACCGAAGGTCGGGGCCATCGCGGGCAGGTCCAGGCCGTAGGAGAAATGCTTGCCCGCGCCGGTCACCACCACCGCGCGCACATCGGGGTCGGTGTCGAGTTCGGCGAAGATCTGCGGCAACTCGCGCCAGAAGTCCGGGCCCATCGCATTGCCCTTGCCGGGGCCGGTCAACGTCACCGTGGCCACGTTGTCCGCGCGCTCGACGGTGAAAGCCTTCCAATCGGTCATCCGCCCAGCGTAGCGGCCCTGTGGACGGCCCCGGCGAGGTGTGTAAAACCTGCGCTAAATATGGTGGGGCACAGTGTCTCCCCCGACTCGCCTCGGTGAAGTATGGGGTGGATCACAACCCGACGACCGCCTCCGGCTTCGTTCCGGCGAACCCCGGGGGCCTGTAGACCGAACAGGTGAGGCCCCGCACAGTGATGCACACCGGCATCGGTTTGGACCGATTCAACGAACTCTCCCGTGCGCGAGCGGTGCACGCGCTCTTCGAATGTTGCTCGAATGTCACCTGGGCGGAGAAGCTCGTCGAGCTACGCCCGTTCGCCGATCACGCGGCACTGTTCACCGCGGCCGAGGCCGGACTGTCCGCACTCTCGGCGGCGGATCTGGAGCGGGCCTTCGAACCGCTTGCGCCCGAGCCGTTCTCCGAGCGGACCCTGGCGGAGCTGTGCCGGATGACCCACGAGCGAATCGACCGCATGCTCGGGCCCGCAGCGGGATTCCCCGAATACTGAACGCCCGGCGGCGAGCCGATTTCGGTTCTACTCTGGTGCCATGTCCAGGTCGTTGCCCACCGTCGCTTCCCGGGTATCGGACACGCTCATCGCTCGTGGCCATCACGGCGTCATCGTCACCCAGGCCCAACCCGCCCACACCGCCGCCGAGGCCGCGCAGGCACTCGGCGTCGACGTGGGCGCCATCACCAAATCGCTGCTGTTCCTGCTCGACGACGAACCGGTGCTGCTGCTGGTCTCCGGTGCGCATCAGGTCGATCTGGCGCGCACCGGCGAGCGATTACAGGGTGCGCTCAGCCCGGCGCCCGCGCGGATGGTGCGAAAATTCACAGGCCAGCCGATCGGCGGGGTCGCACCCGTCGGACATCCGGCGAATCTGTCCACATATGTGGACAACGCACTGTCCCGACATCGCGAATTGTGGGCGGCGGGCGGGCACCCCAATACGGTGTTCCGCACATCGTTCAGCGAGTTGGTGCGCATCACCGCGGGCCTGGCGATCGACGTGGACTGACCCGTCGAGTGGGACGTACCGGACCACTCGGCGTGCTTCCCGACGTAGGTTGGATCTGTGTACGAGCTAGTGAGAATCACCTGTGCCGATGGCGAGGTGGCGCGATGAGCAACTCCCGGCAGTCCGAGATGTCCGAGGTGGAGCAGGCGGAATCGGCCGCGTCGACGCAGCGTCCGGACGAGGCCGGCGGGATCACCGCGGCGCAGTTCCGCGGCGCGATGCGGCACTATCCGGCCGGAGTGACCATTGTCACACTCAACAACGGCGAGCGTCCGGTGGGCTTCACCGCGACCTCGTTCGCCTCGCTGTCCGCCGAACCGCCGCTGATCTCGTTCAACATCGCCGAGACCTCATCGAGTATCGAGGCCATGCTCGCCGCCGAATCGGTGGTCGTACATTTCCTGGGCGATCATCAGCTACATCTGGCCCAACGGTTCTCCCGCGCCGCCGAGGAGCGGTTCGCCGACGATTCGCTGTGGACGTCGCTGGACAGTGGCGAGCCGGTATTGCACGACACCCCGATCTGGGTGCGCGCCACCGTCCATCAGCTCATTCCGATCGGCGATCACACGTTGGTCATCGGGCTGGTCACCCGGGTGCACGACACCACCGACGACGAACCGATCGCCGCGCCGCTGCTGTACTACAACGGCTCGTATCACCGCCCGCGCGGACTGTAGTGAGATCCGCTGCGAGACAGCACTTTCGACAGACAACGCCTACGTGGCGGAGGCGATGGTCCCGATCCCCAACGCGGCGAGCACCCCGGCGCTGATCTGTTCCAGGCGATCTCGCACGCGAGGACGCTTCAGGAGCCGCACCGCACCCGCCGCGGCGACCGCGAGCACCACCATTTCCGTTGCGGCGATACATGATTCGATCGCGCCGAGGGTCAACGTCCCGCCGAACGTGACATGGTTCAGGAACTGCGGGAACACCGCGAGGTAGAACAGGCCGACCTTCGGATTCGACAGACACGACAGCACCCCGGCGACGGCCGCGGATCGCGTCGATGCCGCACGGCCCGACACCGTCGCGCGGGCCGGGTCCGGGTGCTGTGTCCCGGCCGTGTTCGCACGGGCCCGGCGATGGTCGCGCAGAGTGCGAATTCCCAAGTACACCAAGTAGATTCCGCCCGCGATCTTCAGCACACGATACGCGGTCGCCGACTGCTCCAGCAGCGCGGCGACCCCGGCCGCGACCACCACCGCCCACGCGATCCCGCCGAGCGCGGAACCCACCGCGGCCGCCACGGCGGGCCGTCGCCCGGCGATCGCGTAGCGCAGCACCAGGAACGTATCGGGCCCCGGCGTGAGAGCCAGCAGAACGCACAGTCCGACGAAGCCCAGCAGCAGCGAAACAGTCACCGGACCACGCAAGCGCAGTGCGGCGCCGAGCGCAAGTGAAATTCGAGCGGAGGTTGACAAGACCCGACGACCTCTGCCAATCTCGGGTCAGGTCATGAGTGCCAGCGTCAAGCCCCGGCTAGCTGGTCGGCAACCCTCCTCCGCGGTGGGGTGCTCCGGGTGACGACCGGGCCGTAGCCCGACCGGGTGCGGCAAGCGCGGGCTCCCGTTCACCTCTCCTCGGGATCCCTGTCCCGAAGGGATTGTGTGATGACTGCCGTACTCGATCAGACCTGTGCCCCGATCGCTCGCGTATCCGGATGCGATCTGCGAGTTCCGTTGGTGCAGGGCGGAACTCGGACGTACGCCAATTTCGACTATGCGGCCAGCGCCCCCGCTCTGGCGCAGGTGTGCGACCGGGTGAACGAGTTGTTGCCCTACTACGCCAGCGTGCACCGCGGCGCGGGGTACGCCTCGCGTATCTCCACCGACTGCTACGAGAACGCCCGGACGTCGGTCTCCCGCTTCCTGAACTGCGCCGATGATCAGGTGGTCGTCTTCACCCGCAACACCACCGATTCGCTGAACCTGTTGGCCGCCTGCGTCCCCGGGGACACCGTCGTACTCGATATCGAACATCACGCCAACTTCCTGCCCTGGACCCGGCACGGCCGCCGGGTGGTCACCGCCGCCACGACGATCGACGAGACGATCCGCCGCCTGGTCGCCGAGCTGTGCACCAAACCCGCTGCGCTGCTTGCGATCACCGGGGCATCGAATGTGACCGGCGAGATGCTGCCGCTGCGTCGGCTGGCGCAGATCGCGCACCAGTGCGGTGCGCGAATCCTGGTGGATGCCGCGCAATTGGCACCGCATCGTCGAATCGACCTGCGCGACATCGGAATCGACTACCTCGCCCTGTCCGGCCACAAGCTCTACGCGCCGTTCGGCGCGGGTGTGCTCGTCGGCCGCCGGGACTGGCTGGACGCGGCCGAACCGTATCTGGCCGGTGGCGGCGCAGTCCGCCGGGTCAGCACGACCGATGCCGAGTGGGCCCCCGCACCGCAACGTCACGAGGCCGGCTCCCCGAACGTCCTGGGCGCGGCCGCGGTGGCCGCCGCCTGCGACACCCTCGGATCGATCGATGCGCAGGCCGCCGCCGAACACGAGCGCGCCCTCACCGAACAACTGCGCGACGGACTGAAAGCCATTGCGGGAGTGAACTTCCTGCGCATCTGGTCGGACAGCGCCGACAGCGTGGGCATCCTCGCGTTCACCCTCGACGGATTCGCCCCCGGCCGGATCGCGGCCTACCTGTCCGCCGAACACGGCATCGGCGTCCGCGACGGCCGATTCTGCGCCCATCCCCTGCTGGACCGCCTCGGCGTCGACGGCGCGATCCGCGTGAGCATCGGCCTGGGCACCCGCGCCGCGGATGTGGACCGGCTGATCGAGGCTGTGGCCGCCCTCACCACCGATGGTCCGGCCTGGGATTACACCTGCACCGACGGCCAGTGGAATCCCACCCCCGAAACCCGTCCCGGCCTGTCCGGAACCGCGGGCGCCGCACCCTGCGCATTCTGATTCGCCGATCGAGTGTGCTCGAGGCACGAGATAGCGGGCGGCGAGCACCTCCAGTAACGGGTCGTCCTCGGTGACCGCGTCGAGCGCCTCGAGATCCGCCTCGACCGCGATCTGCCGAGGATCGTCGTGCTCACTGTCGGGCACGCCGTCTTCGTCCAGTTGACGCAGGAGTTTGTCCCGGATGCGCGCCTTCAGAGAATCAGCCATGCCCACCAGCATGCCGAATGCTCAGCAAACTCACCACGCCCATGCCACGACTACACCGGCGCCAGCCAGCTACCCCAGGGCGTATTACGCACGACGGTGAATACCGTGAGCAAGGCCAGAATTGCGCACAGGGCCGTGCGGCTCATCGCCCACCGCCGACCCGGCACCCCGCGCCAACGCCGCACGACCCACTCACCCCACCACAGCGAGAATCCCACGATCAGCGGCAACAGAAAAACATTGCTGTGCACGGCGTCCAGCACATGCCCCTCGGTCAGATCATGCATCCCCCGCAACCCCCCGCACCCCGGACACCACCACCCGGTCAACGCATAGAACGGGCAGATCCCGTACGACCCCTCCACATGTGGATCGTAGAAGTGCACGACCGCGGCGGCGGCCAGCGCCACACCCCCGATCATCGCCGGAGTCCCCAACCCCCGCCACCGGGACCGAGCCGCGATCGGCAGCGTGTGCGCGTTATCCACAGTCATCCACGGTAATCGCCCCGTATCCACATCCGCCAGGTCACCGCGGCTCGGCGAAACGCGTCATCGACCGGATCGGCCACCGCCGCCCCGCGTCCGCCTCGGCGTACTCAGCGATCGGAAGTACCGAATTCAGCACTCCCGCAACGACATCCGCATGTCACCCCCGCTGGGCGAAGCGCAGGGTATTGCCGAAGGGGTCCGTCACGGCGAATCCGGGACCGCCCGGCCCGTCCTCCGACGGGCCGGGGCGGGCGTATCCGTAGTCCTTGGCAGCGAGTTCGGCACTAATGCCGCCGACCCTGATGTGCGGCGATCCGTCGGCTGACCGGTGCGGTGAGCACGCCTGCCAGAATGTCGACGAGTTCGGCCCAGGCGGTGGTGTCATCGACGGCGACGCGGCCGTCCTGGACGGCGCGTTCGTGGTCGGCCAGCAGGGAGAACAGCACCGTGGGTAGCGCGCGTAGTCGGCGCATGCGCAGGGGCGCGGGTAGTTCCGGCAGGTCACGGTCGAGGCGGTGCATGATCACCCGGACCGAGGTGCGGCGCGTGCCGTGCAGATTGGCCTCGTCGGTCACCGCGGGATGAGTGCGGATCTGTTCGAGAAACCTCGCATAGTAACCGATTCCGTGCTTCGAACCCAATTCGAACATGGGCACCACCAGCGCCTCGAGCAGTTCGTGCACCCCGTCCGGATCATCGGCGGCGGCGAGTTCGGCGAGCAGTTCCAGGCGGCGCACCTCGAGGGTGGCCATCCGCTGTTCGACGACGGCCTCGATGAGCCCGTCCCGGGAGCCGAAGTGGTACTGCACCGCGGAGTTGTTCCGCTGTCCGGCCGCCGCCGCGATATCGCGCAGCGGCACCAGTTGTCCACGCTCGGCGATCAGCCGCTCCGCCGCGCGAAGAATCCGCTCGCGCGCTGTTATCTCTGCCACAGGCAGAGAATAATCACTCACCAGGACGAACGGAACAATCCCTTGACAATTAAGCACTAGTTCTTAAGACTTTGTGACCGGTACCACATCATTTGCGTCGAACCATAGATCCGACGCGACAGCCCCTACACACCGGATACGCCGTACGGCGATCCACGAGGAGGACAACTCGATGATCCTGGACACCTTCCGTCTCGACGGCCGCGTCGCCGTCGTCACCGGCGCCGGGCGCGGCATCGGCGCCGCGACCGCCCTCGCCCTGGCCGAGGCCGGCGCCGACGTCGCGATCGCCGCCCGCACGGCCAGCCAGTTGGACGATGTGGCAGGCAAGATTCGTAGCCTGGGCCGCAAGGCGATCACTGTCCCGTGCGATCTGTCCGATCTCACCGCGGTCACCGCCCTGGCCGAGACCGCCGCCGCGGAACTGGGCCGGATCGACATCGTGGTCAACAACGTCGGCGGCACCATGCCGAACACCTTCATGACCACCACGACGGAATTCCTCGAGGAGGCGTTCCGCTTCAACGTCAGCACCGCACACGCGCTCACCCAGGCCGCGGTCCCGCACATGCTGCGCGGCGACGGCGGTTCGGTGGTCAACATCAGCTCGATGATGGGCCGCTCCCCGGGCCGCGGCTTCCTCGCCTACGGAACCGCGAAAGCCGCACTGGCACACTGGACTCGGCTGGCCGCGACGGATCTGTCACCGCGCATCCGGGTCAACGCCATCGCGGTCGGTTCGGTGCTCACCTCCGCACTGGAGGTCGTCGCCCAACAGCCGGAGGTCAAGAAGACCATGGAGGACGCGACCCCGCTGGGCCGGTTGGGCGAGCCGTGGGAGATCGCCGCGGCGATCGTCTATCTGAGTTCTCGCGCAGGCGGTTACATCACCGGCAAGGTGCTCGAGGTCGACGGCGGTATCGAGGCCCCGAATCTCGCACTGGGCCTTCCGGATCTGTGAGGAGTGGCAATGACCTGTCGCGTAGTGCAGTGGAGCACGGGCAATGTCGGGCACTGGGCGTTGCGGTCCATCATCGCCCGGCCCGAACTGGAACTGGTCGGGGTCTGGGTGTCGAGCGAGGCAAAGGCCGGTAAGGATGCCGCCGAACTCGCCGGACTCGACACCCCGACCGGCATCGCGGCCACCACCGACGCCGAGGCGCTGCTCGCGCTGAAACCCGACTGCATCGTGCACACCGCCATGGCCGACGACCGGCTGATGGAGGCGGTCGAGGATCTGAAGACCTTCCTGCGGGCCGGGATCAACGTCGTGTCGAGCAGTCCGGTGTTCCTGCAATTCCCCTACGGCACACTGCCTCCCGAGGTGATCGACCCGATCGTGCAGGCCGCCGAGGAAGGCGGGGCGTCGCTGTGGGTCAACGGGATCGATCCGGGTTGGGCCAACGACTGGCTGCCACTGCTGCTGACCAGCGGCAGCGAACGCATCGACCGCGTCGTGTGCTCGGAACTCATGGACTACTCCACCTACGACAATCCGAAGGTGCTGTTCGAGATCATGGGTTTCGGCAGCGCTCTGGAGGATCTGCCGCTGCTGTTGCAGCCCGGGGTGCTCACCCTGGCCTGGGGCAGTGTGGTGCGGCAGCTCGCCGCCGCACTGGATGTCGAATTGGACGAGGTGACACAGGATTTCGAGCGGATCGGCGCGCCCGCACCGATCGAGGTGGCCGGGCGCACCGTCGCCGCCGGGACCGCCGCGGCCCTGCGCTTCCGGGTCAGCGGAATCCGTTCGGGACGTGAGGTCTTCGTCCTGGAACACATCACCCGGCTGCATCCGGATCTGGCGCCGGAGTGGCCGCAGCCCGCCGGAAAGGGTTGTTACCGAGTCGAAGTCGAGGGCGAACCCGACTACCGACTGGATCTGCAGCTCTACAGCGACGGCGATCACGCCCGCGCCGGACTGGTCGGTACGGCCGCTCGACTCGTCAGCGCCGTCCCCGCGGTCGTACAGGCCCGTCCGGGTCTGCTCACCGCCATCGATCTCCCGCTGACCACCGGTCGCGGGTTGGTCTCCTAGCCCGCTCGAACGGGCCCGGACCCGGTCGCCGGTGGTTGTCAGCGGCTCATTGCGTTCACCCACCGGCGCCGGCGTATCCGAGACAGTGCGCGGCGAACCCGAATCATCGTTCCCCGTGCACCATCAGATATTCGGAGCCATCGGCCTTGTGTATGGGGCTTTACAGCCCGATGTGAGCGGCGGCACATTCGAAGCCCGCCGGCGATCCCTTCGCGCGTAGGTCTCCCCCTCCTCGAAATCACCGCCTCGAGTCATCGATCAGCTATCGATGCAGTCGGTATAGACCAAATGCCCAGCTAGGGCCGTATGACGCCGGGAGTTCTCGCCGCCGAGGGCGATTCGCGACGCCGCCGAGGCGCGTTCGGATACCTGCCGACGCAACACCGAGTTCATATCTGCGTAACCCCACAACCGGCATCCGGCGATTCGCAGCCATTGCACAGACATCCCTCGATGTAGGCCACATCACACGAACTGTCGCCGCAGCCGGTCGTACCACCTGCCGGAACGACCCACCTCACCGCGTGAGTTACGCTCGCCCGCCGACAAATCGGACGATTCGACCAGGTTTATTGGGCGGCAATGCTTTTCGGCTCTCACCACAGCATCCGCCCGGGTACCGCACCGAGATGCCCTGCATTCCCGCTGAATTGCGGTACCGTTTACCAGGAGTCCATGTACGGATTCGGCCCGGTCAGGAGTACGCATCGTGGATGAGGGAGCAGGGGGCGACCCCACCGAGTTACCGAGTTCGACGTATGCGCGGCGGTGTGCAATCGCCGCAGCGCATCGGAGCGAGTTTGCTGTGGCATCGCCCGCCGGGCTGCACTCAGCACGATGTTCGGCGCCTTTCGGCCGCTGAGATCACGTGGCGCGCACGAGGTCTGCTGAGCGATGAGCATCGAGATTCCGCCTGGATTACAGTGGCTGTCGTATCTGGCCGGGTCGTCCTGGCCGAAGGGGGATGAGGACGCCCTCTTCGCGCTGAGCCAGGACTGGACCGATGCATCGAACGCGCTGAACGCGATCATCGCTCCGCTGCACGCCGCGTGTGACACCGCGTCGCAGAACTACAGCGGTAGCGGCGCGGATCAGATGAAATCCCAGTTCGACCAGTTCTTTTCCGGGGACAATTCGGTCGAGAAGATCGTCCAGGGGCTCGAACAACTCGCCGACTCGGTATTCGACTGCGGACAGCAGACCGAGTACGCCAAGCTGCAGATCATCATCACCCTGGCGGTGATGGCCGCCGAAATCGCCTACGCGCTGGCCACATTGTGGGGAGCGTGGGCGGTCTCGCTCATCGAGGCCGAGGGTGCGGGGATCATGCGGTTGATCGCCTCGCGGCTGGCCGCCACGCTGGCCGCGCGGGCGTCGCGACTGGCCGCCACCCCGCTGTGGAAACTCACCGCGATCCAGGTGCTCAAGCAGGGCGCGATCGGACTCGGGACCGATGCCCTGGCGCAGGGGATCGAGCTCAGCGAGGGACACAGCAAGGGCTTCAACGTCAAACAGATGTTCATCACCGGCGCTGTCGGCGCGATCTCCGGTGGTGTGGCCACGCCGATCGGTCACTTCGGCGGTAAATACCTGGGCGGGTGGGTCGCCAAGAACGGCGGAATGAACTGGTGGAAGGCCGGTCTGGTCGCGGTCGGCTCCGGTATTCCGGCCGGTGTCGTCGGTGCGGGCGCGGGCATCGTGGCCTACGGCGCGATGACCGGTCAGTGGGAATTCGATCCGGCCGCCCTGCTCGGTGGTGTCGGCGGTGGTCTCGTCGGTGGCGTGCACGGCGTGATGGGCCATTTCCAGGGCAAGTTCACCGCGGGGATGGGCGGGTACGAGACGCTGCCCGCCTACAGCGCGGAGGACAAACCACCGTCATACAGCGACGGCAGCTTCTTCCAGTCCGATACGAAACCCACCTGGTCGGACAGCAAGACCGACAACCCGGCGAGCACTCACGACTCACCGCCGGTCAACGGCAATTCGCAACGGGCACAAGGTAATAGCAACAACTCGCCCGAGATCTCGCACAACGGCACAACCACCACGAACGGCGCCGAACGCAACGGCAACGGGCCCGCGCGCAACGGCGGCAACGTCGACGACGCCACCCGCAACGGCAGCAATATCAACGGGACCAGCAACCGCGGCAACGTCAACGGGAGCACAACGAACGGCACGACCCACAACGGCGTCACACCGAACAACCGCAGCGACTTCTCGACCGGCAACCGCAACGGCCCCGCCGCCAATCTCGACAGCAACAGCCGAAATATCAATGGCGACAACAATTCTCACCTTACCGCGAACAACAGAACGGACAACGGGCAACAGTACGAGACACCGAGGACGAACGGGTCGGCCAAGGATTTCCAAGCGAACGGCCGATCCTCCGAGGACGGCCCGGCCTCGCAGTGGTCCCCCACCCGCGGATCCACCGATCAGCGCCTGAACGGGAATCCGGATACGAATCTGTCGACGAACGGCACCCGCAACGGATCCGAGCAGACCAACCCCTTCCGGCAGAACATCGACCGGACCACGAACCCGCAGAGCTCTCCGATACGTTCGACGGACCTCTCCAACAGCACGAATTCGTCTGCGCGACAGTCGGTATCGTCGTCGAACATCGAAGGTTCCTCGACGCGGCCGTCCCAGCCGCCCCGGGTCTTCTCCTCGGCCACGAAGGTCGCGGACGGCTCCACCCCCACCAACCCGTTCCGCACCGGCACCCAGGACCAGTCCCGCCCCGCATCCACCCTGGGCGGCAAGAACGCCCTCCGTACGCCCGACACGAAACTCACCGCCAACGGCACCGACCAGCTGCGCGCGACGCCCAGCACCGAGACCCGGACCACCAACGGCACGAACAACCCGGACCGCAGCCGATACCGCGTCACGGTCGAAGACGTTCCGGACGAGTCGGAGACTCCGAACCGGATCACCGATGAGCCCCTGAAGGGCCGGAGCAACAACCCGTTCCGCACCACCGTCGAGGAAGTCCCCGACGAATCCGGCACCCGGTTCACCACGCCTCAGGACAACCGCAACGCCGGCACGACTCTGCGCCCCAACGAGAATCAGAGCACCCCGCTCACCAGGACCGACTCCGATACCCGGTCCAACGACACGAACCCGTTCCGGTCCCGCACCAAGAACGACGACACCGGCGGCAGCAGCCCGATCCGCCGTACCGATACCGAACATCGTTCGCAGACAAGCAGATCCGATAACGAACCGGAGTCGCGCATCAGCGCGGACCGGCGCGATCCGCCCCGGGGCCCGGCCGAGGAGGCGACCGAGAAGCCGACCCTGACCGACCGGTCCGACGAAACCCCCGGCGGTTGGTACGAGCGCCACTCCACCGACTACGTCACCGGTGAGCGCGTCGTCAACGACTGCAGCCGACAAGTGTTGCGGCGCTTGGCTTCCGACTTCCCGGAGAACCGCAGGATCCTGGCGCCCAAGGAACCGGTGGGCCTGCGCGGCATGGACGCGCTCGAGTTCGAGATGCGCTCCACCGGAACACTCCAGAGCTTCCCCGACCACGAGGCGGTCGGCGAGGCGCTGCGCGCACTCGGCCCCGGGGCGAAGGCGGCGGTCATCGAAAGTTACCGCGGCCCGGCCGATCGCAACGGCATCGGCGGACACGCCGTGGTGATGACCGTCCGCAACAAGAACTCCTGGGTCTGGGATCCCGCCACCAATCGCGAAACCCCGCTGGTTTTCCACAATCGCGACGAGGTCGCCGGCGTGACCGCCGTGCTGTACACCGCCGACGGCACGCCGACCCACGCTCCCGGCCGCGACCTCGACGGCGTCGGCGCCACCGGCAATGTCCGGATCGGCTCGTCCACCGATACCGCCCCGCATCTCACCGAGACTCCGGCACATGAGGAGTCCGCACCGCCGGACGACATCCCCGCCGCCGCAACCGATCACGAGTTCGACGGCCCACCCGGCCGAAGTTGGAACGAGGTCACCGAACTCGGCGCCCAGCCGCAGCAGCTGTCCAAGACCGCCTTCGCCAAGAGCTCCTCGGGTGAACACGATCTCGCGGTATTCGGCGACGAATCCGGCGCTCGATACATCTGGTCCAGGTCCGGCGGTTTGACCGACGCGGAGGGTCGACCGGTGCCGAGGTCGACGACCCTCGATACGGTTCTGTCGGATTCGAGAATCACCGAGGTCCGCACTCCCGGTACGTCCGATCGCTCGACGAGCGGGCAACCGCGTCCGGAAGATCCGCAGTCGCACAACGACTTCCCCGCCGAGACCACGCCGCCGAAACACGATTCCGAGCTACTCCAGCGCCTGGTCACCACGCAGGAACGCGCCCAGCAGCATCAGCAGCAGGTCAAGGAGACGATCGAGCGCTCCCGCAGCAGCGTCGAGGACGCCCGCCACGCACTCGAGGTGGCCGAGGCCACCCACGACGACACCCGAATCTCCGAGGCTCGGACTGTCTACGAGCAGGCGACCGAAGATCATCGGCAGACGGTCGAGACGGCCGTGGACAAACTCATGTCCGATGCCGACACCGCGGGCGCCGATGCCTGGAAAGCGTTCCAGGACGGGCACATCAGCCAGGAGGACGCCTTCCCGCTGGTGCGCGAGCAGCGGGTCTCGGCCGCGAAGGCGGCGGCCGAGGCGCTCCTGGAGCACTACGACGTCCAGGCCGGAAAGGACAGGTCGGGGCCGCTGGCGAAGCTGAGCAACGAAGAGTTGGAGCAGCGGATCCTCGACAGTTCGGAGAAGGATTCCCGTGCGGCGCAGATCGAACTGTTCCGCCGCGGCACCGGCGGCAAGATCGGCGGTCCGGGGGGCAAGGTGCTGCGGTGGACCCAGCTGACGTCGGAAATTCTGATGCGGCACGGCCCGGTCGAGATGGACACCGGCGAGGGCAAGGAATTGACCGCCATCTCGCACGCCACGCGCACCGTCCTGGAAAAGGGTATCGCCCATGTGATGACCAGCAGCGATCCGCTCGTGGTCCACATGCAGCACGAATTCGAGAGTCTGGTCGCGGGCGAACACGACCTGGGAATCGATGTGTACCACCTGGATTCGGATCAGCCGTTCCCGGAGCGGGTGGAAGGCCGCAAGCTGATCGTCCTGGGCACCGCCCAGGATTACGGATTCCGCGCGGTCAAGGAGGCGCAGGCGGTGGTCGACAAACTGAAGGAAAGCGGTATGTCGACCGAGGAGCTGACGCAGCTGCGCGCGGATCTGGAGCAGGCGCCGTCGATGAAGGAGTACAAGCAGATTCTGGACGCCGCAGCCGAAAGCCGGGGATTGCCCGATCGTTTCGAGCCGTTCCCCGGCGGCGACCTGACCATCGACGAGATCGATGCGCAGCTGATCGATGAACAGACCCACTACGTCCTCTCGCCCGGGAAATCCGGTCCGGCCGACGAGCAGTTCGCCGGTCGCGTGCACGACATCTGGAACACGCTGCAGGAGGCCAAAGAACGCGGCGTGCTCGGTCCCGAGGACTTCGGCAAGGATCCGGACAAGCGCGGGATCTTCGACGCGAAGATGACCCGTTTCGCCCGAGCCAAACTGGCGATCATGCTGAAATCGGGCCAGAACATCAGTGACGCGGACGCGGAGGAATTCGCGCATGCGGCGCAGGCGGAATGGGGACCCGAACGCAATTCGGACTACCACGTCAGCGACGACGGGAAGATCAAGATCATCTCGTCGCAGACCAACGACCAGGTCATGGACGATCCGGAGAAGCAGAGCTCGAGCCGGTGGAACGGATTCGCCAAATATCTGGAGGTGAAGAACGGCCTGGAGATCACGGGGGATTCGGAGCATTCGCTGAGCATCACCGGAAAGCAGATCTTCAGCGGCGGCCATTTCGAGCACATCACCGGGATGTCGGGCACCCTGCTCACCCCCTCCGAGGGCAATCCGCGCGGCGTCGAGGACGTGATGCACGACGAGTACGGGACGGGACCCATCTCGCGGGTGGACAGATTCTTCAAATCGCAACTCGTGACCCCGGACGCCCGGCATTTCACCTCCGGCCAGGAGAAGTTCACGGCCATGGCGAACGACATCCTGGACACCGCGTTCGTGCAGGATTCCAAGACCGGGGAATGGGAGCAGAAGGGTTCACCACAGCTGGCGATCGCCATGGACAACGCCGACGTCCAGCGGCTGGCCGATGCGCTCGACCACGCCGCGAACGAGCGTGGACTCGACGTGAAATTCGACAAACTCGATGTCGCCTGGGTCGATTCGCACGGCAGTAAGGACCGGGCCAACGAGGCGATGCAGCAGATCATCAAGGACGGCGGCGAGATGGGCCGAATCATCCTGGGCAACAAGATGATGGGCCGCGGCGTGGACATCACCCCGTCCAAGGAGGCCATCGCGAACGGCGGCCTGAAGGTCAAGATCAGTGGCGGCCCGGCATATTCCGAACGCGTGAACCATCAGGCCGAGACACGCGCGGCGCGCAGCGGCGACCCCAACGGCGATTGGGCAACCGGCGGCACTCCCGGCGAGGCCGTGCACTACATCTCGCCCGAGGACTACCGCAGTGCCGCGCCCAATGTCCGTGTGAAGACGTTCATCACGCGCTATCAGGAAGCGGCGCAGGAGCACCGGGCGGCCACCGAGGCGCACAACGACAATCGGAACGAGGCCACCGAGGCGAAACTGGAAGAGACCAGGAGCGCCCTGAACACGGCCGAGAACGACCTGCGCAACCAGGCCACACCGCTGCAGAAGGCCGCGGTCGAACAGCAGTTGCTGAATTCGCGTCGCGCGGAGTCGGATCCCGCACGCGCACCTCCACTCGGGGAGGGCACCGACACCCCGAACCCCGTCACTCCGCCACCCAGATCCACCGACACCACGCGCCCGGCCCCGAATACCGACGGCAGCAACAATATTCACGCGGCACCGCCCCCGGCGCACCAGATTCCGGGCGTCGACCGGTCTCCCGGATCGCGGCCCTTCGCATTCCAGCCGCGGCAAGACCTGCCGACGATCGAAACCATGCTCGGCGACCCGGAATTCGGTTCGCCCGGCTCGGAACAGGGCAACAGCCCGCACACGAACACCGCGCACGAGTTCGGCGACGAGAACGACCGGAGCGGCGCGGCGACGCCATCGCCCACCTTCCGCCCGGAGGACATGCCCGGAACGACCGGTCACAAGTCGGTCTTCTCGGAATACTTCCCCGCGAATTCGCTTGCCGCCCAACAGACCAACCCGCTCCAGCAGCCCCGGACCGAGGCGGGCCCGTCGACACCGGCGAGGTATCAGTACGGCACCCCGACGTTCGACGGTTCGACCGCGCCGTACGAGAAGGTGCCGCCGTCCGAAACGCAGGAGCAGGCGGCGCCACCGCGCGAATTCCCCGCGACGACGGCCCCGTACGAACGACCGCAACCCGGTCCGTCGAGATTCGGCTTCAGGCGACTGTTCCAGGGATTCTCCCGCCGGATTCCGACCGCGCTGGTCGACGGCCGCCGGACGAACGTGCACGAAGAGCCGTGGCATCCGACCGCGACCATGCGCAACCCCTATCTGCACCTGAGCGGCAGCACGGGCCACCGAAGGCTGGCGGTCTTTCCCGAACGCCGCGCCCAGGCCGTCGCGGGCGATACGGTGGGCCGGTTCGGCGGCTGGCTGGCGATGGACTGGCTGCTGCACGGGACCACGCGCACCACCGAATTCGATTACACGACACTGACATCCGACCAGCGCCAGAATGCGATCAATGTCATCGCCGGTCTGCGCGCGAACACCGAGGATCGCACCCTCGACCAGTGGCGTAGCTGGGCGGAACAGACCCTGGGCGGCACTGCCATCGGGCGCGCACGGGTCCAGCTGACGGCGCTGTCCGGCGATGCGCGGGTGTGGATGCTGAACTCCCGGGGATCCCGCGCGCTCGCGGTGCAGCGCATCGGCGACACCAACGACTTCCGGGTCTACGATCCCGACACCGGTAGGTCCGGGGAATCGACCGCCGGGGTGCTGGAACGCCTGATGGACGAGCGCGACATCAGCGAGCTGGTGATCGCCGGACCCCGGGCCGGAATGCCCGCCGAGATGAGTGCGTTCGACGAGCTGCCGGTCTACAGCCGGGGAGCCCACCTGCCCGAGTACATCGCCCCGGAGGATCCTGCAGCGGTGTGGGGCGGGGTCAACTGCGCCGTCGTTGCGCTGGAACAGCTTTCGACGTTCACCGGACGCCCGCGTCCGCAGGTGCCCGAATCACTCGCCGGAATCACGGGTATGCCCGCGGATGCGTTGTCGGACAACGCCGGTGCGCCGCTGCGGCAGTTCGCCGACCACGACGACATCGCCACGCAGCTGACCGAGCTCGGCCCGGGTGCGGTGGCCCTGGTCGTGGACGACTACCGGGGGTACACCGACGCCAATGGTGTTGGCGCGCATGCCTATCTGTTGCGCGTCAACCATGACGGCACTGTCGCGGTGCATGATGCGTCCGACCCGGATACCCGCGCCTTCCCGCCGAACGTGCCGCGGGAGCTGGCGGGCACGCACGCGGTGCTCTACTCCGCCGACGGCGTCCCGGTGACCATGGATCCCGCGATGCCGGATCAGCTGCCCGCGACGACCATGATCGGCGCACGGTCCACGGATGACTCGGAATCGACCGACCCCCCGTCCGACTCGAATCTGAGTAGAACGGTCTGGAATTTCGGCAGGCGTTTCAAAGGCGCCGAGGACCTCGTTCAGGTCGCGGCGATTCCGGAGAACACGATCAAGTGGCTCCGCCAACAGGTCATCCACTTCGTGGAGACCGAGTCCGCCAAACAACCGGTCGCCACCGCGAGCAGTACGAAACCAGCGGACACCGAAGGCCCCGACGCCAGCAAGAAGGCAGTGACTCCGGCAGAGGTCGGGAAACCGGCGAAGGGTAAGAAGCCGGCCTACACCGGTCCCGATGCCAGGCGGCAAAGAGCACTCACCAACGCATTGAAGGGCCCCCAGGCCCCGAAAGACCCGTTCCACGCCGCCGTCAAACAGAAACTGACCTCACGCCTGACCACGGCCGAGACGTACCGACTGTTCAGCAAATCCGGTATGCCGCTGGCCGCGGAATACAACGGCAACCCTTTCCCGGTATTCCTGCGCCTGCGATTGGAGCCGCGTGAGCACTCGCGGCCCAACGACGGGCCGGCGGTGAGCATCCAGCGCTGGACCTACGGAAACGTCGACAAGGGTAGTTCCGCGAGCGAGCAGAACCAGCGATCGTTCAGTGCCCTGTACACCCACCTGTTCGAGGTGAACAAAGGCAAACTGGTCAACTGGGGTCTGGCCCCACAGTTCAATTTCATGCACAATCGGCTGGCCTCGGCCATGGCCGTGATCGGATCGGTGCAATCGGTCATCAAGAAGCGCAGCACCGACTCCGACGCGGTGCCGCACGACTTCGATATGCACTGGGAGATGCGGTACAACCCCGAGGGCCTCGCCGGTGTGCTGTCACCGGATATCCGCGATCATGAAGACGACTGGGTGAAAATCGATCACGAGGCCGCCCCCGACCTCCTGACCGCCTGGTTCCCCAACCATCTGCACGACAACACGATAAAAATTCCGGAGGCGGGAAAGGACGACAAGTACACTCCGATTCCGTTCCATCGCGCCGCCGATTATTCGGAGTCCGACGACAATCCGAACCCGTACATCTCCGCCGATCAGATGCCCTTCTACGGTCCGCTCGATTTCCCGGCGCACGACGAATTGTTCGCCGACGTGATGAAGGGATTCCCCGACCAGATAAAGCAGATCTCGAAGGCGTCGGCGATCCAGCTGCGGACATTCTTCGGCGATAATCTGCGCGGCAATATCCCGATGATGCACGGCGGCTCGGTGCAATCACCGACGATGTATACCAAATCCGGTACACCGCTCGGCTACTTCAATGTGGAGATCGTCGATTTCCACGGCGGGGACACCCTCACCGGCCCAGTCACCGCGGAAGGCCAGTCCCGGCTCGAATACAACGTGGTGCGCGGCCTGCGCACACAGGGGCGAGCCGCGATCTCCAACCGGCTCGGCGCGGCGATGTCGTTCTCCCTGGGCCTGGCGCAGGGCAAATCCGACAAGGCGACCGGCTATGCGACCCGCGGCGGCAATATAACCCTCTTCAAGGGCGGTGTCACGCACCAGAACAGCCATGCGCTGACCTACGGTGGCCGCGGCTACGTATCCCGCGCGCTGCGCATAGTTTCACGTCTGCTGCACACCACACCCGATATGGAAATCCGGGTCACATTCGTCCGCCCCGACGGGGCCCCTATTCTGCCGAAGCCGGGCACACCCCTGAACAACCCCGGAAAAGCGACATCCACGAAAGACACCGTCCCGGTGGAAGACGGCACGAAAACGGCCACAGACGACACCAAACCAGCCGGGGATGACACAAAGCCAGCCGGGGATGACACGGAAGCGGTCAAGGACAAGACCGACAACACCACGTCGACCACTCGCACGGGTAAGCGGTACCCGATCAACATGCTGGTGCCGTCGAAATCGGCCCTCGGCCGCAAACCTCAGGCCGGTGAACAACGCTTCCTCCCCCTACACCTGCTGCATCTGCAAAATCTCGACCTGCTGACCACCCCACTCCAGGTCGAAATACCCGGCAATATCGCCGACGGTATCGAGAAGTTCGTCTCCGATATGGATTTCCTCCCCTCGGCGAGTAAGGCGAACGACATCCTCGACCTGAGTTCCACCGCGGAGGAACGCCTGGAGAACGCCCGCACGCTCTCGCATATGAAAGCCCGGCTGACCAAGCTCGCGGCCTTCGACGAAATGCTCCAGCTCGGTTTCCGCACCGAATTCAACGGCACCACCGCCGCGGGTCTGGATCCCGCACGCATCACCGTCACCATCAAGGCCGTCCGGGAATACAACACCCCGGACGGCAAATACGACCCGAAGGCCGATTCGAACGAGGGCGTCACCCACGACTGGCGGACACCCATCCTCCAGACGATGAACTACAGCGGCATCATCCTGTCCTCCGGTGAGGAAACCGAAAGTACCCCGCTCGCGATGGACGCCGGCACCGGCGCGTCGTTCACCAATCCACTCAACATCATCGGCACCCAGCGGCTGGCGAGCGTGAGCGCCTCCTACGACTTCAACTACGGCGAGTCCAAGGGCGACGGCACCGCCCAGTACCACGCCGAGGAGAACTACACCTTCAGCCCGAAGAATTCCGCGGAGGACGACTACAAAGGCGATGCGGGCCTCGAGATCTTCGGCGTGCCCACCCGGTTCGTCGCGGAGATCTCCTACAGCCACGGCCACGGCCCGGCGCCGATCGAGGGCAAGGGCAAGGTCAGCCTGGCCGTCCCGCAATACCTGACCAGCGCGACACCGAACACCGCACTGCTGGTCCCAGCGAAAATCCGCTCGGATCACGGCCCCAAGGACGCACTTCCCGCCGATATCACCAAGGGACTCGACGCGGCCAAGAAACAATCCATCGAGAACGGCGTCGGCCGGATCCCGCTGTCCGCCGTCGTCGCCAACCACCCGGTCAGCGAGATCATCCACGAGGCGACGACCGGTCTCATCGACGCCATCGAACTCGAGGCGGCGGCCGAGGGGCGCGACCTCGACACCAGCACACTGAAGATCCCCGGCAAATTCCCCGAGGATCGCGGTCCGATACTCCCGATCGCCGAACCACGCGCGCGGCGGACCGCGGATTCGTCCTCCTGGTGGAGCAGCCATCGCGCGGGCTTCCACTCCTGGGTGCCGGACCTGAGCGGATGGCGACCGAACCTCGGTCCGTGGTTCGGCAAGCAGGACAACCAGCCGGAATCGATCGATCTCCCCGAACGCGGCACCACCGCGACCTCCCAGCAGGCTCTTCCCGAGACGACCATCACCATCCCGAAGAAGGCCGTCACCACCGGAACCGACGCCGAGGAGGCCCCGAAGCCGCTACAAGAACTCGAGCCGCTCCCGAAGGCGGCCGAACCGGGCGAGCAGAAGCCGAAGATCCCCGGTGCCTGGCCCGACGAGACCGCGAAGGGCGACGACACCGGAACGACCACCCCCGAGGACGGCGAGACCTGGGGTCACTGGGCGTGGAGCAAGGCCACGGGCGTCGGAAAGTGGGTCTGGCGCACCGCATTCGGCGATCCCGCCACCGACCCCGCGTCCCAGGCCAGCTCGGTTCTGCACGCCTCGCTGTCCCCGCAGCACATGCTCATGTACGCGCCGCTGATCTTCCGTGACTCGTACAAGTTCGAGACCGAAATCCCCGGCAAGGTGACGGGCACCGATTACAGCGTCGACATCCGCGGCTTCTTCGACAACATCAGGGCGGTGAAACCGAGCGCGGTCGACACCGAACACTGGATGGAGGCCAACAACGCCAGGATCCGGAACCTGGGCGTGAACCACGGCCACCAGGGAGCGCTCATCGTCGGCGGAACCTACGGCCGGGAATCCGATCACAGCCTCCGGCCCAGCGGCGGCTGGCGGGGCGGCAACTCCACCAACACCCATGTCACCAAGGGTGACGCCACCGACAGCATGCGCGTCACCTCCGACTACGGCGGCAAGGTGTACCGGTTCGCCGCGGACGGCCACTACGTGGTCACCGTCAAGGCGGGCTTTCGCAACTTCGCCCTGTCCGTCTTCGGGCTCGGCAAGCCGTACGGCACCCGCAGCCGGATCGTCGACGCCCCCGACCGGCTCGAGTTCTTCCTGACCGACAACGACCTGCACGATCATCCCGAATACAAGGCTCTGTTCGAGAAGACGGCCAAAGAGCAGGGGTGGAAGCTCGACATCATCCCGGAGGGCCAGGAGAACCAGCCGATCACCGAGATCCAGGAGGACGGCACCGAGAAGAAGGTCGACAATTACGTACCGATCGAGCCGCGCCTGCTGTCGGACGCCTACGTCGGAAAGCGCCGCGACGAGCCCGAGACGGCCAAGGCCCTGCCCGCGTTCGGCGGCGCGACCGAGGTCATCTTCGACGACGGTCGCGGCTCGCTCGAGAACTCCGCCACGGCTCTGCTGGAGAAGATCTCCCCCGGCGCGACCGTAGTCGGCCACAGCAACTACCACCCCGGCGTCGCCCCGCTGATCAACGAGCACACCACCAGCTACGGCGTGCGCAACCTCGCCAATGCCGGATCCGAGGGCAAACACTCGTTCCATTTCGTCGACCGGTCTCTCGGCGTCCCGCGCATGGTCGGCGTCACGTTCACCCAACGTCCCCGACCGGACAAGGACATGCCGGACGGCCAGACCCTGGCCACCATCGAGGGCAAGATGGTCCCCCGGACCGCCGCCCTGGACAACGTGCACCGGCACATCCGCGCCGACGGCAACGCCCTGGAGGAGCCCGGCGCGACCAGCGTCGGCAGCAGCCACAGTCAGAGCAACCAGCTCAGCGTCACCCTCGGCGGGCAGAGCAATCAGCAGCGTCCCGGGGCGACGCTCGCGGTCCAGCGCACGGGCACGCACAGCGAGGTACAGAACTCGACCCGCGACCTGAGCGCCTGGCAGCGTAGCTCCGCCCGTCAGTACGAGTTCAAGATCCCCACCGAATGGACCGTCACGGTCGACTGGCGGACGATGGACGAGACGCTGTCGGGGTATCTGTTCGACAAGTTCGGCGATTTGCTCGTCGGGACCGGCCACGTCCTCGCCGCGGGCGGCAACGCGATCGCGAACGGGTGGGCGCGGATCACGACCGGCGAGTGGCGGGGCGTCGTGACGGGCCTGGATCCCGACGAGATTCCGACCCCGAGTCAGTCCAGATCCGACACCGTCACGGCCACCACCTTCATGCGCGTGCACGAGGCCGACACGAAGCCGATCCCGAAGCCTGGCCAGGCCCCCGCGGCCGAGGTTGCGCGCACCGAGCCACAGGTATTCGGCTTCGATCCGACCAAGAGCAAGCTCGAACCCGCCAAAGCCATCGGGACTCCCGAGACCGCCGATCTCGAGGCGGCCGTCGCCGTCGAACCGGCCGAAAAGGTGCCCGACGACGTGCGCGAGCTGCTGTCCGTGCCCTCCTGGAAACCCAAGCTGGCATTCGACATTCGCGAATTCGACGCGTCACAGCAGTTCGCCGAGGCGCTGTTGCGGGTCGATCCGTCGCTGCGCACCAACGACAGCACCCGGGTCGCCGAGGGTATGTACAACCGCCTGGTCACGCTGGTCGCGAAGGGCGATTTCGTCGAGTTGGGACCGCAGTCCACCGGCCCGTTCCTGAACGTCGAGCAGACCGGCGCCATGCCTGCCCCGCAGCAGCATGCGGCGGGTGTCAAGATCGGCGACACCGTCGTCAAGATGAGCCTGTATTCGCCGCGCGAGGAGGACGGCAACGACCAGATCGCCTTCGACACCTTCGAATTCACCGTCGACAACATGGGCTCCTCGTCGAGCAGAAACACCAACACCGCACTGAGTTTCAGCTACCTCGGGGCCAAGCAGGCCAACGACCGCGGTGGGCCCACCATCCCGCTCGGCGGCGACGTCTCGGGTAAGGGCGGCACCGTCGCGATCGGCAGCGTGTTGCGAAATCTGTTCCGCACCAACGTGAAGGGCGGAAAACCGGAAGGTCAGCGGCTGCGTTCGGTGGCCGTGGTCGAGGTCATCGGGCCCAAGGGGACGCTCTGGGTCACCGGTGATCTCATCCTGCGTTCCAACGAGAAGCCGCCGGACAGTGCCAACCTTCCGAAAGCCATTGCGCCCAAGGATGATTCGACTCTCGTCGTGCCGCCGAAGGGGAGCAAGCCGAAGGGCGACGAGACCGATCCCGCGAAGAAGGCCGCGGACGAGAAGAGGGCGGCAGAGGAGAAAGCCGCGGCGGAAAAGAAAGCCGCAGCCGAGAAGAAAGCGGCGGACGACAAGGCTGCGGCGGAAAAGAAGGCGGCAGAGGACAAGGCCGCAGCGGAGAAGAAGGCGGCCGACGACAAGGCCGCAGCTGAAAAGAAAGCCGCAGCCGAGAAAGCCGCGGCGGAGAAGAAGGCCAAGGAAGAAGCCGAGGCGAAGGCCAAGGAGGACGCCGAGGCGAAGAAGGCCGCACCCAAGAAGAAGTACAAGCCCAAGAAGAAGCAGCCGACGAGCGATACCGAGGACGACGACACCAAGACCAAGGACCCCGACAAGAGCAAAGACGACGCCGAGGCCGAGAAGGCCGCAGCCGAGAAGGCCGAGGCCGCAGCGAAGACACTCGAAGCCGAGAAGGCCGCAGCCGAAGCCGAGAAACTCGCGGCTGAGAAACTCGCAGCCGAGAAAGCCAAAGCCGAAGCCGAGAAACTTGCAGCCGAGAAGGCCGCAGCCGAGAAGCTCGCGACCGATGCCGAGACCGGACCGGATACGAAGTCTTCGAACGCGACCACCTCGAATACCAAGAAGTTCGATCCGAGCGGTGCCGAGAAACTCGATCCCGAGGCGATCAAGGCGCAGACCGCGGAGGCCGACGAGCTCGCTGCCGAACTGAAAGCGGCCAAGGCCGGTACCGAGGCGGAGGCGAGTGCCGAGTCGTCCAAGCCGAAGACCAAGTCCAAGGGTTTCATCTCGAGCCTGTTCGGCGGCAGCAGCAGTGTGTCGCCGAAGGTCGGACGCAAGACGGGCCCCCGATCGCGCGTCGTGGACGGGATCGCGGCACCGCACGGATACGTGTGGGAATCGATGCCGCCGGACGGCGACTGCTTCTTCCACGCTCTCGAACGCATCCTGTACAGCACTCCGTACGACTCGGCGACCGAACTCGACCGCCGGATCCGCGACCTGCGCCTCATGACCGCCGCCGAACTCGTCGGGCCCAGGATGGGCGAATACCTGGTGGCCTTCACGACCATCAGGAACGCGGACCGGAACGTCGGCAGGCAACTCACCACCGCCGAGGAGCAGAACCCGATCTCGGCCGCGGACCAGATCGCCCACTTCGCGGAATACATCCGTCAGGTCCGGCAGCTGACACAGCGCGGCGTCTGGCGAACCGATGTTTTCCATGTCGTCCCCCAGGCCGCCGCGGCCGCACTCGCCCGCCTCAGCGAAAACAGCCGCAACGTGCGCGTATACGGCCAGGACATGCGGCGGGGACAGACCTTCGGCCCGAATGCCGAGGCACCGGCCGATGCCGCGACCCTGGTCGCCTTCAACCACTACCACCTCGCCGTACCGACCGGCGATCACACTCCGACGCTCACCCTGCCGACCAGGCCCTGGGACGATTTCGCCAGCCTGCTCACCTTCGAATTCGACGAATACAACCCGCAGGACGACACCCAGACCGCACCCGGTCCGGGCCGGATCGCGATATTCGGCGACGCCGAGGCCGCCCGCTACCTCTGGTTCCCGTCGGCCGGTTCCAAGCCCGGCGAAATGCTCGACGCCAACAGCCAACCCGTGGATCTCACCTTCGACGAGGCGCTCACCGACCCCGCCGTCACCGTCGTGCGCGCACCCGCCGTGGCGGAGGAAGTCACCGGCCCGGACCTGAAGCAGACCGACCCGGAGCTCGCCGCCGCCATCGACGAATCCGTGGCCGAGTTCCACGCGGCCGCCGCCAAGGCCAAGGTCGAGGCCGAGGAGAAGGACCCCGACCTCGCCGCTGCCATCGCCCTGTCGCTGGAGGGGCTCGAAAAGCCCGACAAGGGGCTGTACGACGCGGACGGCAAACTCATCCTCCCGCCCGCGTCTCCCACAGGCACGATCATTCACGATTCCTCGGCCGAGGACAGCAAAGCTGTCCTGTCCGGCGGCGAATCAACCAGCAACACAACACAATCGGTGGCGAAGAAGCTCGACCCGGACATCCCCTTCGGTCTGCTTCCCCCCTCGCTCGAACCAGATTCGACGACGACACCGCTGGCGAAGACCGTCGAACACCACGACGACTCCTCGGACGAGGCGCCCCTCACGCCCAAGACCACGTACTTCGAACAGCTCGACTCGGACGAAGAGCTCGACCCTCCCGACACCGAACTGGGCGATCATTCCTTCACCCTGCACCCGCCCGAATCCGCCACGCAGACCAATATCCGACCGATACCGCAGCTCGACGAGTCGCACCCGGCAATCACCTCGGACGACAAGCCGCTCGAGTCCACCGAACTGGTCGAGGAAACGATCACCGGCACAGAGACCATCGAAGTCGGCAAACCCGCTGTCTCGCAGGAGAAGACAGACCTTGCCCACGACGACGCCTCGGAAGACGTACTCCTCGAGCCGGCCACCACACCCGCCACCGGCAACCTGACCACCACCGCCGAATCCTCGTCCGCAACACCCGGCCCCACCCCCAGCACAACCGTCGAATCCTCCTCGGCGGCCATCGATCCCAACCTGACCAGCACGATCACCGATGCCTCGTCCACGCCGGAAACCGACCCGAGCACCATCACCGAGCCCATCATCCCCGGCTCATCGGCGAAGACCGTCGTCCAGAACCCGCTGTCCGAAGACGACGGCGAAGCCGTTTTCGACGACGACAAGTCGGTCTACAGCACCGACGAGCACGAACCGGACATCCCGCTGCTCCCCCCGGGTCCTCCCTCGGCTCAGCGACCTCCCGGACCCACCGCCTACCGGAACGACCTGGACGACTTCGACTCGGACGGCGAGCCGTTCGCGTTCACCAAGCCCGTCCAGCAGCCGACCTTCGACACCGAGACGGTCGAAGCCGTCGAATCGACTCTGGCGCAGGAGAAGACAGACCCGACTCCGAAGATCGAGCAGCTTCCGAAGACGAGCACACCACCGGCGATCGAGCAAGAGCGCATACCACCAGTGGCGCAGAAGGATTCGATCACCGAAGCCGAGTCCACGGAACAGCTCCACGACACGACCGCGCCGACGATCCGCACCGTCCGATCCACCGAGACGATGCGGCGATTCCCCATTGCTCGAGCGACGGAGGAGGGATCCGACCTCGACGGCAACGACACGCTGGAGCAGGAGTCCGACGACGAGTTGCACGGCCCGATGCCGATGGCACCCCCG
The DNA here is from genome assembly GCF_000308615.1 of Nocardia jiangxiensis NBRC 101359. Lineage (GTDB taxonomy): Bacteria > Actinomycetota > Actinomycetes > Mycobacteriales > Mycobacteriaceae > Nocardia > Nocardia jiangxiensis. Next base: position 331,760 of record NZ_BAGB01000068.1, read on the forward strand.
TTCCACCGGCGACGCGCGGGCTCCGAATCCGAACTGCCCACAGCCACTTTCGTCGGGTGGCAGATGGTCCCACCGCGCAGGCTGGAAGACATCCGAGCCACACTCCGCATGGACGACGAGGCGCTCGACCTCCTCGAAGACACCATCGAGAACCGGCCCGTTCACGAAGCGGTGCAAGCGGATTCGATCGACGACACCGACCCGTCGACGCAACATCACGAGACGATCGTCCCGGCGATCCGCACCGTACAGTCCACCGAGACGATGCGGTACGCGCCCATTCGTCAAGTGACGCAGGAGGAATCGGCCCTCGACGAGGCGCTGGCACACGATTCCGACGACGAGCTGCACGATCCGATGCCGATGGCATCCCCGTTCCACCGGCAACGCGCGGGCTCCGAATCCGAACTGCCCACAGCCACTTTCGTCGGATCGATACGCCCACGGCCCAGGTTGGAGAACCTCCGGTCCACGTACGAACCGCCATCTGAGCCGTCCACATCCCGGGACGGTACGAGTACGCCGTCCGAAGACCGGACTGTAACCCCGCAGGAGCCGACCCGGCAGCCGCGACGGTCCTACTCGGACGAGCAGATCGATCTCACCCGACCGCGGCGACGCGCCCGGTCGACCTCATCTCTGGACGATCAGCGATCACCCTCGGTCACCACGCAACGACGCTTCCCGCTGTTCCCCGCCGGAACCACACGGCGCACCGACCCCCGTATGTTCGGTACCACCAGCCCGTTCCCGAGCATGCCGACATCTCACGAAAATTTCTCGCTACCAAGATATTTCGGGGAAACCGGGACGCTCCCGCGGTTCGGGACCGGCACCCGCTTCGAGGATCTCGCACCGTTCGAAGGCAGCACGCTGTCCGAGGATCTCACATCGACCGAACACATCGCGCCTCCGGGAGACTTCACGTCTTCCGGAGATGAAGCGCTCCCGAAGGGCACCGAGAAGGCACCCCGGGACACGAAGCCGGCCGATGCCCTCGAGGCACCCGCGACCAGCACGTCCTCGAAGAAGGTCGAGCCACCGAAAGAGACCGAGTCGTCCAAGAAGGCCACACCGGCGGAGGAGATCACATCGGCCGAGGACCTCACACTGCCCAAGGTCGTCGAGGAATCCACCGAAGATGCCCCGGCATCCTCGCAAACGCAGCAGCGCGGCCGCACGATCCCCCTGTTCGACGGGAGCGCCCGGACGCGCACCGGCGACACGACTACCTCCGCTCGGGGAACGCGCAACCCCTGGACCCGGTTGCGGCGCTTGGTTTCCCGAATCGGCGCTACATCGGATCGTACGACCGACGTCGCGACGCCCCGCCCGACCACGGACACCCCGCGCCGCCACTTCCGTGACCTGTTCCGCCGTCCCCTGGACCGACTGCGCCGCGATACGACGACGAACACCCCGGTCCGGATCTCGCGGACCGTCCGCGGCGACGGCGCCACCGCCCACACGGTGGTCACGAACCGTCGTACAACGACGTCGCCCGACTCGCAGACGAGTGCGGACTGCGTCGTGGGAACCCTCACCGCCCTCCGAAATGCTCCGGGCGGCAACAGAATCCGCATACCGCAAGGCTCGACCTCCCTGCCCGGCCGCACGCGGCGGGACCTCGAATGGGGCGCGCGCGGGAGACTGCGCGGATTCCCCGACGAGAGCACGATCGTCCGGAACCTCCAGATCCACGGCCCCGGCGCACGAGCCCTCGTCGTCGCCGTGCACGCCACCCCCAATGCGAACGGCATCGGCGCACATGCCTATCTGATGGTCAACGACCGCGGCCTGGTCCGCGTCTACGACGCCGCCGACCCCACGCACACGCTGCCCGGACAACAACGCCCGGCCGCCGTGCACGCCATCCTGTACACCCCCGACGGCAATACGGTCCGCCCGCTGCTCCCACGCGGCGCGACGGTCCCCCGATTCCCGTCCGATATCCGCATCGGCGCACCCCGGGACCGCGTGAGCGACACCGGAACTCCGCGCGGCGACACGACATCCCACCGAGCAGCCGGTCCAGGTCTCGACGGCGCACATCCCGGCGGCTCCGCGCAGGGCTCCGCTCGCAGAACCGGATTGCGACGCCTGCAAGGGTTCGTCTCCCGTCTGCGCAGCCGGGAGACCTCCACCGTGCCGACCGCCACGGCCTCGACATCCCGTGCGGCACAGGACGGTCGGACCCGGACGTCGGCAGGATCGTCCGTCCGCACCATCCGCAGCCTGTTCAGCCGCAACCGCGACGCAGGCGTGGGCACCTCGGACGTCATCATCACCCGGCCCACACAGCGCATCGATGGCACCACCGTGGATGGTGACGGAACCACCTCGCGCACACCACAACTCACCACACGAACGGCTACCTCGCTCGATCAGCTGAGTCCGCGACACCGATCCGCGGTCGTGGGCCACACTCGCAAACCCGATGTGGTGGACGACTTCCTGGCCGATCCCGACCGGTTCGTCCGGGACTGGGATGCGGCGACCAGTGCTCCGGAAGGCATGGCGATCCTGTGGCCGGGCCAGCAACCGCCCGCGTTCGACGACCTCCGTCCACAGCTCGAGCGCATGGAGCAGGTCCCGGAGGAGGAAATCGACTCGGCCGCGCTGGGCATGATGGACGTCCTGCGCAACCTGCTCGCCGCCGACGATCCGCGCCGCGAGTGGCAGACCGTGGTGGAGGACTTCCATCGCTACCACGAAGTGAACGACCACTTCGGCGCGAACCTGAACGCGCCGTTCAGCATCGATGCACTCCGTGACCAGATCCGGCGGTTGGACGAGGCCACATCCGCACAGCTGCCGATCACCACTGCCCTGCATCTGGTGAGCGAGGACAGCACGCTCGCCCGTCAGCTCACGACAGTCGGCGCAGGTTCGGAGATCCTGCACCACACCTTCACCGCCGCCGCGCAGACCTCATCGACGCGTCCCCGGGTCGAGCTGACCGTGCCGCCCGGTGTCCGGGGCCTGCTGTCCGGTGATCCCGCGCACCCGCAACTGCTGCTCCCCCGCGACACCGTATTCCGCTTCACCGGCATCACCGAGGACGGACGCGTCACGGCCGAGGTCGTCCCCTCCGCACCGAACCGCGGAGGCGTCCGGTACATACCGACCGGCGAACCCCGACGTTCATCGTGGGATTCGACCGAGCCGCAACCGGATTCACTCCCCGACCAGGGTCGGCTCGTCGGCGGCGTGCGCTACTTCGCCGACGACGCCGCCCGCGAGAGTTTCGCGCACAACGTCCTGCGCACCTGGGACGACCTGCCCGGCGAGGTGCGACACACCCTCCGCCGATACGAAGAGGGCGCCCTGATCAATATCGCTCTGCGCCGGGGCACGGCCTCCGGGATCGACCGGTGGGTCGCCCATCTGGTCGACAGCGCCGAGCTGTGGAAGTCCCGCGAGAACGAGCTGCAACGCGCCGGGGTGTCCCCCTGGTCGTCCGATGCGGAGCAGCTGGCGGTACCGAGCACACTCCTGGATGCCCGGCCCGGGGCGCGGTGGGAGCAGATCCGATCCGATGCCCGCATGTACGAGCTGATCCGCGATCATTTCGGCCCCCGGAACACTTCCGAACCACTAACGCCCGGCCCGCTGCACGAGCACATGCGGGTGCTCGACGAGGCGACCGGCACACCGCTGCGGCTCGACGGCGCGGTTCAGGTCACCCGCAGCCTCAGCACGATCGATTTCCTGAACGCCGCGGACGGGCGGCCGCTCGGCGATCGGAACCCCGATCTCCTGGTCGGCGCGATCCAGCAGGAACCCGGCTACCTGTCCACGTCGTTCTCCTCCCGCGTCCGGCACATGCCGGACACGATGAAATACCATGTGTCACTGACCGTTCCGCCCGGTGCTCGCGGCGTCTACATCGGCAGCGACGCCCGCGATCGCCACAAGCTCGAACTCATCCTGCCGCGCGACACCCGCTACCGGATCACCCAGGTCGAGCGTCCCGCCCGCGGGCTACCCGTATTGCACGCCGAGCTGCTGCTGCCATCGGACCCGAGCCACTCGTCCGGGCTCGGGCCGAACCCGGGACCGTTCACGGACACCCCGGACCGCAATCCGCCCGGGGATCCGAAAGGTAAGGGCCGCAGCGACACTCGCGATGTCACCGATACCGCGCCCGCCGGCGGCGAGCGCGCGGACGAGTCCGGCCCGCAGACCCGCCCGGCGGAATCCGGCACCGACTCAACGGATTCGGCCCCTGCACCCGAGCGTTCGACCGACACACAGGAACAGCCCCGCAGACCGGCGCCGCCGCCGTTGCTGCTCGCACGACCGAGCGTGCCGCCCACCACGGACCCGTCGACTCCGATCGCCACGCGCGCCCGCCGAGAGTTCTCGACCATCCTGAACGCACCGCGCACGCTGGAGACCCTGTACTCGGTGCTGCATCAGCGGCTGCCGGACCTCTCGTTCGACGAGCTGCAGACGTTGCGGGCACAGTCCTACGAGCAGCAGGGGCTGGCCGTTCCGGCGGTGTCGCGGGAGAATTTCGACACCTTCCTGCGGGAGGTGTGGGACCACCGCGAATGGATCCGGACCTCGCGCAACGTCTACGCGATGTACTCCCGGCCCGGCGGCGGCGCTCGGGCCGAAGATCCGCAGCTGTATCGAGACCAGCTGGTGGACATCCTGCGACACCGCGCCCCCGGCGCGCAGGTGGCCACCGACGACGCCGAACGACCGTTCTCACCGGCCATGGCGCGTTTCTGGGCGATCGACGATCCTTCCTTCCTGCATTTCCACCGGGTGGACCGCCCCGATGGGATGCGCAGCGAGGACGTCGGTTTCAAGATGTTCGTGAACACCTCCGGCAACGCACGACCGCACGTCTTCGGCGAATTCGTGCACAACGTCCTGGACCGGCCGCACGACTTCCCGGGCGTGTATTCGGCGAAGGTCGGCACCGCATTCGGGCAGCGCGCGGACGGGATCGTGATCTATGCGCGCGATCGGGACGCGGTCGATCGAATCACCGGCTGGTTCCGGGAATTCCAGAACGACCACATCGAGATGTTCCAGTGGGACGTGCCGCGCGGAGCCGAGCAGGTGCTGGCGGGAGTCGGCTTCGGCGCGGAACCACCGGTGGACAGCTTCGGCGAGGTGCGGGCCGAACTGGTGCACGACGCGCTGGGAACGCACGGCGCGGGCACCTTCGAGGAATTCCACGCAGAGGTGCGGAACCTGTTCCGCGCCAACGGCATCGATCCCGACCAGCCACACCTGCACCTGCCCGGTCACTCCGGCCCGGTCCTGCGCGCCGACACCACCGACGAAGCGAGCACCACCGACGACGGACAATCGGAGACCACCGACGACGCCTCCCGACCCGACCACCCGGCCGCATCGCCCACGGACCATCCGGCCGCTTCCACGGGCGCCCCAACGCGTCAGGCGCACACCGGAATCCGGGATCTGACCCCGGAGGAGAATCACGCGCTGCGCGGATACGCCGACATCCATCGCCTCCTACAGGACAAGCTCTCGTTCGCGGGTATGGATGACGACGACGTCTTCCACCTCATCGAACAGATACGCCCGCACCTGCTCGACGACCTCGCGAGCGCGGCCGAAGCACTCGGCACGACCGCCCCGAAGGCCGTGGACTGGCAGCGCCAAGCCGACAACTTCGGCATGAGCCTGCAGGACGTCGCACGCGAGGAAACCCGCACGACCGATGATTTCGGCAACGACTTCGGGGACGATTTCGCCGGATTCAACGCCGCTGACGACTTCGCCGGATACCGCAGTGCGGACTTCCAGGCGGGCCCCTCCGACGACCTGTCGACGCACGAGGTCGACGCCCCACCGACGGAGGAAGCCGCGGCGCGCACGCCGACTCCCGAGTTCCGCGATCTGACCCCCGCACAAACCGATGCGCTGCGCGAATTCGGCAGGATCGACGATGCGATCGGTTCCGCCGAACCGTGGGAGGCCCTGGAACTGGCCCGGCAATTGCGGCCGGAATTGCAGAACGCCTTCCACAGCGCGGCGACAGCGCTTCGAGTACCTCCCGAACTGGCCGTGGAGCTGCGACTCGAGGCCGACAAGCTCCAGGACGCCGAACCCGGTGTCGGCGTAGCGGACATCAGACGCCGGATCGTGGTGAAATGGCAACCGCAACAGGACGACACCGGGCCGCCCGCACCGATCTGGGAACCGTCCCCGCACGATGGAAATCATCTGCTGGACGTACTCGCCCACTTCTCCGGTCACGCGGCATCCACGCAGCTGCGCACCTCGCTCGCCGAGCGCATGGAAGCGCATCTCGCGGACTATATCGACCTGCTCCCCACATTCACCCCCGATGGGCTGAAGGAACTGAAGGTCGAAAAGCTCCGCCGCGCCCGCTGGGATATCGAACGCAACGCGGCGAGCTGGCGTCGCATCCGCATGCAGTCCGACCTCGTCGTGAGAGGCGAACTCGGCCTCGACGATCCGCTGCCCAGGACCGACGAGGACCTCGCGGCGGAAACCCGGCGCCGCGAGCAATTCGAGGAATCCGCAGAGCAATTCGACGAATCCGTTCGCCGACGCGCGCAGGACCGGCTGCGGTACCTACTCGACGCGGTGCGGGCGGCGAACCTGCCCACCGACCATCTGATGAGTGCCGACCTGCTGCCCATCGTCGCCCGGGAACTCGAACTCAATGTTGTCGTGCTGCATCCGGACGCACCCCGCGACGTCTACCGGCACAGCCCATCGGAAGCGCCGTTCGCCCTGCTGTACGCCTCCGCCGAGCACCCGGAACAACTGCAGGTGGCCCGGACCGCCGACGGCGCCCCGCTCCGACTCCACCCGGACCACCTGCACACCCCGGCCGCATACGAACCACCTCCGGGAAGCGAGTGGCGACCGGAAACACCGACCGCAACCGAGGACACCGGACGCCTCGACGAAAACGGCACTCGGACATTCGATTCCGACGACGCAGGCTTGCACTACGGCGAGACCGTGCTGGACCAATGGCACCGGCTCACCCCGGAACAGCAGCACGCGGCGTGGGCTTACCACGCTTCGGCGATCCACAACACGCTGTTGCGCGAGGGCAGCAACCGGGCGCAGGAAGTTCTCGACCAAGGGCGTACCGCCAGCGAGCACATCGCGCTGCTGACCGAACTGACCGGGCAGCAAGAGCCCTCGCTCGCCGAGCTCACAGAGCATCGGCAAGCCGGGGAAGCTCATGCGTACGAGGTGATTCCGGATCCGTACCGCGCGAACACGGCCTGGCGGCTGATCGACGCGATCGCGAGCCGGAACGACCCGGAGTCGACGCTCGCGCAGCTGATCGCGGACGATCAGTTCTACCGCGTGACGCTGCAACCGTTCTTCCAACGCTACTTCGGCACGTCACCGAGTCTGGACGTGCTCGAGCACGGAATCCGCACGCTCGATCAGGCGACCCGGCCACTGCCGAACACCGAGCCGATCCGGGTCGTGCGCGGGCTGACCAGCATCGGGTTCATGCGGGATCGCAACGGAAATCCCGTGAGCTCCTTCGCAGACCCGGCCAACCTCGTGGGCACGGTGCAACAGGAGCCCGGCTACCTGTCCACCTCGGTCGGTAGCGACCTGGCCACCATGCCGGACGGCCGCCGATTCGAATACCGCGTGAATCTCACCGTCCCGCCCGGGGCCGAGGGTCTGTGGATCGGACCGCGCAGCGGCGTCCCCCGCGACAACGAACTTCTGCTCGCCCGCGACACCCGCTACCGCATCACCGCTGCGACCCGAGACGAAGCGAACGACGTACTCGTCCTCGACGCGGAGATTCTGCTCCCCGAACGCTCCGAATTCGTCACGGAGCCACAGCTCTCCGCACAGCGCTCCCCCCGCAACCCCGGATCGCAACGCCTCCCCGGCCCAGCGCCGATGATCGCCGAGACCCTCGCCGCGCTCCGCACGAAGGAACCGGCACGATGGACACCGGACGGCGACCCGCTCGACCCGATGACCGTAATCACCGACCCCCACACTCCGCACCTGCCCCCGAGCGCCCTACACCCATCCTCCCTCACCCACGCGGTTTCGCCGGGCGATACTCCGGCTCGCCCCCACACCTCCACGCCCATCACGGACGTCGAGCCAACGCCTACAGACACAGTGCGCTCCGAGTTCGAGGAGCTGAGCGAAGATCAGCGGCTGGCGGTCCTTGCGCACGCTCGCAAACCCGATGCGGTGGACCGTTTCCTGTTCGACCCCGTGGGTTTCGCCAAGGTCGTGGACCGGTTGGATGCGGCCCGGAAGTTCGTGGACCTATTGCGCCACGAGTTCGCGGACCTGCCAATCCACGAGTTCGCGGAAGTGCTGCACCACGAGTTCGCGGAGTTACTGCCCGACGAGTTCGCGGACCTGCCGCGGTCCATCGGCGACCCGCCGGAATTCGATTACCTCCGGCCGATGCTCGCCTGGCTCGAAAGCATCGCCCCCGAGGCCCGAACCTCCGCTCAGCGGGAACTGTCGGCTCTCCTGTCGAATCTCTTCGACCGCGACAACGACGGCGAGGGCGACGACTACCATGCCCGGTGGCGGTGGGAAGACATCCTCCAGGACTACGACAACCATCGCGAACTGGACGGCCACTTCCTCGCCCATTTGAATACGCCGTTCAGCATCACTGCGCTCGAACGGCAGACCGAGGCACTCCACCATGTCAGCAGCACGCTGCGGCCGATCACCACGACACTGCACCTGACCACCGATCACCTGAAAATCCCCAGCGAGTTCTCGGCACCCGGTCACGAGATCCGGCAAACCCGCTTCACCGTGGCAACCACAGCAGACACCGCAGCACCGGGGACAACACAACCGGGGATCGGACTGACCGTGCGTCCCGGGGCACGGGTGATGCTGTTCGGCAGCCCCGACCAGCCGCAAGTACTGCTGCCACCCGATACCGTGTTCCACATCACCGGCCCAGGCACAGCAGAGGTCGACCCCGCGCTGAATCGGGATGGCCCGCTGTTCCGGGGCCGCGTCCACGGAAACACCCGCGAATTCGACGACGACATCGCCCGCCACAATTTCGGTCTGCACGTCATGCGCGACTGGGACGCGCTACCCGGCGAGGTGAAACACGAACTACACAGGTACCAGCGAACACCGGTCATCAACGAGGCCCTGCGGCAACACTCGATGTCGCGGCTCGACGACTGGGTCGAGCAACTCGCCAAGAGTCATAGAACCTACGACCTGGTGCAGCAGGCGGAAATCCCCGGTAAGTATCTCAACGACGGCGGTCTGAATACGGACGCATGGAGAACCGCGCGAGCAGTGCTACGCGACAAAGACAACCGAACCGAATCCGAAGACGATCAACTGGAGGCATTGAATGAGATAGTGTCCGCCCCCGATCCCGGGGCACGCTGGGCGCAAATCCGTGCAGACGAGGGCGACCGCGACGAGTTGGCCAGGTACTACGGCTTCAAGGCGGAGCAGCCCGATACAGACATGCTCTGGGCCATAGTCGAAAAGATCGATCAGGGAACCAACCGCACACTGCCCCTGGACGGAAAAACGATCCACGCCATCCGCGGCATCAAGGACCGCTACTTGTCCCTGATGACGGCCACCGACGGCCAACCCCTGGGCGACCGAGATCCCGAGTTCCTGGTCGGTGCCATCCATCAGGAACCCACCTTCATGTCCCTGTCGCTGTCCGCCGACGTCACCGTGTTCCGCAAGAGGCGCTACCACCTGGACGTAGCTCTACCACCCGGCACGCAAGCCCGCTACATCGGCGACGACAGCCCCTACCCCGACCTGCGAGAAATCCTTCTGGCCCGCAATACCCGCATACGGGTCGACAGCATCAGCAAACTCGAGAACGGCACCACCGTCCTGCACGTCGTGGTGCTGCCACCCGGACCCAACCACCCATCATCCGACGACCAACCCACCGAACCCCCCGCCCCACCGGGCACGGACTTCACCGCACCGCGACCCACACAACAGCCGACCACCACACCGCAGAGTGGCACCGGGGACTCCGAATACCCCGACACTCCGCGACCCGCGAACCTCCAGCCATCGGATTCGACGCATGCCGACGACGGCACTGGCCACACCACACCGATTACCGCTGTCCCCGGCGGCGGCAGGAGTTCGGCTCTCCTGCGGGATCAGGGAATCCTGCCCGAATCAACGGCGCCGACCGTGGCGCACGTCGACCTGAGCGCAATGCTGAGCGGCGACCACCCGATCGATTTCGCCCGAGTGCTCACCCTCCTGAGCCACGCGAACACCTCGCGCGACTCCCGCCCGCTCGAAACCGCATTCTCCGCCGCGCACGGCCACCCACTGAAAGATGTTGTCCGCGAAGCAGTTCAGCAGGGACGACTGTCGGCGACACAGGAACGTCGAATCGCCCGCCTGATGGGCTGGCAACCGAAACAGGACCTGCCCGCCGGGCTGACACCGCCGCGCACGGCCGCGCGTCCGGGTCAGTCGCCCGCGGAGTTGCCCGCGGTGCGCGAGTACGTGAAATCGCTTCTGTCGATTCGTGATACCGACGGCGCACTGGCCTTCATCGAGCATCTGAACCGCAACCCGCGCAAACTGTGGGCGGTCCAGGACGCCTACCGGAACGAGACCCAGGGCCGCGATCTGGCCACGGATCTGCGCAGCGGCCTGCCGGAGGACAAGGAGTATCTCGACCACGTCTTCGCCGAATCCGCGGAGCAGCGGTCGCCGTGGGGCCCGGACGACGAGCGGATACCGGTGGAGTGGGACACCGCCCGGGAATGGTTCGAGCACATCGACACCATGACCTTCGAACACTGGTCCGGCGACCACCCGATGCCGCACGGCTACCTCGACACCGGATGCGTTCAGTTGGCGCATCACGTTGCGCTGGAATTGATTTCGCTCGGCACTCGGCCGCGTAAGATTCTCGTCAACGGCGAGGATCTGCAGATGATCCAGACTCTGCCGGACGGTACGGCCAAGCTGCTGAACTGGCGTCACCACGTCGCCAACCTGGTCTACACCCGCAACCGGGACGGTCACGCCGAGTGGATGGTCTGGGATCCCGCGGTCGCCCGCGAACCGGTGAGCAAGAACGAGTGGCTCGCGAAGATCCACCTCGATCCCGCCCGGGCCACGCATGTCGAAGGACCGGCCGAGGACATCATCGACAAGTTCGCCGAACAGCGCGCCGCGGACGACGCCGCCGACGTCTCGTGGATGCGTTGGATGCAACAGGGTTACCTGCGCGGCCAGACGGTGGTCGTCACGGACGCGCACGCGATGGCCCTGGCCCCCGGACGCCTGCTCCCGCCGCTGTCCGAGAGCGACGTGCACCGCCCCGAGTCGTTGCGCGAACTCGACCGGAGCCTCGCGGACGCCGATACCGACAAGCGTCTGCTGCAAAGTCTGAACATCATGGCGCGCCGGAACCTCGGCGGACAGATTCGCGACGCCGTCCAGGACTACCTGCACACACGTCGGGCCGAAGGCCTACCAGCGGTCGAGAGCGACATCGTCGACATCATCGGTTCCCATGTGGCGGGCAACCCGGCCCGAGTCGGGCTGATCGACGACAACCCCGCACTCGCGAGATTCCTGAATTCACACCTGCGCACCGAATTCCACGACTTCATCGTGGGAAATCGGGACACGGACGCCGATCACGAATACGCCATCCAGCTCGCCACGGCCTTGCAGGGCGGCACCGATCCGATCGACTTCCCCGCGATGCTGGACACGCTGCGTCACGCGACGGCGCACCGCGATCCCGCCTTCCTGGAGGGCGTCTACCGGATCGCCCACACGACCCCGCTGGCCGCCGCGGTGCAGCAGGCCCACGAGACGGGCAGGTTGTCCGACGCGCGGGCATCCCGGGTGCGGCAGCTGATGGGCTGGGAACCCGCGACGATTCCCGCAGCCGCGCCCCTGCCGTCCGAGCACCGGGAGAACGCCCCGGCGGTGCGCGCATACACCGATGCGATACGCGACCGGATCGATTCCGGACAGCCTCTCGCCGCACTGACGATGGTGGTCCAGCTGGACCGCGACCTACCCGCACTGTGGCCCGTCCAGTCCGCGTACCGGACCGCCACCGGCGGGCGAGAACTGTTCGACGACCTGCGCACCGCCCTGCCGGACGAACACGACTACATCGACCACGCCTTCGCCCGCCTCCCGGCCGCGTTCTCGACGCCGGACGCGGAACCCACCCCGGTCCTGGAAGATACGGCTACGGACTGGATCCGGGCTCTGGGCAAGCTCCCGTTCACCACCGAGGTCGGATCCGCCGAACGCGCCCACCTGACGGCGTCGGCCCTGATCCGCAAAGGCACCTTCCCCCGCACCCTCGTCATCACCGCCGAGGGTATGCGGGCACCCACCACGGTGCCGGATGCCTTGCGGCGCAACGTATCCATCCAGCAGTCCGTACCCATCAGCCGGTACACCGCCAACCTCGTGCACACCGTCGAGGGCGACATAGCCGCCTGGCAGGTCTTCGACCCCGCGCTGAGCAGATCGCCGATGCTGATCCAGGAGGTCCTGACCCACCTACAGGCACCTCGCGACGCCCTGATCCGCGAATTCACCGTCCCGGAAACCCTCGCGGACCTCGAACGGCACAGCACCGACAACCCGCTACCCACACCCATGGTCGTACCGGCATCGACCGCCACCCCGGGGGCCCCGGCAACGGACTCACACACACCCGAACCACAGGCTTCCGCGACGACCTCAGCCGATCAACAAGTCCCACAACCTGATTCACCATCCGCCGTCGGCAGCAGCTCGCCCGCCCACAGCCTGTCCGAGGAGGAGGAATCAGTCCTCCAACAGGCCCGGGACCGGCGTGCGCTGCTCCAGGCGGCGACGGCCGCGGGACCGGTCACGCCGGTGGCCGCGAATCCTCGTAGCGCCACACCGACTTTCGATCACCTCCGGTACGAACACGCCGATGGCGAGGACCTCGTGGCGCCGGTCGCGGTCGCACGGATCGTCATGCATACCCAGCTCGGTCAGGGCGTCACCCACGATCAAGCTCTCCAGTTCTGGCAAAGAGCGCAGCTGGCAACGGATCTGGAGTTCGGCAGGGGTGAGATTCTGGAGCCGCTGCAACTGCTGCACGTCGACCTCGTGCCCACCCAGAGCACAGCGGATATCGCCTCGGCGCACCTGAACATCACCATCGGCCACGACCACGGCCAATGGCATCCCGACATGTCCGTGGAAACCTTCACCGAGAACCTGCGCGAGCACCTCGGCCTGCCGCGCCCCTCGGATCCCGACGGGCTGAGCGCGGACGATCTCCGGCACTTCACCAACGCGATGGCCCGAGCGCTCACCGCATCACACCTCACCGGCCTCGGCGGCACCCGCCACTACGGACTCAACTACCTGCAACCGCTGGAGGACCCCAGCTTCCAGCACGAGGTCGAGGACGCCCTGCGCGACGGCGACAGATTCCTGATCGGCGCGGACCCGCGCGACAACGACTACGGCACACTCATCAACGCCGGCGGCACCAGCGAACCGGGCCGCAACAACAACTGTCTCGATACGTCGCTGGCCGGTCTGGCGAGTTTCATGGGCGACCCGCAGGTCGCACTGGCGCGGTGGCTCGACAATCGCTGGGGTGAGGCGGGCGGTATGCAGCGTGCCCAGAACTTCCTCGGCACCCCGATCCAGAGCTTCTATTCCGCCGGTCGAATGGACAGACAGTTCGCGGCTCTGCACGACTACATGAAGCAGCAGGGCCCCGGCTCGGCGGCGCTGGTCCACAACGTCTGGCAGAAGGAGGACCCGATCACGAAGCAACCGCTGTTCCATGCGAACGGGTTCCCGGTCCTCAGCGACATCAGCCATGCGACGGTGATCGTCTACCCGACGATCGTGGCGCCGAACCGCACACCGGGACCGGTGTGGTGGGACCCCCAGAGCGGCGCCACCTCCGACCGCCCGCCCGCCTGGCTGGTGAACAGATCGGCACATATGGAATACCTACTGGTACCCCGGCAGACGACCACACCGGCCGGCCCCACCAGCTGACACCCGTACCCCGCATGATGACGAGGGAGTGGAAATACCTGCTCGCCCCGACAAGGAGCCGCACATGCCCGACCTCAGTACCCGGGAACGCACCCGCGAGTACCTGGCCGAGATATTCCCCGCCGACGATCGGGAATGGCGGATCTACCAGTTCCCACTCGGCTGGATCTGCCAGCCGGAGCTGACCCCGGAGCAGATCGAGGCGGGCCGGGGCCTCGGCCAGACGAACCTGGTGATCGACGCGCACACGGCGGTGGTGCTCGAGTACCCGAGCTGGTCCATCGATATGGTCGCGGACGACTACACGGCCACCGAACAGAGCGGCCGCCGCCCCAACGGCAGGCAGATCCACCCGCCCCTGTGGCGTCTGACCATCCGCCGAACCCAGGAAACCCCCGACACGATCGGCTACCACGTCCAGGCGCTGTCCCTGGCGACCCCGCCGACCGAGAACGCGGAGTACGACCTCACCATCGACAAACACACGTTCCAGCGCAATGGCAACGGCCCACTGGCAGGCAGCGTGATCGCCTGGGCGGAAGCCCGGAGCAGAGAACACGGCAACTGGCCCGCCCAGGGCACCTGGGACCTCTGACCCCACCGCCGGCCCTCACGGCAGCGCCTGCGCGGGATCGATCCGGCCGGTGGTGAACCGGCTGCTCGCGTCGTGATCGTGCGTCGGGACGATGGTCACCGTGTGCCGCGCCAGGTGTAGCCGGTGCAGCGTCCGGAAGGTGGCATCGCGGTCCACGTCGGCGAAAAGCCCTGGGTATCCGGCCTTCTGGCGAATGTCTTCGATTTGCAGGTGATGCCACGCGGCATCGCCCGCGAGCAGCACCCAGCCGGTCGAGGTGTGACACAGGATCCCGATACTGCCCGGAGTGTGACCGGCCAGATCGACGAGCACCACACTGCCGTCGCCGAACAGGTCGCGGCTGCGGGTGAAGGTGAGCACCGGTGGTCCGTCGAGGTCGAACTGCTCGACCGGACGGTCACGCAACGAATCGCGCACGCCGCCGACCGGAGCGACCACCCCGTCGGCGATCCACCGATGTTCGTCGCTGTGCAGGTGGACCGGCAGACCGGGAAAGTCGAGCAGACCGCAGACATGA
Organism: Nocardia jiangxiensis NBRC 101359; assembly: GCF_000308615.1. Classification (GTDB taxonomy): domain Bacteria; phylum Actinomycetota; class Actinomycetes; order Mycobacteriales; family Mycobacteriaceae; genus Nocardia; species Nocardia jiangxiensis. The sequence goes on from NZ_BAGB01000068.1 coordinate 346,909, forward strand.
TCCCAGTGCGCATGTGTGGGCAGCGCGAAATCCGGTGCGGGAAGCTGAGTTTCGCCCTTCAAGGCGGTGACCGTCGCAATGGTGTCGGCGGGCGGGCGGACCGCGACCCGCAGGATCGCGGGCAATTCGGCGATGGCCCGGCGCTCGGCATCGAGGCAGAAACTCGGATCCACCAGGAAGGTGGCCTCGGGATGCCGCACGACGAACGAGGTGAGCGCATTGCGAATCCGCCTCGGATTGAACCGGCCCTCCACGACCATGGGCGTCGGCACCGCTCGCGGCACCTGTTCCAGGGTCGTGATCTCGACCGTGCGCCGCGCGTTCGGCAACCCCGCATCGGCGATCGACCGCAGAAAGGACTCGTCAGGCTTGCGCGGACGCACCATTCCACGCACCAGACTCGTTGCAGCGGAACAGCATTCGAATACATTCGGACTACGAACTGGTTCGGACATGACGGAACGCTAATACTTGATGTCGACATGAAGTCAAGGAGGCGAACGTGAGCACCGAATCGACCCTGCGCATCGGCGACGCCGCCGCGATCCTCGGCATCGAGGCCCACGTCCTGCGCCACTGGGAATCCGTCGGCCTGCTGCACCCACCCCGCACCCCCTCGGGCCACCGCACCTACAACCAGCAAACCCTCGACATCGCCCGCCTGATCCGCATCCTCCAGCGCACCGGCCTGTCCCTCGAACAGATCCGCGACCTCGGCGCGAACAGCAGCGCCACCCGCATCACCCTCATCGAGACCAGACGCGCCGAAATCCGAGCCCGGATGGCCCTCCTCGAAGCCACCGACAGCTTCCTCGCCCACCTCACCACCTGCAGCCATCCGCTGATCGCCGACTGCCCCGAATGTTCGAAGTTCAGCAGGCTCACCCCACCGCCACACCTCGATACACCGATCGGCAACACCCGCACACCGACCACCACACACGCCCCCGCACCGCGAAGTGAATCAGCCGGGATCCCCTGAGAGTGCGACTGCGCGCACCACGCTGTTATTGCGGGAAGCGTTGCTGTGGAAGCCGATTGGCCGTATGCACAGCGGATCGCCGACCTCGCGATCTCGCACCGTACGCAACACCTCTCGATGACATCGACCGGGAATTCCGACACTGAGAGGGCGCTGAGAATTACAGTTCCCGCTGTCGATCGCCATCCCGGTCAGGCAGGATGCGTAGGTTCGCCGTGGCCGCCGATGGCCAGGATCACCACTCGTTCGCGGTAGCCCGACGTTCCGATTCGGGCCCAGGAGTTAGGACCGACTTTTGCGGATCGCCAATCCGGTGTACGAGGTGTACACCCGCAGGCTCAGACATCAGCTCGCCGGAGCGGAACTGCCGCGGCACGTCGGCCTGATCATGGACGGCAACCGCCGCTGGGCCCGCAAGAAGGGCCTGGCCGACACCCGGCTGGGGCACCGCTACGGCGCCGAGCACGCGGAGAACGTGCTCGCCTGGTGTGAGAGCCTCGGCATCCGGCACGTCACGGTGTTCCTGTGTTCCACCGAGAATCTGCAGAACCGCCGCAACGACGAGATCGACTTCCTCATGCAGGTCGTCGAGGATCTGGTCACCGATCGCCTGGGCCGCCCGGATTCCGGCTGGCAACTGCACGTCGCCGGTTCGATGGACGTCCTGCCCGACACCACCGCCCGCGCCCTGAAGAACGCCATGGAAGCCACCCGGGACTGCACCACCGAGGCCCACGTCACCCTCGCCATCGGCTACGGCGGCCGCCAGGAGATCATCGACGCCTTCCGCGACCTGCTCTACGAAAACGCAAGCCAGGGAAGATCTCTCGCCGACATAGCCAACACCCTCACCGCCGAGGACCTGGCCGCCCACCTCTACACCGCCAACCAACCCGACCCCGACCTGGTGATCCGAACCAGCGGCGAACAACGCCTCTCCAACTTCCTGCTCTGGCAATCCGCCTACGCCGAACTCTATTTCTGCGAGGCCTACTGGCCCGCCTTCCGCGAACTCGACTTCCTCCGAGCCCTCCGCAACTACGCCAGCCGCCACCGCCGCTACGGAAAATAAGCCCCTCCCCGCGCGCCATATCCCCCGTTACCAGCTCGAACCCCGTGTCAGGGGCCGTGTCAGGCCGACATCAGGCCCATATCAGCCGGGCTGGCGACAGTATCCCCATGAACATGGCAATCACGGCCTCCGGGCTGCGGAAGTCGTACGGCGACAAGGCCGTACTCGATGGCGTCGACCTGAGTATCGGTGCCGGAACGATCTTTTCGTTGCTCGGACCGAACGGGGCGGGCAAGACGACGACGGTGAACGTGTTGACCACGCTGTTGAAGGCGGACGGCGGCACGGCACACGTCGCCGGGCACGATCTCACCACCGCACCCGAAGCGGTGCGCGCGGCGATCGGTGTGACCGGACAGTTCGCGGCGGTGGACGAGCTGCTGACGGGCGAGGAGAACCTGCAGATGATGGCGGATCTGCACCGCCTGAAGGGCGGCGAGCGCAAGCGTGTCGTCAGCGAGCTGCTGGAACGATTCGATCTGGCAGGGTCGGCGAAGAAGCGGTCGTCCACCTATTCCGGTGGGATGCGCCGTAAGCTGGACCTGGCGATGACGCTGGTCACCCGGCCGCAGATCGTCTTCCTGGACGAGCCGACCACGGGCCTGGATCCGCGCAGCCGACGCACGATGTGGGAAATCGTGCGGGAGCTGACCTCCGACGGCGTGACGATCTTCCTCACCACCCAATATCTCGAGGAGGCCGACCAGCTGGCCGACCGGATCGCGGTGCTCGACCAGGGCCGCATAGTCGCCGAGGGCACCCCCGACGACCTCAAGCGCCAGATGCCCGGCAGTCACATCCGGCTCCGGTTCACCACGATCGACGAATTGGATTCGGCCGCACGGGCGCTGCCCGGATCCACCCGCGACGACGAGGCCCTGACCCTGCGGGTTCCCGGTAGCGGCGGCACGAAATCCCTTCGGCTGCTGCTGGATCGGCTCGGCGAATCCGCAATCGAGGCCGAAGAGGTCTCCGTCCACACTCCCGATCTCGACGACGTCTTCCTTTCCCTGACCGGTCACGCGACCACGGAGGCCACAGCATCATGAGCACCATCACAGCACCACTCGGCGATTCCTCGATCATGTTGCGCCGCAACGTCAAACACATCACCCGGACCCCGGTCACGATCTTCAACGCGGCCCTGATGCCGGTCGTGATGATGCTGATCTTCGTGTACGTGTTCGGCAGCGCGTTCGATGTCGGCGAGCACTACATCGACTACGCGACGCCGGGAATGATCCTGCTGGCCATCAGCTACGGCCTGTCGGGCACGGCGGTATCGGTGAGTTCCGATATGGCCAAGGGCATCATCAACCGCTTCAAGGTGATGGACGTGTCCCGCAACGCGGTCCTGATCGGTCACGTCGTGGCCACCGTCCTGACCAACGTGGTCGCCATCGCGGCCATCGTCGGCATGGCCTTCGCGCTCGGATTCCGTTCGTCCGCAACAGCACTCGACTGGCTGGGCGCGATCGGCGTCATGGCCGCGACATCGTTCGCGGCCTCCTGGCTCACGGTCGCGCTCGGGATGGCGGCGAAGACTCCGGAATCCGCGGGCATGAGCGTCGTGCCGCTGATCATGCTGCCCTTCCTGAGCAGCGCGATCGTGCCCGCCGACAAGATGGGCCAGGGCGTGCGGCAGTTCGCGCAGTATCAGCCCTTCACGCCGATCATCGAATCCCTGCGCGGTTTTCTCACCGGACACCCCTGCGGCGGATACACCGCGGCTGCGCTGGCCTGGTGCGCCGGGTTCGCCATCGTCGGATACCTGTGGGCACGTGCCACTTTCAACAAGCGAGTGTAGTCGCGGCCAGCTCATGCCAGTCCGCCTGCGCACCCTCCCTCGTCGCCTCGGTGAAACGTTCTTCACCGAGGCGACTTCGTGCTGCCTGCTCGATCCGGGCCACGTCCGGCTGGGAATGATCGGGGAGTCCACGGACCGCCTCGCCCGCCGCGAGCAGCCGCGCGGCCTGTTCGTCCCGGCCCTCACGCAGGGCCAGATCCGCGATCCCGACCAGCACTCTGGCGACGAAGGGCGCGTACCCCGCCTCGGCGGCGGCCCGGAAGGCCACGGTGTGCTGTGCGCGCGCCTCGTCGAGACCGTCGGCGAGATAGCCGAGCTGACTGTGTATCTCCGCGCTGACGCTCGCCTGCTCGACGTCGCTGCCGAACAGGGTTGTCGCGGTATCGATCTGCCGATGGGCCTCCGCCGCGTCACCGCTCCACCGGGCCAGATCCGCCTTCGCCATGGCCAATCCGGCCAGCGCGCTCGGCCAAGCAGCCTGATCCGCGCACCGCTGCGCCTCCGCCACGGCGAACGCACTCGCCTCCGAATCACCCAGCAGCCAATATAATTGGGCCTGGCGCCACCGGCATCGGACGACATCGTCGAGCGTGCCGACCTCGGTGACCACCGCGATCCCTTGCTCGAAATACTCACACGCAGAAGCGAATTCGCCACGCATGGCAATGCGATCCGCCAGTTCGGTCAACGCGAAGAAAATGCCCCAACGCTCACCGATCGCCCGGAACTGGGCCAGGGCCGTCTCGAAGTACTCGTCCGCCTCCCGCCCCTGCCGGCCGACCATCGTCCGCATCTTGCCCAGCTGCAACCGGGCCAGCGCACGCACCCAGGGGTCGTCGTCGGTGAGCAGCGGTTCGAACGCGGTCAGCAGCGCGTCCGGCCCCTGCAGCATTCGTTCGAGCGCGGCGACGAACCCGAGCAGCGGGTAGCGGGCCTGGCTGTGCCGGCTGAATCGGTATGCCTTGTGGATCCATTCCTGCGCCAGGCTCTCATCGGTCGGCCCGGACATCATGAAGTGCACGACCAGGCCGTACACCATGGCCCGCGTCCCGTCGTCGACCTCGCCGGGCAGGTCGGCGGCCGCGGTGATCAACTCCAGGCCCTCGGCCTTGTGCCCGCCGAGCCACCAGTACCAGCCCGCGGCCGCCGCGAGCCGTATCGCCCCCGCATCGCCGGCCGCGAGCCCGCCGCGCATCGCCACCGCGATGTTGTCGTGCTCGGCCTCGAGCGTTGCGAGCCACCGGATCTGCTCTGCGCGGCGCAGATTCGGCTCCGCGGCCTCGGCGAGCTCGGTGAAATACTCCAGATGCGCCCGGCGCGCCGACTCCGATTCACCCGACTCCTCGAGCCGTTCCCACGCGTACTGCTGGATCGTGCCGAGCATCCGATACCGCGGCCCACTGTCGTCGGCGATGAGCAGCAGGGATTTCTCGGTCAGGGCGGTCAGCAGCTCGAGTATCTCCCATTGCTCGATCGCCGTATCCTTCCCGCCCCCGCGACCCCCGACCCTCACACAAACCTGTTCGGCCGCTTCGAGACTCACGCCACCGGAGAACACCGAGAGCCGACGCAGAACCATCCGCTCGGCATCGGTGAGCAGCTCCCAGCTCCAGTCGACCACCGCGCGCAGCGTCCGATGCTGCGGTATCGCGGTGCGGCTGCCGCCGGTCAGCAGCCGGAACCGATCATCGAGGCGAGTGGCGAGCTGATCGAGCGACATGGTCCGCAGCCGGGCCGCGGCCAGCTCGATCGCCAGCGGTATTCCGTCCAGGGCCCGGCAGACGTGCACCATCGTCGACAGGGCGCGGGCATCGGCCGGGAGATCCTTGCGCACAGCACCGGCCCGATCCCGCAGCAGCTGCACCGCCGGGGAGGCTTCGATCTCGCCGGTGCTCGCACCCTCGGCCGGCAACGTCAACGGCTCGACCTGCCACAGCGCCTCACCCGTGATGCCGAGCGGTTCCCGGCTCGTAGCGAGGATCCGCAACTTTCGGCACTCCCCCAGCACCCGGTGGGCGAATGCCGCCGCGGCATCGATCACATGCTCGCAGTTGTCCAGGATCAGCAGCGTTTCCCGTTCACGCAGCGCCGCGACCAGCCGGTCCATCGGTTCCGCATGCTGCACGGCAAGCAACGCATCCCGCAGACCCAGCGCAGCCAGTGCCGATTGCGCCACATCACCGGTCGCACCGACGGAAACCAGCTCCACCAGCCAGGCCCCGTCCGGCAGGTCGTCGAGCATGCTGCGCGCGGTCTCGAGCGCCAGCCGGGTCTTTCCCGAGCCACCGGGCCCGGTCAGGGTGGTGAGCCGATGGTTCGAGATGAACTCGCGCACGGCCGCGACGTCGGCGTATGTGCCGATGAACGTGGTGAGCTCGGCCCGCAGATTCGTCCTGCGCTCCGCCTCCTCCCGCGCACCGACCTCGCCCCGCAGCAGCGCGACGTGCAGCGCCGACAGCTCGGGTGAGGGGTCCGCGCCCAGCTCGTCGGCCAGTGCCTCCCGCGCGCGCTGGTAGACGGTCAGCGCCTCGGCGGCACGCCCCGCCTCGCCCAGCGCCCGCATCAGCCCGGCAACCAGCCGCTCCCGCACCGGGTTCCGGGCCACCAGCTCGGTCAGCTCGGCGACCAGTTCCGGCCCCCGGCCGAGCCGAATCTCCGCCTCGTACAGATCCTCCGCGGCCGCCAGGCGCAAGCCCTCGAGCCGAGTGACCACCGCGTCGACGCCCTCACTGTCCTGGATACCGACGTCCTGCATCAATGCGCCGCGCCACAGCTCGACGGCCTCGCGCAGCAGCTCGGCGCGATGCGCGTCGCCACCGCCACCGGCCTGGTCCAGCAGCTGTTCGAAGCGCACGGCATCGACGGCACCGGGCTCGATGATCAGCCGGTATCCGCCCGCCTGCACATCGAGCGACCCGTCCGGCAGCACCCTGCGCAGCCGGGAAACCAGCGCCTGCAGCGCATTCGCCGCGTCGGCGGGCGGCTGCTCGCCCCAAATCCAATCGACCAGCGTCGATTTCCGGACCGCGCGGCCGGGTTCGAGCGCCAGGGCGATCAGCAACGCCCGCAACCGCGCACCCGGTACTTCGATCACCCCACCGTCATCTGCTCGGATATCGAGCGGTCCAAGCAATGCGATCTTCACCCGGCCATTCTGCCGTGAACGGGCAAATCGTCCACCGACAACTTTCCGGCGGCCACGCAACCGAGGTCTACCAGGTGGAACACCGTGCCGGCCAGACCGAACGCCGTGTCAGCGGGCATGTCAGAGCGATGTCAGGCCGGTATCAGCCACCCCGGCGAAAGTATTGCCATCAACGAAATACAGCAATCCAGCACACCGGCTGAATTCGCTACTCGCACAAGGAGAAACGCCATGAACATCTTCCAGACCCCGAACCCGATCGCCGTCGTCGTCGATGTCCTGTCCGCGACCGTGAACGTGATCGCCTCGGACCGCACCGACACCATCGTCCAGGTCCACCCCGCCGACGAGTCCAAGAAGGCCGACGTGCGCGCCGCCGCGCAGACCCAGGTCGACTTCGCCGCGGGCACCCTGACCGTGACGACCCCGAAGGACTGGCGCACCTACTCCCCCTTCGGCGGCAACCCCACCATCGAGGTGACCATCGAGGTTCCCACCGGCTCCCAGCTGAGGGGCAACGCCGGAGTGGGCCGCCTGCGGGGCACCGGCGAATTCGGCGAATGCCGGCTGGAGATCGCCGCGGGTGACATCTTCGTCGACCGCCCGCTCGGCTCGGTCACCGCCAAGACCTCCTGCGGCGACATCCGCATCGGTGCGGCAGCCCGCGGAGACATCCGGCTGGAAACCTCCATGGGCGAGCTCGAGGTCGGCATCCGTCCGGGCAGCGCGGTGAACGTGCAGACCAACACCATGAAGGGCAACGTGCAGAACCAGCTGGGACCGGTCGCGGACGCCAGCGGCGACACCGTGCAGGTGTACGCGCGCAGCGCGATGGGCAACATCACCATCCACCACGCCGCCTAGTGCGCCCGGCACCTCCGCAGGCGGGTGCGCGACGCGCGTCAGCGTCGGCACCCGCCTCTGGAAACGGCCTCGAGCAGGATGAACATCGCCCCACCCGGCATGTCAGGTCCGTATCAGGCCGGTATCAGCCGACCCGGCGACAGTATTCCCATGAACAGCTCAGCAATCGCGGCGACCGGGCCGCGGAAGGCGTACGGGCACACAATGATCCGCAACGACGCGGAGATGCGCAACGACGCGCTCGCCATCTGCCGCACGCCCTCGCGCCCGGTCGCCGGGGAGAAGGGGTGAGCCCATGGAACTCAGGGTGGACCGGGAGCGCTGCATCGGCGCCGGAATGTGCGTACTGACCGCCCCCGGAGCATTCGGCCAGGACACCGCGGACGGCCGGGTGATCCTGCTGCGCGACCCGGCCGAGCCCGAGGCCGTCCGCGAGGCCGTCCGGGTGTGCCCGTCCGGCGCGATCACCATCGTCGAATAATCGTCACGTAAGGAAAACCCCGATGAGTCAAGCAGATTCGATCCCCCACGGCCTCGCCACCGACCGCGACGCGGGCCCCTTCAACCCGCCCAGCGGTACCACGCGGCTGCGCGAGACCCGCCCCGTCAGTCCCATCGTCTTCCCCGACGGTCACCAGGGCTGGATCGTCACCGGTTACGAGGCGCTGCGCACGCTCATGGCCGACACCCGGTTCAGCTCCCGCCAGGACATCGGTGTTCTCCACACGCTGGAGGACCTGCCCGGCCTGCCCGTCGACCGGGAACCGTCCCCGCAGATCCCGGGCGTATTCATCGCGATGGATCCGCCGGACCACACCCGGCTGCGGCGCAAGCTCACCGGCGCCTTCACCGTCCGGCGCATGAAACAGCTCGAGGACCACATCGTCGAGGTCGTCGAGCGGCAGCTGGACCACCTGGCGAGCCTGACCCCGCCGGTCGACCTGGTCGAGGAGTTCGCACTGCCGGTGCCTTCACTGGTGATCTGCGAACTGCTCGGAGTTCCCTACGCGGATCGCAGGACCTTCCAGGCGAATTCGGCCAAGTTCCTGATCAAGGACCAGCCGATCGAGGAGAAGATGGCGGCGTACGGCGCGCTGACCACCTATCTCGCCGAACTGGTCATGAGCAAGCGCGCCGACCCGGGCGAGGATATTCTGTCCGACCTGGCCCGCCAGGACGACCTGTCGATCGAGGAGCTCACCGGCATCGCCTTCCTGCTGCTGCTCGCGGGTCACGAGACCACCGCGAACATGTTGGGGCTGGGCACCTTTGCGCTCCTGGAGCACCCCGGGCAAGCCGCCGAACTTCGCGCCGACCCGGATCTGATGCCCGGCGCCGTCGAGGAGCTCATGCGCTATCTGTCCGTCGTCGACATCCTCTACCGCTACGCCGTCGAGGACATCGAGCTCGGCGGCGAAACGATCGCCAAGGGATCGACCGTCGTCATCTCGACGCTGGCCGCCAACCACGACCCGCACCGCTTCGACAACCCCGACACCCTGGACATCCACCGCACCGCCCGCGGCCACCTGTCCTTCGGCCACGGCGTCCACCAGTGCCTCGGCCAGCAGCTGGCCCGCATCGAGATGCGCGCCGGCTTCCAGGGACTGCTGCGCCGCTTCCCCACCCTCGCACTGGCCATCCCCGCCGAGGACGTGAAGCTCCGCACCGACATGAACATCTACGGCGTGCACGAACTGCCGGTCACCTGGACCGACACGGCCGAATAACCCGATACGCCAACTTCAGGGCGGTGGATCCGAGGGATCCCCGCCCTGAACTTCTGTGCCAACGAATTACACCGCCGAGCTGCTCCCCGGCGAAGTGCTCACCACCCGAGAACTGGCCCTACGCCCCCACCCAGCCTGCCCAGCCATCAACGCTGACCTCCCCGTTTTCGCGATCCGCCACCGAGACGATAGACTCGCACAGCCGAAAGGTACGCCGCCTTAGCTCAGTCGGTAGAGCGCTTCACTCGTAATGAAAAGGTCGGGGGTTCGATTCCCCCAGGCGGCTCCATTTTCCCTGGTCGATCCTGGTTCAAGAGTCGATTATGTCGACGCGGACTGCCGAGATTCCTGCAAGATCCCAATCACTTCCCTCCGCGTGCAGATGGACACTCTCCGCCGACAGCACGCGTCAGCGCATCGGCGGCAGCTTCGTGCGCCCTCGCCCGATACAGCGCCGTTGAGTCATGGCCAGGTCACCATCATCCCGCCGCACTCGAACCGTCGCGCGGCAACTCCGGCCAGATCGCGCACAGGAACCACCGCTCCCGCCAGCACCCCCACCCCCTGGGAACATTCCACAAAACTATGACACATCATTCTGTGGTATGTACCATCAAACTGTGGCATATTGAACCGGCCGGAGAACTACATCGAGCGCTGCCGCCCAGGTAGCGCGGACGTTTTCGCGATGGAGAGCGGATGACCACATTCAGCACACCTCCCGCCGATGCCGGGGCCGTAGCGGTGCAGGAGCTCTGCCGGGCCGCGGAGGCACACCGAGAGTTCGGGGACAGATACGGGACGTTGCATCCGAAGGTGTGGCAGGAGTTGGAGGATTCCGCGCTGCCGCGCGCTGCGTTGCCGAAGCAGTTCGGCGGGCTCGAGTGGTCGGTGCCGCAGCTGTTGGAGGCGGTGCGCGAGGTTTCCGTCGCCGATCCGGCCACCGGGTGGGTGGCTGCGATCAACGGTCCGGCCGGGGCGTTTCTGTCTCGCCTATCTCCTTCTGTCGCAGGTGATTTCGCCGACCGCCGCCTGGTGATCGGCGGCTCCTCGGTACCTGTCGGCACCGCCGTCCGGCACGGTACGAGGGTTCGGCTGCGGGGACGCTGGCCGCTGGTCACCGGTGCGCCGTCGATGACCCTGGCTGCGCTCGCGGCTCCCGCGATGGAATCCGACGGAGTCTCGGGCACCCGGTGGTGGCTGGTCCCGCCGTCGGCATTGGTTATCGAAAAGGACTGGGACGCATTGGGTTTGCGCGGTAGTGCGTCCTACACACTCGGCTGTGACACCGTGGTGCCGAGCGGACACAGCGTCGACCTGACCGCACCACCGAACATCGACGCGCCGATGTTCCGATACCCGCTCTACAGCCTGTTGGCCGGGTGTATCGCGGAGGTCGCACGGGCGACCGCGGACCGCGCACTCGCTGCCTTCGCGAACCTGGCCGCTTCCACCCGCACCCGTTACGGGGCCGGACCGCTCGCCGAACAACCCGTCGCGCAGGCGGCATACGCCCGCGCGCACGGACGTGTGCAAGCCGCGGCGGCGTTGCTCGACAGCGCCACGACGCTCGCGTGGTCCAGCGCGCAGGTCGGCGAGGTTCCCACCGAGCAGGTGGCGCTGCTGCGCTCGGCCTGCTGTCAGATGGTCGATACCGCGCAGGAGGTGTGCCGCGACCTGTTCGAGGCCGGTGGCTCCGCGGCGATCCACCGGCGCAACGGACTCGAGGGATGCTGGCGCGACACCGTGGTGATCGCCCGCCACGCCCTGGTCGCGGCGCGCGGACGACAACTCGTCGGCGCGCATCACCTCACTTCCACTGCAGCCAAGGACCTGTGACGGTGCGGTCCGCTCCAGCGCTACCCGCGCCACCGTCCGCCGCCCCAACCCGAGCATCCAGCTGGACCCTGGTCGCGCTGTGCCTCGGCTTCTCCCTGGTGACCTTCGACAACACCGTCGTCACGGTGGGCCTGCCGCAGATGCAACAGCAACTCGGCATCGGCGCCGAGGTCGCACTCTGGATCGTGGACGCGTACATGGTGGCCTTCACGGCGCTCCTGCTCATCGGCGGCTCACTCGCCGACCGATGGGGAGCCAGACGCGTGTACCTGAACGGAACCGCACTGATCGCCGCAGGCTCGGCATTATGCGCGGTCGCCGACTCGGGCGGACTGCTCATCATCGGCCGGGCGCTGCAAGGAATCGGTGCGGCGGCGGTGATGCCCGGCTCCCTGGCGTTGATCAAATCCAGCTACACCGACGACCGGCATCAGGCTCGCGCGGTCGTCATCTGGACGACGGCCGGCAGCGCCGCCGCGGTCGCGGGACTCGTCTGCAGCGGTGCGCTCGTCTCCGCCTTCGGCTGGCGAAGTCTGTTCTGGACGAATCTGGCCGTCGCCGTTCTAACGCTCGCCCTGTCCGGACTGTGCTTGCGCGAAGCGCCGACCGTGCACAACCGACTGAACCTGTTGAGCCAAGGCGTATTTCTCGCCGCCCTGACATCCTTCGTGGCAGGTGTGATCGAGTGGGGAGCATCGAGTACGGATTCGCTCACGGGTCCGGTCCTCATGGCAGTCGGTCTGGCGCTCGCCGTGGGCTTCACCGTCGTCGAACGCCGATACCCCAGCCCCGCACTGCAACTGTCACTGCTGCGTCGTCCGGACGCCCGCGCCGCCACGACAGTGGCATTCGTGGTCAACTTCGGTTTCTACGGACAACTCTTCCTGACGGCCGGATTTCTCCAGCGAGTCGAGGGATTCTCGCCCCTGCAAACCAGTCTCGTGATCACGGTCGAAGCGGTCGGGGCGGTGTTCGGTTCACCGTGCGGCAGTTGGATCGCCGAACGCTCTTCGTACCGCATCGCCATGCTCACCGGACTGCTGGTCATCGCAGGCGGAATGCTCGTCATGGCGACGGGCGTATGGACTCACACACTGGAACTCACGGCCGGGTCGTCGTTCTTCGTAGGTCTCGGCGTCGACCTCGCGATCGCCTCGGCGACAGCGGATATGCTGCGCGTCGCGTCCACCGGCCGCGCCGGGGCCGCATCGGCCCTGCTGACGGTGTCCCGCCAGGTCGGCAGCGCGATCGGCGTCGCCGTGCTCGGTGTGGCAGGGGCGGCGAGCGCCCCATCGGCAACCGGTTCCTCTCGCGCGTTGATCATCGCCGCGCTGAGTTGTGCGGTGGCCGCATACCTCATCCGACGGACAGGCACCGCACGATTCCACGGCCGACTCGGTGACCGGCCCGCGACTCCCGCAACAAGCAGGTGAGAGATGAAGATATCGATCCGCGTCAACAACGACCTGTCCTACGACGAACTCCTGCAACTGGTTTCGGCCGCCGAAGCGGCAGATGTGGACCAGATCTGGGTATCGCACGATCTGCTGCTGCGTTCCGCGCCGGTGCTGATGGGCGCTCTCGCCGCACGGACCGAACGCATCCACCTCGGCATCGGCATCATGAATCCGTACACGGTGCACACCACCGAGATCGCGATGGTGGCCGCCACCGCCCAGGAGGTCTCCGGCGGCAGATTCGCCCTCGGAGTGAGCGCGGGTGCGACCGACTTCCTCGGCTGGGCCGGACTCGAGCGCCGACGACCGATGACGACGGTGCGACAGTCGGTGACAGCGTTGCGAGCCCTGTTGGGGCACAACGACATAGCCGAAGACGACCTACCGGACTGGTGGAGCAGTTCGTTCTCGCTTCGTTTCCCTCCGACGAGCCCGGTACCGGTATACATCGGCGCGACGGGACCACAGATGCGCCGGCTGGCCGGCCGGATCGCCGACGGAGCACTCCCCCTGCTCCCCTGCCCGGACCTGTTCGGCAAGATCAGCGCCGATATCCACAGCGGCCTCCGCGACGCCGACCGCGACAGCGCCGCATTCGATCTACCGGCATGCATCTGGGTATCGGTCGGCGAACGCGACGCAGCGCGCCGGGCACTGGCCGAGAAACTCGCCTACTACGGCCAGTCCTTCTCCCCGGACCATCTGGCCCCGGCGGGCCTACGCCCCATCGACTTCCATGAGGCCGGAAGATACGCTCGCGCAGGGGATCTCGGAAAGGCCGTGGAATTCATCGACGACCGGATGATGCGTCTCGCCGTGGTCGGATCACCCGAGGAGGTGATCGAGGGGTGTCTCGAGTTGCGCGAACTCGGTGCCCGACACGTTTCGTTCGGTCCACCCCTCGGCCCGGATCCCCTTGCCGCACTTGCAAAACTGGGACGCTCGGTCATTCCGGCACTGCGTTCGGCGACGTCGTGATCAGCCAGGTCCATCGCTCGCGGCGGCGAGCAGCGGCACCACCAGATCGCTGATCGGCGTCGGGATACCGTGGGCCCGTCCGCGACGCAGCACGACACCATTGCGCACGTCCCATTCGAGCGGCCGATCGGCTTCACGGTCGGCGAGGATGGAAGTGCCCATATCGGCCGGGTAGGCCCGAAACCCGTCGACGATCTCCTGCGGCAAGTCATCGCTCAGCGCCGCGCCGTCGGCTCGGGCAACCTCGAGACACTCTCGGAGATAAGCCAGGGACAGTTCGGCGATATCGCCCCTGGCGAACATCCCGGAGCGCCGCCCCGTCAGAACCATCAATCCGGCGACCGCGTTCTGCAACAGCTTGCGCCACGCCACGGACTTGAAGTCCGCGGCCAGTTCGACCGAGCACCGCGTGCCACCCAGAGTCTGGACCACCACACGAGACGCCGATGTGTCCGGCAGGGTCAGGCGCGCCTCGCCACGCAACCACACCGAACCGTCGGACTGGGTCTGAGCGGGAAACCACACCACCGAGGGGATGACCCGAGCACCGCAGACATACGGCCCGACAACCGATTCCTGCTCGACACCGTTCTGGAGAACACAGACGACAGTGTCCGGACCGCACAATGCCTTCAACCATGACGCTGCCGCCTCGACCTGCGTCGACTTGACGGCGAGGAAGACGAGATCGGCCGCCCCGTCGACCTGTGCCGGGTCGATCTGCACAGGCCCCGGCACGACGACCCGGCCGCCCTCCACCTGCAACTCGAGGTTTTCACGCGCGGTCCGACCACACATCCTCGGCGTCCGGCCGACCTCGTGCAGCGCCGCCGTCACGGTCGTGCCGATCGCCCCCGGCCCCACAACGGCGACGGTTGGATTCATCGACAACATCCTCTCCCTCGAGTGGTCCCGGCCTCGCACCCGGCCGAGCAGGCCCTTGTGTCTCGGACAGATCGTCTACCGAGGTTAGGCAACTCGCGCCGCCACCCCTTGGCCCGACCCAGTGAAACCCCGCACCACGAACCGGATCACAGACCTGTGTGTCGGGATATGAAGGTTCGGTAGGCGAGCCAGATCATGAACGCCTGGTGGTCGAGCGGGACGACCGGCGCGAGGGAGAGCCACTGGCGGTGAATGAAGATGGCGGTGAACCAGCCGTCGCCCAAGGGTTCGCCCTGTTCGGTGACGGTGTAGCGGTCGCCTCTGCCCTGCACCATCTGGTAGCGGCGGTCTGCTGCCTGAATTCTCCAGTCGTACCGCGCGAGGTGGGTGGTGACGGCTGTCATCGTCGCCGAGGCCGGAGGTGGCGCCAACGGGTCGGCATCTGGGGGGACAGGGTGGGCGCGGATATCGACGTTGGAGTGGTTGCGGAAAGTCATTGTCGCCGTCGGCAGATCCGCGATGGCACGATGCCCTCGTTCCCGGAGAACGCCGACAGGCCGGTCGTCGTGAGTCAATTCCAGACGACGCCACCTGGCCCGCGCTACCAGCATGCGCCGACGATAACGCGACGGCGCTGTCGGCAGCACGCGAGTTTCCTGCGCTCTCGGCGAGATGTTCACGGCCTCGGCGAGCGTGGCGCGTCGGTGACGGCCAGTGGCATACGGATTCGATGCACGTTACATTTCTGCGGGATGTAGCGAAAGGAGATCCGGTGCGCAGACGGCGCATGCTCATCGCAGCCGTGGCGACACTGGGCGCGATCGTGTCATCGGGCTTCACCACGGCGCACGCCGATCCGATGCGCACCGCGAATTCGCAAGTGACACCGGTGGCAGGGGTGCCGCTCGACCAGTTCCGCAACGCCTTCGTCCAGCGGGACCGATCCGCACTCACCGTGGCCGGTCACCCGTTCCGATTCTCCGGCGCGAACGTCGAATGGCTGGGCCTGGAGAACTACGGCCCCGATCCCGCGCCCGCCACCCCGCTGGGCAGCGAACGTTATCCGAGCGACTACGAGATCGACGACGTATTCACCACCGCCCGAGAAATGGGCGCGACCGTCCTTCGAGCGCAGACGCTCGGCGATACGATCGGCTGCCCGTCCTGCCTGGAACCCGCACTGGGACAATTCAATCCGGCCGCCTTCGCGCATATGGACAAGGTCGTGGCCGCGGCCCGCGCGCACGGGATCAAACTGATCGGCGAATTCTCCGGCGACGCCAACGGCGCACCCGCCCCGAACCAGAACTCCCCGTCCGCCGACAGCCACGACTGGTACTGCACCTGGCGGCATCGCCCCGACTGCGGGCAGGCGTTCTTCACCGACCCGGCCATCATCGGCGACTACCAGCGGCACATGAAAGCCGTACTGGAGCATGTGAATCCGCTGACCGGACTCGCCTACAAGGACGATCCGACGTTCGCCGGCTGGGTCGACGGCAACAATCTCGACCTGCTCGACGGCGCACCCACGCCGGTCGCCGAGAACTGGTTGCGCACCGTCTCGGACTACTTCCGCTCGATCGACTCCCGGCAGCTGTTCATCAACATCAGCCTGGGCGGCGGCGACGGATTCGTCACCGACGGCGCGCTGCGGCTGCCCAACGTCGACGTCTACGCGGCGGAGTACTACCCGCACTGGCTGCCGATCATCTCCGGGGGCAACCGCGTCGACGGCTGCGCCGGGAAGCTGCACGACACCGCCGCCCAGGTCGCCGCAGCCGGAAAGGCGTTCAGCGCGATCGAATTCGGCTGGGACAGAACAGATTTTCTCACCACCGACGCACTGGGCGATTTCCTCACCGGCCTGGAATCCGACCCGCACATCGCCGGTGACAACTTCTGGGCGCTGGCCGCACACGCCGAAGGCCACGGCTGGCAGCCCATCCCCGCCGACGCCCACTGCTCCCCTACCTGCGAATGGGGTGAGGACGGCAACTGGTGGGCCCTCTACTACACCGGCCGCACCACCGCCTCCCACACCGCGGCCGATATGTCGACGCGCGCACAGCAATTGCGCACACACGCCTACTCGATGTCGGGATATCCGGTACCGCCGCCTCATCGCCGGGTCCCCGCGCCGATCATCACCTCCACCACCGAGGGCAAGGTACTGTTCGAGGGCTCGGCCGGTGCGCCGAACTATTCGATTCAACGCCTGTCCCAAGGTATTTGGATGACGGTGTGCGACCACTGCACCACCGATGCCGCCGACGGCTGGCAGGACACCGATCCGCACGCCGCGCGCTGTTATCGGATCATCGGCGACAACCTCGACGGCGTCGAAGGAACACCATCGGCTCCCGCCGGGAGCGACTGCCGCCGCAACGCCCGCGGCCACACGCTTAGCAAATCGGAGTGAAGGAAATCCATGTCCCGGTTCAAGATTCGGTGTGCCGTGCTGCTCGCCGGAATATGTGCGGCGCTGTCCCTGACCGGGCCCGCGACGGCCGCGCCCGCCCCCAACGGCGGGCTGACGCTGCGCTCCGACATAGCGATCAATGCGCGCCTGCACGAACTGGTGTTCACCACCCCCGACCTGAACGCCCCCACCTACGTGAGAGTGCTGCTGCCGCAGGGCTATTCGTCCGCCCGGCGCTATCCGGTGCTGCTGCTGCTCGAAGGTTGCTGCAATGCCGCACCACAGGCTCGCGACTGGACCGACCCGGCCAAGGGCAATGCCGAGGCGATCGTCGGCAACACACCGGTGATCCTCGTCATGCCCGACTCCGGTAAGGGCGGGTTCTACAGCGACTGGTACAACAACGGCCACGGCGGCAATCCGCGCTGGGAGAGCTACCACATCGGCCAGTTGCTGCCCTGGATCGACGCGCATTACAGCACCGTGTCCGGACGTCGCGGCCACGCGGTCGCCGGTTTCTCCATGGGCGGATTCGGTGCGATGAGCTACGCCGCCCGGCATCCCGACCGATTCGTCTCCGCCGCATCGTTTTCCGGCGCCCTGGACTCCAACGATCCACAGGCCGTCACCACCGACGAGATGCTCGCCTACCTGGACAACCCCGTCCCGGGAAGCCTCTGGGGTCCACGCTCCACCCAGGAAATCCGTTGGCGCGCACACAATCCGTGGGATCTGGCCGCGAATCTGCGCGGGATGCATCTCGAGTTGTACACCGGCAACGGCAATCCGGGACCGTTCAACAAGACCTACGACTCCACCGAGGGCAAGGATGTTCATCCGCAGAGCGTCAGCATGCACAACCGGCTGAATTCCCTGGGTATCGCCCATGAATGGCACGACTACGGCGGCGGTTCGCACTCCTGGTCGTACTGGCGGCGCGACCTGACCCAGTACCTGCCCGGCCTGATGGCCACCTTCGCGCACCCGCCCGCGCAGCCCGAACCGTTCACCTTCACCGCCGCGGAACCGCGCTTCGACGCATACGGATATCAGGTCACGGTGAACCGCAACAGCCCGGCATTCACCACCCTCAGCGGCGTCACCCACAACGGATTCACCTTGAACGCAACAACTTCCGCAACGGTCGTCACCGCCACCCGCTACCGCTCCGGCGCCGCCTACCAGGTCACGACCAGCACCCCCCGCGGCAAGAAGAGTCAAACCATCCACGCCGCCCGCGACGGCCGACTCACCATCCCCGTCTCCCTCGGCGCCCTCACCACCAACCAACCCGACATCGACACCCTCATCGCCCAGCACTCCGAAACCGCGACCATCACCATCGCCGAACACATCTGACCCACCCGCGTGCTGCCCGCCCCGGGCAGCACGTCACACACCCGCACTGATCGTCCGACCTCACAGCCGGATAGCCATCGCTCACCGACGTCAGGCGTTCACAAGCCGTGCACCAGCGGCGATCACAACCGATGCCCCGCCTCTACCGAATCACCGAAGGGCGAGCGGCGACAAGGATTGCACTCGCCGACAGATTGACGGAAAGCCAACTCCGCCAAGGCCTCACGGCACCTGTGGACCGATCCGGCGAATCAGCGGGTGCGGGCGGCGATGAGGGTGGCGACCATGGCGGCTACGGCGAAGCGGGGTTTGACGTTGGTGTCGAGGGCTTCGCGGCAGTGCAGGACGGCTTCGATCGAGCGCAGCAGGCCCTCGGGGGGAACCTCGGTGGCGAGATCGCGGATCTCGTCGCGGAGATCGGGATGCGTGAGGGTGACGGGGCGAGCAGGGCCGGTCATGCGGACCGCGAGGGCGTCGCGGTAGAAACCCGCAACGTCGATCAGAGCCCGGTCCAGCGAATCGCGACTGGTGCGGGTGGCGCGGGATTTCTGGCGACGTTCGAGATCCTTGAGCACACCGGCCGAACCGCGGGTCGCCGAGGCGGTGCCCTTGCCGGTGCCGCCCGCGCCGAGGGCGGTCGCGAGCTCCTCGCGCTCACGTTCGTCGCGAGTGGCGCTGACCTGCTTGGCTTCCTCCTCCGCGGATTTGACCAGCTCATCGGCGGCCGTGTAGGCGACCGCGGGACGCGCGGTGGCCGCGACCAGAGCCAGTGCCCGCTTGCGGCGGCTTCTGGCCTCCTCGTCGGTGGCCAGGCGACGGGCTCGCCCGACGTGACCGCCGCTGATCGAGGCCGCCCACCCGGCGGTCTCCGCGTCCAGACCGTCGCGCTCGCGCAAGACCTGGGCGATCGAGTCGACCGAGGGGGTGACCAGATGCATATGACGGCACCGCGAACGCAGCGTGACCGAGATGTCCTCCGGATCCACCGACGGCGCACACAACAGGAACACGGTGCGCTCTGGCGGCTCCTCGACCACCTTGAGCAGCACATTTCCGGCCGCCTCGGTCAATCTGTCGGCATCCTCGACCAACACCACCTGCCAGCGCCCGGTACTGGGCCTGCGGGAGGCCACCTGGACGATCTCGCGCATCTCCTTGGTGCCGATGCTCAGCCCCTCGGGAATCACCCGGCGCACATCGCCGTGCGTCCCCGCCATGGTGGTGGTGCAGGCGTGACAGTGCCCACAGCCGGGCGCACCCGGATCGGTGCACTGCAGCGCGGCCGCGAAGCACAGTGCCGCAACCGATCTGCCGGACCCAGGAGGCCCGGTGAACAACCAAGAATGCGTCATCGCCGACGACGAGACCCCGCTGCGCGCGGCGACCGCGGCAGCGGTCAGTTCGGACTCGACCGCATCCTGGCCGACCAGCCGATCGAAGACACCCGCCACGGCATACACCCTAGCGGCCGCCACCGACAGCCTCCGCGGTCCACCCAGGAGGCACGTCCCGGATCAGCCCGCGCGCTGATAGGTGGAGTTCGCGCCGTCGAGCGCCTCACGGATGATGTCGGCGTGGCCGCTGTGATGAGCGATCTCCCGGAAGATGTGCAGCAGCGTGAAACGCACTGTCCACCAGACACGTTCGGGAACCCACGGCGAGGTCGGGGTGGGAATCGAGACATCCAGATCATCCACCTCCCGGATCAGCCGAGTGGTGTTGTCCGCCAGCGTATCCCACTCCTTCAGCAGCCCCTCGACAGTTTCCTCCGGTGCCATCCGGTATTCCGAATCGAACTGCGACACATCGAGTTTCGAGTTCTCGTCGCGTTCCACGATGACCGATGTCCACAGCTGTTCACAGTGGACCAGGTGGTGCAGCAGACCGCCGAGTGTCAACTCGCTGACCGTACTGCGCTGGCGCGCTTGCGCATCATCGATGCCACGCAAGGTGATCCGGAACAGCTCACGTTGCGAGGCGAGCATCGCGATCAGGTCTTCCCGCTCCTGATCGCGGCGCTCGGTCGAGGGTGCGGTCATCGGATGTCCTTCCGCTGAAGCGTGCTGGGATGGCGACACGCTACGGCAGGGCACCGACAGAAATCGGACAGCGACCGATTCCCGCCATTACGACTTGGCTGTGGCCGTCTTTCGAGCGGTGGTCTTCGCGACCGTGGTCTTCTTGGCCGCGGTCTTCTTCGCGGTCGCCTTCTCCGCTGCGGCGGTGGTGGTCTTCTTCGCCGCGGTCTTCTTCGCGGCCGTGGCCTTCTTGGCCGGCGCCTTCTTCGCCGCCGTCTTCTTCGCGGCCTTCTTCACCGGGGCCTTGGCCCGGCGATCGGCGAGCAGTTCCGAGGCCCGATCATCGGTGATCGACTCGACCTCGTCCCCCTTGCGCAGGCTGGCATTGGTCTCGCCGTCGGTGACGTACGGTCCGAACCGGCCGTCCTTGATCACCATCGGCTTACCGGTGGTCGAATCGTTGCCGAGTTCCCGCAGCGGCGCGGCGCTGGCGGCCTGCCGGCCACGGCGCTTGGGCTCGGAGTAGATCTTCAGCGCCTCCTCGAGGGTCACCGAGAAGATCTGATCCTCGCTGGTCAGCGACCGCGAATCGGTGCCCTTCTTCAGATACGGGCCGTAACGCCCGTTCTGCGCGGTGATCTCGTCGCCGGATTCGGGATCCTTGCCGACCACCCGCGGCAGCGACAGCAGCAACAGTGCGTCCTCGAGGGTGATCGTGGACAGATCCATCGACTTGAACAACGATCCCGTGCGCGGTTTGGGCGCGTTGGCCTTCTTCGCGCCCTTCTTGGGCTCGCCGTCGTCCTCGGGCTCGGGCAGAACCTCTGTCACATAGGGGCCGAAACGTCCCTCTTTGGCCACGATCCGATGACCCGTCTCCGGATCGACGCCCAGCGAACGCCCCTCCTGCGGGGTGGAGAACAGCTTCTCCGCCACCTCGGGGGTCAGCTCGTCCGGCGGCAGATCGTCGGGCAGATTGGCGCGCTGCGACACCGGATCGCCGTCCGGATCATCCGGATTGACGACCATCCGCTCGAGATACGGCCCGAACCGCCCGACCCGGACCACCACATCGCGGCCCTGATCGTCGGCGAACAATTTGATCGAGTTGACCGAGCGGGCATCGATGTCGTCGAGCTGCCCGCCGACCATCTTCTTCAGGCCGCCGGTGCGCGCGATCGAATCCTCCGCACCGTGATCGCCGCCGAAGTAGAAGCTGGTCAACCAGTTTCCGCGCTGCTCGCGTCCACCGGCGATGGCGTCGAGATCGTCCTCCATGGCCGCGGTGAAATCGAAATCGACCAGTCGGCCGAAGTACGCCTCCAGCAGTCCGATGACGGCGAACGCCACCCACGAGGGCACGAGCGCGTTACCGCGCTTGTAGACGTATCCGCGATCGAGGATGGTCTTGATAATCGAGGCGTAGGTGGACGGGCGGCCGATGCCCAATTCCTCGAGCGCCTTGACCAGCGACGCCTCGTTGTAGCGCGGCGGCGGATTGGTGGTGTGGCCCTCGGGAGTCAGCTCGGCCGCGGCGACCTCCTGGCCCTCGGTCAGCGCGGGAAGACGGGATTCGGCGTCGTCGGACTGGCTGCCCGAATCCTCGTCGACGCTCTCCACATAAGCCTTGAGGAAACCGGCGAAGGTGATCGTGCGCCCCGACGCGGAGAACACGCACGGAATACGGCCCTCGTCCAGACCGGCGTGGCCGGTGATCCGGACGGTCAGGGTGGTGCCGCGGGCATCGGCCATCTGCGAGGCGACCGTGCGCTGCCAGATCAGCTCGTACAGCCGGAACTCGTCGTGGTCCAGGCGCGCGTGCAGCTGACCGGGCGTGGCGAAGGTGTCGCCCGACGGGCGGATCGCCTCATGCGCCTCCTGCGCGTTCTTGACCTTGCGGGTGTACTGGCGCGGCGTCGGGTGGACGAATTCTGCCCCGTACAACTGCGTGGCCTGAGCCCGCGCGGCGGCGATCGCCGACTCCGACAACGTGGTCGAGTCGGTACGCATATAGGTGATGTAGCCGTTTTCGTAGAGCCGCTGAGCGACCCGCATGGTGCGCTCGGAGGTGAACCGCAACTTGCGCGCGGCCTCCTGCTGCAACGTGGAAGTCATGAACGGCGCATACGGCCGACGCGTATAGGGCTTCGACTCGACCGAGGTCACCTGGAAATCGGCGCCGTCCAGGGCCGCGGCGAGTCGACGGGCGTATGCCTCGTCCAGCACCGTGACGCCACTGGCAGTCTTCAACTGCCCGTCGGAACCGAAATCACGTCCGCCCGCGACCCGCGAACCGGCCACCGTGACCAGGCGAGCGCCGAAGGTCCGCGGGTTGGCCGCATCGGCCTCGCCGCCGCCCGCGTCGAATTTCGCGGCGATATCCCAGTACTCCGCCGAGCGGAACGCCATGCGCTCGCGCTCGCGCTGCACGACGATGCGGGTCGCCACGGACTGCACCCGGCCCGCCGACAACCGCGGCATGACCTTCTTCCACAGCACCGGGCTGACCTCGTAGCCGTACAGCCGGTCCAGGATCCGCCTGGTCTCCTGCGCGTCGACCAGGTCGTTGTCCAGCTCCCGGGTGTCGGCGGCGGCCGCGCGGATGGCGGGTTCGGTGATCTCGTGGAACACCATGCGCCGGACCGGCACCTTGGGCTTGAGCGTCTCGAGCAGATGCCACGCGATCGCCTCGCCCTCACGGTCGGGGTCGGTGGCGAGATAGAGCTCGTCGGCGTCCTTGAGCAGGTTCTTCAGCTCGGAGACCTTGGCCTTCTTATCCGGGCTGACCACATAGATGGGCTCGAAGTCGTGATCGACGTCGACGCCCAGGCGCGCCCAGGGCTGACCCTTGTATTTGGCCGGCACATCCGCCGCACCCCGCGGCAGATCCCGGATGTGGCCGACGGACGCCTCCACGACGTATCCACGGCCGAGGTACGGGGCGATCTTACGAGCCTTCGTCGGTGACTCGACGATGACGAGACGACGCACCTGGCTGCCCGCATCGGACCCTGCCTCGGAGTTCGGCGTTGCACCGCGGTCTCGTGTTGCCACCGGCGAACACACCTTTCCTGTCGACCTGCGCGGCGCGGGGAGGCGCTGCGCGCGGCTGGGGCAAGCGGAGGGAACAGATGTCCCCTGCCAGAGACGTTTATACCCTGTTCATCTGCTGTACCGGTGGTACGGCAGGTCCGCAGCACCTCTGGCACGGCGAGTTGATAGCCCCGTTTTGCGGTCGAGTGTACTTGCCCCGGATATGACTCGTCCCCCACCGCCGTGGCGGTGAGGGACGAGCTTTCCGTTTGAGTAAGTTCGAGTGCTCAGCTGAGCGCACGAACTCCGGTGGCCTGCGGGCCCTTGGTGCCCTGGCCAACCTCGAATTCGACCTTCTGGTTCTCCTCGAGGGTGCGGAAGCCCGAACCCTGGATCTCGGAGTAGTGGACGAAGACGTCAGCGGAGCCGTCCTCGGGCGCGATGAAGCCGAACCCCTTCTCCGCGTTGAACCACTTCACAGTTCCCTGTGCCATTCTGTTCCTTCTCTTTCCATACCGGAACGGCGGACAAGGTAGGTTCGTCCACCGGGTCCGTTCCGACCGCTGTACTCTGTTCCCCCTGCAGGAAGCACCAAGCACGGCGTTCGCAACATCGATCCTGCTGATGGTTTGGACCTTTGATCCGTTCCCTCGAACACAGAAGCTTGCGACCAGGAACCAGTGAACCATGTCTTCGAGCAATTCGACAGTCGGGTTACCGACAATTTGCAAAAAAGATGATCTTGCGAATGCGCAGGTAAGGGGCACAATGCCCAAATCCGTACTCGGGGTAGGTTTGCTTCCGGATAACCGAGTGAGTGTCAGGCAAACGAGCTGTGACGCAGATCGCTACTCGGAAGTGAATGCGCTGGTTGGCCTCGCACGGCACACAGCTTTCGCACATTTTGTGCGTGTCGAGGACCCGGCTTGCTAGATCCCGCCGACACGACGACCGCCGCAGCGCGCGGAACCGGATCGAGCTATGGGCGATCGTTGCTCAATCGTGTCCGAATCGGACTGGCCGACAGTACCGATCGTCTCACCCATGTCACCGAATTACCCGCGCGTGCGGCGCAGGTCACGACATGGCCGAGTTGGGTATCACCGGACGTGATCGAAGCGTTACGAAATACCGGTCTGGACAATCCCTGGTCCCATCAGACCCGCACTGCCGAGTTGGCCGCTGCCGGAACACATGTCGTGGTTTCCACGGGAACCGCATCCGGTAAATCCCTCGGTTACCAGCTGCCGGTACTCACGGCATTGCAGGAGGATCCGCGGGCCACCGCGCTGTATATCTCGCCCACCAAAGCGCTCGGCGCGGATCAACTGCGCGCGATCGGCGAACTCACTCACGAAGGCCCGCTGCGCGATATCCATGCCGCGCCCTACGACGGAGACACCTCCGCCGAGATCCGGCAGTGGGTGCGCGCCAACGGCCGGTGGATCTTCACCAACCCCGACATGCTGCATCTGAGCATGCTGCGCGCACATCAGCGGTGGGCGCGGGTGCTGCGGCGGCTGCGCTATGTAGTGGTCGACGAATGCCATTCCTACCGGGGTGTATTCGGTTCGCACGTCGCGCTGGTGCTGCGCCGGTTGCGCCGGTTGGCGGCGCACTACGGGGCCGATCCGGTGTTCATCCTGTGCTCGGCCACCACCGCCGATCCGGCCGCGGCCGCGTCGCGGCTGATCGGCGCGCCGTGCGAGGCCGTCACCGAGGACGGGTCACCACAGGGGGCGCGCACGGTCGCACTGTGGGAACCGGCGCTGCTCACCACGGTGACCGGCGAGAACGGCGCGCCGGTGCGGCGACCGGCCACCGCCGAGGCGGCGCGGATCATGACCGACCTGGTGGTCGAGGGAGCGCGCACGCTGACCTTCGTGCGTTCGCGGCGGGCCGCGGAGGTCGTGGCCATGGAGACGCGCCGCATGCTCGCCGAGGTCGATCCGGAACTCGGCCGCCGGGTGGCCGCCTACCGGGCCGGATATCTCGCCGAGGACCGCCGCGAACTGGAGGCCGCGCTGTCCGACGGCGCCCTGCTGGGGGCCGCGACCACTAACGCGCTCGAGCTCGGCGTGGATATCGCGGGGCTCGATGCCGTGGTCGTCGCGGGATTTCCCGGGACGGTCGCCTCGTTCTGGCAGCAGGCCGGGCGGGCCGGGCGGCGCGCGCAGGGGTCGCTGGTGATGCTGGTCGCCCGGGACGACCCGTTGGACACCTACCTGGTCCGGAACCCGGACGCGCTGCTGGGGCGCCCGGTCGAGGCGACGATCACCGATCCGCACAACCCGTACGTCCTCGGGCCTCATCTGCTGTGCGCGGCGATGGAGAATCCGCTGACCGATGCCGAGGTCGACGAGTTCGGGGCGGCCGATCTGATCACCGACCTGGCCGATCAGGGGCTCGTCCGGCGACGCCAACCGGCGAAGGGCCCGGCGCGGTGGCATATGACCGCTGCGGTGCGACCGCACGACGAGGTCGACGTGCGCGGCGGCATCGGCTCGACGGTGGCCATCGTCGACGAGGAGACCGGACGCATGCTCGGCACGACCGACGCCGGCCGGGCCCCGGCCACCCTGCATCCCGGCGCGGTGCACCTGCATCAGGGCGAGACCTATGTGGTGGACGAGCTGGATCTCGACAGTGGCGTGGCCTTCGTCCATGCCGATCAGCCCGGCTGGACGACCAGCGCCCGTACGGTCACGTCCATCGCGATCGACGAGATCGACGCCGAACGTGCGCACGGCGCGATCACCACGGCCCTGGCGCAGGTGCGGGTGAGCCGACAGGTGGTCGGCTATCTGCGCACGCTTCCCACCGGTGAGGTGCTCGACCTGGTGGAGCTGGACCTGCCGGAGCAGACGCTGCCGACCCGCGCCGTGCTGTACACCGTGACACCGGCACTGCTGGCCCGCGCCGGAATCGACCCGCGGCGCGCGCCCGGCGCACTGCACGCCGCCGAACATGCCGCGATCGGGATGCTGCCGCTGGTGGCCAGCTGCGACCGCTGGGATATCGGCGGGGTGTCCACGGCCGAACATCCCGACACCGGGCTGCCCACCGTCTTCGTGCACGACGGGCATCCCGGCGGCGCGGGCTTCGCCGAGCGCGGCTTCCAGCGGCTGCGCACCTGGCTGCGGGCGACTCTGGCGGTGATCGAGTCGTGTGGCTGCCCGAGCGGCTGCCCGTCCTGTGTACAGTCACCCAAGTGCGGCAACGGCAATCAGCCGCTGGACAAGGCGGGGGCCGCGGCCCTGTTGACCGCGGTGGTCGCCGAACTTCCCGACGATGACGACGATCGGTCCGTCTCGTGACGCGGTGGTCATCAGCTCGATGCCGGACCGGGACTCGAATCGTCGGCAACTCGGACGATGCCCGCGATGCGGTTGGCGTCACATACGGCGGCTCCGCCGCATGATTGATGTGAAACGCGTTCATGTTAACTAGCTCGTTGCCGATTTCCTAAAGAATCTGAAGTCGAATGCCGTCAATGACACTTCATCAATCAATTGGAAATCGACGGATCGCAATTGTTCACACGTCCAAATTGCTCCTCCGCGACATATGGCCGAACACAGATCGCCAACTCTTGCGCATTCTTTGAACACCAACCGCTCGGTATTCATTCGTCTTGTTCCTCCGCCGGTCCGGCGCGCGCGATGGCCCGAACATCCGGACTACCGAGCGGACCCAGCGATGCGGTGACCTCGGCGACCACAGTGACGTCCCAGTCGACGACCGTGCAGGTCCGCACCCGAACTCGCATGCGCTGCCCGAGATCGCGGGCCCGAGCACAGGCATCGTCCCCGGTCCTGGACGCACCGGCGGCTGCCAGAGCACCGAGATCCGCTGCGGCCTGCGCCCGATGTCGAGCCACGATCACCACGCCGACCTGCACGAACAACAGCGTTGCGGCGAGCAGGGCGGTCAGGGCCAGGCAGGCCGCCACGGTGGCCGCGCCGCGCTCGGCCTGCCGGGACGTCATCCGGACTCACCCGGTTCTCGGACCGCGACCGCATCGGCGTGCAGCCTGAGCATCGGCAGCAGCGGCACCCGCACCGAGACGACGGCGATCACCTGATCGCCGTCAGTGTGGAGGGAGACCTCCGCACCGGTCGGCGCCACCCGCAGCGCCGCCGGTTTCGCCTCGGCGTCCGCACCGCGCGCGGCCAGCCGTGCCGCCTCGCGCGCGGCGTCCACACAGCGCACCTGCGCCGCGGCGGCCAGCAGCGTCCCCAGGCACAGCACGACCACGACGAGGAGGGCGGCCAGCGCGATGGCCGCCTCCACCGTCACCGCGCCCCGTTCGCCGGTCCCGCACCGCGGAACCGTTGCGAGCGTGCGTATCCCCTGTGCGCGACCACGTCTCAGACCGAGGTGGCGAGTGCCTTGTCGATGATCTTCGTCAGGGCATTCACGATGGAATCGCCCGTCACCACCGAGTAGAGCACCGCTCCGAACGCCGCGGCAGCCACCGTGCCGATCGCGTATTCGGCGGTGCTCATCCCCTCCTCGGCGACCAACGCTCGCAGCAGGCGCGCACGCAACTCCAGTACTGCCGATCGAACTGCCACCCGCATCGATCTCCCCTTTCTCTGTCACCGGCACGGGCGTTCCGCGCCGGAGGTCTCGCCTGTCGCTCACAGCCCGCCGCCGAGCACCCGCGTGGCCAGGCCGATGACTACCGGCACGATGCCCAGACAGATGAAGGCCGGCAGGAAGCACAAGCCCAGCGGTCCGCCGATCAGCACCCCGGCGCGCTCTGCTCGGGCTGCCGCGGCGTCCTCCACGGCGGCACGGCACTGCCCCGCCAACTCGCTCACCGCATCCGCCAGGCACGCGCCCGAGCGGGCCGAACGCGCCGCCATCCGGGCCAGTGCCTGAATATCGGCGGATCCGGCCTCCTGAGCCACGCGCCGCCACGCATCCGGCTGGTCCGCCCCCAGTGCCAGCAGATCGGCAACCCGATGCAGTGCCGTACCGAGTTCCGGCGGAGCGATCGAGGCCACCGCACGAGCCGCGACACCGACCGGCAGCCCCGCCCGCAGACAGGCCGCGAGCAGATCGAAAGCCGACGCCGTCCCGAACCGATCCCCGCCACCGGCGCGACCCCGAAGCCTCGAAACCCGATGTGCCCCAACAAGTACAGCCCGTCTCCGCAGCGCCGCCGCCGCGGCGTCGCCCGGCACGCACACCAGCGCAGCCACCAACAACAGCAGCCCGCAGACGACCATCGACCCTCCCCTCGCGTCGTATCCGAAAGCGCCACAACACAAGTCCCCCGTCCGCTCCCCGTCGACAATCCACACCGCCGCCTACCCGCCCGAGACAACCGATGCACGTGCATTCCGTCGCGACCCTCGCCCCACGCGCGGATCGATCGGAACAACCACCGCCACAACGATCTCGGACCCGCCGATCGAGATCAGAGACAGCCGTGGAGGCCGCCGCACTACCACGAGATCCCCGTCGCCGCCGCCGCGCTACGCCCCACCACATCCGCTGCGCCGCCCCAACCGCCCGGACCGGATATCGCAGGAACAGACCGCGAATGGCTACCGAACAGCCAAGTCCCGACGGTCGCAATACATCGCCCCGTCGGCCCACATTTCGAACGTCTGCACCCTGATCACATTCGTCCACAGCAAGTTCCGAACAGGCACGTCCCGCCTCCCGGCCACGCCCGAATTCACAGGTACGCTCGACAACCCCCGCTGACCGAACTGCTTGAACACCAACGGAACCGAACAGTCGTGCCCCCGCACCAGCGAGCACCAGACCCCACATGCGGGCACATCCAACTTGCTCACATCCATCCACAACCGGCCCTACACAGCCTCCAGCCGCGCCCGAACACCGTGGGTAGTTGGGCGGGTTTCGGGGTGCTTCGGGGGTGGTGGGTGAGGCTCTCATGTGGGTACCTGGGCTGTGATGGCGTCTGCCCAGAGCATGCCTGCGCAGATCAGGGCTGCGCCGAGGGGGAGCAGGGCGGTGCCTGGGCCGGGGGTCAGGAGGATTTGCAGAGGGGCCGCGTTCATCATGTGGCCCAGGGCTATGCCGAGGAGGGGGAGGGTGGCGAGGACTACGGCGCTGGCTCGTGCACCGGCCAGGGCTGCTGTGGTCTTGTCGCGAAAACGTATGCGGCTGGACAGGTCTGCACGTGCGGCGACGAGGAGTTCGGCCAGAGCCAGGCCGTGCTGGTCGGCCAGTTGCCAGGCGTCGGCGATGCGGGCGAGTTCGGCGGCGATGACGGACTCGGCATTGCGCAGACCGGCTGCGGCGGATCCGCCGAGCCTGCTGCGGGCCGAGCCGATCGCGAATGCGCGTGCCGCGACGCCCTGGACCTCCCCGGCCGCGACGGCCGCGGCGGCACTGGGGTGCGTACCGACCCGCAGCTCACCGATCACGATCTCCAGACCTTCCAGCAGCGCAACGCATTCGGCCCTGTGCTGCTGGGCGCGACGCGAGCGGCGGCCGCGCAGACCGACCGTCACCGCCAGAAACAGGGCGGCGAGCAAGGCGCCTACTCCGGCCGCGGCCGCTCCCGCGACACCGAGGTATGCGCCGATCCGGAACAGCCGGTGCGGCGGGACTTTTCGCATACCGCTGCGCACGCCGAACAACGCGAGATAGCGCCGGGCGCCCGCCGAAGGCGGCACGGCGAGTACCGCCGCCGCCAGACAGGCCACGGCGAGCGGCAGGGTCATCGGGCGTCCCGTTCGTCGAGCAGACGGCGCAGGGATGCGGCCGCGGGAGTGGGTGCGTCGTCGGTGCGCCAGGCCGCCTCGATACGGACCCGGCCGTCCGGATCGCGGACGACCAGCCCGATCTCGCACAGCGCACGCGCGCCGTCGGGACGGCGATACACGTGCAGAATCACCTGGACAGCCGCGGCGAGCTGGCTGTGCAGGGCTGCACTGCCCAACCCGCCCAGTGCCGCCAGGGCTTCGAGGCGGGCCGGAACCTCACGTGGCGAGTTCGCGTGCACGGTGCCCGCACCGCCGTCGTGGCCGGTGTTGAGTGCGGTCAGCAGGTCGATCACCTCGGCGCCGCGCACCTCACCGATGACGATGCGGTCCGGGCGCATTCGCAGTGCCTGGCGTACCAGATCGCGAACGGTCACCGCGCCTGCGCCTTCCACGTTCGGCGGACGCGCCACCAACCGCACCACATGGGGATGCGGCGGAGCGAGTTCGGCGGCGTCCTCGACGCACACGATGCGCTCGGCCGCGTCGACCTCGGCGAGCAGACCGGACAGCAGCGTGGTCTTTCCCGCGCCGGTGCCGCCCACCACCAGAAAGGCCAGCCTCGCGCGAATGATGCGCTCCAGCAACGCCTTCGCCTCGGCGGGGACCGACCCGGATGCCGCCAGCGCCTCCAGACCCTGACTCGCCGGACGTAGCACCCGCAGCGCCAGGCAGGTGCCGCCGGGCGCGACCGAGGACAACACCGCGTGCAGTCGCACACCGAACGAATCCCCCAGCACGCCGGTACCTTCCGGCAGCCGCCCGTCCACCCACGGCTGCGCGTCGTCGAGCCGCCGCCCCGCGGCCAGTGCCAGGCGCTGGGCCAATCGCCGCACCGCGGCCTCGTCCTGGAACACCACCGACGCCCGCTGCAACCCCTGTCCGCGATCCACCCACACCGAATCGGGCGCTGTCACCAGCACATCCGACACCCGCGGATCGTGCAGCAGCGGTTCGAGCACCCCGGCCCCGGTCATCTCGGTCTGCAACAACCGCAGCACCCGCAACAGATCCGTATCCCCGAGCACCCCGCCCGCCTCGGCCCGGATCGCCGCCGCGACCCGCGCCGGATCCGGCTCGCCCGACTCGACCGCCAGCCTCTCCCGCACCCGGTCCAACAGCTCGTCGGTCACCAACGCACTCATCGCCCCCGCACCTCCCCGACCACGAACCCGACCTCACCGACGCACCGCACCACACCCACGCCGACATCCCTCGTGGCCGGACCCGCTCGATCCCGAGCCTCACCATGTGCAGGCACGATGTCGCATGCGGATCGGCGAAAGGTCGAACTGTGCAGCCGTTTCGGTGTTACCGGAACCAGCCGCGAACTCATCGATCCTTCGCCGGGCAGAGACGCACCCACCGCCTCGACGGCCATCCGCGTGCGGCCGGGCAATGTGAATGCACCCGGTGTGCGACCGAGACCGGCTGATGCACTTGCATTTACGAGGCCATCGGTCGACCCCGACCGGATATCCATCACGAGTGCTGGATCACCGATGAACTCGCCGAACGTGGTTTCGTGGATGACCTTGGCGTGGCAGTGTTTTCGCACGGACGCGCGCGCAGGGCGGATCATCGGTCATCTCCGGTCAGCAGGGACAGCACCGATTCGGCGGCAGTTCGCAGGGGCCCACGCGGAGTGGTCAGGCCGGCGCGTTCGAGTTGGCCGGACAAGCCCGGGTGGGCGCGGACCGCGGCCAGCAGCGGGAGGCCGAGCGCCTCGGCGACCTCGTCGCCGTGCAGGCCACCCGGGGCGGGCCCGCGAACGATCAATGCCTGGTTGGGATTTCGGCGGCGCACATGCGCCACGGTGGCGCGGGCCGCGGCGATCGAACGCAGTCGCGGTGTCGCGACGAGGACGACCAGATCCGCCCCGTCGAGCATCTGATCGGCATGCGGGCCGCGCTCACGAGAGATATCGCAGACGACGAGATCGCCTGCGGCACGGCCCGCGTCGAGAACCGCGCGCACCGCACCGGGACCGATCTCGGTGGGGCCGGTATCGGGAGTGGCCCGGCCACAGGCCAATACGCGCAGGCCGGGCGCGGCCTCGGGCAGTGCCTCGCGCAGGGTTGCCGCGGCCACCCGGCCGTCCTCGACGACCAGATCGGGCCAGCGCAGCCCCTCCTCGGATTCGATGCCGAGCAGCAGATCGAGGCCGCCGCCGAACGGATCGCCGTCGACCAGGATCGTGCCGGGGCGGAAGCGAATCGCGGACGCGGTCAAGGCGATCGCACCGGCCAGTGTGGACGCGCCCGCGCCACCGCAGGCGCCCACGACCGCGACGACCGCACCACCGCCCTCGGCGGCGGACGCCGGCTCGGCGAACACCTCGATCAGCCGATCCGCGGCCGCGGGCAGGCCGAGCACCAGTTCGGCGCCGCCGGTGATCGCGGCCTCCCATTGATCGGCCCCGGGTTCTCCCTCGCTGACCAGGACGGTGCCCGCACGACGCGGATATCCGGCCGCGGCGCATTCGTGCGCGGCGGCCGTGTCGAGAATCACGAGCGCGGCCTCGGTCCAGGCGTATCTGCCGATCGGCATCGAATGCTCGGCCAGCTGCCGATCGGCAGCGGCCGCGATGCGCCGGACCTCCTCGCGCAGCCGATGTCCGGATACGAGCGTCAGGGCCGGAGGCTGCTCCGCTGTAACGGAATTCATGCAGGTCAGCCTCGCCCGGATGACGTTGCGCCACCAGAGGTGACCGCTCGGTTGTGGATAACTCCGGGGGTGTGAGCAAAAACGAAACTCCCGGTACCACGCAACAGGCCGACGGAATTCGCCGACCGAAGGCCGAGCGAGGCAGGGGCCCGGACCGACACGGTCCGGAAATAGAGGACGGCCCCAGCCGGGGGGGGGAGGAGGCTGGGGCCGTCGGGGTTCAGCCCCGGGGGGTCGGGCTGAACGCGCCTGGACTATGTCCAGGTGCCAGCAATACTACACCCAGGGCCGGGCCGAAACGCAAGTGCAGCGGGCGAGGAAGTTTTCGCCGCCGACGGGGCATCGAGGCGGCAAATCCGATCGGCGGGCGATTCGGCGGCACGCGCCGCCCCTGGGCATCCCGTCCGGGCGAAATTTCCCTATCCTGGACCGCGTGACGGCCGAGGGCGACCAGACAGCGGCGGAAGATCCGATCAGCGCGACAGATACGAACGAGCAACGAGGCGAGCGAACGAGTGCGCGTCCGGGGCGGGTGGCGGCATTCTTCGATCTGGACAAGACGGTGATCGCCAAGTCCAGCGCGTTCGTGTTCAGCAAGCCGTTCTTCGATCAGGGCCTGATCGATCGCCGGACGGTTCTGGAGAGCAGTTATGCGCACTTTCTGTACATGCTCTCCGGCGCTGATCACGACCAGATGGAGCGGATGCGCGAGCATCTGACGAAGATGTGCGCGGGCTGGGATGTGGCCCAGGTGCGCGCCGTGGTCGCCGAGACGCTGCACGAGCTGGTCGATCCGCTGATCTACGCGGAGGCGGCGGATCTGATCGCCGACCACAAGATCCGTGGCCACGATGTGGTGATCGTCTCGGCATCCGGCGAGGAGATCGTCGCGCCGATCGCTGCCGCACTCGGTGCGACGTACACCGAAGCGACGCGCATGGTCGTGAAGGATGGTAAGTACACCGGCGAGGTCGAGTTCTACTGCTACGGCAAGGGCAAAGTCACCGCAATCGAAAAACTCAGCGCCACAGAGGGTTACGACCTCTCTCGGTGCTATGCCTACTCCGATTCGGCGACCGATCTGCCGATGCTCTCGGCGGTGGGACATCCCACTGCGGTCAATCCGGACCGAAATCTGCGACGGGAGGCCATCTCTCGCGACTGGCCGGTGCTGACGTTCTCGAATCCGGTCTCGCTGTGGGCACGGCTCCCGGCCCCGTCCACGACGACCCTCGCGGCGACGATCGCGCTCGGCGTGAGCGCACTTCTCGCGGGAGCGATCAGCTACCGACTGCTGCGCCGACGGGACTGAGACGGCCCCTCGAATACCCCCTCACACCCGTCCGAAACGAGCTTGCACGACGGGTGCGCAACCCCTCCAGGGGAACACGAAACGCCGCACGACACGCCGGTTTCTAAAATGTTTACGCAGGTCTTGCCTGTGAGGGGACTCACAGGTAAGAATGGATTCACGGAAGGCCGGACGGCCAAGATCGAGGCGGAAGAGAAGCGTCGAGCTCCCATCCCACCTTCCCAGCACGGGCGCCAGGCACCCACGCGGAGCGCGCCGCGACAGGGCAGCAGCGTTGTGGGCTTGCGAGATTCGGGTTCTTGTCGGCGATGGCCTCGCACAGGTTGCGGGGATGAACCGGCAGGGTCCGAAGAATCGCCGAGGCCGCAGAACACAACCCAAACAAGCACGCTTGGTAACCGGGTGGTCCGTGCTAGCGGGCGGTGAAGTCGGAAACGACACGCCGCCCGTTTTGGTGTGCGCAGGCTCAGACGCTGTCGGCGATGGAGCGCGCCTCCCGCGCCCCGTCCTCGAATGCCCCGCAGCACAACACGACCCAGCCGCCGACGCCCTCGACCGTGCCCGCGCCGAACGCTGTCCCCGCATCCAGATACGCCTGCCGCCGACGCAACCAGAACACCTCCGGCACACCCAGACTGTGCGGGTCCAGCCCACTGGACACCGAAACCAGCCTGGACGCCGCGCGCGCCACGACGCCGTCGCCCGTGCCGAACGGACGCAGGGCGAGCAACTCGCCGTGCACCACCGCCGCGACGACGGGTGCGGGGGCATTCGAGGTCAGCACGGTCTGCGCGAGCAGATCCAGCCGCTCGGCGATTTCGCCGCCCGGACGCGGACGGCCCAGCTGTTCGGGATCCTCCACCAGATCCGCGGCCGCGAGCAGATGCAGCCGGGCCAGCGCCTGCAACGGAGCCCGCTGCCACACGCCGACCAGATTCTGCAGCGCCTCCCCGTCCAATGCCTGGCCGACCCGCAACGCGCCGGTCAGAATCGGATCCCCGACACTCCCGGGCTCGGGCAGCTCGGTGCTCCCGCCATCGATCGCCGCCGACGACCGCGCCGCACGCACCGCGGCCTCCGCGGCCGTCGTGCGCCATCCCCGGCGATTGGCCTGATGCCGATGCACCTCGGCCAACGCATCACGAGCCCGATCGGCGGCATCACGCACACCGGGCAGATCGACCAGGGGTTGCAGCACATCGGTCACGAGTGCACACGCTACTCGAGCGTCGAATGACCACCGGAGGGGATCGTCCCGGACCCGGGACGACGCCTGGACAGGGCCCGGACAAAAACAGTCCCCGGTACTCACGTCTCGAACCGTGAACCTCAGTCGTCGCTTCGGTTCCGTGCTCGGGGCTGACGTGCCGGGGGCCTGACCAGGTGCCTCAACAACCTCACATCATCTTCGGACGTCTCCGCTGGTCATGTGCTGCTGTTCCGCATTTCCTGATGTGTAACTCATTGTCCTCCTCTGCGCCGTCACGTCAAGACTTTCGGCGGCATATTTTCACCACGAATATGAGCTCCCACCTGCAAGTTCACCGCTCAGCGCGCACCGAGCAGATCCCGCCCGGGAATAGCCTCGAGCAGGTTGCGGGTGTACTCCTCGCCGGGAGCCTCGAAGACCTCGTCGGTAGTGGCGGACTCGACGACCTTGCCGTTCTGCATGACCATGACGCCGTCGGCGATCTGCCGGACGACAGCCAGGTCGTGGGTGATGAACAGATAGGACAGGCCAAGTTCGGCCTGCAGGTCGTTGAGCAGGGTCAGAATCTGCGCCTGAACCAGGACGTCCAGGGCCGAGACCGCCTCGTCGCACACCACCACCTCGGGCTCCAGGGCCAGCGCGCGGGCGATCGCGACCCGTTGCCGTTGCCCGCCGGACAGCTCGTTCGGATATCGGCGCATCACCGAGGCGGGCAGCGCCACCTTGTCCAGCAGATCGCGCACCCTGGCCTCCCGCTGGGCCGAATCGCCGATCCGGTGGGTGCGCAGCGGTTCCTCGATGGTGCGGTAGATCGAGTACATCGGATCCAGTGAGCCGTACGGGTTCTGGAAGATCGGCTGCACCCGGCGCCGAAAGGCGAACGTGCCCTTGCGATCCAGATCCGCGATGGACTTCCCCTCGAAAGTCACCGTGCCGGAGGTGGGTTCGAGCAGACCCAGCACCATCTTGGCGACCGTCGATTTGCCCGAGCCCGATTCGCCGACGATGGCCGTGGTGGTCCCGCGCGGCAGCCGGAACGAAACCTCGTCCACGGCACGGAATTCCGCGGACTTCCACGGTGAACCGCCGCGCACCTTGAACACCTTCGTGAGCCGTTCGGCCACCAGGACGTCGTCGGTGACCGACGCGACCTCGGCATCGGCCGCGGCGACCTGTTCGGCGACGTGCACGGCCCGCTCACGCACCTCCGCGCGACGGCTCACCGACGCGCGCTGCTGCGCCGCCAGCGACGGCGCCGAACGCACCAGACGCTTGGTGTACTCGTGCTGGGGTTCGCGCAGAATCCGCAGTGCGGGACCGGATTCCACCACCCGCCCGCGATACATCACCACCAGATGTTCGGCCCGTTCCGCGGCCAGACCGAGATCGTGGGTGATCAGCAGCACCGCCGTGCCCAGCTCGTTGGTGAGTTCGTCCAGGTGATCGAGGATGCGCCGCTGCACGGTGACGTCCAGCGCGGAGGTGGGCTCGTCGGCGATGAGCAGCCGGGGACGGCAGGCCAGCCCGATCGCGATCAGCGCACGCTGGCACATACCGCCGGAGAACTCGTGCGGATACTGGTTGACCCGCTGCGCCGCGTCCTGCATACCTGACTGCTCGAGCAGCGTGATCGCCTGCTGCTTCGCCTCCTTGCCGCGAGCTATCCCGTTGGCCGCCAACGTTTCCCGAACCTGGAAGCCGACCTTCCAGACCGGATTCAGATTCGTCATCGGATCCTGCGGGACGAAACCGATCCCGTTACCGCGCACCGCGAGAATCTCCCGGCGCGAGGCCGCGGCGAGATCCTTTCCGTCGAAGAGGATTTCGCCGCCGGTGATCTTTCCGGTGCCGGGCAGCAGATCGATGATCGCGTGAGCGGTGGTGGACTTCCCGGATCCGGACTCCCCCACGATGGCCACCGTCTGCCCCGGATACACGGAAAGATTCACCCCGCGCACCGCGGGCACCTGTTTGCGGTCGGCCGTGAAAGATACATTCAGGTCCCGGATTTCGAGCAGTGGACCGGCCTCGGACTGCTCGGGATCGGTCGGCGCATCGGATGTGTTCGTCGCATCGGTCATTTCCGCACTCACCTCTTACGCGCTTTCGGATCGAGCGCATCACGCACCGCGTCGCCGAGCAGGATGAAGCTCAGCACCGTCAGCGCCAATGCCGTTGCGGGATAGAACAGGATCGCCGAGGTGCGGATCGACTGCTGGTCGGCGGCGATGTCCGCACCCCAGGACACGACCGTGCGCGGCAGGCCCACACCGAGATACGACAGCGTCGCCTCGGTCACGATGAACACGCCCAGCCAGATGGTGGCCACCACGATCAGCGGCCCGGCCGAGTTCGGCAGCACATGCCGGACCAGCGTGCGCAGCGGTGACACTCCCAATGCCTTTGCCGCCGTGACGTATTCGCTGTTCTTGGCCTCGATGACCGCACCGCGCGCGATGCGAGCCGCCTGCGGCCAGGTGAACGCGGCCAGAATCAGGATCACCGTCCAGATCGTGCGCGAGTTCAGCAGCTGCATCAGCACGATCGCCGCCAGGACCAGCGGCAGCGCGAAGAAGATCTCGGCCAACCGGGACACCACCGAGTCCAGGATGCCGCCGTAGAACCCGGCGAGCGCGCCGAGCGTGCCACCGATCAGCACGAACAGGACCGCCGCACCGATACCGCACAGCACCGAGGCCCGGGTGCCGTAGATGGTGCGCGCGTAGACATCACATCCCTGCAGATCGAATCCGAAGGGATGACCCGAGCGATGCGCGGCCATACTCAGCGCGGTATCGCAGTAGCGCGGATCCTGACCGGTGAACAGCTGCGGCCAAGCCGCGACGAGCAGCACGATCACGATCAGCACCGCGCCGACCAGGAAGATCGGATTGCGCCGCAACTGCCGCCAGGCATCACGCCAGATGCTGGTCGGCGAACCGCCGTCCTCGACACGGTCGGTGGCCAGCACTTCCACTTCGTCCGGCGGCGCGACGTAGTACTCCTGGGTACGGCGATCGACGCCGTAATCATTGTCAGGCATAGCGAATCCGTGGGTCGAGGGCGGCGTAGAGCAGGTCGACGACGAGGTTCGACAGCAGGAAGATGACGATCAGCACGGTGACGAACGACACCACGGTCG
The DNA here is from genome assembly GCF_000308615.1 of Nocardia jiangxiensis NBRC 101359. GTDB lineage: Bacteria > Actinomycetota > Actinomycetes > Mycobacteriales > Mycobacteriaceae > Nocardia > Nocardia jiangxiensis. The sequence continues at coordinate 385,580 of NZ_BAGB01000068.1, forward strand.
GCGCCTCGCCGCGGATGACCGCCTGGAACAGTGTGCCGCCCACGCCCGGAATGTTGAAGATGCCCTCGGTGACCACCGCGCCCGCCATCAGCGCGCCCAGATCGGTGCCGAGGAAGGTGACCACCGGGACCATCGAATTGCGCAGGATGTGCACGGTGATCACCCGTCGCCGGCTCAGGCCCTTCGCCGTCGCGGTGCGGACATAATCGGCGGTCATGTTCTCCGCCACCGAATTTCGGGTCAGGCGCAGCACATAGGCGAACGACAACGACCCGAGCACGATCCCCGGGACGATCAACTGTCCCCAGGGCGCCTTTCCGGAAACGGTGACCGGCGCGATGCCCCACTTCACGCCGAGCAGGAACTGCGCGAGAAAGCCCACGACGAAAATCGGCACGGCGATGATGACCAGACTGATCACCAGCAGCGTCGAATCGAACAGCTTCCCCTTGCGCAGCCCTGCAACCAGGCCGAACGCCACCCCGAAGACGGTCTCCACCACCAGGGCGATCACGCTGAGCCGCAACGTGATCGGAAACGCCCGCGCCAGCTCGGCCCGCACCGGGCGACCGGAGAACGCCGTGCCGAAGTCGAGAGTGAAGATGCCCTTCAGATAATCCAGATATTGAATGATGAACGGCTGATCGAGATGGTAGCGAGCACGCAATGCGGCTTCCAGGCCCGGCGTCATCGGCTTGTCGCCGGCCAGTGCCCGGATCGGATCCCCCGGGATGAGAAAGATCATTGCGTACACGAGCAGCGTCGCCCCGATGAAGACGGGAATCATCTGAAGCAGTCGCCGCACGACATACCAGGCCATGAGTGCCTCCGCGGTCGATGGCCGGGGCAGTGCGATCCGCCGATGGACGAATCGGCACTGCCCCGGCTTCCAGCAACTAGTTCTTCTCGATGTTCTCGAAGTCGAACAAACCGGACCACGCCAGCTTTGCCGACTTCACATTCTCCGAATAACCGCCCGTGCCTTTGTAATCCAGCACCGGGATGTCGGCCATATCGCGGAACAGCACCGCCTGGGCCTGGGTGATCACCTTGTAGGAATCCTCCGGCGTCGCCGCGGACTGAGCCTGGACCAGCAGATTGTCGAACTCGGGATCGGAGTAGCCGACGTCGTTGGTTTCCGAACCGGTCTGGTACTGCGAGGTCAGGAATTCCAGCATGGACGGGTAGTCGCCCTGCCAGCCGTAGCGGAAGGCCTTACCGATCGTCTTGCTGTGCACCTGATCCCGGATCTGCTTGAAGGTCGGCAGCGGGGTGGCCGACGCGTCGATGCCCAGGGTGTTCTTGATGCTGTTGGCGGTGGCCTCGACCCACGCCTGATGGGTGCCGTCCGCGTTGTAGGCGATCTCGAACTTGCCCGACCACGGCGAGATCGCGTCGGCCTCCGCCCACACCTTCTTCGCCTCGGACGGGTTGTATTGCAGCACTTCGTTACCCGGCACGGTCGGGTTGAATCCGGGCAGCGTGGAGGCGGTGAAATCCTTCGCCGGGCCCTTGGTGCCGTGGAAGATGGTGTCGGAGATCTGCTCTCGGTTGATCGCCATCGAAATGGCCTTGCGCCGCAGCAAACCCTCCTGACCGCCGAAGTGCGGCAGCGAGCTCTGGATGCCGATGTGTTCGCTCTGCGCGGTCGGCTTCACGATGGCGCGGTCGCCGAGGTCCTTCTTGAAGGTGGTCAGCGCGTTGTTCGGGATCCGGTCGATGGTGTCCAGATTGCCGCCGAGCAGGTCGTTGTAGCCGGCCTCGTAGCTCTGATACATCTTGAACTGCAGGCCCTTGTTCTTGGGCGGCCGGCCACCGTGGTAGTCCGGGTTGGTCACCAGGTCGATCGAAACCTGGTGCTGCCAGGCGCCGTTGCGCGCGAACTTGTACGGACCGTTGCCGATCGGATTCTCGCCGAACGCCTTCATGTCCTTGTAGGCCACGCTCGGCAGCGGGTAGTACGGCGCGAAACCGAGTTGCAGGGTGAAGTCGATCGACGGATTCTTCAGATCCACGGTGAAGGTGTGGTCGTCGACCACCTTCAGACCCGACATCGTCTGTGCCTTGGGCGGATTCGCGGCCAGGTCGTCATAGCCCTGGATCAGGCTGAACACCCAGTTCTGGTTCTGGCCGTTCGTGCTGAGCGCGCCGTAGTTCCAGGCGTCGACGAACGACTTCGCCGTCACCGGTTCACCGTTGGTGAACTTCCAGTCCGGCTTGATGGTGATCTTGTAGTGCTGACGATCGGTCGTTTCGATCGACTGCGCCATCTCGTCGTGCGCGTTGCCGTCGGCGTCGTAGTACTTCAGCCCGGCCCACAACCGATCGACGACCCGACCACCCATGTTCTCGTTGGTATTGGTCGGGACCAGCGGATTCTGCGGTTCCGAAGCGAACGTGGTCACAACCCCCGCGTCCACACCTCCGTCCCCGGACGAGCAGGCCGTCAATGCCAGCCCTGCCGCCAATAATGCCGCCGCGGCCAGCGCGGTAATCGTCTTGACTCTCAACGCATTCTCCCGATTTCAGGACGGGCGAAGCGACCGGCGGCGTGCACGGGATCTCCTGCACGGGCCGGACGATCGCCATAGGTGAATCGGACATTAGCCATACAACCGGTTGTTGTCAGCGGATCGACCCCGGTTAGTCGCTCGTGTTAGCAAACCGGCAACATCGTTGACGCATTGCGGCCGATTCCAGTAGCACTTTGCACAATTGGCTAGGCACAGCGACGAGTTGACCGTCCGATCGCCGTGTCACCACCGGTCCGCGCCGGACAACGGAGTCGGCGTCGTATCGACCCTCGGGACCTGACCACGACGCCGATCCCGGTCCGTTACTGTCGGAATGTGGCCGCGCTCACCCCCGGCCGAAGGCATGCGAAAGAAGAGGCGAG
>NZ_BAGB01000067.1 GCF_000308615.1 Nocardia jiangxiensis NBRC 101359
AGTTCCTTGAGCAGAACCTTGAACGACTCCGGGATACCCGGCTCGGGAATGTTCTCGCCCTTGACGATCGCCTCGTACACCTTCACACGACCCACCACGTCATCGGACTTGATGGTGAGCAACTCCTGCAGCGTGTACGCCGCACCGTAGGCCTGCATCGCCCAGCACTCCATCTCACCGAAGCGCTGACCACCGAACTGAGCCTTACCACCCAACGGCTGCTGCGTGATCATCGAGTACGGACCCGTCGACCGCGCGTGGATCTTGTCATCCACCAAGTGGTGCAGCTTCAGGATGTACATGTAACCCACAGCCACCGGATACGGGAACGGCTCACCCGAACGACCGTCC
>NZ_BAGB01000066.1 GCF_000308615.1 Nocardia jiangxiensis NBRC 101359
AGCCTGCGAGCGCGACCGAGGTCGACAGGTTCCCCCGCCCGTGCCGAACTCGCGGTTGTCACGCCGAAACCGGCCCACCCGAGCGGATGCCACGACGACAGCCAACGAGGGAGCAGCGTGCTCGAAACCCTGACCGTCCACACGTCCGAGCCGTACGGGGACTTCCCGTACGAATGGGTAACGGCCACTGCGGAATTCGCCGTCGATCCGGCAGCGGCAGCCAACGCCCGGATCGTCGACCTCGACCGGGCCCCACGCGCCGACGACGGCCGCGTCCGGTTCGACGCGGACGTCCGGATACTGCGCCCGAAGACCGGCGGCAACGGCCGCGCCCTGCTCGCGGTGCCGAATCGCGGTATGGCCCTGGGGCTTCCGTGCAATGCACAACCCGCCCCGCTGTCCTTCGATCCGACCGCCGCACCGGCCGCGGGCGATGCTTTCCTGCTCCGGCGTGGCTGGACCATCGCGTGGTGTGGCTGGCAGTGGGACATCCGCCGGGAATGGGGTGCGGTGGGGCTGAACGCACCGGTCGCCGAGGTCGAGCCCGGCCGGCTGCGAGTCGAGTTCCGGCCCGATGCCGACCAGGCCGAACATCCCCTGAGCGACAACGTGGCGCTGCTGAGCTTCACCGAATATCCGACCGTCGACGTGCACGATCCGGACGCCGTGCTGACCGTCCGCACCTCGCCCATGGCCGCTCCGCAGACCGTGCCCCGGTCGGCATGGCGGTTCACCGGACCGACCACCTTCGCGGTCGACGGCGGTTTCCGCGCCTTCCACATCTACCGGCTGATCTACCGATCGGCGTTCGCGCCCGTCGCCGGGAGCGGACTGCTGGCCCTGCGCGACTTCGGCGCTCATCTGCACGGCGAGCACGAATTCGTTTTCGCGCACGGCGTTTCGCAATGTGGACGCCTGCTGCGCCAGATGCTGTTCGACGGTCTCAACGTCGACGAATCCGGTGCGCGGGTTTTCGACGGCATGTTCAGTCAGATCGCCAGCGCGCGGCGCGGCGAATTCAATCAGCGATTCGCACAACCGAGCCTGACCACACCCCTGACCCCCGCCTACGGCGCGCCCCTGGACACCGCGGCGCTGCTGACACGCCAACGCGCCATCGGCGGCACTCCGAAGATCATGTTCGTCAACAGCGCCTGGGAGTACTGGCGCGGGGATGCCGCACTGCTGCACCAGAACCCCGAAACCGGCGAGGACCTGCCCGAGGACCCCGACGCCCGCGCCCACCTGATCTCCGGCACCGACCACATCGGCCCGGCTCCCGAGATCAAAAAGTTCATGCCCCTTGCCAATCCGGCACACGCACTGGACCCCGCACTCGTCCTGCGCGCATTGTTCATCCAGCTCGAACAGTGGGTCTGCCAGGGCCGCGAGCCCGAACCGAGCCAGGTTCCCCGCCGTGCGGACGGCACCGCCACCACCCGCGAACGGGTCCTCGAGCAGATCCGCGCGAGGTTCCCCGCCGCCGCTCTCCCCGATCCGCAACACCTCCCCTGGACCCCGGTCATCGACTCCGACAGCACGGATCTACCTCTCGCACTGGGTGATCCACTCATCGCCCTCGTCTCGACTGTCGACGAGAACGGCAACGAGCTGGCCGGTATCCGCCTCCCCGACCTCTCCGCCGGAACAACCGCCTACACCGGCTGGAACCCCCGCGCCCACGTCGACGGCCTACCCGACGTCCTCTACGAAATGCTCGGCAGCCGCCTCACTTCCGAGCCTCCCGCCACCCCCGACATCGCCGCGATCCGAGCCGCCGCCCGATCCCTGATCGACCACCGCTTCCTGCTCCCGGAAGACCTCGACCAGGCCGTCGCCCAGGCGACCGACCTCACCTGACTCACACCGGAATCGCCCGCACCCCTTGACTATTACGGATTACAACGTGCGGTGTGTTCCCTACCATCACCCACCGCGCATCCCGACCGGAATACGCTTCGGTCGGCACGAGGTCCGGCCGCGATGGGCGCAACCTTGCTCGAGCCATATCTCCGACGCTGCGCCCGGCGACACTTTTCGGAGCCCGTTGGTGAAACGAAATAGTTGATCCGTATCAGTCGATACGGTCACTCCTCGACAGCGAGAACAACCGCCCGAGTGGCGGTGTCGGCGACCTGTTCGTCGGTCAGGTTGCTGTGCGCGAGCAGGACGTGGGACAGGACGATGCGGACCACGACCTCGGCGGCCTGGACGGGGGTCAGGGCCAGGGCGGCGTCGGCGCGGGCGGCGATCAAGGGGGCGGCCAGGGCGGCGACGGTCTCGACCAGATTGAGTTCGGATCTGCCGTGCGCGATGGCGACGTTGATCAGCCAGTCCGGCTCGTGATTGCGGATGTACCCGAACGCGGCGTGCTTGCGCAGGTAGCCGAGCGCGAAAAGCGTGACGGCGTGGACGATTCGGCCGGGCGGGGCGAACAGGTCCAGTTCGGTGTAGGCGGCGGTGATCATCTTGACCACCTCGCCGCGACCGATGGCAGCGATCAGGCCGTCTTTGTCGCCGAACTCGCGGTAGGCCGTGGCACGGGAAACTCCCGCGCGTTCCGCGACGCCGCCGATGGTCAGAGCGCCCAGACCGCTCTCGGCGATCAACTCGAGCGCCGCGTCGTGCAGCGCCTCCGAGGATCGAGTCGGTGAGGTCATGCCTATTTTTCTACCTGCACGCCGTGCCCGGCCGTGCGCGAACCGGCAGACAATGGTTGCGACAACCAACTAACTGAGACTATTCTCCGATTCAGTATCAGTAACCGGAGGTCTCGCACACTCCGGCTGCGCCACGACGACGCCGGAGGACACCGATGACCGCACGCGGACAGGCCGATCCGGCGAATACGCGACGCGGACATGCCGTGGTGCTGGGCGCGAGCATGGCCGGACTGCTCACCGCGCGGGTGTTGAGCGAGAGCTTCGCCTCGGTGACCGTGCTCGAGCGCGACGATCTCGCCGGGCCCGGCGACCGCCGTGGAGTGCCGCAGGGCCGGCATGTGCACGCCCTGCTCGCGCGCGGCGAACGCATTCTGGCCGAACTGTTTCCGGGCATCACCGCCGAGCTTCTCGCCGACGGCGCGGTGCAATGCCGCTCGCTGACCGAGATGCGGATGAGCATCGCCGGATACACGCTCTCGCAATCCGACGCCGGATACTCCCTGTTGCAGGCCAGCCGCCCGCTCTTGGAATGGCGTGTGCGACAACGTGTCCGAGCCCTACCCAATGTCGAGGTCCAGGACCGCTGCACCGCACTGAACCTGCTGACCGACCCCGCGCGAACCCGCGTCACCGGAGTTCTGGCGCAATCGGAGAACAGCGACGACCCGAACGAGATATTCGCCGATCTGGTGGTGGGCTGCCTGGGCAGACACGGCCCGATCATCGACTGGCTCACCGCAATCGACTATCCGCGGCCCGCCGAGGAGGGCGTACGCATCGACATGATGTACGCCAGCCGCTACATCCGGCTGCCGGATCATGCGGCCGCACACCTGCGCGGCGACAAGGAGATCGTCGTCGCGAACCAGGATCCCGCACGCGGCCTGGCCCTGTTCGCCGTCGAGGATGGTCGGCACATCCTGACCCTGATCGGCTATGGCGCGGACCATCCCCCGACCGACCAGGACGGGTTCTGGCGATTCGCCTCCTCGGTCGCACCGCCGGACGTCGCCCAGGCACTGCTGTCGGCCGAATCGCTGACCGGCATCAGCACCTACCGCTATCCGGCCAATCAGCGCCGTCGCTACGAACGCCTCTCCCGCTTCCCGGACGGACTGCTCGTGCTCGGTGACGCGGTGTGCAGCTTCAGTCCGGCGTTCGGACAAGGCATGTCGGTCTCGGCACTCCAGGCGATGCAGCTGCGCAATGTGCTCGCCGATGGCGATCACGATCTGGCACGCAGGTTCTTCCGCGCCGCGGCCCGGGTCATCGATGATCCCTGGCTGATCACCCGCCTGTTCGACCTCGCGATGCCGCACGTCGACGCCAAGGGCCAGATCCCGATCCAACTGCTGGGCCTGGGCGCGCGCACGGCGATGGCCATCGGCGCACGAGATGCGACTGTGGGACAACAGATCTCACGCATCGCGGGCCTGCTCGACCGTCCACTGGCGGTGGCCCAGCCTCCCCTGCTGACCCGGATCGCCGCGAACGCAGGCGTGGTCGGCCTGAATCTGCTGCGCGAGGTCGCGACATCCGGACGTCCGGTGCGCGCCACGGGATTCGGCCCGATCCCGCTGACTCCCGCACACGGATTCCACCCGCTCCCGGTCCGCGCGGTCGAACGCGACACCGGCGACAGCGTGCTGATCGAATTCGAGGTTCCCGATCGGCTCGCGGACCGGTTCGGGTACATCGCCGGACAGCACGTCGTCATTCGCGGCACCGCTGACGGGCAGCCGATCCGGCGCAGCTACTCGCTGTGCGACGCACCCGATGCGGGCCGGTTGCGCATCGCGGTGAAGCGGCAGGACGGCGGCCTGTTCTCCGAATACGCACTCGAACGCCTCACCGCGGGAACGGTTCTGCACGTCGGCGAACCGGGGGGCGCATTCACCGCGCACACCGCCCCGGCCGCGGCCGAGCACCATGCCGCCGTCGCGGCGGGCAGCGGGATCACCCCGATCGCCGCGATCGCCGCCGCCGTCCTGGCGAACGATCCACACAGCCGCTTCACCCTGTACTACGCCAGCCGCGACAGCACCGCGATCATGCTCGGCGACCTGCTCAGCACACTGACCGCCCGGTTTCCCGGACGATTACGGATCGTCCACCACCTGTCCCGCCAAACCGGTACACCGCTTCCGCCGACCACCCCCGGCATCGATTACCGCCACGGCCGCATGGACATTCGCGAACTGCCCGGCCTCGACGCGGACCACTGGTACCTGTGCGGACCCGACTCCCTGCTCTCGGCCGCTCGTACGGAACTCCTGGGAAGCGATATCGCTGCGTCGCGCATATATACGGAGCGTTTCCGGACCCGCGAGCCCGAACCGACCGCCCCGCAGCCGAATCGGCCGCCGTGCACGGTCACCCTCACCGGCCACGGCGAGGATCTGGTGTTCACCATGCCCCAGGGCGACCACATCCTCGACGCCGCGCTCACGCATCGCGAGGACCTGCCCTACTCCTGTCTCGGCGGATCGTGCGGAACCTGCATCGCCACAGTGCGATCCGGCACGGTACGGATGGACGAGGACCCGGATACGGCGCTCACCGCGGCCGAACTCGCCGACGGAGCGGTGCTGACCTGCCGAAGCGTGCCCGAATCCGCCGCGGTCACGCTGCGATTCGGTCGTTGAGCCCGGAGTGACCCGGACCGCATTCGGCCGCCTTTTGCGCGGGAGGTCTTGCATATGTACTTGCATCCGCTGTTACACTGTGGATCTTCAGTAAGTACGTGTCAGGTTGCGCCCCAAGGGATTCAGCGGTACCGGCGATATGGCGAAAAAGGTTCATCTGCAGTTGCGATTCCCACTCGGGGGAGCGGTGCTGGACTACCGTGCCGAGAGATCGGTGGCACACCGGGTGGCCGCCGAGTTGAGCCGACACGGCGTCGACGTATCCATCGACGACAATCTCCGCACCGGTCTGGCCGACCTGCCACACGAGGAACTCTGGGCGGTGTAACCCCCGGTCAGCAGGCTTTTCCCAGGGTCGGCAATATTCCGGCGCCACAATGGTTGTGCAGATGCGTTTTCGAATGTTCTTGCACGGGTACAATTTTCGCAAACCTCGCGGGAATGTGACACCATACCCAACAGCACGCTCATCGCCGGTGTTGACGCGAGCGTGCTCCGCGCCTCAACCGCACCCCGCGCATCTCTCCAGCCAGGAGTCACCTGCCACATGCAGCACGCCGCACCCGCCCCAGGCTCCCGAATGCCGAATACACAGCGCCTCGCCGATCTACTGTCCGTGATTCGCGCGGAGGAGAAACTCCTGCGTGAGCTCGGTAGCGAGGTAGCCGCCATCGCGATCGGCACCGCGCCGAATCTGCCCGGCGCCCGCCCGGCGTACCGCGGCTCGCGCCCCGATCTGCTCATCGGCCGACCCGACGATTTCCTCTGGGAATGGTACGGATTCCCCTGAGCATCCGTCGAGATCCGGTGCGCGCTCGACAGCGCCGAATTCTTGGGTTCTGCTGGAATTCGGCCGATTTCGTGCACTTTCAGGCGCTGGCCGGAACCCCATGACGACACAGACAGGTCTCTCGGTCCGGCAATGCTGGGGTAGACATATCGTTGATCTGGTCACGATGTCAGGAGGTGTGGTGTCAGGCGACAGGCCAGCACCCGAGGGGATCGACCCGGCGAAACCCAATGCCGCCCGTGTGTACGACTATCTGCTGGGGGGCAAGGACAACTACAGCGCGGACCGCGCCGTTGCGAAGCGGATGTTGGAGGTCGCTCCGGAGAATCGGACGCTGGCCTGGTTCAGCCGCAAATTCCTCACCGGCGCAGCGCGATTGGCAGCCGAGGGCGGTGTGCGGCAGTTCATCGATATCGGTGCGGGCATCCCGACCTCGCCCAGTGTGTACGAAACAGTCGCCGAGATCGACCCCGCAGTGCGCGTGGCCTCCGTCGATTATGATCCGGTCGTCTGTGTGCACGCCAACGCCATAACGGCGGGCCAGACCGGCGTGACGCCGATGCACGCGGACTTCCGCGAACCCTCGGATCTCATTGCGCGCCTGCGCACCGAGGCCGGCATCGATTTCGATCAGCCGGTTGCCCTGCTGATCGTCGGAGTCCTGCACTTCATCATGGACCATGAACGCCCGGCCGAAATCCTCGCGCGATTCTCCGAGGTGATGGCGCCGGGTAGTTACGTGGCCTTCACCCATGGATCCACCGAGACCGACGACACGTTCGTCAACCAGACTGCGAGCGATACCAAGGGCAGCACCGCGCAGTTCGTCTTCCGATCGAAATCCGAGGTGGCGAAGCTGTTCGACGGCTTCGACATACTCGATCCGGGGATCGTGACGGTACAGGAGTGGCTGGCCGACAACCTGCCGCCCACGCGGCTGGTAATTCTGGCCGGTGTCGGGCACAAGCCCGAGGGGCCGGGCGACCACGGGTAATTCGGAATCCGGATCACTCCGCTACGGCCAGCGCACAAGCACGCGCCATGTGCACCTCGGCCAGTTCGCGAGAATCGCGGCCCGAACCGCACGGGCTCGCTACTGCGTTCACCGGCCGTCCCAACGCCTGCTCGATCATGTGCAGCGTCCGCATCTGCTGGTCCTCGTCCGGACTCTCGTGCACGAACCCCGCGTAGAACGCGGTTCCCACGGGAAGGGCCAGATCGGCCAGAGGCGCATAGAATCCGGGATCATCCGAGGGTGGATGGCTCACCCCGGACAGCGGTCCGTGCACGAATTCCAGCGTGCGCCCTGAAGGCCAGTGCCGGGCGACGGCATTGGCGAGATCAACAAGCGGTCGGGCGCTGCGCGGGACCGCGCGGGTCCGATTTCCCTTGCTGCCCAGGCACAGATGCACACCGAAGCGAGTTCCCTCCGGCGCGGCCGCGGCCAGCGCGGCGATTCCGCGACTCGGCCGAACCGCACAACTCCCCGAAGATCGGCAGCGCCTCCTCGGCCTCCCGTAGGTACCCAGATCCATTGTGCTACTGGGTGACTCGACATCACGCGCAAGTCGGTGAACGGTCCGGTGACCTGCGCCGGACAGCATCGGCCGCTTGGCCTCGAGCACGCCCTGATTCACCAGGTCCTCGATGATGGGCAGAATGTACAACTCGTGCCGCCGAACCTCGCCGGTCGGCAACGTACGCAGGCGTCCACCGGTCCCCGCCAGCATTGCGCGCATCGCTTCTTCGGTGCTCTCGGCCGGGAAACTACCAACCAGGTGCACGGCTCTGTCAGCCATGTCCGCATCCTGACGGCAATCGTGTCCAATTCGCCCGTTCGGACGTCTGTCCAGCAGCGACGCAAGGCTATCCACCACTCAGGGCCGAATCATGCGCTCGCAGCGAATCGAATCGCCTGATCCGTCGTGCACAACGACCTCTCAGCGACTCGCCGATTCCGGCAGACATTCCGACATGTAGGGCGAAACATACTGCCGGACAGGATTTTCCATTTCGGTCGAGCTGGTTGCCGATAGTTCTCCGGAATTGTTGCGCGTCGTTGCGCGGCGCTATAGCCTCCCTGATCAATCCACTCGAACCGATCAATTCACGAGGACGCTCCCTCGCGCTCCTCGTATTTCACGACAGGGAGCGCGTCGCGTGCGAGCCTCGGTGCGGACACTGGCATTATTCGCTGCAATCCTCTTGTCCTGCTTGACAGCAGGTCTGGCCCACGCCGAGTCCGGATCGGGAGCCTGTCGATCCTTTCCTGTCCCGGTAACCAAGGGCCACTTGGCCGCGACTCTCTGCACCCCCGCAGGCAAGCCCGCGAGTACCGTCATGGTGCTGATGTCGGGCTCCAATTACAACGGCACCTACTGGGATTTCGCTTATCAGCCGCAGATCTACAACTTCCGCGAAGCGATGAACCGGGCCGGCTACGCAACACTCGTGGTCGACCGACTCGGCAACGGCGCGAGCACTCACCCGCCCGCGCTGTCGCTCACCGCCAACGACACCGCACAGGCGCTGCACGGCATCGTTCAGGGCCTGCGGCACGGCCTGGCCGGGGCCGCCCCCTACGCCAAGGTGGTCACCGTCGGCCATTCACTGACCTCGGGCACATCAGTAATGGAAGCCAGCTCCTATCACGACGTGGATGGCGTGGTACTGACCGGATATTCGCACGCGCTGAACATCCCCGAGACCCTCGGCGTGATCGCGACCTACCACCGCGCCGTGAACGACCCGATATTCGCCGGCCGCGGCTTGGACAGCGGATACCTGACCAGTCGCCCCGGCACCCGCATGCACGACTTCTTCGCCCCGGGCGACGCCGACCCCGCCGTGGTGGCGCAGGACGAGAAGACCAAGGAGATCTTCTCACTCACGGAGTACCCGGACGGCCTGATGTCGACGCTGCCCGGCATGTCCGGCCTGATCGACGTCCCGGTGCTCATCGTCGACGGCAGCCTGGACCGATTGTCCTGCGGCGCGGGCTATTCCGTGTGCGCGTCCGCCGCGACGCTGCATGCCGAGGAGGCGCCGTACTTCGCTCCCGCGGCGAAGTTGCAGACCTTCGTGCTGCCCGGCAGCGGTCATTCGGTGAACCTCGCGCGCAACACCGGGGCATACCACGCCGCGGTCCTGAACTGGCTGAATTCGACCGTTGGACACTGATATTCGGGAATCCACCCACCGCTGAGAAGTCGAAAATCAACGCCCCCACGAGTATTGGGCAATACTCCAGCAGATCCGCTGCGACGGAGCGCCGTCCGCCGGGCGGGCACGCCGTCGGTCCTGCGGCATTGGCGCCGACCTGGGCCGGGCCGGTATGGTCGTCGACGCAAGGGGAATGCCGAGGGGATTCGATGCAACAGTTACTCAGGGTCACAGCAAAACGTCGGATATTCTCCTCGTCGCACTCGGTTTTTCGCCCGTTTCGGCGTTACCATGAGCGGGTGCGGTGATGACGGCACGCACTTGCGCATGTACCGATGCGGTGTGTGCCAGTGATCGGAGAACAGCGGAGACAGCCTCATGACGGCAGAGCAGGCCCGGATCGACCTCGTCACCACTCCTTTGGAGCAGCGCGGCCCCACAGCATTGCGCATCATGGTCGGCGGTCAGTTGCGCAAGCTACGCGAGGCCCGCAAGATCACCCCGCAGGCCGCCGGTGAGCACATCCGTGGTTCGCACGCCAAGATCAGCCGACTCGAACTCGGCCGCACGGGTTACAAGATCCGCGACGTCAACGATCTGCTGAGCCTCTACGGCGTCACCGATCCGACCCAGCGGGAATCCTTCCTGCGCCTGGTCGCCATGGCCAACGAGCAGGGCTGGTGGCACGGTTACAGCGATCTGCTGCCGTCCTGGTTCGAGAACTATCTCGGCCTCGAGGGCGATGCGAAATCGATCAGAACCTATGAGGGACAACTGGTTCCGGGTCTGCTGCAGACCGACGCCTACGCCCGCGCGGTCGTCTCGCTCGCGCACGGCGAACGGGAGGTCGACCGTCGGGTGGAGCTGCGGCGCCGACGTCAGCAGATCCTGGACCTGCACGACGGCCCGACGCTGTGGGCGGTCCTGGACGAATCGGTGCTGCATCGTCCGGTCGGCGGCCGCGAGGTGCTGCGCGAGCAGCTCATCTATCTCGAGCAGATGTCGCACCGCACCAACGTCACCATTCAGGTCCTGCCCTACCGCGCCGGTGGTCACGCCGCGGTCGGCGGCTCGTTCACCATCCTGCGGTTCAACGAGCAGGAGATCCCGGACGTCGTCTACCTCGAGCAGATGGCCAGCGCCCTCTATCTCGACCGTCCCGACGACCTCGAGCTCTACCGCGAGGTGATGGACCGCCTCAGCATCCAGGCCGACCCACCCGGGCAGTCCCAGGAACTCCTGCGCGCCGCCGCGGCAGACCTCGCCTGAACTCATCTCGGGCGAATACCCCTGCACGCAAACCGATCTCGATGACATGGCAAGTCAGCTCGGTGCGAGGGCGGGCGCTGCGGCGGGCTCGTGCACATTCGGAGACAGGGTCGCGGTGTAGAGCGCTTCGATGTCGGTGGCGTACTTCTCGGTGACCACTCGGCGCTCGAGTTTCATGGTGAGGGTGATTTCCTCGCCACCTGCTTCCCAGAAGACGGGCAGGATGCGGAAGCGTTTGATCTGTTCCACCCGGGACAGGCGGTCGTTGCCCGCGGCGACCGCGGTGCGGATCGCGTGCGCGACGGACGGGTCGGTAGCCAGGGCGGCAGCGGAGGCGTCGGGCAGGTCATGTTGGCGCGCATAGGATTCGGCGGCCTCGGCGTCCAGGACGATGAGCGCGGTGTTGTACGGGCGGCCCTCGCCGATGGTGGCGATCGCGCCGATCAGGGGAGCACCGGCCTTGATGGTGTTCTCGATGACCGCCGGTGACATGTTCTTGCCCGCAGCGTTGATGATCAATTCCTTCTTGCGGTCCACCACGGCGAGATAGCCGTCCGCATCGATGCTGACGATATCGCCGGTGGACAGCCAGCCCTCGGCATCGATGGCCTCGGCCGTCTGCTGTTCGAGGCCGCGATAGCCCTTCATGACCAGCGGTCCGCGCACCTGCAACTCGCCGTCGGCGGACTGACGCGCCTGCATTCCGGGCAGCAGCCGGCCGACCGTACCGAGCCGGGCGTCGCGCGGATGGCTCACACTGCAGATGCAGGACAGCTCCGACATACCCCAGATCTCGGTCACCGGAATGCCGAGACCGGCGAAGAAACCCAACGTGCCGGGCGGAATCGGCGCGGCGCCCGACATCGCCCAGCGCACCCGGTCCAGCCCGAGCGCCGCACGCAGTCCGCGCAACACCAACTCGTCCGCGCGCGCCCATTCGGCGGCGACGTCATCGGGTACCGGCTCACCGGCCAGCTGAAACGCGCTGCGCCGCTGCGCGACCGACAACGCCCACTCCATCGCCGCGCGACGCTGCTCGTCCGGCTCGCCCGCGACCTTGAATTCGATTGCCGCCTTCAGCTTTTCCCACACCCGCGGCACCGCACCCCAGATGGTCGGATGCAGATCCGCCAGCGCGGGAGCGATCAGTTTGGGGTCGGACACGCAGGTGACCTGGGTACCCAGCACCTCCTGCACGTACAGACCGGTGAGCCGATCGGCGATGTGCGCACTGGGCATGAACGAGGTGATGGTGTCGCCGAATTCGATGCCGAGCACCTCGGCGATCCCGTAGACCTGGAACAGGATGTTCGCGTGCGTGGTCTCCACGCCCTTGGGGTTGCCGGTGGTACCGGAGGTGTAGATCAGCGTCGCCACATCCTCGGCGCGCACCGCCCGCCAGGCCGCCTCGAAATCGAAACCGGCTGCGCCCGAGGCGATCAACTCGTCGATCGACAGCGTCCCCTCGACGACCTGGTCCAGGCACACGATGTGTTCGAGCCCGACCTCGGCGTCCCGCAACCGATCCACGTACTGCGGCTCGCAGATCACCACGCGCACACCGGCATTCCCCAGCACGTGCGCCGACTGCGCCGGCGGGAGCGTGTTGTACACCGAGAACGACGTCGCCCCCAGATGCTGCGCGGCGACCTCCAGCGGATAGAACTCCAGCCGATTCGACATCATCAACGCGACGGTGTCCCCCGGCCGGACTCCGATCCCGGCCAGCCCGGCAGCCAACACCCGAACCCGCCGGGCATATTCACCCCAGGTCAGCATCTGCCCGTCCCCGGGCGTGCGCAACGCCACCGCCTCCGGCGCGCGGGCGGCGGTGTACTGGAACGCCTCGGGAAGCGTGTCGAAGCGAGATGCGCTCACGCGAATACCTTTCGGAGACAGACGATCGGGCGCACCGGCCCCATCCCGCGAGCAGCTGTACGGCGAGCACCAACGGAAGCGTTCGGAACCGGATTCACTCGTACGGAAAACCTTTCAGGAATGGACAGCCGAACTCACCAGCGTGGTCGGTCACCTCGGCGACCGTGTACCCGGTCGATACGCCCGCGCAACCCAGTGAAATACCCTGCGCACGCAGCTCATTCAGCTGCCGTCGGCGATTGCCGCCGCTGCTCGATCTCGCGGATGAGTTGGTGCACGGTCGAATCGGCCGCGAGTTTGGCATCCAGGACGACGTTGATCGCGCCGCGGAACAGAGCGTAGGGCTCCCAACTCGCTGGAGCCACGGTGCGAGCGGCGCGACGGGCGATGCCGTCGGCGATGGTGCGGGCGGCCTGGGTGGCGGTGATGCGGATGTTCAGCGGCCAGGGCAGCAGGCCGTCGATGCGGCGGCCCAGGTCGTCGGCGTCGAGCATGTCGTGCGTCATGGCCGTTTCGACGATGCCGAAGTACGCGACCCCGGCGCTGGCTCCCGAAGCCGACAGCTCCACCCGCAACGCCCGGCCCATCTGCTCGACCGCTGCCTTGCTGATCATGTACGGCGACCCGCCCATTCCCGGCGCGAACGCCGCACAGGAGGAGACCACCACCACGTGCCCGCGCGAACGCACGATGTGATCCAGCGCCGGATGCACGGTGTTGAACGCCCCGGTGAGGTTGATGCTCATCACCCGGTCGAAATCCGCCGGATCCATCGCGCGCACGGTCGAGGGCACCGGGGTCACACCGGCGTTCGCCACGACCACGTCGAGGCGGCCGTACTGTTCGATCACCTGCTCGACGGCCGCCGCCATCTGTGCCCGTTCCGCGACATCCGCGCCGATCGACAGTGCGCGCGTGCGCAATTCACGCACGACCCGCAACGCCGCGTCGGCATCGATGTCGACCACGACGACGATCGCCCCGCGCGCGTGCAGAATCCGCGCGAGCTCCAGGCCGATCCCCTGGCCCGCACCGGTGACCAGCGCGACCTTGCCCGCCACGTCGTAACCGGTCGAGCCGAAACCGAGGGTTCGCAGCAGTCCCATCAGGCCACCTCATAGGCATCGGCGTCGAACTTACTTGTGCGACGGCGGTATTCGAAGCTCCAGCTCGGGTACAGGCCCGCGTTCTGCCCGTCGGGGGTGGTGTAGTATCCCTGGCAGCCGCCGGTGAGCCACACCGTGGCCGCACTGCGCTCACGCATCTCTTCCACGAACGCCTCCTGCACCTCGGCGCGCACCTCGACCCGCGAGGCACCGCGCTCGCGCACGGTCGACAGCGCATCCACGATGTAGGCGATCTGCGATTCGATCATGAAGATCGCGGACTGATTACCCGCCGCCCCGAACGGCCCCAGCGTGCAGAAGAAATTCGGGAATCCGGCGACGCTCGTGCCCAGATAGGTCTGCGGCCGTTTGTGATACAGATCCGCGATGGAGACGTCCTCACGACCGATGATCCGTCCGAACGCGGTCGGGATCGGTGTGAATCCGGTGCCGAAGATGATGGTGTCCACCGGAATCTCGTCGCCGGCGCGAGTCACGATGGAGTGCGCGCGCACCTCGGCGATGCCGTCGGTGACCACCTCGACGTTGTCGCGATCCAGCGCGGGCAGATAGGCGTCGGAGAAGATCGCCCGCTTGCAGCCGATGATGTAGTCCGGTGTCACCTTGCGCCGCAACGCGATATCGCGGATCTGCCGCCGCAGCTGATACCGGCCCATCAGTTCGAACGGATGCCGGAACCGGTTGTCCACGAAACCGACCAGCCCGAAGCTCTCGATCAGGGTGTACCAGGTGCCGCGAACGGTCTTCTGCGCCAGCGGAAGCCGCTTCAGCAGGAAGCGTTCGAAACCCAGCGTGGCGCGATCCATCCGCGGCACGATCCACGGCGCGGAACGCTGGAAGACCGTCAGCTCGGCCACTTTCGGCGCGATCTCCGGCACGAACTGCACCGCGGAGGCCCCGGTGCCGATCACCGCGACGCGCTCACCCGACAGATCGTGATCGTGATCCCAGTGCAGCGAGTGGAAGGTCTTGCCCTCGAAGTCGTCCAGGCCGGGCACCGACGGCAACTTCGCCTCGGCGAAAATTCCTGCGGCGGAGATGAAGTAGTCGGCGGTGAGATCACCGCGCGAGGTCTCGATGCGCCACAGCGACGCCTGCTCGTCCCAGCGCGCGCCGAGCAACTCGGTGCCGAGCCGGATATGCCGGACCACATCGTGTTCGGTTGCCACCGAACGGATGTAGTCGAGGATCTCGCGCTGCTGACCGTACGTGCGCGACCAGTTCGGATTCGGCGCGAACGAATAGCTGTACAGCTGCGAGGGCACATCGCAGGCGCAGCCGGGATAGGTGTTGGCCTGCCAGGTGCCGCCCAGATCGTCGGCGCGCTCGAGCAGGACCAGATCCTCGAATCCGGCCTCGCGCAACTTGACCGCCAGGCCGATCCCGCCGAAACCGGCGCCGAGGATGACGATCCGATGATGTTCGGTGCTCATCGCCGCGCCTCCTGTTGTGTCTTACCGGTGATGCCCTGCGCGATGGTCCGGGTCACGATGTTGTTCACCGGACTCGCCACACCCAGCAGCGGTTGCAGCAGCGGATTGCCTTCGAGGGCGAACGTCCAGGTCAGCCGGGTTCCGCCGGGTGTGGGTTGCAGCACCAGATCCTCGGCGAACCGCTTCAGGCCGGGAATCGAGGCGGCGTCGACGGTGAACGTCATGCGCTCGCCCTCCTCCCAGCGATAGAACCGCTCCTCGAGCCGGACGACGCCGCCGAGGGTGACCAGCCGGGTCGTGCCGACGCCGAAGGGCCGGGGCGAGAGCCACTTCGAGGCGGTGATCACCGCCGACCAGGACACCAACGCGTCGTCGGCGGTCAGCATGTCCCAGACGTCGTGCGGGTCGCGGGATATGTCGACGGTGTGCACGTAGCGCCGGACGGCGGTCGCCAGGAACGAATCGTCCGAGGCGGCCAGCGTGAAGCGTGGAGTCATTGTGACCGTGAGCCTTTCGGATCTACAGATCGAGTACGAGGGGGCCGTCGCAGCGGGAGACGCACACCAGCATGTGGTCCGCGCGGTCGGCGTCGGAGAGCAGGCGGTCGCGGTGATCGACCTCGCCGGAGAGCACACCGGACTTGCAGGTGCCGCAGAAGCCCTGGCGGCAGGAGTACAGCGCATCGGGTTTCACCCGCTGGATCGCCGCGAGTGTGGTCTCCTGCGCGCCCACCCGCACGGTGCGGCCCGAACGCGCCAGTGTCACATCGAATTCGCGGCCGTCGAGCACCGGCAGCGGCGAAAAGCGTTCGGTGTGCAGGGATGCCGAGGGATTCAGCTCGAACAGCCGCCGCTGCGCCGCTTCCAGCACCGGCGACGGACCGCAGACGTACACCGCCGCACCGGGTTCGGCCTCGGCCAGGATGGCGGCGATATCCGGGATGCCGTGCTCGTCGTCGGTGCGGATCTGCGCACCCTCGGGCAGTTCGTCCAGGAACGGCATACTCTCCCGGGACCGGCCCAGATACACCAGCCGCCCGCGTGATCCGGCCGCATGCGCCATCGGCAGGATCGGCGTGATCCCGATCCCCGCGGCCACGAACAGATAGGACGGCGCGGCCTGGACGAAGGTGAACGCGTTGCGCGGACCGCGCAGCCGCAGCCGCTCACCGGGCTGCAGCGTATGCACCTCCCGCGAGCCACCGTCGCCATCGGCGATGCGGCGCACCGCGATTCGATAGCGGAACCGATCGCGCGGACTCCCGCACAGCGAGTACTGCCGCTGCCGCCCCGAGGGCAGGAACAGGTCCACATGCGATCCGGGACGCCACGACGGCAGCGGTTCGCCGCCGGGCCGGATCAGTGTCAGACTCACCACGTCATCGGCTTCGTCGCATACCGACTCGACCAGAACGTCGAGGTCGAACCCACTGCGCCGCACCGGATTCGGCCGGGACACCGCGGGTGCGGTGACGACCTTCTTGTACACGTCCATCACCACGCCCAGCGCCCGCAGGGCGACCATGGACATGTCCACACTCCGGCCCGGACGCTCGGCTACCGCCTCGGCCCCTGACCCGCTCATCCGCGAGCCGCCGGGGAGTGCGCCAGATAACGCAGCGCACTGTCCATCGATCCCAGCTGCGAGGGATGGAAGCCGCGACTCAGATACCGCGGCATCTCGGTGAAGAACGTGGTGAAGCTCGGAATCACCCCTCGCGCAGTGGCGCTCGCGAATTGCCGGAGCCAGTACCGGCCCTTGGCCGGGCTCGGATCCCTGCGGTACAGGTACGCGGTCGAGAAGATGAACAGCGGCAGCAGCAGACCGCTGGCCAGCAGGCCGGTGCGGAACCGTCGCGCATATCCGCCGTCGACGTGCATATAGGCGTCGAACACCACGCTGCGGTGCTCGACCTCCTCCGCGCCGTGCCAGCGCACCAGATCCAGCATCGTGGGGTGCATGCCCAGTTCCTCGAGCACCTGGGATTCGAGCAGCCATTCGCCGATGACGGCGGTGAAATGCTCCATCCCGGCGAACAGGCCGAGCCGTTCGCGCAGCCACTGCTCCTTGGCCCGACCGCCCAGACCGTGATCGCCCAGGACCCGGTCGACCAGCCAGGCGACCTTCGACACATAGGACTCGACATCCAGGCCGATGGACTGCAGATGGTTGCGCGCGCCCTCGTGGCTGCTGGCGTGCATCGACTCCTGGCCGATGAATCCGGTGACCTCTTCGCGTAAACGCTCGTCCGTGATGTACGGCAGCGCCTCGCCCAGGCAGGCGGCCATCGCCCGCTCGCCCTCCGGCAGGACCAGATGCATCACATTCGTGACGTGGGTTGCCAGAACTTCTCCGGGAATGTAGTGCATCGGCACGGACGAGAAGTCGAAGTGGACATCCCGTGCGTGGATCGCGTGCGCTTCTTCCCGGTAGGGGTGCGACGTCGCACCGTCATCAGCCATGCCCCGACCGTACAAGACCACAAATCGCATTGCAATGTTGCAGCCACAAATCGAGGAAGATTGTTGCAATCGACGCGGGAGCTGCTAGCGTCGATGTATGCCCACCGCCTCCCGGACCTCGAAAGAAGCGCCCAAGACCGAGTCCATCGAGGGGCGCATCCTCGACGCCGCCCTCGTGCAGTTCCAACGTCTCGGCGTCAAGAAGACGACCATCGAGGACGTCGCCCGCCAGGCCGAGGTCGATCGGGTCACGGTCTATCGGCGTATCGGCTCCCGGGAGGATCTGGTGCGTTCGGTGACCGCACGGGAGGTGCAGAGCGTTCTGGCCGAACTGCGCGAACTGCCCGCACAGCACGACACCATCGAATCCGTGGTCGCCGCGGTCTTCGTCACGGTCGTCACGCGCTGGCGCACCCATCCACTGGTCGAGCGCATGATCGCACTCGAACCCGATCGTCTGCTACCCCAACTCACCACTGATGGGGCGTCCTTCTTCACCATGGCCTCCACGGCCAGCACCGCAATCCTGCGCCAGGCCCTGCGCGACCGCGGCCTCGCCGAGATCCCCGACCTGAGCACCCGCGTCGAAATCTCCTGCCGCATAGTGCATTCCCTCATCCTGCAACCCGTCGGCACGGTCACCCTGGACACCACCGACGACCTGGAGACCTTCGCGCGCCAGTACATCGTCCCCATCGTCGTCGGCTGATTTCAGAATTCACCGCTGTCGCGGGGAATCCGGTTCAGGTCGTAGCCAGTGAGCGAATCGCTTCGGCGACGGCCGCGACGGCCATCAGACGCACGGTGTCGATATGCGCCTCCACCGAACCCGTTGCCGCGGCGATGAATCCGTCGCCGTCGTAGCGAGTGTGCGGTGGGGTGAGCGCGCGGGCCAGGCCGTCGTGTGCGCCCTGCGCGGCGATCAGGCAGCCGGTCTTGTCCAGGCGCGCGTTGGTCAGGACCGCGCCGATGGTGGTATGCGTTCGGGCGGTGTCGAATTCGAACGGTTCGCCCATGATCTCGACGGCGTCGAGAGATATCTCCGCGCGGCCGTCGTCGATATCGCCGAACGCGTTCACCGCGCACAGCGCACCCACCACCAGCGGGCCCGAAGTCCGCTCGGCATAACCGATTCCGCCGGGACGTCGCTGCGCAGCGCGCCACTGCGAGGTGTACGCACCGGTTCCCGCGCCGACGCGGCCGTGCAGAATCTGCTCGCCGGCGGTGGCCTGCGCGGCGGCGTAACCGTGCTCGGGAGTGGGCCGCGCGGTCGGATCCCCCGCGGCGAGATCGAACAGCGCCATGGTCGGCACCAGGGGCACCGGTCCGACCGGGGTGGGCACGCCGCGGCCCCGCTCCTCGAGGTAACGCAGCACCCCGTCCGCGGCGGCCAGCCCGAAGGCCGAACCGCCGGTCAGCACGATCGCGTCGATCGTGACCGCGGCCTTGTCCACCGCCAGCGCGTCGAGCTCCCGGCTGGCCGGAGCCCCGCCGCGCACCTCACACGAGGCCGTGGTGTGCTCCGGCAACGTCAACACGGTACAGCCGGTCTGCGCCTCCGGATCGGACCAGTGCCCGACCCGGATACCCGGAATTCCGATCGTCATGTGCACCTTCCTTCGCTCGCGCCGTCCCGGCGATCATCGCACTACGGCGCACCCCGTGTTCGGCCGATTCACCCCGGTTCGCACATCCGGCGACGTCACCGCCGGCGGAGCTACCGTGGATTCATGACCGTTCCCGAGATCAACGACCCCGACACCCTTCCGCTCGTGCTCGGCGGCAACGTGTTCGGCTGGACCGCCGATCGCGACGAGTCGTTCGCCGTACTGGACGCCTTCGCCGAGGCGGGCGGCACCATGATCGATACCGCCGACGCCTACAGCGCCTGGGTGCCCGGACATTCCGGCGGCGAATCGGAGGCCATCCTGGGCGAATGGCTGGCCGCGCGCGGCAACCGCGACCGGATGCTCATCGCCACCAAGGTCGCCAAATCCCCGCAGCGCCCCGGCCTGCACGCGGACAACATCAGTGCGGCCGTGGAGGATTCGCTGCGTCGCCTGGGCACCGACCACCTCGACATCTACTACGCGCACACCGACGACACCGCCGTCCCGCTGGCCGAAACCCTCGGCGCATTCGACGAATTGGTCCGCGCGGGCAAGGTCCGTGCCCTGGGCGCCTCCCAGTACACCGCCCCGCGCCTGGCCGAGGCCCTGGCCGTCGCCGACCGCGCGGGCCTGACCCGGTACTCCGTCGTCCAGCCGCTGTACAACCTGCTCGAACGCGACGTCTACGAGGGCGAACTCGCCGAATTGTGCGTCCGCGAGAACCTCGCCGTGTTCCCGTACTACGGCCTGGCCATGGGGTTCCTGACCGGCAAATACCGCCCCGGCGACGACACCGCCGACAGCGCCCGGGCCCCGCGCGCCCGCGCCTACCTGAACGATCGCGGCCTGCGCGTCCTTGCCGCCCTGGACGAGATCGCCGCCACTCACGACGTCCCGGTGGCCTCGGTCGCCCTGGCCTGGCTCCGCGCCCGCCCAGGCGTCACCGCACCGATCGCCAGCGCCCGTACCCTGCCGCAGCTTCCGGCACTGCTGGCTTCGGCCCAACTCGCCCTCACCGCAGCGGAAGTCGCCACCCTGACCGCCGCCGGTTAGCGACGACCCGTCCCGCCGCGCGGCAACACCTATCCCTTCGACGCGGTGAGGTCGTAGACGCTCGTGCCGTCGACCGTCGTCGCCGTGTAGTGCTGCTCGATCCAGGCGGTGATCTTCGCCGACTCGGAGTCGCTGTCCCCGTGTGGGCCGCGATCGTCTCCGGCGATGAAGTAGTGGATACGGCCCTGAGCGACGTACTGCTGGAATTGGGCCAGGGTCGGGGCGGGGTCGCCGCCACTGAATCCGCCGATGGACATGACCGAGACGTCCGCAGCGAGCTGGTAACTGTTGGCGCCGTGCGAACTGACCGCCGCACCCGCCCAGGTGTACCGGCCCGCATCGGATTTCAGCATGGCGACGATCTGCGCCGACGGACCCGAATTCCAGCCCGGCCCGCCGTGACCGGCCTTCGCGGAGTCACCGGGCTGCGCGTTACCCCTCGGCCCACCAGGCCCCCTGTGCCCACCGCCAGGCCCCCATCCCGATCCGGGCACCTGCGGCCCCGCACTCGCCATACCCCCGTCACCCTGCGATTTCCCCAGTGAATCCACGGTATACGCGACCGGCCCGGCCAACCCGGCCAGCACCGCCACGATCAACGCGGCCACCGCAAACCTGCCACTCGACCACACGGCCAGCGCCACGGCCGCCACCAACCCGAGGACCAACACCGCCCACCGCAGCCACGGCACAAAATCCGGTGTGCGCGACAAGGTCAGCCAGGCCGTGGCCACCGTGAGCAGCACACTCACCGCGAGTACCGAACGCGCCCAGCTGTTTTCGCGTGCCCGCCAGATCAGCACACCGCCACCGCCGACGAGCGCGGCCACGGCCGGGGCCATCGTCATCGTGTAGTACTGGTGGAACGTCCCGTTCATGAAGCTGAACACCAGCCCCGACACGACCAGCCACGCACCCCACATCAACAGTGCACTGCGCACCTGATCGGTGCGGGAAGCTCTGCCGCGCAACACCATCCCGGCCACCAGCAGCGCCAGCGCCGCCGGGACCAGCCAGGTGATCTGACCGGCAAGTTCCGGTCCGAACAGTCGCGCGATCCCCGGCTCCCCGGCGCGCGGACCGAATCCCGAGGTGTCCAGCCGCTGGATCCCGTTGTAGCCGACGGTCAGATCCAGAATCGAATTGTTCTCCGAGCCACCGAAATACGGCCGCGAATCCGCGGGCCAGAGCTGCGCGATCAGTACCCACCATCCGGCGGCGACCAGCAGCGCCACCCCGGCGGCGCACAGCTGCCCGATCCGCTTGCCCAGCCGCGGCGGCCCGGCCACCAGATAGGCCACCGCCAGCCCCGGAACCACCAGCATGACCTGCAATTGCTTTGCCAGGAAACCCAATCCGACGAACGCGCCGCACAGTACGAGCCACCGCCAGCGGCCATCGCCCAGCGCCCGCGTCATCGCCCAGGCCGCGGCGATGATCAGGAAGGTCAGCATCGCATCGGGGTTGTTGAACCGGAACATCACCACGACCACCGGCGTCAGCGCCAGCACGAGCCCCGCAAGAAGCCCCGCGGCGGGCCCGAACACGCGACGCACCGTCGCCCACAGCAACGCCACCGAGCCGACCCCGAGCACCACCTCCGGCAGTAGCATGCTCGCACTGCTGAATCCGAAGATCCGCCCGGACAATTCCATCGGCCACAGCGACAACGGCGTCTTGTCGACCGTGACGATATTCCCGGGATCCAGCGAGCCGAAGAAGAATGCCTTCCACGACAACGTCCCCGATTGCACCGCGGCGGCATAGAACTCGTTCGCCCAGCCCCCTGCGGTGAGATTCCAGCAGTAGGCCGCGGCCGTTCCGATCAGCAGCACGGCCAGGATCACGCGTTCGCGTGGAATTCCGCGCCCGGACGAGGTGGGCACGGGCGTCGGCCGCGCGGCGGCCCCGGGTTCCGCGGTGGCAGTCTCGGTCATGATCAGCAATCCTGATCGATCGCTCTGCCAGGGATCTCGAGCGACACTGGGAGAACCCTGGGAGCCCTCCCGCCGTCGGATCACCCCGGAGAACGATGGACACCCACCGGACAAAAAATTTCCGAGGTTCCTTTTCCGGCGGGCGCCCGAAAAAGACTCTATTCACCCGATTTTCCGACACCAGAGTTGTTTCTTTGAAGAAATCGGATCATCCGGGAATCAGGGCATCGCGACCCGGCCGAGCGCGAACACCGACGCATTGGCCCGTAACGAACGCGCCGGTCCAGCACCATGTCGGGCCCCCTCCGATTCCTGCGGATCTTCCGAATCCGGCTGCCACGCCGGAGTATTCCGCGCGGCCAGCGAACGCGAAATCTGCGCGCCCGTGGTGCGCAACAACGGCACCATCGCCCGCGCGGCATCGGTATTGGGCACGATCGCCGACAACGCCGCCACCACCTCCCGCCCGGTCGAGCGCAACGGCACGGCGATCGCGGCGTTCGCGGGATCGATCAGCCCCGGACAGAACGCCGCACCGGTCCGGCGGATCTCGCTCAGCAACGCGCGCAATGCGTTCGGCTCGGTGACCGTGCGCGCCGAGAGCGCGGGCAGCGGGCCCGCCAGCACGGTCTCCTGCACCGCCGGGGGCCCGTAGGCCAGCAGCACCAACCCGGCCGCGCAAGCGTGCAGCGGCAGCCGCGATCCGGGCCCGCGCAGGACGGTCTGCACGGCATTGGGTGCGGACAACGTCTCGATGAACATCGCCTCCGAGCCCTGCCGCACGCTCAGATGTACGTTCTGCCCGATCCGGGCGCTGAGTTCGGTCATGAACGGCACGGAGGTCCGCACCAGATCCCGGGTGGGTGCGGCCCGGGAGACCAGCTCCCACATCCGCAATCCGATCCACACCCGCCGGTCGGCGTCGCGCTGCAACCAGCCGCGCTCGACCAGTTCGGACACCATCCGCGAAACCGTCGGTAACGAAAGGCCCGTCCGTTTCGACAACTCTGAGACGGTGATGACCGGACTGTCGTCCTCGAACGCCTCGAGCAGGCGGGCCAATCGAGAAAAGACGGACTCACCGTTGGAATATCTGGCCATCTACGACTTACCTTCCGGTATTTCCGGGACACGCAGCATCGGTCCGCGGCGTTGCGGACGCGACGGGTCTCGACTTTGTCGCATCGGCCTGGCTGTCCCCTGCTCGAATGCTTAGAGCTTTCTGTGCGTCGGCCTTCGTTGTAACCAAGGAAAGCTATAGTCCCACGGTTTTCATACAAAGAAACCTCCGCCGTGATCGAAAACACGATACGGCGGAGGTTTCGGTTTTTTTGTCCGAATTATCCGATGCTGAAGGGCTTGCCCCAGACCGTCACATATCCGATCGACGACGGCGTGTACACCTTCGCCTGAGCGAATGAACGGGCCTGGGCGTACCCGCCGCAACCGTCCACGGCGAAGGTCTCGTCGTGCCAGGTCAGACTCTGGTGCGGACCGGTCACCTGCTGAAAGGGGTTGTGCGTATCGGTGCCGAAGTCGTCCGGAGCCTCGACGTCGAGCAGATTGAGCACCTTGGCCTGCCCCGCCGCGAGAGTCAGGGTGGTCGAGGCCCCGCCAGTGCCCGAAACGGTCGCCGGATTCGTACTCAGGTCCGCGGTGCCGCTGGCGTCCACCCCGGGCACGATGCCGCCGCTCAGATCAACCTGGCAGCCGACGATGTAGCCGACGATCAGCCTGGTCGCGGTCTTGGGGTCCTTTGCCGCCCCGCCGGTCAGATTGACCTCGGCATGGCCACTGGTCCACGCGTTGCGGCTCAGCGGAGTCGCGTTCAGCGAGGGATTGATATTCGCCGATTCCCCCGTGATGTCGACGTTCACGACGGTCCCGTCACCCATGGTCTGGGTGATGTGCCCGCCCGGCAGCGGTACGAAGGTGTCGGCGTCGGCCGCACCCACGGAGAAGTAGCCGAATGCGGCGGTGGCGGCCAGCCCGATACCGGCCAACCGGGCCAATAGGCCCATGCGAACAGTATTCATGTGAGTATTCCTCGATTCAGATTCGCCGGAGCGAAATGCTGTGCGTAACAGGCGAACTCAGCCGAGGCTGAAGGGCTGGCCGTAAAGGGTGGTCTTGGCGTAGTCGGGCCCGACGATCTCCACCGTCACCACCTGGCGCGCCTGGGCATAGCCCCCGCACCCCTGGACCTCGACCTGCTGATCCTGCAGATCGAAGTGATACTGACCCGATTGGGTCATATCCCTCTCGTCGAAATTCACCCACTTCACCTGTCCGGGCGCGAGCGGCACCGACAGCGACCCGGACAGGGTCGGTGACGTGCTGATCGATCCCGACAGCGCCGCCGAGAAGCTCCCCAGCGACACCTGACAGCCCACGAGGTACCCGACGGCCATCGTCGAGGCGCCGTGCGTCGAGGAATTGTTCGTCCCGGCATCGTTGTTCGGCCCGTTCCAGGGGCCGACCGTGCCGGGCGGTGTGGTCACATTCGCGGTGATGTGCGAGGTCAGCCAGGCGACCCGGCCCGCCCCGTTCGCCGCCAGCGACGGCGAGATGTTCACACTGTTTCCGACACTGTCGATGGAAACACCCGGGTCCACGATGTGTCCGTCCGGCAACGGCACGAACGTGTCTGCGTTCGCGGCTCCCGTCGATAGGAAGCCGATCGCGGCGCTGACCGCCGCGGCTATGCCGGCGGCCCGGAAAATCCGGGCCCCGGCACGACGATATTCCCTCATCTGTTGTCCCTCACTACCTTCATCGGTATGCCCGCCGGAGCGCGGCAATCGTGTGGCACGTGGACGGTTACGCCTTCGAATTCGCAATCCGCCGAACACGCACCGAGCCGAACGGTAGCTCAAATCACTATTTACATCGGTCGAACTTTCTTTCATTGCAGAAAGCATGATAGAAATTCGTACACAGCTATTTCCATCAATGAAATTCTTCCTTCAAGGAAAACGCGGTGGCGAGGCCGATGAATTCGAGGCGAAGCTGGTAGCGGCCCGTACGGAGGGCAGGACAAGCACTCGCCGAGTACGCACCCGGTACTGCAGCCGGAACCTCGCGACCTGCCGCCGTGAGACCACCGGGCCTGCGCGCGTGCCCGCCGAAGTGTATGTCCCCTCATCATATTTCGGCGGGCACGCATCCTCCTCCCCCTTCTCTCTTCCCAGGTGAAAGCAGGCTGCCGTGCGACGCGTCCTCCCCATCCCCATCGCGACCGGGCTCGGGCTGCTACTCGGCGCCGGTATTCTCGGCTCCGGAATCGCCCATGCCACAACGACTTCCGCGCCCTGTCTGTGGGACGGATCACCACACCCCCAAGGATCGGCGATCACCTCCGGCGGCTGGAACTTCCGCTGCACCGACGACCAGGGCACCCCGACCTGGCGGTCGGCCGGGCGCACCGCCGCGCGCAGCACGGTGCCCGTGCCGGGCGCGGACACCAATCCGACCGGACTGTTCAGCGTCGGCGCGCGCCAGCCCGGCACTTCCTACGACGACTACTGCGTCGGCGATCAGCTCATTCCCGGCACCGACGACGTGTACGAGGCGTACTCCGGCGGCGACGGCCACCTCTACTGGCGCGCGGTCGCGCCGATCTCGCAGTGGTCCTTCGATCCCGGTGCGGCCCACCCGGCTCCGACGACGCGGACCGCAAGTCTGTGCCACGACGGCGATCTGACGTGACCAGTCGGCAGGAAATTCGCTTTTACCGCCCGCTGCGAGCAAACTTCATCGAATGGACCAGGAGAACGGGCCGAAACCCGAGTTGTTCAGTCACAGCACCGTCGCGGTGCCCACCCCCGCGAACGCCACCGCCGAGGCGAAGGCGCAGCGCCCCATCTTCAGCAGCGCACCCGCCGCACCGCCCACCACCCCGGCCGACCACGACCGCTGAGGCACACTCCGACGCAAAGTTCCGCCCGGTCCAGGCCGGGCACCGATTACGGTTGTCGGCGAGACCATCACCTCACCTCAGGAGAGCTGACAGCCGTGAACGCACTCGCCGACAAGGCCACGAAATTCCTCGCCCTGCACAAGCCCGGTGAACCCGCGATCCTGCCGACCGTCTGGGACGCCTGGTCGGCGAACCTGGTGCAGCAGGCCGGATTCGCGGCGCTGACCGTGGGCAGCCACCCGCTGGCCGATTCGCTGGGCAAGCAGGACAAGGAGGGGATGACCTTCCCCGAGTCCCTCGCCCGAGTCCGCGAGATCACCGCCGCCGTAGACATCCCCGTCTCGCTGGACATCGAGTCCGGATACGGCCGCAAGCCCGCCGAACTCATCGAGGGCCTGATCGAGACCGGCGTCGTCGGCCTCAACATCGAGGACACCGTGCACAGCGAGGGTGGCCGCCTGCGTGAGCCGCAGGAGCACGCCGATTTCGTCGCCGCACTGCGTCAGGCCGCCGACGCTTCCGGCGTGCACGTGGTGATCAACGCCCGCACCGACCTGTTCCTGCGCCAGGACGGCGACGAGTCCGACCGCACCGATCGCGCGATCGCCCGCCTGCGCCTGGCCGCCGAAGCCGGCGCCGACGTCCTCTACCCGGTAGGCCGCCACACCCCGGAAACCCTGCGCCGCTTGACCTCCGAACTCCCCCTCCCCGTCAACGCCATCTCCACCCCCGACCAGAACGACCGCGCATACTTCGCCGAGGCAGGCGTAGCCCGAGTCAGCTTCGGCCCGTTCCTGCAAGCCGCCCTCGCCACCGAAACGAACCGCCTCCTGCAACGCTGGAGCTGAGTAACACCCTGCCCGGCCGCAACGGACGCGGCCGGGCTCACGGTGCACCCGGCAGTCGGCGGCGGCCGGACTGGACTTCGCTGATCAGGTCCTCGTAGCCGATGGTGAGTTCGGCCAGGCGCTCCCAGGCGTCGCCGACGTACCAGTCGGTCGAATTCGCCAGTGCCGCAAGGGCTGCCGCGGTCAATTGAGCAAAGCGGTCGACCACTGCGCCGAGGGTTTCGGTGTGTACACGGGCCGCCACGTGCGCGGGCGGCAGCGATGCGGTGACCCAGCGGTCGATCTCCGCAACCCTGCGGGCGCGTTCACGACCCATCTCCGCGGTCACGGCGCAGCCCGCGCCCAGGCGTCTTTCGTGCAGTTCGGTCAGCGCGTGCGCGGCCCGCAGAATCGGGTGACGGTCGAACTCGACGCCCCGACAGGCGTACAGCACTTCATATTTCGTGGGCAACGGCTCACACAGCATCGTCGCGCATTCTCCGGATGGTTCTAGGCCGAGGTAGATCTGCTCGGGTCACCATCTCGCACGCGGAGCACTCACCCGGCGCATCGTCCGGATTCAACCGGCGGAGTTCGATCAGCCGCCCTCGGCAGTACCAGATCATGGCGCAGGTTTCCGGCGTGCAGTCCGCATGCCGAGGCATGTGCTGTTCGTGATGCATCCGCGCGACCGACAGCGGATTCGGCGGATAGTCGTGGAAAACCGGATTGCCTCGCAACGTTTTTCCTCCTTCATTTTTCGAGCGCATTGTTGGACAGGTGTGCGTTACATCGACAGAACTCGACCCGCCCGCCCTGACCAGCACGCATCCGATCTCAATCCACAATGGACACAACGAGATTGGACACCTTCCATTTCTCTGGACAAGCCACCCCCTTCGGAACTAACGATGTACGAACAGATTCCGTTCTACGCCAACTGATAGCGAAGCAGAACATCACGACCTACTATGTCGCCTGAGACGACACAGATATCCAGTGCAACCCTCACCGCGAATTCCATTCCAGCACGGAGTATTCCAAGAGGAATGGCCCCGATGGATCACCCTCCGTAGTTCGGGTTTCCAATCAGCGCATTCCAGAACGCGTCTTCCAGAAAGCTGCTGTACGGCGGTGATGCATTGGGACGCAGAGCATTCCAGAAAGCTGCTGTACGGCGGTGATGCATTGGGACGCAGAGCATTCCAGAACTGCGACTCCGGAATGGAATGCACCGGCAAGGGCAGCACGAACGACACAAGATAGCGAGGCAATGCCATGACAGGATCAACGCTCGCGCGACGGTCGCTGGGCCGCCGACTCCGGAAGCTCCGGGAAGCGGTCAAGCTGAGCCAATCCGCTGCCAGCAAGGCAGTCGAACTCTCGCCGCAGTCCATCGGCAGACTCGAAGACGGGCAGGCGACACGAGTGTCGAGCTTGCACATCAACGTACTGTGCAACCTGTACGGAGCCTCGGACGAAGATCGCCAAGTCCTATTGGGATTGGCGCAGGAGGCGCGTGAGTCGAGCAAGTCCGGCGGGAAGTGGTGGCGAGCATACGCCGACGAGATTCCGGCCGACTTCGACCACTACGTTGCGCTCGAGGAAGCCGCCAAGACACTGACCACCTTCCAGATCACCTTGTTGCCAGGGCTTCTCCAGACCGCCGACTACCGTCGTAACGGCATCCGGACGGTTCATCCACAGATGTCCACAGCGGAGGTTGAACGACGTGTCGAACTCTCGGCAAGGAGGCAGGAGCGTTTGCAGGACAATGCATTCGAGTTGAATGCATACCTGTCTTCGGCGGTACTTCAACACCGTGTCGGCGGCCCGGCGGTCATGGCCAGACAACTGCAACATCTGTTGAATATTCAGTCGTTGCCCAACAAGGCAATTCGCATCATCCCGCAGTCCGTGGGTAGTTACATCGGCTTGCACACCGGCACGTTCGTGTTGCTCGAGTTCCCGGACGTCCCCTCCACACGCATACAAGAGCCACCTGTGGTGTACGCAGAGGGATACACCGGCTGTCTCTATCTGGAGCGTGACACCGAGATCGAGCAGTTTCGCCGAGCTCTCGCCGACATTCGGCGCGTAGCATTGGATGTCGGCGAATCCACAGGCCTGATAGCCCGGTTGGCGAGGGAGTGCGAACAGTGACTCATGCTCTGTCCGAAGCACATTGGTTCAAGAGCAGCCGAAGCAGAGATGCCAACGCATGCGTGGAGATCGCCCACCTGGCCGATGGCTCGGTCGGCATCCGCGACTCCAAGAACCCCAGTGGGCCTGCGATCGTCTTCGCACCCGAAGAGTGGGACGTATTCAATGCGAGCGTTCAAAACGGCGGCTTCGACAACGCCTGACCGGACGCCATCTCGCGCCTGACCAGACGTGAGCGACGGGAGGATCGAGTACCGTCTCGATCCCCCACAACTCGCCACGGAGGGGGTATCCGAATGCCAGGAATCCGGCAGTCGAGATCGACACGCTCTACCGACTGGCCGTATCCACCGACCCACAGGGCCTCAGCCTGCTACTGACCGGATCGATGTTCTCCACAGTCGGCTACTTCAACTCGGACAGATCGAGGCCGAGCATGGCCAGCAGGTCCACACATTCGGCGGCGTCCTGCGCGTAGACGGCGACGGTCTTCGCAGCCAATGCGCTTCGCTCCAGGTGTGCCGCCCTTTCAGCGGCACGGATGTCCGCGAATGCGGTCGCCGGGTCGTCGATATGGCTGCTTTGGGCCGAGGTCATGAAGGCTCCTTGCGGATTGCCTCGACCGAAATGCCGGATGCCCGCGATCGAGGACCGATACTCGACCACCACCGCTGCTCCTGTGCGTCGGCCGAAAGTCGGGTTCGGTTGCAGCCGACGTTACCCGCTCTACCGCCACACCACGGGCCGATGCTCTAGTTCGGTTCGTCGAGCCGATTTCGAACCACCCCGTCGATAGCAAAAAACCATCACCGAGACCGAAAGCCTGAATCACCTGCAACCGTCGATGATCAACGACCCATCCGTACCGGGGCATTCCGTGCAGGAAGCACCGAACTCACCGAGCTGGGCTTGGGAAAGACAGCCGCCGCCAAGAAATGGAGCCAACTGATGAGCGCAAACCTCTCCTTCTTCAAATCGGAGACCTCGCAGCGACTCCGTGCCGAAGGTCGAGCCGAGGGCCGGGTCGAAGGACGGGCCGAAGGCGAGGTCAAGATGGCGGCAGAGAAGGTGCTGCGACTGCTGCAGGCTCGCGAGATCAGCGTCTCGGCAGACGCGGAACAACGAATCCGATCCTGCCGAGATCTCGCCATCCTCGACGAGTGGTTCGACCGCGCCATCACCGCAACCACGATCTCGGAAATCTTCGCCTGAAAACGACCCGGGCAGACAACTGCTCGACAACGACACAGGCGCTCGCCTTCAACCCGAGGTTGGAGGCGAGCGGCCCAGTTCCTACACCTCGACGACGCGACCCTCACCGGCGGAATCGAGTTCGTATCGGCCGAGTTGACCGAGCCGACTCATGATTCGTTCGATATCGAGCGGCAGCCGCGCATCGGCGGTGAGATCGGTCAGTGCGATGGCTGCCAGGAACACGGGAACGACGTCGCGGTCGTAGAGCACGTCTACGACGTTGGCGAATCGTTGCGCGGACTCTCGACCGACGTCGCGAAGGGTGGGTACACCACCGATCACCCACATCGGGAAGTCATGGGTCAGCGCGAGGTAATCGACTGGCGCGGTGGCATTCTCACACAGATCGGCGAAGTCGATCCACAGCTGCGCGGCCGTTGCACGGCGGACACGGATCGGATGTGCGGCCGGTGCGAGCGTCCGGAATTCGTCGGGGCTCGGCGGATGCAGGCCGAGGCGCTCGAGCTGTTCGGGTGCGCCGGGGCTGACCCACCATCCGGCGGCGAATCCGGTCTCGTGGTCGGCGGTGGTGCGGTAGTCGACGGGACCGTCGACGGCGATGATCGTCAGGGACTGCTCGATCAATTCGATGGTGGGCAGGAAGTCGTCGTGGAACAGCGGGTTGGGGAGCAGGGAGTGCGGCGGGTAGTTCGAGGTCACGATCACTCGAATGTCGCGGTCGAGGATCTCGGCCAGCAGGCGGGAGATGAATTTGCCGTCCGCGACATCGTGGACGTGGAACTCGTCGAAACACAGGACATCTCGTTCGCCGAGGAGATCGTCCAACGCCGCCGACAGGTCGCTGCCGTGCCGTCGGATGGCCCGATGCAGGTCGCGGAAGAATTCGTGGAAATGGATCCGCAGCTTCCGCTCGGTCGGCAACGCGGCGAAGTACGTCGCCATCAACCAACTCTTGCCTCGCCCTACCGGACCCCACAGGTACAGATTCCGATCGGAGGCGAACGCGGTGGCGGCCCGACGTTGCGCATCATCGAGGGCGAACCCGAGTTCTGCTGCCGCCCTGTCGAATACGACGGTATGCACACGCCGGGATCGACGTGAGCGCACAGTTCGGCGGGTCCAACACATGCCAAAACTCTAGCATCGTAGAGTATTGAGATGATCGAGAGATGCCTCACCGCACCTCACGTCGTGATCTCATCTGCGAGGCCGCGCTGGATCTCGCGGCCGAGGGCGGCAATCACGCGCTCACACACCAGGGGATCGACGCGCGCCTCGGCCTGGCCAAGGGGTCGACCTCGTACTACTACCGCACCCGGCACGCCCTGGTCTCGGCTGTCATCGAGCATCTGACGCTCCGGTCCCGCGAGTATTTCCGCGATGCCGTCCCGGCGCACCCACCGGCGACGGCGTCGGAAGCAGCTGCCGCGATCAGCGATCAGCTGGAAACCCTTCTGACAGAACGACATAGAGATGTAGTGGCCCGATACGCGCTGATGACGGACGCCGCAGCCGACGACGAGCTACGAAACGGCCTGGCATCGTGCCTGTTCTCCCTACCATCGGCGATCGAACTGATGAATTCCCTAGGCGCACAATCACCTTCGTCCGCCGCACGCGACCTTGTCGCGCTACTCGAGGGCCTGGTGTTCACTCACTCCGCCGGCGCACGACCGCTCGACGCAATGACCGCAGGCGAATCCGAGTCCCTGCGGGCGACCGTCCACTTGTGGGTCGCGGCACTCACCGGGAAGTAACGATCCAACCGCTCCTGCACGGCAGACTCACACCGCCGAATCACCCAATGCTTCCGCAGCGGACGCGGAACGCATGAACACCTCGTCCCGCTCGGTGAAGAACGGCGGCAGCTCGCGCCGCAACTCCTCCGCCCACCGAGTAGCCGGATCGGCGGCGACCTCGGCCTGAATATGCTCGTACGATTCGCGATCGTCGTACTCCCACACCGCGACCACGCGACCGTCGTCGGTCTCCCACCGCCCCACCAGCCGGGCCCCGTGCCGCACCTCCACCGGCAGCAGATGTATCCGGAAGTAGTCGTGGAAGATCGCCAGATTCTCCCCCACCGCCTGATAGATCTGCATCCGATAGATCACAACTCCCCCTCCAATCAGTCTCGCCGCGGACAATCGGCCCCATACTCCCACACCGCAGCCGATCCCATTGCCGGACAACCTGATCGGTTTACTTCGTCACACCCGGCGAATGTATCTGTGCCCCAGCGACTCAGATACGAAAATCCATATTTCCCGTACTCGGAGCCTCCGGCTCGCGACGGTGCGGCCCACGGGGATCGCTGTCGACCGGCGGCGGATCGATACCCATGATGGCCGAATAGGCAGCGGGATCCGACGATTCTTCCTCGCGCACAAGCGAATCCCGATGTCCGCCATAGGATTCGTAACCCGTTGCGGGAGTATCGAATCCGACACTCGGTTCCTGCTCGAAAACCACCGAATCGAATTCCTGCACCACCGAATGCGAACCGGTACGTGCCGAATTCGATCCGATGACCGATGAATCGTCCCAGCCGCCCGACGACTCCGAGGCAGGTTCGAATTCGTAGGCGTCGGACCGCACCGGGAAATCCGATTCCACGGCATATGATTCCGGTTCATACGGTCGTGTATCCGCCAGCGGAAGAGGCGGCTCCGACTCGTACCCGAAATCATCTCGCCGCGTGGAAGATTCGAACTCCGACTCGAACGACTCAGGAGTAATACCGAAATCGGCTGCCCGAGCATTCGACTCGATCCGCTGATCGTACGCATCCGACCAAAATCCGGAATTACCCTGCCGCGCGAATTCATCCGGCTCGAACGACTCGGCCGAAACACCGGAATCTGCTTGCCGCCACCGCGATTCGGAGTCCGGCTCGTACATCCCGGACCGGAACCCGGAGTTCTCCTCCGCGACCACCGGCTGCGGACCGGTCTGCGGCTCGGGCCGCTGCTCGTGCGCACCGAGCCCGGGACGCGCGGGAGGCACCTGCACACTGAAGGATTCGGCGATGAACACCCCCTCGTCGATCTCGTCGGCGAAGGTCGTCACGGTCAATTGCAGCAGGTACTGACCGGTGGGAGTACTCGCGATGAGGTAGCGCGTGGACATCCACAGGCTCAGTCCCGCATAGGTATACGTGCCGGAGATCTCCGCGGAGGGGAACCCGTCGTAATCCTCGACATCACCACCGAGTTCCACCCAATCCGGCAGGCGGCGCGAATCGGTGTAGGCACAACGCATCACCGCACGCGGATCGACCGGCAGCGACAGACGCCAGGCCATCAAGACCGCGTTCTCGACCCATCCGGACTCCTGCGAGACGCTCCCCTCCTCGGCCGGTAACGCCCAGGCCCCGAAGGCATTCGGCAGCACCTCGCGAACGACCTCGTGCCAATCTCCCGGAATATCCAGCAGCACAACCGGAACTCCGGGATACTCGGGATGCACCACCACAGGTGTCGCGCCGACGGCAGCCAGAAATTCGCCGATCGTGGGCAATGTCTGCTCGAGCAGTGTCTGTTCGTCCGCGTCCTGCGCCTGCGGGACCTGGTCTTGTGAAGCCGCATTCATCGCGCCGAATCCCCTCCTTCTCGTGCGAACCTGACCGTACCGCACATATCCGGCGGGTCCATCCCCCGGCGGACGGATATCTCAGGAACGCGCCTTCTCCGCGGACAGCAGCGCGGTCACGACGCCGAAAACCGCACCGGCGAAACCGAAGAACGCGGTCGCGGAGGTCGGATGATGAATGTCATCGGACCAGAAACCCATCGCCGCGAGCACCACGAACAGCACGATCGCCAAGGTCGCGCGTCCGGAGAAGAACTGTGACGGCGGCGCGGTCGCGAACGTCGCGGCGACCGCACGCGCCTGGTCGTCGGCATCGGATTCGGACGGCGGCGCGATCTGCAGCGCGGTGGTGATCGCCGATTCCAGCCGCGGATCCTGAACCCCGAGCATTCCCATGCGCTGCGCCGCCGTCGCGGCCGCATCGCCCTTCCCGGAATCCAGCAGCGCACGCCGGATCTCGGCACGGACCACGTCCGTCGGAACCTGCTGCACCGGATGGTTGAAGAACAACCCCATACCCCGTCGCCTCCCTCAACGACTTGTCCTCGCGCACAGCGTAACTGGTCCCCTGGATGCGCGCGCGGCGGGCGCGGGAAACCCGATCGCACCCCGCGACGACGAATGCTATGGTTTCGCACCAGCCGGAACGACCGGATACACACTCGGGGGATTCTCATGTTCAACTGGTATGTCGGCCTGCTCGCGATCAGCGGCATCGTCATGCTCGCGCTGGCCGCGCTGAAGCAGGGCCAGAGCACCGTGTCACGCTCGATCAACGGCATCTTCGGCGCGGTCTACCTCGGCTACGCGATCTATCTCGCCTTCTTCTTCGACGGCGGGTCGTACCTCATCTTCTTCCAGGCGTTCCTGCTGCCGGTGCTGATGGTGGTGAACTTCTTCCGCAACCGCACCCCGCGCACGAAGCTGACCGATACGCAGAAGGCGTGGCGCGAGTTCCAGCGCACCGATCAGGCGCGCTAGCGTTGCGCGGGTGAAGATCGAGCAGGTTTCCGACTCCGTCCACGTCGTCGCCGGGACGAATGTCAACTGGGCGCTGGTCAGTGATGGTTCGGGCGTCACCGTCATCGACGCCGGATACGCCGGCGACACCGACGACGTGCTGAAATCGGTGCAGCAGATCGGTCATCAGCTCACCGATATCGCCGCGGTCCTGCTCACCCACGCCCATCTCGATCACATCGGGGCCATCCCGACCCTGGTCGAACGTCTCGGGGTGCCGGTGTACACCGGCGCGGAGGAAGTCCGGCACGCGAAACGCGAATACCTGCAGCAGATTTCACCCGCACAGATGGCAGCGCAGTTGCTCAGCGGCCGGGGCCGCCGCTGGGTCGCCCAGACCGTCCGAGCGGTCTACGGCCACATCAACACCTCGATCCCGTCGGCCACCGCCGCCGACGAGACCACCCTCGCGGCCCTGCCGGGCGGCATCGTCGCGGTGCCCACCCCCGGCCACACCGATGGCCACACCGCCTATCTGCTGCCCTCGGAGGGTGTGCTGTTCTCCGGCGACACTCTGGTCACCGGCCATCCCCTCTCCCAGCGCACCGGCCTGCAACTCCTGCCGACCTTCTTCAACCACGACGAATCCGGCACCCGGGCCAGCGCCGCCGCCCTCGCCGCACAACCGGCCCACATCCTGGTCCCCGGGCACGGCGCCGCCTCCGAGTACGACCCGGCCGACCTCACCCGCCTGTTCGGGGCGACGGCCGAATAATCGAATCCCCCGCGATCAGCCGAGCTGAATCGACCGCTTCGCCAGGCCGAGCCAGAAGCCCTCGATCGGGGTCTGCCGGTTCTCGAGGTCCGCTTCACCCGCGCCGAGGGTGACGAACAGCGGGGCGAAGTGCTCGATCCGGGGATGGGCGAGACGAGCGGCGGGTGCGGTGTGCCGGAAGTCCAGCAGGGCGTCGATATCCCCGGCGGCCAAGGTTTCCCGGCCCCAGGCGTCGAATTCGCGCGACCACGCGGGGGCCTCGTCGTCGGCGGCGCCGGGAGTCATCTCGCGCAGGTTGTGCGTGAAGAATCCGCTGCCGATGATCAGCACGCCCTCGTCCCGCAGCGGGGCCAGCCGTCGCCCCAGGTCGAACAGGCCGACCGGATCCAGTGTCGGCATGGACAGCTGCAGCACCGGGATATCGGCCTCGGGGAACATCTCCACCAACGGCACGTACGCTCCGTGATCCAAGCCTCGGTCGGGCGCCTCGTGCACCGAATCCCCCAGTAGCGCACGCACTTTAGCGGCCAGCTCGGGCGCTCCGGGCGCGGGGTACAACACCGAGTAGTAGTGCTCCGGAAAGCCCCAGAAGTCGTAGACCAGCGGGACTGTCGTGGTCGAACCGAGCGTCACCGGCGCGTCCTCCCAGTGCGCTGACACCACGAGAATGGCTGTGGGCCTGGGCAATTCGGCGGACCAGGCGGCCAGTTGACCGGGCCACAGCGGATCGTCGGCCAGCGGTGGAGCGCCGTGGCTCAGATATAACGCGGGCATGCGCCCGGCGGTCTCGGCGGTGGACATGGTGAACCTTTCAGCCGATCAATCGAATGGTATGCCCGGTGTGCTGGGCCTTGGCGCGCAGATAGCGCAGGTTGTGCGTGGTCGCGTGCACGCCCGTCGGCACCGTGACGCGCACGTCCAACCCCAGCGCGCGCAACTGTCGCGGCTTGTCCGGGTTGTTGGTGAGCAACTCGATCGTCCCGATACCCATCGCCTCCAGCATCTGCGCGGCGGCGGTGTAGTCGCGAGCGTCCTCGGGTAGGCCCAGGGCGGTATTGGCCTGGTAGGTGTCCAGTCCCTGGTCCTGCAGCGCATAGGCGTCGAGCTTGTTGTACAGCCCGATGTCGCGGCCCTCCTGCCGCAGGTAGAGCAGATATCCACCGGCCTCGGCGATCAGTTCCACGGCCTCGCGCAGTTGCGGTCCGCAATCGCAGCGGGCCGAGCCGAACACATCGCCGGTCAGACATTCCGAATGCAGTCGCACCAGCGGCGTCGGTCCGGGATCGCCCAGGGCCAGCGCCAGATGTTCGCGGCCGTCGGCGAGCCCGTCGAAGGTGACCGCCTCGGCGGTGACCGTGTACCCGTCGCCGAATGCGAGCGGGATGCGCACCCGGGTCCGCACCGTGGCCGCGGCGTTCCCGCCTGCGAGGATGGATGTCATAGCTGCTCCGGGGTCCGGTAACTGTTCCGTTCAAATTTGAACAGAGGGGATCCCGAGATTATTCCAATTCGAATGACGGGCGGTAACCTGGGACGATGAATGGTCCGCGCTGGCTCGACGAGCAGGAGCAGAGCGCCTGGCTGGCCTTCCTCACCACTGCGGCGCTGCTCAACCGCCGCCTCGATCAGCAACTCGAACGCGATTCCGGGCTCTCACATCTGCAATACGAAATCCTGGTGCGCCTGTCCGCCGCCCCCGACCACGAACTGCGGATGAGCGAACTCGCCGGTGCGCTGCTGGACTCCAAGAGCAAACTCACCTATCAGATCGACCGGCTCGAACAGGCCGGACTCGTCCGCCGACGCTCCTGCCCGAGCGATATGCGCGCGGTCTACGCCGTACTCACCGAGGCCGGGCAACGCACCCTGGAACGGGCCGCACCCGGACATGTCGCCGCAGTCCGTGAGATGTTTCTCGATCCGCTGACCCCGGAGCAGCTCACCGCCATCGCCGAGGGACTCGGCGAGGTCGGCAGCAGACTCCGCGGCGAGCGCTGAACGCCGGGCACGGTTACGATTCGACCGCTATGCAACCTCCACCCGACGCCCGTATCTGGATCGACAAGCAGACCCCCGAGCCGTTCCACGCGCTCGGCGCGGTGGCCGTCGCCGTGCAGCACGCCGCGGAGGCCGCGGGCCTGGATCGGGACGTGATGGAACTGGTGAACGTCCGCGTCTCACAGATCAACGGCTGCCCGTTCTGCCTGAACCTGCACTCCCGCGCCGCGATCGCCGCCGGAGTAACCCAGCAGCAACTCGACGTGCTGCCCGCATGGCGGCGCAGCGACCTGTTCACCCCACTGCAACGAGCTGCCCTCGTCCTGGCCGAGACGACCACGACTCTTCCGGATGAGGAAAACCTGACGCGTGAGTATGCTCTTGCGCGACAACATATGTCGGACGACCAAGTGTCCGTCGTCATCTGGGCCGCAACGACCATCGGTGCCTTCAATCGCGTCTCGATCATGAGTAGGCATCCGGTGCGAGTGCGGAAGGAGAACTGAGTGAGCGAGCAGACGACACCGTCATCGGTTGTCCGCAACGATGCGCAGTTGCGCTACGAGATCTGGTACCAGGACAGGCTGGCCGGATTCGCCGAATACCGCGAGCGGGAGAACGACACGGTCTTCATCCACACCGAGGTCGACACCGAATACGCAGGTAAGGGACTCGGTGGCATCCTGGCCAAGGCCGCGATCGAGGATGTCGTGGAGCGCGGGCGGACCATCGTGCCACGTTGCCCGTTCATCAAGAGCTGGCTGGACAAGCACCCCGAATATGATGATCACGTGGTAGGAAAAGGCATCCAGCGGTGAGTGACCTCGAGGCACGGCCCGAGGCAGCGATCTGTGAGGCCACCCCCGGCCCCGGACCGCGAACCGACAGCTATCCGTCGCGGGAGGTACCGCTGGGCGGCGTGCGCGGAGTGACCGTGCATCGCGTGCTGCCCCAGCGGGATCTGCCGACCGTCGGCGCCTGGTGCTTCCTCGACC
Source organism: Nocardia jiangxiensis NBRC 101359 (assembly GCF_000308615.1). Classification (GTDB taxonomy): domain Bacteria; phylum Actinomycetota; class Actinomycetes; order Mycobacteriales; family Mycobacteriaceae; genus Nocardia; species Nocardia jiangxiensis. Next base: position 38,473 of record NZ_BAGB01000066.1, read on the forward strand.
ATTTCGGCTCCACCGCGCCGAGCCCGGACCTGCCGCCGGATATCGATCCGCATCCGCATATCGGACTGCAGACCGTGACCTGGCCATTCGAGGGCCGGATCCGGCATCGGGACAGTATCGGCTCCGATGTCGAGATCGAGCCCGGCCAACTGAATCTGATGACGTCCGGACACGGCATCGCCCACTCGGAGTACACGGTGCCGGGTGCGCCGGCCGGGCACGGCATCCAGTTCTGGATCGCGCTGCCCGAGAGCGATCGCGACATCGCGCCGCATTTCGATCAGCATCGCGAACTGCCCGTCGTCGACCTGCCGGGGTTGCGGGCGACCGTGCTGATCGGCTCGCTCGCCGGAGCGAGTTCCCCGGCGACGGTCTACACCCCGATCGTCGGCGCGGATCTGCGCATCGACCCCGGCAGCGAGGTGATCCTGCCGCTGGCAACCGAATTCGAGCACGCACTGTTGGTGATCGACGGCGATCTGACCGCCGCGGGCGTCCCCGCGCCCGCCGGACCGCTGCTGTATCTGGGTAGTGACCGTGCGGAACTGTCGCTCACCAGTAGCACCGGTGCGCATGCGATCCTGATCGGCGGTGAGCCGTTCGGCGAGGATCTGGTGATGTGGTGGAATTTCGTGGCCCGCAGTCACGATGAGATCCAGCACGCCCGGAATGACTGGGAGAAACGCGATCTCGCCCGTTTCGCGGATATCGCGGGACATCCTCCCGAGCAACGTATTCCGGCGCCGCCGCTGCCCAACCTCCGGCTGAAGCCGCGCAAGCGCCGGGCCGGTTGAGTCTCCGGCTTCTCAAGGGGCGCCGAATATCGTTGTGCCGATATCCGATTCGGCTGCCATGGACTGAACCCCGATGACGCGCAGAAGGTCCCGTTTCTCCTGTGCGTCGGTGCCGGGGCGCGGGTAGTAGACCAGCAGTTTCTGTGCGACGTTCGGGGTGACCAGCGTCTCGCACACCATGTCCATCAACCCGACCCGGGGATGGATTATCCGCTTGGAGTCCGAGAGCCGCACCGCCACTTCATGTTCGGTCCACATTCTCTCGAATTCCGGACTCACCGAACGCAATCGGGTGATCAGCTCGACGACGTCCGCGTCACCGGCTCGACGCGCGGCCGTGGCCCGCAGATCGGCGACATGCTTGCGGATCAGGCGATCTCGATCCTCCTCGGGGAATCTGCGCCCGGCATCCGGATCGGTGCACCAGCGCCACAGCACATACCGCGACAGACCCGTGAATCCGGTCTGATCGCCCACCAGCAGGACGTGCATCCGGTTCTGCGCCAGCACCTCACCGAGATCCGAACACACCGCGGCGGGGGTGTCCTCGAGTTTGGACAGCAGATACAGCAGGCCCGGACCGACGTGCCGATCACCGCCGTCGCGATGCGGCGCGGTATGCCCGCACAGGTGGAACAGGTAGTCGCGCTCGTCGTCGGTGAATCGCAGCGCGCGGGCCAACGCACCGAGCACCTGCACCGACGGACGCGGACCGCGAGCTTGTTCCAACCGGGTGTAGTAATCGGTGGACATACCGGCAAGCAGAGCGACCTCGTCGCGGCGCAGACCCGGCGTGCGTCGCCGGAGACCGGGCAGCAAACCCACCTCGGCGGGCTGCAACTGCTCGCGACGGCGTCGCAGGAAATCGGCCAGTTCGTCGCGGTCCATGCGATCCACTGTCCTCCGTCGCCTCGCGCGCAGCCAGGGATCGCCGATCCCACGATGTGTCGTCCCTCCCTGGTCCCTGGATCCGCGCGCACGATGAACGGCATGACCACCATCGAAGAAGTTCAGCTCGGCGCGGCCGGGCCGGCCGTCGGGCGCATCGGTCTCGGCGGTATGGGAATGTCCGGCTCGTACGGCCATGCCGACGAACAGGAATCCATCGCCACCATCCACGCCGCCCTGGACGTGGGCGTCAACGTGATCGACACCGGCGACTTCTACGCCATGGGCCACAACGAGATGCTGATCGGGCGGGCCCTCGCCGATCGCAAACGCGAGGACTATCTGCTCAGCGTGAAGTTCGGCGCGTTGCGGGGGCCGGACAACAACTGGGGCGGCACCGATGCGCGGCCCGAGGCGGTCCGCAACTTTCTGGGATACTCCCTGCAACGACTCGGCGTCGACCACATCGACGTCTACCGGCCCGCGCGGCTGGATCCGAACGTGCCGATCGAGGACACCATCGGGGCGATCGCGGAGATGGTGCAGGCCGGATTCGTGCGACACATCGGGTTGTCGGAGGTCGGAGCCGATACGTTGCGCCGCGCGGCAGCCGTACATCCGATCGCGGACCTGCAGATCGAATATTCGCTGATCTCCCGGGGTATCGAGGCATCGATCCTGCCGACCGCCCGCGAACTCGGCACCTCGATCACCGCCTACGGTGTGCTCTCGCGCGGACTGCTGAGCGATTCGCTGCGCGGGAACCGGCCTTTCGCCGCGGGCGATTTCCGCGCGTTCAGCCCGCGGTTCCAGGGCGAGAATCTCGCGACGAATCTGCGGCTGGTCGATGCACTGGCCGCCATAGCGGACAGCCGCGGGAAGAGCGTCGCACAACTCGCCATCGCCTGGGTCCTGGCGCAGGGCCGCGACATCGTCCCCGTGATCGGCGCACGCCGTCGCGACCGCCTCACCGAGGCGATCGGCGCACTCGACATCACCCTGTCGCCCGACGAACTCGCCGCGATCGAAGCGGCCGTACCCGCTGATCAGGTCGCGGGTGAACGGTATGCGCCCGCGCAGATGGCGATGCTGGACAGCGAGAGCTGAGCTTTCGGCGCCGCACAGCTCGGTCCTCGTCCGAACGTTCGGACGAGGACCGAGCGACGTTCTACTTGCGACGAGGGCGGATGACGGCCGTGAAAGTTGCCGCGGCGACGGACTTTCCGGTGTTGTCGGTGATGTCCACCGGCACGGAGAGTTCGACCGGGTTGCCCGCCAGAATGTCCTCGCGCATCTGCTTCAACCCCTCGGCGCTCAACTCCGAGGTAGCGCGGATCGGACCCGCCTCCCCCTTGGCCCGCGCCAGATATTCGATGCGCCCGTCCCGCGCGACGATGAACGCATCCCCCATCAGATCCACGATCCCGGAGATCGACGTACCCATGGCCGCGGTCTCGGCCAGCCCGAACAACATCGCCGCATGCAGATCACCGTTGTGATTCAGATGCTCGGGCTTGGGCGCCATCTGCACGACGTTGCACCCCTCCCGATACTCGACGTTCTCCATCCCCGCGTACTGGATGAACCCCAACTTCTGAAACCCGCCCCACACCAGATCGCCCACGGCGCTGTCCACAGCTACTCCCATCCCAAGTGAAACACGTTCTACTTTTCATACAGCGAATGCAGAACGTTGTCCATGGGTGAGGCTGCTCCTTCCACTCGCCGAGCAGCCTTTGGTCACCAGGTGATTTCCGGTAGTTCAACGTCGATCGGGAACGGGCGATCGAGGCGCAGTTGCTTGCGGAAGACACCACTGGGCGTGTACTGACCACCCTCGGGAAGCAATTCGAAGGCGTAGACGACCATTTCGTCGTCCTCGTTCTCCACCCGCCAGAAGCATTTGATGCCCGCTTCGGCGTATTGCACGGGCCGCAGTTTGCGGTCCTTGGTCTTCGTACCGGGTGAGACGATCTCGACGGCGAGGTGCACATCGTCGGGCCGGTAGACCCATGTATGCGGGCCGAAGGCCGAGCGAGACACCACGAGACAATCTGGTTCGGGTGCAGATGCCCCCAATTCGATGGCCTTTTCCGACAGCACCACGACATCCTGTGGCGCAATCTGCCGCAAGGCGGCCTTCAAGGCATCCCTGACCTCGTCATGCCATGGATCGGCAGGGGCCATCATCACGACTTGTCCATCCTCCAACTCGAAGCTGCCGTCGACCACTTCTATCAGGCGAGGCAGGTCAGCGGCGGTAAACCCTTCGGGCGGAGGCACTGGCAGCGACACCAACCGCGAGCGAATCGGTTCCTCGGGTTGATCGTGCGCAGCGACGGCCATAGCAGCAGGGTACCGGTCGAAAAAAACCTCCCGCAACAACTCTTCACGGGTATAGATGCGCGATGAATCAGGATTCGCAGCCAACTTGGCCAACCCCTCACGCAGCTGCTCGACGATCTCACGGCGGTCCATCTCAGGTTCCCGAGGCGATCGCATCATGTCGGCAAGCATGCCCGAAGCATACAGCCACATCAGCGATGGTCCACACCATTGAATGCGAATGCTGTTGCGGTACAATAGATTACATTGCCAAGGTATCAAAATATGCAGGGGCGCAATGAAACTGGTCCAATCTGACAACTATGCAACCGCACACCCCTACGAGCCCCACGCATACGACAACCGCCCCGCCTCGGATAACCGAGGCGGGGCGGATTGTGTTGTCTCCTACCGGATTACCGGTAGTCGCTGAAACCGTAGTCGTCCAGCGGGACCGCTGCACCCGTGGTCTGGCCGAAGCCCTCCGGGGTGTAGTAGGTGTCGTCGTAGGACGGCACCGCGTAGGCGGCCGCGCGGGCCTCCTCGGTCGGCTGCACCTGGATGTTGCGGTAACGGTTGATGCCGGTACCGGCCGGGATCAACTTACCGATGATCACGTTCTCCTTCAGGCCGATCAGCTTGTCGGAGCGGCAGTTGATCGCGGCGTCCGTGAGCACGCGGGTGGTCTCCTGGAAGGAGGCCGCCGACAGCCACGAATCGGTCGCGAGCGACGCCTTGGTGATACCCATCAGCACCGGACGACCCGACGCGGTCGACGCGGCATCGCCGTGCTCGGCCATGACGCGGCGGTTGACCGCCTCGAACTCCGAACGCTCCACCAGTGAACCGGGCAGGAACTCCGTCGCGCCCGAATCGATGATCGTGACGCGCCGCAGCATCTGCCGGACGATGACCTCGATGTGCTTGTCGTGGATGGACACACCCTGCGACCGGTAGACCTCCTGGACCTCGTGGACCAGGTGGACCTGTACCTGACGCGGACCCATCACGCGCAGCACCTCGTGCGGATCGGCCGAACCCTCCAGCAGCTGCTGGCCGACCTCGACGTGATCGCCGTCGGCGAGCAGACGCTCGGAGCCGTCGTCGTGCTTGAACACCCGCAGACGCTGACGCTTCGACAGCTTGTCGTAGACCACTTCGTCCGAACCGTCGTCCGGAATGATGGTGATCTTGTAGAAGCGGTCGTCGTCCTCGAGCCGGATCCGGCCCGAGACCTCCGCGATCGGCGCCTTGCCCTTGGGCACACGAGCCTCGAAGAGCTCCTGCACACGGGGCAGACCGCCGGTGATGTCGTCACCCGCGACACCACCCTGGTGGAAGGTACGCATGGTCAGCTGGGTACCGGGCTCACCGATGGACTGCGCGGCGACGATACCGACGGCCTCACCGATGTCGACCAGCTTGCCGGTCGCCATCGAGCGGCCGTAGCAGGTCGCGCACACGCCGGTGCCGGTGGTGCAGGTCAGCACCGAGCGGACCTTCACCTCGGTGACACCTGCCTCGAGCAGCGCCTCGATGGCCGGGTCGCCGAGATCGTGACCCTTCTCCACCACGACGTTGCCCTTGGCGTCGAGCGCGTCGGCGGCCAGCGTCCGGGCGTAGGTGCTGGTCTCGACGTGCGCGTCGCGGATGATCGAGCCGTCGGCCTGCTTCTCCGCGATCGCGACGAGGATGCCGCGCTCGGTGCCACAGTCGGTCTCGCGGACGATGACGTCCTGCGACACGTCCACCAGACGACGGGTCAGGTAACCCGAGTCGGCGGTACGAAGCGCGGTGTCGGCCAGACCCTTTCGCGCACCGTGGGTGTTGATGAAGTACTCCAGAACCGTCAGGCCCTCACGGAAGGAGGACTTGATCGGCCGCGGGATGAACTCACCCTTCGGGTTCGTCACCAGGCCCTTCATACCGGCGAGGGTACGGGTCTGGGTGAAGTTACCCGTGGCGCCCGAATCGACGATCGTGATGATCGGGTTGTCGGCCGGGTAGTGGCGGCGCAGCGCGGCACCGACCTCTTCGGTGGCCTCCTGCCAGATCTTGACCAGCGCGTTGTTCCGCTCCTGGTGATCGAGCGCACCACGCTGGTACTTCTTCTCGATCCCGTCGGCCAGACCCTCGTACCGCTCCATGATGTCGGCCTTCTCCGGCGGCACCAGCACGTCGGACATCGAGACCGTCACACCCGAACGCGTGGCCCAGTAGAAGCCGGCGTCCTTGAGCTTGTCGACGGTCTGCGCGACCACGATCATCGGGTAACGCTCGGCGAGATCGTTGATGATCGTCGCCTGACGCTTCTTGGGCATCGGCTCGTTGATGAACGCGTAGTCCGCCGGGAGCAGATCGTTGAACAGCACACGGCCCAGGGTGGTCTCGGCGGTCCACGCGTCACCGGGCTGCCAGCCCTGCGGGAACAGCTCCGCCTCGATCGCCCGCGGCGGACGCTGATCGTTCAGCCGCACCTTGATCTGCGACCGGACGGTCAGCTCACCGCGGTCCACGGCCATCTGCGCCTCGGCCGGCGAGGAGTACACGCCCTGCTCGGGCGCGTCCTTGGTGGCCGCCTGGTACTCGCCCTTCGCGCCCTCCTGCAGGCGGGTCAGGTAGTACAGGCCGGTCACCATGTCCAGACGGGGCATGGCGAGCGGACGACCCGAGGCCGGGGACAGGATGTTGTTCGAGGACAGCATCAGGATGCGGGCCTCGGCCTGCGCCTCCGCGGACAGCGGCAGGTGCACGGCCATCTGGTCACCGTCGAAGTCGGCGTTGAACGCCTCACACACCAGCGGGTGCAGCTGGATCGCCTTGCCTTCCACCAGAAGTGGCTCGAAGGCCTGGATACCCAGACGGTGCAGGGTGGGCGCGCGGTTCAGCAGCACGGGGTGCTCGGCGATGACCTCTTCCAGGACATCCCACACCTGCGGCCGCTGCCGCTCGACCATCCGCTTGGCGGACTTGATGTTCTGCGCGTGGTTCAGGTCGACCAGACGCTTCATCACGAACGGCTTGAACAGCTCCAGCGCCATCAGCTTGGGCAGACCGCACTGGTGCAGCTTGAGCTGCGGGCCGACGACGATGACCGAACGGCCGGAGTAGTCGACGCGCTTACCGAGCAGGTTCTGCCGGAAACGACCCTGCTTACCCTTGAGCAGATCGCTCAGGGACTTCAGCGGGCGGTTACCGGGACCGGTGACCGGGCGGCCGCGACGGCCGTTGTCGAACAGCGCGTCCACGGACTCCTGCAGCATCCGCTTCTCGTTGTTGACGATGATCTCGGGCGCACCCAGATCGATCAGTCGCTTGAGGCGGTTGTTGCGGTTGATCACGCGGCGGTACAGGTCGTTCAGGTCGGAGGTGGCGAAACGGCCACCGTCGAGCTGAACCATCGGGCGCAGCTCCGGCGGGATCACCGGAACAGCGTCCAGAACCATGCCCATCGGCGAGTTGCCGTTGGTCTGGAACGCGGCGACGACCTTCAGTCGCTTGAGCGCACGCAGCTTCTTCTGGCCCTTACCCGTGCGAATGGTCTCGCGCAGGTTCTCGGCCTCGGCCGCGATGTCGAAGGTCTCCATCAGCTTCTGGATCGCCTCGGCGCCCATCGCACCGGTGAAGTACTCGCCATAGCGGTCCTGCAGCTCGCGGTACAGCACCTCGTCCACGATCAGCTGCTTGGGAGCCAGCTTGGTGAACGTGGTCCAGATCTCGTCCAGCCGGTCCAGCTCGCGCTGGGCGCGGTCGCGCAGCTGACGCATCTCCCGCTCGCCGCCGTCCTTGACCTTGCGGCGCACGTCGGACTTGGCGCCCTCGGCCTCGAGCTCGGCGATATCGCCCTCGAGCTTCTGGGCGCGGGCCTCGAGATCGGCGTCGCGCTGATCGGCGACGGCCTTCTTCTCGACCTCCATCTCCGCCTCGAGCGTGGACAGCTCGTTGTGGCGCAGATCGTTGTCGACGGCGGTGATGACGTAGGCGGCGAAGTAGATGATCTTCTCGAGATCCTTCGGCGCCAGGTCCAGCAGGTAGCCCAGACGCGAGGGCACACCCTTGAAGTACCAGATGTGGGTGACCGGGGCGGCCAGCTCGATGTGGCCCATCCGCTCACGACGCACCTTGGCGCGGGTCACCTCGACGCCACAGCGCTCACAGATGATGCCCTTGAAGCGCACGCGCTTGTACTTACCGCAGTAGCACTCCCAGTCCCGGGTGGGACCGAAGATCTTCTCGCAGAACAAGCCGTCCTTCTCCGGCTTGAGCGTGCGATAGTTGATGGTCTCCGGCTTCTTGACCTCGCCGAAAGACCAGTTGCGAATGTCTTCGGCGGTAGCCAGGCCGATCCGGAGTTCATCGAAGAAGTTGACGTCTAGCACGTAACTTCCTTTCCCCTGTCGGGATTGATTTCGAGCAAGTTCTCAATCGTCGTGAACAGGTGCCCCGACCGCCCTGCTCGCCCGGCGCGCGGCCGGGTGAGCAGGGGGAACGGGACCAAAATCACTGCGCCAGATCGTCTACCGTGGCGGCTTCGTTGCGGGACAGGTTGATGCCCAGGTTCGCGGCGGCCCGCTCCAGGTCCTCGTCGTCGCCGTCGCGCATCTCGATGGCCGCGCCGTCCGAGGACAGCACCTCCACGTTCAGGCACAGGGACTGG
>NZ_BAGB01000065.1 GCF_000308615.1 Nocardia jiangxiensis NBRC 101359
CGCCTGCGGCAGCGCCCGCAGCCGCTCCGGCCGCACCCGCGAGCGCGGCGCCCGCCGGGGTCCGCCCGCAGTTGCAGGCTTTGCGCGGCACCGTGCAGAAGGCCAGCCGCATCCGGCAGATCACCGCGACCAAGACGCGTGAATCGCTGCAGACCACCGCACAGTTGACCCAGACCCACGAGGCCGACGTCACCAAGATCGCGGCACTGCGCGCCAAGGCCAAGACCGCTTTCGCCGATCGCGAGGGCGTGAACCTGACCTTCCTGCCGTTCTTCGCGAAGGCGGCCGTGGAGGCGCTGGGCGTGCACCCCAACGTCAACGCCTCCTACAACGAGGACACCAAGGAGATCACCTACCACTCCGCGGTGCACCTGGGTATCGCGGTGGACACCGATCAGGGCCTGCTGTCCCCGATCATCCACAACGCCAGCGACCTGTCGCTGGCCGGTCTGGCCCGCGCGATCGCCGATATCGCCAACCGCGCCCGCACCGGCGGTCTCAAGCCGGACGAGCTGGCCGGTGGCACCTTCACCATCACCAACATCGGCAGCCAGGGCGCCCTGTTCGACACCCCGATCCTGGTTCCGCCGCAGTCGGCGATGCTGGGCACCGGCGCGATCGTCAAGCGCCCCATCGTGATCGCCGACAACGGCAACGAGTTCATCGGCATCCGCTCGATGTGCTACCTGCCGCTGACCTACGATCACCGGCTCATCGACGGCGCCGATGCCGGACGTTTCCTCACCACCATCCGGCACCGGCTGGAGGAGGCGGCGTTCGAGGCGGACCTCGGTCTGTAACAAGAAAATTCGGTAACACCGCATGAGGGTTGTGATCGCCGGTTCGTCCGGTTCGATCGGAACGGCACTGGTGGCGGCGCTGCGCCGGGACGGACACGATGTGGTCCGGCTGGTGCGGCGCCCCGCCGCCGCGCGTGACGAGTTCAGCTGGGATCCGATTCGCGCCCAGGTGCCCGAGCGCGCCCTGCGTGGCTCGGACGCGGCGATCAACCTGTGCGGTGCGGGGGTCGGCCGCCGACGCTGGAACGGCAGCTACAAACAGGAGCTGCGGGACAGCCGGATCACCCCCACCGATGTACTGGCCACGGCGGTCGCCGCCGCCGGGGTGCCGACGCTGATCAATGCGAGCGGCGTGCACTACTACGGCGGCACGACCGGCGACCGGGTCGTCACCGAAACCTCCCCTGCGGGAACGGGTTTCCTGGGCACGCTGTGCCGCGACTGGGAGGCCGCGACCAAGCCCGCCGAGGACGCGGGTGCGCGCGTGGTGTACATCCGCAGCGCCCTGGTGCTGTCCCGGCACGGCGGGCTGCTGAAACTGCTCGAACCGCTGTACTCGCTCGGCCTGGGCGGACGCCTGGGCAACGGCCGTCAGTACGTACCGTGGATCTCCCTGGCCGACGAGATCGGCGCGATCGCCTTCGCGCTCACCCACGACACACTGCGCGGCCCGGTCAACATGGCCGGACCCGCACCGGTCACCAACGCCGAATTCAGCCGGGCCCTGGCCCTTGCGCTGCACCGTCCCGCCCCGCTGGTGGTGCCGTCGGTCGCACTGCGACTGCTGATCGGCGAGTTCGCCGAAGAGGCGATCCTGCACGGCCCCAGGGCCATACCCACAGCCCTCGAAGAGGCGGGCTATCCCTTCCGGCATCACACCATCGGCCAAGCCTTGGCCTCGATCTTCGCCGACTGATCCTCAGGTCCCGGCGAATATCACATCTCGCCCCCTCGGTCCTGGAGTTGACGCCGGTTACCGTGAGCTGGTGACCGAGAATCCATCGTCCGAGCCGCTGATCCGCGATGCGCGTGAGACGGATCTGCCGGAGATCCTGGCGATCCACAACAACGCGATCGCGGAGACCACCGCGATCTGGGATACCGAGCCGGTCGATCTGCCGGAGCGGCTGGCCTGGTGGCGGGCGCGCACGGCGGGCGGATTCCCGGTGCTGGTCGCCGAGATCGACGGCGCGGTGGCCGGATACGCCAGTTACGGACAGTGGCGGCCCAAGTCGGGATACCGCTTCACCGTGGAGAATTCGGTGTACGTGGCCGACCGGTTCCATCGCCGCGGACTGGCCACCGCTCTGCTGACCGAGCTGCTCGCGCGGGCCGAACGCGCCGGAACCGTGCACGCGATGGTCGCCGCGATCGAATCCTCGAATACCACCTCGATCAAGCTGCACGAGAAGTTCGGATTCCACACCGTCGGGGTACTACCGGAAGTAGGACATAAATTCGGCGGATGGATGGACCTGACATTGATGCAGCTCACATTGGGCACCACGGAGTTCGCGGGTGCGGGTCACGATAGCGTAACGTCCCGACGATGACTGAGCCCGCCAGCGCAGCCTTACGGGGCGAGCACGAGAACACCCCGGATCCGCTCGGTGACGGCGTGACCGAAACCTCCGCACTGCCGGTGATCCCACCGGCCCGCCGACGCACCGAATCCGCCCGCATGGACGAGGCGCCCATCGAGATCGACTACCTCGGCGTGGTCGACTACGAGCGCGCCCGGGATGTGCAGCGCGGAATCGCGGCCGAACGCGCCGCAGGTCAGGGCCGCGATCATCTACTGCTACTGGAACATCCGCCGGTCTACACCGCGGGCCGCCGCACCGAACCGCAGGACATGCCGACCGACGGCAGCCCCGTGGTGCTGACCGATCGCGGCGGCAAGATCACCTGGCACGGTCCGGGCCAGCTGGTCGGATATCCGATCGTGCGATTGGCCGAACCGGTCGACGTGATCGACTACGTGCGCCGCCTCGAGGAGGCCCTCATCGCGGTCTGCACCGGCCTGGGACTGGTCTGCGGGCGGGTCCCCGGACGGTCCGGCGTGTGGGTTCCGGCGAACTCTCTGCAATCCGCGCGCAAGGTCGCGGCGATAGGCGTACGCGTCGAACGCGGTGTCGCCCTGCACGGCATCTCGCTCAACTGCGATTCGCCGCTGGACGCCTACGAGGTCATCGTGCCCTGCGGGATCCGCGACGCCGGGGTGACGACGCTGAGCCGCGAACTGGGCCGCGAGATCACGGTGGCCGAGGTGCTTGCGTCGGTGGCCGATTCGATCGCGCGCGCCCTGGACGGCCGACTGCCGATTTCCGATCACGATATTGCGCATATCACACCGGCCGGAGCCGCACCGGGCGCTTGATCGGGCGGGCGTAGCATCGGTCGGGTGACCTCCGTCGACACCCCGACATCGACCGCTCCGACCGGCACCACCCCGCCCGGCTCGGGTCCCGCCGCAACCCCGGCTCCCGCGCCGGGTGTGCCATTGGCCAACGGCCGCAAGCTGCTTCGTATCGAGGCGCGCAACGCCGAGACGCCGATCGAGCGCAAACCCGCGTGGATCCGCACCCGCGCCACGATGGGCCCGGAATACTCCGAGCTCAAGGGCCTGGTGAAACGTGAAGGGCTGCACACGGTCTGCGAGGAGGCGGGCTGCCCGAACATCTTCGAATGCTGGGAGGACCGCGAGGCCACCTTCCTGATCGGCGGCGAGCAGTGCACTCGCCGATGCGATTTCTGCCAGATCGATACCGGTAAGCCGGCCGAGCTGGACCGCGACGAGCCGCGCCGGGTGGCCGAGAGCGTGCAGGCGATGGGCCTGCGCTATTCCACGGTGACCGGTGTGGCCCGCGACGATCTGGACGACGGCGGCGCCTGGCTCTACGCGGAGACGGTGCGCGCGATCAAGCAGCTCAACCCGAACACCGGTGTGGAGCTGTTGATCCCGGATTTCAACGCCGATCCCGATCAGCTGGCCGAGGTGTTCGCCACCCGCCCCGAGGTGCTGGCGCACAATCTGGAGACGGTGCCGCGCATCTTCAAGCGGATCCGTCCCGCATTCCGCTACGAGCGTTCGCTGGCGGTGCTGACCGCGGCCCGCGAGGCCGGTCTGGTGACCAAGTCGAATTTGATCCTGGGCATGGGCGAGACCCCCGAGGAGGTCACCCAGGCGATGCGCGATCTACACGAGGCCGGGTGCGACATCCTGACCATCACCCAGTACCTGCGCCCCTCGCCGCGCCACCATCCGGTGGACCGCTGGGTCAAGCCCGAGGAGTTCGTGGAGCATTCCCGCGTCGCGACCGAGATCGGTTTCGCCGGCGTGATGGCCGGCCCCCTGGTCCGCTCCTCCTACCGCGCCGGCCGCCTCTACGCCCAGGCGATGGCCCACCACGGCCGCGAGATCGCCCCGGAGATGGCCCATCTGGCCACCGAAGGCTCCGCCTCCCAGGAAGCCACCTCGGTCCTGGCCCGCTTCGGCTCCTAGCCGACCCGTCCTCCGTGTCGTAACCGTGAACCATATCGTCGGCGTCCACGGTTGGGCTCACGACACGGGGGACGGATCACACCAGAGGCGTCACGACACCGGTACGAGGTCGCACATCTTCCACGGCGTGGCAGATGTGTCGAATTCTTCCCGCGCCTTTCTCGTCAGAGGCTCTTCGGAAGATTCTCGAACCTGCTCGACGGCGGTAACGCGAACCTTTCCGTATTGCCCGGCATACGCTCCCCCTGCGTAACGTTCTCCCGATTCGGTCATGGCGGCCAACTGATCGTGGAGTTTTCCGCAGGTGAGATTCATCATCTCCGCGTACGTGGTATTTGGAGCAGCTACTCAGCGAAACCATTACAAGGCAGGCCACCGAGACAGCGGCCGCGATGATCGGTAATGATCCACGCCGTTGTCGGCCACGGATTCCGACTGGATCTACGATTTTTTTCACAGTTCATTTCGAGCCTCGACCTCTGCAACCCGGCGAGGAAGCTCATCGTCGAGCTGTCCCAGCAGCCATATGATTCGGTCGGGATCGCCGGTATGCAGGGAGTACGGAACTCCGTATAATCGGACAAGGGATACCAACCGGCCGCATCCGCCGCACTACGCCACGGGGAGAGCTTGTCCGGCCTACCGGTGTCCTTCACGATCCCGAACGTCCACGGCGATTCGTCTGTCCGGTACACGAACTACATCCACGACCCGGCGGTCCATGCCGCAACCGGCTCTATCGTCACCTCGCGGAGTGGATCCGGCGCGTTCGCAAGGCGAATCAATTCCGAAATAACCTGTTTCGCAAAGTCGGAACCGCTCGATGCACCCATGGATCTCGCATTCTCAGTTGATCGGTACGTTCGTGTTCACCCAGCTCGGACAGAGCGTACCGGTTCCCCACTGATTCAGAGTGACACCGGAGCCGCCTTTTTCACAATACATCGTGATCAGCCCGAGCGGGTGACCATCGAGCTTCTCATCCTCGACATGACAACGGCGCGAATCCAGACGGATTCACCGGTATTCCGGCAGGAAGTAGGAATCCCCAGAAATGATCCGCAGCGCCATCGCTGAATCTGGCTGCGATATATGCGCCTCATCTCCCCGGACTCCGGATCGATCTGATACGTCGAAGGGGTGTGTCGAATTATATCGTCGAATACGTTCGGGTTCGTGATGCCATGTTTATGAAACATCTTGTCGAACCCGAAGCCGCTGTTCGTCGTCGGATCGTAGTATCCGCGCCGAAGCGGAATCTCATCACCCAACTGATCGTGCGAAGTCATGAGAATCTCAACGGCCAGCGAGTTGTCCGCGGTCGGGGTGGTGATCTTGATCTGCGCGTAGGACCGCAGACTGACCGGGCCCAGGCAGCCGTCGATCTTGATGTGCACCTGGTCGGCGGTGATCGAACCGTGGCGCCCGGTCAAAGCAGTCCGATGGCCGCACCGCTGGTGACGTCCGCCTGGCAACCGATCTGGTAGCCGAGGGTGATGCTGCCGGAATTCACCGGGGCGGAGCCGCTACCGCTTACATCGGCGGCCGCTTTGAGCGTGACGAATCCTTCACGGGTGAACAATGTGGCGGCGAGATTCGGGTATCTGTCGAGGTTTTCGTCGGTCTTTGTGATTCGAATGTGCCAGCCGTCGTCCGTAGTGGTCTCCCGGGACTTGTCGGCCAGCGGGTCCGCGGCAGCGGTGCCGGTGGCCACAACAGCGATCAGGACGGCGGCCAGCGCACCGGCAAGTCCTGTGATCACACCCCGAATATGCATCTGTTCCCCCGCGCTCGGTCCGCACAGCGGCAAGGCGACACCTCGGTTCGTCCGTATGCCGAAAGCTGTTGGGGCGCAGTAAACTGCATAGAACACTCAATGTGCGGGCGGGAGAAGCCGACGTCGCCGATATGAACGGCCCAGGCGGTGACCGACGGATGTGATCGGCGCACGATCGCCACCGGTTCCGCCGGAGACTCGTCCGATCGCACCAGTAGCGCGGTTCGCGAGGCGAGCTGTCGGTCCGGTGCGACGAACGCGCAAGACCGCGTGCCCGGAAACCAGCGACACCGGCCGCACTACTTCGCAGAGGAAAGGGTGCGGTAACCCGATTGATCTGTCGAATGGGTGACACATGGTGGTCGCTGGTGGGAAGCTCTGATTAACCACACGTGTCGACTTCGGGAGCACAGATGGTCGAGAGAGCGAGCACACCGGCCGGGCCCAACGGGAAGGCGGTCACCGCCGACCGGCCCGAGGACATTCGCAATGTGGTGCTGGTCGGGCATCCGGGGTCCGGAAAGACGACGTTGGTGGAGGCGCTCGCCGTCGCCACCGGTGCGCTCACCCGGGCCGGTCGGGTCGAGGACGGGACCTGCGTCTCGGACTACGACGACATCGAACAACGCCAGCACCGGTCGGTGCAGCTGTCGGTGGTGCCGGTCGCCTGGGACGGGATCAAGGTCAATCTGGTGGACACACCGGGTTATGCCGATTTCGTCGGAGAGCTCAGGGCCGGTCTGCGAGCAGCGGATGCGGCCCTTTTCATCATCTCGGCCGCCGCCGGCGCGGACGGCGTCGGCGGGCCGACGCTGGCGCTGTGGGAGGAGTGCGCGTCGGTCGGCATGCCGCGTGCGCTGGTGATCACCCATCTGGATGCCGCCCGCGCCGACTTCGACGACATGGCCCGCACCTGCCGCGAACTGCTCGGCGGCGGTGCGACCGAAAGCGTTCTGCCCCTGCATCTTCCGGTCTACGGACCGGCGGGCGCGGACGGGCACCGCCCGGTGACCGGTCTGATCGATCTGCTCACCCAGCAGGTGTTCGACTATTCCGCGGGCGAGCACACCCGCACCGAGGCCACACCGGAGCAGGCGGCGCTGATCGAGCAGGCGCGCGGGCAGCTCATCGAGGGCATCATCGCCGAGAGCGAGGACGAGACCCTGATGAATCGCTACCTGGAGGGCGAGGATATCGACCTGGACACGCTCGTCCCGGATCTGGAACGCGCGGTGGCGCGCGGCACCTTCCATCCGATCCTGCTCGCCGCGCCGCCACCCGAGGGTGCGCGCGAGGGGCTGGGCATGGTCGAGGTGCTCGATCTGATCACCCGCGGATTCCCCACGCCCGCAGAGCATCCGGTGGCGGCGGCGCGTCCGGGCAAGGGCTCGGCCCCCACTCCGCTGGCCTGCGATCCGGCCGCGCCGCTGGCCGCGGAGGTGATTCGCACGACGTCCGATCCGTACGTCGGCAAGCTCTCGCTGGTGCGGGTGTTCGCGGGCACGCTGCGCCCGGACGAGACGGTGCACGTCTGGGGCCACACTCCCGGCGGGAACGGCGAGCCCGAACCCGATCACGATGCGGACGAACGAGTGGGCGCGATCTCGGCCCCGTTCGGCAGGCAGCAGCGCCCGGTCGGGGAGGCCGTGGCCGGCGATATCGCCTGCGTCACCAAACTCGGACACGCCGAGACCGGAGATACGCTGTCCCAGAAGGATTCTCCGCTGCTGATCGAGCCGTGGCCGATGCCCGAACCGCTGCTGCCGGTCGCGGTGCAGGCGCACAGCAAGGCCGACGAGGACAAACTCTCCCAGGGCCTGGCCCGGCTCGTCGCCGAGGATCCGGCGGTCCACCTGGAACAGAACGGCCGGACCCACCAGCTGGTGCTGTGGTGTCTGGGCGAGGCGCACCGCGACGTCGCGCTGGAGCGGCTGCGGTCGCGGTTCGGGGTGCAGGTGGATCTGGTCGATCACCAGGTGGCGCTGCGGGAGACGTTCGCCTCCGGCGCGACCGGGCGCGGGCGGCACGTCAAACAGTCCGGCGGGCACGGCCAGTACGCGATCTGCGAGATCGAGGTGGATCCGCTGCCGGAGGGTTCGGGCATCGAGTTCGTGGACAAGGTGGTGGGCGGAGTCGTTCCGCGACAGTTCATCTCGTCGGTGGAGAAAGGGGTGCGCGCGCAGGCGGCCCGCGGTGTGGCGGCCGGATATCCGCTGGTGGACGTGCGGGTGACGTTGTTCGACGGTAAGGCGCATTCGGTCGACTCCTCCGACGCGGCCTTCCAGACCGCCGGTGCGCTGGCCCTGCGCGAGGCCGCGACCGCCGCCCGGCTGAATCTGCTCGAACCGATCGCCGAGGTGAACGTCACGGTCCCGGACGACCATGTCGGCACCGTCCTGAGCGATCTGTCCAGCCGCCGCGGCCGCGTACTGGGCACCGAACCGATCTCCGGTGCGCGCACGGTCATCCGCGCCGAGGTTCCCGAACTCGAACTGGACCGGTACGCCATCGATCTGCGCTCCCTCGCTCACGGCGCGGCGCAGTTCACTCGCTCCTACGCCCGGCACGAGGCGATGCCCGGCCAGCTGGCCGACTCGATCCGCAACCGGGCGCACGTCTCGACCTGAGCTCCGCACACTATTCTGAGAACCATGGCAGCAGGCAAGGGCGGCGCCAAGCCGTCGAAGGAAGCGAAGGCCGCGGAGAAGGCGGCGCGCAAGCAGGCCTCCAAGGAGCGGCGCAAGCAGCTCTGGCAGGTATTCCAGATGCAGCGCAAGGAAGACAAGCTGCTGCTGCCCCTGATGATCGGCGCCTTCGTCGGCATCACGGTGATCATGGTGGTCATCGGCCTGCTCGTGCACATGCAGTGGTACCTGCTGCCGATCGGCCTGGTGCTGGGTGGTCTGGTTGCGTTCATCATCTTCGGCCGCCGCGCCCAGAAGAACGCGTATGCCCGCATGGACGATCAGCCCGGCGCGGCCTGGTGGGTGCTGGACAATCTGCAGGGCAAGTGGCGGCCCACCCAGGCCGTTGCCGCCACCGCGCAGCTCGACGCGGTGCACCGGGTGATCGGCCTGCCCGGCGTCATCCTGGTCGCCGAGGGTTCCCCGCACCGGGTCAAATCGCTGCTGGCCCAGGAGAAGAAGAAGACCGCCCGCCTGGTCGGCGACACCCCGATCTACGACGTCGTGATCGGCAACGAGGAGGGTCAGGTCCCGCTCAAGACCCTGCAGCGCTACCTCACCAAACTCCCCCGCAACATCGACGCCAAGCGGATGGATCTCATCGAGGGCCGGCTGTCGGCCCTGGCCACCCGCGGCGGCCCGGCGCTGCCCAAGGGCCCGCTGCCCGGCGGCGCGAAGATGCGCGGCGTCCAGCGCACGGTCCGCCGCCGCAGCTGAGTCGGTCGGCCCCGAGACGACGAAGGCCCGCGTTCTTTCGAACGCGGGCCTTCTGCTGTTCCGGATGCGCTCAGCGGGTGCGGGCCAGACCCGTTCCGGTGGCGCGGTCGTGCATGCCGCGGCCGTCCGAATCGGCGAACAGGGCGGGCACCACGAAGATGAGCAGCACCTGGCGAACCAGGGCACGCACGAATCCGACCGCGGCGTCGAACCCCGGCGGCTTGGCCTGACCGCCGACAGCCGACCCGGACTTGCCCTCGGCCATGGCCTCGATCACATCGACACGCACCACGCGCATCCGCAGGAAGTACTGCCCCGGCGTGAACCCGAACAGCGTCACCGTGGCGACACCGAGCACGAACCACACCAGGAAGGTCGGCGTGGACAGGGCGCTGGTCACGGCCTCGAAGTTCGTCGGAGGCTGTTGACCGGCGGCGACATGCGTGCGGGCGATGATGCGCGCGGGATCGGGCCGGACGATCAACGCCGCGATTCCGGTCGCGATGATCCAGTCCACGAACATGGCCACGATGCGCCGCGACATCGGCGCCAGCGAGCCGACACCGGATTTCGGCAGTCCCAGCAGTTTGCCCGGATATTCGTCCGGCAGCGGATCCCCCGAGTCCGCCGCATTGGGCCCCGACAGCCAGGAACCGGTGATACGTGCCATGCGAGAATCGTATCCCCGGCCCGCGAGGGCACTGTCGAGGGTGGTGCGCGGCCTACCTCGGCGGCTCGCCCGGATCCGCCCAGACCTCCATCGGAACGACCGTCTGGCTGCGCCCGGCCGCATCCAGCACGCGGCCCATCCGCTTGATGAACCGCAGCACGATCGACGTGCCCAGAATCGTCAGCCGCGGCGCCTCGACGGACAGCCGCGACTCCACCACCGCCACCTCGTGCACGGTGCGCAACGAAAAGCCGACGACGAGATTCGGCTCACCCCCGGACACCCGCATGCACACCCGTGCACCGGTGATGGCGAGCAGCGCCTCCACGGTGCGCCGATCGTTCGGATCCGCTCTGGCCCACACCCACATGCCGACCGGCCACCCCGACAGTGACAGCGCCATATCGCATCGCACCTGAAGCTGCCCGCCCGCGACCATCCCGTCCATCCTGCGGCGGACCGTACTGATGCTCAGGCCGGTCTCCCGGGCGAGGTCCGACAGCGCGGCCCGGCCGTCCTGCCCCAGGCGCAGGACCAGGGTGCGATCGGTGGCGTCCAGGGGACGCGGGCGGGGTGGCCGCTCGGGCCAGGGGCGCACGCCCGCCGCCAGCCGCGCCCGCTGGGCGGCGTCCAGCACGTTCAACTGCCAGTGGTCGCCCAGCCGGAAGGTCCGCGTGATCAGCAGCGTCCGGGTGGCGACGACGCCGGGCACCGCTGAGAGCGACTCCAGCAGCAGGCGCGAGAGCGCACCCAATCCGGGCACCGTGATCAGCAGTGACAGATCGTGACTGCCGCTGATGTGCTCGACGCTGAGCACATGCGGCCAGCGCGCCAGGCGCTGCGCGGTATCGTTCGCCGCCCCGGTCGCGCAGTCGACCAGCACGATGGCCTGACAGGCGTCGGGCAGACCGGACGCGCGACCGCTCACCCAGGCCGCGCGGCCCCGGCTCAGCCGCTGCCAGCGTCGTGCGATGGTCGCCGGGTCGACCTCGAGGGCGGCGCCGATCCGCTGCCACGAGGCCCGCGGAGCGATCTCCAGGCAATTGATCACCGCCAGATCCAGCTCGTCCAGAGCGATGGCAGAATCCTGCATCGGGACACCAATTTTCGAAATATCCGGCAGATTTACCGACTCTTCTGCTCCCCTCGCCATCCTGTCACGATTCCGCACGACAGGAGGTCCGGCGATGCCGACATCGACAGAAAGTCAAGCGCTGCAGGAAGATCTGGTCCGCCTACGTCGCCGGATCCACGGCGAGCCGGAACTCGGACTGGATCTGCCCCGCACCCGGCGACGGGTGCTCGACGCGCTGGCGGGCCTACCGCTGGAGATCACCGTCGGGCGCGAACTCGGCTCGGTGACCGCGGTGCTGCGCGGCGGACGCGCGGGCCCGGCGGTTCTGCTGCGGGGAGATATGGACGCGCTGCCCCTGGCCGAGCTCACCGGACTGGACTACGCCTCGCGCACCGAGACCATGCACGCTTGCGGGCACGACCTGCACACCGCGATGCTGGTCGGAGCGGCGCAGCTGCTCGCGCGATGTCGCGAAAAGCTCACGGGTGACGTGATTTTCATGTTCCAACCCGGTGAGGAAGGCCAGGACGGGGCCGCGCGGATGATCGAGGAGGGAGTACTCGAAGCGGCGGGCGCGCCACCGATCGCCGCCTATGCGATCCACGTGATGTCGGCCCGCTTCCCGCACGGGACCTTCACCACCCGCCGCGGGGCCGTCCTCGCCGGGGGTGATCTGCTTCGTGTCACGGTACGCGGCACCGGCGGGCACGGATCGGCTCCACACCTGGCGCGCGACCCGATTTCGGCCGCGGCGGCGATGATCGGCGCGCTGCCCGGCCTGCTCACTCGGACTGTCGCGCCACAGGACACCGCGGTGCTCACCATCGGGGCGATCCACGCGGGCAGCGCCGGAAACGTCATCCCCGGCAGCGCCGAATTCCGCGGCACACTGCGCTGGCACACCCCGCAGATCCGGGATGCGTTGCGCGCGAGCCTGTCCGGAATGTGCCGCTCGATCGCACACGCCTTCGGGGTCGAGGCCGAAACGCAGATCACGCCCTATGTCGGGGCCACCGTCAACGATGCCGCCGAGGCGGACTTCGCCGCCGGCGTCGCGGCCGATCTGCACGGTCCGCACCGCTATCGGGAACTGCCACAGCCCTTGTGCGCGGGCGAGGACTTCTCCAACGTTCTCGATCGCGTCCCCGGCGCGATGATCCTGCTCGGCGCCTGCCCGCCGGAGGCCGATCCGGCCACCGCCCCCGACATCCATTCTCCCTACGCGGTTTTCGACGACGCGATCCTGTCCGACGGAGCGAATTACCTCGCAGAACTGGCGTCCCGACGACTGGATATCGCGGCAACGTCGAATGCCGTTGCCGCGCAAGCTCTCCCGGACGCGGTCCGATAAGGAGGAAATACCATGTCCACCAGCACATCCGCCGCACAACCCGATCACGTCGACCCCGCCGGACCGGATATCGCGAATCCGCGTGCGGCCACACCCGCAGTCGTCGATCCCACCGACACAACCGTCCTCACGACCTCAGGCACTCCCGCACCGCCCACCTGGCGCACACTGCTGTCGACCGGGACCGGCAATGCGCTCGAATGGTTCGACTGGGCGATCTTCGGCACGTTCTCGCCGTTCTTCGCGCACCAGTTCTTCCCCGACGCGACGGGCATGCTCGCCCTGCTGTCGGTGTTGGCGGTATTCGCGGTCGGATTCGTGATGCGGCCGATCGGCAGCCTGCTGTTCGGGTGGTACGCCGACCGGAAAGGGCGGCGCGCCGCCCTGATCGGCTCGATCGCCCTGGCTTCGAGCGGCAGTCTGCTCATCGGAGTGTGCCCCACGCATGCCGCGATCGGCCTCGCCGCGCCGGGGATACTGGTGCTGGCCCGGTTGGCGCAGGGGCTCGGGCACGGTGGCGAAATGCCCGCGGTACAGACCTATCTGGCCGAATCCGCGCCGCCGGGGCGGCGCGGTCGGTGGGGCGCGTTCATCTACATCTCCGGCACCACCGGAATCATCGTCTCGACCGTGCTCGGGGCGATCGGCTCCGGCGTGCTGAGCAGAGCTCAGATGACCGCGTGGGGATGGCGGGTCCCGTTTCTGCTGGGCGGTGTCGTCGGCGCGTACACGCTGGTGATGCGGCTGCGGCTGACGGAGAGCGCGAGCTTCGCCCGCAACACCGCACCGCGGGCGCCGCTGTTGCGCGGACTGTGGACGCACCGGATCGGCTGTGCGCGGGCGTTCGCCCTGACGCTCGGTGGCACCGTCACCTTCTATCTCTGGGTGATCGGCACCCCGGCGCAGGAGGTGGCCGCACATCGGATTCCCGCCGCACAGGTGTTGTGGATCAGCGTGCTGGCCTCGGTCGCGATGATCGCGATGCTGCCGCTGTACGGCGCCCTGGCCGATCGAGTCGGACGTCGGCCGGTGCTGCTGCTGGCCAATCTCGGCAGCGCCGCGGCGATCTTCCCGCTCACCGCGTTGCTCGGCCGCGGGCCCTGGCAACTGGCTTCGGCGTTGATCGTGGCGATGATCTTCCTCGCGCCGTTCGCGGCGATCATCCCGGCCGTGTACGCCGAGTTGTTCCCGACCGGAATCCGCGCCACCGGCAGCGGGCTGGGCGCCGCGGTCGCCACGGCGATGTTCGGCGGCACCGCACCGTATCTGCAGACCTGGCTCACCGGTTCACATCACGCGACGCTGTTCGCGGGCTACGTCCTGATCCTGTCGCTGGCCAGCGCCGCGGTCGTGCTGGGCATGCCGGAGACTCGCGACGCCCCGATCGACTGACCTCGATGTTCACCAAGGAGAAACCATCGACCGGGCACAGAGACGTGTGCCACATTTTTCCCCAACCGGTGCACCCGCCCCCCACCCCGCGGTGGCAGGATGTTCCTGCTGGTCGAGCACGGCCGGGCGACAGCCGTGCCACCCTCGGTACGCCGGGGAGGTGCACAGCCCGCCCAGCAGTACGTGTAACACTGGCGAAACACAGCCTTGATTGTCGGGAAACACCGCATCCATACCGTCAAGCAGCGATACCCAGCAATCGGTACGGGCTGGGAACCGATCCGTAAGGAGTACAAGTGGCGTTCAGCACGGCCGACGAGGTCATCAGTTACATCAAGGAGCAGGAGCTCGAATACGTCGATATTCGGTTCACCGACCTCCCAGGTGTGCAGCAGCACTTCTCGATCCCGGCGAAGGCGTTCACGGCCGATCTGGCCGAGGAGGGGCTGGCGTTCGACGGCTCCTCGGTGCGCGGTTTCCAGTCGATCGACGAGTCGGACATGCTATTGCTGCCCGACTTCAGCACCGCTCGGATCGATCCGTTCCGCGCTGCCAAGACGCTGAACATGAACTTCTTCGTGCACGACCCGTTCACTCGTGAGGCCTACAGCCGCGACCCGCGCAACATCGCCCGCAAGGCGGAGGAGTACCTGCGCTCGACCGGCATCGCCGACACCGCGTTCTTCGGCGCCGAGGCGGAGTTCTACATCTTCGACTCGATCCGCTACGACTCGGCCATGAACGGCGCCTTCTACGAGATCGACTCGGTCTCGGGCTCCTGGAACACCGGCGCGGAGTTCAACCCGGACGGCACCCCCAACCGCGGTTACAAGGTCCGCAACAAGGGTGGTTACTTCCCGGTCGCGCCGTACGACCACTACGTCGACCTGCGCGACAAGATCGCGACCAACCTGCAGAACGCCGGTTTCGAGCTCGAGCGCGGCCACCACGAGGTCGGCACCGCCGGTCAGGCCGAGATCAACTACAAGTTCAACACCCTGCTGTCGGCGGCCGACGACCTGCAGCTGTTCAAGTACATCGTCAAGAACACCGCGTGGCAGGAGGGCAAGACCGTCACCTTCATGCCCAAGCCGCTGTTCGGCGACAACGGCTCGGGTATGCACGTGCACCAGTCGCTGTGGAAGGACGGCAAGCCGCTGTTCCACGACGAGGCCGGCTACGCGGGTCTGTCCGACCTGGCCCGCCACTACATCGGCGGCATCCTGTTCCACGCGCCGTCGCTGCTGGCGTTCACCAACCCGACGGTGAACTCCTACCACCGCCTGGTCCCGGGCTTCGAGGCCCCGATCAACCTGGTGTACTCGCAGCGCAACCGATCCGCCGCGGTGCGCATCCCGGTCACCGGCAACAACCCGAAGGCCAAGCGCCTCGAGTTCCGCGCGCCGGACTCCTCGGGTAACCCGTACCTGGCCTTCGCCGCCATGATGATGGCCGGCCTGGACGGCATCAAGCGCAAGCTCGAGCCCGCCGCCCCGGT
The DNA here is from genome assembly GCF_000308615.1 of Nocardia jiangxiensis NBRC 101359. GTDB lineage: Bacteria > Actinomycetota > Actinomycetes > Mycobacteriales > Mycobacteriaceae > Nocardia > Nocardia jiangxiensis. The sequence continues at coordinate 15,470 of NZ_BAGB01000065.1, forward strand.
CGACAAGGACCTCTACGAGCTCCCGCCGGAGGAGGCCAAGAACATCGCCCAGGCCCCCACCAGCCTGGCTTCGGTCATCGACAAGCTCGAGGCCGACCACGACTACCTCACCGAAGGCAACGTCTTCACCGAGGACCTCGTCGAAACCTGGATCGACATCAAGCGCAACCAGGAGATCGCCCCGATCAACCTGCGCCCGCACCCCTACGAGTTCGAGCTGTACTACGACGTGTAAGCCTTCCCGAGGCTCTGACCTGCGGCGGAACACCTATCCGTGCTCTTCCGTCCGCAGTTCGTCCGCAGTAGTTCGCACCGAGTCCATCCGTTCCGCGATCACTTCACCGATTGCGGTCCGGGTGGACTCGTCTGCGTCCGGCCACAGATGCCCGTACGTGTCCAGCGTGGTGCGCGCCGAGGCGTGACGTAGCCGCGCCTGCACGGTCTTCACATCGGCCTTCTTGGAGATCAGCAGCGACGCGAAGTAGTGCCGCAGATCGTGAAAGCTGAATTCCTCTGGGAGAGACGGCACTTGGTTCTTCTCGCGGACGACACGCAACGCCCGTTCAATCTGCCACGGCGGCAACGGCTGAGCCTCGCCATTGGTCACCATGTTCGTGTGCGGCCACCGCTGCTTGGACGCCGAGAGCAGCAACGTCAACTCCCGCGGAATCGGGATCGGCGTCTCACTCGTCGGCGACTTGAGCGGATCGGCCGGCCACTGCTGCGCTGGGTGGATGACCCCACGCATGAAGTCGATATCCGCGACCCGCAGCGCCGACACCTCCGCCACCCGCAACCCCGCAAATGCACCGAGCAGCACCGCCACCCGCATATGGCCCGGACATGCGTCGTAGAGCTGCCAGACCTGTTCCGTCGTGGCGATGTACGGCTTCTGCTTACCCATCGGCGGAGATGTCTTGCGCGAGCACGGATTACGCGCGATCAGACCCTCATGCCAGGCATCGTTCATGATCTGCGACAACCGCCCATGCAGCGCATAGACGTAGCTCGGTTTCAGCCCTTCCCGCTTCAGCCCGGCGACCCACGCCTTCACCGAGGACGGCCGCACCGCCGAAAGCTGCATATTGCCGAACGTCGCGGTGATGCGCTTGATGTGGGTCTTGGCCTCACGGACCGTCCCCTTCCGGTGGATCTCGTACCCCTGAATCCACTGGTCGCACCACTGCTGCACGGTGATCGCGGCATCCCGAGGAGCCACGTGTGTGCCCTGCACCAAGCTCGACATCTGGTTGGACAGCCACGTCTCGGCGTCGGCCTTGCGTTCGAAGCCGCGGACATGCTCTATCGATTGGTCATCGACGTACCGAGCCCGCCACCGCTTCTTGCACCCATAGTTCGCCGATCGCACCGTTTGCCGACTCTTGCCGCCGTCCTCCTGGGTGACGTAAACGGTCTTGTGCCAGCGGTCTTCGACTCCTGACCGCCGATTGCGCTTACCGGCCATCACGCCACCATCCGACGACGCTCAGCCTCCAACTCGATACCCGCCCGCTCCTGCTCAGCGATCCAGGCCAGCACGGTCGTCTTCTTCCACACGCGCCGACGAGCACTGAGCTTGAAGCTGGGCGGTTTGGTCGGGTCCCCGATATGCGCCCACCACCGCCAAGTGGCCTCCGGAATCCCGGTCAGCGCCTCCAACTGCTTGGCCCGCAGGTAGGTCTCATCCTCGATCATGGTCATTGCCTCCTATGCCGCTTCCGGAATTGCCGAAAGGTCATGCGTGCCTGGCGGGTTCGGTAACAGGCCGACCGCGCGGTAGTACTCGTTCTGCCAGGTCGTCCGATCGGCGATTCCCTGGAAGATCAGGACTTCCCGGGGCGGACAGTCCTTGTCACCCGGACGGACCGGGACCACCCGCAGGTGGTCTATCTGCGGCTTGCTCATACCGGCCTGAGCGAGCATCTGCCGAACGAAATCAGCGCGGTCGGCCTTGTGATCGGGAAGCGTTTTCCCGGTCCACTTCCGGGAGACCAGCACCCGCCGACCCGGCAACCCGAGGGTGTCCCGACGATGCGCCTTGCCCGTGCACCGGCCCGGCACCGTCTTGTCGCTGGCGCCCTGCGGCACGATGCCGTAGCGCAGCCACACCGGGCACCGCGGAGAGCACGGGACGTACTGCAGCTCCTCGTGCAACCGGTCGTAATGCGCTCGGGTGCGCTCGATGTCGGTCTCCAGCACCTCGCTGATGGACTTCGTGAGGTACTTGGTGACGTAGTTGATCGTCTTGTTGGACTCCTCCCCCGGGATCACGCCCTTGATGTCCCGAGGGTCCACCTGGGGGCCGAACCGGACCACGTGCGCGGGGTCGAGTTCGTCCATCGTGTCCAGGTGGTCCATCACCTCGTCCCAGCCCGCCAATGGCCGGCGGGTGCGCGGATCAACGAAGGTCATCGCGGCCGGGTCCCAGACCGGCATGTTCCCGTCCCAGTAGACCGGCTCGTCGAAGTGCGGCCACCACACCTGGTGATACGTCGCATCAGTGACGCGGCGGATCAGCTCACGCGGGATATCGGTGCGGATCAGCACATGGAAATGCGGAGCGCCGCGCTTCTGCGGCTCCACCACCGCGAAGTACTGCACGTCATACCCGACCGCCCGGCGCAGGTTCTGCACCCACCGGTCGAAACACGCCGCAGCGAACGCGATATCCCGCGCCGCCCGGGTGTAGTCATAGCTGTCCGGGTGGACCGGTGATCCGTCCGAGCAGACCTTGCCGTCCTTGTCCCGGTCCCCGGTCCGGTTGATCCGCCCGTAGCTGTCCATGGTCAGCGTGACCATCATCCCGGGCCGATACCCACCCGGATAGGCCGCCTTGATCGTGTGCTTCTGCACCTTCTTACGCGGCAGCTCCGGAGTGTCCTGACGCCGCTTGGTGGACCGCTTGCGGCGAGGCTTGTCGATCGGATCGAGGGCGACCAACCGGCCGCGCACACCCGACTCACGCAGCTCCCGATCCAGGTCCGCCACCACCTCGCGGATGCCGTCCATCAGTTCGGTGTCCCCGGCCGCCTTCGCGGACCGGTAGTCCTGGGCCAGATCCGCGCGGGCGGTGTAGAGGCCGACCTGGTGCTCGGTGGGGTCCTTCTTCTCCTGGACCGGCTCACGATCGAGGTGATAGCCCTCCTTGCACTGCTGCTTACGCAAGGCTCGAGCCCGCTTCGCACACGAAGGACAAACGCTGCTGACCGTCGACTTGCACGGCGAGCCAACAACTCTCGACTCCCCCGTGGACTGGTCGAAGGTCCGCATCGGGACCGGCCGACGACACGCCCCGTACTTGTCCGCCGCCGCCTCGGCCACATCCAACCCGATAGGCAACGCCCGACGATCCGCAGCCGTGACACGGGACAAGCCCGCCACGAGTTCCGTGACAGGCGAATCCTGTTCTGTGACAACAGAATCGGTCACAGAGCCACCACCTCCCCCGAGCCATCATTCAGCCCCGCGACCGGCCGTATCGGCTTCGAGCCTTCCCGCACCGGATGCGAGAACGAGTAGTAGGTGCGCTCGTTGTAGCCCGACCAGTGACCGGTCTCGCTCACCGGGATGCCCTTCGCGCTCACGTACAGCACCCGCCGCACCACCGGAGCGACATGGACCAACCCGAACGCACACGTGCAGCCCTGCGGCCCCGAGAACGCCAAACCCGTCCCGTCACACTGACGGCACACCCGCCACTCCGAAACCTCATGCAACTGCACACATTCCGGATCAGCACACCCAGCCTCACCGCACCACACACACCGGCCCGCGAACGTCAGCCGAGGCGGACGCAGCACCTCAGCCTCACGAGGCCGGAACCGCAGCACAGTCGCTTCGCGCTCGCTCATCACGATCACCGGCCGTCCTGGTAGCGACGAGCCCCGCTGACCGACTTCGGGCAGTGCGCGGCGTAATCCCACTCCAGCTCCGCAGGCACCGGGGTCCGGGGAGGCAGACCCGCCGCCTCGCGCTCCTCCGGAGTGTCCGCGCCGAACAGCCGCGCCTTGGTCGCCGCCTCCTGCAAACGCCGAGTCCGCTCGGACGGATCAGCCGCGAAGTACACCAGCCCGCCGTCCTCGTCCGGGAGATCCGGAACCACCGACAACCGCGGAGCAAGATCCGCCTGCACCACACCGCCCATGCACTCCATGCACCGGTCGTACGTGGCGATATCGGCGTACTCGCTGCCATCGCAGTCCGGGCAGATCATCCACGACGAGCCCTCGTGGATCTCGATGCACCTCGCCCGGGAGCAATCCCGCTCCAGGCACCACATGCACCAACCCGCAGGGTTGAGCCGGGACGGACGAAGAACCATCGTGCTGAAGAGCTGAACCGCCTGCATGTTGACCCCCTTGGGTACTATGACGTTTGCGTCGTGCCATACGCCTTATTGGTCTAGTCATAGAATAGGACGTATTAGTCCTATCCGCAACAACTTCAGCGAGGGAGTCATGGAGAAGTTGGCAATGTCGGAGGTGATCAGGAGCCGCCGAAATGAGCTGGGGCTCACACAGACCCAGCTAGCGACCGCTATCGGGATGACCCTGCGACAGGTGACGCGCTACGAAGCCGGTGAGCAAGAGCCCGCCTTCTCAGTCGCCGTGAAGCTCGCGGAAGCCCTGGGCATCTCGCTTGCCGAGTTGGCCGGCGAGATCCCCACCGGCCTCAATTTGAACGGCGATTGGTGGGCCGCCTGGGAGACCTCGAAGGATGGAATTTCCCGGGTCGACGTCCACAGCATGACCGCCACCCAGCAAGGCGACCGGATTCACCTGGACGCCAGCCGTGCCGTCAATGTCGACCTCGAAGGCGGCACCTACGCATGGCGCGGCGAAGTACGAATCTGGGACAACGAAGCCCTAATCGGGTGGTATCGAGCCACCGACGGTGCCGTCCGATCCAAAGGCTCGATCTACTTCCACCTCCACCAGCACGGCCAGACTGCCTACGGGCGCTGGGTTGGCATGAGCTACGACGGGGAAGTCATCATCGGCTGGGGAGGCATGGCACGCAAACCCGAAGACGCACAGCACATGGTCGAACAATTGATCGAAACGAATGGAGCCTCACGTGGACGAATTAGTTGACGTGACAATTACCGCAGAGAGCGCTGATTGGCTCGCGGCATTCACCCGCGAACTCGTCACGGACCGTCTCGCCGCCTGCGGGAACATCGTGCCTCACATCCGATCCATCTATCGATGGGAAGACGATGTTTCTGACGACAGCGAAGCCCTGGTAACCCTGCATACCCGAAAGTCCCTCGTGCCGCGAATCATTCAGCGCACGAATGATCGACACAGCTACGACACACCGCAGGTGATCGCAGTACCAATTGTCGATGTGCATCCCGGATACCGTGCCTGGGTCCTGGACTCCACCGACGCCGAATAGCCCGAGCCCGAACATCGAACGGCCGGAACTCTCACGCTCAACTGAGCGAACGGAGCTTCCGGCCGTTCCCATCTCCACAGGCGACGAGCCTTGCGTATCACTTCCTTTGCCGAATTTAGCTATATGAGATCAAGGGCGACGGCCCTACGGGCCGCCGCCGCCACGCTGCGCCGCACACCGCGCACCTTGCTCCGCTGCGGCGCGCGGGAGCGTCGGCGCGTCGGCGGCAACCCTCCAGGCCGTTCCGCCTGATGCCTGAATGGCCCATACAGCCACGAACCCGCTCGGGACGAGAGGCATTGAGCCGAGACCCGGCAGAGAGCTCCACCGTCGAATTCCGGTCCGGATCTCCCAGCGCTCGACGAACCGGGCTCAGTCTGGGCAGAGCCGCTCCGCTCTGGCGACGTGGCAGCACGCGGACTCTTCCTATCTGGCCGCCTATTTCAACGACCGAACAGTGTGGGCACGACGCCAGCCGTACCCGACTGACCTCCCGCAGCCGAGCACGAATCGGCCGGCGCCCAGCCCGGTACAACGGCTGTGGTTGCGAACCCGCCTCAAATTCATGCATGAAACCGGACATTCACCTGGTCGGAGTGGTTACGCGGCAATCCCCCACCCTCCTCATTGCCTGATTGTCTCGCTCCAGCCGAACGCATCAAGGACCACCTGCCGGTGTCCGCTACGCGGTGCCTACGGCATCCTTGACCCGCCCGACTTCCACTGAGAGCGGCAAGCATGAGGAAGATGGGGGAAGAGCAGTCGGGGGCGAATAGACGACCTATCCGCGAGGGCAGAACCGATCTCGTCCGCAGTTCGTCCGCAGCGCCACCCAATCGGCCACCTTCTCGCCAACGCTGCCACCAATCGAACATGCAGGTAGACGCCCTGCACCATCACTACCCATTGGCAGCAAAAGCCCAGGACGCAATTCGAGCTGTACTACGACGTGTAAGTCGTCCGCAGCATCTGCTCGACACCTGGGCCCCAGCCGGATTCGGCTGGGGCCCATGCCTTTTCAATGACACGAGGGCGGGCGTGCGATGTCGGCGGATCCGCACGCCCGCGCAGCCGCCATCGATCAGGCCGATCAGGCGCCGATGTGGAGGTCAGCGCACGCCGAGGGCGGCGAGGATCATCGGCCGCGCGGCCGCGAGCGCCCGCTGCCAGTACGGCCAGGTGTGGGTGCCGTTGCCGATGTCGACTCGGGCGGGGATGCCCAGGGCGCGCACGCGGTCACGGAATATCTCGGCCCCGACCTCCGCCATCGCCTCGAGCCCCATCCCGTTCGCCGTGTCGCCTACCGCGCGCGACGCGTCGATCGGGCCGGGCACACCGTTGCCCGAAGAGACGTACATCGGCAGTCCGCGCAGCGCGGCTGCCTGGATGACGGCGTCGTTGCGCTTCCACGCCGGATCACCCGGCGGGCCCCACATATCGTCCACATTGAAATTGCCCTCGTCCCACATGGCCGCGCGCATCCCCTCGTTCCAGAGTGGAAATGTGGGATTCAGGAATCCGGAGAAGGATCCAGCGAACCTGAACTGATTGCGATGGTTCGCGGCCAGGATCATCGCGGCGTCGCCCCCCATCGAGGCGCCGGCGATGGCGTCGTTGGTGCGCGACACTCCGTACCCGGCGAGGTACGCGGGCAGCTCCCGGGTCAGGAAGCTCTCCCATTTGTAGGTGAACCTCTGATGGTTGGTGCTACTGGGCCGGTACCAGTCCGTATAGAAACTCGAATGACCGCCGACCGGGAACACCAATGTGACGTTGTCGCCCACGAATTGGCGCAGTGCGTCGGTGTCGCTCACCCACTGGCTGTGATCGGCGGGCGCTCGCAGCCCGTCGAGCAGGTACAGCGCGGCGCTGCCGCCGTGCGCGGCCCACTGCACCTGAACCGGGATCGGCCCCATGCTGGACGGCACGAGCAGCTCCTGGAAACGCCCTGCCGGAACGCGCGATTCCGCGGTTCGGGTGGGTGCGGCATCGGCCGTCACGGCACCGAACGAGGACACCAGCACAGCCGCCACCACCGCGGCTCCTATCTTCCACATGGCCACCGACCCAAGATACCGCCTGCTCACGCCCATCGACCCTGTTGGGAAGTGCGAGTTGCCATGCGAGAAACCGACGAGTTGCGGTAAGTCTCAGGCAGATTCGAAGCCGTAATCCAACCGCGACAGTGTCGTGATCGAGTGGGTCACCTTCACCGGACCTGCACTGCAAACGAATGCGTCTGGGATCCAGCACTTTTCGATGACGCCGACCCGGATGGAACAGACGGCCGCAGCCGGAGGTCAACTCGATCCGAATCGGCCGGAACGTCTGCTCACATGCCTACGCGACCGAATTCTGCTGGCGTCCAAACTATTCGACACGCAACCCGCGCGGGGGCAGTCAACGCGTCACAGGTGGGGGTGGCAGCCCAGGGAGGCGCTGTAGACCGCGGGGCGGGCGCGGGAGGTGGCCAGGTTGCGGCGTTCCTCGCGGGTGAGGTGATGACGCCTCAGGGGGTAGTGCAGATGGGCGCGCAGCGTCGGCAGCAGGGGGCGACGGGCGGGGCTCGGGTGGGTCATCGCCATCACTCTCCCTTCTCTTTTTCCTGGTGAGAACTCCATTCTTCCACCAGGTCAGCGGGATCAGGCGTCAATTTTTCGTGCGATCCGCTGCTGTTGCCGCAGCATCCTTGCCAGCGCGACGACATGATGAGAGACTTTTATAATAACCTTCTCATCACTGAGTGGGTCAGCCGTGCTGCCTGTGCGATCAAAGGAGATCCCGTGACCGCGTCCACACGTATCGAGCCCGCCGACCGCGAACTTCCGGCCCGTAGGCCGTTCACATCCCAGAGCCGGATGTGGGACGAGGTCGGGTTGGTCACCTTTCCGTTCACCTCGGGATCGGCGTTCCTGCTGCAGACGATGGAGCCGACGATCGCGGCGGTCGTCGACGAGCATTCGACCTTCCGCACCGATCCGATGGGCCGCGCCTTCCGCAGTATCGCCTCGGTGATGATGTGGATCTACGCCGGGGACGAGGCGCTGGCCGAGGCGGACCGACTGCGCAAGATGCACACCACGCTCAATACCGTTGACGCACAGGGTGTTCGGCATACCGCACTGTCGTCCGGACCGTGGGCCTGGGTACTGCACACCGCGGTCTACGCCTACACGGAGGGCGCGAAACCCTTCAGCCGCACGCCGCTGAGCGAAGCGGACAAGGAGGAGTACTACCAGGAGGTCGTGCAGTTGATGCGCAACTTCTCGGTGGCGCCCAAGGAGATTCCGCCGACCTACAGCGAGTGGCTGGACTACTTCCACGACAAGCTGGAGAACCACCTGACCGCGACCCCCGTCGCCTACGACTTCCTGAAGGTGAGCCGCCGGATCGCCCCGCCCTCCTTCCTGCCGCGCCCGCTCGCGCCGGTGTGGCGGGCCGCGACGACGCCGGTGAGCCGCCTGCAGTACTTCTTCACCGTCGGCACCACACCGGAGGTCGCGCGCGAGAAACTCGGCCTGAGCTGGTCCGCGACCGACGAGACGACCCTGCGGGTACTGGGCTGGCTGGTCGGCCGCACTGTCCCGCTGCTGCCCGAACGGCTGCGCTACTTCCCCATCGCCTACGAGGCCCGCCGCCTCGACCGCGACCGCACCCGCCTGCGCAAGATGATCGACCTGCGGCCTATCTGATTCCTACAGCGAAACCGCCGATCCGTCCGGGTGTCACCGCGACAGGTGATCACCTGTGCGCCGATGACACCCGGACGATCGATCAATCGTTCTGCACGCGCTCCCCGGCCGGTGCGGGAAAGAATCCCGACTCGACGAAGGCCGTGACATACGCGTCCAGCACCGCGGAATCGACCGGCGGACAAGCGATCCCGTACCGTGCGAGCGCCGCGCGAGCGCGGGTGTCGTCGACAAGGATCGGGGAACCGCCGTAGTTGCCGCTGACCAGGGCCGCACGCACCAGCGAATCGTCACCCGCGGCATCACGCGCGGCCGCCTCCTCGGCCAACCGGACGGCGATCTGCTCGACCGGTGCGATCTCGATCGGAATTCCGTTGCGGCTCAGGGCCCGGAAGATCTCGCCGATCTGCACCGCATCCCGGTTCACCAGGTGGAAGGCAGTACCGTCGGCCGGTTCGGCCGCCAGCGCCACGATCGCCGCGACGACGTAGTTCACCGGAACCAGCGGCATCGCCGCATCACCGGTGTCCGGAGCCATACCGAGGATGGCCGCGGCCCGGATCATATTCCAGAACGAGTCGTCGGCACTGTTCACACCGCTGCGCGGATCACCGGAGACCAGGCCGGGCCGGTAGATGCGCACCGGCACACCACGCTCACCGGCCTGCCGGACCAGTTGCTCGGCAACCCACTTACTGGCCACATACCCGTTGTCGGACACCTCCGCGACGCTCAGTTCGGTGTCCTCCGGACCCGTGAAATCCGGTGCGAGAGCAACCGGAATCACCGTATTGGCCGTGGAGATGTAGTGCACCGGCTTGATCCGGCCGTTCGTGGCCAGCCGCAGCACCTCCCGGGTGCCGGACACGTTGGCCGCACGCAACCGCGCATAGGGCTCGATGTGGTTGACCCGCGCGCCGTTGTGGAAGATCACGTCGATCCGCTCGGCCAGCCGGGTGTAGCCCGCCTGGTCCAGCCCGAAGCGCGGTGCGGCCAGATCGCCTGCGACAGTGACGATCCGGGATTGGAACGACTCGTCCCAGAGCCGGTAGTGCTCCAGCGAACCACGGATTCGCTCGCCCGCCCGGTCGTCGTCCTCACCGCGCGCCAGGCACCACACCCGCGCGGACGTGCTGTCCAGCAGTTCGCGCAGCAGATGCGCACCCACGAAACCGGTTGCGCCGGTGAGCAGTACGTCCTGCGGCTCGCCCGCACGGGCGGGAAGTACACCGGCGCCGTCGATCTCCGATTCCAGTACCGCGTCGGCGGCCATCGAGGGCCGGGGATCGGTCACCGCGACCGCCGACTCGCCCGGATCGTCGATCCGGGCGGCGAGGGCACGCACGGTGGGCGCGGTGAACAACGCGGCCATCGGCACGTCGATGCCGAGCCGGCTGTTCAGCGCCCGCTGCAGGGTGAAGGCCAGCAGTGAACTGCCGCCGAGGGCGAAGAAATCGTCCTCGGCGCCCACTCGATCGACCTGCAGCACCTCGCCGAAGACCTCGGCGACCGATCGCTCGGTATCGGTTGCCGGTGCGACGAATTCGCGGGTCCGCAGCACCGGTCGCGGCAGGGCCTTGCGATCGGCTTTCCCGCTGGCGTTCATCGGCATGGCATCGAGCACCATCACCGACGAGGGCACCATGTACGAGGGCAGTACCTGGGTCAGCGACGCGCGCAGGGCGTCGACCGACAGATCCTCGACCGCCGGAACCACATAGGCGACGAGTTGATCACCGATCTCCGAGGGCGCCACCACCACGACCGTCTGCGCGACCGAGGATTCGGCCAGCAGCGCGGTCTCGATCTCGCCCAGTTCGATCCGATGACCGCGGATCTTCGCCTGGAAGTCGCTGCGGCCCAGGTATTCCAGCACACCGTCGGGCCGACGGCGGACCAGATCACCGGTCCGGTACATCCGCGATCCGGGCGGGCCGTACGGGTCGGCGACGAACCGGTCGGCGGTCAGATCCGGTCGGCGCATATAACCGCGCGCCAATTGGGTTCCCGCCAAATACAATTCGCCGACCACACCGGCCGGCGTCAGCCGCAGCCGCGAATCGAGCACGTAGGTGCGCGTATTCCATTGCGCCACACCGATGGGCACCGTCGTGCGGTCGCTCGTGGACGCGGGGCGATAGGTCACCGAGACCGCGGCCTCGGTCGGCCCGTACAGATTGTGCAGCCCGGCCGGGGACAGCGCGGCGAATTCGGCGACGGTGCCGGGTGGCAGCGCCTCGCCGATGGCGAACACCGCCCGCAACGAGGCCACCTGCGCGGGCTGCGCCGCGGCCAGGAACACCTGCAGCACCGAGGGCACGAAGTCGGTGACCGTCACCCGATGCGTGGCGATCAACTCCGCCAGATAGCGCGGGTCGCGTTGTCCGGACGGTGCGGCCAGCACCACCCGCGCGCCCGCCCACAGCGGCACGAAGTAACCCCACAGCGAGACGTCGAACGTCGTCGCCGTCTTCTGCAGGTAGACGTCCTGCGGCGCGATCGAGTAGTGCTCGGCCATCCAGGCGGTCTGATTGGTGATCGCGCCGTGCGGAACCAGCACGCCCTTCGGACGGCCCGTCGACCCGGAGGTGAACAGCACGTACGCCGGATGGTCCGCGCGCAGCGGAGCGCGCAGTTCGCCCGCGACGACCGGTTCGGCGGAGTATTCCGACACCTCGAGCGTGTCGAGATCGACCCCGTCGGCGCCCGGCACATCCGCGCCTCCGGTGCTCAGCACCAGCGCGGGCTCGGCGGTCTCCAGCACGTACGCGATCCGCCCGGCCGGATGTTCGAGGTCCAGCGGCAGGTAGGCCCCACCGGCGGTCAGTACCGCGTACATCGCGACCATCAGTTCGGGAGAACGCGGAATTGCCAGCGCAACAACGGATTCCGGACCGATTCCCTGCCCGATCAGATATCGGGCCAGCCGGTTGACGCGCTCGTCGAACTCCCGGTAGGTCCACACCGTCTCGTCGTGCACGACGGCCACCGCATCCGGATCCGCCGCGACCGCGCGACGATATCCGCTCAGCAGCAGCTCGTCGGACACCGGATGCGCGGTATCGGCCGCATCGCTCAGCAGCGCCGCGCGCTCGGCCGCATCGATCACGTCGACATCGCCCAGCACCGCTTCGGGATCGCGGGCCAGGGTGCCGAGCAGACCGACGAAACGATCCACGAATCCCTGCACGGTGTCGTGCTCGAACATGTCCGAGGCGTAGGTCACGATGCCGCCGATACCCTGCGGCGCGCCCTGCGCATCGTAGGAATCACCGATCATCCAGTGCAGATCGAACTGTGAGACCTCCACGCCGATGTCCAGGCCCGCCACGGCCAGCCCCCGCATCTCCAGGGCCACCGGCGCGAGGTTCTGGAACGACAGCGCGACCTGGTAGAGCGGATGGCGGGCCGGTGACCGCACCGGATCCAGCACGCCGACCAGCCGTTCGAACGGCACGTCCGCGTTGGCGAAGGCCCGGATGTCCTCGTCCCGCTGACGCGCCAGCAGTTCGGTGAACGTCGCACCGGCGTCGTAGCGGGTGCGGAAGACCAGCGTGTTGATGAACATGCCGATCAGGTCGTCCAGTGCCGCGTCACCGCGACCGGCGACCGGCGAGCCGATCGCGATGTCGTCGGTGCCGGACAAGCGCGCCAGCAACACCGCGAGCGCGGTGTGCACGGTCATGAACAGCGTCGCGCCGTGCGCCCGCGACAATTCCGCGAGAGCGCGGTGGGTTTCGGCGTCGATCCGAACCTCGACGCGGCCGCCGGTGTAGGAGCGCAGCAGCGGGCGCGGGCGATCCGAGGGCAGGTCGAGCTGGTCCGGCAGTCCGTCCAGCGCCGTACGCCAGTAGGAGATCTGCTGAGCGACAAGCGATTCCGGATCATCCTCGGTACCCAGCACGGTGCGCTGCCAGATGCTGTAGTCCGCGTACTGCACCGGCAGCGGCTCCCACTGCGGGGCCTGCCCGGCGCTGCGCGCGGCGTACGCCAGCATCAGATCCCGGGCCAGCGGGCCGATCGAGGAGCCGTCGGCGGCAATGTGATTCACCACCACGGCCAGGACGTACTCGTGCTCGTCCGATTCGGCCGCACCCAGGTCGAACAGCGCGACCACGAGCGGCACCCGCACGGTGAGGTCGAATTCCGTCCGTGCGAGTTCGGCAACCGCTTCGACGATCCCGGACGGGTCCACCGGCTGCACCTGCAACGGCGGAACCGCCTGCGCCGCAGGAAGAATTACCTGCACCGGACCGTCGTCCGGCGTCGCGGGATCCGCACCGGAGGTATCGGTCCGCGCCGCGAGCGGATACACCGTGCGCAGAATCTCGTGGCGAGTCACCAGATCCCCGATGGCCGCGCGCAGCGCGTCCACGTCGAGGCTGCCGCGCAGGCGCACCGCCATCGGCACGTTGTAGGCCACCGACGCGGTATCGAACCGGTTCAGCAGCCACATCCCGCGCTGGGCCGGAGACAGCGGAATCCGTTCCGGCCGCGGCCCGGCCACCAGTGCCGGGCGATCGTCGGCGACAGCGTGATCACCCAGGCGCGCCGCGAGCGCGGCCACCGTCGACGCCTCGAACAGCAGCCGCACCGGAACCCGGGTGTCCAGCGCCGCGCCGATGCGCGCCATCAGCCGGGTCGCGATCAGCGAGTTGCCGCCGAGTTCGAAGAAATCGTCGTCCGCACCGACCGGCGTTGCGGGAGCGAGCAATTCGGTGAACGCCTCCGCGACCACCTCTTCGAGCCGTCCGGACGGGGCGCGGAACTCCCGGGTGTGCAGTTGCGGCGCGGGCAGCGCGGCACGGTCGAGCTTGCCGACCGGGGTGAGCGGAATCTCGTCGAGCACCATGACGGTGGTGGGCACCATATGAGCGGGCAGATGCCGCTCGGCGACCGCGATCAGTTCGTCCGCGTCGGCCACCGCACCGGCGGCCGCATGCACGTACGAGACGAGAATGGTTGCGCCGGTGGCCAGTTCATGTCCCATTGTGACCGCGAAGTCGATCCCGTCCTGTCCGGCCAGAACCGCGTCGATCTCACCCAGCTCGATCCGGAATCCACGGATCTTCACCTGGAAGTCGTTGCGGCCCAGGTATTCCAGCTCACCATCGAAGGTGCGCCGGACCAGGTCACCGGTCCGGTACAGCCGGGAACCGCTGGGATCGAACGGATTCGCCACGAAACGGGCCGCGGTGAGCGCGGGACGTTCGTGATAGCCGCGGGCCTGCTGCGCACCGGTGATGTAGAGCTCGCCGACGGCCCGATCCGGCACCGGCGACAACCGCTCGTCCAGCACGTATTCGGTGATGGCGCGAATCGGCCCGCCGAGGGTGACCGTCTCGCCGGGCACCAGCGGGGAGCTGATATTGGTCATGATGGTGGTCTCGGTGGGCCCGTACCCGTTGTAGAACTCGCGGGTGCGGCGACCACCGATCGGAATCGCCCAGCGCTGCACCAGATCCGGCGGGCACGCCTCACCACCGGCGATCACCACGCGCAGCTTGTCCAGCCCCTTGGGATCGACCGAGGCCAGCGCGGACGGGGTGATGAAGGCGTGGGTGACCCGTTCCCGAGCCAGCAGTGCGGCCAGTTCCGCGCCGCCGTAGACGGTCGGCGAGGCGACCACCAGGGTGGCACCGCCGCCGAGAGCCAGTAGCAGTTCCAGAATCGACGCGTCGAACGACGGCGAGGCGAAATGCAGTGCGCGCGAACTGCTCGTCACCCGGTAACGCTCGCGCTGCTCCTCGCAGAAGCTCGCCAACCCCGCGTGCGTGACGACCACGCCCTTGGGCAGACCGGTCGACCCCGAGGTGTAGATGACGTACGCCGGATGCGCCGCGCGCAGCGGCCGACGCCGGTCCGCATCGGTCACCGGATCGGGCGAACCCTCATCGATCAGTCGCTCGGTCTCGAGGTCGTCGAGGACCAGCCATTCCACCTGCGCGGGCAGGTCGGCGCGCACCGACTCCACGGTCAGGCCCAGCACCGCACGCGAATCGGCCAGCATGTGCGCGATGCGATCGGCGGGGTAGTTGGGATCGACCGGCACGAATCCGGCGCCGGACTTGGCGATCGCCCACACCGCGAGCACCGATTCCGGTGAGCGCGGGATGCCGATCGCGACCAGATCCTCCGGTCCGATACCGCGATCGATCAGGACCCGGGCCAGCTGCGTCGAGCGCTCGTCCAGGTCGAGGTACTCGAGTTCGGACAGCTGCTCGGTGGCGTCGGCGAAGACCACCGCGACACCGTCCGGGTTGCTGTCCACGGCCGCGGCCATCAGGTCCGGCAGTGTGCGGCCCGGCTCCGAGTCGTCCGGCGGCGGGGTGATCGGCGCGGGCGGTACGACCGGGCCCCGGTCGCGTTCGGTCGCGTCCAGCAGGTCGACGTCGCCGACGAGCAGTTCCGGGGCCGCGGCGACCGCGGTGGCGAACCGTTCGAACCGCTGTGCGATAGCGGTGACCGTGGCCTCGTCGAAAATATCTGTCGCATAGGTGAATCCGGCCAGGAGCACATCGGGCGTGCCGTCCGGTGCGTAGCGCGGCTCCACGGTGACCAGCAGGTCGAATTTGGCGTTGACCTGACCGGTGTCCAGCGCGGCCACGGTCAGACCGGGCAGCTCGAGTTCCGCCTGCTCCATGTTCTGGAAGGACAGCACGACCTGGAACAGCGCATCACCGGCCGTGCTGGGCTGGGTGGCCTCGACCACGCGCTCGAACGGGATGTCCGCATGTCCGAACGCCGACAGATCGGTCTCGCGCGCCCGGTCCACGAGTGCCGCGAACGGCGCCCCGCGATCGACCGGAAGGCGCAGGGTCAGCGTGTTGACGAACATGCCGACCAGATCGTCCAGTTCCGCCGCGCCCCGGCCCGCGATCGGCGTGCCGATCGCGATGTCCGAACCGCCCGCCTGCCGGGCCAGCAGCGCCGCCAGCGCCGCGTGCACCACCATGAACAACGACGAATTGTGTTCGCGCGCAATATCGGTCAACCCGACGTGCGCATCCGCCGGTATCACAGCGTGCACCAGAGCGCCCCGCCCGGACGGACGCGGGGGCCGCGGCCGATCCAGCGGCAGCCGCGCGATCCCGGAAGCTCCGGCCAGGTGCTCGCGCCAGAACGCCAATTGTTTTGCGGCGATGGAGTTCTCGTCGTCGTCGGTGCCGATGACCGACCGCTGCCAGAGCGCGAAATCCGCGTACTGCACCGGCAGCTGCGCCCAGCCCGGAACCGTCTGCGCCTGCCGCGCGACATAGGCGGTGACCAGATCGCGCGCCAGCGGCGCGAGCGAGGTTCCGTCCGCCGAAATGTGGTGCACCACAACGACGAACAGGTGTTCGCGAGCCTCGGCGTCGGAGAACAGCCGGATGCGCACGGGAGGATGCTCGGTGACGTCGAAGCCGGCCGACATCAGCCCGGCGATCCGGTCGTAGTCCTCGAGCGCGGCCGTCTCCACCACGAGCCCGTCCGGCAGCGTCCGGGCCACCGACAGGATCTCCTGATACGGCTCTCCCTCGGGGCCGTGCGCCGGGAATCGGGTGCGCAGCGCCTCGTGCCGGTCCAGCACGTCCAGCACGGCCAGTCCCAACGCGGGCACATCCAGCGTGCCGGTCAGGCGAATCGCGAACGGCAGGTTGTAGGACGGGGATTCGGGGTCGATCTGGTTGATCACCCACATCCGCTGCTGTGCCAGCGACAGCGGGATCCGTTCCGGCCGCTGCGCCCGCACCAGCGGCGGGCGGCTCGCGGAGTCGCCGGAGCCCGGCACGATTCCGGCCGCCAGATCGGCCACGACGGGAGTGTCGAACAGCGCCGACACCGACACGCGCGCGTCCAGCGCCACAGTCAGCCGGGCCACCACCTGCGCGGCGACCAGCGAATTACCGCCGAGGGCGAAGAAGTCGTCGTCGGCGCCCACCCGGTCGACGCCCAGCACGTCGGCGAAGATGCCCGCCACGATCTCCTCGACCGGCGTGGACGGCGCCCGGAAGTCCCGGACGGCCACGATCGGCCGCGGCAGCGCCTTGCGGTCCAGCTTGCCCGCACTGCCCAGCGGGAACTCCGCCAGCTCCACGATCGCGGCCGGAACCATGTACGCGGGCAGCCTGCGCGCGACGGCGGTGCGCAGCGACTCCGCGTCGAGATGCCCACCGGGCGCCGGGACGACGTAGCCGACCAGCTGATCGCCGAGGTCCGTGGACACCACCAGCACGGCCGCCTGGTTGACCGCGGGCTGTGCCAGCAGCGCCGCCTCGATATCGCCGAGTTCGATGCGCTGGCCGCGCAACTTCACCTGGAAGTCGGTGCGGCCCAGGTACTTCAGGATGCCCGGCTCCTGCCAGGCCACCAGGTCGCCGGTGCGGTACATCCGCTCACCCGGGCCGAACGGGTTGGCCACGAACCGATCCGCGGTCAGATCCGGGCGGCCCAGATAGCTGCGCGCCAGTTGCTCACCGGCGAGGTAGAGCTCGCCGGTGACCCCGGCGGGCACCGGTCGCAGACGCGAATCCAATACGTACACACGGGTGTTCCAGACCGGAGTACCGATCGGCACGCCGCCCTGCTCGTCACCGGTGGCCGGCCACGTGGTGACCGCCACCGCGGCCTCGGTCGGCCCGTAGACGTTCAGCACCGGCTCATCGCAGATCCGGCGCACCGCGGCCACGGTCTCCACCGGCAGCGCCTCGCCGCCGACCATGACGCGCCGCAGCGTCGGCACCGACCCCGGAGGTGTGTGCGCGGCGAAGACCGCGAGCATCGAGGGCACGAAGTCGGTGACGGTGACGTTCTGCGCCGCAATGGTTTCCGCGATGTAGGTGGTGTCGCGATGCCCGTCGGGGGTGGCCATCACCAGGGTCGCGCCCAGGCGCAGCGGGATGAAATAGCCCCACATCGAGACATCGAAGGTGAAGGTGGTCTTCTGCAGGTAGACGTCGTCGATGGTCAGCGGGTACTGCGACTGCATCCAGGCCAGGTGGTTGCCGACCGACCGGTGCGAGACCGCGACGCCCTTGGGCCGACCGGTGGAGCCGGAGGTGAACAGCACGTACGCCAGGCTGTCCGGGCGCACGGGGCGCAACAGTTCCGCGGCTGCGACCGGGGTCGCGGCGAATCCGCTCAGATCCACGGTGTCGATGTGCAGCAACGGAATTCCGTCCGGCACCGCGACCTCGTCGCGGGTCGTGGTGAGCACGCACACCGGCTGCGCGGCCGTCACCACCTGCTCGACCCGATCGGCCGGATGGTCCGGGTCCACCGGCACCCACGCACCGCCCGCGGCCAGCACCGCATACATGCCGACGACCTGGTCCAGTGAGCGCCGCACCGCGAGGCCGACCAGTGACTCCGCGCCGACACCCTGCGAGATCAGCAGGCGTGCAAGGCGATTCACGCGCGCATCGAATTCCGCGTAGGTCAGCTGGTCGCCCTCGTAGACCACCGCGACCCGATCGGGATGCGCCGCGGCCGCGCGCCGGTAGCCGTCGAGCATCGATTCCGGCGCCACTTCGTGCGCGGAGTCGTTCCAGTCCAACAGGATTCGATCCCGCTCGGCCTCGCCCAACATGATGTCGATATCGCCGACGAGCGCGCTCGGATCACCGGCCAGCGCGTCGATCGCCCGGACCAGCCGCGCCGCAAGGGTTTCCACCTCGTCGGCGGTGAATCGGCTGCACAGGTACTTCCAGGTCAGCTCGAGGGTCGATTCCGCGGTCACCAGCAGGGTCAACGGGTAGTGCGAATCGTCGCTCGCACCGATGCCGGTCACCGCGACACCGTCGATATCGGCGGCCGCGCCGATCGACTCCTTGTCGATCGGATAGGACTCGAACAGCAGCAGCGTGTCGAAATGCGCACCGGCACCGGCGATCCGCTGGATATCGGCGAGGCCGACGTAATGGTGATCGAGCAGTTCGACCTGCTCGCCCTGCAGACGCCGCAGGAACTCACCGATCGTCGTCCGCTCGTCGATACCGACCCGCACCGGCAGCGTATTGATGAACAGGCCGACCATCGACTCGATGCCCGGCAGATCCGCGGGACGACCCGAGACCGTGGCGCCGAACACCACGTCGGAGCGTCCGGTGAGCTTGCCGAGTACCAGACCCCAGCCCGCCTGCACCAGCGTGTTCACGGTGATGCCCAGCTCACCGGCTCGTGCCGCGATCCGGCGGGTGTGCTCGGCGTCGATCTCGACGAGCAGCCTGCCGCGGTCCTGGGTTTCGGCCGCACGAGGCTGCGCGGCGAGCAACGTCGGCTCGCTCACGCCTTCGAGCGCGCGCCCCCACACCCGCAGCGACGCCTCGAGATCCCGGCTCGCCAGGCGACTCAGGAAGGTCCGGTACGACTCCACGCGCGGCAGCATCGATGCATCGCCCGAGGTGGCGTACAGCACCAGCAGATCCCGCATCAGCAGCGGCATCGACCAGCCGTCGAGCAGGATGTGGTGACTGGTGATCACCAGCTGCCAGCGCTCGGCCGCGTCGTCCGCAGTGCCGCGACGGTACAGGGTGAACCGCAGCAGCGGCGGCACGCTCATGTCGAAGTGTGCGGCGCGGTCCGCCAGGACCAGCCGCTCGAGTTCCGAATCCCGCTGTGGCTCCGGCAGATCAGTCAGGTCCACCTCCTGCCAGGGCACCTGCACCCGGTCCACGACCAGCTGCACGGCCAGGCCGGCGGTATCGGTGACGAACGCCGCCCGCAGATTCGGGTAGCGATCGATGATCGCCTGCGCCGCGGTCCGCAGCCGTCCCGCGTCCACCGCTCCGGACAGGTCCACGCGCGCCTGACTCGTATAGACGTCGACCGTCGTGCTGCTCAACAGAGCGTGGAACAGCATGCCGGACTGCAGCGGCGAGAGCGGCCACACGTCGGCCAGCGCCGGGTAGTTCCGCTCCCAGGTCTCGATATCGCTCTGGATGGCGCGGACCAGCGGCAGATCCGACGGGGTGCGCCCGCCCGCGTCCGCACGTCGTGCGTGCCGGGCCAGCGCGGTCAGCGCGGTGACCCACAGATCGGCGAGCTGCTGGACGCGCTCGGGCGAGAGCAGTCCGGCCGGGAAGGCGAACGATGCGCCCAGCTGCGGCCCGTCCGGGCCGTCGGTGACGATCGCGTTGATGTCGATCGCCCCGTTGGCGGGCATGTCGCGATCCAGTTCGGCGTCGAAATCACCCAGATCGGCGGTCGGGGTCCAGTCCGATTCGGCGACCTGGGCCGCCGCGCCACCGGCCGCGATCCGGCCCAGATAGTTGAACGTGATCTGGCCGAGATCCGGTAGCTGCGTGGCGGTTTCGGGATTCGCGTAGCTCAGCAGCCCGAAGCCCAGACCGCGACCCGGCACCGCCAGGTACTGCTCCTTGACCGCCTTGAGCACATCACCGGCGACCGCGCCGCCGTCGAACGCCGCAGCGACATCGATGCCCGCGAGATCGAGCCGGACGGGAAACGCACTGGTGAACCAGCCGATGGTGTGCGACAGGTCCGCACCCGGAACGAAGTCCTCCTCGCGGCCGTGCCCTTCCAGGCGCACCAGTACCGCGCCGCCCGACTCGTCTCCGCGCCACCGGCTCACCGCCAGCGCCAACGCGGCGAGCAGGGCATCGTTGGCCCCGCCGCGGAACTTCGCGGGAATCGTGGTCAGCGCCGCCTCGGTCACCTCCGGCGGAACTGTCACCCGCACCCGTTCCACGGTGGCCAGAGTGTCGACGGCGGGATCGAAGGCACGATCGCCCAGCTGCGGATCGGACGCCTGCGAAATCTCCTGCCACAGCGGCAGTTCCGCGAGCACCTCCGGGCTGCGCGCCGCCTCGGACAGGGCGTGCGCCCACCGCCGCATCGAGGTGCCGGCCGCGGGCAGCGCGACCGCCTGACCCGTGGCGATCTGCATCCACGCCACCATCAGATCCGGAATGACGATGCGCCAGGACACCCCGTCGATCACGAAGTGGTGAGCCACCACGAGCAGGACGTCGGGTCGGCGCGCGGGCGTCCGGTCGTCCTGGAAGGCGAACCGGACGAACTGCACCATGGCCGCGCCCGCCGGATCCAACCGACCCAGCGCCGCATCGAATTCCACGCTCGCCCGGCGGGTGAGTTCGGCCTCGTCGATATCGGCCGGGAGATCCACCCGGTGCACCAGTGCGGCAACATCGACCGCGCCCGGGGCCAGCGCCTCGAATGTCCAGCCCTGCTCGGCATCTCCGCGCAGGCGGGAGCGCAGCACGTCGTGGTGCTCCAGGACGGCGGTCAGGGTGGCGAGCAACGTCTCGTCGTCGAGGCCGACCGGCAGCCGCAGCGTCATCGACTGCGAGTAGCGCCGATACGCCGGGCCCTTGGCCAGCGTCGCCGCCATCAGCGGCGTCAGCGGCATCTCCCCCACGCCGCCGCCGGGCAGCTCGGCGAGCTGCTCGCGCGCGGATTCGCCTACGGCGGAAGCGACTTCGGCCAGTCCGGCGACGGTGCGCTGATTGAACACGTCCTGCGCGGTGAAGGCCAGGCCGCGCGCCTTGGCCCGCGAGACCAGCTGAATCGACAGAATGGAATCGCCGCCGAGTCCGAAGAAGGAGTCGTCCAGACCCACTCGCTCGACGCCGAGCACGCCGGCGAACAGTTCGGCGATCAGGATTTCGTTCTCGGTGACCGGTGCGCGGAATTCCGCGGCCTCGAAGACCGGCTCGGGCAGCGCCGCACGGTCCAGCTTGCCGACCGGGGTGAGCGGAATCTCGTCCAGCACCATGATGAGGGTCGGAATCATGTACGCGGGCAACGATTCCCCGAGGAATTCGGCCAGCCGGTCGGTGTCGACGGCGGTTCCCGTGCGCGGCAGGACGTACGACACCAGCGCCTTGGATCCCGAGGGCAACGTGCGGTCCAACGTGGCCGCGTAGTCGATGTCCGGATGTGCGGTCAGGGCGTTGTCGATCTCACCGAGTTCGATGCGCACACCCCGGATCTTCACCTGGAAGTCGGTCCGGCCCAGATATTCGATCGTGCCGGATTCGGTGCGCCGCACCAGATCTCCGGTCCGGTACAGCCGCGCTGCCGACTTTCCGTTCTCACCGACGAACGGACTGGCCACGAACCGCTCCGAGGTCAGGCCGGGGCGGCCCAGATATCCCCGCGCCAGCGCCGGACCGGACAGATACAGCTCACCGGTCGTGCCTGCCGGAACCGGCCGCAGCCGCGCGTCGAGCACGAACGCGCCCATCGAGGGAACCGAGGTGCCGATGGTGACCAGCTCGTCCGGATTCAACGCGCCGGTCGCGGTCGCCAGGATCGTGGCCTCGGTCGGCCCGTAGCCGTTGAGGAACCTGCGCCCGTCGCGGGCCCAGCGGCCGACGAGTTCCGGGCCGAACCGGTCACCGGCGACCATCACCGTCTCGAGGTCGTCGAGGCCGGTCGGATCCACCGACTCGAGCGCACCCGGGGTGATCAGCATGTGCGTCACGCCCTCGCGCCGGAGCAACTCGGCCAGTTCGTGTCCGCCGAACACCTGCGGCGGCGAGACCACCAGCGTCGCGCCCGAGGAGAAGGTCAGCATCAGTTCCAGGACCGAGACGTCGAAATTCGGCGAGCAGACGTGCGCCACCCGCGACTCGCGCCCCACCCCGAACGACTCCCGCATGGCCGTGACCAGGCTGCCCAGGCCGCCGTGACCGACGACCACGCCCTTGGGGCGACCCGTCGAGCCGGACGTATAGATGTAATAGGCCGGATGCAGCTCGGTCACCGTGCGCACCCGATCGGCATAGGAGACCGGGTGGGCGGGATGGGCGGCGATCCGCTCGGCGTGGGCCGGATCGTCCAGCTCGATCCACTCGGGGCCGTCGTCCCCGAAGGCCGCGCGGTGCGCGGCGGTGGTCAGCCCGAGTACCGCTCCGGAATCGGACAGGATGTGCTCGATGCGCTCGGCCGGATAGGCCGGATCCACCGGAACGTATGCCGCGCCGGTCTTGGCGATCGCCCAGACGGCCAGAACCGATTCGATACCGCGCGCGATGCCGATCGCCACCGCGTCGTCGGCGCCGATCCCTCGGGCGATGAGCTCACGGGCCAGACGTGAGGACGATTCGTCCAGTTCGCGATAGGTCAGCTGCCGCACATCCGCGGGATCGCCGGAGGCACTGAACCGGATCGCGACGGTGTCGGCCGCGTACTCCACGGCAGCGGTGAGCAGGCTCGAGAAAAGCACACTCCCCCGCCGACGATTTCCGCGCGACTGCTGACGCCCTGTATTCGTTCTCACCGTGCCGTATCGTACCGGTCAGGTCGGGTCGCGTGCCGTCGTGGTTGCCCCGGCTCTTCGGCGTGCGGCAAGCCCGGGTTCGGGGCGGTTCGGTCCATATAGACACTCATCATCAGGAGTTGTCGCCGCGTTACACCGGCGAGTTCACCGAGTGGTGCCGCTCACGGGTTCACCACGCGGTATCGCCCCTGCGCAGCCGTGCTCCCGGATAAATTGAACATGTGCGGCCGGAGGCCGACCCAGCGGAAGGAGCGCGATGGTGCAGACCGAGACCGGTGAGTTCGAGGGGCGCGGCGGCATGATCTTCTGGCAGGCCTGGGTCCCCGCGGACCGGGTGCGCGGGGTGATCGCACTCGTGCACGGGGTCGCCGAACATTCCGGACGATACGAGCACGTCGGAAAGCGGTTGGCGGACAGCGGTTTCGCGGTCTATGCGCCCGATCACATCGGACACGGGCGTTCGGATGGGCACCAGGCGAACATCGGCTCGATGGATGGCGCGGCCGACAACGTCGTGACAGTGCTGGATCTGGCCTCGGGACGTCATCCCGGCGTGCCGCGTTTCGTCCTCGGTCACAGCATGGGCAGTCTGATCACCCTCTACCTGGCCACGCGCGCCCCACTGGACGTGGCCGGAGTCGCGATCTCCGCACCCCCGCTGGACATCTCCGCGGGCAGCGCCCTACAGCGCGCCCTGGCCCCCGCGCTGAGCCGATGGACACCGAATCTCGGTGTACTACAGCTGGATTCGTCGATGATCAGCCGCGATCCCGAAGTCGTTCGCGCCTACGACGCCGACCCGCTGGTGTTCAGCGGCAAACTCCCCGCGCGCACCGGCGCGGAGATCCTGCGGGCCACCGAGACCGTCACCGCCCGGCTGGACCGGCTGACCGCACCCACCCTGGTCCTGCACGGCAGCGCGGACGCCCTGGCCGCGCCGTCCAGCGCGGACACCGTCGAACAGCGCGCGGGTGCGAAGGATCTCACCGTCATCCGCTATCCGGGCCTCTACCACGAGATCTTCAACGAACCCGAGCAGGACGCGGTACTCGGCGACCTGGTCGGCTGGTTGGAGAAGCATTTGACCGCCCGGTAGCATCCGGCCATGAGCACTCCCACCGAGGGCCGCGTCGCCTTCATCCGCGCCAGCTGGCATCGGCCCATCGTGACGCAGGCGTACGAAGGTTTCCTGGCCGAGTACCGCGACCTCGGCTTCGATCCGGCGACCGTCGAGGTCTTCGACGTGCCCGGGGCGTTCGAGATCCCGTTGCACGCCCAGCGACTGGCCCGTACCGGCCGTTACAGCGCGATCGTCGGCGCGGCCCTGGTCGTCGACGGCGGCATCTACCGCCACGACTTCGTCGCCTCGGCCGTCATCGACGGACTCATGCGGGTGCAGCTCGACAACGACGTGCCGGTGTTCTCGGTGGTGCTGACCCCGCACCACTTCCACGAACACAGTGAGCACGTGAACTATTTCACCGAGCATTTCCTCACCAAGGGCGCCGAAGCCGCCCGCGCCCTGGCCACCACGCTCAGCTCGCTGCGCACCCTGCCGGTGAACTGATCCGGCGGATTTCGAGCCTGTCCACGGCAACGGCCCGGTGACGCAACGGGTTCGCGGGTCAGCCGGATCGCCGGTCGGTCCCCTCGGCGGTCACCGATCCGGCGAGACGGTCGGCGCGGATGTTCAGATACCGTTGCTGTGGAAGGGTTTTGGCTCGATTCGCGGCACTGCGGTAGACCTCGCGCGCGGCGTCGCGATCACCGAGCAGCTCCAGCAGATGCGCTCGCACGGCATCGATCCGGTGATCGTCCGGCAGCCGGGAAGCGAGGCCGTCGACCAGGGCCAGCCCGGCCCGGGGGCCACGTGACATCGCCACGGCGACAGCATGATTCAAGGCCACGACCGGATTGTCGCCGAGTGCGAGCAGTCGTTCGTAGAGCGCGGTGATCTGCGGCCAATCGGTGTCGGCGTACTCGGCGGCCTCATCGTGCACGGCGGCGATCGCGGCCTGCAGCTGATACGGCCCGACCTCCCCGCGCGGCAGCGTCGCGGTGATCAGCGCGATGCCCTCGGCGATATCGTCCGCGCGCCACAGGGTTCGATCCTGATCGGCCATCGGAATCAGCTCGCCGCCCGCACCGACCCGCGCCGGCCGACGCGCGTCGGTGAGCAGCAGCAACGCCAGCAATCCCGCGACCTCGCCGTCATCGGGCAGCAGACGATACGTCAGACGGGCCAATCGAATTGCCTCGCTGGATAATTCGTCTCGATACAGCAGCGGTCCCGCGGTCGCCGAATAGCCCTCGGTGAAGACCAGGTACAACGCATGCAGCACGGCGGCCAGACGCTCGTCGCGCTCGGCGGCCGACGGCGGTGCGAACCGGACTCCGCTGTCCCGGATGGTCGTTTTGGCCCGGCTGATGCGCCGGGTCATGGTCGCCTCCGACACCAGGAACGCGCGGGCGATCTCCCCGGTGGACAGGCCGCCGACCGCCCGCAACGTCAACGCGATCTGCGAAGGCGGTGACAACGCCGGATGGCAGCACATGAACAGCAGGATGAGCGTGTCATCGGCGTCGGCGGGCGCGCGATCCGCGGGCGGGGCCACCCGATCCCGCGCCGACCACTCCGCGACCACGTCCTCGCGCCGCCGTCGCGCCTGATCCCGGCGCAGCAGGTCGGTCAGCCGCCGCGCCGCGACGGTGATCAGCCAGCTCAGCGGTTCCTCGGGAATTCCCTCGCGCGGCCACTGGGTGGCGGCGGCCAGCAGCGCCTCCTGCACCGCGTCCTCGGCGGTGTCGAAATGTCCGTAACGCCGGACGATCGCACCCAGGACCTGCGGCGTGAGCTTACGCAACAGGTCCTCGATCTCGTTGCGGGAGTTCACAACTCGTCGGCAGACTCCGCGATGGGGCGGATATCGGCGTAGGCGTGGGCGACGGCCCGCGGCGGTCCCGGGCAGTCCCGCAGCCGCTCGGCGATCTCGGTGGCCCGGTCGAAGCTGACGCAGTCGACCACCCAGTATCCGGCCAGCACCTCCTCGGTCTCCGCGAACGGCCCGTCGGTGACGAACGGCGTCCCGTTGCGATTGCCGACCCGGCGGGTGTGCGCGGGCGCGGTCAGCCCGCGCGTCTCCACCAGTTCCCCGGACGCCTCCAGATCCTGATTGAACTTCGTCATGAACGCGTGCAACTCGGCGAAATCCTGCGGCGACCAGGTGGATTCACCGGACCCGCCCATCCCGTCGTAGTCCCGCTGCGATCCGTAGCTCAGAATCATGTACTTCACGGCGATCTCCTTCCGATCAGCACCCGTGTGGCGCTGTCACCAGGTACGTCGAAGCCGCTGTCCATTCTCGGACATCCTTTCGCCGATTCCTCGAATTGCCGCGAAATCGCCGCCGAGGGCGACGGTCAGTCCCGCAACGCCCGGTAGGTCAGACTCAGGAAGTCCTCGCCCAGGGGGATCTGCCAGTCACCGCCCATGATGATGTTGCTGCTCTGCACGAACAACAGCGCGACCAGATCGTGCCGCGGATCGGCGATCCACCAGGTGCCGAAGCCGCCCGGCCAGGACACCGCACCGACTCCCGGACCGATGCCGTCCTGCCGGGTGCGGACCTGCACGCCGTATCCGAAACCTTGTTCCTCCCACATGGTTTGCCCCATCGGCGGGTTGAACGGCGGGTCGGCGTGCTGCGCGGGCGTGAGCCGATCGCGCGCCATCGCGTCCACCGTGTCGCCGGTCAGGATCCTGGTTCCGTCGAGTTCGCCACGTCCGAGGATCATCCGGGCGAAACGCGCGTAGTCGTCGACGGTGGAGATCAGGCCCGCGCCGCCGGACACGAACCGCGGCCGCTGTGCCCACGCCGTGGCGTCCGGGTGATCGAGCACCTCACCCGCACGCGAGTACAGGACCGTGAGACGTTCGCGGTCGGATTCGGGCACCACGAATCCGGTGTCCACCATGCCCAGCGGCTCGAAGATCCGTTCGGCCAGCACCTTCTCGAACGGCTGACCGGTGATCCGGCCGATCAGCACGCCCAGCACATCCGAGGCGGTGTGGTAGCGCCACAGCTCGCCGGGCTGGGCGATCAGCGGCAGTTCGCCGAGCCGGCGCATCCACGCGTCCGGATCCGACGACTCGGCGGGTATGCCCAGGGCGCTGGCGACCGGGTCGGCGGTGAGTGAGAACAGTTGCGGCGCAAGGGCGGACCGCCCCCAGCCCAGCCCGAACCGGTAGGTGAGCAGATCCTCCAGGGTGATCGGCCGGGACGCGGGCACGACGTCCTCCGGCGCGCCCAGCGGATCGCGCATGACCTTGCGATCGGCGAGTTCGGGCAGCCAGCGATCCACCGGATCGGACAGCCCGATCCGGCCCTGTTCGACGAGTTGCAGGGCCGCGACCGCGGTGACGGGTTTGGTCATCGACGCCATCCGGAACAGCGCGTCGCGCCGCATCGGCTGCCGGGCTTCGCGATCCCGCCAACCCGCGGTGTCCACCTGAGCGAGTTCCCCATCTCGGTGGATCATCGCGACCAGACCCGCGACCTCACCGCGGTCGGCGTATCCCGTCAGCGTCCGGCTCAGCAGTGCCAGACCATCGGCCGAAAACCCGTTCGCCACAACAGTTCCTTTCCGTTCACCGTCGAGAGCGACAACCGGGTTCGCGAGCGGTTATTCCCGCCGACGCAGCGCCAGCGCTCCCAGGCCCGCGAGCACCATGTACACCCCGACCACCCACAATCCGGCGCGCCCGGTGCCGGTGAGATCCTTCAGCCAGCCGGTGATGTACGGGGCCGCGAATCCGCTGATATTGCCCAGCGAGTTGATCAGGGCGATACCGCCCGCCGCGGCCGCGCCGGACAGGAAGGTGCTCGGCAACGCCCAGAAAGTGGGCAGCGCCGCGAGGACGCCCACCGCGCAGACGGTCACCGCGGTCATCGCCGCGAACGGGTTGCCCAGATAGAGCGCGACGGGAATGGCCAGACCGCCGATGATCGACGGCAGCGCGACATGCCACCGCCGCTCCCCGGTCCGGTCGCCGTGTCTGCCCCACCACACCATCGCGACCGCGCCGATCACGTATGGCACCGCCGTGATCAGCCCGCGCTGCACCACCGAATAGTGCGTGCCGTACTGCTGCTGGAATCCGGCGATGATGGTCGGCAGGAAGAAGCCCAGCGCATACAGCCCGTAGGCGATTCCGCCGTAGATCGCGGCCAGGCCGAGGATTCGCGGATGGGTCAGCGCCCGGCGCAACGTCCAGTGCTCGGCGTCGGCCAGTTCGGCCTCCTCGCGGATGATTTCGCTGGCCAGCCACTCCCGTTCGGGTGCGTTCAGCCAGCCGGCCTGCTCGGGTCGATCGGTGAGATAGAACCAGGTGAGCACGGCCAGAATCAGTGCCGGGACACCCTCGACCAGGAACATGAACCGCCAGCCGCTCAGCCCGAAGATGCCGTCGCCGTACTGGATCACCAGGCTCGACAGCGTGGAGCCGACCGCCGTGGAGATCGGCACCGCCACCATGAACATCGCGACGATCCTGGCGCGATACCGCTGCGGGAACCAGTACGTCAGATACAGCAGGATGCCCGGGAAGAATCCGGCTTCGGCCACACCGAGCGCGAATCGCAGCACGATCAGCACAGTCGCGTTCGGCACGAACACCATCGCGGTCGCGATCACGCCCCAGCTGAGCATGATCCGCGCCATCCAGCGCCGCGCGCCGAACCGGTGCAGCGCCAGGTTGCTGGGCACCTCGAGCACCAGATAGCCGAGGAAGAAGATGCCCGAGGCGAAGCCGAACACCGTCTCGGACAGCGCGAGATCGTGTTTCATACCGCTGGGACCAGCGAACCCGATGTTCACCCGGTCCAGATAGTTCACGAAATACAGCAGGCCCAGGAACGGCACCAGGCGCAGACCGACCTTGCGCAGCGTGGTCCGGGAGACATCGGTGGCTTCGAACACCTGCGTACTGTCGTGTCCGGATTGCCGGATGTCAAGGGGTATTGCCGTGCGCGGTCATCCGGCCGGGTAGACCGCGATCTCGACGAGGTTGCCGTCCAGGTCGCGGCAGTAGTGCGAAACCATCTCGCCCAGCGCACCGGTCCTGACCACGGGCCCCTCGGTGATCGCCACCCCACACGCGGTCAGATGCCCGTGCACCTCTTCGGGCGTCGCGGTGGTGATGAAGCACAGATCTCCCGCCCCGGCCGCGGCTACCACACCGGTCAGCCATGCCGGATCGTCCACGGCCAGGTCCACCGGCCGCAGATTGATCTTCTGCCCACCGAACATCAGCGCGGTGCGCCCGGCCGAGCCGAACGTCTCCACCCGCATTCCCAGAACCCGCTCGTACCAGGCGGCGGTGGCCGCGACGTCCCGGCAGTTCAGGACGATGTGGTCGAAGCGTTCGACGGCAAATCCCATGTGCCGCACGCTACTCCACCTCGAGCGGGTCCAACGGGATCCGTCACCGTGATCCTCGACTCCACGCGTCGGATATACGGAACCATAAGTTCCGTTATTTGATACATTCGGAACCGTGAGTTCCGGAACAGACGAACCCCGGCTCGGCAGACCCCTGTCCGCCGAGACCGATCGCGCCGTCCGGGCTGCCACGCTCGCCCTCCTCGACGAGGTCGGATACGCGGGTCTGCGCGTGCAGGACGTCGCCACCCGCGCGGGAGTCGGCAAGGCCGCGCTCTACCGGCGTTGGCCGTCCAAGGCGGCGTTGGCGATGCATCACCTGATCGGCGATCTGGCGCCCCGGACGTATCGCGACACCGGCAGCCTGCGCGGCGACCTGCGGGAGGTGGCGGCCGATTTCGTCGCCCGGATGGCGAATCCCCGGGTGCAGGCCGTGCTGCCGGAGATCTTCGCGGACCTGCTGCGCGAACAGGCGCTGCAGAGCGTCTTCGAGGAGGTCTGCATCCACCCCGAGCAGGCCCTCATCCAGCGAACCGCCGAACGCGCGGTCGAACGCGGCGAACTCGCCGCCGTCCCGGATGTGCGCTGGGCACACGCGCAGTTCTCCGGACCGGTATTCGGGTGGTTGTACCTGCTCGGCGGCCACGGCGACGCCGCCTTGATCGACCGGGTCGCCTCCTCCGTGCACGCGACCTGGATCACCGAAGGGAAAAAGAGATGAACGGCTGGTTGTGGGCGGGACAGATCATTCTGGCCGCCGCATTCATCCTCGGCGGCGGCGTGAAGATCGTCCTGCCGAAGGACAAACTGCACCCGATGATGCCATGGGTGGAGGACCTGTCCGCCAACGCCGTTCGCGGCATCGGCGCGATCGAGGTGATCGGCGGCGCCGGGGCCGTACTACCCTGGGCGACCGGCATCGCCACGGTCCTGACCCCGATCGCGGCGGTCGGGCTGGCACTGGTCATGGTGGGCGGATTCATCACCCATGCCCGGCGCAGCGAATTCTCGCGCACGCCATCCAATCTCGTGCTTTTCGTCATCGCCGTACTGGTGGCGATCGGCCGATTCTGACCTCGGGCGGCGGGCCGCGCCCGCGGCCCGCCCCCGCTCAGATCTGCTTGCGGTGCGGCACGAACTCGAGGGTCAGCAGCGCCACCGCGGTGAACACGATCTCACGCCAGCGGATCAGCACGTAGCGCTGGTTGCCGAAGGAGTTGAACTTGCGCAGGAACCGGTACAGCGATTCGAGCCGGATCATCGGGTCCAGCACTCGGGCGAGCAGATACAACGCCTGGCGCGAACGGGTGCGCTCCTTGTCGCTGTAGAGCTCCGGGAACGCGGCGAAGGCGAGCGAGATGCGATGCACGCCGCGTTCGCGACCGTAAGCGACCAGGTCCACGATCATGCGCTCGTCCAGGCCGTTCGGGGCGTCCTTACGCCGCCACGGCACGTCCAGGCTCAATTCGCTGCCGCGGTTGGCCTCGCCGTACCGCTGGAAGCCGACGACCCGGTCGTCGCTGTCCCGAGCGATCACCACCAGCATGCCCGGATGACGACCGTCCAGCAGATGGTCCAGGATCATCGAGAATCCGCGGGTCTGGCGGCCGTGATGCCATTCGTCGACGATCGCGAACAGGGTCTGCCGCAGCGCCTCGCTAAGCTCCCGCTCGGGAATGATCTCGGTGCTCACCCCGAAGTTGCGGGTGCGGCTCACCGCCTGACGCAGGTTGCGGAATTTGCGGCCCACCATATCGAAGCCGTCGACCTCGACGACCACATCGCGTCCGATCGGAATCGAGTGCAGCCCACGGTGTTCCGCGGCCCGGGTGCGCCACAGCTCGGACACCTCCGGGCTCGCGCCCAGCACGGCGACCCGCCAGCCGTGCGCCATGGCGTATGCGGAGAATTCCGCGATCAGCGTCCCGAAGACCGCGCGGTCGCCGACCGGATCACCCGCCACGACCGCGATGCCGAATCGGGTGCGGTAACCGATGGCCGCGGCGGAACTCGCGTCGAAGAAGTAGGACTTGGACGAGTGCAGTGCGAACGGCGCGAGCGGATCGCCCGCGGTCGCGTCGACCAGCGCCGCCACCCGCAGTTGATGTTCGGGCTGCGGCCGAGAGCCCTGCGGCAGCATCATGATGAATCCGGTCGAGGCCAGGAAGACGAAACCGACCGCCGGATGCTCCGCGCGATACGAGATGTTCGACATGCCGAGCACGATCACCGCGACGGTGACGTGCGGCAGCGTGATCGGCCGGCGCAGATGCAGCCCGCGCGCCACGAACAGCCCCGACAGCGAGGCCGCCACGAACCAGCCGCGATCCACACCCTCGCGCGAGGCCCGGTCCGCCGCGTACACCAGCACCACGCCGACCAGCAGCAGCACCACGATCAGCGGTAACCGCACCGCTCGGGTGGGAGTGAGGACGACTTGCCGGTAGGTGCGATAGCCGGCGACTGCCGAGTTGAGGTCCGCCACGTCACAACCCCCGCTGGGGCAGGAATTCGAGCTGGTGGGCGTGTTGCACGTCCACGAACATCCTCGACATGGTGATCCTCCCGATGGTCGCGTCCTGACGAACACACTATGCGGAACGCAGGTTCCGGGTCGCTGGACCCCATGAGTTCGGCGATGCGGCGGTCCGCACCGCCCGTCGATCCCGGTCATTCCCTCGGCTCGGCGCCCGCCCGCCGATCCGGACATGCCTCGGCGGCGCTCGTATGCGCGTCTATTAACCGATACCGCGAGAAACTTGTTCCCCGCAACAGGTTTATGTGTTGTCCCGCACTGCAATACGAACACGATTATAAAACAGCAAATAACGGGCAATCCACCCTTCTTCGCGCGGCCTACCTCCGCGCCTGGAGCCCGGCCATAAACCGGCCCCACCTGGGCTTTCAGCTAATTCTCAGGTAGCCCGCCCGATACCGAACAGAGACCCGATCGCCACCCGCACGCCACCTGCCGAGTCCGCCGCCGCGCGCTGCCCCGACCAACCGGGCAACGCGAGGAAATTCAGGCCTGTGAACTTCCTCTCACAGCTCTTGCGCGATATCGCCCTGCGCGGCCAGCAGGTCCTCGCCGTGGTCGTCGATCCAGGCACCGAGGGCTGCCATCGGCCCGGCGACCAGGCTGGATCCCAGATCGGTCAAGCCGTACTCGACCCGCGGCGGCGCCTGCGCGTACCGGCGGCGTTCGATCAGGCCGTGCCCGAGCAGGCGGTGCAACGCCTGGGTGAGCGCGTTGTCACTGACGCCACCGATCCTCGCGCGCAGTTCCCGCCGACGCAGTGGCGTCTCACGCAGCGCGACCAGCACCACCGGATCCCAGGTGTGGGCGAACAGGTCGGTCGCCGCCCGCAACCGGCAATCCGCGACCAACTCGTGGCAGTGCGGTTCGTAACTGCTCATCGTGCGATGATCCCCCGCCCGTTTCGCACCGATCGGTGTGTATCGATTTCTCTACCGTAGCCGCGGATCGGTAGAGAACGACACGAAGGAGTCACCGATGCGAATCGGAATTCTCGGCACGGGCACGCTGGCCGCCGCACTGGGCGGCCGCTGGGCGCGAGCCGGGCACGAGATCGCCATCGCCGGGCGATCACTGACCAAGGCCCGCACACTGGCCGATGGTCTGGGCGGCGACGTACGAGCGACCGCGGTACCCGAGGCGGTGATCGACGCCGACGCGGTCCTGCTCGCGGTGGCATGGACCGGCGTGCCGGACATCCTCCGCAACGCGCAAGCATCCGCGGGCGCACTGGCCGACACGACGCTGATCGATCCGACCAATGCCGTGCACCACGGCGTCGGTGTACTGCAGACCCCGGCCGACGGATCCGGTGCCCAACACATCGCCGAACTCGCGCCCGGCGCACACGTGGTCAAGGGCTTCCACCTGTTTCCGGCCGAACAGTGGAGCGATCCGGCGAGCCCGTCGGTAACCGTCGCGATCTGCGGAGATCACCCGCATGCCCTGCGCACCACCGAAACTCTGATCCGGGACGCAGGCGCCGAAGCCGTCGTACTGGGCGGACTCGACCGCGCCCGCCAGCTCGAGGAGGCCGCGGGATTCGTCATCGGCCTCGCCTTCCAGGGCATCGATCCACGCACAGCGATACCGCACATCCCGACCCGGGTCGCGGCAGCCTGAACCGACGCCGCCGAGCAGGCCCGAATCCTCACTCCCCGCCGAACACCCGCTCCACGACCGTCTTGGCGCGCCTGGTCACGCGCATGTAGTGGTCCAGGAATTCGCTGCCGTCGTCGTTTGGCCATCCCGCGACCCGGGCGACCGCCGAGAGCAGGCGGCCGGGGCCCGGGAGTTGGTCGGCGGATTTGCCGCGGACCAGGACCAGCGCATTGCGGGCCTTGGTCGCGGTGAGCCAGGCGTCGCGCAGCAGGGCGACGTCGGTGGAGTCCAGCAGATCGGCCTGCTCGATGGCGTCCAGCGATTGCAGGGTGGAGGTGTTGTGCAGGGAGTGCACCTCGTGGGCGTGACGCAACTGCATCAACTGCACGGTCCACTCGATATCGGCCAGGCCGCCGCGGCCGAGTTTGGTGTGCGTGGCCGGATTCGCGCCGCGCGGCAGGCGTTCGGAGTCGACCCGGGCCTTGATGCGGCGAATCTCGCGAACCGCATCGGCCGAGACGCCCCCGGCCGGATACCGCACTGCATCGATGACGTGCAGGAATCGCAGTCCGAGCGGCTGATCCCCGGCGACCTGATGGGCGCGCAGCAGCGCCTGCACCTCCCACGGCTGGGCCCACTGCCGGTAGTAGGCGTCGTAGGCGGCCAGTGTGCGCACCAGCGCGCCGTTGCGGCCCTCGGGTCGCAGACCGGCGTCGACCTGCAGCGGCGGATCGGTACTGGGTGCGCCGAGCAGTCGCTGCACCTGGTCGGCGATCCCGATCGACCATTTCACCGCGACCGTCTCGTCGGCGCCGGGACGCGGATCGCAGACGAACAGCACATCCGCGTCCGAGCCGTAGCCCAGTTCCAGACCGCCGAGACGGCCCATGCCGATCACCGCGAAATCCGCCGGAGCCTCGTGCCCCATCTCGGCCTCGCTCGCGCGGATCACCGCGCGCAGCGACGCCTCCAGCACCGCCACCCACACCGAGGACAGCGCCGAACACACCTGCGGCACCTCGAGCATGCCGAGCACATCGGCCGAGGCGACCCGGGCCAGTTCGTGCCGACGCAGCGAACGAGCCGTTGCCACAGCACGTTTGGGTTCCTCGTAACGCGCCGCACCAGACATGATCCCCCCACGTACATCCGCAGCCTTCGGGCTCAACAACAATGGTCCGCTCGGGCCGTCGGCGAACATCCGGATCGTCTCGGGCGCATTGATCAGCAGATCGGGCAGATAGGCCGAGGAACCCAGTACGATCATCAGCCGCTGCGCGATCGCGCCCTCGTCGCGCAGCTCACGCAGGAACCAGGTCTGATCGTCCAGTCCCTCGGACACCCGGCGATAGGCCAGCAGGCCCTGATCGGGATTGGATGTCTCACCCAGCCACTCCAGCAGCGTCGGCAGCAGCAGCGCCTGGATCCGGCCCTTGCGGCCGATCTCACCGGTCAACGCCTTGAGATGGCTCAGCGCGTTCTCCGGATCCGCATAACCCAGCGCCGCGAGCTGGCGGACCGCGGCGGCGGGACTGAGCCGCAACGCATCGGCGTCCAGCCGCGCCACCGAGTCCAGCAGCGGCCGGTAGAACAACTTGGCGTGCAGCCGACGCACCCGCACCGCATTGCGTTTGATCTCGCTGGCCAGCACGCCGACCGCGTCCTGCCGCCCGTCCGGGCGCATATGC
This sequence comes from Nocardia jiangxiensis NBRC 101359, assembly GCF_000308615.1. Lineage (GTDB taxonomy): Bacteria > Actinomycetota > Actinomycetes > Mycobacteriales > Mycobacteriaceae > Nocardia > Nocardia jiangxiensis. Next base: position 51,074 of record NZ_BAGB01000065.1, read on the forward strand.
GCCGCGCGAGCCAGCCAGCGCATACCTTCTTCGTCGTCGAACGCGGGCAGAGTGTGCGTGCGCTTGAGCCGCTGGAGTTGCAGACGATGCTCGAGCAGCCGCAGGAATTCGTACGAGGCGGTGAGATTCGCGGCGTCGTCGCGGCCCACGTACCCACGATCGGCCAGCGCGGTCAGCGCCTCCACCGTGCCCTGCGCGTGCAGCGATTCATCGGCCTTACCGTGTACCAGCTGCAACAACTGCACCGCGAACTCGACATCGCGCAGACTGCCGTGCCCCAGTTTGAGCTCACGCTCGCGCAGGTCCTCGGGAACCAGATCCTCCACCCGGCGCCGCATCGCCTGCACATCGGCGACGAAATCGGGCCGTTCCGAAGCGGACCAGACCATCGGCATCAGCGCGTTGCGGTACTGCTCGCCCAACTCGAGATCACCCGTGGCGGGACGATTCTTCAACAGCGCCTGGAACTCCCAGGTCCGCGCCCAGCGCTTGTAGTAGGCGACGTGCGCGTCCAGCGTGCGCACCAGCGCACCGGCCTTACCTTCGGGCCGCAGCGCGGCATCCACCTCGAAGAACGCGCTCGAGGCCACCGACATCATCTCCGCGGCCAATCGGCTCGCGGTGGCGTCGGCGGGCTCGGCGACGAAGATGACGTCCACATCGGAGACGTAATTCAGTTCGCGCGCACCGCATTTGCCCATCGCGACCACCGCCAGCCGCACCGGCACCGGCTGCTCCGGGCACACCCGCGCCACCGCGACCGACAGCGCCGCGGTCAACGCCGCATCGGCCAGATCGGTCAGCTGCCGCCCCACCTGCTGATACGGCAGCACCGGCTCGTTCTCCACGGTGGCGGCCAGATCGATCGCCGCCAGCAGCATCAGCTGATCGCGATATCGCTTGCGCAGCAACGCGACCGCCTCCGGACCCGAGACCTCGGCGCGATACAGCATCGGCCCGGCGTACTCCCCGGTCTCCGGAACCGCGCGCACCGCATCGAGCAGATCGGCGATCAGCTCCTCGCGCGCGGGCAGCTCCGCACGCTGCAACAGCTGCCAGCATTCGGGATCGGCCACCAGATGATCGGCGAACGCACTGGACGAACCGATCAGCGAGAACAACCTGCCGCGCACGGCGGTATCGGTACGCAGAACCGAATCCAGTGCCGCCCAACGCGTTCCGAGCTGCTCACGCAACCGGATCAGGGTCAGCAGCGCCAGGTCGGCGTCGGGTGACCGGGACAGCGCCCACAACACGGGAATGCTTTCGACGTTGTCCCACGCCAACTCTCGCAGTGACTGCGCCGCGGTCGGCTCGAGAAGTCCGAGCCGACCGACGCCGGGCACTACCGGACGGGCGGTCGGTGGCCGTACCATGCTGCCAAAATTACACGGTCACACCGCACCACCGCCGCCGCATACCCAGGTTGGCGAGAAAATGTTCTCGCTTCGTGGCGCAGCCGGTACGACCGGCGAACTTCCCGCATCCGGGCCGGGCGCGCGGCTACAGCCCGAGGTACTCCTTGAGTTCGAAGGGCGTCACCTGCGCGCGATAGCCGGCCCATTCCCGGCGCTTGTTGCGCAGGAAGAAATCGAACACGTGCTCACCGAGCGTCTCGGCGACCAGCTCGGAACGCTCCATCACCCGCAGCGCGTCCTCGAGGCTGGTCGGCAGCTCCTTGAAGCCCATCGCGCGACGCTCGGCCGCGGTCAGCGCCCACACGTCGTCCTCCGCCTCCGGCGGCAGGTTGTAGCCCTTCTCCACCCCGCGCAGACCCGCGGCCAGCAACACCGCGAATGTCAGGTACGGGTTGCAGGCCGAATCGGGGCTGCGGATCTCGACCCGTCGCGAGGAGGACTTGTTCGGGGTGTACATCGGAACCCGAACCAGCGCAGAACGATTCGACCGGCCCCAGGACGCCGCGGTGGGCGCCTCGCCGCCGTGCACGAGCCGCTTGTAGGAGTTCACCCACTGGTTGGTGACCGCGCTGATCTCCGGCGCGTGCTCGAGGATGCCCGCGATGAACGCCCGCGCGGTCTCGGACAGGTTGTTCGGATCGTCCGGGTCGGCGAAGGCGTTGGCCTCCCCCTCGAACAGGCTCATATGCGTGTGCATGGCCGAGCCGGGATGCTCCGGGAACGGCTTGGGCATGAACGTCGCGCGCACGCCCTCGTCGATCGCCACTTCCTTGATCAGGTAGCGGAAGGTCATCACGTTGTCCGCCATCGACAGCGCGTCGGCGTAGCGCAGATCGATCTCCTGCTGGCCGGGCGCGCCCTCGTGATGGCTGAACTCCACCGAGATACCCATCGACTCCAGCGCGTCGATGGCGTGCCGGCGGAAGTTCGGCGCGGAATCGTGCACCGCCTGATCGAAGAAGCCGCCGGTGTCCGCGGGAATCGGCGGAGTGCCGTCCTGCGGGGTGTCCTGCAACAGGAAGAACTCGATCTCCGGATGGACATAGCAGCTGAAGCCGAGATCACCGGCCTTGTTCAGCTGACGCCGCAGCACGTGGCGCGGATCGGCCCACGACGGCGAGCCGTCCGGCATCGCGATATCGCAGAACATCCGCGCGGAGTGCTGATGGCCCTTGCTCGTCGACCAGGGCAGCACCTGGAACGTGGACGGATCCGGTTTGGCGACCATATCGGCCTCCGAGACCCGGGCGAACCCCTCGATGGCCGAACCGTCGAACCCGATGCCCTCCTCGAAGGCGCCCTCGAGCTCGGCGGGAGCGATCGCCACCGACTTCAGATACCCCAGCACATCGGTGAACCAGAGTCGCACGAACCGGATGTCCCGTTCCTCCAGCGTGCGTAGCACGAATTCCTTCTGGCGATCCATAAGCGCGAGCGTAAGCACCCGGCGTTAAATCCGTGTTACATGACGAACAGTGTTGAATTGCGTCGCCGAACCGTGTCATCCACAGGTGAGGCCCTGAGCGGGCTCCTTCAGGTCGATCAGGTAGCTGGAGACCGCGTCGTCCACGCACGGCACGCCGCCGGACAGAAACACCGTGTGCCTGGTGCCGCGGTTGGTGATCAGGTCCGCGCCGAGCTGCTGGGCCAGATCCACACCCGCCTGGTACGGGGTCGCCGGATCGTTGGTGGTGGAGATGACCACGGTCTTGGGCAGGCCCGGAATCGAGAGTTCGTGCGGATTCTCGGTGTTGGGAACCGGCCAGAACGCGCACATCTCCAGCGGCGCCTGGCTGGTGCCGTGCCCGTCGTCCAGGAACGGCGCGACCTTGCGGTACTCGGCGTCCTCCTGCGCGGCCACCGCGCGATCCTTGATCGCCGGATCATCCACGCAGTGGATGGCCAGGAACGCGTCCTGGGAATTGTCGTAGGCGCCGTCCTTGCTGCGGCCGTCGTACAGATCGGCCAGGCGCAGCAGCACATCACCCTGACCGTTGCGCAGCTGGATGAGTCCGGCGGTGAGCAGGTCCCAGTTGTCGCTGGCGTAGAGAGTGTTCTGCACGCCGGTGATCGCGTCGCCGTAGGTCAGCTGGCGGCTCTCCTTGGTGGGCGCGGGGTGGGCCCACAGCGGTGCGAGGAGTTTCTGGAACTGCGCGGTCGCCTGCGCCGGGTCGGTGCCCAGCGGGCAGTCGGTCTTCTTCACGCAGCTCTGCACGTACATGTCGAAGGCCTTCTGGAAGCCCGCGGCCTGATCGATCGACTCCTGTTGCGGCTGCTGCTCCGGATCGACCGCGCCGTCCAGCACCATCGCGCGCACCTTGTCCGGGAACTTCTCCGCGTAGCTGTAGCCCAGGCGGGTGCCGTAGGAGTAGCCGACGTAGGTCAGCTTCGGATCGCCCAGCACGGCCCGGATGATGTCCATGTCCTGCACCACCTCGCGGGTGCCGACATGGGCCAGGAAGTCGTTGCCCGTGCGCTGGGTGCAGTGCGTGGCGAACTGCTTGTCCTCATTCTCCTGCGCGGCGATCCCGGCGGCGTTGTTCTCCTTGGGCGCTTCGGCGCGCTGCTCGTCCCACTCCTTACCCGTCAGACATTTGATCAGCGGTGTCGAGTTGCCGGTGCCGCGCGGATCGAAGCCGATCCGGTCGAAACGCTGTGCCAGCGGGGTGTCCTGCCCCTGCTGCACCATCCAGAGGCCGGACTCGCCCGGACCGCCCGGGTTGAACATCAGCGAACCGATCTTCTGGCCCGTCGCCTCGATCCGCGACACCGCGATCTGCGCGGTCGCCCCGCCGGGATTGCCGTAGTCGACCGGGACGCTGACGTGCGTGCACTCGGCGGCCTTGGGCATTCGCTCGTCCGCACTGCCGAACCCGGCGCAGCTGCCCCACTTCGGGGTCTGCTCGTAGAACTTGTTCAGCGCCGCCGCCGACGGCGTCGACGAGGTTTGCAGGGACTGCTCCTTGGACGACGTGGAGCAGGCGGCAGCCACACAAACCAGGGCCAGCACCGCCGCGACACGACCGGATCGCAACAACGACATGACCACGATCCTTGCATCTCTACCTGTGTGATGAAGTCCATGGTGCAGCGCCCTTCGCCGGGTGTCGGCCCGGTGGCATGCTGAGGAGGTCACATCAACCCGGGGACCCACTGGGCCTCGAGGAACCGACGAAAGGGACGATGATGTCCACAACTGATGCGGAAACCCCTGCTTACGGCGCTGCGCCGCAGACTTCCCGGCGGAAGACGCGAGTGCAGCATCTGCAGCAGATGAAAGCCGCCGGGGACAAGTGGGCGATGCTCACCGCCTACGACTACTCCACGGCGAAACTGTTCGAAGAGGCCGGAATTCCCGTGCTGCTGGTCGGGGATTCGGCGGCGAACGTCGTCTACGGCTACGACACCACCGTGCCGATCACCGTGGACGAGCTGATTCCGTTGGTGCGCGGCGTGGTTCGCGGTGCGCCGCATGCGCTGGTGGTCGCGGATCTGCCGTTCGGCAGTTACGAGGGCTCGCCGCAGCAGGCCCTGGCCACCGCCATCCGGTTCATGAAGGAGGGCGGCGCGCACGCGGTGAAACTCGAAGGCGGCGAACGTGTTTCGGACACGATCGCCACTCTCGTGGCCGCCGGTATCCCGGTGATGGCGCATATCGGGTTCACCCCGCAGAGCGTCAACACCCTCGGCGGATTCCGGGTGCAGGGTCGCGGTGACGCCGCGGACCAGCTCGTCGCCGACGCGATCGCGGTACAGGAGGCCGGGGCGTTCTCGGTGGTCATGGAGATGGTGCCCGCCGAACTGGCCGGGCAGGTCACCCGCAAGCTGACCATCCCCACCGTCGGCATCGGCGCCGGCGCGGACTGCGACGCCCAGGTGCTGGTCTGGCAGGACATGGCCGCGTACACCAGCGGTAAGACGGCACGCTTCGTCAAGCACTTCGCCCAGGTCGGCGACCAGCTGCGCAGCGCCGCGGCCGACTACGCCGACGAGGTACGCCGCGGGGTGTTCCCGGGCCCCGAGCACACCTTCTGATCCTTCACCGACGGACCGGACGGTTCACGCACGGCCGAGAACTGTCCGGTCCGGGCGGATCGACAGCGCACGCGGCGGGGTCCGCCAGGTTTCGCGATGCGCCTCGGGGGGAAATGTCGGGCTACCGCATCGTCATCGGCACGGCATCCGCGCTCGGGCCGAAAGGTGCGGGGCGAGTGGATCATCCCAGCGATCGATGACGACGGCCGGTCACGGGCGAGGGATCCGCCCGACTGTCGGACCCGATGAAGGAGGGGGCGATCCATGGCCCGGAACGGCACGTATCTGTGTGACAACCAAGGTGATTCGGCCGCCGGTTTCGGACTGGGTTCGGGGGATCTGGGCATTCCGTTCCGATTGCCCGATGGGACATGGGGTTACGTGTTCGGTGACTGTTTCACCGGACAGGAGGCCACCGATCCGTACATCGGCAGCCCGGTGATGGTGTACCAGAACACATTCGACGATTCGGGACAGACGCCGATCACGTTCACCGGGGCACAGCCGAGTCCGACCGCCGCCCAGCTGTTCACCTATCAGCACCGGGCGGACAACGGATTCGGTTACGAGGTCAGCCGGATCCCCAATGACGCAATAGGTTTGAGCCAGGACGGCCGCAACCGGCTGTTCATCCAGTACACCTCGGTCGCCCAGTGGGTCGCACCGGGCAGCGCCGACGAGGGCTCACTGCAGGGCGGCGTCGCGTATTCCGACGACGGCGGCGCGAGCTGGCGCGATTTCGACCAGCACTGGCCGGGCAGCGCCAAGGGCAGCAACGGCAGTCCGGAGCTGATGTGGAGCTTCGCCGGTGTCGACCCCGACGGGTACCTCTACATCTTCAGCAAGCCGTGGAACGGCAGCCACAACTACAGCGGCGACGGCGGCCGGATCCAGCTGTTCCGCTATCGGCCCGCGGATTTCTTCGACGGCAATCTCGCCGCGCGCGAGAATTGGGTCTATCAGCGTGAGACCTGGCAGTGGCTACCGGCCGCCACCGCTGCGGCGACCTCGATCTTCGCCCCCGGCAACAACATTGGCGAATTCTCGGTGAAACGGATCGGCGAGCTCTACGTGATGAGCTATTTCGACACCACCGACTACAGCATCCGCACCCGCACCGCCTCCCGCCCGGACCAGCCCTGGTCCGAACCAAAGACGCAGGTGGTCGGCGACCGCGGCATATCGCCGTCCCGGTGGCGGCGGCCGGTGCTGAAGAACCTGTACGGCGGCTACATTCATCCGGGCAGCCCCGATTCGTCGAACCTCACGTTGATCATCAGCGCCTGGGACGGCACCGCGGGCCACCGGCCCTATACCGCGACCCAGTGGTCCGGTCTGTCGGTCTGACCGACCGCCCGCGCATCCCCCGCCCCCGAGAGCGGTGCGGTCGCGAAGGTGGTGTGCTGATCGCCGACGGTGGCAGACTCGATGCCGACGGATACGAATTTCGAACGAACGAACACGAGCAAAGGGTGCAGATGTCGCAGAGCCGTTGGATGACTCGCGGGACGATCGGGTCCATGGGAATCGCGGCGGTGGTGTTGCTGATCGCCGGATGCGGGCCGAGTGGCACACCGGCACCGGCCGGCTCCAGCGGTCCGCCCTCGTCCGCCTCGACCTCGGCCACGGCGCCCACGTCCGCGGCCGTCAGCACCTCGCCGCAGCCCGACCCGGACGACCCGATCGCCCAGAAGCTGTGCGACGAAATCAAACCGCAGCTCTCGGACTGGCGTGTGCAGGGTCCCTCGCTGAGCGGAACGGCGCTCAACATCGCCGTGCACGAGTGGGCGCTGCGCAACGGCGGGCTCGCCATGAGCGCCCGCGTCCTGGCCGACAAGCCGATGATCGATCGCATCACCACCAAAACCTGTCCCGACGTCCGCACCGAGGCCCTGCAGGCACTGAACCTGCCGAACTTCGCCTCGGGCATCCTGTTCTGATGCGCACCCTGTACCCGCCCCTGGAAGTCAACCGGCACGGCATGCTGGACGTCGGCGACGGCCAGCACCTGTACTGGGAGGAGAGCGGGAATCCGGACGGCAAACCGGTCGTCTTCCTGCACGGCGGCCCCGGCGGCGCGACCGTGCCGTTCCACCGGCAGTTCTTCGATCCGCAGGCGTACCGGATCGTGCTGTTCGACCAGCGCGGCTGCGGCCGTTCCACACCGCACATCGCCGACGGCGCGAGTCTGCAGACCAACACCACCTGGAATCTGGTCGCCGATATCGAAAGGCTCCGAACCCATCTGGGCGTCGACCGCTGGCAGGTGTTCGGCGGATCGTGGGGTTCCACACTCGCCCTGGCCTATGCGCAGACCCATCCCGACCACGTCACCGAACTCGTGCTGCGCGGGATATTCCTGTTGCGGCGCAAGGAGATCGACTGGTACTACAACGGCGCGGCCGGATACGTCTACCCGGACGAGTGGGAGAAGTTCCTGGCCCCGGTCCCGCCGGACGAGCGCGACGGTGATCTGGTGAGCGTCTACCACCGGCTGCTGCACTCCCCCGACGAGGCCGTCGCGACCGCCGCCGCGGTGGCATGGACCTCCTGGGAAAGCGCCACCAGTGCGCTGCTGCCGCAACCGGATCGGGTCGCCGAGACCGCCGAACCGCGTTTCGCCCTGGCTTTCGCCCGCATCGAGAACCACTATTTCGTGAACGGCGGATTCTTCGACGAGGCGCAGTTGCTGCGCGATATCGACCGCATCGCCCACATTCCCGGCGTCATCGTGCAGGGCCGCCACGATATCGTCTGCCCCGCCGTGAGCGCCTGGGATCTGCATCGGGCCTGGCCGAGTTCGCGACTGCACATCGTGCCCGACGCCGGACATGCGGCCAGCGAGACCGGGATCGCCCATCACCTCGTCGAAGCCACCGACAAGTTCCGGGAGGTCTGATGGTCGGCACTGCCGGTTCCGCCCTCACCACCATCCTCGACGACGACGTCGAGCGACTGTTGCGTGCCGAACCGGCAGTGCGCCGGGACGCACCGGACTCGGTGCACGCGATGCGGGTGTCCACCCGTCGGCTGCGCAGTGTGCTGCGGTCCTATCGCCGCCTGCTCGAGCCCGGTCACGTCCGCGAGATACGGGACGAATTGCGGTGGCTGGCAGGGATTCTCGGAGTCGCCCGGGATGCGGAGGTGCGCGGCGAACGCTTCGCGGCCCTGCTCGAGGAGCATCGCGGCGACCCGGACACCGACAACCCGGACGACCCGGCCGCGGCCCTGCGCCGCACAGTGTCCGAACTGGTCGAGAACGAACGCGCCACCTACACCGCCGCACACGCGGTGGTACTGACCGAACTCGACGGCGACCGCTACGCGAGCCTGCGCCAGGCGCTGCTGGATCTGCGCAGTGCTCCCCCGCTCGTCGCGCGCCGCGCCGACGCCGAGGCGAGCCGGGCGTTCGGCAAGGTACTGCACGCCGACTTCGACCAGTTGCGTTCGATGGTGGAGCGGGAAACCATGATGCACGCCGATCCGGCGATCAGCGAGGACGAGCGCATCGAACATCTGCACGAGATTCGCAAGTCCGCCAAGCGATTACGCTACTGTTCCGAGGCAGCTGCCGATGTCCTGGGCGGTCCCGCGGCCGAATTGGCGCTGCGCGCCAAGAAATTACAGTCCGTACTCGGCGACCATCGCGACGCCATCGAGGCCATGGCGACCATCCGCACCGCCGCGGCCCATTCCGGAAACCCCGATACCTCCCCCTTCGACCGCCTCTACGAATCCGAGGCCATGGCGGCCCGCAAGGCGCTCGAACAATATTCCGCCGCAGCCGATTTCGTCCGGCAACGCGACAAGAGCCGATAACGTCCGAACCTTTCGGGCCGACCCGGGACCCGTGGTCCGAGGTCGGCCCGAATTCGGTGCGCGTCTACTGCAACGCCAGCATCGAGCCGTTGAGCTGTTCCATCGGCCCGTAGACGGTGAACACGACCCGCCCGCCGGGATACTGCGACGACAGGTCCGCCGCGGAATCGAGTGCCTGACCGAACGACGCGGCGGACGGGTGCGGAAGAACTCCGATCGTCTGCCCGATGTGGGTCTGGTGCACCCACTGGGTATCCCCCGGAGTGAGGTCGACCTGGACCCCACCGGGCAGCGGCGTGAGCGCGAACGCGGACGCGGACCCCGCTCCCATCACGGCCAGAACCGAAGCCGCCCCGGCAATCAACGCACCGGCCACCAACTTGCGAACTACACGCATATAAACAGAACCTGCTTTCCGACGTTCGTTGACACCCTTTGATTTCACCGCCACCCCCGGCGGGGAAACATCCAACGCGAACACTTTATGACGTCAGTCACGGTCCGGCCAGTTCGGAGCGGATCGCCGCGCCAGACACGCCGATAACGATCGAATATCGGCCCGATCCGTCGGATTCGGGACAGTCCCGAATCACCCTTTCGCGCACCCGTTCGAACCACAGGGCCTGTGGTGCCTGCGAGTTCGGCACATTCCCAGCGACTTCCGGCGGTGCGCGCCGACCTCCGATCCGATGCGCTTCACTCGCGCGGCGCGCCGTCACATACGGGACGGTCGGATCGGCGTGGCGAGCCTGGCGCTGTCCCGTCGGCCAGAGCGGATCGATATCACCGAACCGAAGAAAAGACCGCTCAGTTCTGCCGGTCAGCGCGCCCGGAACGGCTATTCCGCCCCTGATTCCAGCACCTTTCTGCACGGACGGCTCCGCACTGTTACTGTGGCGCAGGTATTCACGGGGCCGCCCTGTCTGCCCCGCTATGTCCGAATGCGACAACCGCACTGCCGACACATGAGGAGTTCCGCACCGTATGTCGTCCATCGTCTACGACTACCTGTTGCCGTTGCTCGGCCCCGAGCAGGCCACCCACTGGGCTCAGATCCTGGTGATCAGCCCGGCCGGCTGACGACACAGTCTGTCGAACCGACATCGACGGCGGCCTCCCGTGCGGAGGTCGCCGTCGGCGTTTTCCGGCTCGATATTCCGGCCGCTCGGCACATTCAGTCGACTCGACGCAGTCCGGCGATCAGCAGTCCGACCAACCGCCGCGCGTCATATCCGGGCCGGCCGCCCCCCGCACACAGGCCCCCGGCCCCGCGCATGAGTTCCAGAGCATTCTGACCGGGCAATATCTCCCCCGAATCAACTGCGGCAGCGAGTAATTGGGCGCATACGGGTTCCAGCCGCTCGAGAAAGTACGCGTGCAGCGGATCGAAACAGGGATCCTCGGATTGCAGAACCGTGGCGAGCCCCTGTTTGGTGACCAGGAAATCGACGAAACGATCCATCCAATCTCGCAGCGCGACATGCGGAGTCGCACTGTTCGCCAATAGTTCCGGGCCAGCCTCGGCGAGCGCCTCGACCTGGTGCCGGTACACCGCGATGATCAGATCGGCGCGCGTCGGGAAGTGGCGATAGATCGTGGCCGTCCCGACCCCCGCCTCGGCCGCGATGTCACGAATCGGCGCCTCGACTCCCGAGGTGACGAAAACCGTCGCGGCAGCATCCAACAGCGCGGCCTCGTTCCGTCGCGCATCGGCCCGTTTGGGCTTGACCGAACCTCTGCCGTGTCGATCGTCATCACCCACGCGCGCCGTCGCCTCCATCACTCACATTGCTAAACGGGACAGTGTCCCGTATTGTCAATCGGGACAGCGTCCCGTTTATTCATGATGCCAGAGCAGCACCGGGCAGCCAACCGTCGCCCGAAATAACCTGCCGGGAAGGGAATCCCATGCCACGAGTCGTGATCTTCGACGAACCCGGCGATCCGGAAGTGCTGCGCATCGTCGAGGAACCGATCGCCGATCCCGGGCCGAACGAGGTACGGATCAGGATCGAAGCCTTCGCGGTCAACCGACTCGACCAGATGGCGCGCTCGGGCGCATCTCCCCGGCCCATTCGGTTGCCGCACGCCCGGCTGGGTATCGAGGGCACCGGCATGATCGACGCAATCGGGCCGCAGGTCGAGGGGATCGCGGTCCGCGACGCGGTGATGATCGCGGCGCTGCCCGATGCGGATGTGCGCGGCAGCTACGCCGAATACACCGTCGTACCGGCCACCGCGGTCGTTCCCCGGCCCGCGGGATCGAGCGTCATCGATGCGGCCGCGCTGTGGGTGTCCTATTCCACCGCCTACGGTGCGCTGGTGGAGAAGGCCGGGATGCGGCCGGGCGACAGCGTTCTGATCACCGCCGCTTCCAGTTCGGTGGGCCTGGCCGCCATCCAGATCGCCAATCAGATCGGAGCGGTGCCGATCGCGGTCACCAGCCATTCCGCCAAGCGTGATGCCCTGCTCGCCGCCGGAGCAGTCGCCGTCATCGCGGCCGAGGAGGAGAACGTCGTCACGGCCGCGCGCCGCCACACCGGCGGGACCGGAGTGGACATCATCCTCGATTCGGTCATGGGGCCGGGCCTTGCCGAACTGGCCACCGCCGCCAAGTTCGGCGGGACGCTGATCACGGTGGGCTGGCTGGATCCGCGGCCCGCGTCGTTCCCGTCGAACGCCCTGACCATCCATCGGTACATGAGCTTCGAACACACCCTCGATCCGGTGGTGGTGCGCCGCATCGCCGCATTCCTCGGCGCGGGACTGCGTTTCGGCGCACTGAAACCCACGGTCGACACGGTGTTCACCTTCGAGGACGTCGTCGAGGCGCATCGCCATCTGGAAAAGGGACAGCAGGTCGGCAAGATCGTCGTCACGGTCTGAATCCGGCTGCGTCGCGAACCATCACATCGGCGGATGCGGTGAATCCGTTGTCCGCGTTGCCGATCCATCGAAAGGATCACGGTCTCATGGCCGAATTCGATACTCCCCCGCCCGCACCGGTCGTCTCGGTGAAGCCGATAGTGCTGCCCGCGCCGGGCCGCGGCGAAGATCTCCGGGTCCGGATATCCGCCCCGGCGACCGGGTACGACCTGCCGATCATCGTGTTCTCGCACGGCTTCGGCTCGTCGCTGGAAGGCTACGGACCGCTGACGGACTTCTGGGCGGCACACGGTTTCGTGGTCGTCCAGCCCACCCATCTGGACTCCCGAACGCTGAGCCTGGAGCCGAATGATCCACGCACACCGCGGATCTGGCGCTATCGGGTGGAGGATGTGCAGCGCATCCTGGACAACCTCGACTTACTGGAAGCCGCAGTACCGGGCCTGGCCGGACGCCTCGATCGCACTCGCATCGCCGCGGCCGGACACTCCTTCGGCGGGCAGACCGCCGGGGTCCAACTGGGTCTGCGAGTCCGGGATCCGCAGACCGGAACGGGAGAAGACCTGTCCGACCCCCGGATCAGCGCAGGCGTTCTGCTGGCCACGGCCGGGAAGGGCGGCGAGGATCTGACTGCGTTCGCGGCCGAGCACTTTCCCTTCATGAACCCGGATTTCTCCGCTATGCGCACACCGGCTCTGATCGTCATGGGCGATCGAGACGAGTTGCCGTTGACCGTGCGAGGACCGGACTGGACGGCCGACCCCTATCTGCTCAGCCCCGGCGACAAGAGCCTGCTCACCCTGTTCGACGCGGAGCACTCCCTCGGTGGAATCCCCGGTTACGAGGCCAAGGAGACAACCGACGAGAATCCGGAACGAGTTGCCCTGATTCAACATCTCACGTGGGCGTATCTGCGCCACGCGCTCGATATCGAGAATACCAGTTGGCCGGCGGCACAGAAGGCACTGGCGGAGAGCCGTAATCCGTTGGGGCGCATCGAATCCAAGTGAGACATCGGGATTGCCGCGCACCGGCGAACCGGCGCGCGGCAATCCCGTTCCGATCAGCTCGACAGATCGTCGATCGTTGCGGATTCGTTGCGGGACAGAGTGATTCCCAGATTCGCGGCAGTGCGATCGAGATCGTCGTCGTCATGGTTCAACTCGACCGCGGATCCGTCGGTGGAGAGCACCTCGACGTTCAGGCACAACGCCTGC
>NZ_BAGB01000064.1 GCF_000308615.1 Nocardia jiangxiensis NBRC 101359
GGACGCTCACTCAGACTTTTCCTAGTTAGTGAGTTCACTCACTTGACATGGCGAGAACTGCCGTCAAGACTGAGTTAGTGAGTAAACTAACTCAGCAGGAGAGGATGCGGGTATGTGGGCGGCTTTGGGACAAGAGTCCGGGCGGCGGTTGGTGCTGCGGTCCCGGCTGGGTGTGGCTATTTTGGTACTGTTGTGCACAGTTCAGTTTCTGGACATTACGGACTCGGCGATCGTGAACGTCGCGCTGCCGTCCATCCAGCACAGTTTGCATTTCACACAGCAGAATCTGCAGTGGGTGGCCAGTGGCTACATCTTGACTTATGGGGGCTTTCTGCTGCTCGGTGGCCGTCTGGGCGATCTGCTCGGCCGACGCCGCATGCTGTTCGCGGGTCTGGTGGTATTCGCTTCAGCGTCATTGACGGCCGGACTGACCGACAGTGCCGGGCTGCTGATCGCGGCGCGGCTTGTGCAGGGCATCGGGGCGGCGTTCATGGCTCCCGCGGCGCTGTCCGAACTCACGACGAGTTTCCGCGAGGGCAAGGATCGGGACACGACGCTGGGGGTGTGGGGCGGCATCAGCGGAGTGGCCGCAGCGGCGGGTGTGTTCCTCGGGGGAGTGATCTCCCAAGGGCCGGGCTGGCGGTGGGTGTTCTTCGTGAACCCACCCATCTGCGTCGCGGTAATCGCTTGTGCCGTGATGCTTCTGGCGGACGACCGGCCCAGCCGGACCGGGCGGGCCGCCTTCGATTCGCAGGGCGCGGTGCTGGTGACCGGCGGCATGCTGCTGTTGGTGTACGGACTGGTGCGCGCGCCGGTCGTGGGCTGGGGATCGCTTTCCACCGTCCTGTGCTTGGGTGGATCGGCCGCTTTGCTCGTCGCGTTCGCCCTCAACGAGGCGCGCACCCGCGATCCGCTGGTGCCCGCGGCTGTTCTCCGGGTGAAAGGGCTGGTCGCAGCGGATCTGACCCAGCTGATCGCGTTCGCCGGGTTCTTTTCGCTGCTTTTCTACGCCACCCTCTACATGCAGGAGATCCTGCACTACTCGCCGATCCGGGCCGGAGCCGCCTACCTTCCGATCACCGCAGGGTTCGCCGTCGCCGGAGGCGTTGCGTCGCAACTGATCACGCGCGTGGGCACCCGCTGGGTGATGGTCGTGGGCTGCCTGCTCGCCGGGGTAGGCATCTACTACGTGTCCAGGGTGCCGATGCACGGTTCGTATGTCGGAGATCTGCTGCCGGGATTTCTCGTGATGTCGTTGGGGGCGGGGCCGGTGTTCGTCGCTGTCACCGCTGCGGCCAACGCGGGCGTGCCGCCGGACAAGGCTGGGCTGGCGGCGGCATTGCTGAACTCGTCCCAGCAGGTCGGCAGCGCGTTCGGCCTCGCAATCCTGTCCGCCGTCGCCATCACCCGCACCAACGACCTGATCGCCGCGGGCGCGTCCACCGCCGTGGCCGCCGATTCCGGCTACCATCGGGCGCTGTTCATCGGGGCCATCCTGATGGCGGTCGCGGCCCTGATCGCCCTGCGCACCGGCAATACGCGTACGCGAGCCCCGCTGGTAATGGTCGACGCCGAAGCGTCGTATCGTGTCAAGTGAGATGGCTGACTCAACCCAGACCGCGGCCGCCACACCGCGGCCAGGCAAACGGCAACGGCTCTTGGCCGCTGCCGTTGAACTCCTGCACCAACAGGGAGTGCAGCGGACCACGCTCGCCGACATCGCGCAGGCGGCCGAGGTGCCGCCCGGCAATGTCTACTACTACTTCAAAACCAAAGACGAGGTGGTCACCGCCGCCATCGACGCCCACGTGCAGCAGATCAGCGGAGCCCTCGCCGCCATCGACGCTCGCTTCGATTCGCCGAGAAGCCGCCTACAAGCCCTCGTGGATCTGTTCACCGCCGACAGTGAGACCGTAACCCAATACGGTTGCCCCATCGGCACTCTCTGCTCGGAACTCGACAAACGCCCCGCGCACGAGGCGTTCCCCGTCGCCGACCTGATGCACCTCCCCATCGCCTGGGCCGAAACCCAGTTCCGCGCCCTCGGCCGCGCCGACGCCCACGACCTAGCCCTCGAGCTCATGGCCGCCTACGAAGGCAGCGCCCTGCTGTCCAACACCCTCCGCGACCCCACCATCCTCACAACAGCGGCCCGCCGCCTAACCCACTGGCTAACCACACTTTGAAAAGTGAGTCCAGGAACTCGGACGGATGCCCGTCGAGAGTTCCCGGACACGCTCTGAGACCGCAGGATCGTCGGGTTTCATCGAGCTGCCTGTGACTCGCGGCGGAAAGTGGCGGTCTTATCGCGCTACTAACTGGCGGGCCCTATCCGGACGGTATGGTCTTGCACGCGCGCCCGGCGTCAGGACTGTTCTTTGGGGTGTAGTGGGTGAGAAGGAAGAACCGGACTGTCGTCGCCTGTCGAAGCCGACTGCGCGTTTTTCTCCGACGACAACGCACGTGGGCCGCGACATCCCTTACGATCGGTGCGCACCGCCATCACGAATGGAGTACGTACATGTCCCCGCCCGTGACCGTCCCCGAATGGCGTGAGTTCCTGACCGGTCCCGGCACCGAATGGCCCGGCACGCAGCCCGCGGGTGAGGACGTGGTCCGCGCCGCCGAACAGCGGCTCGGCGTCACGCTGCCGCCCAGCTACCGGAACTTCCTGCTGGTCAGCGACGGCTGGGCCGAGATGCCGACCAATGCGGGCACGCTGCGGCGGGTCGATGCGATCGGGTGGTACCCGGAGGCGGACCCCGAGATGTGGTCCGCGTGGTTCTCGGGCATGGACTTCCCTGAGTTGGAGTCCGAGCTCAGACGGTGCGTACTGATCTCCACCGCCTCCAACCAGGGCGACTTCTGGGTGCTCAGCGCGGACCACATCGGTGCGGACGGCGAGTGGCGGGCCTACGAGTGGTGGGCGGGCGACGGCGGCGACCTGTTGCCCCACGACAGCTTCGGCGCGCTGCTGCTCAGCGCACGCGACGAGTGGCTGGCCAAAGCCGAGGCGCAGGCCTGACGCTCACGACCCGTTGGGCTCCGGGGGACTGGCAGGGCAGTCTCTCCGTGCAGACGACTTTGAGCCAAAAGCACCGTGGTGCAGGCGAGTTCGGGCACAACGATGTTCGAAGTCCCCTTCACGCGCACCGGGAGCCCGCCCGCCGCCGGTGCAGACGACTCCAACAACCCGCAACTTCACGCTTGGCGTCCTCACTTTAAAAGCGGCATCTGCGGCCAGGCCGTTGTGCTTGTCGGGCTTGCTGCACGCGAGGCAACCGCGCTGCTCACCGAGCACACGGCGCAGTGAGGACAGTCGTGTCTGGAAACGAACGTTCACGAGACACCCTCGGCCGCAGCGGGTTTCCGCAGGAAGAATCTGTAAAGGTTGCCGTGTACGCGGCAATGTCAACCTGTCGGGGGTTGGCGATACGCTGCGGCTCATGCGAATCGGCTACGGGCGCGTCTCGACGCGCGATCAGCACACCGAAGCGCAACACGACGCATTGACCGCGGCCGGATGCGAGAAGATCTTCGTGGACAAGGCATCCGGGAAACTCGCGACCCGGCCGGAACTGGACAAGGCGCTTCCAGATCCTCGGCGCCATCGCCGAATTCGAGCACGCCCTGATGTCCGAGCGCACCCGCGACGGGCTGGCCGCCGCCCGCGCTCGCGGCCGTACCGGCGGCCAGAAACCCAAGCTCGGCCCGCGGCAGGTCGAGTTGGCGCGGCAGATGTATGACGAACTCGACGAGGCTGGCAAACGCCGTTACACCGTCGCGCAGATCGCCGCCGAGTTCGGCGTCACCCGTCCAACGATCTACCGGCATCTGTCCCCCTCGGGCGCGACAATGTGACCCAGCGCAGGTGATGCCGCGTGTGTGCGGAAGCGGGGTGAGCCGTGACGGGTAGCGGACTGCCCGGATTGACCGAGAGTGACCGGCGGAAGACGGTGTGCCGCTGACCCGTGCCGCTGCCGCGTCACGCACGCCCCTGCGGACTGCGCAACGGTGGCCGAACCGCTACCGAACCTCGGGTCTGGCCGGACTCGCCCCGGCCCGGCGTAGATCCACGGGCCGGCGCAGCGAGCCGGAGCTGGTGCGGCTGATCGAGGGCATGGCCCTTCGCCACCCGCGCCCGTCGCTGGCGACGATCACCCGACGCGCCGCCCGCGCCGCCGCCGAGCAGGGATGGGTTCCGGTGTCCTATACCACTGTTCGCGCGATCGTCACCGCTCTCGACCCAGCCATGCTCACCCTCGCCCACGACGGCCCAGTAGCCTTCCGCGACACCTACGAGCTGGTGTACCGGCGCCGCGCCGAGCGCCCGAACCTGATGTGGCAGGCCGATCACACCCAGCTCGACATCCTCGTCGGGGTCCCGGTAGTAGCCGCGCGGAAAACAACGACAATGGCTTGACCAGCAGCGATGTCGGGTTGCCGTTACCGCGCCCAGATCCGGGACGCACCACGACCCATTCGTGACATGTGGTGAACGGCCTGGCCGTAGGCGGGTAACGTCCGGACGTGCGGCAGCCCCGGCGGCAAAGGCGCCGCCGGGCTGTTGTCCAGCTTGGTCACTCCCCGGGCCCGGGGCAGCCTGTGACGGCCTGGGTCCGCAGGTAGCTGTAGACGGTTTCCCGGCTGATCCCGAACTCCTTGGCCAGCACCGACCCCCGCGCCGAGCGCAACCGGACCCGGATCCTGAACGTCGCGCGGGCGGCGCTGGCCGGCTCCGGCGAGGTCAGCCTGCATACGATCGCGAAACGAGCCGGCGTCGGGCAGGGCACGCTGTACCGGCGCTTCCCGACCCGCGAAGCGCTGGTGCTCGCGGTCTACCGGCAGGATATGCGCGAGCTGGTCGAATGATTCACCCCAAGGCCCGCACCCTGGGGTGAGATCCCGCCCACCCTCGAGGGGTCGGGAGCGATCTCAAGGGTTGCTGTCGCAGGTACCGCCGAACAGGGAAATTGGAGGTACGACCACCGCCGCCACCGAGACCCTGGGGATCCGATCTTGCACTTGAAGGCTCCGACACTCCCACACGATGTCAGCAATCATGCACCCGTTGCGGACACCGACGGCCGTATTCCTGCTGTCGCGCGCCGCTTTCGTGCCGTGGCTGCGCTGAACCGTCCCGGTCGTGGGCGTTCTCGCCGCCCTGGCGCTGCTCGTTCCCTAGCTGGGGCCACCCGGAAATCGCGGCGGAGGCAGGTGTTGGCGGGCCTGGGTGCGCTCGGCGTGCTCGGGGCTCTCGTGGTGTTCGTTGTCCCGCAGCCGGTTGCCGGGGCGGCCGTGGGTTCTGCGGGTGCGGAGAATCCCGCAGCCCGTGCGGCTGTCGCGGAGTTGACCGGAGCACATCCGGGGACGGTCGCGATTCCGACGGATTTCGCCGACGAAAGTGGATACCGGCCGGTGATCACGGACGGGCTGCTGGTCGATCCGGGTGGCGAATGTTCCTCGCCGGTGCGCTTGCCCGCCGAATTCCGGACCGCGTGCCAGGCGCACGACCTCGGCTACGACATGTTGCGCTACGCCGACGCCCACGGGCAGCCGCTGGGCCCGTGGGCGCGCCGAGCCGTCGACACCGCGCTCGAACAGCGAATGCGGAGCGCCTGCGATCACCGCCAGGAGCTGGAGCAGGCCCGGTGCCAGGCTATGGCCACCGTCGCGGTAAAGGCGGTGGACCTGAACTCCCGCCGTCAGAGCTACGCGACGCCCCGGCCCGAGTACCTCTTCGGGATCCAGCTCTCGGGCGAGCATCTCGGCCGCCAACTCCTCGCCGTGGCCGCCCCTGGCGCACTGGTGCTCAGCGCTATCGCGCTTGCTCGTCACCGAGTTCGTACGCGGCAGCCGGCGGCGAACGGGAGTCGGCGAGCTGGAGCGCCATCGGCGAAGCGCTCGAGATGAGCAAGCAGGTGCGCAGGACTGGCACAACAAGGGATCCCTCCCCATCCACCAGGACACCGCACCCGCCGAATAGCGGTGCGAACCCGCACGGCGGTCATACAGTGGAAATGACCCTGCCCGTGCTGGCGCCGGAGGTTGTCGGCCCCGGTCGGGGTGGCTGAATCGAGGCCGTGGCCCTGTTGCCCCTGCGGGCTCGCGGCCGAGGGAGGCCCTGGACCGCCCCTGGTACCGGGGCCTCCCGCCCAGGGCTTCAATTTCGACGTGCTATGTTGTAGACGCAGGGGAGAGTCGTATCCCTCATCGCCCCGCCCTTCTGGTCGGGGCGTTTTTCGTCCAAGCAGCAATCGACAGTCCCAGCCCTCGGCGCCCGCCGGGGGCTTTTTTTGTGCCCGGAGGTGTTCTTGCCCAGCAAGGTTCTCGTCGTCGGTGGCGTGTCGGCGGCCGGTGTCGGCGTGCTCGCCTGGATCAAGGTGTGGCCCGCGATCGCCGTCGTCGTCTGCGTCGTGACGGTCATTGCTCTATGCCGTGCGCGGCGCGACGATGTGCCCCAGTCTTCGGAGCGTGGGCCGCCGCCTTCGGACTCCGCAGCGACACCACACCTCCCGCCGATCGGTCCATCAGCGATGTGCCTGCCACTACGGAGGAACTTGGTCGAGACAGTCAGGAGACGGTATGAGCCGCCGCAACTTCCGTGATCCGGCGTCTCAGCCGGCGCATGAGCGGGTCCAACGCCGAGTTCCTCGTCGAGCAACTCGGCTACGTTCTGGAGACGCTCAGCGAGCGGGAGGTCGAGGTGATCAGGCCTGTGTTCAACGGGTTCTCGCTGAGTGACGTGGGCAAGACCTTCGGAATCTCCTCGGACAGAGTCCGCCATGTGCACGACAAGGCGATGCGCAAACTCCGCCATCCAACGCGTAGTGAAATCCTGCGTGATTACTTCGCTTACGACACGTTCCACGCCGACGACACCCTCTACGAGGTGCTGCAGCACCTCGACAAGTCGGCGTTTCGACGTACTCGGCAGCAGACGTCTCTGGAGTGGTGCGACCATCACGGCTGGACCGAACTACGAGGACGACCGCGATGCGGCAGCTGCTCATGCGAGCTTCCTCCCGAAGAGGAGATGTTCGGGCGATACCGCCGGTACTGCTGCAACGCATGTAAGCAGCGGGCCTACCGGCAGCGTTGAGCCCAACGACCAACGGACCACGCCTGACACCACCGGCTGTGTGAGAAAGGGCCGACAAGACCTGTCGGACAACTGAGTCACCCCGGTGAGTCCGGAGACTTCATCTCTTGGGAAGGATGGAGTCGTGTCGAGGAGGAAGTACCCGGACGAGCTGCGTGAGCGGGCCGTGCGGATGTTTGGTGAGTTCCGTGATCAGCATGGGTCGGAATGGGCGGCGGTGCGGGCGGTCGCCGAGTTGTTGGAAAGATCGCACAGAACGTCCTTCCGCATGTCGGCGGGTGACACGACGTCGGCTGTGAGCATGGCCTGGATGCGGGCACGTTCTCTCGGCTTGCTACGCGCCGCGAAAGTGAATCTTCAAAAGTGAACGGGGGACGTATGTCTGATAGTCGACTGGTACAGACCGCTGTACTCGGTACGCCAGACTCGATGGACCCGGTGTTCTTTCCGCCGGTGATCAAGCCGGGCTACGCCGTGCTGCTGAGGTAGCCCGGGGTCCGCATCAGGTCGTGGCCGCGGCCGAGCCGTAGCCATGGTGGAGCTCGCGAACACGGCCGCCCGCGACCGGAATCTCCCAGCGCCGCACGAGATCCGGAGCGTTCGCCGCGCCGTCGGTGATCACCACGCGGAGTCTGTCGAGCCCCGCGGGGTCGACCGCGGCCAGCTCGGCCGCGGTGAGGACCGCGTGCGACACCCGCTGGCGGCGCAGCAGCACGGCCAGGTCCTTCCCGTGGTCGACGGTGGGTGCCGCCACCACCAGGGTCGCGCCACCGCCGACGGCCAGGAGTAGTTCCAGCATTGCCGCGTCGGACGACGGTGTGGCGAAATGCAGGGTACGAGAACCGCTCGTCACTCGGAAACGCTCTCCCAGTTCCGCGCAGAAACCGGCCAACGCGGCGTGGTCGACGGTGACGACCCGGGGCGGGCCGCTCGCTCCCGAGGTGCGCACGACACAGGCCGGATGATCGGGACGCAGCAGCCGAGGGCGATCGGTGTCGCCGATCGGTGCGGGCGACCGGTCGGCGAGTTGTCGGGCGAACTCGTCGGTGTCCAACGTCAACCAGGGCAGCGCATCGGGCAGATCGACGCCCGGGACGGTCAGTCCCAGCGCCGCCTCCGCGGGCAGGTGACTACTCGGGTCCGCCACGGAGGCCGGATCCACCGGCACGATGGCCGCGCCGGTCTTGGCCACGGCCCAGATCGCGAGCACCGAGGTCGCTGACCGTGGCATGCCGATCACGACCAGATCCCCCGGTCCGACGCCGCGATCGAGTAACAGGCGGGCCAGCCGGTTCGACTGCTCGTCCAGATCGAGGTAGTCGAGCCTGTCCAGCTCCCGGGCGGAATCGTCGACGATCACCGCGACGCCGTCCGGATTGCGGTCCGCGGCCGCGGCCAGCAGGTCCGGCAACAGCTCGATTCGTTGCGGCCCGGCCGGTTCCGGTCCGGCGGCCACCAGCGCCCGGTCGCGTTCGCCCGCGTCGAGGACATCGATATCGCCGACGAGTACCTGCGGATCGGCGGCAACACCGGTCAGGATCCGGTCGAACCGGCGACCGAGGCCCTGTATCGTCGGCTCGTCGAAAAGGTCTGTCGCATAGGTGAATACGACGATCAGCTCATCCCGGACGCCATCGTCGCGGTGGTGTGGATCGACGATCACCTCCAGATCGAATTTGGCCGTCACCTCGCCGGTGTCCAGCGCCGAGATCCTCAGCCCTGGCAGCTCGAACGCCGGCGCTTCGGTGTTCTGGAACGACAGCATCACCTGGAACAGGGGATGTGCCCCGCCCGCCCGGGCAGGAAGGACCGCGTCGACCACGCGTTCGAACGGAACGTCGGCATGGGCGAATCCGGACAGGTCGACCTCCCGCACAGTGTCGACGAGTGCGGCGAACGGGGCCGACCGGTCCACGGTGGTGCGCAAGGTCAGGGTATTGACGAACATGCCGACCAGATCGTCGAGCACGGCGGCCCCGCGACCCGCGATCGGCGTGCCGATCGCGATATCCGATCCGCCGGACAACCGGGCGAGCAGGACGGCCAGGGTGGCGTGCACGACCATGAACAGCGACGAATTGTGCTCCTGCGCGATCTGCGCGAGTCGCGTGTGCACGGCCGCGGGCACCGTGAACGCGATGGACGCGCCGCGCTGGGACGTGTGCGCCGGGCGCGGGCGATCCAGTGGCAACAGCGATACGCCGGAGATGCCCGCGAGCTCGCGCTGCCAGTAGGCCAGCTGCCGGGCGGCGACGGAGTCCGGGTCGTTCTCGCTGCCGACGGCCTTGTGCTGCCAGATCGCGAAATCGGCGACCTGCACGGCCAGCGGCGCCCATCCCGGCGGGTCACCCGCGACGCGCGCCAGATATGCGGTCGTGAGATCCCGCGCCAGCGGCGCCATCGACGCACCGTCCGCGCAGATGTGGTGCGCGACGACGACCAGCACGTGCTCGTCCGTGTCGTGGCCGCGGAACAACCGAATCCGCACCGGAGCTTCGGCGGTGACGTCGAAGCCGGTGGTCGCGAGTTCGGCGATGCGGTCGAGGACGCCGACGGTGGAGTGTTCGACCTGCAATCCGTGCGGCAGCGCCTCGGTCACCGGCAGGATCTGCTGGAACGGCTGCCCGTCGGGGCCGTCGGCCGGATATCTGGTGCGCAGCCCCTCGTGCCGTTCCAGAACGTCCTGGACGGCCTGTGCCAGCGCGGGCACATTCAGCGAGCCGCGCAGGTGCAGCGCGAACGGAATGTTGTAGGCGGGGGATTCGGGGTCGATCCGGTTGAGCACCCACATGCGCAGCTGAGCCAGCGACAGCGGCACGAAGTCACCTCGTTCGACCGCCCGGAGCTCGGGGCGCTCGGCCGTATCGTCGCCGCCGGGCACGATTCCCGCTGCCAGGTCGGCGACGACCGGCCGGTCGAACAGGGCCCGCACCGGCACCCGCGTCCCGAGGGCCGCGCTCAACCGGGCCACCGCTCGCGTGGCGACCAGCGAGTTACCGCCGAGTGCGAAGAAGTCGTCGGCCGTGCCCACCCGATCCAGGCCGAGCACCTCGGCGAAGACCCCGGCCACGATCTCCTCGGCGGGTGTGCTCGGCGCGCGGAACTCCCGGAGGCCGAACTCCGGCCGAGGCAGCATTCGGCGATCTACTTTGCCGCTGGTATTGCGCGGGAATTCGGCGAGTTTGACGATCGTGGCCGGGATCATGTAGGCGGGCAGCGTGCGTGCCAGGGCCGCCAGCGTTTCGGCGGTGTCGTGCCGGTCATCGGGCGTGGGCACCACGTAGCCGACCAGCTGATCGCCCAGCTGTGAGGGCAGCACCGCGGCCACGGCCTGTTGCACCGACGGCAACGCCGCCAGCGCGGATTCGATCTCGCCCAACTCGATGCGCTGGCCGCGGAACTTCACCTGGAAGTCGGTGCGCCCCAGGTATTCCAGTACGCCGTCTGTCCGCCATCGCACCAGATCACCGGTCCGGTACATGCGTTGACCGTCGTCGAACGGGTTGGCCACGAATCGTTCCGCGGTCAGCGCCGCCCGGCGTACATAGCCGCGGGCCAGCTGGTCGCCGGCCAGATACAGCTCACCCGGCACCCTGGCCGGGACCGGCCGCAGACGTGAATCCAGCACGTGCACACCGCAATTCCACCCGGGCGTGCCGATCGGTATGTCGGTGCGTTCGTCGCCGGAGGCGGTCCGGGAGGTGATCGAGACGGCGGTCTCGGTCGGCCCGTACAGGTTGTGCACGCGAGCGTCGCAGATCGCATGCAGTGCGGCGACGGTCTCCGCGGTCAGCACCTCGCCGCCGTTGATCACGTGCCGCAGGGTCGCGACCGCGGCCGGGTCCACCTGGGCCGCGAACTCCGCGAGCATCGAGGGTACGAAGTCCGTGGCTGTGACTCGTTGCACGGCAATGGTTTCCGCCAGATACACCGGGTCCCGGTGGCCGTCGGGGGTGGCCAGCACCAGCTTCGCGCCGACGCGCAGCGGCATGAAATAGCCCCACACCGACATGTCGAAGGTGGTGGGCGCCTTCTGCAGATATGCGTCGTCGGGGCCCAGCGGATGCCGGTCGAGCATCCACGCGAGGTGATTGCCGACCGCGCGGTGCGTTATCGCGACGCCCTTCGGCCGGCCGGTGGAACCGGAGGTGAACAGGACGTACGCCAGATCGTCGGTGCGGGCCGGCCGCAGCAGTTCCGCGGCCCGCACCGGTGTGCTCTCGAATCCGTCCGGATCGCCGGAGTCGATGCGCAGCACCGCGATTCCGTCCGGCACCGGCACGGAATCCGTGGTGAGCACACACACCGGCTGGGCGGTGTGCAGGATGTACGCGATGCGCTCGGCGGGATGATCCGGATCCACCGGGACGTACGCACCGCCCGCGGTGAGGACCGCGTACATGCCGACGACCAGCTCCGGCGACCGCCGTATCGCGAGGCCGACCAGGCTTTCCGGGCCGACGCCGCGGGAGATCAGCGCACGCGCGAGGCGGTTGACCCGCTCGTCGAATTCCCGGTAGGTCAGTTCCGAGCCCGCATAGGCGATCGCGACCCGATCCGGATAGGCCGAGACCGCACGCCGATAGCCGTCCAGCAGCAGCTCCGGCTCGACCCGATGCCGTGAGCCGTTCCACTGCAACAGGATCCGGTTCTGCTCGGCCTCGTCCAGCAGGATGTCGATGTCACCGACCGTGGCCACGGGATCGCCCGAGAGCGCGTCCAGAACACGGACCAGCCGCGCGGCCATGGTTTCCACCTCGCCGGCGGTGAAGCGGCCGTTCAGATACCGCCAGGTGATCTCGATCGTCGACCCCGCCGTGACCACCAGAGTCAGGGGGTAATGGGTGTCGTCCGCCAGTCTCACGCCGGTGACCGACATGCCGTCGATCGAGCTGGTGGCGGCGATCGCCTCGCGGTCGATCGGATAGGACTCGAAGACCAGCAGGGTATCGAATTGTGCTGCGGCACCGGCAATCCGCTGGATATCGCTCAGGCCGACCTGATGGTGGTCCAGCAATGCCGCCTGATCGCGCTGCACATCCTGCAGGAACTCACCGACCGTGTGGCGCTCGTCGATCCGCACCCGCACGGGCAGCGTGTTGATGAACAGGCCCACCATGGATTCCACGCCGGGCAGCTCGGCCGGTCTGCCCGATACCGTGGCGCCGAACACAACGTCGTCACGGCCGGTCAGCCGGCCCAGCAGCAGACCCCACGCCACCTGCAGGACGGTGTTCACCGTGACACCGAGTGCCGCTGCGCGCTCGGTGATCCGGCGGGTGCGGCCGGCATCGATCTCGGTGTTCAGCCTGTCGATCCGCGTCCGTTCGCCGGGGCGGGATGGCGGCGCCAGCAAGCTCGGCTCGTCGAGGCCCGTCAGCGCCTTCGCCCAGGTCTGTAGCGATGCCTCGCGGTCGCGCCCGGCCAGCCAATTCAGATAGCCACGGTACGGCGCCACCCGCGGCAACCCGCTCTCGTCGCCACGCGATGCGTACAGCAGCAGCAGGTCACGCAACAGCAGCGGCATCGACCACCCATCCAGCAGGATGTGATGGGAGGTGATGACCAGGCACCACTGCTGTTGTGCCGCAACGTCTTCGGTGTGCTCCGTTGCGGCGTCGATCGCAGCGCCGGTGCGATACAGGGTGAATCGCAGCAGCGGCGCCACCGTGAGGTCGAAGTGGCTCCGGCGATCCGCGTCGATCAACCGCTGCAGCTCTGCCCGGCGCTCGCCGGCGGGCAGCCCGGTCAGATCCACCTCGCGCCACTGCGCCTCGCTCCGGCTCATGACGAGTTGTACAGCGTTGCCGTCCGAATCGGTGACGAACGCCGTCCGCAGATTGGGGTAGCGGTCCAGCATCGCCTGGGCCGCGGTCCGCAGCCGCGCTGTCTCGAGCTCGCCCGCCAGATCCACCGTCGACTGGGTGGTATAGACATCGACGTCCGAGCCCGCCAGCAGCGCGTGGAACAGCAGACCGGCCTGAAGCGGCGCCAACGGCCACACATCGGCCAGTGCCGGGTAGTCCCGTTCCCACACCTCGATATCCGGTTGGCTCACCCGCACGAGCGGCAGGTCGGACGGTGTGCGCCCGCCCGCGTCCGGGCGCCGCGCATGCCGCGAGAACGCGGTGAGCGCGGCTGTCCACAGCTGTGCGAACTCCTGCACCGGGTCACGGGAAATCACCTTGGTGGCGAACGCGAACGACGCGGTCAGCTCGGGCCCGGCCGTACCGTCGGCCACGATCGCGTTGATATCGATCACGCCGTTGGCGGGCATATCCGAATCCATCTCGGCGGCCAGTTCGCCCAGGTCGTCGACCGGCACCCAGCCCAGTTCGGCCAGTTCGGCGGGGATCTCGCCCGCGGTGACACGGCCCAGGTAGTTGAAGCCGATCTGCCCGGTCTCGGGCATTCGTCCGGCGGTGTCCGGGTCCAGATACCGCAGCAGACCGTAGCCGATGCCGTTGTCCGGCACGGCCAATAGCTGTTCCTTCACCGACTTCACGACCGCACCCAGGGCCGGGCCACCCGCGAACGCGTCGTCGAGGTCGATCTCGTCCAGCTTCAACCGCACCGGAAACGCGCTGGTGAACCAGCCGATCGTGCGAGAAAGATCCGAGCCCGCCACGACCTGCTCCTCGCGGCCGTGGCCTTCGAGCTTGATCACTGCCGAACCGCCCTTGTCCAGGCGTCGCCATTTGCTCAGCGCCAATGCCAGTGCCGACAGCAGAGCGTCGGCGACGCCGCCGTGATAGCGGCTCGGGATCGTGGTCAGCACGGCGTTGGTCACCTCGGCGGGCACCGTCACCCGCACCTGGTCGACGGTGGCGAGGGTGTCGATCGCCGGATCGAGGGCGCGGCTGCCCAGTGGCGGGTCGTCGGCGTCGGAAACCTGCTGCCAGAACTCGAGTTCCGCCCTGCGTGCCGGCTCGGTCGCCGTCTCGGTCAGCGCGTATGCCCAGCGCCGCATCGATGTGCCGTTGGCGGGCAAGGACACTTGTCGGCCGGCGATCAGTTGCGACCACGCCAGCGCCAGATCCGGGATGAGAATGCGCCACGACACGCCATCGACCACGAAATGGTGTGCGACCACGAGTAATACGTCCCGGCGTCCCGTGGGCGAGTCGGGCTCCGGTGTCGTGAAGGCGAACCAGAGGAACTGCAGCATCACCGCATTCGCGGGATCGAGCCGGCCCAGCGCGCCGTCGTAGGCTGCGCTCGCTCTCTGGGACAGCTCCGCGTCGTCGATGTCGGCGGGCAGCTCGACCCGGTGCACCAGCGCATCGACATCGACCGCCCCGCGGCCGAGGGCCTCGAATGTCCAACTGGCCGTGTGCGGTTCGGCTACGAGCCCAGGATCCGCCGGGTCCGCCGCGCGCAGCCGCGACCGCAGCACATCGTGGTGCGTGATCACCGCATCGAGGGTGGCTACCAGAGTTCCGCGGTCGATACCCGCCGGCAGGCGCAGCGCCATCGATTGCGAGAACCGTTGCCACGACGAGCCTTTGGCCAGTGTGGCGGCCATTATCGGCGTCAGCGGAATTGTGCCGACTCCGCCACCGGGCAGTTCGTCCAGCCGGGGCTGCTCCGGATCGGAAGCCGACGTCGCGATTTCGGCCAGCGCGGCAACGGTTCGATGATCGAACACATCTCGCGGGGTGAACACCACTCCCCGCTTCCTGGCTCGGACCGCCATCTGGATGGACAGGATCGAGTCGCCACCCAGCGCGAAGAAGGAATCGTCGATGCCGACCCGTTCGACACCGAGCACCGCGGCGAAGGCCTCCGCGATAACCGACTCGGTTTCGGTGACGGGAGGACGGAATTCGGCGGTCGCGAAGGCCGGTTCCGGCAATGCGGCACGATCCACCTTGCCGATCGGTGTGAGTGGGATCTCGTCCAGCACCGTGATCGATGCCGGCACCATGTACTCCGGCAGGCGATTCGCGACGAACGTCGTGAGTTCGTCGATGTCGAGTGTGACACCTTGCCGCGGCATGACGTACGAGACCAGGGCGGTGGCGCCGGAGGGCAGCGTCTTGCCGACGGTTACGGCGAAGCCGATGCCGGGATGGGCGGTGAGCGCGGTGTCGATCTCGCCCAGCTCGATCCGGAAGCCGCGGATCTTGATCTGGAAATCCGATCGGCCCAGATGTTCGAGGGTGCCGTCGGTTTCATTGCGCCGCACGAGGTCCCCGGTGCGGTACAACCGCGTCTCCCGCGCGCCGGCCTCGGCTCCGAACGGGTTGGCCACGAATCGCTCGGCAGTCAGGCCCGGGCGGCCCAGATACCCCTCGGCCAACGCCGGGCCGGACAGATACAACTCCCCGACGCTGCCGGCCGGGGCCGGCCGCAACCGCGTGTCCAGCACGATCGCCGTCACTCCCGCGATCGCGCGCCCGATCGTCACCGGCCCCTCGGGCGGGATCGGATCACTCAGTGTCGCCAGCACCGTCGCTTCGGTCGGGCCGTATCCGTTGATGAACAGCCGTCCCTCGCGCGCCCACCGCGCCACCAATTCCGGGCCGCACCGGTCGCCGCCCACCTCGACAACTTCCAGATCGTCGAGTCCGTCCGGATCCAGCGACGCGAGTGCTCCCGGGGTCATCGACAGATGGGTGACTCGCTCGCGGTGCAGCAGATCGGCCAGTTCCGGGCCGCCGAATATATCCGGTGGCGCCACCACCAGCGTCGCACCCGAGGAGAAGGCGACCAGCAGCTCCTCGACCGAGGCGTCGAAGCTCGGTGACGATGCGTGCAGCACACGCGAGTTCCGACTCACTCGCAGCGTCTCCCGTGCCGAGGCCACCAGGCCGCCGAGGCCGGTATGGGTGATCACGACGCCCTTGGGGGTTCCGGTCGAACCCGAGGTGTAGATGATGTACGCCGGATGCCGTGGATCGATGGGGCGTATCCGATCGAGATAGGAGATCGGATGGTCCGGGTTTTCGGCGATACGCGCAGCCTGAGCGGGATCGTCCAGCTCGATCCACTCCACCGCATCGCCCAGCGCGCTCCGGTGCACCGTCGAGGTCAACCCCAGTACCGCTCCCGAATCCGCGACCATGTGTGCGATACGTTCGCGCGGATACGTGGGATCCACGGGCACGAAGGCCGCACCCGCCTTGGCAATCGCCCACACTGCCACGACCGACTCGACGCCGCGTCGAATGCCCATCACCACCACATCGCCGGCACCGATACCGCGTCCAATCAGCTCACGTGCCAGCCGAGAGGACACCGCGTCCAGTTCCTGGTACGTCAGTTGCCGTTGTTCGGCCGGATCGCCCGATGGATCGAAGCGAACGGCGATCCGATCGGGGTCCGATTCCACCGCGGCCGTGAGCAGATTCGTCAGGAGCGGAGTATGTGAACGACGATTGCGAGAATGCGGCGAACGACTCTGTCGTGCCATGCCCAGGGCCCTTTCGTACATCCCGACCCGGTGAACCACTTTCACTGGCTACAGTGACGTTACTACAGCATGAGAAAGCGGCAGTCCGGAAGATATCACTCCGGCTGAACAGCGCTGCTCCCGCGGCTGGAGGGGCCCTGACCGGGGACCTGTCGGTGTCCGGCCCGACACGGGTGCTCGAACGAGGCCGTGAGCAGGCCGGAACAACATGGGCCCTCCGGTTAATTCATAGTTCGGAAACTGCGGCCGAATAAATGGCGAACGAAACTGCGGTTTTCAGGGCGACGCCGCCCACCGAAAACCGACTCGATATGAATATATCGAGTCGGTTGAAGTTTGCGGAAAAGGTTGTCGTCTTCTTCGTCGGAAGTGGTGCCTGGTGCCCAATCCTTGTGCAGGCGGGCTTCGAAGGCGCGTTCCAGGGGGCGTCAGGCTTCGGCCTCGGCGGCGAAAAGAACCTTACGCGGGTCCGCTGCCGGGTCGAAGATCACCGCAGGCGGGAAACGCCGACTCTGCGTCCCACGGCGATGTCGAGAGATTGATATCCGATGAGCGGGACCGTTCTGCGTCAGATGCTAGTCGCCGGCGTAATCGCGTGCTGGTCCTTGGCGCAGCCGACGATGTCGGACCAGATCCGGTGGGCATGCCCGACTTGACCGTCAGGCGGAATTGCTTGTTGCACAAGAAGTTTCCCGGTATTGATCAGACGAGAACGCATTGCCGCCTCCGCTCGGTCCGGATCGCCTTCGATAACTGCGGAAACGATCGGACCGTGTTCGCGATCGATGTCGATCAGTCGATCACGGTTCGAGTGTTATCGGCTGTCGAGGCCCCGAGTAGCCGAGTTGTCTCCCGCAGGGACTTCACGATTGCGTGGGCGCGGGCGTTGTTCGCCGCGTCCAGAATCAGGTCGTGCAACGTGAGGTCATGACGGGAGAACGCGAGTTCGTCCCCGGCCGAGGCGGCTTCCCGCATCCGTCGATGCTGTTCGAGCAGCGCGCCGCAATGCCGCGGTTCCATGCGTCGCGGCTTTGCGAACCGCCGGCGCTTCCAACGCGAGGCGGACGGCGAAGATCTCCGCGATCTCTTCGGGGGCGGGGAGTACCCGGTACGTCACCGCCACGGGAATCCCCTCGGCGGCAAGCTCTTTCACGAGCAGGTAGATCCTTTTCCCGGTAACTGCGCCTGCGACAGATACGCCGCAGCCCGCCGCAGAACCTCGTTTCCTGCTCCAGCAACCGGATACGACGTCGCGCACCACGAAACTCGGCCGACTCGGCGCGAGTCGCGCCCGGCTTGTTCCCGTTGTCGACCTCGGCTTGGCGCATCCATTTCGACGACGTCAGCGGATGAACACCGAAATCCGCAGCGATCTGCTCCAACGTCACCCCGTCCTCACGATTACCGAGGTCCAGCGCTGGTTCGGTACATAGGGGAGGATCCGCTGCTGGTGTTGCACCACGCGTCCGGCGAACGCCCGGAGGCGTTGGCCACCTTCCTCATCGGGGCTGCTCATCCCTGCCGGGGACAGCAGCAGGGGAGTGAGGCGCGATCTGCGGTTGCCGGGGTGCGGGCCGGCAGGTTGTGTACCCGGGCCTGAGTCCAACCGCTCGGGAGATCGACCTCTACGCGTCGGCCTTGCCCGGCGAGCATCCATGAGTCCGGCAGGTTGACGGTCTGGCTGCGACTTACCCTTAGCAGGAGCAATTGCGTTCCGTTACTTCAGTATTCAAATGTTCGAAGGCTATGCGGGAACGTCGGATTCCGGATTCCGCGCCGAAGCCGAATCCGAAGAGGCCCTCGCTCGTGGCGAACACCTGCTCGCCATGATCGACCAGCACGACCGGCACTGCTGCGCACAACGCGGTGGATGGTCGTGTGCCGAGTCGGTGCTGGAGCCCGCCGAACCTCGGCGCTCTTATCTTTAACTCCGATTCTGACTAATTCACTTGTGCCACATAGGATCTGGGTGACCCTTGGATTTGAAGGAGCCGTTGTCCAGGGCCGTGCGGGCAGTGCTGGCCTCGGACGAGTCGGTGGCGTGGCTGATGGTGGATAGCGAGTACAGGATGCCCGCGCAGGGTTGTGCGATGTCACCGCAGCGCACGCGCAGACGCCGCGCGAAAGTGAATCGCGTCGTCGGCAACGCCGATCCTCGGATTCGAACTCAACTCGACGAAGCACGTAGATCTACCACAACGGAGCCATCCAGTAGAGCATCTCTTGTCGCCTGCCAGGCCCTGGCAAAACCAGCTCCGAAGTGGTCCCTTCCCCTGGCAACCAACAGCCAGCGTATCGGCTGGTGCCCGATACGGTGGATACCCCGGTGGCGTGCAGTGCTGGAACGGTTTGTACCCAGTCGAGCCGGTCACAGCTCGGGCACGAGGGGTCGACCATATGCGCGTCCCTCCGTCCGGAGTGTCCCCCCGCACGCGCCCGGTCCCAGATGTGGGCGGGCCGCCGGTGTGGTCCTACAGGTTCAGGCGAAATGAACGACTGGGCTCGGCGGCTGTCGTCATGGCTGGACATTTTGACCGGCCAACACTTGACGCCTATCGGGCACATCCAGCAGACGCTGCGCAGGCGGCTGACCGTACGCCGCAACCCGTTCACCGGCTAGCGGTATCCTACCTGCGCTGATACTCGCTGGAAGCTGCGCAGCTCAGGCCGACCACGGTAACCGCCGGTTGCCGCACCACGCGCGACGGCATCGTGATCTACGACGTGAATATCTTCGACGCGAAAGTCGATGAGTGGCAAGACTATTACGACTACCACGGGCCTCACTGCGGACTCGACGGTCAGACCCTGTGAGAGACTCCGTCAGAAGACAGCAGCCGGGGTCCGGGTGTCGTCGATCTTCGTCAGCGCCACAGGATCGGAGTCGCGGTACATCCTGACCGCCCTGCTCCTCAACCCGACGGGATGTTTCTTCGGCGCAGCCGCTGACGAAGTCCTTGCGGTCCTATCGGGCCACGGATTGGAACGCTCCGTGAAGCAGGGGAACCTCGCGCGTTAGTCCGTGGGCGGGGCTGCCGACTGCGCGTCATTTGGTGAGTGCCTCTCGCGCCTGCTGTCGAACCGCGTCCATTGTGGCCGACTCTGTCACCAAACGGCGGTAGGACATGACAGCCGTTCCGGTGTGCAACCCCGCCACACTGACAACCCGGCCGGCTTTTCCATAGGCGACGAGCAGCTTTTCGCCGTCTTTTTCGAGGACCTCGATTTCGTCGTACCCAGCGGCGGAGCCGACACTCTGCAGCCGCATCCGATACTGGTCGGACCAGAAGTACGGTGCGCTGAGGAAACCTCCTGGGTCATGTGTGCCGAGGAGTGTCGCGGGCCGCGAAGGTGCCTTGCTCGATCGCATTGGTCCAGTGTTCGACTCGCATGTGACGTTCGTAGAGCGGGTTGTACCAGTTTGCGAGGTCCCCTGCCGCGACGACGTCGGGGACGCCCGTGACCGCGCATGTCCGATCGCACTCCACGCCGCGGGTAACGTCCAGTCCGGAGGAGACGAGCCAGTCCGCGGCCGGTACCGAACCGATCGACACCACAACGATGTCGGCCGGTAGGTTCGTGCCGTCGGCAAGGGATACGGCTTCGACGGTTTCCCGGCCCAGCAGACCCGACACCGTCTGTCGGCACAGGATTTTGACACCGTGGTCCTGGTGTAGGCCAGACATGTGTTCGCCGAAGGTGGGTACCCAACGAGCGGCTCAGCGGTACCTCACCCGCCTCTACTACGGTCACGTCGAGACCGAGTTTGCGGGCGACGGCGGCTACTTCGAGGCCGATGAACCCGCCGCCCACGAGGACTAGGCGTTGGGCGTCCTTCAGCGCCTGTCGCATCCGCAGGCCGTCGTCGAGGCTTCGTAAGGAGAACACGTTGTCCAGCGGCTCGAACGGGGACGGGCGGGCGAGTGAACCGGTTGCCAGGACCAGGCCGTCGTAGGAAAGCGGTACCTGTCCGGCGTCGCTGTCGACGATCACGGTGCGGGTGCGGAAGTCCACTTCCCGCAGAGATGCGGTGATCAGATCCAGATCGAGGTCGTCGGGCCAAGCGGTTCGGATGGTGACCTCGTCGAGCCGGCC
The DNA here is from genome assembly GCF_000308615.1 of Nocardia jiangxiensis NBRC 101359. Classification (GTDB taxonomy): domain Bacteria; phylum Actinomycetota; class Actinomycetes; order Mycobacteriales; family Mycobacteriaceae; genus Nocardia; species Nocardia jiangxiensis. The sequence goes on from NZ_BAGB01000064.1 coordinate 20,613, forward strand.
GTCGAGTATCCCCTTCGACACCTCCGGTCTCCGGTACGGTGAAGACGGTGTCGCGCCAGGTGTCGTCGAGTTGGGCGACGCGTTCGCGGACGCCGATGGTGCGGTATCCGGCTTGATGGTGCAGTGCGATGCTGGCGCGGTTTTCCGGGAAGATCGAGGTTTGCAGGGTCCATAGTCCTGCTGAACTCGATGTAGACGACAGAGATCGAATGATCCAGCAGATCAGCGACTACGCCGCTCGGGTCGTATATCCCGAGGTCGGGATCGAGCCGAGTCCCTCGTTCTGTGCGACTACCACGGCTACACGCCTTCGCGCGGACGGGACCGATGCTCGGAATGCCCGTGCGAGCTCCCTGTCCGGTACGACCATGATTGGCACAGGCGCGGACATGGCACTCAGGCGTATCGCCAAGCTGGCTACTCGGTCTCCTTCTATAAAGGGCGGGTGCAGCAACGCATGCCGACAGCGCGCGTATCGGCGGCGGAAGCGCGCAACCTGAACAGCGGTTGCTGTTCTGGACGGAATTCCATTGGTGCGCAACAACGTCGAACGAGCCAACTCGTCAACGGTTCGTAAGCTCGGGTGTGGAACCAAGGGGTCGAGCTGAAGGGATCGCCGCGAAAGGCACCGATCCAACGAACCCGGCTGCCGCATGCGCGACAGTGCGAGTGCACGCGGTGGAAGACGCGTCCTGTGAGGATCCTTCCGTGGTAGTTGGTCGGGGAGGTCATGATAAACGCGGGTCGGATTCGGCTGGGCGCCCCGAGAGCGAAATTCCCAGGGTTTGTCGCGGAGTTCGATCCACACGTCGGCTGCGGTCGCGCGTGGTGTCGTCGGTGGTGACAGCGTCGAGGAGTGCTCCGCACTTCGTTTCGCACGCGGACGCTGGATCGAATTCAGCACAGTGCCGATACCTCGAGAATTCGTTCGCCATCTCGCTGGCGTCAGCCGTCACGGGCCGGCCGTTGAGCGTGGTGATCCGATCCGGGTCGCGATGCGGAGTTCACTGCGCTCGTCGATCACAGTGGCGTCGGGTCAGGGGTGTGCGCGGTATCGACCGATCGAGTAATCGGGGTGAAACCGCTGGTAGCGATACGCTGGGCGTGGATCCCTTTCATGTTGTCTCCTCGAGGGTCGTACCGGTCGGGCCCTGTTCGCGCGACCGCCGGGGCGGCAGAGTAGGAGACGTTGCGATGACCGATGTCGATCCGTTCGCGACGCAGCGTGGCGTGGCCCCGAAGGTCACCGCGGAGCTGGGCGCGGCCGGGTTCGAGGACCCGCACGAGATCGGGCGGGGCGGTTTCGGCTTGGTCTACCGGTGTGTGCAGCCGTCGCTGGATCGCATCGTGGCCGTGAAGGTTCTCACCGCCGATCTGGAGGAGGAGAACCTGGCACGTTTCTTCCGGGAGCAGCGGGCGATGGGGCGGTTGGCGGGGCACCCGAATATTGTGGGTGTGCTGCACGTCGGGACCACCGACAGCGGCCGCCCCTACATCGTGATGCTGTACCAACAGCAGGATTCGCTCGATGTGCGGATCCGCCGTCACGGCCCGTTGTCGTTGTCGGAGACGCTGCGGGTGGGGGTGAAGATGGCCGGTGCCCTCGAGACCGCCCACCGCGTCGGCATCCTGCACCGTGACGTCAAGCCCGCGAACATCCTCGTCACCGATTACGGGAAGGCGGCGCTCACCGATTTCGGCATCGCTCACCTTGCTGGAGGATTCAAGACCGGCACCGGTACGGTCACCGGGTCACCGGCCTTCACCGCCCCCGAGGTCCTCAGCGGCGAGTCCCCGAGTTCTGCCTCGGATATCTACAGTCTCGGTGCCACACTGTTCTGTCTCATTACCGGGCACGCCGCATTCGAGCGCCGAAGCGGTGAGCATATGGTCGCCCAGTTCCTGCGGATCACCACCCAACCGGTCCCGGATCTGCGTGAGCACGGCATCGCCGAGGACGTCAGTGTGCTCATCGGGCGGGCCATGGCTACCGAGCCACGAGACCGCCCCGCCACCGCAGCGCGGTTCGGAGACGACCTGCGCGGGGTCCAACGTGCGCACGGGTTCCCGGTCGATGAGATGGCGCTGCACAGTGACGCGGGCGCCGCGCCGCAGGATCAGGATTCGGCGCGCCCACGCCCGAATCCTGTGAGGGCCACCGCGAGGGGCCGACCTCCGTCGGCGCTGCCCGCCTTCCGAACCCCGGCGGGGAGCCTGCCGCTCGAGCTCACAAGTTTCATCGGTCGCCGCCGCGAGTTGAGCGAGGGAAAGGAGAAGCTGTCCGCATCACGTTTGGTGACGTTGACGGGGATCGGGGGTGTCGGGAAGACGCGCCTGGCGCTTCGGATGGCCGCCGACGCAAAGCGGGGATTCGCCGACGGTGTCCGGTTGGTGGATTTGGCCGACTTGCGTGACGAGTCGTTGCTGGAGGATGTGGTAGCCGCAGCCCTCGGGATACAGGATCAGTCCGCACGTCCGCTCAGGGATGTGGTGGTGGAGTTCCTCGCCGCACGGCAGCTGCTACTGGTGGTGGACAACTGTGAGCATGTGGTGGACGCGGTGGCCGGCCTGGTGGAGCTGCTGCTGCACAGTTGTCCGGGGCTGCGGGTCGTGGCGACGAGCCGCGAACCCCTGGGCATCGCAGGGGAGGCGGTGTTGCGGGTGCACCCGCTGACGGTTCCGGCCCCGGACCACCCACCGTCGCTGCGTGGAATGGCCCGCTACGACGCGATGAGCTTGTTCGTGGAGCGCGCCGCGGCCGCGGTGCCGGGATTCCGGGTCACCGACGAGAACGTGGTGACGGTGGCGCGGATCTGTGAGCGCCTCGACGGCCTGCCGCTGCCGATCGAGTTGGCGGCGGCACGGTTGCGGGCGATGTCGCTCGAACAGATCCTGCAGCGACTGGCCGACCGGTACGCGCTGCTGACCCTGGGCAGCAGAGGTGCGCCGACACGGCAGCAGACGCTGCAGTTGTGCATCGATTGGAGTCACGACCTGTGTACCTCCCGGGAACAGCAGGTGTGGGCGCGGCTGTCGGTGTTCGCCGGAAGTTTCGAACTCGATGCGGCAGAGAGCATCTGCGGTGCAGGCGTGTCCGCGGACGACCTGCTCGATACGGTGGGTGGGCTGGTCGACAAGTCGATCCTGATCCGGGAGGACGCCGGTGCGGTGGTCCGGTTCCGGATGCTCGAAACGCTGCGCGACTACGGCCGGAAGAAGGTACAGCCGGCCGAGTACCTGTTGCTGCGGCGGCGGCACCGGGATTGGTATCAGCAGTTGGTGTCACAGGCGGAGGCCGAGTGGGTCGGTCCGCGGCAATTGGAGTGGATCGCGCGTCTCGAGCGCGAGCAATCGAACCTGCGAGAGGCGATGGGATTCGCTGTGACGGAGATGGCAGAAGCAGACGCAGAGGCAGGGTCGGAGGCGACGGAGGCCGGGCTGCGGATCGCGTCCGCCTTGTTCCCGTTCTGGGTCTCCCGTGGCCTGCAAAGCGAGGGACGTCTTTGGCTGGGCCGGGCTCTGGCCCGCAGGCCCGGGCGGCCAACCGGGGCCCGGATCGAAGCACTGTACGCCGACAGCGTGCTGACGGACATGCAGGGCGACCTCACGGCGGGCGAGGTCCTGGTCGAGGAGGCGCAGGCGCTGGCCGTGCAGATGACCGATCCGGTGGCCCGCACCCGGGTCGCGCATGCCAGGGGTCTCCTGGCGCTCTACAGCGGCGACCTGCCCCGCGCCTGCACCGATTTGGAGGAAGCGCTCGCGGCGTTCCGAGCCCGAGGCGACCTTGCCCAGCAGGTGTGGATTCTGATGATGCTCGGGTTGGCGTACGAATTGCGGGGTGAAGCCCGCCGGGCCATCGCCTGCCACCAGCAGGTGCTGGACATCACGCAGGCGCACGGCGAATCGGTGTACAGGTCGTACTCGCTGTGGGCCATGGGGGTGGCGGTCTTGCAACAGGGGGATCGTGACCAGGCAGCTGGGCTGCTGGACGAGTGTCTGCGACTGACCCGGCTGGTGGATGGGCCGCTCACCGCCGCCGTGGCCCTCGAGGCCCTGGCATGGATCGCCGCCGCTGAGAACAAGGCAGAGCGTGCCGCCGCGTTACTGGGCGCCGCCGAGGCGCTTAGCTCGTCCGTGGGGAGTTCCCCGGTGATATTCGAGAACCTGCTCGTTCACCATGAAGAGTGCGAGCGGCGGGCCCGCCGGGCACTGGGCGAGCGCGCATTGAAGACCGCTCAGCGGTCGGGTGCGGGCCTGGCTTTCGCCGACGCCGTTGCCTACGCCCTCGGCGAGCAGCCCCTTGCCGCAACACCGTCGGCTGCCATCGCGAGCCTGACCAAGCGGGAGCGGCAGGTCGCCGACCTGGTCGCAGGGGGCCTGACCAACAATGCCATCGCCGCCCAGCTCGTGATCTCCAAACGGACCGCGCAGGGGCACGTGGAACACATCCTGACCAAACTCGGGTTCACCTCACGAACACAGATCGCGGCCTGGGTCGTCGAGCAGGCAGGCCGATGAGCGTGCTTGACCGGCATGGTCCCACCGTCGTCGCCACGAAACTTCCCGGGCTTGGTCGGTGACACCCCCCAGCCCACCTCTTCGCAGGCCGTCTCCGGGGCCAGCGGTCGACAATCTGCAGTCGCTGGCGTTGCTCGACAGCATCAGTGTGGCTCGCACAGGTCGGGGCAAACCTTGCATCTGCCCGGACGAGGCGATCGCTGACAGGGCGTATTCGGCTTCTGTCTGGGCCGATTCGTCAGTGCGTAACGCCAGGGTCAGATCGGCGGCCGATCGGTGGCGGCCACAACCGCCGCACCTTCGACGCGCTGGGACTGAGGACCGGTTCGACGGGCTGGATGATCACCGGCCGTAGTCTGCCGGAGGTGCCGGGCCGGGGCTGGCTCGTGAGGTTCCTGCCGCCCGATGTGGCTGGCTCGCCGGGGGTTTGCGCCCCGGCCCGGCACCGGCCGCGGGCCTGACTCAACAGAGGTGTGGGACACACAGGCCGAAAGCCGGAATGTCGCCCGCGGCTTCCTATCCGACGAGGAATAAGGAGACGTGGTTGACAGTGGTGATCGGGGTCGACCCGCACAAGTCCACCCATACGGCGGCAGCGCTGAATGCCGGAACCAACAAGACGCTCGACACGATCCGCATCGACGCTTCTGTGTCGGAGTATCGGCGACTTCTGGTGTGGGCGAGGCGATTTCCCGACCGACGCTGGGCCGTGGAGAATGCGTGGGGCTTGGGCCGGCACCTGGCCCAATGGCTGATCGCCCGCGGGGAGAAGGTCACCGACGTGCCGTCCACAGCCACCGCGCGGGTCCGGGAACCCTCGCGGGGCGGGCGGCGTAAGAACGACACCATCGACGCGGCCGCAGCAGCCAGTGTGGCGGCGTTGCATGGCGATGCGGTGCGCGTCGAGGCCGAGGGAGCCAGCACCGTGCTGCGAATGCTCGATGAGCGGCGCACGAATCTGACCAGGCAGCGCACCCGCACGGTCAACCAGCTGCATGCGGTGATGCGGGAGTTGCTGCCCGGTGGCGTGTCCACCGATCTGACCGCGAACCAGGCCGCCGATGCGTTACGGCGGCTCCGCCCATCCTCACCAGTGGAACACGCCCGCAAGGAACTCGCCCGTGACCTCGTCGCCGACGTGCGGGCTCTGGATGTCCGGCTCAAAGCCAACCAGCAGCGCATGCACGACACCGTCGCCGATTCCGGCAGCAGCCTTCTCGACGTGGTCGGTGTCGGACCGGTGGTCGCGGCTCGTCTGTTGGGCCGCACCGGCCGCGCGTCACGGTTCCGCACCGCGGGAGCCTTCGCAGTCCACACCGGCACAGCGCCGATAGAAATCGCCAGCGCTGATAAATCTCGACATCGGCTGTCCCGCCACGGCGATCGCCAGCTCAACAACGCCCTGCACACCATTGCCTTGACACAAGTGCGAATGCCAGGCACCAAAGGACGGATCTACTACGACACCAAGATCGCCGAAGGCAAGGGCCACAAGGGAGGCGATGCGCTGTCTCAAACGCCGTCTGGCCGACCATGTTTGGCGCATCATGATCGCCGACGAACGCCGTCACACGGGCGAGGCGGGCTCCGCAGGACACTCGGGGGCGACTACGAAATCCCGCGCGGCCGGCTCAACCCCGCACACCAGCACTTCGGATCAGTCACTTCCGGAACCCGCCACCGCCCAGCCTACGACCAAACCCGCTCCAGCAGCTTGACAAACACAGAGGAACCCCCGCTGAGCCGGAGAGCTGATTATCTGGTTCCGGCCAGAACCCGTTGATGGTAGCTGGCTTCGTATTCGTCCGGTGACCGCCAATCCAGTTTCTTCTGGATGCGTTGGGTGTTGTACCAGCCGTCGATATAGGAGAATAGTGCGTTCTCCGCGTTTTCCCTTGTGCGCCAAGAGTTCCGGTACACGAGCTCGGTCTTGAGTGTGGAGAAGAAGTTCTCCATGAGCGCGTTGTCGTAGCCATCCGGTTCGCTAATCGGTTGGCCGACAACCACTCTCGTGATGCTCTGGGTCTACGCCCAGGGCATCACTGCGTTAGCGCCGGATTCCGGCCGGTTACACCGCCGGACCGACCTGCGCGATCCGCGAACGCGCAGAACAGCGGCCATTAGGGTGGGGTGAGGCCGAGCCCTTCGGCGGTGGCGGCCAGCGCCGCAAGGTGTTCGTCGACCGACACAAGCCCTGTGCCCATCGTGTTGATCGACAGGTGTGTGGCACCTGCACTGCGCCACTGCCCGACATCGTCGAGCATCGTGTCGAGGTCGCCAGGGCCCCAGTTGGCTCGGCCCTCCATCCCGATCGCGGCCGGGTCACGTCCGGCCTCGATCGCCGCGGCGTCGACGACGGCCTTGGCCTCGTCGAGGTCGGGGCCCGGCGGCATCAGCGGGAACCAGCCGTCGCCAAAGCGACCCACGCGTCCGTAGGCCCGCCGCGACGCGGCGCCGAACCAGATCGGGATGGGGCGCTGCACCGGCATGGGAGCAAGGCCGGCGCCGGTCACGCGCTCGCTTGGCCCGTCGTGAGTGACGGTCCGTTCGGTCCACAATCGGCGCAACAGGGCGACCTGCTCCTCGATGCGAGCGCCACGGTTCGAGAAGTCCTTGCCGAGCGCTTCGTACTCGACCGCGTTCCAGCCCAGCCCGACGCCGAGGCGGAACCGGCCATCGGTCAGCAGGTCGACCTCGGCCGCCTGCTTCGCCACCAGCACGGTCTGACGCTGCGGGAGGATGATGATGCCAGTCACCAGCTCCAGCGCGGTGAGAGCGGCGATGTAGCCGAAGAGTACGAACGGCTCATGGAACGTCGTGTGCACGTCGTAAGGGCCGGCCCAGCCCTGATGGATTGTAGGGTCGGCGCCGACCACATGATCGTAGGTGAGCAGGTGAGCGTAGCCGAGCTGCTCGACCCCCTGGGCGTAGGCGCGCACAGCACCGACGTCGCCGCCGAGCTCGGTCTGGGGGAAGACGACGCCGATCTGCATCAGACGAGCTCGGCGCCCATGGTGCATGCCACGGCGATGTCGCCGGTCAAGGCGTCCGACCCGTCGGCCTCGGCCCGTTGGGGCTGCCCGCCCATCCTGTCGATGCTCGCCATCAAGCCTGTCAACCCGATGTACATACCCAGAACCTATCAGCGCTGTAGGAGAGCACGTGGGAGGCGCGGCGGTGAGCGGCCAGACGCGCTACGCGAGGGAGCTGCCAAGTCAGGGGGTTGGGGAGCAGCGGCGCGGAATCCGGCGGTAGCGCGAATCGAGCTGGGCTTTTGCTGTCGGGCCGCCCTCGGCGTGGGGCCGGTACCGCGCATAGTTTCCTGAGTCGACCAGCTCCGGCCCGGTCAAAGCGCCAGGTCGCCATTCGAGTTACCGCACATAGTGCGCTGCCACTATCTGCCATAGCGCGCTACCGCCAGATTTCTGGTGGATGCGCCCCTACCCCGTGCTCACCCGCCACGATGCTCACCCGCCACGGCGCGTTCGCGCAGCCGATCGGCATGCTCGTCGGTGAGGGCGGGTTTGCGGCCGGTGTAGGCGCCGCGGGTCTTGGCCCCGGCGATACCCTCGCGCTGACGCTCGAGGATCAGAGCGCGCTCGAACTCGGCGAACGCACCCATCACCGACAACAGCAACGTCGCCATCGGCGAGTCCTCCCCGGTAAAGGTCGGACTCTCCTTGACGAACTCCACCCGCACGCCCTTGCCGGTCAGCACCCGCACCGGCCGGCGCAGATCATCGAGATTGCGAGCGAGCCCGTCATGGTGCTGACCCGCATCACCGAATCCCTTCCCGCGCACCAGGTGTCAGGCTGGACTTCAAGAACCACCGGACATGTGTAAGAAACGTGGATTCGGACTCTAATATGACGCTGTTCATCCCAGGTCGTGGGTGTGGTGTTGGGGTGTGCCCCAGCTATACAACTACCGCCCCGGGTCGCGTATGCAGGGTGTCTGGCGTGAAGGATCAAGTGATCCGGGTGGGGGTCATCCAGCCGGTTGTGAGCGTGCTGCTGCACAATCACGGGGCTATGAATTCGTTGTTCTCGATCGTTCCGCTGGCGGTGGTGGACTCCGCGAATGTCCTGGCGTTGCTTGCGGTCTCCTTTGTATGGATATCGAGCGCATCGCGGTGGGCGTATGCGAGGACGGCCGTGTCGTTCATGATTGGTGGGATCTGCGGGCTGGCGCTGACCCTGGTGTTCTCGTTCACGGTGATCCTGCAACTTGTGCACCGGGCCCTCAACTCGCTGTCTCCGACGGCTGTTGCCGCGATCGTGGTGGTAATCGCGCTACTGGTCATCGGTATGGCGGTGCACGGATTCCTCCGCCCACCGATGTCGCTGCCGGTGCATCACGATCTGCACCCCGTCGCAGCCAGCGCGCTCGGTCTGATCACCTGGACGGCCCAGTCGCTGACCTCGGCACCGTTCTACGGGGCCATCGCCGTAATGGCCAACGAGACCATTGCCTCGCGCCTGGGACTGTCCACGGTCTTCGTCGTGATCGCGGTTGCGCCGGTCGCCGTGCTCATGATCGCGCTCTTGCTCTGTCCCACCGCGGCCGGACACCGCGTGCTCGCCCACCTGCAGGCAGCACTGCCCATGACATCGCGGGTCGTCGCGGCAATCCTCATCGTCGCCGCCGTTGCCGCAGCCGCCGTCGGACTCACGATCATCCTCAGATAGCTGCGCGGGCTTGGACACCCATCAACGCGGATGCAGGCGACTTCGCACATCTGTGCAGGCGACTCCGAAAAGTGACAACCACGCGAGTCGCAGCGATCGGATGGCGCCAGCGGTGAGTGTCGGAGAAAAGATCGATTCCCAACACCCTCGTCGCTACGACGAGGGCACCGAGCTCACCACGACCGGCGGCCAATCTTGGGGCTCGACGTTGGCGGGTTTGAGAGTGATGTCCACGGACCAGTCGAAGACTGGCGCCGGCGGCCCCCATCGCTTGGAGTTGGCGAACGAGATCGGCTGTGCGCCGAAGTCCACTTTCTCAAATATGGTGGCGCCGGAGAAGGTGGCGCCGCCGAACACGGTAGTGCCGGAGAAAGTCGCGTCGCCGAACACAGTGGTGTTGGAGAAGGTGGCGTCGTCGAACCAGGCGGTGTCGGAGGAGATTGCGCCGGCGCACCCGGCGCTGCCGGAGAAGATCGCGCGCTCGAACCGGGCGGTGTTGGAGAAGGTCGCGCCGTCGAACCGGGCGCTGCCAGAGAAGGTCGCGTCGCCGAACCGGGCGCTGCCAGAGAAGGTCGCGTCGCCGAACCGGGCGGTGTTGGAGAAGGTCGCGCGCTCGAACCGGGCGGTGCCGGAGAAGGTCGTGCCATTGAACCGGGTGGCGCCGGAGAAGGTCGCACGCTGGAAGTCGGCGTCTTCGAGGTAGGTGGTGCGGAAGTCGAAATCGTTTGGCGACCAGCTGTACTCGGTTTCCGGGCGCAGATGGGCGGCGATGACACGGACGATGGTGGCTCGGACTTCGCGATCGTTCTGGTGGTATTCGTGGTGTTTTTCGACTTGCCCGGGTCGAGGTCCTCGGCCGGGCGAGCGGTGGCGGTGGTGACGACGCGTTTGGTGCGGCCGCTGCTGCCCTGCTCCGGATCGTAGGGCAGCAGCAGATAGCTGCACAGTCGGGGTGAAACTCCATCGACGGGGGACTGCATGGTTGTGGGCATGGATGACGAGAACCTTCTACGCAACATCGAAAATCTCCCAGAGGCTGGCCCTATCCAGCCTATTTGGGGCTACAACCAGAGCAGGGAACGCCGGAGCGAACGGCAATTCTCCGGTCACGTCAGATTCCTTCACGGCACGCAAGCTGAACGCCTGCGTGGCGAACTCGCCGACGTAGTCGGGGAGCTTCTGGATCGGGCCGCGAAACAACAGTCCGAGGATCACTCGGCTGAGGACGGTACCGCGACGTGACTTCCGACGACATGACTGTCAACCCGCCCGCACCCGTAGTGCCCGGTCGGTCCGCGTCGCTGTCGGTGACCGTGCCGGTATCCGGGCCTTCCGGGTTGTCCGACTATGCGGTGTCCCCGTTGGGTGTGCCGGCCGCTGTGCTGCGTGATGAGGTCCGTGTGGCGTTCCTGGGCCGCACCTCCACTGAGGATCAGCAGGATCCGCGTCAATCGATGATGCGGCAGTTGGGGAACTGCAAGACCGCGATCCCTGAGTCGTGGGTGATCGTGGCGCACTTCTATGATGTCGAGTCTGGCCGCATCGAATTGGACGCACGCGGCCACGGGACCGGCTACGAGCGGTTCGCCATCCCGATTGCGCGCGACGGCGGTGTCGCGGATCTTCTCGATGAGGTGGCGCATCCGGGCCGTCGGTTCGACGTGGTGATCTGCGAGTCGGTGTCGCGCGTGGCGCGGCGTACCTTCGAGGGGCTGTCGATCGAACGTGAGTTGGAGCGCTGCGAGGCGTCACTGTTCGCCGCCAACGAGCCGATCATGTTGTCCGGCAGCCGCGCCCAGCGAATCCTGCAACGCCGGATCAATCAATCCGTCGCCGAATACGAAGTCCTCAACACCCTCGAGTCCGGGAAAACCTTGCGCCACAACGGGAAAAGCTATGTCGGCTGCAGCTATCTGCACAACGCCGTCGACGACCACTCCCGCCTGGCCTAAGCGAAATCCTGCCCGACGAACGCAAAGAAACCGCCGTCATGTTCTGGCGGCGGGCTCTACAGTACTTTGCCGCCAACGGAATCACCATCAAACGAGTCCTCACACTGATTCAAACTCGGTGATGGTCTCGAAGCTCTCGCGTGGTACGGTCGGCTGGTTGAGAATTCGAGGCTCCGGCGCTCGTTTGCTACCGCTCAATGACCGAGTGGGGTTGTGCTCCTTGCCTGTTGATCGTGGGGCAAGCGGGGCCATCGTCGAGTGAGATGCGTCCTGTTAGGAACCCGGTGACTCGACATCGGCTGCGGTGCTACGCGTCCACCGGCCGACCGGCTGGCCGCTCGGGCCCATCAGCTTCCCGTACCGGCCGTTGGGCGCGATCACGACCAGATAGGCGCGCAGGCGTGTCGGTAAACGAGAGGTGAGCCGGTAGCGCCCGCCCAGCCACCGGGTCGGACACCGTGTGTGGCCCGCAGGTCGCCGAACGGCCACCTGCGGGCCATGCTCGATCACCGCCTGTCCGGTGAGTCCCGGTTTCCCGTGGGTTCGCGGATTCGACGGGTTGTCACTGACTCATCACGCGGACTGAAACGTGCATGGCCCCCTGTCAGGCTATCCACCTCGTGAGTTCGCGAACCTACGAGGGTTCCTGGAAACCTCTGCTGCCCTAGGCAACTAGGAGAGCGCTGTCCACTGCAATCCGTATCAGAGGTTCGCCGATCCCAGGAAGACCGATGCGCCCAACCCGATCAAGGCTCCCTCGGATGTTGTGTACGTCCTGCAGCGCTGGCCCTCGCTCACCGTCTGACTTCACCAGCTGGTATCGCCACGCTGCGGACGTCACGGCGATCGGCATCACTTCTCTCGACGGCCGGGGTGCCGACGAACAGGTCGTCCTGCACGGACAAGCCGTCCTGGAACTGCTGAGGGTTCCGCAGACACTGACGATCACGTTCGAAGAGCCCGAGTCGGGTGCCTGTGAACTGTTGTCGAAACTCCGCGACCGCCTGTAATCCCTTCTGGGGTGAGGGTTTACACCCCATCTACGCCCGCGCACGGTGTTGCCCTTGTCGCGTGCCGGTCGCGCGCATTGCCCGTCAGCGTTCTACGCTTGCCGCTCCAGCAGTGTGATGCAGACTAGGAGCAGATTCGTATGGCCCAGAAGGTCACCGTCGAATTGATCGACGACTATGACGGTAAATCCCCGGCGCAGGAAACCGTCGTGTTCGGCATCGATGGTGTCGAATACGAGATCGATCTGTCGGTGAAGAACGCGGGCAAGCTCCGCAAGGCGTTCGAACAGTGGACCGAGCCCGCCCGCAAGGCCGGCCGGATCCCCAAGACCAAGAGCAACGTCAGCAATCGCACTGCGGCGGATAAGGAACAAACCAAAGCGGTTCGGGAATGGGCCCGCAAGAACGGCTACGACGTGTCCGATCGCGGACGGATCCAGGCCAGCGTCCTGGAGGCATACAACAAGGCCAGCTAGCCCAGCGCACCGCACCACACCGACATCCTGTCAGGGTGAGGCTGCCCGATTCGGCGGGCAGCCCTCGAAGCGGGCACCGACACGGCCACACGTGCTGCTAGTGATCGGCTCCGTCGACGGGGTTCTCCCCGCTGAAATCGAGCTGTCGGGCGGCCGATTCGGTGCTGATGCGTACCGCGAAACCAGTTCTGGAAAGCGACTATTCGGTATCGGAGATTTAACGCTCACGTAGCCCGTTGATCTTGGTCCGTGAAATACTCGGCCGCATGTCAGCGCTTTCCGTGGTCGACCAGGAACAGTCCATGGTGATGGTTGAACTCGAAAACCTTCGCGAGCACAGCATTTCACGCGCCGTCAACCGCCGAGACGGTGAGAGCCCGGTCGCTATCGAGGTCCTGACACGTATCGTGTAGACGTTACGGCCGGGGTGCATGGATCAGCGCGGAACATCGCATCGACGCGATCACCGATGTCCTAGCGAAAGCCATCGAGCAGTTGCCGGACGAAACGCTTCCCGGTGCCGCCGAGGATTCCGCGATCACCTGGCGTAGTGCAGCGCGGATCCTGTTCCAGGCACCACCGCTGCCGTTCGAACTGTTCGTTGCGGTCAAGAAGACCGACTCCGGCGTATCTGCCCCGTTCTCTACCAAGGCGGCCCGCTACGTCCAACACGCGGCGGGATTGCCCAGCGGCGAGCAGCCGATCGGGGACATGATCCGGCTGCTTCACCACGAACTCGCACGGATTCTCTTACACGAGGAGAAGGCGATGACTACCTCGGTCGGCGCGCCGGGACGCCCAGAGGCACTCTGACGCACGCTGGCCTCGCCCGGCGAATCCGGCCGAGGCCAGCGCGACGGGGCTGTCACGGCCTGCGCCCGCCCGCCCCGTACATCGCGATGTCGACATCGGCGATCGTGCCGATGTGAATCGGGTCGGGCCGCCACTTGTGCATCCGCACCAAGCCAGGCTCCTCCAGTTCGAGCCCGTCGAAGAACTGCTGCGCTTGGGCTTTGGTGCGCCATCTCAGGGTTTCGCCGTGTGAGTGGTACAGGTCGCGAACCCTTGGCCAGTGGCTCGGGAGCGAAGCCGTCGGTGGCGATCGTCGCGGCGAAGTGGCTTCCCGAGGGCAGGACGTCGATCACGTGGCGGGCGACGCGCCATGCTCCGTCGTCGTCCTCGATGAAATGCAGCCCGATGGGCTCGTCCAGGGTGAGGGTTTCACGCAGTTGCGGGGCGGTCAGGATCGCCTCCGGCTCGCGCATGTCGGCGTCGAATACCGCGATACCAGAACGGAAGACTGTCTCGAATGAAGATCCGGATGGTAATACAACAGAACGTGCTATTCGGCGCAGGGATCTACGCGTACGAGGGCATGATCCGCGCCCCGCATCTGGAATCCC
>NZ_BAGB01000063.1 GCF_000308615.1 Nocardia jiangxiensis NBRC 101359
TTGGAACGGTCCGGCTCGGACTCCCCTAATTTCGACAGGAACGCCCATGCACACCACAGCATCACTGCGGGCAGAGATCACCGGGATCTGATCGCGATGCCCACTCTCGAAACCCGCATCTCCACTGGACGTCCGGAGCGATATCTGCGCCAATTCTGCAGTCACGCAACAGCTATGGGGTCCGGTGGCAGTGCTCGGATGCGCATGCACGGAACCGGCCAGGCCGCACACGATGAGGTCCGTGTGCGAGTCGAGGCGACCGGCACCGCTGCGACGGTGCACCTCGAACCCTGGGGGCACTGCACTCTGCGCGCCGAGACCGGCGCACTTCTCGTGCGGATCGATGCCGCGGAAACCACTGCGCTGCAACGCCTCCGGGATACCATCACGCGCGACCTCGAACGTTTCGGGCGCGGCGAATTGACCGTGCGATGGCTTTCGGTCACCGATCCCGACGCCTAGCCTGTTCACCATGCGCATACGTCAGAACGCCTGCGAGGAGTAGACCGTGTCGCCGATTCAGGTCGCCGTCTGCGGTCCGCGGGAATGCAGCGAAGCCGAGGCGGAGCATGCCCGGGTCGTCGGCGCGCTGCTGGCCGAGGCCGGGGTGACAGTCTTGTGCGGAGGCGGCGCCGGGGTGATGGCTGCGGTGGCCGCGGGGGCGAGCGCGGCCGGGGGCCTGGTCATCGGCATCCGGCCCGACGACGATCCGGCCACGGCCTGTGCCGGACTTTCCGCGGTGATCCGGACGAATATGGGCGAGGCGCGCAACGCCGTCCTGGTCTCCTCCGCCGACGCGGTGATCGTCATCGGCGGATCCTGGGGAACCCTCTCGGAATTCGCGCTCGCCCACCGTCGCGGCACGGTTCCCGTGATCACGCTCGGCGGCTGGCAGGTGCTCGACAGCACCGGCGCACCGGTGCCGAATCCCTCGATCACCGCACATACCCCAGCCGAAGCCGTCGGCTACGCACTGTCGCAGATCACCGCTGAAAGCGAAGCCCCACAAGGGGATTCCCGATAGCAGAACGCCTGCTCGGCATCTCCCCGAGCCGCTGATGCAGAATCACCTGCGCGATGCGATCTTATCGGCATATCCGCCCGGATGACTCGCACTGCCGCTACTGACCATCCGTAGTGCCGCTCCCGAACCGTCGCTTTTCTGTAGCAGCCCAGAGCAATTCAGCGTGGCTCATTCATAGCCGCCCATTCTCCGAGAACGAAACCGCTTCCCGCGCGGCGGACTTCGACCGCACCCGAACCGCCGAGATGGGCGGGTATCACCAATTCCTTTTCGTCGGCGGCACGTTCGACGACGCGACGGCGGGTGGTCGCGGCTTCGCGAGGATCCAGACACAGGCAACTGCTGCAGGACGGATGCAGGAGCTGCATGGGACTGTGCACCATATCGCCGACGAAGACGGCGCGGTCGCCGTCCGATGCCAGGCGAACCACCGAGGAACCGGGAGTGTGACCGGGGGCGGACTCGAGGGTGAGATTCTCGTCGATGCGGTAGGAGCCCTCCCACAGGACACTCTGACCTCCGCGATGAACGGGAGCGAGGCTGTCCTCGTACAGGAACCTGTCGTCGGGGCGGCGGCCGTAGGCGTAGTTGTTGCCGGGGCCGAAGTACGCCTCGTCGGCGGCCGGCATCAAGTACTGCGCATTGGGGAAGGTCGGGACCCACTCACCGTCGACAGCATGCGTGTTCCAGCCGACGTGATCGCCGTGCAGATGGGTGTTGATCACGATGTCGACCTCGTCCGGATGCACACCGGCCCGTGCCATGCGATCGGGAAAGTCGCCGTGCCGATGGTGGAACAACTCTCGTCCGGGTCGCTCGCGATCGTTGCCGACACCGGTGTCGATCAGGATGGTTCGTCCTCCGCTGCGCAACACCCACGTCTGGATCGCGGCCACGGTGCGTTCGCTGTCGGAGTCCCAGTGGTCGGGGGCGAGCCAGTCGGCATTGTCCCGCCAGGTCTGCGCGGTGGTGTCGGGCAGTAGTTCCGGACCGGGCATCAACGGCCCCCGCCATTCGATGACCCGGAAGATCTCGACCTCGCCGAGCACGATGCTCTGTGAACGTT
Source organism: Nocardia jiangxiensis NBRC 101359 (assembly GCF_000308615.1). Classification (GTDB taxonomy): domain Bacteria; phylum Actinomycetota; class Actinomycetes; order Mycobacteriales; family Mycobacteriaceae; genus Nocardia; species Nocardia jiangxiensis. The sequence continues at coordinate 2,091 of NZ_BAGB01000063.1, forward strand.
CCATACCTCTCAGACTATGGAGACCAATATGAGCTTATCAATGCTCGATAATCTCCTCTAGATACGCATAAGTCTCAGTATTGATCCGAATCGCTATTCTGGACCGCATGGATGTACTGAGCGACGCGATCGCCGCCGTGCGCCTGGGGCAGCCGTCGTCGAGCCGACTGCGCACCCGGGAGCGCGGCTGGTCCACCCGGCTGGACCCCTACGACGGCGCGGGTTTCCACATCGTCCTGCGGGGCAGCTGCTGGGTGCTCCCCAGCGCGGGCGATCCGGTTCTGCTGGGGCCCGGCGACGCGGTACTGCTGCCGCACGGCACCGAGCACGTACTCGCCGACCATCCACTGGACGCGCGAGCCATGGCCCGCGCGGTGCCGTTCGAACGATGGCGCGATATGCAGATGCCCGAAATATCCTCGGACACTGCCGAATTCGAGATCCTGTGCGGCAAATACCGGCTCGACCGCCGAGGGCAGCACCCCCTCGTCGCCGAACTGCCGCAGCTGATCCACCTGCCGACCCGCATCGGCGACCGCATCGAACTCCGCTCCGCGATCGATCTGCTCGGACTCGAACTGGACCGGCGCGGCCCCGGCTCGTGCATCGCGGTCCCCGGCCTGCTCGACCTGCTGCTGATCTACATGATCCGCGCGTGGATGACCGAATCCAGTACCGGTCTGTGGCCTGCCGCACTGACCGATCCGATCACCGCGGCCGCCCTGCGCGCCCTGCACACCGACCCGGCCGCACCCTGGACCATCGACCGCCTCGCCGCCGAGACCGGCGTCTCCCGAGCCACCCTCGCCCGCCGATTCACCGCCCTGATCGGCCAGCCCCCGATGGCATACCTCACCTGGTGGCGCATGACCCGCGCCGCGGTCCTACTCCGCGACACCGCAGACCCGTTGGCCACCATCGCATCTCAGGTCGGCTACGCCACCCCCTACGCCTTCTCGCACGCCTTCACCAGACAATTCGGCCGATCCCCCGGCCGCTACCGCACCACCCACACCCGAATCCCCACCCCCACAACCCCATTCGCCGCCGCCGACTGACCCTACGCCTGCTCCAACGCATCGAACGGAATAGTCGCCTCCACCGGCTCATCGAGCAACAACACCCGGCGGTGCACAGTGTGAACGAGATACCGCCGTCCCGACCAGTCCAGCCGATACTCCTCGATCTCCTCGATCCGTTCTTCCTTCTGATCGAGCCGAATGATGAGATATATCGGAATCCCGGCTGTCGCATACTGAATGCGCTTGTCGTTGATATCCACATCGATGGTCGATCCGGATGTCACCTCGACCACCAGCAAGATGTGCTCACGCACGGAGTTGACCTCGTACGGCTCACAATCACGAATCCACACGTCGGGGTAGCGGATATTCAATCGCCGATCCTCGGCTGGGGACTCGGAATCTGCGAATCGCGCCGCGACATCGGAATCGACCACCGTACACGGGCCACCGGGACGTCGCGCCGCCTCCAACAGCCCGGCCAGCCGCCGAACGACGCGGCTGTGCAGCGGGCTCTGGACCGACAGCGGGATGACCAGCCCCTGCACGATCTCGATATCGCCGAGACCGTCTGCCTTTCCGTCGGCAAATTCCTCCGCGGTCAGACGTAGTTCACGATGCTTGTCCGGGGCGCTCATGCCGAGATCCTCGCAGATCCGACTACATCGGGCCATGACCGAACGTACTCAATGCGGCCAGTAGGTGTGCCAATCGGCTGCGGTCAGGGGAACGCGGTGGCCGCGGGCCTGTTCGGCGGTGTCCTCGGCGGTGCGGATGGCGTCGGCGAAGGTGAGGGTGGCTTTGCGGAGGCGTTCTTCGGCGCTTTCGGGGGCGCCGAGACGGATCTCCCGGAGGAGGTCTGGGACGAGGTCTTCGGGCAGGCCCGCCTTGGCGCTGCGGGAGCGGACCTTTTCGGCCAGGGCCAGGGCGGGTTGGGCCATGGCTATGCCGTCCAGGCAGGAGCGGCGGGACTTCTCCGCGGATTTCCGTTCCTCCCAGGCTTTTTCCTGGGCGGCGATCTTCTCCGCGACGGTGGCATCGGGATCGATCGGATCCTCGCGCAGGTGCGGGCTGCGGTGCACGAGTTTGGCGACCAGGGCGGCGGCTACCTCGTCGACGGTGAATTCGCCTGCGGCCTCGGCGATTCGGGAATGGAACAGGACCTGCAGCAGCAGATCGCCGAGTTCCTCCTTGACGGTGGCCGTATCGCCCTGCTGGATCGCGTCGAGCAGTTCGTAGGTCTCCTCGAGCAGGTACGGGCGCAGGGAATCGTGCGTCTGGGTGACCTCCCAGCCGCCGAAACTCCACAGCCGGTCCATCACCTCGACGGCCTCGGTCAGACCGTGCGCCACCTGTGCGGAATCGGCCGTGTGCGCCGGATCCGTCGCATCGGATTCGGGAGCACTCATCGCGCCGCCGACACCTCCGTGGCGACACGCAGATCGACTGTGCCCTGCGGCTTTCCGTCCAGCGCGAGCAGCATGTCGGCGATGAACTGGAGCAGTTGCACGTCGCGCACCCGCGCCGCGCCGACGCTGTCCTGCACCCGCGGCAGCGCCAGTTGCACGATGCCGGTGGTCGGGCGGTAGGTGGCCGTCGGGTAGAGGCGCTTGAGGCGCAGCTGCTTGGAATCGGGCAGCTGCATCGGCGAGAGTTTCAGCGTCGTCCCGGTGACGCCGACCTCGGTGAGCCCGTACTCGCGACACAGCAGCCGCAGCTTGGCGACCGACACCAGCCGGCCCACCTCCACCGGCAGCGGCCCGTACCGGTCGACGAGTTCCTCCACCACCGTGGCCAGCGCCGCATCATCCTGTGCCGCAGCGAGTTTGCGATACGCCTCGAGGCGCAGGCGGTCGCTGGAGATGTAGTCGGGCGGGATGTGCGCGTCCACCGGGAGATCGATGCGCACCTCCTTGACCTCCTCGTCGGTGACGATCGGACGGCCGTCGGCGGCGGCGCGATACGCCTCCACGGCCTCCCCGACCAGCCGCACGTACAGATCGAAGCCGACACCGGCGACATGTCCGGACTGTTCGGCACCCAGAACGTTACCGGCGCCGCGGATTTCGAGATCCTTCATCGCCACGGCCATACCCGCGCCCAGATCCGAATTCTGCGAGATGGTGGCCAGCCGGTCGTAGGCGGTCTCGGTGAGCGGCTTCTCCGGCGGATACAGGAAGTACGCGTAACCGCGCTCGCGGCTGCGCCCGACCCGGCCACGCAACTGGTGCAACTGCGAAAGCCCCAGTGTGTCAGCACGTTCCACGATCAACGTATTGGCATTGGAGATATCCAGACCGGTCTCGATGATGGTGGTGCACATCAGCACATCGGTCTCGCGCTCCCAGAACCCCTGCACGGTGCGCTCGAGGGTGTCCTCGTTCATCTGACCGTGCGCGATCGCCACCCGCGCCTCGGGCACCAGATCGCGAATCCGCTTGGCCGCCTTCTCGATCGAGGACACCCGGTTGTGCACGTAGAACACCTGGCCGTCGCGCAGCAGCTCGCGGCGGATGGCGGCGGCGACCTGCTTGTCGTTGTACGCGCCGACGTAGGTCAGGATCGGATGACGTTCCTCGGGCGGGGTGAGGATGGTCGACATCTCGCGGATGCCGGCCAGGCTCATCTCCAGGGTGCGCGGAATCGGCGTCGCCGACATGGTCAGCATGTCCACGTGCGTGCGCAGCGCCTTGATGTGCTCCTTGTGCTCGACGCCGAAACGCTGCTCCTCGTCGATGACGACCAGGCCCAGATCCTTCCACCGCACACCGGTCTGCAGCAGGCGATGCGTGCCGACGACGATGTCCACCTCGCCGGTCGTCATGCCCTCCAGCACTTCTCGCGATTCGGCCGGATCGGTGAAGCGAGACAGGCCCTTCACCGTCACCGGGAATCCGGCGACGCGCTCGGCGAAGGTCTGCAGATGCTGCTGGGCCAGCAGGGTCGTGGGCACCAGCACCGCGACCTGTTTACCGTCCTGCACGGCCTTGAACGCCGCGCGCACCGCGATCTCGGTCTTGCCGTAGCCGACGTCGCCGCAGATCACCCGGTCCATCGGGACGGCCTTCTCCATATCGGACTTGACCTCGGCGATGGCGGTGAGCTGATCGTGCGTCTCGGTGAACGCGAACGCGTCCTCCATCTCCTGCTGCCACGGGCTGTCGGAAGCGAAGGCGTGTCCGGGGGCGGCCTGACGCGCCGCGTACAGCTGCACGAGTTCGGTCGCGATCTCGCGAACCGCCTTGCGCGCCTTGCGTTTCGTATTCGACCAGTCCGAACCGCCGAGTTTGGACAGGCTCGGCATCTCGCCGCCGACGTAGCGGGAGAGCTGGTCGAGCGAATCCATCGGCACGAACAGCCGGTCGCCGGGCTGGCCGCGTTTACTCGGCGCGTATTCGATGACCAGGTACTCGCGGCGCGCGCCGCCGATGGTGCGCTCGATCATCTCCACGAAACGGCCGATGCCGTGCTGATCGTGCACGACCATGTCGCCGGAGCTCAGCGCCAGGGGATCGACCTGGTTGCGACGCCGTGCGGGCAGCTTCTTGCCCTCGCCGGGTGCGGTGACGCGGTTGCCGGTCAGATCCGATTCGGCGATGACGACGAGTTTCGCGTCGTCGAAGACCACGCCGTCGTGCAGTGAACCGCACAGCACTCCGACCAGACCGCGCACCGGTTCCGCGCCGGGCTCGAGCGTCGCCGCGGGAACCTCGGCATCGGCGAGGCGTTCCAGAATGCGTTGCGCCGTACCGTGTCCGGCGACCACGATGACCGCGCGCCCGCCGGTGCTCACATGTGCGCGCAGCGAGGCGAAGACCGTCGCGACGAGTTCCTCGGAACCGCGGGCGGCCGGTGCGGCCAGGACCGGCAGCACGACTTCGGCCGGATCGCCGGAGGACAGCGGGCTCAGCGTCCACCACGGCAGTTCGCGAGCGTCGGCGTCGGCGTGGATGACGTCCAGGCCGCGGTAGGCCGAGGCGGCCAGATCCAGGCCGTGCGCGCCCAGCGGGGCAGCCGCGCCGAACGAGGCCGCCGTCCAGGACGCTTCCAGGAATTCCTGACCGGTGCGCACCAGATCCGCGGCGCGGGTGCGGATCTTCTCCGGATCACACAGCAGCACATGGGTTCCGGCGGGCAGGACGTCGGTGAGCAGCTCCAGGCCCTCGGGGCGCAGCACCGGCAGCAGCGCTTCCATCCCCTCCACGGCGATGCCCTCGGCGAGCTTGTCCAGCATCTCCACCAGTGCGGCGTCGGCGGCGTTGTCGGCGGCGACCTCGGCCGCGCGAGCGCGCAGATCCCCGGTGAGCAGCAGCTCACGACAGGGTTGCGCGACGACGACTTCCACCGTGACGTCGGTCAGCGAGCGCTGATCGGCGACCGCGAAGGCCCGCAGCTCGCTGATCTCCTCGCCCCAGAACTCCACGCGCACAGGGTGATCGGCGGTCGGCGGGAAGATGTCCAGAATGCCGCCGCGCACCGCGAATTCGCCGCGCTTGCCGACCATGTCGACCCGCTCGTAGGCGAATTCGACCAGCCGAGCGACCAATTCGTCCAGTTCGAATTCCGCGCCGACGCGCAACACCACCGGCTCGACATCACCCAGCCCCGAAGCCATCGGCTGCATCAGCGACCGGACCGTGGTCACCACGATCCGCAGCGGCTCGGCGTACGGATCCTCCGGATGCGCCAGCCGCCGCAACACCTGCAACCGCCGCCCGACCGTATCGGCACTGGGCGAGAGGCGCTCGTGCGGCAGCGTCTCCCACGACGGGAACAACGCCACACCCGGCCCGGCGATCTCCGCCAGCTCCACGGTCAGATCATCGGCCTCGCGCCCGGTAGCGGTGACCACCACCAACGGCCGCTCCCCCGCCAGTGTCGCCGCCACGAACGGCCGCGCCGCCGACGGGGCCACCAACTGCACCGGCGAATGCCCCACCAACCCCCTGACCTCGGCGAGCGCAGTATCGGCACCGGCCACCGCGGCCAGTCCCGCAAGAGGTGGGCGTTGGGTGGACATGAACAGACTCCTGGCGCAAATGGGCATCACACGGCGGCCAACCGAGTCTAATCACCACCCCCGACAGCTCCCCGCCCAGTCCCCGTTCGGACCGAGCTGCGCCACGGTCCGAAATTCAGGGCACGTAGCGGCGCAGGCGCCGCGCGGCGAACTCGCGGAAGTACGCGAGTTTCTCCTCCGGGACGATCGACGGGAGCAGGAAGTACCACAGGCGTTCCATGCGTACGGCCATCTGATCGATCGAGTCCGTGCCCACGGCGGTGATGTGCACGCCCGCGGTCATCTCCTGCAGCAGCATCCCGATCGTGTCGGGGTCAAGGTCACTCTTCAGATCCCCCTGAGCGACAGCGCGTTCGGCGAGCAGGCGGTGCGTCTCACCCCAGGTCTTGGCGATGTTGTCGCCGCTGGCGCCGCGGTAGTCGCCGATCTGATGGGTCAGCTTGAGCATCGCGCCGACCATCGGGTCGTTCATGGTGAGATCGGCTACCACGTAGGTGATTCCGATGGATGCCTCGAGTGCGGGCACCCGCGGATCGAAGAAGCCCTGACACGCGCTGACCAGGCGTTCGTTGCCCTGGTCGACCACCGCGCGAGCCAGCTCCTCCTTGGAGCCGAAGTGGAAGTACAACGCGCCCTTGGTGACATTGGACTGCGCGATGATCTCGCTCAGGCTCGCGTTCGCGTAGCCCAGGCGCAGAAAGACATCGGCCGCGCCCGCAAGGACGGAATCGCGCGTGATCTCCGCGCGCGCTTGCCTAGCCATCAGATCCGCCTGTCCTCAATCCAGCCATCCCGAAGTAGACCGACATCCCGAAGTTGACCGACATCACAGCTCGAACAGCACTTGAAGGATGGGTGAACCGTACCATCCGACCGGCCCGCGCCAGTGGAATCGAGCATTCAGACCGGCCTCCGTCGCTAATTTTGGGTTAACTGTCCAGTTCCTCCGCCGATTACGCACCGTACCGACGCGTGAGGCGAATTACGGTGTTGCGCCGCCGGAAGATTCAGGGACCCCGCTGGGCCATTCCGACGCCAGCTGCGGATCGGCCTCTAGGTGGGTCAGCCCGTTCCAGCAGAGATTGACCAGATGCGCGGCGACCACTTCCTTGGAGGGTTCGCGCTCGTCCAGCCACCAGGTCGCGGCCGTGGCGACCATGCCGACCAGTGCCTGCGCGTACAGCGTGGCCAGGCTGGTGTCGAAGCCGCGTCGGCCGAAATCCCCGGCGAGAATATGGGCGACCTGGTTGACCGCCTCGTTCAGCAGGCTCGAGTAGGTGCCCTCGGCCGCGGCGGCGGGTTGATCGCGCATCAGAATGCGGAATCCGTCGGTGCGTTCCTCGATATAGGTCAGCAACGCCAGTGCCACCTGCTCCAGGCGCACCCGCGACCGATTCTGCGTCAGCGAGGAGGTGACCATGTGCAGCAGCGAGGACATCTCCCGGTCCACGACGACCGCGTACAGCCCCTCTTTACCGCCGAAATGTTCGTAGACAACGGGTTTGGACACCTGAGCCCGCTGTGCGATCTCCTCGATCGAGGTGGCGTCGTAACCGCGTTCGGCGAACAGTGTCCGACCGATTTCGATCAACTGTTGCCGCCGTTGGGTTCCGGTCATGCGCGCCCGCCCCACCCGGTTCGAATCACCCGAGGTCATCACCCACCACCTCCCTGTGCATCCGTCCAACTTGCCACGACAACTCTTGCAGACCGTCCATACCGCGCGCGCGGTACCCTGTCGCGCGGTCTGTTGAACACCACATCTTCACCCCCGGATTCCAGTACGAATTCCCCATTTCCCGCCCGTCCCGCAACGCTCCGGCCACCGAAGAATCACCAGTAACTCAGCCACCTGCGGCCGTGCTGCGGACCCACCCGCGCACCGACCGGGAATCCCCTGCCGCGCGACCCGACGAAAAGTCATAGGCGGGCCGGACTGGCCGTAGATACCCTGGGCATGCGAGGATCTACGCGCATGCCGTGGCGCAGCGGTGGGTTCGCGAGATCCGCCGGTGTGGCAATCCGCCGTAGTGTAATGGCAGCACCACTGATTTTGGTTCAGTTAGTCCAGGTTCGAGTCCTGGCGGCGGAGCTCGGGAGCGCGGTGACTATGGTGGTCCGCGCCCGACCCACCCGATTACATCCGATACTGACGACGACACCCGACGACGCCAGCCGAGGGAGATCCATGCCACAGCAGACCGCCGTCGTCGTTCTCGCTGCCGGAGCCGGAACTCGAATGCGGTCCAAGACACCGAAGGTGCTGCACTCGATGGCCGGACGCAGCATGCTCGCGCACGCGCTGCATGCCGCCGACGAGATCGACCCCACGTACCTCGTCGCCGTCATCGGCCACGACCGCCATCAGGTCGGCGCGGCAGTGAATGCTGTTGCGGCGGAACTGAATCGGGAGATCGTCTCGGCCGTTCAGGACCAGCAGCTCGGCACCGGGCACGCCGTGCAGTGTGCACTCGGAGCACTGCCGGAGGACTTCACCGGCGATCTGCTGGTCACCTCCGCCGACGTGCCACTGCTGGACGGGCACACCCTCTCGGCCCTGCTCGACGAACATCGCAGCTACCCCGAACGTTCCGCGGTCACCGTGCTGACCTTCGAACCCGAGGATCCCAACGGATACGGCCGCATCGTCCGCGACGACAAGGGCCGGGTGCTCGAGATCGTCGAACACGCCGACGCCACCCCGGAACAGGCCGCGATCAACGAGGTCAACTCGGGTGTGTACGTCTTCGACGCCACCGTGCTGCGGGTCATGATCGGTCGCCTCACCACCGCCAACGCGCAGCACGAGCTCTACCTGACCGATGTGCTGAAGCTGGCCCGCGAAGCCGGGCATCCGGTGCACGGCGCGCGGCTGATCGATGCGAACAAGGTGACCGGCGTCAACGACCGGGTGCAGATGGCCGCGGCCGCCCGAACCCTGAACCGCTACATCCTCGAACGACATATGCGCGCCGGGGTCACCGTCATCGATCCGGCCAGCACCTGGGTCGATGCGAGCGTGCGGATCGGCCGCGACGCGGTGCTGCGACCCGGTGTGCAGTTGATGGGCAACACCGTCGTCGGCGAGGACGCCGAGGTCGGGCCGGACAGCACACTCACCGACGTGATCGTCGGCGACGGCGCGCGCGTGGTGCGCACGCACGGTGAGGGTGCGACCATCGGCCCCTCGGCCACCATCGGCCCCTTCGCCTACCTGCGGCCCGGCACCATCGTCGGAATCTCCGGCAAGCTCGGAGCTTTCGTCGAGACCAAGAACGCCTCGATCGGCGCGCACACCAAAGTGCCGCATCTGACCTACGTCGGCGACGCGACCATCGGCGAATACAGCAACATCGGCGCTTCCAGCGTGTTCGTCAACTACGACGGTGTGAACAAGCACCACACCACCATCGGCTCACACGTCCGGACCGGCAGCGACACCATGTTCATCGCCCCGGTCACGGTGGGTGACGGCGCCTATTCGGCGGCGGGTACTGTGCTGCGTAGAAACGTTCCGCCCGGCGCTCTGGCCGTCTCGGGTGGTGCACAGCGCAATATCGAGGGCTGGGTGCAGCGGAAACGTCCAGGGACCGCATCAGCGCAGGCCGCGGCCGAGGCACTCGAGGCCGCAGACACAGCGAGTCAAGCAACCGAGCAAAAGGATGGCAACAGAGAGTGACCGCGTTCTCGACCGATAACCAGAAGAACCTGATGCTGTTCTCGGGGCGCTCTCACCCCGAGTTGGCCGAGCAGGTCGCGAAGGAGCTGGACGTCTCCATCACCCCGCAAACGGCTCGCGACTTCGCCAACGGGGAGATCTTCGTCCGGTTCGAGGAATCCGTGCGCGGCTCGGACGCCTTTGTGCTGCAAAGCTTTCCGGCCCCTCTGAACGAGTGGCTGATGGAGCACCTGATCATGATCGACGCGCTCAAGCGCGGGTCCGCCAAGCGGATCACCTCGGTGCTGCCCTTCTACCCGTACGCCCGTCAGGACAAGAAGCACCGCGGCCGCGAGCCCATCTCCGCGCGCCTGGTCGCCGACATGCTCAAGACCGCCGGCGCGGACCGCATCATCACCGTCGATCTGCACACCGATCAGATCCAGGGCTTCTTCGACGGCCCGGTGGACCACATGCACGCGCTGGTCCAGCTCTCGGAATACGTGCGCACCCACTACTCCACCGAGAACGTCACCGTCGTATCCCCCGACGCGGGCCGGGTCAAGGTCGCCGAGAAGTGGGCCGACTCGCTCAGCGGCGCACCGGTCGCGTTCATCCACAAGACCCGCGACCCGTTGGTCCCCAACCAGGTCAAATCGCATCGCCCGGTCGGTGAGGTCGAAGGCCGCACCTGCATCCTGATCGACGACATGATCGACACCGGCGGCACCATCGCCGAAGCTGTGCGAGTTCTGCGCGAAGCCGGTGCGGGCGATGTCGTCATCGCCGCCACCCACGGGGTGCTGTCGGCCCCGGCCGCCGAGCGGCTGTCCTCGTGTGGGGCGAAGGAGGTGATCGTCACGAATACGCTGCCGATCACCGAGGACAAGAAGTTTCCTTCGCTGACGGTGTTGTCTATTGCTCCGTTGTTGGCTCGGACCATTCGTGAGGTCTTCGAGAACGGGTCTGTTACCGGGTTGTTCAACGGGAATGCTTGAGGTTTCGGGGTAGGTGGGGGTTGGTGGCCTCCGCAAGCTTCCGGCGGGAGTGTAAGTGAGGAGCTAGTGGCCTCCGCAAGCTCCGGCGAGAGTAAGTGAGGAGCTGGCGGCCTCCGCAAGCTCCGGCGGGAGTAGGTCTGTATTTTTGGCCTCCGCTTCGCTCCGGCGGGTTTTCGGCGCTGTAAGGCTCGTCGCTGCGCCCTCGAGACTCGGCCTTCGGCCATGCGCTTCGAGGGCGCAGCGACGAGCCCGCGCCGAAAACCTCGGGGTTGGCCTTGTTGAGCCTTTCGCTTCGCGGGCGACTACCAGCCGGACGGAGACGCTTCGCCGCTGAGCACGCGGGAGGTGGCCGGGGTGGCTCGGTCCCTCATGTGAGTTCGGGCTCGCCTGCGGCGTCGGGGAGTGGGTGGTCTGGGGAGTGTCGGGGGGTGGGCGGGCTGTTCGTTGGAATCGGGACGCTTCGCCGCTGGACATGTTCGAGGTGAGCAGGTAGCTGGGGGCATCTTATTTTTGGGCGGGGTCGCCTGCGGGCGTGTGGTGTGGGGGCTGAACTGGTTGTTCTTCCGCAACGGTGTGTCTGCGCATTCTCTCCGCGCCGTATCGGCGGTAGGTTGGGGCTAACAGCCACTGTGGGCGCAGGCGGAAGGCGGTGTGCCATGACCACGGCATCGGGACCGGATCAGGAGCCGGATCCACTGGTCGATGAAGTGCTGGACATGGACGAGGACGAAACGGACCTCGACTACGACCTCGGGGATGACGAGCAGGCCGACGAGGTTCGGGAATACGAGCGGTACATCACCGATCCGCCGAGCAATCTGGTCATCGAGTATCACGAGGACGGGGGGCGGCAGGGGATCGCCCGGGATCTGGAGCAGTCCTGGACTCGGCGGCGGCATCGGGACGAGGAGCGCGCCGAGGACGATCGGCCGGCCGAACTCGCGGCGATGGAGGTCGTCGAGGAACCGGGGGACTAGCCGATCGACGCGCGCGGATCGCGCTGTCGTGGTAACCACTACGGTAGAGACGACTACCGACAGCTAGGGGTGCGGCGTGGGACCGGAATCCGACAATCCCGACGCCAGTTGGCAGTACCCGGGCGGCCACCGACCCGAGCGGCCCGGCTCCCCGGACGACGACGCGGCCGGAACCTGGAAATGCCTCGGCCCCGATCCCGTTCCGCCACACCGTGATCCGGCCCCGTCAGCACTGCGCCCGGTCGCCGGGCTGTTCTCCGCGATCGCCTTCGTCTGCGCCGGACTCACCCTGCTGTCCTGCCTGTGGCTACTGGGCCCGATCGGTGCGATCCTGGGCGCGATCGGGCATGTGCGTGGCGAACGCCTCGGGAAATGGGCCGGCCTGGCCTCGCTCGCGGCAACGGTGGTGAGTCTGGCCGTCTACCATTTCGCCCCGCGGGATCTGACCCTCGACGGGTCGCGCTAGGTTGGCACGATGAGCCGATTCACCGGATTCCCGCTGGCCGGACTCGACTTCTACGAAGACCTGGAAGCCGACAACTCCAAGGCGTTCTGGACCGCGCACAAACACCTCTACGACTCCGCGGTGCGCGACCCGATGACGGCGCTGGTGGCCGACCTGGAGGACGCTTTCGGCCCGGCCAAGATCTTCCGCCCCTACCGCGACGTGCGATTCTCCAAGGACAAGACGCCCTACAAGAATCACCAGGGCGCGGTGGCGCACGTCGCCCCGGGCTCGGGGTGGTACGTGCAGATCGGCGCCCCGGGACTCTTCGTCGCGGGCGGCTTGTATTCCGCCTCCCCGGAACAACTTTCGCGACTGCGCAGCACCATCGACGACGAGGTCCGCGGGCACGAGCTCGAGCAGATCCTGACCACCCTGACCGCCGCCGGATACACCGTGGGCGGCGACCGGCTCAAGACCCGCCCCAAGGGTTATCCGGCCGACCACCCGCGCATCGAGCTGCTCCGGCACCGGTCGCTGGTGGTGAGCCGGGAGTTCGGCGCACCCGCCTGGCTGGAAACGCCACGTGCCGCAAAACATATCCGCGAATCCTGGGAGACGATGCGCCCGGTCGTGGAATGGCTTGCGGCCGTGGTCGGTTGAGCGTGCGAGCTCACGCCCGGGTGCGCTGCGCGGAACGGCGGACGCCCAGGCCCAGACGTTTGAGGGCGTAGGAATCCAGTTCGCTCAGCAGCCCGTTGAGCACCAGGGTCATCACCACCAGGATGATCAGCCCGGCGAACTCCCCGGCGGCGTCCAGCGCCATCGCGGAGGTGAACAGCTCGTGGCCCACGCCCTTGGACGAGGCGATGAACTCCCCGCCGATGACGCCGAGAATGGCCAGCGGACCACCCGCCTTCAGCGCGGCGAAGAACGGCGAGGCGAGCGTCGGAATCGTCACGTAGAACAGCACGTGGTGCCTGCGCCCGCCCATCATCTGAATACCTTGTACGAGTTCATGATCGATCTGCCGCAGCCCCAGATACAGGTTGTAGAACATCACGAAGGCCACACCCATGGCGGCGATCGTGATCTTCGACCAGGCGCCGATTCCGAAGAACAGCATGAACAGCGGGGCCAGCGCGATCTTGGGAATGCCGTTGATCGCCGCCATCAGCGGTTCGAGCACCCGGCCCGCGGTGGTGAAGGAACCCAGCACCAGCCCCAGCACGGCGCCCAGGGCGATGCCGAGGCCGAATCCCACGACCACCTCGACGGTGGTCGCCCAGATATCGGTCCATCCGCTCGAGGAAATCAGGAGTTTCCACAGGGATGCCGCCACCTCGGTCGGTCGGCTGATCGCATAATCCGGGATCAACCGCCCGCTGATCAGCTGCCATACGGCCAGGAATGCGACGATCACCACGATGCGCATGGTCACGACCGTGCCGTTGCTCCAGCCCGATCCTTTCGGCCGCTTTCGCGCCGGTGCGACAGCTGCGACTTTTCTCGTCTTCTGTTCGATATTCTCCGCGGTTACCATTTCGGTTCCTTCCGGGTCCACCCTGAACGTCATTGCGGCAGATACTCGTTGGTCCAGTTCGAGTGGGTGATCTTCGTTCCCTTGGGAAGCGCACCCTCGGCGTTGAGGAATGCCATGGTGGTTTTCCATCCGGAATCGTTCATGGTGTTGCGCTCGGGCCAATCGACCTGTCGCAGACTGCGCAACAGGACCGCGTCCGGTACGCCGGTCAATATCGTCTTCGCGACGCCCAACGATTCGTTCTCGTGCGCATGCATATATTTCGTGGCCTGCTCGACGGCGCCGACGAACTTGCGGACGATGTCCGGATGCGACTGGACGTAGCTCTGCCGGGCCACCACGACCTGCCCGTAGCCGGTCTTCGGAATCGACCATGCCGGAACGGTTTCCGGAGTCGCCACGACAACGCCGTCACCGGATGCCTGGACCGCCAGGGGAATCGGCTCCGAGGTGACGAACCAGTCGATCTGGTTGTTGTTCAGCGCGGCCTTGTCCGCGGCCGGACTCGGCAGCATCACATAGTGCGCGCTGGAGGGCTGTACACCGTAGGCGCGCATGAAGATTCCGGCCTGGCCCTTGGTGGTGGCCGAACTCGCCCCGCCGGTCGAACCGATCAGGGCCTTTGCCACCGTCGCGGGCGGCGTCCGTTCGGTCAACCCGTGCACCTGGGCGAACTTCTTGCCGACGATCAGGCCGATCGGGTTGCCGACCGCGTTCATCGAGACCCCGACCTCCGGGATCTTGCGGCCGACGGCGGTCAGGAAGTCGGTCGGGCTGTCGTTGTAGAACTGCACCGAATCCGATTCCAGCGCCGCCGCGCCGATCGAGGCCGTCAGCGTCACGAACTTGACGTTCAGGCCCGCGGCCCGGAAATAACCGTTGGCATCGGCGACGTGCAACTGCGTGTCGAAGATGCTGCCGCCGACTCCGATGGACACCGTGGTGCGCCCGTCGGAGTCGCCGCCGCACGCGGTGACCAGCGCCGCCCCGAGAACCAGAATCGCCGCGAGCGCACCGAGCCGAATGCGCCGCGTCACTACCGAATTGCGCATGACACTCAGCCACCGAGGCGCGAGGGCGGCACTGCGAGAGCGTCGCACGACTGTGCCACCAGTTCGTCGAAATCGACGGCCCGGGGCAGAACCTGCTGGTCGAGCGCGAACGCGGCGGCCTCGGAGATCGGGCCGCGCAGAGCCTCGAATCCGGCCGAATCCCGTTGCGCCGCGCCGGATTCCGCACTCTCGGCGACAACGTCCCGCATGGCGTCGTAGATGGCGCAGATCGTCTCCGAATGCGCCCGCGCCGCGTCGACGCTGACGCCGACGACATGGTTGACCGGTGCGAAACCCTTACTCGCCGTCCACTGTTCGGCGACCGCACGGGCGTCCGGGATGGCCGTGCGAATGCGAGCGTCCGAGGGGAGTTCGTTGCCCATGATGCCGAAGTCGAGCCGGCCGTCCAGGAAGTCCTGCTGCAACTTCTCCCCCGCCGGTGCACGGCTGACCCACTCCGGATCGGTGTATTCGTCGACGTGCCCGCCCTCGTACACGATCCAGTTCACCTTGCGCAGATCGACCCCGTACTGCTGGGCGAGGAATCCGCGCATCCACACGCCGGTGGTCTGACTCCAGGAGCGAATGCCGACGCTGCGCCCCTCGATATCCGCGACCGACAGATCCGAGCACGTCACGAGGGTTTGATGCTGGAACCGGGTGAGTGTGGTAACCGGCAGCAGCACCACCGGTTTGCGATAGGCGACCGCCTGCAACAACGTCACGATCGCCAATTCGCAGACCTCGGGCGAGCCGCCGTTCAGGAAACCGCGCGATGCCTTGTGCACCGGTTTGACGTCGAGCCTTTCCAGCGGCGTCCCGGCCGCCGCGGCCGCCTTCTCCGCCGCAGCCGCGAGATCGTCACGGCCCGTTACCAGTTTCATCGTTCCTCCACGTTGGTAAGCATTCGAATTCGTCTCTCACTCGTGCGGTCCGTGGCGGTGCGGACCATGGCTGTGCGGTTCGTGGCCGTCGGGCCCGTGGTGGTGTCGCTCGTGGTGCTGTCGCAGCAGGTCGACGCCGTAGTCGCCGCCGTTGGGCGTGCGGACGAGGGTGTGGATGTGCCGGCGGGTGGGCACGTCGTTGTCGTACATCACCCCGGCCATGTGCTCGAATTCGATGAGGATCACCGGGCTGTGGATGCGGTAGTAGAAAACCCCGTTCGCATCCCCGGCCCAGGCGAAATGGGCTTCCGATTCCTGCGCCAGGACCTCGTCCATGCGTACCGCGGCGTGCCCGCCGCCGGCTCGATTCACATACAGCCCCAACAGGTCTCGCGCGATCACATGTTGCTCCGCGGTCAGGTCGCCGAACGGGATTCCCGCGTAGTTCAGCTCGAAATTGTCGCGGAAGGCTCCGACGAACAATTCCGGTGGCAATTCCTCGGCGATCGTGGCCAGCTTGCGCTGCTGACCGGTCAGGCTGGCGAACAGATTCCGGCCCACGGCCTCCTCGCGTCCGAAAGCCCGTGTGCCCGCGTACTTCCCGGACTCCGCGAGCACCGGTTCGGCCCCGAGGAAACTCGGGGTCAGCACCATCTGATCACCCACGAATACGCAGTTCACGTTGACGTGGTGGCCGTCGAGCTGCCAACCCCAGGGGCCGCCGGTCTCCGGTTCCCCGTAGATGCTGAACCAGTACATCCACTCGTTCAGCAGATGAACCTCGCCGCGCAGCTCGCCGATCGTGAGATTGAGGTGCATCAGATCGACGACCTGCGCGTACCCCGCCGCACTGAGGCTGCGGCGCAGAATCTCCAGCACCAGGTCGCGGATGGTCTCGTCGAGGTCCTCGAGGCACAGCCCGTGCCGCAGGAAATAGCGCGCGCCGTTGTTCCAGTGCCGCCAGGACACATCGCGCATGGTGAAGCGCCCCTCGGCCAGTTGCTCGGGGGTGAGCGCGGCGAGATAGTTCTCCACCGCGCGCCGAGTCCCGTCGACGTCCACGCCGGTGCTGCGCAGCGGAAACAGTCCGGGCATCACGCCGTCCGACGTGCCGACTCCGCGGAACGGCTCCGCCGCAGCACGTTTGCGCCACTCGACTTTCGCCAGCAGCTCCGGTGTCCACACCTCCGGCCGCCGCGTCGGCGCAGCTCCCCGATTACGCAGTCCCATGGATACTTCTCCTTCGCGGTCCGCGCTCGACGCACTCGGACCTGGCTTTCTCATACGGCGGCGTCGGCTGTGTCCAGCTCGGCCTTGAACAGGCCCCACAGGTCGTTGTAGAGCTCGGAGAATTCGCTCGTCTCGATCAGGGAGCCGATGTGGCGGGGACGCTCGAACGGAATCGGCAGGATCCGGCGGACCGTCCCGGGCCCGCGGGACATCACGATGACCTCGTCGGCGAGGTAGATCGCCTCGTTGAGGTCGTGGGTGACGAATACGAGCGTGCCGTTCTGTTCCTCCCACAGATCGAGCAGATCCTGCTGGAGTTTGAGCCGGGTGATCGCGTCCAGCGGCCCGAACGGCTCGTCCATCAACACGATCGACGGGTCGTAGATCAGCGCCCGCGCGATCGAGACGCGCTTCTGCATTCCGCCGGACAACTCCCGCGGGTAGTGGCTCTCGAATCCGGTGAGCCCGACGAGTTCGACCCAACGCGCGATGCGTTCCTCGCGTTCGCTCTTCGGGACGTTGCGGAATTTCAGCGCCAACCCGATATTGGCTTTCACGCTGAGCCAGGGCAGCAGATTGGCCCGCTGCGTCACATAGGCGGCGGTGGAATCGACGGTCGTGACGGGTTCGCCGTCGAAGTAGACCCGGCCCTGCGACGGTGTGAGCAGGCCCGAGGCCAGGTCCAGGACGGTGCTCTTACCGCATCCGCTCGGCCCGATCACGGCGATGAACTTTCGCCGGGCGACCTGGAACGACACATCACGAATAGCGGGTCGGTGACTCCCCGGGAATTCCAGTGTGACGTCCTCGAAACGGAGCACTTCCGCAGCCGGATCGCGCTGACTGGTCGACATCCTTGTCTCCTTGACGTGCACGCGGGTGCTGGGATCCCGCAGCCTCATATCTGGCGTCGAGTGCACTGTCCGGCAGGACGTTCCGGGCGTTGCCCGTGATCGCGTCCCACACGGTCACTCATAGATTGTCTAACAATTTGTGACTAGAAACTAGCACGAGGAGATCTGCGCCACAAGCATCTCAAGGTCATAGCCGATTGCGACTGCGAGATCGGCTATGAAGACCCTTGCGCAACCGCGTGTTGTATGACAATCTTCATGTGACCTGCGACATACCGGCATTCGCATCAGGAGACGTGCGGATGCGGTGTCAGCGGCGGCGGCACAACCTGATGCCACGCCCCACTCCGGCGGGCTCGATCACCGAGCCGACCGTCTCGACCCGCGACCGGATCGTCCGATCACCGCCCCTCAGCTGATCTCGCGAATCGCAGGTAACCGAGAAGAGAAAGTGACAACGATGAGGAAAATCGCTGCAGCATCGGTGCTGCTCGCTGCCGCACTGAGCATCCCGGCCGGAACCGCGAACGCGACTCCGGCCACCGCCGGCAACGGCGCGGTCGACTTCCGGACCAGCACCACGAACACCTCCAGCATCATCCGGACCGACGCCGGTTCGATGGACGTCGCGAACGGCGTGTTCGAGATCAAGGCCGCCAACGGAAAGGTCCTGGCCGGAACGCCGTTGAAGTTCCGGGTCGATGATTTCGAATTCCCGATCGCGGCGAACATCGCCGATCACACCGCGACGCTGACCCCGCAGTTCGACATGCAGCACGCGGTCTACAAGCCGGTCGCTCTGCCGTACCAGGACAGCGCGCCGTGGAAGACCCCGTACGACCGCGAGCAGGCGGCCTGGAACCGGATGAAGGACACCATCACCGCCGGGGCGACCATCGGCACCCTGGTCGGTGGTCTCAGTGGCGGCGCGGTCGGTTGCGTACTCGGCGGCATCGCGGGCGCGACCGTCGCGTCGGCGACCATCGTGGGCCTGTTCGGCGCGTTCATCCCGGCGGCCGTGATCGGCTGCATGGGCGGCATCATCGCCGTCGGCGCGCTCGGCACCCTCGCGGGCCAGCTGCTGGTAACCGCCCCGACCGTGATCGCGGCCGTGGCACAGTACTTCACCACCATCAACGAACCGTTCCACCCATCGACCACCCCGTCGAAGTGAATCGCTTCTCCCGCAGTTGATTCCGCTGAATCATCAGCGGCGGCCCGCCCGGTTGCACACCGGGCGGGCTTCGCCGTCGCCGGTCCACAGCGCTTCGCCACAGCACATCCGCGCGTTCGCGGACCGCATCCGACTCGCACCGCAGAGGAGATCCCTTGGCGCACAACACCGATGACCGATCCCCAGCCTGGTACCGCACGGCGGCAACGGCATTGAGCGGGCGGGAGTGGGCCTCGATCGGCACGATGGCAGCGGTCGTCCTGGCACTGCACGTCGTGGGATGGCTGACGCTGACCACGCTCGTCGCTCCGCAGCATTTCAGCTTGGGCACCAAGACATTCGGCGGCGGGATCGGTGTCACCGCCTACACCCTGGGAATGCGGCACGCCTTCGACGCCGACCACATCTCCGCCATCGACAACACCACACGCAAACTGATGAACGACCGGCAACGCCCGCTGTCGGTCGGGTTCTACTTCTCCCTCGGCCATTCCACGATCGTGTTCGCGCTGGCGCTGCTGCTCTCGTTCGGCGTGCGCTCGCTGGCCGGCCCCGTCGCGAACAACTCCTCGGCGCTGCATCACTACACCGGCCTGATCGGCACCAGTGTGTCCGGCACGTTCCTGTACCTGATCGCCGGGGTCAACGTCGTCGTCCTGATCGGCATCGTGCGGGTCTTCCGGGACATGCGCAGC
Source organism: Nocardia jiangxiensis NBRC 101359 (assembly GCF_000308615.1). Classification (GTDB taxonomy): domain Bacteria; phylum Actinomycetota; class Actinomycetes; order Mycobacteriales; family Mycobacteriaceae; genus Nocardia; species Nocardia jiangxiensis. Next base: position 21,643 of record NZ_BAGB01000063.1, read on the forward strand.
GGCGACTACGACGAACAACAGCTCGAAAACCAGTTGGCCAAACGGGGATTGGTGAACCGGCTGCTGAGCAGGTCGATGGCCTCGATCGGCAAACCCTGGCAGATGTATCCGGTCGGGCTACTGTTCGGGCTGGGCTTCGACACCGCCTCCGAGGTCGCCCTGCTCGTGCTGGCGGGCACCGGCGCCGCGGCCGGACTGCCCTGGTACGCGATCCTGTGCCTGCCGATCCTGTTCGCCGCGGGCATGAGCCTGTTCGACACCATCGACGGGTCGTTCATGAACTTCGCCTACGGCTGGGCCTTCGCGAAACCGGTCCGCAAGGTCTACTACAACATCACCATCACCGGACTGTCGGTCGTGGTCGCCCTGGTGATCGGCAGCGTCGAACTCCTCGGCCTGCTCGCCCGGCAGTTCGGCTGGACCGGCGGCTTCTGGGACCGGATCGGCAGCCTGGATCTGAACCTGCTCGGTTACGGCATCGTCGGACTGTTCATCGTGACCTGGGTGGCCTCCGTGCTGATCTGGCGTTTCGCCGGGATCGAGCAGAAGTGGTCCATGCAGGAGGATTACGCCGGTCCGTCCGAGTAGCGACGACCTAGCAGTTGTCGGCGCCCGACGATGACGGATCGTTCGACATGGCGAAATTCAGCTGCAGTGCGCGCCGGACCGCCGACAGATGATGTCGCATCGCCGCCGCGGCCGACTCCGGATTGTGAGTGCCGATCGCGGCGAGGATCGCCTCGTGTTCCTTGACCGACTCGAGCCGCGGATTCGTGCGATCGGCATTGCTGTACTGCCGCACGACCAGGGGGTACAGCAGGCTGTCGACGAACCTGGTGAGGGTGGACTGCCGCGCGGCCTGCCGGATCTGCTCGTGGAACCGGTGATTGAGTCGCACGTACTCGTCGCGCCCGCCGGGCTTCTGCTGGTCCCACATGCGCCGACAGGTCTCGGTCATCGCCGCGATGTCCTCGTCGGTGGCGCGTTCGGCGGCCTTGGCCGCGAGCGCCGCCTCGAGTACGGCGCGCGTCTCCAGGATCTCGACGGCCTCCTCCACCGTGAACGAGCGGGTGCGGGCGCCGCGGTTCACCTCGGTGGTGACGTACCCCTCCTGCGCGAGCCGCGCGAGCACCGAGCGGACCGTGCCGCGCGAAACACCGAGCTGCGTGGTGAGCTCGGATTCGGTGAGGCGGGAGTCGGGCGCGTAGTGGCCGGATATGATCAGCGCGCGGAGATCCTGATATGCCTGGGCGGTCCGGTTGGCGACCGAATCCGCGCCGACCTCGTTACCCACGGACACCACCATGGCGCGATACCTCCCCGCGATTCGGGGGCAACGTTCACAATGCCATGTTGTTCAACAACACTGGAGCGTTGCCCTGTGATTGCCCGGTCATCATCCTGCGTGAATTGGACCGACCGGATACTAGTGTTCAGTATTGTTGCACAATATGTCCGTTTTGCGCGAACGCAGCAGCGATCGAGCCCCGGCGTTCCGGGCACCCGATCGCCTGCGTGCGCGCTTATTTCTTGATCAGCGCCAGCGCGTCGGCCTGCACCGACAGATCGGTATAGCTGTCGTAGGCGAGGACCTTCGTCTGAGTACCGCTGGCAATGTTCTGTTTCTGGATGAATTCCGCCTTCTTCTCGGGGAAGTCGAGGGTGGGCGAATAGCAGCCGTTCTGGTTGATGAACTGCCATTCCTGTTCACCCTCGGCCGCGGAACCCCCGGCGCCCGTGTACGCCTGCACATACGGGTCCTTGGATTCGGGCGTTCCCAGGTAGGCGAACAGCTGCGCATAGCCCGCCAGAACCTTCACCAGGGCGGAGCGTTTCTTGGAGATCGCCTCGGTCGAGGCCACCGCCGCGTTGTTCATCCACAGCGGAAGCTCCTCGTTCACTGTGGCGATCATCCGGGCGCCCTGCTTCGTCGCGAGCGCCTGGTTGCCGACCTGCCCGTAACCGCAGTCGACCTGTCCGGCCAGGGCCGCCTTCAGCGAATCGGCACTACTGCCGACATTGCGGAAGGTGGCACCGTCCTTGGAGATCCCGTATTTGGCGAACAGTGCGGCGAATACGGCGTACAACTCCGCCCCGACCGCACCGACACCGAGCGACTTGCCACCGAGGTCGCGCACGGAGGTGATCTGCGGATCCTTGGTGAACAGGGCGCTGGTGGACACGACCTGCGTGCCGCCGACGACCTTGAGCCGCATCCCCTTCTCGATCCCCGGGAGTATGCCGATCAGCCCGCTGGTCATGGTGAGGTCGGACGACCCCGACGCGACGGCGGCGAGAACCTGATTGCCGGCGCTGACGTTGGAGATCTTCGTCTTCACCCCGAGCTTGTCGAAATACTTTCCGTCAGTGAGCAATTGGTTGAGCGCGACGGCCGCGGTGGCGGAGGTGTTGATGATCGAGATCGTGTTGGGATCACTACCGCAGGCGGCCAGCAGCCCCGCCGCGCCCACCCCGGCGGTGAGACCGAGAAAGCCGCGACGCGACAGGCGTCCGAGCGGACGCTGGACATGCGTCGTTGCATGATTCATTACTACTGTCTCCGAGTCCAGGTGAGATGGGGGCGAGAACTAGCCGGCGAGCTGGGGATAGATCCGGGCCGCGGTGCCGCCGAGAATGTCGACACGCTGCTCGGGGGCGAGTTCGGCGAGAGCGCCCTCGACGAAGGCGCGCAGTTCGGCGAGCGAACCCGCGGACGCGGGGAAGTTCGAACCCCACGCGATCCGCTCGGAACCGAATCCCTCGACCAGCCGGGCGATCAGCTTGGCCGGATCACCGTCGGGCTCGGCCGCGGCCCGGCGGATCGTGATCGGGGTGATCTTCAGGAAGACGTTCGGGAACCCGGTGAGCTCGAACAACTCACTCAGGACCGAATACGGCGGTCCCCCAGCAAGATTCGGCCGGGCGCCGTGATCCAGGGCGACGACCAGTCCGGGATGGCGACGCAGGACCGACGCCAGAACCGGTGCGTGCTCGGAGTGCATCTGGATGCACACCGGGATCCGGTCCGCCTCCAGGCGCGACCAGGCCGGTTCCAGCCGGGGATCGTCCAGGCTCGCGGCATTGTTGACCGCCGTCGTTCCGTCGGCCGCCCGCACGCGCACCCCGGCGAAACCCCGCTCGCCGATCCAGTGGTCGATCCGTTCCAGGGCGTCATCGGCGACCAGGTCGATCGAACCGACGCCGATCAGCCGGTCCCGGTGATCGGCCAGCGAGTCGGCGACATAACTGTTGTCGAATCCGTACATCGTCGCCGCCTGCACGACGGCCGCCTTCTCGATCCCGGCCTCATCGAGCGAGCGCAGCAACTGCTCGAGCGTCACGGGGCGCTCCGAAGACCAGGTCGACCGGTTGCCACCGAGCGGACGGGACGGATAGCGCTCGGTGTCCGGGGAAATGATGTGTGTGTGCAGATCGAAGAGTGTCATCGTCGTCCTTACTTCGGTCAGTCGCGCCACGGCGCGGCGATCTTCTCCAGCCAGCGAGCCACACCGGTGAGCAGGACACCGATCAGCATCAGGGTCAGCACCGGGACCAGCATCGAATCGGTCTGATAGGCCGCGCCGTAGGTCTGGATCCGCCCGCCGAGTCCGGAAATACCGGTGAAGAACTCGGCGGCGACCGTACCGATCAGCGCACGGCCGATCGAGATGCGCAGGCCGGTCATGATGAACGGCACCGAACTGGGCAGGATGATCTTGCGGAAGACCTGCCCTTCCGAGGCCATATATGCCCGGCTGACATCGAGCACGTGCTGATCGACCTCGTGCACACCGGCGGCGGTGTTGAACAGCATCGAGAACACGGTCAGCATGAACACCACGACGACCTTGGACTCGACCCCGAGGCCGAACCACACGATCACCAGCGGGATGATCGCCAGCAGCGGGGTCGCGTTGAGCGCGCTCATGATCCATTCGACCGACGACGCGACCAGCGCATATCGCCCGATGATCAGACCGCCGAGGACGCCGACGACCACACCCAGCACCAGCCCCATGGCCAGAATCTCGAAACTCTGCCCGATAGCGGTGAACAGCGTTGCGGAGGTGACCTGGTCCCAGGCCGCCGCGGCGACAGCCGTCGGGCAGGAGGTGAACAGCGGGTTGGCCTGTCCGATGATCTGCCAGCTGATCAGCAGTACCGCGGCCACGGCCAGCCGCAGCGCCCACACCAGGCCCAGGCGGCGCAAGCGTGCCTGACGCTGCTGCTGGGCCCACTCGCGCTCCTCCGCGGTGGGCTCGTCCGACGCCCCGGTTCCCTGTGCTTTCGCAGATCCGCGAACCACACTCTGAATCGTCGTCATTGGTCGCCTCCAGCTCGGATTTCGCGAGCCACGATGTCGCGGGCCTCGAGGAACGCGGGATCGGACTTCACCTCGTCGACCGAACCGCGCGTGCCGAGGTTCACATCGATGATCTTGTGCACGCGTCCGGGATGCGGCAGCAGCACCAGGATCCGATTGCTGAGGTAGACCGCCTCGTCCAGGTCGTGCGTGACGAACATGATCGTCTTGCGGGTGGTCGCCTGCAGTTGCAGCAGTTCGGCCTGCAATCCCTCGCGAGTCTGGGCGTCCAGGGCCGAGAACGGCTCGTCCATCAGCAGGATCTCCGGATCCACGGCCAGCGCTCGCGCGAGTCCCACGCGCTGTTGCATACCGCCCGACAGCTGTTTGGGGTAGTACCGCTCGTAATCCTTCAGACCGACGAGTTCGAGAGCCTCGCGCGATCGCGCCAGGCTCACCTCCTTCGCGGTCTTCTTGAGTTCCAGGCCGAACTGCACGTTCCGCAACGTGGTGCGCCAGGGCAGCAGGGATGCCTGCTGGAAGACGATGGCCCGGTCGTGGCCGGGTCCGCTGACGTCCCGGCCGTCGACCCGGACCGCTCCGGCGTCGGGTTTGAGCAGTCCGCCGATAATGCGCAGCAAGGTGGTCTTACCGCAGCCACTGAGGCCGACGACCGAGACGATCTCCCCCTCGTTCATCTCGAAGGAGATGTTCTTCAGCACCTGGACGAACCTGGCGCGCTTGCGGTCGGCCATCGACCGGAAGCTGCGCGACACCCCATCGACCGACAGCTTGGCCGGTTTCACCGCCGACCGCGGCGCCGTCGCGGCCGTCATCGCTCGCCCAGGTAGCGGTTGTAGTCGGCGAACAGGTCCTCGACGGTGGGCTTGTCGCTGATCAGATGCTGCTGGGCCGCGTAGTCGATCGACAGTCGCAGCGCTTCGCGGATGCTGCCGGTCAGGCCGTGGCCGTATCCGCGCGGACCCGGCTCGGACTTCGCTGTCCACGCGTCGATCTCCGCGGCGAAGGCGTCCAGGACATTGCGCACGGCGTCGGGGTCCTCGCGCAGGATCTCGGTGCGCACGGTCAGCAGGTGGTTGATCGGCACCGTCTCGTGCCGCTGGTACCAGGCTTGCTCGACCGTCTTGTAGTCCTGGATCAGCGGTTCGAGCGGCGCGTCGGCGGGCACCGCCTTCGGGCCCATCACGACCGCGGCGATATCGCCCGAGCGGGCCAGATCGACCAGTGAGCCGGAGGTTCGTTCGACATTGGCCGGTTCGAGGTATTCGGCGACGTGCGGTCCCTCGGTGGTGACCCAGGCGATGTCGTCGGGGTCCACGCCGTAGTCCTCGGCCAGTACCCCGCGCACCCACATCCCGGTGGTCTGCGTGTAGGCACGGACGCCGACTCGCTTGCCCGCCAGGTCTTTCGGGTTGTCGACCGGACCGCCGACCAATCGGCAGATCGACCGATGATGGAAGTTGCCGTGCAGGGACAGCGGCAGCAGGCTCAGTTCCTTACCGGCCTCGCGGGCCTGTAGGTAGGTCGCCAGCGCCAGTTCGGAGAAGTCGAACTTCAGCTCTCGCACCATCGGGGCGAACGCCCGATGGATCGGTTCGATCTCCGGGAATTCGACCTGGACGTTCTGCGGTGCACGCTCGCCGGACTTGATCGCCGTCGTATAGAGGTAGTCGCGAACCGCCGCTGTGTAGGTCTTCACTGTCCACCAGCCTTCCAGTGCGTTTCGTGCGTGGCCCGGCCGTCGTCCGTGATCGCGCCGCGCGGGGTGACCGCATGGGGACGTGACGTGCTGAATCCGATTCGAGGGGTGGGCGAGGTCGAACCATCGCTCTCAACGCAGATTGTCTAACAAGATGTGAGATCAAGCTAACACCGTTTCGGCATCACGGCAAGTATCTTGCCGCACTAGACGCTCCACTGCTAACGTGCCTAGAAAAGTTGTTAAACAATCCAGGCAATTGGGAGGCAGTACCCTCCCAGCCGCAGAACCATCTCCGGCGTCCGTCCGCAGCCGCGCTCACCCCGTCCGACGCCGCCCGAGCCAAGCGAGGTCCTTTGCGTTGATCACGATCACAGAAGACATAGACGTCCCCGTCCCGACCGACCGCGTCTGGGAGGTGATCTCGGACCCGCCGCAAGTCGTCGGCTGCATCCGGGGCGCGGAACTCGGCGAATCCCACGAGGACGGTTCGTTCGACGGGGCCATGGTGGTCAAGTTCGGCGCGGTGCGAGTGAAATTCGGCGCACGCATCACACTCGATCTCGACGCCGAGACCCGAGAGGGACACCTGACGGCCCGGGGTAACGACGGGCAGGGCGCGACGCGGTACAAGGCCAATGCCACCTTCGGCGTCTCCGAGGGACCGACGGCCGGAACGTCCCGGGTGAGCGTGCGCGGCGAGATCACCCTGACCGGCAAGCTCGTCCCGCTGATCGAAGCGGGTGCGGGAGCGGTCATCTCCCGTATGACGAAGGACTTCGCCGACCAACTCGTCCGCCGCTGCGCGGGCGATGAGGTGGTGGCCGCCGCCGCGCCGGTCCGCCGATCCTTCTGGGCGCGCCTGGGCGACTGGTGGCGACGGATCACCCAGAAGCAGCGGACCAGGCAGGAGGTCGCTCGATGACGAGGCTGAACAGTGTGATCGGCGCACTCGAATCGGGCGGACACGCGTTCGCGGCGTTCGCCCCGCCCGAGCCCGCCGCCGCACTCGACTTCGCGACCAGCGACTACGACGGCCTGGTGTTCGAGTCCGAGCACAAGCCTTGGGATGCAACGACTTTGCGGGACACCCTGCAATACCTGCTGAATCGCCGGCGGATCTTCGAGGGCGAGACGCTCGCTCCCTTCCCCACCCCGCTGGTCCGGGTTCCGGTCAACGGCGCGGAATTCGGTCAATGGCATGCCAAGCAGGCCCTGGACCTGGGCGCCTACGGCATCGTGTGGCCGCACATCTCCACGGTCGAGGAGGCGCGCAACGCCGTCGCCGCATGCCGGTATCCGCGACTGCCCGAGGCCGAACGCTTCGATCCGCCGGGTCTGCGCGGTGACGCGCCCGCCGCGGCCGCCCGCTACTGGGGGATCTCCAACACCGAGTACTACGCCAAAGCCGATGTGTGGCCACTGGATCCGGACGGCGAGATCCTCTGCGTCATCCAGATCGAGGATCAGCTCGGCATCGAGAATCTCCCGGACATCCTCGAGCAGGTGCCCGGCATCGGCCTGATCCTCATCGGCGAGGGCGACCTCAGCCAGGAACTGGGCATTCCCCGCCAGCTCGACCATCCACTGCTGAACGAGGCCAGGCAGCGGATCGTGCGGATCTGCAACGACCACGGCGTCGTCGTCGGACATCCGCACGTCACCACATCCAACGTCGAGCAGGTGCTCGACGAGGGCTACCGCTTCCTGATGTCCGCGCCGGTGCGCAGTTACCCCGGCCTCGAACTCGGCCGCAAACTAACCGGCCGCTCCTGATCAGCACAACTGGAGACTTTCATGATCATCGACTGTCACGGTCACTTCACCACTGCCCCACCCGCACTCGGGAAATGGCGCGAGCGCCAGATCTCCTCGTTCGAGAACTCCGGCGCGCGCGTCTCGCCGAGTGAACTCGAGATCAGCGACGAGGAGATCCGCACCGCCATCGAACAGGGACAGCTGAAGCTGCAGATCGAGCGCGGCACCGATCTGACGATCTTCTCGCCGGGCGCGGGAAAGATGGCGCACCACTACGGCGATGCGCAGACCAGCCTGGTGTGGTCGCAGGTGAGCAACGACCTGATCGCCCGAGTCTGCGGACTGTTCCCGGACCGGTTCGTCGGCGCGTGCCAGCTCCCGCAGTCCCCCGGTGACGCACTGGCCGAATCCGTGCGCACCTCGGCGGTGGAGCTCGAGCGCTGCGTCACCGAACACGGATTCGTCGGCTGTCTGCTCAATCCGGACCCGTCCGACGGATATTGGCAGGCGCCGCCGTTGACCGACCGGATCTACTACCCGCTCTACGAGAAGCTGGCGGAACTCGACGTGCCCGCGATGGTGCACGTCGCGATGTCCCGCAACCCCGCGATCCAGGGCACCTGCGCGCACTACCTCAACGGCGACACCTCGGTGTTCATGCAGCTGTGCCAGTCGGATCTGTTCCGCGACTTCCCGACGTTGCGGCTGATCATCCCGCACGGCGGCGGCGCGGTGCCGTATCACTGGGGCCGCTACCGCGGCATGATGATCGACCAGGGCCGCCCGCCGCTGGAAGAAGCGTTGCTGCACAACGTCTTCTTCGACACCTGCGTCTATCACAAGCGCGGTCTGGAACTGCTCACCGACATCGTTCCCGCGCGCAACGTGCTGTTCGCCTCGGAGATGATCGGCGCGGTCCGCAGCGTGGATCCGGAGACCGGACGCCGCTTCGACGACACCAAGGCGATTCTGGACTCCATCGACTCGATCACCGACCAGGATCGCGCGGCAATCTACGGCGACAACGCATTACGCGTCTTTCCGCGCCTGAGCACGGCGTTGCAGAACACGAAGCAGCAGGAGGTTGCGCAGTGAAGGTCTACGAAGCGCTGGCGAACGCTTTCGCCGCCGAGGGCGCGACCCACGTCTTCGGCATGATGGGCGACGCCAACATGCACTGGATGAACGCGCTGGCCGGGCACGGAACCCGGCTGTACGAGGTGCGTCACGAGGGCGCGGGACTGAGTATGGCGCACGGATTCGCCCGTGCCACAGGACGTCCCGGCGTCGTGACCACGACCAGCGGCCCCGGCACGGCACAGCTGGCCACCTCGATGATCGTGGCGAGCCGGGCCCGGATCCCGCTGGTCGCGTTCTGCGGCGAGACGTCGCTGGGCGACACCTCCGCCGTGCAGTATCTCGATCAGCGCCGGTTCGCCGCCGCGCTCGAGTGCGAATTCCTCCAGGTGACCAAGGCCGATTCGGCCGAAGACATTGTGCAGCAAGCCTTCTACCGCGCGCGGACCGAATCGCGGCCGGTGATGATCAGCGCGCCCTTCGACGTGCAGCTGCAGGAGTTCGAGGGCTTCAACGACTACGTCCCGTCCACCGATCTCATCCGGCCCCCGACGCTGCTGCCGAATCCGGAACGCATCCAGCGCGCCTGTGAGCTCATCGCGGCGGCCAAACGCCCGGTCATCATCGGTGGGCGCGGGGCGCGGGGCGCCGATGCGGGAGCACAGATCCTGGCCTTGCAGCGCCGCACCGGAGCGCTGCTGGCCACCACGTTGCAGGCCAAGAACTGGCTGTACGGGGAGACCGACTACCACGTCGGGATCGCGGGTCTGTTCGGCAGCAAGGTCGCGATGGAGCTGTTGCAGGAGGCCGACTGCGTGATCGCGGTGGGCGCGAGCCTCAATCACTACACGATCGAGAGCGGATATCTGTTCCCCGAAGCGAGTTTCGTGCAGATCGACACCGCACCGCACCTCGTGATGGGCAACGGGCGGGTGGCCGACTGCTACGTGCAGGCCGATGCGATCAGCGGCCTGACCGAGCTGACCGCCGCCCTGGATGCCCGCGGCGTCGAGCTGGAGGGCTTCCACACCGCCGAGGTGCACCGCCGGCTGACCGCGCCGCTGATCGATCCGGCCGAATACCGCAGCGGCAACGGCCTTCTGGACCCGCGCGAGGCGATCGCGGTGATCGACGCCGAACTGCCCGGCGAGATCGGGCTGGTCCTGGGCAGCGGGCATCAGACGGACTTCGGCACGATGCTGTTCCAGCGCTCGCGCGAAATCACCTCGAACTACGGCATGTTCGGCGCGATCGGCCAGGCCCCGCTGCTCACCATCGGCATCGCCGTCGCCACCGGTCGGCCGACGTTCGTGGTCGAAGGCGACGCGAGTTTCCTGATGCACCTGTCGGAGTTCGAAACCGCTTGCCGCTATGGGCTTCCCGTGCTCGTCGTCGTGATGAACGACGAGGGACTGGGCGCGGAATACCACAAATCGAAGGCCAAGGGCCTGAACGCCGAACTCGCGCTTATCTCCACCCCGGAGCTGGGCGCGGTGGCGAAATCGCTCGGCGGAAACGGTGCGACCGTCCGCGACACCGACGAGCTGCGCGCCGCGCTGGCCGAGTACGTCCGTGCGCCGGGGCCCACGGTGATCGACGTCCGGATCACCCGCGACGTGATGAGTGTGCCCTATCGGCGCATCCAGTACGGCGAGGACGTCTGAGCCACCCGGTCGAACCGACCACATCACATCCGAACGAAAAGGCAAGACATGAACAAGCTTTCGGTGGTCCTGGGAAAATACGCGCACGCGCAGCCGCTGCTGGACGGTGACGTCGCGATCGACGGTTACGCGGTGGAACCGGTCACGGTCGAACCCGTCATCGGCGCGTACCGGCGGATGATCCGCGACCTCGAATTCGACGTGTGCGAACTCGCGCCGACCTCCTATCTGATGGCACTACAGGCCGAGGTGGCGCTCACCGCGATCCCGGTGTTCCTCAACCGCCGCTTCCACCACGCCGATGTCCAGTGCAGTGCGAAATCCGGCATTCGATTCCCGAAGGACCTGGAGGGCAAGCGGATCGGCGTGCGCGCCTACACCGTGACCACCGGGGTGTGGGTGCGCGGCATCCTGCGCGACGAATACGGCGTCGACACCGATTCGATCACCTGGGTCGTGGACGACGACGACCACATCGAGGGCCGCGCGCCCTCGAACGTCGAGCGGGTCACCGACGGCCGATCGCTCGGAGAGTTGTTGCGCGCCGGGGATATCGACGCCGCGCTCACCGGCAACGCCGGAACCGGGCGCGCCGGCGCACCTGTCACCGGCTGGCAGGCCACGCCCGGGGAGCCCACCGGCGACGAGGGGCCGTACCCGCTGTTCTCCGAGCCCAACGTGCTCGCCACCGACTGGTATCTGCGCACCGGGATCTACCCGCTGCACTCGGTGATCACGATCCGCAGCGAACTCGTGCAGCGCGATCCCGAACTGCCGACCGCGCTGTACGCCGCGTTCGCCGAGGCCAAGCGCCGTCAGGTCGCGGCGGACCCGCAGTGGTCGGCGCTGCCGCGACTGGGTCGGCAGGCCGAACGGATCGGCGGCGACCCGATTCCCTACGGCCTGAAGGCGAACGACGCCAGCCTGCGCGCGCTGGTGCAGTTCTCCCGGGAGCAGGGCCTGCTCGACCCCGATTTCCCCGGCGAGCCGCCGAGCCTGTTCGACGACGGCAGCTACCCCGACGCCTGAGAGAAGAGATCAGCAATGGACATCATCGACACGCACTGCCACATCATCTCCGACGATACGACCCGCTACCCCCGCGCACCGCTGGGCGGCAAGCAGTCCGGCTGGGCTTCCACCCGCCCGGTCACCGCGGACGGTATGGCCGCCGCCATGGACGAGGCCGGGATCTCCCGGTCGGTGCTGGTGCAGGCCACGACCGCGTACGGCTACGACAACTCGTACGTGCTGGACAGCCGGGCACAGCGGTCCGATCGGTTCATCGCGGTGGGCACGGTGGACCCGTTGCGTCCCGATGCCGCCGACAACCTCGCCAAGGTCGTCGCCGACGACGGGCTCTCCGGGGTCCGGCTGTTCACCAGCGGCAGTACGGTGCCCATCCAGGGTGAATGGTTCGCCGCGCCGGAGACGTACCCGTTCTGGGAGAAGGCCACCGATCTCGGCGTCACCGTCTGCATGCAGATGCGCCTGGGCCCCGCGACCGCCCAGCTCGAGGAACTGCTGCGCCGATTCCCCTCGGTCTACGTGCTGCTGGACCACATGGGCTACCCCGATGTCGCGGCCTCCCCGACGGGCGCGGGCAAAGAGGTGGCGAGCCTGGCCCAGCACCCGGGCCTGCACCTCAAGCTGACCCACCGCACCCTCGAACCCCTGCGCGATGTCGGCAGGGAGGCAGCGGGTTTCCTGGAGCCGGTGCTGGCCGCCTTCGGCGCACACCGCATCGCCTGGGGCTCCAACCTGCCCGCCGCGGAACAGTCCCTGCCCGAACTCCTCGCCCTGGCCCAGGCCGTCCTGATCGACGTCCCGCAGGCCGATCGCGAGGAGATCTTCGCCGGGACCGCGCGTCGGCTGTACCCGGGTCTGACCGGACCTGCGTAGCCGCGAAACGACCTGCGGCCGTGGGCAATCGAGGGTTCAGGACACGGCCGGCACCGAGATGCGGGCGGGGTCGGCGAGATCCGTGGATTCGTCGGCCCAGGCCGCGGGCGTGCGCGCCGCGCCGGTCGCGATGAGATCACGGGCCGCTCGGATGTCTCGGGGGCGGCCGATGGATACCGCGCCGACGAGTGCGCCGTCGCGCAGTGCCAGGGCGGTGAAGTCGCGGGCGTCGAGCGATCCTCGGACGATCAGTTCGTCGTACGCGGAGGTCCAGCCCGCGAACTGCAGGTTCACACCAAACTGGGTGGACCATCCCCACGGGATGTCGACCTCGGTGATCTGTTGTCCCAGTAGAGATTTCGCGGCAGCTTTGCCTTCGGCCAAGGCACTGTTCCAATGCTCGCCGCGTTCGTGCCTGCCGAGCAGAGGGTTGAAGCGGTTGGCCACGTCTCCGGCGGCGTAGATGCCCGCTGCCGAGGTCCGGTACTGCTCGTCCACGAGAATGCCGTTGTCCACGGCGATTCCGGCCGTTCGGGCCAGGGCGGTGTCCGGGACCGCGCCGATGGCGACCAGGGCGGAGCACGCGGTCCAGGTGCGGCCGTCGGTGGCCGTCGCGACCACTCCCCGGCTGTCGATCTGCTCGAGCTCGGCCAGGCGGACATCGTTCTCGATCTGCACCTCGTGCTCAGCGTGCAGATCTCGGACGAGCGCCGAAATCTCCGGTGGCACAGTGCGATCCAAGGGCGCGGCACCCGCGTGCAGGATCCGCACCTGTGCGCCGAGGCCACGAGCGGTGGCCGCGACCTCCAGGCCGACCAGGCCCGCACCGATGATCAGCAGCGGGCCGTGCTCGATCGCCGCACGCAGTGGCGCGATATCGGCGACGCCGCGCAGCGAGCGAACCCGCACGGGCGGATGCTGTTCCAGGCGTCGCGCCCGTGCACCGGTGGCCAGCAGCAGCGCGTCGTAGTCGAGCGGTTCGCCGGTGCTGAGCCACAGTCGGCGGCGGCCGGTATCGATATCGGCGACCCTGGTCGCCACACGCAGCTCGATATCCCGCTCGGCCCAGGACTTTTCGGGTTCCAGCAGGCACCGGTCGATCTCGCGGGTCCCGGCGAGCAGATCCTTCGACACCATCGGACGGCGATAGGGGGCGTGGTGTTCCGCGCCGACGAGCACGATCCGGCCGGTGCACCCCTCGGCGCGCAGGGTCCGGGCCGCGGTCGCACCGGCCGCTCCGGCGCCCGCGATCACGATCCGATCCGTCATGCGCGACTGACCTCGACCATCTCGAAATCGGCCTTCGCCGCACCGCAGTCCGGGCAGGACCAGTCCTCGGGGATGTCGTCCCAGCGGGTGCCGGGCGCGATACCGTCCTCGGGCCAGCCCAGTGCCTCGTCGTACTCGAAACCACATTGCAGACAACGGAACAGCTTGTAGTCGGTACTCATCGGGACTTCCTTCCGGACATATCGGTGACGGCGTCGAAATCGACCTTCTCCCGGACGCCGCAATCGGGGCAGCACCAGTCGTCGGGCACGGCGGACCAGGGCGTGCCGGGCGGGAATCCCTCGCGCGCAGCGCCTTCGGTCTCGTCGTAGACGTAATCGCAGACCGGGCAGCGATAGGCGGCCATCACCGGGCTCCGTACTTCGCCAGGACCCGTTCGCGTTGTGCGGGTTGGATGTTCACGCGAGTGATGTCGCCCTGGTAGTGCTCCAGCACCCGGTGGTCCATCACCCGGCGCCACAGCGGCGGGAAGTAGGCCAGCGTGATCATGCTGGCGTACCCGCTGGGCAGATTCGGCGCACCGTCCATACTGCGCAGGATCTGGTACCGCCGAGTGGGATTCGCGTGATGATCGCTGTGCCGCTGCAGGTGGTACAGGAAGATGTTGGTCACGATGTGGTCGGAATTCCAGCTGTGTTCCGGGGTGCACCGCTCGTAGCGGCCGCTCGCGGTCCGCTGCCGCAGCAGCCCGTAGTGCTCCAGATAGTTCACCGTCTCCAGCAGCGAGAAACCGTAGACGGCCTGCAGGACCAGATACGGCAGGATCGCCGGTCCGAAGATCGCGGTCAGTACACCCCACAGCACGAGCGTCATCAGCCAGGCGCTGAGGATGTCGTTGCGGATCGTCCACGGGCCCCTGCCCATTCGGTGCAGCCGGGTCTTCTCCAGTTCCCACGACGAGCGCAGACTGCCCCACACGCTGCGCGGCAGGAAGGTCCAGAAATTCTCGCCGAAGCGGGCGCTGGCGGGATCCTCCGGCGTGGCGACCCGCACGTGGTGGCCGCGATTGTGCTCGATGTAGAAGTGGCCGTACGCGGTCTGCGCCAGGGTGATCTTCGACAGCCAGCGTTCGAGTTCGTCCTTCTTGTGCCCGAGTTCGTGGGCGGTGTTGATGCCCACGCCGCCGACGGTGCCGATACTCAGCGCCAGGCCGATCTTGGACGCCAGGCCCAGACCGCCGTCGATGCCCAGCCAGGACAGATTCGACGCGGTCCACAGATAACTCGCGAAGGCCAGGCTGATCAGCTGGAACGGGATGTAGGCGTAGGTGCAGTAGCGGTAGTACCGATCGTTCTCCAGCTGCTCCATGACCTCCTCGGGAGGGTTCTGCCCGTCGGGACCGAAGAACCGGTCCAGGCTCGGCAGCAGCACGTAGACCAGGATCGGGCCGATCCACCACCAGACCGGGCTGACCGCCTGCCAACCGAACCAGTTGAAGACCCGCACCAGCGCCGCCGCGACCAGCAGTGCGGTCGGCGCGACCAGGCCCAGCAGCCACAGGTATCGCTTGCGATCGCGCCATTGCCGGGACTCGGCCGCGGTGGGCCCCGATTCGCCGATCCGAGATGTCGTCATGTCGCACTCCGTTTACACAATTGCAGAATGTGTATCTAGTGAATACAACTTATGATGAGTTGTCAATGAGAGAGTCACAAGAGGAGCTGATGTACAATGACCACCGTGGCTGAAGCGCCGAATTTTCAGAGCGAGATGCGCCTGCTCCTGCGCGAACGAGCCCTGGACGCCGCCCGGGAGGTGGTCTGCACCGAGGGCTGGGGTGCGGTGAACATGTCCCGCATCGCCAAGGACGTGGGGATCAGCCGCCCGGTGCTCTACAAGGAGATCGGCACCCGGCAGGCCCTGGCCGACGCGCTGATCGAACGCGAACTCGGCACCTTCCTGAGCGGCATCGTCGACACCCTCGCCGAGCATCCGGCCGACCCGATCAGCGGCATGACCAGCGCAGCGGAGTACACGCTGCGCACCGGTGCGGACAACACCCTGCTCAAGGCCGTCCTGTCCGGTCGGCACAGCGGCGACACCACTCTGCTGCCCGCCCTGGTCACCGAACCCGAACCGGTCCTGGGCCGCGCGCTCACCGCACTCATCGCCGCCATGCGCCAGAGCTACGAACTCCCCACCCTCTCCGACGACGACCTGGCCGCACTGATCGAAATCCTCGTCCGCCTCACCCTGAGCCACCTGTTCCAGCCGATCGGGCCGATCGATCACGCGGTCGCCCAGGTCGCCCTCGTGATCACCCGGGTCTTCACGGCCATGTCCGCCTGACCTCGCTATTTCACGTCGGCGGACGCGCCTGCCCTACCTGACGCTGGTGATCGGCGCGCCCTGCCAACGCCCCTGGCCCGGCACCGACTCCGCCGCCATGACCAGCGATCCCGCGCCGACCGTCGCCGCTTCACCGATCGTGCTGCCGGGCAGCATGATGCTGTGCGGTCCCAGGGTCGCGGCTCGGTCCAGGTGCACCCGGTCCAGCCGCATCACCCGGTCATGGAACAGGTGCGTCTGCAACACGCAGCCACGGTTCACGCTGACACCGGACGCGACCTCGACGAGATCGGGCTCCGGCAGGCTGTACGCCTCACACCACACGCCACTCCCCAACCGCGCGCCCAGGCTGCGCAGCCACCAGTTCAACGTCGGCGTCCCGATCGCCGGCGTCACCAACCACGGCACCGCGAGCATCTCCACGAAAACGTCGTAGAGCTCCTTGCGCCAGACGAACGAACTCCACAGTGGATGGCGAGCGGACGAAAAACGCCCGATCAGAACCCATTTCGCCAAGGTCGTCGACGCACCGGCGACGACTCCCGCGGCGAACAGCACCACGCCACCGGCCAGCACCGCCAGCCACACCCCGTCCTCGTCCCAGACGAAGACGAAGGCCCCGAACGTGGCCAGCCCGAGCAACTCGGCGAACACGAACGGCACCACCCGGCACAGCTCGACCAGCGCCCGCGCCAGGACCAGCGCCCGCCGCGGCGCGAACGTGCGCGCGGGATCGGGCTGCTCGGCGTTGCGCCGCAACCGGATCGGCGGACGGCCCAGCCAGGACGTCCCTTCCGGCACCTCGTCCGGGGTATCGGAGAGCACCCCGATCAGCGCGTTGTCGCCCACCGCCTTGCCGGGGCCGACGATCCCCGAATTCCCCACGAACCCACGGGCTCCGACCCGGGAACGCCCGAGCCGCAGCCACCCGCCGCGCAGTTCGTACGGTGCGACGAGCACGTCGTCCGCGAGGAATGCCGAGTCCGCGACCCGCAGCAGTTGCGGCAGCGCCTGCACGGTGGACAGCTCGACCGACCGACCGATCCTGGCCCCGAGCGCACGCAGCCAGATCGGCGTGAACAGGCTGACGTACAACGGAAACAGCTTCTTGTGCGAGGTTTCCAGCAGTTCGTGGACGAACCACGCCGCCCACCCCGCCGCGCTGAACATCGGGTGGGTCCCCGGCCGCAGTGCCCGTCCCGCCAGCCGGACCATCGCGACGGTCGCCGACGCCTGGCAGAGCATGCCCAGCACCACCATGACCGGCAACCACAGCACGAGACGGACCGCGGCGTCGGATGCCGACGCGTCCGCGGGTATCACCACGAACCCCAAAACCACGACCGGAACCGCGGCCATGGCACCCACCAGCTCGCGCAGCGCGGGCGCCAGCATGAAGGCCAGCAGCCACCGACGCGGGCGAGCGGGCCGAGTGAACGGCCATCGCACGGAGCTCTCCTGCCCCGACGCCGGTGAACCGACCCAGCACTGTCCGGCCGGCACCGCACCCACCACACAACTGCCCGGGAGCACCTGCGCGCCGTCCCCGATCTCGGTATCCGGCATCACCGTGCTTCGTGACCCCACTCGCGCACCCGCGCCGACGCGCACCGAGCCCACGCGCAGCAGATCGCCGTCGAGCCACCAGCCCGCCAGATCGGCTCGCGGTTCGACGGCCGCTCCGTCGCCGATGCTCGCCAGCCCGGTGACGGGCGGCAGAGCGTGCAGGTCGACGTTCTTGCCGACATGGCAGCCGAGCAGCCGGGCGTACTGGACGGCCAGCGGGGTGCCGACGATCGAAGCGAGCCCGAACGAGGCGACCAGGCGCTCGGCGGCCCACAGTCGCAGATGGGTCCGGCCGCCTCGTCGGTAGCTGCCCGGTGTGATCCGGCCCCGCACGACCCGCGCGCCCAGCCCGGCGACCAGCACCCTGCCGGGCGGAGCCGACAGCACCAACAAGGCGGGTACCAGCACCGACCACGGCAGCCGGGGCAGCCAGCTCTCCGGTTCGACGATCGAGTACACGTTGCCGATCAGCGCCACCCCCACGACCCACCGCACACCCGAAACGGCAAGGAGCAGTAGCTGAATCGCGGTCTGGACCGCACGGGTCCACAACGGGATCGGCGACACCGTGCGGCACGGCCGCTGCGACTGATCCGCGCAGACCAGCCGTAGGCGCAGCGCCGCCGGGGTCGGGTACCGGTACACATCCGCCACCGATACCTCCGGATACCGCTCGCGCAGCATCGACACCAGCCGCGCCGCGGTCAGACTGGTGCCGCCGAGGTCGAAGAAGTCGCCGTACGCATCGGCCTCGGTGCCCAGCATGTCGTGCCACAACCCGCAGAGCCAGGCGGTCGTCTCATCCGTTTCGGCCGGTTGCCTGCCCGGATCGGCGGGCAGCGGCCACGGCAGTGCCGCACGATCCACTTTGCCGGACGCCCGGGTGGGGAACTCGGACAGCAGGGCGAGCCGAGGAACCAACGCCGCCGGCAGACGCTCGCGCAGCAGCCGTAGCGCGCCGTCCCGGTCGAATCGCTGCGGGTCGCCGTCGGCCGGAACGACGTAGCCGACAAGTACATCGCACCTGGCCGCAGTGTGTTTGACCAGCGTGATCGCCGCCACCACCGAGGGCAGATCCAGCAGTGCGTCCTCGATCTCGCCGAGTTCGATCCGGCGGCCACCGATCTTGACCTGGTCGTCGCGGCGACCGACGAATTCGAGGCCCTCGCGATGGGCTCGCACCAGATCGCCGCTGCGATAGGCCCGTGCCCAGCCCAGCGTGGGCAGCGGTGCGAACTGCTCCGCATCCCGCGCGGGATCCAGATAGCGACCCAGACCGACACCGCCGACGACCAGCTCACCGACCTCACCCCAGCGAACGGGCCGCTCGGCCTCGTCGACCACGGCCAGCCGCCAGCCGTCCAGCGGCAGTCCGATCCGCACCGGCTCGCCGTCGCGCAGCCGGGCCGCGCTGCTCACCACGGTGGCCTCCGTGGGCCCGTAGGTGTTCCAGACCTCGCGATCGTCATCGGCGAAGCGCCGCACCACTTCTGGTGGGCACGGTTCGCCGCCGACGATCAGCAGCCGCACCCCGGCGAGCATCTCTGGCGACCACAGGGCGGCCAGACTGGGCACCGTGGACACCACGGTGATCCGTCGCCGCGCGAGCCACGGGCCGAGATCCGCCCCGGTGCGCACCAGCGCCCGCGACACCGGGACCAGGCAGGCGCCGTGCCGCCAGGCCAGCCACATCTCCTCGCAGGAGGCGTCGAACGACACCGACAGCCCGGCCAGCACCCGGTCCCCGGGCCCGATCGGCGCGTCGCGCAGGAACAACCGGGCCTCGGCATCCGCGAAAGCCACGGCCGAGCGATGACTCACCACGACCGCCTTGGCCTTCCCGGTGGAGCCGGAGGTGAAGATGATCCACGCGTCGTCACCGGGTTCGAGCTCGCGGGCAGAGCAGACCCGCTCGGTGTGCTCCCGCAGCGTGATACCGCCGTCCGCGCCGAGCACGGCGCGCACGCCCGCCTCCCGCCAGATCAACTCGGCGCGTTCATCCGGATCATCGGCATCCACCGGCACGTACGCCGCACCCGCCGCCAACACGGTCAGAATCGCCACATACAACTCGGTCGAACCGGACGCCACCCGCACACCGACCCGATCACCGACCCGAATCCCCCGCATCCGCAGCGCACCGGCCCCCGCACGCACGACCCGATCGAGGCGCCGATACGACAACCGACGTTCGCCGTCGTCGATCGCCATCTCGTCCGGCCAGGCGGAAACCGAGTGGTTCAGCACATCGAGCAAAGTCGCGGACCTCGGCACCGACGACCTACCGGGGTAAACCGCTGCGTCGGAAGTTGAGATAGGCGTGTCGACTGTCACTGCGAAACCTTTCCGTGGCGACAAGTCGGCCACAAATCGGGTTCCACCACATTTTATCCACAGCCCGGACAGGGAAAACAGGGAACAAAGCACCCGTGCGGCAGCCTCGGGCCGGGGCATCACGCCCGCGCCACCGGTGGGAACACCGTGATCACCGGGCCTTCCACGGCCGACTACCGTCCACCGGAACATGCGGACAAGGAGTGACGGCGTGCGAGTGCTGTTGTCGACGAGCGGATCGCGCGGCGATATCGAGCCCGCCCTGGGCCTGGCGGTGCGGTTGCGTGAGTTCGGAGCCCAGGTGCGGGTGTGCGCGCCGCCGGACTTCGCCAGGCGCTTCACCGAGCTGGGCGTACCGCTGGTGCCGCTGGGCCCGCCGATGCCGAGCCCGCGGACCACGCGGGGATTCTCCCTGGCCGATGTGCTGGACTACGCAAACCGTTGGCCCGCATATCAATTCGAGACGATCCCCGCAGCAGCCGCAGGATGCGATGCGGTGGTGGCGACCGGGATGACCGAGATCGCCGCCCGGTCGGCCGCGGAGAAGCTGGGCATCCACTACCAGTACGCGAGCTACCAGCCGACCAGCCTGCCCTCGCCGCATCACCCGCCGATGCCGAGAAGGCCGGGTGAACGGCCCGCGCCGGAGACGATAGCCAACTCCCTGCAGTGGGAGATCGACGCCCAGGGGTGGAATGCGCAGTTCGGTGCGGCGGTGAATACCCGCCGGGCGACCCTCGGGCTACCGCCGGTGGATGCCGTGCGCGACCACATCATCACCGACCGCCCCTGGCTGGCCGCGGATCCCGTGCTGGGACCGTGGCCGGAATCACCCGGTGTGGGCGTCGTGCAGACCGGCGCCTGGATCGTCCCGGACGAACGTCCCCTGCCCACCGAATTGGCGGCGTTCCTGGACGCCGGTACACCTCCGGTGTACATCGGCTTCGGCAGTATGCGCGTGCACAGCAGCCTCGCCGAGGTCGCGATCGAGGCAGTCCGCGCGCACAACCACCGCGTGCTCCTCTCCCGCGGTTGGGCGGATATCGCCGTGCCCGACGACCTCCCCGACTGCATGACTCTGGGCGAGGTCAACCATCAGGCGCTGTTCCCGCGCGTCGCGGCCGTCATCCACCACGGCGGCGCGGGCACGACAACGACCGCCGCCCGAGCCGGGGTGCCGCAAGTGGTGATACCCCAGATGATGGACCAGGCGTACTGGGCCCGGCGAGTGGCCGATCTCGGCATCGGGACGGCGTGTGCGGACACGCTTCCCGATCTCGCGTCATTGTCCGCCGCGCTCGACACGGCACTGACGTCCACCACCCGAGCGCGGGCACACGCAGTGGCCGCCATGATCACCTCGGACGGGGCGGGCACGGCGGCGAAATTGCTGATCGACGCGATCCGATAGGGCAGCTGCCGGAATGCACCGGCCGACACCGCAACCGCACCGAACCACGCCGGTGCGGTTTCGGTGCCGAACGCGCCCGTCAGCGGCGGGCGGCCAGTACGAGTGCGAATCGGTCCTGCGGATCGGTCCACATGTGCTCGGTGTCGAATCCCGCGACGTCGAGTTCCGCGGCGAGTCCCTCGAGGCGGAATTTCGCGGAGATCTCGGTGCGCATCTGCTCGCCCTTCGCGAAGTGGACGGTGAGGTCCAGGTCGGGGACGGTGACGGTCATGCCCCGGGTGGCTTCCAGGCGCATCTCGATCCACTCGTTCCGCGCGTCCCAGACCGCGACGTGGGTGAAGGCGTCGGGGTCGAAATCGGCGCGCAGGCGAGAGTTCAACACGTGCAGGACATTTCGGTTGAATTCGGCGGTGACTCCGGCGGCGTCGTCGTAGGCGGGGACGAGGACGTCGGAGTCGATGACCAGGCCCGCGCCGAGCAGCAGCTGCTCCCCAGGTTCCAGGACCGCGGCGACACCGGCGAGGAATTCCGCGCGCTCGGCGGGGATCAGATTGCCGATCGTGCCGCCGAGGAAAGCGATCATGCGGCGGCCGCCGCGCGGGAGGTTGTGCAGCGTGTCGGTGAAATCGCTGACCACGCCGTGCACGGCCAGGCCCGGGAATTCCGCACCGACCTGCTCGGCCGCACCACGCAGCGCGGACTCCGAGACATCCTGGGGTACATAGGTTTTCAACGGCCCGGCCGCGCTGAGCGCGGACAGCAGCAGGCGGGTCTTGGCTGCGGACCCGGCGCCGAGTTCCACCAGGACCTCGGCCTGCGCGATCTGCGCGATCTCCCCGACGACGCGTTCGAGCAACGCGCGCTCGGTGCGGGTCGGGTAGTACTCGGGCAGGCGGGTGATCTCCTCGAACAGCTCACTGCCGCGGGCATCGTAGAACCACTTGGGCGGCAAGGTCTTCGGGTCCGAGGTCAGCCCGCGTCGCGCGTCCGAGCGCAACGCCTCGGTGAGATCGGCATCGGTGAGGTGGATTTCCAGCGTAGGTGCGGTCATCACAGCGCCCTTTCGGAATCTTCGGCATCGAGCGGAACGATCGACAGGTGGCCGGGACGCAGCGTCACCAGTTGCCGGTCCGCGACCGCCCGCCAGCGCGGATCGTCGTCGTACGGTTCGGAGGCCACCACCGCCGTCTCCTCGGTGACCAGCACCGACAACGCATGGTGAACGGTTGTGGCCCAGAGTGTTTCGCCATCGCCCAGCAGCAGGTTCAGGCGCGATTCGGGCGAGAGGTCCAGTACGGCCCGGATCACCCGCGGCAGCACCGCGGCCGGATCCGCGACCGACGAACCGAATTCGCCCGCATCGCCGGACTTCTCCAGCAGATCACGCACGATCACCCACAATGTCGCCGCATCCGTGCGTGATTCGGCCTCGATCAACGACGGCGTGCCGAATTCCGCGGCCAGCCGAGTGAGTACCGGCTGCCAGTCCGGTATCCGCCCGTTGTGGCTGAACGCCCAGCGCCCACCGGTGAACGGCGCGCACGCGTTGCGTTCCACCGACAGCGAATTGGTGGCCGAGCGGACCGCCCCCAGCACTGCAGTCGAATTCAGTTGCGGCAGAACTTCTTCCACGGCCGGATCGGTCCAGATCGCCGAAGAGTTGCGATACCGGCTCACCTCGCCGCCGGGCAGCCACCAGGCCACGCCGAACCCGTCGGCGTTGATGGTGCCGCCGCCGCGCATGTCGTGCGGGGCCCATGCCTGTGTGTACAGCGAATGCGCACCGCGCGTGAGGATCTCGCCGACCGGTGCGAGCGGACCGAGATATCCCAGATGACGGCACATCAGCGTTCCACCGCTCGCAGATCGCGGGCGAGCCGGAACCCGGAGAAGATCTGCCGCCGAATCGGGTGATCCCAGTTGCGGAACGTGCTGCGACACGCGACCTGATCGGTGCCGAAACTCCCGCCGCGAAGCACCCGGTAATCCCCGCCGAAGAACACCTGCGAGTACTCCGGATACGGGAACATCTCGAAACCGGGATACGGCTCGAACCCCGAGGAGGTCCACTCCCACACATCCCCGATCAGCTGATGCACCCCGGACGGTGACGCCCCCGCCGGGTACGCACCCACCTCCGCCGGTTCGAGATGCCGCTGACCGAGATTGGCGGTGGTCTCATCGGGATCCGCATCGCCCCACGGATATCGGCGCGAGCGCCCGGTGGCCGGATCGAACCGCGCCGCCTTCTCCCATTCCGCCTCGGTGGGCAGCCGTTTACCGGCCCAGGTGGCATACGCCTGCGCCTCGAACCAGCACACGTGCACCACCGGCTGCTGCGGACGCAACGGCGTCATCGTGCCGAAAACCCTTCGCCACCAGGTGTTTCCACCGTCACGCTCCCAGAACTGCGGCGCGTTCAGATCCACCCGGACCCGATGCTCCCAGCCCTGCTCGGACCACAGCTCCGGACGACGGTAACCACCGTCCTCGATGAACTCCAGATATTGCGCATTGGTCACCGGCGCGGCATCGATCGCGAATCCGGGCATTCGCACCGGGTGGGCGGGCCGTTCGTTGTCCAGCGCCCACGGATCGGTCGAGGTGCCCATCATGAATTCCCCTGCGGGAAAGATGATCTCGCCGGACACCGGAACCGCGGCGGTGGGCGCGGGCGAGGCCGAGAGCACCGCGCCACCGACGCGCAGCTGATGGGTGGCCAGCATCGTCTCGTCGTGCTGCTGTTCGTGCTGGGCGATCATGCCGAAGGCGAAACCGCCGGAGATCAGTCGATCACCACGTAAATCACTGTCCGCCAGCACATCCCACACCTTCGCGCGCACCGTACCGGTGTAGTCGCGGGCCTCGGCGGGATCCAGCAGCGGCAGGGCGGGACGGTCGGCGCGCGGATGCCGGAACGCGTCGTAGAGCTGATCGATGTCGGCGCGCACCGGTTCCCGGCCGCCGACATCGCGCACCAGCCACAGCTCCTCCTGATTCCCGATATGCGCCAGATCCCACACCAGCGGGCTCATCAGCCGCGAATGCTGGGCCACCAGTTCGGCCTCGTCGACGCAGTCGGTGAGCCCCGCGGTACGCTCGCGCGCCCTGGTGAGCACCTGGGCGATCTGCTCGCGTAATCGTTCGGTTTCGGCGTGGTCGGTTCCGGAAAGATGAACGGTCATGGAAGAACTCCGAGGGTGAGGTGAATGACGACGCGACAACGGCGCGCGAGCAGGTTCAGCGCGCGGTGGGCATGAATCCGGCACGACATCGGCGCACCGCGGCGTGCACCGTATCGGCCGCTTCGGGGGCAGCGGCGGCAGCGGCGATTTCCAGCAGATCCACTGCGACCGAACGAATTTCGGGATCGGTCAGACCACAGCGGGCGGCCTCGAGCCAGCAGTCCGCCATCGGTGCGGCCGCGCGGGTCGCCGCGGCGACCACCTCGGGCGCGGACATGAGCGCTTCGATCACGTGGATCGGCACCGACCAGTCCTGGCCGGGCTGCGCGTCGATATAGCGCACCTCGAGATATCCCGAGGCCCGCACCGGCGGGAACATCGTGGTCAGGTGATAGTCCAGGTCGGCGGCGTCGGGGCGGCGGCCGATCTCTTCGTCGAGAGCGCCGCACAGCCAATCCGCGAAGGTCGCGCCGGGCGGGGCCGCCCAGTCGTCCTCCTGGTCGGACCGGCGCACGCACAGCAGCGGGACGTCCAGCACCCAGCGGGCGTACGCGGTGATCGGATCGGGCCAGTCCAGCACCGGCGGCCTGGTCCGGGCATGGTCCAGGCGCAGCCAGGCGCGCATTCGCTGGGAAGCCCACGAACCGGCCGGGGCATCGTGCAGATCCGGTGAGCAGGCGAAGGCCGCCAGCAGGGCCGGGCCGACGGTGTTGAGTGCGGTCCACCGCGCCGCGATCTCGGCGTGATCGGCCCCGGCGTCCACGCTGACCTGCGTTGCCGCGGTGTTGCACATCATGAGCTTGCCGAACGGGCCGATTCCGGCGAAGGAGCGTTCCATGGCCCGATAGCGCGGGGACTGCAGCACTCGCCGCGGCGGACGGATGCCGTCGGCCGCGGCGGAGAACGTTCGGATGGAACGGGATTCGAGCAATCGTTCGAGATGGCGGGCATCGGCCCGCAGGCTCGCACACAATTCGGCGGCTGATTCGAACGGAGCACTGGAGAGTTCGACCTGCCCACCGGGTTCGACGGTGACCCGGCTGCCTCCGGGCAGGGGTAGAGCGGGAGATTCGGGCGAAATCGTGGACGGCGCGTACGGCCCCAATGCCTCCGCGAGCGCCGTCGGCTCGGGACGCGGGGCGGGCGCCGAACACTCACCGGATTCGGTGAGCCACTCGAGCTCGGCGCCGATCAGACAGGGTGGCCCCTGTTTGAAACAGACGCCGCCGACATACGCCTCGGCCGCGGCGCGTGAGGTCAAATTGCCCCCCGCTCCGACCGCGGCCCGGACCGCCGTGACTGCCATGTCAACCTCCGCTCCGCCGCGGGCGCTACTCGCGCCGCGGCAGCCGTGCTGCTCCTAGCTGTGTCGCCCGGCGGCTCGTCCGGCCGGGCGGACCTGGACCGGCCACCCGGGGGAACTCGATTCCGCCGACCCGGACCAGAGTAGCGGCGGCTACCGACAAGAAATCTGACGAAACGATAACGGTGCGTGATCACCACACCCGACCAGCGCGAATCCCCTCGAACCGACCTCGGGCGAGCACGGATCCGCCGTGCGGCGCGTGCGACACCCGCGTTCGCCGCGCCGGATTCGGCGAGTTGGCCGCACACGCGATGCCCGGCATCTTCTATCGTCGATTGGGTGCTCGATCTGACTCGCCTTCGCGCCGACATCCCGGCCTACGACAACGCCACCTGGCCGACACCGGTATTTCTGGACAGTGCCGGATCGTCGCTGCCGCCCCGGCCGGTCCTGGACGCGGTGACCGGACATCTACGCCGGGAGACCGAGATCGGCGGCTACCGCGCCGCGAATGAGCGCCTGGACGATCTGGAATCGGTCAAGGCCGCGATCGGCACGCTGATCAACGCCGACCCGTCGGGTATCGCGTTGAGCGACAGCGCGACCCGGGCCTGGTCCGATTTCTTCTACGCGGTACCGCTCGCGCCCGGCGACCGCATCCTGGTCTCCGAGGCCGACTACGCCAGCAACGCCATCGCGACGCTGCAACGCGCACAGGCCACCGGCGCGGTGGTCGAGCAGATCCCCAGCGACGAGGCCGGTCAGCTCGACCTCGACGCACTGGCCGCGATGCTCGACGAACGCGTGAAGCTGGTGTCGCTGGTGCACGCGCCCACCAACGGCGGCCTCGTCAACCCGGTCGGTGAGGCGGCCCGCATCGCGCACCGCGTGGATGCGCTGGTACTGCTGGACGCCTGCCAGTCCGCCGGTCAGCTCCCGCTGGACGTGGCCGAACTCGATGTCGACGCGATGTCGGCGACCGGCCGCAAATGGTTGCGCGGCCCACGCGGCACCGGATTCCTGTACGTGCGACCGGAATTGGCCGCGACCATGGAACCGACCCGCTTGGACCTGCACAGCGCCGCGTGGGTGGGACCGCGCGAATACCGCCTGGCCGCCGACGCCAGCCGCTTCGAATTCTGGGAGTGCGACGTCGCCGCGCGCCTGGGCCTGGGCGCGGCCGTGCGCTATCTGCTGGACCACGGGCCCGATGAGGTCTACGCCGCGATCTCGGCCAACGCCCAGCAGTTGCGCAAAACCCTCGCGGAGATCCCCGAGGTGACCGTCCGTGATCTGGGCGCCCGGCACAGCGGCATCGTCTCGTTCACCATCGACGGCTGGATTCCGGTGGACATCCGCGATCGGCTGCTGGCCCAGGACATCACCGTCACCGTGAGCCATCGCGGATCCACGCTGCTGGATATGTCCGCGCGCCGGTTGGACTCGGTGGTGCGCGCCTCGCCGCACTGCTTCGTCAGCCCCGATGAGCTGGAGCGTTTCACCGAGGCCGTGACCGGGCTGGCCACCGGCCGCTGAGCCGGGTGCGGGCCGGTCAGTGCACCGGCGCGTCGAGCGGGTAGCGGGCGGGCAGATGGCTGCGGTCGCCGACGTGGAAGGCCAGGATCAGATCGTCGGCAACCTGGACCAACTCGTCGCGTCCCTCCACCCGACCGGCCATGTCCAGCGGCAACGCGGACAGGCCGTGCGCCGCGCCGATCAGATTTCCCGCGACCGCGCCGGTGGAATCCGAGTCACCGGAGTGGTTCACCGAAAGCAGCAGTGCCGCACGGGGATCCGCCGTCCGATCGGCGATCAGCGCGCAGTACACCGCGATCGCGAGGCATTCCTCCGCGATCCAGCCCGCGCCGACCTGTTCGACGCGTTCGGCCGTGGCCTCGCCCTCCTCGGCGGTGCCGACCGCGCGCTGTAGCGCCGCGACGGTCTCCTCCGCGCCGGGACCGCCGGTGATCTGAGCGATGCTCTGCTGCACCGCATCTCGCAGCGGGATGCCCGCGACCACGCGATCGATCAGCGCGGCGAAGATACCCGCCGACAGATAGCCGGTCGGGTGGCCGTGCGTGAGCTGAGCGCAGCGCGCGGCCATGGCGAACGCGACATCGGGACCCAGGCGGGCCAGCCCGAACGGCGCGGACCGCATCACCGTCCCGCACCCCTTGGAGTCGGGGTTGACCGGACCCGGCACGCCCAGCTGATGCGGTTCGCAGTACTGCTCCTGCTGCCGGTTCAGTCCGCTCATGCACGCGTTCCCGGGTGAGCGCCGCGCGTAGAGGAACGGCCGGCTCGACAGCCAGCCGTCGGGCACGGGATCCGGGTCGTCCTGCCGCTGGGTCCGCAGCCAGCGCAGATAGGCCCGCTGCAACGCCGGGGCCGGATCCGTGCCCGGCGCCAGCCGCAACAACCCCTCCGCGGTGAACAGTGTCATCTGGGTGTCATCGGTGATCTGCTGCGGCGCATCGGAAACGCGACCGGGCAGAAAATCCGTCACGCCGTCCGGACCGTGGAATTCACGGATCGCATCCAGCTCGTAGAACTCGATCGGCCACCCCAGCGCGTCGCCGATAGCCCCACCGAGCAGTGACCCACGGACCCGATCCACCAGTTTCGTGTACTCCTGCACACATCCGATCATGGCAGCCCGCCGGCGATCTCACTCGAGCAGACCTCAATCCGGGCCTCGCACAACGCAATCGGCGCTGGTATGTACCTCAGTGCACCTGGTTCTGCGCGGCTTCCAGGCCCACTCGGAGCAGCAGTTCCACTGCGTCCGCCGCTTGTTCGACGATGACGGGGAGTTCCTTGCGCTCGACGCTGGAGAAGGGTTTGAGAACGTAGTCGGCCGGATCCTGGCGGCCCGGCGGGCGGCCGATGCCGAATCGGACGCGCAGGTAGTCCTTGGTTGTGAGGGCATTGGAGACCGACCGCAGGCCGTTGTGGCCGCCCTCACCGCCGCCGCGTTTGAGGCGGACGGTGCCGAACTCGAGATCCAGTTCGTCGTGGACGACGATCACCTCGGTCGGCGGAATGGAGAAGAAGCGGGCCAGTGCGGCGACCGGGCGGCCGGAGACATTCATGAACGAACGCGGCTTGGCCACCAGCACCTTGCGCCCGTCCAGACGCGCCTCGAGCAGGTCCGCGCCGGACTTCTTGTGCACGGTGAAACGGCCGCCGACGCGCCCAGCCAGCACGTCGGCGACCATGAAACCCGCATTGTGCCTGGTGCGCTCGTATTCGGATCCGGGATTACCCAGGCCGATCACGAGCGCGGGTCCCGTCGGACGCTCCGTATCGGACGTCATTCTCTCGGGCATCTCAGGCATTCGACTCGGTCAGGAAAACCGTTGGGCAGCAGCCTTACTCGGCGGCTTCGCCCTCGGCCTCACCCTCGGCTTCGCCCTCGGCCTCGGCGGCCGGCGCGACGATGATGTTCACGATCAGCGTCTCGGCATCGGCGGCCAGGGTGACGCCCTTGGGCAGGGCGATGTCGGCCGCGGTGATCTGGGTGCCCGGCCCGGCGCCCTCGACCGAAACCTCGATCTGCTCCGGAATGTTCAGCGCGTCGGCCTCGACCGACAGGGTGGTCGACTCCTGGGTGACCAGGGTGCCGGGAGCGGCGTCGCCGACCAGGGTGACGTGCACGTCGGTGACGACCTTCTCGCCGCGCTTGACGATCAGCAGGTCGGCGTGCTCGATGTACCGACGGATCGGGTGCACGACAACGGACTTGGTCAGCGCGAACTGCTTGGTGCCCTCGATCTCCAGGTTCACCACGGCGTTGGTGCCCTGCTCACGCAGGATGGCGGCGAAGGCCTGGGCGTTGATGGCCAGATGCTTGGGCGCCTCACCGTGGCCGTACAGCACGGCCGGAACGTTGCCGTCGCGGCGGGTGCGGCGCGCGGCGCCCTTGCCGAATTCGGTACGTACGGTGGCTTCGAGAAGGCTGGTGTCGGACATGAGGGGAAGTTCTCCTACGGCTTTCCGGGGCGGGTGTACCTAGCTGGCCAGGGGCTGCCCTGGCAAAGGGTCTGCTCGTCGGGCGAAAGAACGAACGAGAACGGCGGAAAAGCCGAGCCGCGTCGATCACGGTGTGTGCACATCTGTGCCTCACACCCTCGCCGAGACAACCCGAAGAGAATAACACGCACGACGGAGCACCCCGAACCGGACCCCGCGCCATGAACGGTGCTCACATCCGCGCGCCGACCGGCGCACCGTGCTTCCGCCACACTACCGTCCCGAGCGCCGATGTACACGGGTTCGAATCCTTCGAATCGAATCCCCGCAACGTTACGCCCGCGCACCTGCGCGTTGTCGGAGAAGACGGTTCATCCTTCCGAGGCGGCATCGAACCGCTTCGCGTAGTGATCGACATACCGCCGCCCCGAACGCTGCACCAATTCGGACATCAGCGCATCGGTCGCACCGCGCACCCCGTCCCGGTCCGCGGGCCGGAAATACCGCGGCTCACCGAAACCGATCCGCACCCGGGCGAATCGCCAGCCGCGCCGCCCCGGCGGATTCACCCGATCGGTCCCCGAGAGCACCACCGGAATCACCGGCGCACCGGTCCGCATGGCCACCCGGATCACACCGGTGCGCCCGCGATACACGCGCCCGTCGGGCGAGCGGGTGCCTTCCGGGTAGATCCCCCACACCCCGCCGTCGTCGAGGATGCGCCGCCGCCTCCAACGCCGGAGCCGATGCGGCGCCCCCGGATCGATCCACCGCCACCTGCCCGGTCGCGCGCAGCACCCACCGATCGAATCGACCGCGCAACCCGGTCCCGGTGTAGTACTCGCTCTTGGCGATGAACGTGATCCGGCGTGGCAGCACCAGGCACAGGTACAGCGAGTCGATCGCGGCGAGATGAGTCGCCGCGATGATCATCGGCCCGGTGCGCGGAACATGGTGCAGACCTTCCACTTTCGGCCGCCCGAGCACCCACAACAGCGGCCCGACCACGACGTACTTCAACAGCCGATACCACATGGAACCCTCCCTGAATTCGACTCGCAGACAGTGTCTACCACAGCCCGTAGACACTGTCTACGGGCCTGCGCGCACAATCCGGTCACACCGGGACGCGAGAATGACGCGCATGGGAGTCGATGAGTCGTTGCGGGAACGACTGGTGAGCACCGGGGTCGACATGCTCGAGCAGGTCGGCGCGGGACAACTCGGACTACGCGCGATCGCCCGGGAGACGGGTGTCTCGCACGGGGCGCCGCGGCGCTACTTCCCCACCCACGACGCTCTGCTCGCCGCGATCGCCGCGCGCGGATTCGTCGATCTGCGAACACGATTCGAGGCATCCGAGGCCACGGACGCGCGCGCTCGCGTGGAGGCGCTGGCAGTGCAGTACGTGGCGTTCGCGCGGGAACGGCCGGAGATGTTCGTGCTGATGTTCCGGCACGACCGGATCGCGGGTACCGGCGAGAACGTCCGGCAGCGCGCCGTGCCGATCTACCGGCTGTGGGCGGATCTGGTGAACGCCTGCACACCGGATCGTTCGGGCGAACGGGCACTGGGTCTGTGGACGAATCTGCACGGCATCGCGACCGTCGTCGCCAATCGCAGTATCGAGCTGATCGCGCCGCAGGCCGATATCGAGGAGTTGGTGCGCGCCGCGATAGCCCGGCATCTCGCCTGAAGCGGACCGAGTAATCTGGAGAGGTTGACCACCCCCGAATCAGGAGCCGTCCCGTGAATTCCCCTTCCCCGAGCGCGACCACGTCCGGGCGGTTGGCACAGGAAGTCGCGCGGCGGCGCACCTTCGCGGTGATCTCCCATCCCGACGCGGGTAAGTCCACTCTCACCGAGGCCCTCGCACTGCACGCCAAGGTGATCGCCGAGGCCGGTGCGATCCACGGCAAGTCCGGGCGCAAGTCGACCGTCTCGGACTGGATGGAGATGGAGAAGGCGCGCGGCATCTCGGTGAGTTCGACCGCGCTGCAGTTCGAATACGGCGACTGCGTGATCAACCTGGTCGACACCCCCGGTCACTCGGATTTCTCCGAGGACACCTATCGGGTGCTGACCGCCGTCGACGCCGCGGTCATGCTCATCGACGCGGCCAAGGGCCTGGAACCGCAGACGCTCAAACTGTTCCAGGTGTGCCGTCACCGCGGGATTCCGGTGATCACCGTCATCAACAAGTGGGACCGGCCCGGACGCGCGCCGCTGGAGCTGCTCGACGAGATCAGCGAGCGCATCGGCCTGACCCCGACCCCGCTGTTCCTACCGGTCGGCATCGCGGGCGATTTCCGCGGGCTGCTGCGTCGCGGCGAAGAGGGTGCGGCCACCGAATACATCCACTTCACTCGCACCGCCGGTGGCGCGACGATCGCGCCCGAGGAGTCCTACGACGTCGAGCAGGCGAGCGAACGCGAGGGCGAGGTGTGGACCACCGCGGCCGAGGAGAGCGAACTGCTCTCGGCCACCGGGCAGGACCACGATCAGGAACTGTTCCTGGCCGGGCAGACCTCGCCGGTCATCTACGCCTC
This sequence comes from Nocardia jiangxiensis NBRC 101359, assembly GCF_000308615.1. Taxonomy (GTDB): domain Bacteria; phylum Actinomycetota; class Actinomycetes; order Mycobacteriales; family Mycobacteriaceae; genus Nocardia; species Nocardia jiangxiensis. The sequence goes on from NZ_BAGB01000063.1 coordinate 53,969, forward strand.
GGCGATGCTGAACTTCGGGGTGCGCCAGCTGCTGGAAACCCTTGTGGCCCTTGCTCCCCCGCCCGGACCGCGGGACGACGTGAGCGGCTCGGCCCGGGTGACCACCGATCCGTTCAGCGCGGTCGTGTTCAAGGTGCAGGCCGGTATGGACACCGCGCACCGCGATCGGCTGGCGTTCATGCGCATCGTGTCCGGCGAATTCGAGCGCGGCATGGTCGTCACGCACGCCCAGACCGGACGGCCGTTCGCGACCAAGTACGCGCTGACCGTCTTCGGCCGCGAACGTTCCACGGTCGACACGGCCTTTCCGGGTGATGTGGTCGGTCTGGTGAACGCGACCGCCCTGGCCCCCGGGCACACGCTGTTCGTGGACAAGAAGGTCGAATTCCCGCCGATCCCGTCCTTCGCGCCGGAACATTTCGCCACGTTGCGGGCGCGCAGCGCGGGTAAGTACAAGCAGTTCCGCAAGGCCATCGATCAGCTCGACTCCGAGGGCGTGGTGCAGGTGCTGCGCAACGAGACCCGTGGTGACGCCTCCCCCGTGCTGGCCGCGGTCGGTCCCATGCAGTTCGAGGTGGTCACCGCCCGCATGCAGGCCGAATTCACCGTCGAGACGCAACTGGACTTCCTGCCCTATCAGCTGGCCCGTCGCACCGACGCGGAATCCGCAACCGAACTCGACCGCCAGCGCGGCGTCGAGGTCTTCACCCGCACCGACGGCGCGATCCTGGCCCTGTTCAGCGACAAATGGCGCCTGCAGTACATCCAGAAGGAAATGCCCGACCTGACCCTGGATCCCTTGGTCGCCACCGCGGACTAGGTTCGCCGCCTCAACCCATGGTTTCTTCTTCGGGAGCGCTCGGGGATCTCCCGTCACCGCCCACGACTTCGCCGGTCTCCGGCTCGCTGGCGATCAGGCCCCAGCGGCTCGAGGTGAGGCGCAGGCTCGGTAGGTCCGACAGGGACAGCACCACCTCGTAGGTGCGTTCGTAGCCGGTGTGGGCGATGCGCCAGTTGCCGTCCTCGCAGCGGACGTAGCGGTCCGAATAGAACGCCGCGCCGCGCAGCAGCATGTTGTGGCCGGGGATCAGCACCGTATCGGCCAGATACCAGGTGCCGGTGGCCTCGTCACCGTCGACGTCGATCTCCGGATGATCGCAGTGATGTTCGGTGATCACGTGCGGGCCGAGGGTATTGCGCATGAACGCCAGGAACGCGTCACGCGATTCGAACTGCAGGTACTCGCTGTACGTCGCGGTCGCGTCCGGGACCATGGTGTCGGCGAAATCGTCCCAGGACTTGGTATCGAGTGCCCGCAGGTAGCGGAACTTCAGCCGACTGATTGCGGAGACGGCATCGGAGTCCATACCTCAACAATCCCATCCGGACACCGACTTCTCCGTGATTTGGAAGATCTGTACCGAATCGCTATACGGCGGCCGGTTCGGCGAACTACCCGTCGGTGCGCTGAGTGGGTGCGGCCTCGCCCGGGAGGGTGAAGCAGATGCGGCAGAAGTCCTCGCCGAATTCGGTGAGGCGCAGGCTCTTTCGCACGATCTTGGGGACGCGTCCGGCGGCTTTGAGGGCCGTTTCGACGATCGGCTGGACCTCGAGCACCATGTAGCGGCTCAACAGGACCGGATCGTCGGAGTTCATCAGCAGGCCGAGGCGGTTGAGGTTGATCAGATAATGGCGTGAGCGGTCCGGGTAGCGCACGCCGGCCTGCTCGGGCACCGAGGTCAGATCACCGGACACGAGTTCCGAACCGATCCCCAGGGGACGGTTGGTGCGGACGTCGACCGAGGGCTGCGGGCCGTTCTGCGCCATGAATCGCAGGATGCGGGCCTCGTCGGGGGCGAGCTGATCGAGGATCCGGTCGTAGGCCGGATGCACTTCCTCGGTGAAGTACACATCGGCCGAACGGGCCAGCAGCGCGTCACCGCGACGACGCAGATCGTCCATCGTGGTGGACCGGACGTAACCGCCGGTGGTAATGGCCTGCGGCGTATGCCCGTTGGCGGTCGGCACATAGCTGACGATCTCGCGCACCGACCCCTCGGTGACGCCCAGCACACTGCGAGCGACCGACTGCAGCGCCTGCCCGGCGCGCTCGGCGATCTCGGTGGAGGATTCCCCGTCCAGGGCCGCCTGGGTGATCTGCCGGGTCACCTCGTAGGTGGTGCCCATCGCCCACTGTCCGCCGCGCACCGCCGTCCCGGCGGCGAGCCCGGCCGCGCGGAACACGCCGCGGATGAGCCTGGCCTCGTTGCTGATCTGCCGCTGCTCCACGTCCGAGGTGCGTTCCACGGAACGAGGTCCCGGGCGGGCGACGTCGCGTCCGCTCCTGTCGTCTGCCACGTCCTTCTCCGAAACTCGCCAGGTGAACGAAAACGCTCACAGATTATCGCCGCCACCCGATCATCGGGCGCCTCGGCCCGGCGGGCCGTGCGAAGAGTACCGGGCAACCACGACGACCGGCTACCCGAAAGTCTCCCACTTCGGACGCCACGGACCACATCCGGCCGCAAATTCGACCATCTCCGCAATTCCGCAGTAAGGTCCACCCTGCCGACGGGTACCTTCGAGTACCGGTGAGGCGGTGGTCACCGGTACGGTTCTGCAGGAGGGTGTCGTGCTAGGCAGCTATTTTCATATCCACCCATCCATTCTGCTGGAACTGATCACCATCCCCTTGTTCACCGGCATCATCGGTTACATCACCAACTGGACCGGCATCCTGATGCTGTTCAAGCCGATCTACTTCCACGGCATTTCGGTGCCCGGTCTCAAATCGCTGTTCCACTTCCTGCCCAAGCGGATTCAGGTTCTCCCGCTGCTGCGCTACGACGGGCGAATGGGCTGGCAGGGCATCGTCCCCTCGCGCGCGGACAAGATGGCTTCGATCGCCGTGGACAAGGGGTTGTCCAAACTGGGCAGCGTCAGCGATTTCTATCGCGAGCTCGAGCCCGACGCGCTGGCCGAACATCTGACCACCCTCGCGCAGGAGCAGATCCGCGGCATCGTCGAGGAAATCGCGATCCGCGAACATCCACAGCTCTGGTACAACCTGCCCAACCCGGTCCGGGAGATGGTGCACGAACGGGTGCGCGAGCAGTTGCCCGAGGTGCTCCGGGAACTGACCGTCGAGCTGGGCAACAATATCGAGCAGTTGCTCGATGTCAAGCAGATGGTGATCCGGTATTTCCAGTCCCGCCCGCAGCTGCTCAATACGGTCTTCCAGGTGCTGGGGGCCAAGGAGCTGCGATTCATGCAGAATTTCGGCTTCTATTTCGGCGCGCCGATGGGTGCGGTGTTGGTGGCCATCCTGCATCTGACGAACTGGTCCGCCCTGGTCGTGCTACCGGTCGGCGGGGTGGTGATCGGCTGGGTGGTGAACTGGATCGGCCTGAACATGATCTTCGCCCCCGCGTACCCGAAGTGGTGGTGCCCATGGCGGCAGGGCCTGCTGATCAAACGGCAGTCCGAGATCACCGAGGGTTATGCGGAATTGGTTGCCACCCAGATCATCACGGTCGCCAACGTCGGCGACGAACTGCTGAACGGGCCGCGCGCGGACCGCACCATGCAGGTCCTGGAGGACACCCTGCGCCCGGCCACCGACAAGGCGCTGGGCCCGGCGCGCGGGCCGGTGAAGTTCATGATGGGCAGGCGCGACTACACGACGCTGCAGGACAGTTTCGCGGACAAGGCCAAGAGCCTGGCACCGGCAGCCTTCGCCGATCCGGCCTTCAACGCACAGCAGAGTACGCAGGTCAGCCGATATATCGCCAAGCAGATGGCGGCCCTGTCCCCACCGAGTTTCGTGGATATGCTGCGTGCGGCGATCAAACAGGACGAGTGGCTCTTGTTCGTCCATGGCGGCGTGTTGGGGCTCATCGCCGGTTACGCTCATCTTCTGATCTTCGGAACGGAAGTGGCGAGAACATGGCTTTGAGCGACCCCGTGCGCGCTGCGGCCGGGCTGGTGCAGGTGGCGGCATCGGCTGCGGCGGAAGCGACTTCGTGGAGCGTGGACACCGCCCGGGACATCACCGGGACCGTCGTGCGCGGCAGTATGGCGGGGCGGCCGCCGCGCGAACTGCTCACCGAGGCCGGTGAGCAGATGCGCGAATCGGTCCGCCGGGCGCTGGGTATCCCTGCACCGCAAGCGGATTCGGATGCGGAACCGGTCTCGAATCTGCGCGAGCGCGGTGCGGAACTACTCCGGCATTCCGCGCGGGTGCAGACCGGCGAGGGCGATCATCCGGCGTACGCGCGGATCCTGTCCGAGCTGACGCCCGACGAGGCGCGCATCCTGCGATTCCTCTACCTGGACGGCCCGCAGCCCACCCTGGATGTGCGCACCGGCCGCGCGCTGACCCCCGGAACGCAGCGAATCGAGATGGGGCTCAACCTGATCGGCGAGGAGGCCGCGCTGCACTCCCCCGACCGGACCGCCCACTATCTGACGAATCTGAGCCGGCTGGGCCTGATCGACTTCACCACCGAACCGCTGGACAATCCGGCTCGGTACCAGTTGCTCGAAGCCCAGTCGCAGACCCGGTCGGTGTTGTCGCGCAGCCGCCCGCGCGCCAAGATCCGGTACTGCAGCATCGTGCTGACCGGTTTCGGCGGCGACTTCGTCTGCTGTTGCCTGCCGGTGCCGCCCGTCGACAAGGCGCAGTAGGACTCACGTCCTCGGGCGCGGCATCGGCTCAGCCGACCTCGTCGGCGAGTTCGAGCCAGCGTTCCTCGGTCGATTCCTTGTCCGCCTGAACCTGTTTCAGCTCCACACCGAGGGTGACCAGCTTGTCCGGGTCGGTGGCGGCCTCGGCCAGGGCGTCGTGCAGGCGCTGTTCGCGTTCGGTGAGTTTCTCCAGAGCCCGTTCCAGGCGGCCGAATTCCTTGCGGGCGGCCCGGTAGGCGGCCGAATCCGTCGCGGGGGCAGCGGAATTGGACGATCCGTCGGTAGCGGCGCCGGACGCGGAGGCCGGCCGGGCGGGCGCGGCGAGCACGGCGCGGCGGCGGAGGTACTCCTCGATGCCGCCGGGCAGGTTGGTGAGTTTGCCGTCGCCGAACAACGCCCAGGTCGAATCGCAGATGCGCTCGATCAGGTAGCGGTCGTGGCTGATCACCACCAGCGTGCCCGCCCAGCCGTCGAGCAGGTCCTCGAGCTGCTGCAGGGTGTCGATGTCCAGGTCGTTGGTGGGCTCGTCGAGCAGCAGGACGTTCGGCTCGCCCATCAGGATGCGGGTCAGCTGGAGACGACGCCGCTCACCACCGGACAGGTCGCCGACCGGGGTGCGCTGTTTGGCCGGGGTGAAACCGAGCCGCTCGGCCAGCTGTCCCGCGCTGACCTCCCGGTCGCCCAGCGTGATTCGCTCCGCGACATCGGATACCGCTTCCAGCACACGCATATTCGTCGGCAGATCGTCGAGTTCCTGACGCAGCCAGCCGATTCGGATGGTCTGCCCCTGGATCCGGCGGCCGGGCACCGGCTCGGTGTCACCGGCCAGCGCGCGCAGCAGCGTGGTCTTGCCCGAGCCGTTCACCCCGACCAGACCGACCCGCTCACCGGGGGACAGCCGCCAGGTCAGATCGTGCACCAGTTCGCGGCCGTCGGGCGTGCTCAACGTCGCGTCCTCGAGCTCGATCACCACGCGCCCCAACCGCTTTCGCGCGAAGGCGGCCAGCTGGACGGTGTCGCGCGGCGCGGGCACGTCGGCGATCAGCGCTTCGGCGGCCTCGACGCGATAGCGCGGCTTGGAGGTGCGCGCCTGCGGGCCGCGACGCAACCAGGCCAGTTCCTTGCGAGCCAGATTGCGGCGGCGGGCTTCGGTGGCATCGGCCTGCCGGGCGCGTTCGGCGCGGGCGAAGATCCAGTCGTTGTAGCCGCCCTCGTAGCTTTCCACCTTGCCGCCCACCACTTCCCAGGTGCGAGTGGCGACGGTGTCCAGGAACCAGCGATCGTGCGTGACGACCACCAGGGCGCTGCGCCGGGCCAGCAGATGTTCGGCCAGCCATTGCACGCCCTCGACGTCGAGGTGGTTGGTGGGCTCGTCCAGCACCAGCAGATCCAGGTCGCGCACCAGGGCCGCGGCCAGCGCCACCCGACGACGCTCACCGCCGGACAGGTTGGCGACCGGGGCGTCCATACCGAGCCCGGCGATGCCGATTCCCTCGATGACGTTGCGAATCCGCGGATCGGCGGCCCATTCGTGTTCCGCCACGACGGGATCGCTGCCTACCGTGTCGTCCGCGAGCCCGGCCAGCACCACGTCGCCGACGGTGGCGTCCTCGGGCAGCGTGCCGCGCTGGGTGACCACCGCCATCCGCAGCCCGTTCATCCGGCTCACCCGCCCGCTGTCGGGCTGCTCGATGCCGGTCATCACCTCGAGCAACGTCGTCTTGCCGCCGCCGTTCAGGCCCACGACCCCGATCCGCTCGCCCTCCTGCACACCGAGGGAGACCTGATCCAGCAGCGGCGTGATCCCGAAACTCTTGCCGACCTGTTCCAGGTTGACCAGGTTCACCATGGGCTCGTCCGCCTCTCCGTATTCAGGCCAAACAGTGTGAGTGGCGTGTCATCGATTCCGGATCGCCTGCCGCGTCGGCAGCCCGTCCCCGGGGCGCTCGGCAAGCTCCTCATGATCTCACGCCGCCGCTCACGTCCCGGATCTCCCCCCGGGCGGAGCGCGGGACCGCGGTGGAGCGGCACGCGAGTCCACAGCGGCCGGAGATACGAAAGTGGCCCGGAAGCAATGCTTCCGGGCCACTTTCGCTAGTAGCGGGAACAGGATTTGAACCTGCGACCTCTGGGTTATGAGCCCAGCGAGCTACCGAGCTGCTCCATCCCGCGTCGTGTTTCCAACAGTACACGACACCCCCTCCGAATACCGAATCGCGCCCGGACCAGCATCTTTGCGGCGCATTCGCGCGGGTCAGTGCTCGCCGACGATGCGGGCGCCCGGCACCGGGCCGCTGGCGGTGCGTACGCTGCGGCAGACGCCGGCGCCGGAGAGTTCGGCGGCCACCGCGATGGCGGCCTCCTCGCCCTCGCACAGGAATGCGCAGGTGGGGCCGGAACCGGAGACCAGACCGGCCAGGGCTCCCGCACCCGTGCCCGCGCGCAGGGTGCGACGCAGACCGGGTTTGAGCGACAGTGCGGGCGCCTGCAGGTCGTTGCCGAGCAGCGGGGCCAGCTGAGCCGGATCGCCGGATGCCAAGGCCTGCAACAACTCCTGCGGTTCGGCGAGGCGGGGCGGATCGCCCTGCTCCCGTAGTCGGTCCAGTTCGCGGAACACCGTCGGCGTGGACAGACCATCGCGAGACAGCGCCAGCACCCAGTGAAAAGTGCTGCGCGACAACACCGGAAGCAACTTCTCCCCACGCCCGCGGCCCAGCGCGGTCCCGCCGTACAGCGCGAACGGGACGTCGCTGCCCAATTCGGCGGCCAGCGTCGCCAATTCGTCCCGGGTGAGGCCGACGTCCCAGAGTTCGTTCAACCCGACCAACGCGGCGGCGGCGTCGGCGCTGCCGCCCGCCATACCGCCCGCGACCGGAATCCCCTTGCGGATCGCGATCTCCACCAGCGGAGCGCGCCCGGCGCGATGGGCCAGCCGCACCGCGGCCTGCCACACCAGATTCATCCGATCGGTGGGCACCTGATCGGCGCCCTCGCCGCTCACCCGCACCGACAGCGAAGCGGCCGGAGTGATCTCGATATCGTCACTCAGCGACAACGCCTGGAAGACGGTGGTGAGCTCGTGATACCCATCGGCACGCAGGTCACCCACCCCCAGGTGCAGGTTCACCTTCGACGGCGCCCGCACGACAACAGGGCTGGGTACAACTGAAAGCACGAGCCCCAAGCGTAATAGGCGTGGCCGACATGTGCGGTCACAGCGGTCGCCAACGCGCCGCCGCGCCGGTCAGGCAGCTCGAACCACTTGCACGCAATACCCGTAGGGGGTACCTTCGGGAACGTCCGGGGATACCCCCTCACCGTATATTTTCGAAGGAGTCGAGATCATGGCGAGCAGCACCTACACCGTCACCGGAATGACCTGCGGACACTGCGTGGCGTCGGTGCAGAAGGAAATCGGCCGGATCGACGGCGTCACCGGCGTCGAGGTGGACCTGGCCAGCGGGCGGGTCCAGGTGGAGTCGGCGAACCCGGTCGACCAGGCCGCCGTGGCCGCCGCTGTCGACGAGGCCGGATACCAGCTCGCGAGCTGACCGAACCACCGCGAGAACCATCACGAAGGAGAGCGCGACAATGAACGAGGCGCGGCGATGAGCGCACCGGTGTCCGAGCGGTCGATCGAACTGGAGATCGGCGGGATGACCTGCGCCTCCTGCGCGGCCCGGATCGAGAAGAAGCTCAACCGACTCGAAGGCGTCACCGCCTCGGTGAACTACGCCACCGAGAAGGCCATGGTCAGCTTCCCGGATTCGGTCAGCCCGGAGCAGCTCATCGAGCGGGTGGTCGACACCGGGTACACCGCCCAGGTGTACGCGCCGGTCGATACCGCTGTGCCACAAGAGGATCCGACGCTCTCCCCCGCCGCGCAGCTGCGCAACCGGCTGCTGCTCACGCTCGCGCTGGCGGCGCCGATCATCGTGCTGGCGATGGTTCCGGCGCTGCAGTTCCGCAATTGGCAATGGCTCTCGCTGGCGCTGGCCGTGCCGGTGGTGTTCTGGGGCGGCGCGGGCTTCCACCGCGCCGCCTGGACGAACGCCCGGCACGGCGCGGCCACCATGGACACGCTGATCTCGCTGGGCACCCTGGCCGCCTTCGGCTGGTCGGTCTACGCGCTGTTCTTCGGCATGGCCGGAATGCCCGGCATGCGGCACGGTTTCAGCCTGGCGGTCGAGCGCGGCGACGCGGCGTCCAACATCTACTTCGAGGTGGCCGCCGGGGTCATCGTATTCCTCTTGGCCGGAAGGTATTTCGAGACCCGCGCCAAGGAGCGCGCCGGATCCGCGCTGCGAGCGCTGCTGGAGATGGGCGCGAAGGAGGTGTCCGTCCTGCGCGGGGCCGCGGCGGGCGGATCCGGCGCCGAAATCCGCATTCCGGTGGGCGAATTGCGTTCCGGCGAGCTGTTCCTGGTCCGCCCCGGGGAGAAGGTCGCCACGGACGGCGTTGTGGTGGAAGGCAATTCGGCCATCGATATGAGCATGCTCACCGGTGAGTCGGTGCCGGTGGAGGTCGCGCCCGGCGCCCCGGTGGTCGGCGCGACGGTGAACGCGGGCGGCATGCTGACCGTGCGGGCGACCCGCATCGGCGCGGACACTCAGCTGGCACAGATGGCCGCACTGGTCGAGCAGGCGCAGACCGGTAAAGCCCCCGTGCAGCGGCTCGCCGATCGCGTCGCCGGGATCTTCGTGCCGATCGTGCTGGTGATCGCCGCGGCGACGCTGATCGCTTGGCTGGTCACCGGGGCGTCATCGGCCGTGGCGTTCGGGGCCGCGGTCGCGGTGCTGATCATCGCCTGCCCCTGCGCACTCGGACTGGCCACGCCCACCGCACTGCTGGTCGGCACCGGCCGGGGCGCGCAGCTGGGCATTCTGATCAAGGGACCGCAGGTGCTGGAATCCACGCGGCGGATCGACACCGTCGTGCTGGACAAGACCGGGACCGTCACCACCGGCACGATGACGCTCGCCGAGGTGATCCCGGCCGAGGGCGCCGACCCGGACGAGGTGCTCACGGTGGCCGCGTCGGTGGAACACGGCTCCGAACATCCCGTGGCGCGCGCGGTCGTGGCCGGCGCCGCCGACCGTGGGCTGCGGCCGGATCCGGTGCAACAGTTCGTCGGTCACGGCGGTAAGGGCGTGCAGGGTCTGGTCGGTGAACGAGCGGTGGTGATCGGGCGCACCGAACTGCTGGACGACTGGTCGATCACCCTGCCCGAGCCGTTGGCCGAAGCCAAGTCCGCGGCCGAGTCGGCCGGGCGGACCGCGATCGTGGTCGCCTGGGACGGCGTGGCGCGCGGCGTGCTGGTGATCGCCGACGCGATCAAACCGACCAGCGCCGACGCTGTCGCCGATATGCGCACGCTGGGCCTGACCCCGGTCCTGCTGACCGGCGACAATGCCGCCGCCGCACGTACGGTCGCCGATCAGGTCGGCATCGAGGAGGTCATCGCCGAGGTCCTGCCCAGCGACAAACTCGATGTGGTGAAGCGGCTGCAGGACAGCGGCAAGGTGGTGGCCATGGTCGGCGACGGCGTCAACGACGCGGCCGCCCTCGCCCAGGCCGACCTGGGCCTGGCCATGGGCACCGGCACCGACGTCGCGATCGAGGCGGGCGACATCACCCTGGTACGCGGCGATCTGCGCACCGTCGGCACCGCCATCCGCCTGTCCCGCATCACCCTGCGCACCATCAAGGGAAACCTGTTCTGGGCCTTCGGCTACAACATCGCCGCCATCCCCCTGGCCGCCGCGGGTCTGCTCAACCCGATGCTCGCGGGCGCGGCCATGGCGTTGTCCAGCGTCTTCGTGGTCAGCAACAGCCTACGGCTCCGTCGTTGGCCTCCGCTCCGCTCCGGCGTGTTCGCGGCCCCCAAGGCTCGCCGGTGAGCACTCGAGACTCGGGCTCCGCCCATGCGCTTCGAGTGCTCACCGGCGAGCCGGCCGCGAACGGTCGCTCGAAGACTCGCTCCATACGGGGTCGGCGAAGTCAGCTCTGGTCCGCGAGGCGGACGAAGGCCGCGGTGTCGAGGGTTTCGCCGCGGGCCGTGGGGGCGATGCCCGCGGCGAGGAGGCGGCGTTCGGCCTCCGCGGGTGAGCCTGCCCAGGCGCCGAGTGCGGCGCGTAATGTCTTGCGGCGCTGGGCGAATGCGGCGTCGACCACCTCGAAGACGCGGGTGCGGTGCGCCGTGTCGAGCGACCAGGGCGGTTGTGCGAAACGATCGATCCGGACCAGTCCGGACTCGACCTGCGGAACCGGCCAGAACACCTGCCGCCCAACCGATCCCGCCCGGCGGACGGCGCCGAAGAAGCCGGCCTTCACGCTCGGCACGCCGTAGGTCCGGGAGCCCGGTTCGGCGGCGAGGCGATCGGCGACCTCGGCCTGCACCATCACCAGAGCCGTTGTGATGCTCGGCAATTCGGCCAGCAGATGCAGCAGCACGGGCACCGCGACGTTGTACGGCAGATTCGCGACCAGTGCGGTCGGCTGCGCGGGCAGGTCCGGCGCGCGCACTCGCAACGCATCCGCACGCACGACCGAGAGCCGATCGGCCAGTTCCGGCGCGCGATCGGCCACGGTCTCCGGAAGATGTTGCGCCAGAACCGGATCGATCTCCACCGCGACCACCCGGTCCACCACGTCCAGCAGCGCCAGAGTCAGCGAACCCAGCCCCGGCCCGACCTCGAGCACCACGTCCTCGCGTCCGACTCCCGCGGCCGCCACGATCCGCCGCACGGTATTCGCGTCGTGCACGAAATTCTGTCCGAGCTGTTTGGTCGGCCGCACCCCGAACCGCTCCGCCAGCACCCGCACCTCGGCTGGACCGAGCAACCCGGCCTGACCACGGGCAACGACCTCTGATTCGGACACGCCCGTCAACCTACCAACCCCGCAGGCACACACCCCGCACCCGGCCCGCCGGCCCCTCGCCGGTGAGTTACCGCCGGGTGGGTGTGGCCTGGATACGTGCGGCGAAATCGCTGATGGCCGACCACATCCGAGGATTCAGCTGGCAGTGGCTGCCGCGGCCGACAACGGTGCGGAAGTCCACGCCCCCGGCGGCGAACTGGGCGGCCAGGGTGGCATGCAGCGGACCTGGGACCGTGGTGTCGGTGATATTGGTCAGCAGCAGGATCGGGGCGTCGTATCCGCTGGTGGGGACGGCCATGTAGGAGGTGAGGGCGGTGCGGAAGGCGTCGGTGGTCAGTTGACGGTCGAGCAGATCGCCGATCGACGCGCCGTCCGCGCGGCGCATGATGGCGCCCAGGCACAGGTCCCCGATCCCGTCGACGAGGTCACGGCCGCGGGGGCTCAGATAGCTGTCGACGGCGACCTCCGGATGCGTCGCCCGCAGCCCGGCCAGGATCATGGCGATGAACGTGGTCGTGCCGGTGTCGCTCACGCCGCGGAGGTTCGGCACCCACGGACCGGTCACGGGCAGCAGCGCCTCGATATCGGATTCCGGATCGACGGTGATGGTGCCGCGGAAATCCAGATCGGGCGCATAGGTGTGCTGTAGATGCGCGGTACCCAGCGCCGCCTGCCCGCCCTGCGATCCGCCGATCACGGCCCAGGTCCGGGACAGCGCCGGATGGGTCGCGCGGGCCGCGCGCACCAGATCGATGGTGGCGGTCGCTTCGGTGTTCAGCTCCAGATACGGGTGCGGGCCGGTGCGGAATCGCCCCAGGCCCAGGTAATCCGGTGCGACGACCGCGAATCCCTTGGCCAGGAAGTACTGCACGATCCGGTTGTCCTCCTGCTGACCGAGCGAGCCCGTCGCGGTGGTCTGCCCGCCGCAGCCCGCGCCCAGACCCGAGGTGCCGTGGTCGTAGGCCATGATCGGCCAGCCGCCGGCCGGCGCCCGGCCCGGCGGAACGAACAGTGCGCCACTGGCCCGCTGCGGCGTGCCGTCCGATCCGGTCATCCAGTAGTCGAGGATGGAACCGCCCGCAATGCCGCGCCAGCTGTCGGCCTGTGGCAGAACGCCGATCGCGTTCCCCGGCACGGCGGCATCCGCGGGTGCGGCTGTCGTCCACACGGCGCTCACCGCGATCGCGGCCGCCATCACCATCGGCCCCCAGCCCCGCCACCGCATCCGAACCCCTCACCGTCGCATCGGACAACGTCCGGGCGATCGTATCGATCCTTCTCGTGAACCCATTGTGAAAGTCACGGCGTGTCGTTCCGGCGCATTGACTCAGACTGATACACGTTCTAATTTTCTGACTGACCGCATCGGAGCCGGTGCGGCCCACCCGCACAGTCGAGAGGTTGGCACACAATGCAGCGCAGGCATGAGGGACGGCGGATTCTCGTCACGGGCGCGGGTTCGGGTATCGGGCGGGGCGTCGCGCTGCGACTGCTCGCCGAGGGCGCCACGCTGGTGGCCGCCGATATCGCCGAGACCGGTCTGAAGGAAACCACGGAGGGGGCCGCGGCAGCCGATCGCGATCGACTGCACACCGTCCGCATCGACGTCGCCGATCCCGAATCCGTCCGCGCCGGTTGCACATCGGCGCTGGACACCCTCGGCGGACTCGACGTTCTGGTGAACGCCGCGGGCATCATGCGCAGCGCGCACACCCACGAAATGCCGTTCGAGGATTGGAATCAGGTCATCGGCGTGAACCTCACCGGCACCTTCCTGATGTGCCAGGCGATGCTGCCGCGCCTGATCGAATCCGATCACCCGGTGATCGTGAACTTCTCCTCCACCGCCGCCTTCGGCTCGAATCCGTACATGGCCGCCTACTCCGCCTCCAAGGGCGGCGTCAACGCGCTGACCCACTCGCTGGCCCTGGAATACGTCAAACACGGTCTGCGCGCGGTGAACATCGTCCCGGGCGGCATCAACACCGGCATCACCTCGGGCCTGCAACTGCCCGCCGATGCCGACTGGAACCTGATGGCCCGCCTCACCGGCTGGCTCAACAACGGCGCGCTCGGCGACCCGAAGGACATCGCGGGCGTCGTCGCGATGGTCGCCTCCGAAGAGGGCCGCTACATCACCGGCAGCGAAATCCGCGTCGACGGCGGAGCATTGATGTAACTAGCCGATTCCGAGGCGGCTGGTGCAGGTGGGCCAGGCGCCCCAGCCCTGGCGGGCGCGGGTCTTCTCGGCGATGGCGATCTGCTCGTTGCGGGTCGCCAGGTCGGGGCGGGGGGCGTATTTCAAGCCGCCCTGGCGTGCCCAGGTGTTCTGGTCGAACTGGACGCCGCCGAAATAGCCGTTGCCGGTGTTGATCGCCCAGTTGCCGCCGGATTCGCATTTGGCCAGCGCGTCCCAGATGTGGCCGTCGCGGACCGGCGGGACCTCGGTGCCGGGTTTGGCGCCCTTGCGGATGGTCTTGGGCTGGGACGGCACGACGACCGAGCTGGAGACCTGATTCTTGCCCGTGACGATGCCGTTCACGATGGACACCGCATACGTCACGTCCTGCACGCCGGGCTTGCCGGGATTCTCCACCGTGGTGCGATCCATATTCATGGTCGGATCGTCGACGTCCTTCTCCGTCGGCGGCAGCGGTACCCGTTCGACGCGGTTCACGGTGCGCTTGCGGGTGACGGTGATCTGCATCCCGTCGGTCAGCGGGGTGCTCGCGACCGGTTGCACCGAGTCCTGATCGACCAGCGGCGAACCCTGAACCTTCAGCAACTGGCCGACCGTCGGCGCGGCGAGCCGGACGTACTTCGCCTTGCGGCCGTTGTCGGCCAACAGCACCGTGTGCGGACTGGTGATCGAGAGCGTCCCGCCGGTCAGCGGGAGCGAGGTCGGGCGGGACGGCGAGACGAAGACGTCGTTCGGGATCTTCAGCTGGGACAACGCATCGGACACGGTATTACCGGTGGTCCAGGCCGTCTGGGGGCTGCCGTCGACCACCATGGCGACCTGACGGCCGCGATCGAAGGTGATGGTCGCCCCGTTGGCGACCTCGGAACCGGCGCTCGGGGTCACCGCATCGTGACCGTCGATCCGGTAACCCGCGGATTTCAGCACGCCGCGCACACTGCCCGCCATGGTCGTGAACGTGGTCGTCTGCCCGTCGACGACGAGGGTGATCGTCTTGCGGTCGATGATGGCCAGACCCGCACCCAGGATCAACGTGATCAGCAGCGCCGCGACCGCCGTGTACAGCATCGGCGAACGTGACGAGTTGATCCGCGCTAAAGCGGACATCCTTCAAACTCCGGCATGGTCACAATACGATAACGGGCAGGTCGGGCCCGACGACCACACGTGGTAGAGCAGGCAGTTTCCAGATCACGAAGCAATATCGACAACGCAGGGGTGTAACAGGTGCCGTAATAGTAGTGACACCGGACACAATCCCGCATCTCGAGGTGTGTCGGTGTGACACATCCCACTGCGCATGCTGTACCGGTCAGGATCCGATGCGGTAGACGCGTTCGGCGTTGGCGGTGGTCTGCCTGGCGAGTTCGAACGGATCCTGGTCACGCGTCTGCGCCAGGGAACGCACCGTGTAGGGCAGGCAGTACGGCTCGTTCGGAGCGCCGCGGAACGGGTGCGGCGTCAGGAACGGGGCATCGGTCTCGACCAGGATCTGCTCATCGGGCACGAGCTTGGCGGCCTCGCGCAGGTCGTGCGCGTTCTTGAAGCTGACGGTGCCGGAGAAGGACAGCACGTACCCCTCCTCCACGCAGGCCAACGCCATGTTCGCGGCCGAGGAGAAACAGTGGAAGATCACCGTTTCGGGTGCACCCTCGTCCAGCAGCACCGCGAGCAAGTCGTGATCGGCCTCGCGATTGTGGATCATCAGCGGTTTGCCGAGCCGTTTGGCCAGGTCGATATGCCAGCGGAAACCCTCGACCTGCTCCTCGACCCCGGCGCAGCCCTCGAGTTTGCCGGGCCAGTAGTAGTCCAGACCGGTCTCCCCGACCGCGACGACGCGAGGATCGGCGGCCAGCTGCTCGAGTTCGCGCATGGCCGCATCGTCCAGGGCGTTCGCGCGGGTGGGATGCAGTGCGACCGCGGCGTAAACCCGCGAATCCCAGTGCGCGGCACGCACCGCGAACCGGGCGGCATCGAGGTCGTCGGCGATCGTGACGACCCGCCCGACACCGACCGCGGCGGCCCGATCCACCACGGCGGCAACCGATTCCGCATCGGTCGCACCGCAGGCGTCGAGGTGGGTGTGCGCGTCCACCAACGGGGACAGCGGCTCGGGCGGTTCGGGTGCGGGCCGGGCGCTAGGCATGCGTCGAGGGGATATTCACGCGAAGGGTCGAAGGCACGCGCATTAGAGTAGAGCCACCATGAGTGCATCCTCACGCCCCGCCTTCTACATCACCACGGCCATCGCCTACCCGAACGGTGCGCCGCACATCGGGCACGCCTACGAGTACATCTCCACCGACGCGCTGGCCCGGTTCAAGCGCCTCGACGGGTACGAGGTGTTCTTCATGACCGGCACCGACGAGCACGGCCAGAAGGTGCAGCAGGCCGCGCGGGCAGCGGACGTTCCGGTGCAGGAGTACGCCTCGCGCAACTCGGACGTGTTCGAGCGCATGGACAAGGTGCTGGACATCTCCTTCGACCGGTTCATCCGCACCACCGACGAGGATCACCAGGCCGCGTCCATCGCGATCTGGGAGCGGATGCACGCGCGGGGCGACATCTACCTGGACACCTACGCGGGCTGGTACTCGGTGCGCGACGAGGCGTTCTACACCGACGAGGAGACCACGGTCCTCGAGGACGGCACCCGGATCTCGACCGAAACCCGCACCCCGGTGGAGTGGACCGAGGAGTCGAACTACTTCTTCCGGCTGTCCAACTACCAGGACGAGCTGCTCGAGCTGTACGAGACGCACCCGGAGTTCATCGCGCCCGCCACACGGCGCAACGAGATCGTCAGCTACGTCAAGGCCGGGCTGAAGGATCTGTCCATCTCGCGCACCACCTTCGACTGGGGCGTTCCGGTGCCCGGCGATCCGGAGCACGTGATGTACGTATGGGTGGACGCGCTCACCAACTACCTCACCGGCGCCGGCTTCCCGAACACCGATTCCGCTGCGTTCCAACGGTTCTGGCCCGCCGACGTGCACATCATCGGCAAGGACATCACCCGTTTCCACACGGTGTACTGGCCCGCGTTCCTGCTGTCCGCCGGAATCGAACTGCCGAAACGCGTTTTCGTGCACGGATTCCTGTACAACAAGGGCGAGAAGATGTCCAAGTCGGTCGGCAACGTGGTCGACCCGCTGGCCCTGGTCGAGGGCTACGGCCTGGACGCGGTGCGCTTCTTCCTGCTGCGTGAGATCTCCTACGGGCAGGACGGGTCCTACAGCCACGAGGCGATCGTCGGCCGGATCAACTCCGACCTGGCCAACGAATACGGCAATCTCGCCCAGCGCAGCCTGAAAATGGTTGCCCGCGACTGCAATTCGGCCGTGCCGACGCCCGGCGAGTTCACCGACGCCGATCGCGAACTGCTGGACCGCGCGAACGGTCTGCTCGAGCGCTGCCGCGCCGAATTCGACCAGCAGCAGATCCATCTCGCGCTCGAGGCGATCTGGCTGACCCTGGGCGAGACGAACCGCTACTTCTCCGCCCAGCAGCCCTGGGCGCTCGCGAAATCGGGCACCCCGGAGGATCTCGCACGCGAGGCGACGGTGCTGTACGTCACCCTCGAGGTGCTGCGCATCGTCTCGATCCTGGTTCAGCCGGTCATCCCCGGTTCGGCCGGCAAGATCCTCGACCTGCTCGCCCAGACCGGCCGCACCTTCGCCGATATCGCCACCCCGATCGAGGCAGGTCTGCCCCTGCCCGCGCCGGAGCCGGTCTTCCCGAAGTACATCGAACCCAAGGACTGAGGCGTACCCGCGGCGATCCGCCACCCGGAGCGCCTGGGCGGATATCGACTCTGGGACAACAAGTCTCGCCACTGGTGAGCGTGAGTGCACGAGCAGAGGAGGACCGAGTGAAAGCCGTCGTTATCGGGGAACCCTCGGGCGCCACCATGGAAGCGATCATGAGCGTCTATCCACGACACAAGCAGGTCGTGGACAAGTTCATCGCCCGCGGCGTAGTGATCGGAATCGGCCCTTTCTCCGATCTGGGAAACATGGCGATCTTCACCACTCGAGCCGCGGCCGAACAGTTCACCCGGGAAGACCCCTTCATACTCGAAGGTCTGGTGAAGTCCTTCGAGATCAAGGACTGGAACGACACGCTGCTACCCGAATAGCCACGTCAGCTCGAACGCGCTGCCAGCACCGCGTCGTAGAGTTCCCGCCGCGACGTGCCGTTCGCGGCGGCGACCTCGGCGCAGGCATCCTTGAGGCGAAGTCCTTTGGCGACAAGGGATTCCACCCTGTCGACGAGGTCCGCGGGTTCGGCCGCCACCGGTTGCGCGCCCTCCAGCACGACGGTGATCTCCCCGCGGGCCCCCTCGACGGCCCAGTCGGCGAGTTCGGCCAGCGTGCCGCGCACGACCTCCTCGTAGGTCTTGGTCAGTTCGCGGCACACCGCGGCGCGGCGGGACGGGCCGAGAACCTCGACGGCGTCGGCGAGACAGGCGGCGAGGCGATGCGGGGCCTCGAAGAAGACCACGGCGCGCGGCTCGGCGGCGAGAGTGCCCAGCCACTGTTTGCGCTGTCCGCTCTTGCGCGGAGCGAAGCCGTCGAAGCAGAAACGTTCCATCGGCAGGCCGGACAGCGCCAGCGCGGTCGTCACCGCGGACGGGCCGGGCAGACAGGTCACCGGCAGCCCCCGCTCGACGCAGGCCGCGACCATCCGATATCCCGGATCGCTCACCGACGGCATCCCCGCATCGGTGACCAGCAGAACCGTTCGCCCCTCGGCGATCTCGTCCAACAGGACCGGGATGCGCGCGGCCTCGACGTGATCGTAGAAACTCACCACGCGCCCGGTGATCTCCACACCCAGCGCCTTGGCCAGCGCGCGGGTGCGGCGGGTGTCCTCGGCGGCGACGACGTCCGCCGAACCGAGCGCGTCCCGCAGGCGTTGTGACGCATCACCGATCTCGCCCATCGGCGTCGCCGCCAGCATCAAACGTCCGGTGCCCACAGTGGTATCCACATCGCCACCCTAGGCCCGACCCCACTTAGACTCGTCTGCGTGACCCAGCTGACGGACGTGCGACCGCCGCTCGGTGCGGGCCCCTCGAGTCCGGCTCCGCGGCGACCCTCCCCCGATTTCGGTCCCATCGATCGCGCGCGCGGCTGGGTCGTCACCGCATTCCTGACCGCGCTCGCCGCGATCACCCGGTTCACGATGCTGAACTATCCGACCGACGCCGGCACCCCGGTCTTCGACGAGAAGCATTACGCCCCACAGGCCTGGCAGATGGTCACCGGCGGCGGTATCGAGGACAATCCCGGATTCGGGCTGGTGGTGCATCCGCCCGTCGGCAAGCAGATGATCGGGCTGGGCGAGGCGCTGTTCGGTTATTCGCCGATCGGCTGGCGGTTCGCCGCGGCGGTGTTCGGGTCGGTGATCGTGCTGCTGGTCATCCGCATCACCCGCCGGATGACGCGCTCCACCCTGCTCGGCGCGATCGCCGGAATTCTGCTGATCTGCGACGGCGTGACATTCGTGTCCTCGCGCATCGGCATGCTGGACATCTTCCAGGCCGGATTCGTCCTGGCGGCGTTCGGCTGCCTGATCGTCGACCGCGACGTGGTGCGCGAGCGTCTCGCGCGCGCCGACGCCGAGGGCCGAATCGCGCTGAGCCAGTGGGGTCCTCGGCTGGGCGTGCGGTGGTGGCGGTTCGGCGCGGGCCTGCTACTGGGCATGTCGACCGGGGTGAAGTGGTCGGGCCTGTACTACATCGTCGCGTTCGGACTGCTGTCGGTGTTCTTCGACCTGGCCGCCCGGCGCGCCTACGGGGTGGTGCGGCCGTGGCTGGGCACCATCGTGCGCGATGTGATCCCGGCACTGTATGCCCTGGTCGCGATCGCGCTGCTGGTCTACCTGGGTACCTGGGGCATGTGGTTCGCCGGCGAGGACGGTTACGACCGTTATGCGGTCGGCAACGCGATCGGCACCGGCGGAACCTGGTCCTGGATACCCGATGCGCTGCGCTCGCTCTGGCACAACCAGGGCGAATCGCTGAAATTCCATGAGGGACTGACCAATTCGGCCGGTAACCACCATCCGTGGGAATCCAAGCCGTGGTCGTGGCCGATGGGCCTGCGCCCGATGCTGTACTACTACGCCGACAACGGCGTCACCGGCTGCGGCCAGTCGGTGTGCGTGAAGGCGGTCATGTTGATCGGCACCCCGGCGATGTGGTGGCTGTCGCTGCCGATGCTGGCCTGGGCCATCTGGCGCACGGTGACTCGTTTCGACTGGCGTTATGCCGCGATGCTGGTCGGCTACCTGGCGGGCCTGCTGCCCTGGTTCATGGACCTGGACCGCCAGATGTACTTCTTCTACGCCGTCCCGATGGCCCCGTTCCTGGTGATGGGCCTGGCCATCGCCCTGGGCGAAATCCTGGGCCCGGCCCCCTTCGTCCGCGCCCGCAACGGCCACCGCTTCCTGCTCACCAGCGAACGCCAGGGCCTGGGCCTACTCCTGGTCAGCCTGTACCTGGCCATCGTCATCGCGAATTACATCTGGCTCTGGCCCATCATGACCGCGTTGCCCATCACGGTCGACAGCTGGCACAACCACCTGCTCCTGCCCAGCTGGCGTTAGCCCTCGGGCCGTCGCGGTGATCGGTCACTGTCTGTCGCGGTCCAGGCTCGCCGGCGGATCCGCCGAGGCCGACGCATCGGCGACGGGTTCGTCGGCTCGGCTCAGATCGAAGATGACCGTGCGCAATTCGCTGATGATCTCGTCGGTCTCGGTGAGCAGCGGCTCGAGCGTCGATCGCGTGCCGGGATGCCGGCTCACCGCCGAGGCGAGCAGGAGCCCGAGCCCGAACACTCGGTTGATCGTGCGGTCGTGCAGGTCCGCGGCCATCCGGGTGTGCTCGTCGTACAGGGTCAGCGCGTTCTCGGCGGCCACCCGGTGATCGATGCTCGCGAGGATGCTGGCGCGCATCTGGTTGACCGCATCGGCGATGGCGGCGATCTCGACCGGCCCGTTCCGCTCGATCTCCAGGGCGTAGTTCCCCGCCGACACGGCCTGTATCTGTCCGATCAACCGCGTGACGGGCCGGTTCACCAGTCGCGGCAGCAGCGTGAAGGCCGTCACCACGATCACCACCAGCAGTCCGATCGAGACGTAGGTCGCGATCCTGGCGATCTGCTGTGCGGAAGACACCCGGTGGAGTTGGCGCGCGGCCATATCGTTGGTCGCCGACTGCAGGCGGGTGGACTCGTCGCGCAGGGTGTCGAACAGACCTTTGCCGAGCAGCGCCAAGGACTCGACCTGGTCAGCGGGTACCGGACCGGCCGTTCGAGCGGCAATTTCCGGCTGGGCCGCCGCCGTCTGCCAGGCATTCGCGGCAGCCGTGACGGCGTCGAGCGCCGCCGTGGCTCGGGCGTCGCCGTCGATGGCCTGCCGGAGCTGGGCCTGCGCCTGCTCGGCGTCGACTCGCCCCTGGGTATAGGGCTGCAGGAACTCCGGGTCACCGGTCAGCAGGAAACCGCGCTGCCCGGTCTCCTGATTCACATAGGCCCGCAACAACGCCAAGGAGGACCGCTGCGCCACGAAAACTCGATCGTTCAGATCATTCGCCACCCGTCCGGCAACCACACTGCTCACCACGGCCGATGCAGCGGACACTCCGAACAGCAGCACGATCATCACGATGATCGCCGAGAACACTCGTCGTATCGACACCCGAGCCAGCAAGACCGATCACCGCCGATCGAAGAAACAAACACGACACCCGGCCCGCACCGGGGTCGATGATCTTGCCCTCGATTCTGCGACGAGCCGGATTGCCGATCAATAGCCCGACCCGGCGCGCGCCGACCGCGCCGGATTATTCGGCCAGGGCCGCGCGGACGTAGCGCAGCGCGGCCTCGTCGTCCAGACCCAGCCGCCGGATGACCGCGACGTAGTCGGTAGCGGCGCGGCCCGCGGCGTCCTGGGTGGGGTCGCCGGAGGAGGCGATGAAGGAGCCGAGGCGGCCGCGAGTCTCCAGGACGCCGTCCTGTTCGAGTTCGCGGTAGGCGCGCGCGACCGTATTGGGAGCCAGCCCCAGCTGGACGGCCAGGGCCCGGACGGTGGGGATCTTGGTTCCGGCGGTCAGTTCGCCCGAGCGGACCCGGGCGACGATGCCCTGTCGCAACTGTTCGTAGGGTGGGACCGCCGAATGGTGGTCGACCGGGATATCCATCGGCGCCTCTACATCTCGTCCCGGGTCAGCGGGCAGGACAGACAGCGGGGGCCGCCGCGACCGGACCCCAGTTCGGAACCCGGAATCGTCAGCACCTCGACCCCCGCATCGGCCAATCGGGCATTCGTGTTCTCATTGCGTTCGTAGGCCACGACCACCCCCGGCGCGAGGGCCAGGGTGTTGTTGCCGTCGTCCCACTGTTCGCGCTCGGCGGTGATGCCGTCCAGGCCGGTATCGATGACGCGCAATTTGTCGATGCCCATCGCCTCGGCGGCGGCCGGGAGGAACGGCTCGGGCCCGCGCATCTCCACCGAACCGTCGTCGCGCACCGCGATCGTGAAGGCGCACAACGAATCCCGCACCGCCGGGTACATCACCACCGCATCGCGGTCGACCATCGTGCACACGGTGTCCAGATGCATGGTGGCGCGGTTCTGCGCGATCGGCACGACCAGCACGGTGTGCGCGAGACTGTCCTCGAACAGGCTGCGCGCCAACGCCTCCGCCCCCGCCGGCGAGGTGCGCTCCCCCACGCCGATGGCCACCACGCCCGGCGCGAGCAGCAGGACGTCACCGCCCTCCATCGGCGCGGTGTGCGATTCGTACGCCCGGCGCACGCCCAGGAACCGCGGGTGGAAGGCGTAGATCAGATCGGTGAGGGTGGTCTCCCGGGCGCGGGCGGGCAGCGCGAGCGAGGTGATGGCCACCTTGCGCCCCACCCAGAAGGAGGAGTCCCGGGTGAACAGCAGATTCGGCAGCGGGTCGATGACGAAGTCGGTGCCGTGATGCATGCGCCGCACCAGCGAGGTGGTGTCGGGCGCGACGGGCAGTTCGTCGAATGTCATTCCCGCCATGAGGATTCGGGCCAGTTCCGGCGCGGGCACCGCGCGCAGATGGGCCCTGAGTTCCTCGGCGAGGGTGAATCCGATGCGTCGCGCGTCGACCGCGGCGGTGATGCCCATACTGCGCCCCGCGCCGCTGACGGCCAGGGTGTCGGTGAGCAGGTCCGCCAGCAGCAGCACCTCGACCCCGCGACCGCGCAGCACCTCGACGAACGTGTCGTGTTCCTGCTGGGCCCGCTCCACCCACGGAATGGCATCGAACAGCAACTGGTCGTTGTTGCGCGGGGTGAGCCGGCGCAGCTCGTCGCCGGGCCGATGCAGCAGTACCGAACGCAGCGTCCCGACCTCGGATGTCACGGAAAACGGTCGCCCCTCCGGCACACCATCGGTTTCCATGATTCGACCGTAGTAGGCCACAGCGTCATTGGCACGGAATTGGCTGGGTGGGTGCTGCGCGGGCGCCGTAGATCACCCTCGCGATTCCGGGCCGGACACCGTATACCTCGAGTATTGTCGAGGTATGCAGCACACCACCTGGCAGGCGAAGGAGCTCACTCCCGGACAACTGTCCGAACGTAGTGGAGTCGCGGTGTCGGCGCTGCATTTCTACGAACGCGAGGGCCTCATCAGCAGCCGCCGCACGAGCGGCAATCAGCGCCGGTATCCACGGGAGACATTGCGGCGAGTCGCGTTCATCCGCATCTCGCAGCGAGTCGGCATACCGCTCAGCGAGATTCGCGAGGCACTGCACACCCTACCGGAGAGCCGCACCCCCAATCGCAAGGATTGGGAGCGACTGTCCACGATCTGGCGGCAGGATCTCGATCAGCGCATCGAACAGCTCATCCGCCTGCGCGACAGCGTCAGCAGTTGCATCGGCTGCGGCTGCCTGTCCCTGGCCAGCTGCCGCATCGTCAACTTCCACGACCGCCTCGGCGACGAGGGGCCCGGCGCCCGCGTCCTGGACGTCAATCTCAACAACGACCAGTGCGGCCCGGCCTGCGATCAACAGGTCGAGCCCTGCGCGGAGAAAGCGGGAGCCTGAGCCGCGAACCCAGCAACCCGTACACCCGTTCCGCTGACCCCGGACGACGCCAACACCTGTTCGCGGCCCGTCTCGCCGGTCGGACGCGTGGCGGGTGCGAGGAACGAGTATCCGACACGGGGCCGACCGGTGAGACTCAAGGGGCCGCCAACCGCCGGAGCGAAGCGGAGGCCAAAATTAGCTGCGTGTTACCCGCTGGTAGATGCTGTCGAAGCCGTCGTTGGCCTTGCGCATCACGATCTCGTACGGCCAGGCGAACTTTCGCGCCCACCAGTAACCGAATCGCACGTCGAACGAGGTGTGCACCAGGAAGCGATTGCGCTCGATACCCCGCAGGATGATCGCGGCCACCTGCTCGGGCGTCTTGGCGTGACGCTGAAACTGCTTGATATACCGTTGAATCCGCGGATCGTCCTGATTCACCCCGGCGATCTCCACGCTGCGCACCAGCGGCGTGTCCACCGCGCCGGGCACCACCAGCCGCACCGAGATCCCGTGTCGCGCCAGATCGAACCGCAACACCTCCGACAGCCCGCGCACACCGAATTTGGACGCGCTGTACGCCGCATGCCACGGGAAGGCCAGCAGCCCGGCCGCCGAGGACACGTTCACCAGCGCGCCGCCGCGCCCGGCCCGCACCATCGGCGGCACGAAATTCTCGATGACGTGGATCGGGCCCATCAGATTGACATCGACCATCCGACGCCAGTGCCGGTGCTCGAGATTCTCCACCGTGCCCCAGGCCGAGGTCCCGGCGATATTCATCACCACGTCGAGACTGCCGTGCCGATCGTGCACCTCGGTCGCGAAGGCGGTGACCGCGTCGTAATCGGTGAGGTCCAGATCCCGGGCGAGCAGCACCTTGCCGCCGTCGTCGCCGATGACCCGGACCGTGTCCGCCAGCCCGTCGGCGGCGATATCGGTCAGCACCAGTTCTGCACCCTCGCGCGCGGCGGCCAGCGCCGTCGCCCGGCCGATGCCGCTGGCGGCTCCGGTGATCAGAACCTTCTTACCGCTCACGGATTTCAGGCGATCGTGCACACCGTTCCTCTGCTCATGCGGACGCCGGACCGATCCGATGATCGGCGCTCGGCCACTTGCCGTGCTCCCCAGGAGCATACGGGGTGCATCCGTACGCGGACCCGGATCCGTCCCCTATGCGCCCAGCACGTGCAGCATCCGGGACACGGCCGCGGGCCAGGTGAACTGCTCGGCGCGGCTGCGCGCGGCACGCCGGCGATCGGCCGATGGGCGCGCGAGCACCTCGGTCACCGCCCGCGCGAAATCCGCCGGATCGTTCGCGGCGACCGCACCACATTCGGCGGTCACGATATCGGCCAGCGCCGAGGACCGGCTGGCCACCACCGGCGTCCCGGCCGCCAGCGCCTCGAGCGCGGCCAGGCCGAACGTCTCGTGCGGTCCGGGAGCCAGCGAGACGTCGGCGCTGGCCAGCAGGGTCGCCAACCGGGTGCGTTCGGCGATGAAACCGGTGAAGTGCACCGCGGAACGACCATCGGGCAGCGGCGTCAGCCCGCGCGCCCGGCGTTCGAGCGCTTCGCGGCGCGGACCGTCCCCGGCCACGATCAACCGTGCGTCCACCCCGTCCCGGCGCAGTGCGCTGATCGCCTCGATACTGCGATCCACCCGCTTCTCCACCGACAACCGTCCGCAGTGCACCAGCAGCGGATTGCCCGCGGCGGCGAAACTCGCCCGCACCACCCCGTCGTGCCGGTGCGGGGCGAACATCTCCAGATCCACGCCCAGCGGCACCAACTCGACGTTCGGCGCGTCGATCCGCGCGAACTCCGCCCGCGCGAACTCCGTTGTGCACACCACGATGTCGTAGTCCTGGGCGGTTCGCCGATTTGCCACGTCGGCGGCCCGGCGGGCCATCGGCCCGGGCAGCGCCTGGCCGATCAGCCGGTCCAGTCGTTCGTGCGAGATCATCACCCCGGCCACGTCCCGCTTGCGCGCCCAGCGCCCGAAACCCCGCAGCGTCAACCGATCCGACACCTCGAGTACGTCGGGCCGCAATCCGCTCAGCACATCGGCGACCCGGCGCGGATCGACCGCGCGGTAGCCGTGCGTCCAGGGAATCTGTAAGGCGGGCAAAGTGATTCGAAGTACTCCACCGGGCAGGATCTGTTCGTCCCGACGCGGTCCGGGCACGATCAACACGACCTCGTGTCCGGCGGCCACATATCCCGATCCGAGATGATGCAGCGCCGTCCGTAATCCCCCCGACCGCGGCCCGTAGAAGTTGGCCAGCTGAACGATGCGCACGCGCCTGATCGTCCAGCGGTATACGGCCCAGCGGGGCAACACCGAGTGAACAAGGATGGAAGTATCGCCGACCGACTGGTGCAGCCCGGCCCGGGATGGGTTCGCACGGCATCTCCGAATGGGATCACCACAGCCCAGACAGCGCCGCGATCCCCTGGGGAGGCTACTGCTTGGCGGTCCGCGACACCCGGGGAAGTTCCAGATCGAGCGGAATCCGCCCGGCCGACAGGTGCGTCCGGACGGCCTCGGGCGGCAGCGGCCGCGCGATGAGGAAGCCCTGCGCCCGATAGCAGCCCAGCCCGACCAGGGTGCGCGCGGCGACCGCCGTCTCCACTCCCTCGCCCACCACGCCGAGCCCGAACGACCCGGCCAGGCCGACGATGGATTTCACGATCGCCAGATCATCGGTGCTGACCCCGAGCCGCTGCACGAATCCGCGATCGATCTTCACCGCGTCCACCGGCAGGGCCTTGAGGTGCGAGAGCGAACTGTAGCCCGTGCCGAAATCGTCGATCGCGATCTGCACGCCCATCCGCTTGAGCCCGCGCAGGGTCAGCTGGGTGCGCGCGAGATCCTGCACCACGACGTGTTCGGTGATCTCCAGGCAGACCGAACTGCCGTCGATTCCGTTGCTGCGCAGGGTGTCCTCGATCGATTCCACGAAATCCAGGCTGACCAGCTGCACCGGCGAGACGTTGATCCGGATCACGACGTTGGAGGCCAGGCCCTGCTGGCGCCACTGCGCGAATTGCGCACAGGCGGTGCGGATCACCCAGCGGCCGAGTTCCCCGGCCAGATTCGTCGCCTCGGCGACCCCGACGAACGCTCCCGGCGGCAGTAGTCCGCGAGTGGGATGCTGCCACCGCACCAGCGCCTCGAGCGCCACGATCCGCCCGGTGCGCAGATCGACCTCGGGCTGATAGTGCAGCAGCAGCGAACCGTCCGAGACCGCGCTGCGCAGGTTGAGTTCGACGTCGTCCTGCAGTTCGAACTGCGCGCGCATCGCGTCGGTGAACACCGCGACCCCGTTGCCGCCGCCGGACTTCGCCGACAGCAGCGCGTGATCGGCCCGGCGCAGCACGTCGGCGACGGTCGCCTCGCCGGGAATCCCCACGGCCACACCGACGCTCGCGGCCCGGCTGACCGACTCCTCCCCGACGGTGACCCGCCGGGCGATGAGCTGCTGCAAGCGGGTGCCCTCGAGTTCGGCCTCGACCGCCTCCATGGGTTTGGCCGGGACGATGACGA
Source organism: Nocardia jiangxiensis NBRC 101359 (assembly GCF_000308615.1). GTDB lineage: Bacteria > Actinomycetota > Actinomycetes > Mycobacteriales > Mycobacteriaceae > Nocardia > Nocardia jiangxiensis. The sequence continues at coordinate 81,361 of NZ_BAGB01000063.1, forward strand.
ATTCGTCGCCACCCAGGCGCGCGATCATGTCGGCGGGATCCAGATGTTCGCGCAGTCGCGTGGAGAGCGTGCGGATGAAATTGTCGCCCGCGGTGTGTCCGAGGAAGTCGTTGAGCGCCTTGAGCCGATCCAGATCCAGGAAGAACGCGGCGACCGGCCCCGGATTGCCCGGCTGTAGCCGCTCCTCCATGTATTCCAGCAGGGCCCGCCGGTTCGCCAGGCCGGTCAGGTCGTCGTGCATGGCGATGTAGCGCAGCCGCTCCTCGGCCTCGACCCGCGCCTGCAACTGCGCGAACAGCGAGGCGATCGCCTTGAGCACGTTGAGTTCGCGGGTGCTCCACTCGCGGTCACCCAGTTTGATGAAGCCCAGCAGCCCGATCGGCGCGCCGCGGGACAGCAGCGGGACGGCCGCGGAGGTCAGCTCGGTGATACCGGCGGTGCGGCGGGCGAGGTCGCGATACGGGGTGAACGCCTTGCCGGGCCGCACGATGACCGGCTCGGTGGCATGTTCGAAGGCCTTGAACGCGGGGTCCGGGTCGTCGAAGTAGACGATTCCCAACGGGTCCGGGTCCGGCACGCACTGCCGCGGCGGCCACTCGGCGACCAGGATGGTGGCGCGACGCTCACGATCGGTCCGTCGCAGATAACAGAAGTCCACGTCGAAATGCTCGATCAGGCTTGCGAGCACACGTTCCGTCGCCGCCACCAGGGTGGTGGCGTCGACACCCATCAACTCCGAGGCGACCTGTGTCACCAGTGAGTCGAGTGTCCGCCGAGGCACCTTATCTCCGATCGCGTCAGCTGCGGGAACTCATGCCCGGCACCGGGAACCGCCTGCTGCGGACCGTAGTGCGGGCGGCATACCTCAGACGGAACACCAACGCCATGATCTCATGGACAGGCCCGTCCAGTAGGCCCAGGAAACTGTCCTCGAGTGACGCTAGTGTATCGGCGAACTCCCGGGAAATCCCTGCGAACACGGGGTGACGGGCCGCTGCGACTGTCATGAATTCCTACTCCGTTGCTGCGCGATACCGCGCCCTTCCCGCGACCCTCCTCGTATCGGCCGGATCGTGGCCGCTGCCCGGGGTTGGTCGCTAAGGCAGTATCCGTCATCGAACAGGAATTGACCAGACATCCGGCAAATCTTCCGGAACCGGGGCCCAAGGTCCCAAATAGTCCCTGGTCAGAGCGGTGACTTTGGCAATCGGGCGGAATGGGAAGACCGGTTGGTTCTAAAATGGCTACCCAGTAGCTATCTGCGCTGGTTACACCAGGATCGAGATGTACAACTCGACCTTCGGCCCGCGCCAGATCTCGATCTCCTCGTGGTAGGCCCGGGTGATCTCAGCCGAGGCGGTCGCATCGTCGACCTGGGCCCACACATCCTCGACCGGATCGTGGTAGTCCCCGTTCGGCTCGAACCGCGCGTACACGCCGTTGGGCACCCGGACCAGCACGTCACCGGCCGGGATCACGTCAACGACCGGGTAGTCGTAACTGACCAGAACGTTGTAGTTCCCGGCCGGATCCGGGACGTACACCGTGTACAGCGGCCGATCGGCGCCATCGTCGCGGTCGCGCAGCCGGTCGCGCAGGAATTCGATCAGTTCGCTGTTGCTGACCTTGAAACTGGGCCGCACCCGCGGCACCACCAGACCACCGTAGATCGCCTGGTCGCGCAGTACGATCGTGTAACTCATCGCGGGTCGACCGCCAGATACAGCTCGATCTTGTAGGCATGCGGATAGCACTCGAGATCCCCGGTATGAGTCCGCTTGATCTGGTTGTGTTCCTCGGCGTAGGCGATCTGCGTCCACAGATCGGTCATGATCTGCGGAAAGTTCCCCACCGAGGAGAACCGCGCATAAACACCCCGCGGTAACCGCGCCACGATATGCCCCCGGGTGACCTGGTCGAACGAGCTGCACCGATATCCGACGATCTGCGTGTTGAACGTGCTCATATCCGCCGAATAATCGGTATACGCGCAGGCCAGCGGCCCGCCGAGCTCCTGGTGCAGAACCGCGCCCCACGCCGCGTCCAGATTCCGATCACGCAGTTCTCCGAGCGCGCGCCTGGGGCTTCGCACGGGCAGCCCCGCAACCCACGTCTCGTCCCGCTCGAGGATCTCAAACTGCATGGCAGACAACTCTTTCGAAAGTATTCGCGCACGCAAGCACGCATGCGCAGCCGGACACGTCCGCCCAGGACCGTCATGCTATCAACCCGCCCTGTGAGATATATCCGACACGAGCCCCCGCCAACCACCCGGTTCGCCACCCACCACCCCCACCCGGATCGCAAATTATCGGCAATTTTGCCCCGCCCCTCCCCGCAGCCCACCATGTGAACCCCCACCCCACTCCCCACCCACCAACAAACCCCTCCCCACCAGCCGATTCGGAGTCTCCCCCACCCACCTGCTACAGTTCTCCAACGTCGGTTCGGAAACGAACCACGGGGCTATAGCGCAGTTGGTAGCGCGTCTCGTTCGCATCGAGAAGGTCAGGGGTTCGATTCCCCTTAGCTCCACCTTGGGGGGCTTATTAGAACACGGCGCTAGGTCAATGCCGTGCAGTAGGACGTCAACGCCACCGCTTCCTTGCGAAGGGGTGGCGTTGCTGGTTTCTGCGGTCTGGGCATTCGGGTCGTCGGGCGCGGGCCGGTTGGATTGCCGGGCGTGTTGGACGGCGTGGAGACGGCTGAACGGTTCACGCATGCTGTGGTCGGTGATCTGTTCGTCGTCGATGTACAGGGCGTGGAAGATGGTCTGGTTCAACATTCGACGCTGTTGATCGTTGCATCGCCGATATAACTTTTGTGGGTCTTCGAGTACTTCGAGTGCCATCTCGATGAGTCTGGCGCTGTCGGACAGGTTCTCGGTTGTGCTGGCCATCCGTTCGGTCAGGCGTTGGCGCTCGCGGGCTAACTCGCGAAGTTTGACTTTGATCTTCGGCTGCGGCGTCGCCGCATCGGCGGCCAACTCGATCAGGTTGTCTTCGCGGGTGTCCAGTGCGTGCAGCTCGGTGGCGAGTTGTTTGTGGAGTAGCCGCTCGGCGACGTCCCGTTCCTCGATCACGCTGGCGATGTGCCCGCGGACTTCGAGGATGAACTCTGGGTTGAACCGGACGGTGACGTAGTGGGCTTCGACCGCGTCTTCGACGAGGGCGACGTTGATGTGCGGTGCGTCACAGGTGCCGTTCCGTCTGTTGCGGCAGAAGAAGTAGGTGTACTCGGCGCCTCGGGATTTGACGGTGTGCTGGAGGGTCATGCGCTGGGTGATGCCAGCGCGTTTGCAGCGCGCGCAGTACAGGGATCCCTTCAGGTAGTGGTGGTGCACCCGTCGACGCTCACCGGCAGTGGCACGTGAGCCGATAACGTCTTGGACCCGATCGAACAGGTCTTCGTCGATGAGGGGTTCGTGTCGGCCGCGGATTTCCTCGTCGTCGTAGTGCACGTAGCCGAGGTAGTAGCGGTCCCGCAGCATCTTGGACAGTTTGTTGATCGATACCTGTTTGGCGGGGTGTTTCAGGGTGGGCCTGGTGCGTAGGCCACGGTCGTAGAGTTCTTCGGACAAGTCATCGAGGGTGTAGCCGTTGGTGGCGTACAACTCGAAGGCGAGCTTCACCAATGGCGCTCGTTCCGTGTCGACCGCGATAGTGCGGATCTCGCGGCCGTCGAATCGGTCGATCACGTTGAGGTAGCCCAGGCGGGCGCGACCGATGGTGCCTCCGTTGCGGGCCTTCTGCCCCATCTTGTAGGCGATGTCGGCTCCGGATTCGCGCGATTGGTATTCGTTGAAGGTGGCCAGGATGCCGTGCATGAGCTGGCCGACGGGTGAGTCGTCGATGTTCTCGGTGGCCGAGACGAGGGTGACGCCACGTTTGCGGAGATCCGCCATGACAATGGCGTCATCGAGGCGGTTACGCGCCATGCGGGACAGCTTGTAGACGATGACGTAGTCGACATCACGCGCGGTGCGTACGCGGGCGAGCATTTGTTGGAAGGCAACTCGTTTCGACATCTCGGTTGCCGAGCGTCCCGGCTCGATGTATTCGTCCACGATGGTCAGGCCGAGTTGTTCTGCCTTGTTCTCGCACCTCTTGCGCTGGGCGGGAATGGAGTTGCCTTCAGGGTCGTAGTCGGTTTTGACCTGACCGGGCGAGGACACCCGCAAGTAGATGACCGCCCGGGTTCCCGGTTCCACCCCCGTCGTCGGCACGGTGTGGGCAGTTGTGGCGACGACTTCCTCCAGCGACCACTCGTCGTCGAGTTCCGCGTAAGCACTGGCCATGAAACACTCTCTCCTTTTCGTTCGCAAACAGCGGTCTCGACAGCACGGAAGCACCACCCGACCTCGGGAAGTCGTGCAGATCTTTTCGCGCAAAAATGGAGTCGATATTCACTGTTTTATCGAATGGATTTTCAATATTACCAAACCGGTCAGGTATTTCTATGCCGCCGCTGAACGGCCTTCGACCGAATCGTCGTCGATTGATATTATCGTCTCGTCGGATGTGGTCGCGTTTGTTTCTTCACCCATTAATGCAAGCGATTCGGCCAGGCTGACGATTACCCCAGCCAGTTTGCGGGCGTCTGGTGGATCGTGGCGAGAGCCGCGGACCACAATCCGGTGAGCGCCGGATTCAGAGGATACTTTTTTGTGACGCTTACTCCGTGCAGTCATGATTGAGCTCCTTCATGTGCGTCACGATCCCGACGCAGGCCGTAGCGTTCCTGAATTCCGTTCGCTGTCGCGTACCGGTGTTGCACCGCAGGAATACGTTGTTCGGGCCCCTGCGCCTTGCGCGGTGGCCTCGGGTGGGTGTTCTTCGCGCGGTGCCGGTGGTGAGGATCCGGGTTCATGCCGCATCCGGTAGCCCGATGAGCACGTCCCAATCGGGCCCGGTGTTGCTGGCGGCGTCGAGGCCGGGGCCCACGTCGTCGGTGTCCTGGTGCGTCGAGTCGGTGGGTGGCGGCAGTGTGGGCAGATCGATATCGGTGTTGCTGTCGTCGTCGAGCGTCTCGAGAAGGTCGAACTCCGGGGAGGTCGTAATGAGGGCGTGTTCGGTGGGTGAGGCGAGGGAGGCGAATATGGTGCGGTCAGTGCCGCTGACTGCGAGCAGTCCACTTCCCTGAGCTGCGGACAATAAGAATTGTTGTTCACCGTCGGAGAGTTTGAAAGCAGCCGCGACGTCGTCGATGGCTTGGGGGGCTTGGCGGAGCAGAATTTGAGTGGCGGCGTTGGAGACGATCGCGCGTCCGAGTTCGGTGGACAAAACATCAGCGGAGTCTTGGGTGGCGACAGTAAGTCCTGTCCAATGTTTCCGGCCGCTTTTCGCGGCTTTGAATAAGAATTCGGCTCCGACGGGTTGGCGCATGATGGTCCATGCCTCGTCGACGGTGACCATGCGTGGGCGTCGGGTGGCGGGGTTGGAGACGCGCCGCCAGGTCGCGTCCAGGGCTAGGAGTGTGCCGATGGTTTTGAGTTCCTCGGGCAGGTCGCGCAGGGAGAACACCACGAGTCCGGCGTCGGGTTCGGTGGTGGTGTGCCCGTCCAGGAGCCCGGCGTACGCGCCGCCGTCGACGAACGGGTGCAGCGCGGCGGCCAGATCATCGGCGGCCGTGGTACCGAACTCGGCCAGCTGATCGCGCAGCATGCCCAGGGTGGGTGCGGGCCGGGTCCAGGTGGCGGGCTCGTCGGTGATGCCGGATGCGGCGTAGGTGGCAGTCAGGGCGGTGTCGAGCACTGCTCGCTGGGTGGGGGTCTGTTCACCGAGCAGGACTTGGATGAGGGTGTGCAGGAACAGTTTCCGGCGGGTGATCGCGTCGGCAGGCGCGGTGCGGCGGCCATCGAGGCGGGTGTGGATTTCCAGGTCGAACGGGTTGAGCCGGACCCCGGGAGCACCGAGGCGCAGGTGCGCGCCGCCGACGGCGTCGGCCAAGCGCCGGTATTCGTCTTCGGGGTCGATGATCACCTGTTCGATTCCCCGGTAGAGCGAGCGCAGGATCTCGGTTTTGACCAGGTACGACTTGCCCGCGCCGCTGCGGCCCAGCACGACCATGTTGTGGTTGTGGGCCTCGGGCGCGAACCGGTCCACGAACACCAAACCCGACGCCGCGTCGCGGCCGTAGAGCACCCCGGGCGGGCTGGTGGCGGTGATCGGGTCCGGGGTCGAGAGTTGCGGGGAGTCGAACGGGAACGCGGCTGCCAGGGCGGTGGTGTCGAAGGTGCGCTGCATCTCGATCAGGTCCAACCCAACCGGCAATGTGGTCACCCAGGCTTGTGCGGCGCGGAAGCTGAGCGGGCAGGTGTCCACGAGCAGGCTCGCCGCCAGGGCCCGCACCGCGGCGATCTCGTCCGCCAGCTCGGCTTCGGAACCGGCGTGCACGGTCAAATACACCCCGACCCGGTACAGGCGGGCCTCAGCGCGGGCAACGCGGGCGGAGAGTTCGGCGGCGTCTTCGACCGCGACATCGAGGTGGGGGTCGGCGAGTCGGCCGCGGTTGGTGTCGTGCAGGCGGGAGGATTCCAGGCGGGCGAGCTGGCGGCGTAGCCGTGCGGCGGCGGTGACCGGGTCGATCGGGTCGACGTGCACGGAGATGTCGAGCCGCCCGGGGTGTGAGAGCAGCGGGGTGAGCCAGCCGGAGGTGACTTCCCGGGGAAACCCGCTCACGGCCAGGGTCGCCACGTAGTCCGACCCGACTTCGAGGTGACGGGGCCGGATCGAGAGCGACTCGGGTCCGAAACTGCATGCCTGCACGGCGGATTCGTCGTCCTCGAGACCGAGGCCGGCATCGAGGGTGTGCTCGCTGTCGCGGGCGGTGATGATCTCCCTTGGGCTGGCGAGGTCCGCTGAAGAAGCCACGAGGCTGCCCGGGTTACAGCAGCCGGCCAGCACGGTGGTGGCTTGCGCCTCGTCCAGGGCGGTCACGGTGACCCCGAGCGGGGCCAGGAGTTCGGTGGCTTCACTCAGGCGCCGCACGAGCCGGGACTCGGTGGCACGCCGCGCCGCGAGCGAGGCTCGGCCCCGCGAGCGGCGATGTCCCGGGGGCAGCCACGACAGGCCCGCTGATGGCGCGGGTGCGGCGGGGGTGTGGAGTGGTTCGCGCCAGACCAGGAGCACTTGGTGCGCGATCAGGTCTTCTGCGGCGGCGAGGTCGGTGAGGTGGTCGGCGTGATCGCGGGCGGCGGTGGCCAGCTCGGGTGACATGTCTGCGGTGGCGGCGTCCAAGCCCGACAGGTGCGGGTTCAGGTCCAGGCGTGCGGACCGGATCAGGATCTGGACGGGTTGGCGCAGCGTGTGTAGCCAGCCACCCAACTGGGCCACCAGGCTGTCTTGCTCGGCCGGGGTCCGCAGCGCGAGGTTCACGCTGCTGGCCGCGGCGATGACCGCGAGCCCGTCGGCACCGAGATCCACCACACCGATCCCGCTGGTGCTGCTGGTGACCGTCTGCGGTAGCCGCGCGGTCTCGGCGGACAACTCCGCCGGGACCGGCGGCCGAGGTCCCCGCACCGCCTCGTCGGTGACCCAGCGTGGCACCGCCGCGATGCGGCCGGGGTCGCGGACCAGGTGACGGGGCCGGAGCCGATGGCGGATCGCCGCGAGCAGCAACTGGTCGACCGAGAGGCCGTCGCGGGTGGTGGAGATCAGGACCGTGACGATGACGCCGATCGGGACCGCTCCGGCCACGAACACCAGCGGCGCGATCACCGTGCGCGTGCCCATCCACCCCAGATAGAGGAGTACTCCGGTCGCGGCGAGGATGGCGAGCTGGCGGGAGGTGAACGGTCCGATCAAGCGGTCGCGGCGCTCGACATCGGCGGGGATACGAAATGCTAAGGACCCGTTCGTCCGGGTCTCGTGGTAGCTCATTGGTGGTCACGCATCCTTTTCATCCGTTGTGCGGCAGGCAGTTGCCGGTGTTGTTCGAACGCCGGTCCCGAACAGGGTTGAGGTTCGTGTGCGAGGTCGACGGTCGGGCGCGGGTGACGTTGCGGCAGGAGTGGACCGATCGCGGTGCGCCGCAAGGTGATCAGCGGTTGGCTGCCGACGGTTTGACAGCTCTACGTGCGGTGATCGATGCCATGCGGGGGCGCTGTTCGGGCGGCGAGCAGGTGAGTGAAAGATGATCTTGAAGACGCTGGATCCGGCCGGTGTCGGTCGGGCAGGTTCGGAGATGAGGCGTGGTGGCCGCGACGTGGTGCGGCGAGGCGGTGATGGCCGTGGCGAACATGGTCGAGTCGTTGCTGCGCAAGGGATCTGGTGGTGGTTGCGGTGAACGGCGCGACGAAGATCAGCACGGCGCATCGGTCCCGCAGCGCGGTGGTCTACGTGCGGCAGTCCACGGCGATGCAGGTCCGCGAGCACGCCGAATCGACCGCGCGCCAATACGGGTTGTCCGACGTAGCGGTCAGACTCGGCTGGACGTCCGAGCAGGTCGTCATCGTCGACGCCGATCTCGGGGTGTCGGGGCGGTTCGGGTCCGACCGCGACGGTTTCCGGGAGCTGATCTCGCGGGTGTGCCTCGGCGAGGTCGGCGCGATCTTCGGACTGGAGGTCTCGCGGCTGGCGCGGTCCTCGGCGGAGTTCGCGCGGCTGCTGGAGTTGGCGCGGCTGACCGATACGTTGCTCATCGATGGCGACGGCGTCTACGACCTGGGCGATGTCAACGACCGGTTGTTGCTGGGGCTCAAGGGATCGATGTCGGAGGCCGAGCTCCACCTGCTCGCCGGACGGTTGCACGGCGCGAAACTGGCCGCGGCGCACCGAGGTGAGTTGCGGGCCCAGCTCGCGGTCGGGTTCGTCTACGACCTCGACGGCATGGTGGTGATCGATCCTGACGAACAGGTCCGCACCGCGGTGGAGGATCTGTTCGCCGAGTTCGCCCGCACCGGATCGGCCTACGGGGTCGTCGCGGCGTTCGCCGAGACGGGGCGGCTGTTCCCGCAACGCGCCTACGGCGGAGTGTGGGCGGGCCGGTTGAAGTGGGGAAAGCTCGTCCACCAGCGGGTGCTGCAGGCGTTGAAGAATCCCGCGTACGCCGGTGCCTATTCCTACGGCCGCAGCTACGACAAACGCCGGGTCCAGCCCGACGGCACGGTGCGTTCGGCGCGACGCAAACGTGCCCGTGAGGACTGGACCGTGCTGATCCACGACCATCACGAGGGCTACATCAGCTGGCAGCAGTTCCTGGACAACGAGGCCAAGCTCGCGGCCAACCAAACCGGCGTCGGTGCTCGTCCGCCGCGTGAGGGCAGCGCGTTGTGTCAGGGAATCATTTATTGCGGTGGTTGCGGCGGGCGGATGGGGACCCGATACGGCGGCGCCCGCAACGGGTTCTATTTCTGTTGCGCTGCCCGCGACCACGCCAAGACGGCGCAATGCCGCGGTGTTGTCGCCTCGACGGTGGACAAGGTCGTCGGCCGGTTGCTGCTCGACGCGGTCACCCCGGCCCAGATAGCGTCGGCGTTGGCGGTGGCCGACGAGGTCACCGACCGGCACATGCGGTCGCATCGGGCTGCCGAGCTCGCGGTGGAACGCGCCCGCTACGACGCTGATCGCGCCGAACGCGCCTTCTCCCAGGTCGAGCCCGAAAATCGTTTGGTAGCAAGGAGCTTGGAAGCACGATGGGAAGCCAAGCTCGCCGCGTTGGCCGAGGCACAAGCGGCGTTGGACACCGCGCGGGCGGCCAAACCGCCCCTGCCTCCGCGCTCGACACTGGAGGCGCTGGCCGCTGACCTGCCGGGATTGTGGAACGACCCCGATACCAGCCCCCGCGACCGAAAGCGGTTGCTGCGCACACTGATCGCTGATGTCACACTGCTGCCGACCGCCGATTCCGGGCAAGTCCGGATCGGGGTGCGCTGGCACACCGGCGCCACCGACGAGATCACCGCCAACCGCAACAGCGTCGGCCGCACGACGACCACCGCGCTCGAGATCATCCGCCGACACGGCGCGGTGAAAACCAGCCAGCAACTCGCCGACGAACTCAACACCGCCGGCCTGAGGACCGGCAAAGGACGGCGGTTCGACGCCGAGGCCGTCGCCAGAATCCGCGACACCTACACCATCCCCGCCCCACGCACCGCCGCCGTCCACGACGGCGAGCTCAGCGTGACACAGGCCGCCGCAGCGTTGGGTGTCACGACCAAAGCGATCTATTACTGGATCCGCCACGACCTCGTGCCCGCCCGACGCGATCACCAGGCG
>NZ_BAGB01000062.1 GCF_000308615.1 Nocardia jiangxiensis NBRC 101359
CGTTTTCAGTTCCCGAACCGGACGGATCCGCACGCTGTCCACACGGTACCCAACCAGTGTGCCATCACGTACGGAACCCGTTGAGCGACAAGGTTGAAGCGGTATCCGGCACCGGAAACCACTCGACTGCTCACCAGAACCGGCTACGTACGAGGAGGCTACCGAATTGTTCCCGAGGAACCGAGATTGGACTGTGCCCATTGCAATTTCGTACCTCAGACGACCTCGACACCCTCCTGGCAGACGCCGCCCAAATGAGCATCCACAGCATCATTACCTGGAACCCACGTTCACCTACCAACTCGACAGCCGAGAACCCCGTCCCCACAAACTGCACCACCGAAACCGCCCGCGGTGAGACATCACAGAATCCTCAGCGGTACAGCATATTTGCGCATGCAGACGGAGGTTGACCACGTTGAGAAGTTCCACAAGCGGCGGCGGTGAGTAGCTCTGCCGCTGGACTACCGGTGAGCTGAACCGGCAGAGTAGCGGCATGACGCCCCGGCCCGACCGGAGTTCGGCATGCGAATGCCCGCGCTGGCGGGGCGGGGCGGCCCACCCGAGTTCGGATGGGCCGCACCACTCTCGAACTGCACGCCGTTCAGGGCAGGATTCGATCGACGTCGACCCACAGGTGCCGGGGACCGCGCAGGGTTGCGGCGGGGCGGTAGGGCGGTGGGTCGGTCACCAGGCGGGGGTTGTCGAGGCGTCGGACCAGTTCCGGGAGGACTATCTGGGCTTCCATGCGGGCGAGGGGGGCGCCGATGCAGTAGTGGATGCCGCCGCCGAAACCGAAGTGCTCGTTGGGGATTCGGTCGGGGATGAAGCTGTCCGGGTCGGTGAAATGGCGGGGATCGCGGTTGCCCGCGGCCAGCAGCAGGACCACGGTCGCGCCGCGGGGGATGGTGGCGCCGCCGATCTCGATGTCGGCCAGGGTGGCACGGTAGCGGAACTGCACCGATGGCTCGTAGCGCACGATCTCCTCGATCATCGGCACGACCAGTTCGGGATCGTTTCGCAAGCGCGCCAGGACATCCGGATGGCGCAGCAGGGTGAGCATTCCGTTGGTGAGGAGGTTGACCGTGGTCTCGTGGCCGGCGATCAGCAGCAGGCGCGTGGTGATCACCAGATCCTCGCCGGTCAGCGGCTCACTGCGGGCACCGCCGGAGATCAGGCCGGAGATCAGGTCGGATCCGGGACGTCGCGCCCGCTGCGTGGTCAGCTCCGCGAGGTACGCGCTCAGCTCGGTCGACGCGTGCGTGATGGCGTCACGCTCGGACTGCGACATCGTCGGATCGAGATCGAGGCCGCGGGCGATCGTGTCGGCCCAGCCGTGGAACCGCGCCTCGTCCCGTTCGGGGATGCCCAGCAGGGCGCAGATCACGGCGACCGGCAGCGGATAGGCGATCTCGTCGACCACATCCACCCTGGTCCTGGATCCGACGGCGGCCAGCAGCCGGTCGGTCATCCGCCGCACATCCGCGCGCAGCGATTCGACCACTGCCGGGGTGAACGTGGTCATGACCGCGCGGCGGAGACGGTCGTGACTCGGCGGATCCTGTGTGAGCAGCGACTTCGGGACGTCCGTGCGCGTCGCGTGGTCCGCGTTGTCCATATCGGAGCTGATGCGCGGATCGTGCAGCAGCGCGGAGATCTCGTCGAAGCCGCTGACCACCCAGGTGCCGTCGGCCTGCTGAGCTACCGGCTGCGCACGCAGCTCGGCGTAGAGCGGATAGGGGTTCGCGCGGCTCTCGGGGGCCAGGACCCGGGCGAACAACTCGGTTCGCGCTGTCGTCGGTGCGGACATCTTTCACCTTCTCGAATACGAATTTCCGCGAAAATTATTGGAGTACAAGGGAATTACTGTCATCATCGGAAGCCCGCAGCTCGACGACCCGGACCGGATCGGGGCCGTCGGCGGCGTTGAGCCGGGGCGGGAAACTGGCTCGGGCGGCGATCATCGCGGCATAGGCGTCCAGCGCGCGGGGCGTGTCGACCGCCAGCGCGCCGACGATCCGGCCGCTGCGACCGTAGGCGGCGACGAACGCCCCGTCGGCCACCGAACCCTGCACGACGGCAACCTGATCGGCTCGGCTGGGCACGCCCACCACCTTGATGTTCACGCCGAACTGGTTGGACCAGAACGTCGGCAGCGCGGTGTGTGCGCGGACCGGTCCGTGCAGCATCGTCGCGGCCGCGACGCGGGCCTGCCGGACCGCGTTGTCCCAGTGCTCCACGGCCAGCGGAGCGTCGTCGAACAGCGGATGCGGCCAGCAGGCGACGTCTCCGGCGACCAGGACATCGTCGTCGGGATGGCCGTCGATGTCGACCGCGCGGCAGTACGGATCACAGTGCACACCGCGGCCGGTGACCGCGAGGCCGGAGCCGTCCAGCCATTCGACGTTGCGGACCGCGCCCAACGCGACGACGGTGACGTCGACGTCCAGTGCAGTCCCGTCGAACAGGCGGGCGCGGCAGAGTCGCCCGGCACCATCGCCCTCCAGTGCCAGCACCGACGTGCCGGTACGCAGGTCCACGCCGTGCCGACGGTGCAACTCGGCGGCCGCGATTCCGGCCGGAACGCCCAGCGCGCCGGTCAACGGGGCCGGGGACCGCTCGACGACGGTGACCTCCAGACCCAGTTCCCGGCAGACGGACGCGGTCTCCGAACCCACGAAACCCGAGCCGATCACCAGCACCCGCCGGGGCCGCGCGGCCAGCCGGGCGGCCAGTTCCCGGGCGTCGTCGCGGGTGCGGACACCGAACACCCCGTCGAGGGCGGCCTCGGCGGCGTCGGGCCAGGACCGGGCGCGCGCGCCGGTGGCGATCAGCAGCTTGTCGTATTCCAGCGAGGCGCCGTCGGCCAGTCCTACCGTCCGGGTCCGCCGATCCAGGCTCTGCACCGCGACTCCGAGTCGCCACTGCGCGTGAAGATCTCGCGATCCGGGCAGGCCGGTGTCGTCGGCGGACAGCCGCCCGGACAGCACTCGTTTGGACAGGGCGGGCCGATCGTAGGGCGGGTGCGGCTCCGCGCCGATCAGCGTGATCCGGCCACCGAATCCGTTCTCTCGCAATGCTTCCGCCGCATGCAGTCCGGCCAGGGATGCACCGGCGATCACCACGTGTTCCGTATCCGCCGAGCGACCGTAGCGCCGATCACCGAAAAGTCGTTGTGCGCGTTCGTCTTTCACCTCAGCGGTCACGTCCGCCTCCAACCGCGTCGACCGGGCCCGCGGCAGGCCCGAGGACGATCGCCTGCACCGGACACGCGGCGCGCGCCCGCTCGAGATGCAGCCGCCATTCGTCCGATGGCGCGCTGTCGTACTCCAGAACCTCCTGCCCGGTCAGCTCGAACACCTCCGGCGCGGCGAACACGCACTGCCCATAGCTCTGGCAGCGCGCCAGATCGACCAACACCCTCATCGCCGCCCCTCCTTTCCCCGAAATGGAATGAGGCACTTCGCGATCCATCGCGATGCCTACAATTACTATCAGTCATGAAGTACATCTTGTCCAGGAGTACTTCTATGAGAATAGTGTGAGGTATCGTGGTCGCCATGTCGGACAGCTGCGAACCACACCCGGCCCAGGAGGTGTTCACGCTCCTGGGCGAGCGATGGAACAACGCGATCCTGCGCGAGGTCTACTGGGGCGTGCACCGGTTCGGCGCGTTGCAGCGCAACCTGGGCATCGGCCCCAATACGCTGACCAGCCGCTTGGCAACGCTGGTCGAGCTCGGTCTACTCGAACGTCACCGCTACCGGCCGGACAAGGAGTGGTACGACTACCGGCTCACCGACGGCGCGCGGCAACTCGTACCCGCCTGGATCGCACTGACCCAATGGGGCCGCGCCCATCTGCACCCCGACCGGCCCGACCGCCGCCGCATCCGGCACACCGGCTGCGGCGAGCTGGTGAGTCCACAACTGACCTGCAATCACTGCGGAGAGGTCCTCACCGGCCACGACCTCGAGCCCATCGAACTATCCGACGAGGAAGCGGCCACGAGCGCCCACACCGATACGACCATGGCGAACTGAGCCTCACCGATCACTGCGCCCCGAGCGGCCCCATGCCGCCTCGAATCCCCGAACCCGGCGCTAATTCCAGCCCGGCGGAGGCGTGTTCGGCCCCGCGGTGCAGAACGGATAGCACGTGCCGGGGGTCGGGGTGGGCGTCGGAGTCGTGGAGTGACGCCCACCGAATCCGCCGGTCACCAGAAGCATGACCAGCAGGGCGACGAAGACGGCGAAACCGAGGACCACGCCGACGAGCACGATCCACCCGCGCGGCAAGACCTCGATGAGAATCGCACGCTGGATCACCACTGCTCATCACCCCACAACCGAATCGCACACTGCCCCAATGATATCGGTTCGGGGCGAATCGGGTGGCCGCCAGCCCGAGATCGATCGACGACGCTGGTCAGCTCGGGTGTACGGGTGTGGGGGTGGCGGTGGGGTCGGCCGCGCAGAAGGGGGCGCAAGTGCCGGGGGTGGTCAGGACCGAGGATCGTTGGTCCTTGAAATGGGCGCCGCTGACCAGGAGCAGGACCACGAGTGCGGCGGCTATCACCAGGCAGAAGGCGATCAGGAGTGGGCCGATGAATCCGCCGGGCATGTGCTCGCCGAGTTCGTCCTGGATTTCCACGAATTTGGTCATGCCGCATCACCCCTCGCGACCACTCGACCGGCTGCGCGGCGGTTTTCGACTGGCAGTGCTGGGGCAGGTGGTTGCGCAGGACTCCGAGCGATCCGCCGAAGAATACGCCCCCGGCGCAGGCCGGAGGCGTATCAGGTGGAATCGGCGGACGAACTCTCAGCGAAGATCGCGTCGACGGAAGGCGTACAGTCCCGAGCCGATCAGCGCCGCGGCGATCACCACCAGGATGACGACCGGCGTCCACGCGAACGGCTCCGCGGGCAGTTTCGGCAGATGGCTGTACGGGTCGATGTCCAGAACCCATTGCGGCATACCGGCGATCGAGCCGAGCAGGAACAGCGCCACCCCGGCGGTGAACACGCCCCAGGCCACCGAGGCCCAGCGCGGCAGCACTCCGAACAGCAGTACCGCGGCACCCGCGAACAACCACACGGCCGGCAGCTGCACCAGCGCCGCGCTCAGCACCCGCGGCAACTTCCCGCCGACGTCGTGCGCGGCGATACCGTACGCCAGACCGGCCAGCACACCCGAGATCAGCAGCAGTACAACCGGTCCCACAATCGCGAACACCAGATGCGAGGCGACCCAGCGTATCCGGCCCACCGACCCGGTCAGCACGATCTCCGCGCGATCGGCCGATTCCTCCGAATTCAGCCGCAGCGTCGCCGATATCGCGTAGGCGGCCGCGGCCAGACCCAGCAACGTGAACGCGGTGGTGATGAAGGCGTCCTCGAGGGCATTGGCCCCGCCCATGCGAGCGATGATGTCCTGCACCGATTTACTGCCGCCGACCTCGTTCGCGATGCCGTTGACAACACTCCCGATGACCAGCCCGTACAACCCGAGCCCGACGGCCCACACCACGAGGGCGCCGCGCTGCAACCGCCAGGCCAGCCCGAACGGTCCGGACAGCGTGGGCGCGGCCACCGGCACACCGGGACGTTCGGCGATCAGCCCGGCCCCGATGTCCCTCCGCCGCAACAGCGAATAGGACACCGCGATCAGCACGATCGTGGTCGCCACGTGCAGCAGCAGGATCCACCAGTGATCCCCCGACAGCGCCCGCACCTGGATCGACCAGCCCTGCGGGGAGAACCAGCTGAACGGATCGGCGGGTCCGTCGGCAGCGCGCGCATCGCCGACCGCACGCAGCACATAGGTCGCCGCGAGTACGGCGAACGCGATCCCGCGAGCGGTGCGAGCGCTCGCGGACAGCTGCGCGGCCACCGCGCCGACGGCGGCGAACACCATGCCCGATCCGGCCAGCGCCAGCCCGAATGCCAAGGCCCCGTGCCCGTCCACACCCGCACCCTTGATGCTGACCACCGCGAGTAGACCGGTCGCCAATGCACCGATGCACGAAACCAGCAGCGCGGCAGTGAGATTGGCCAATCGGCCGACCCGAGTCGAGGCGAGCAGCTCCTCGCGACCGGTCTCCTCCTCCGCGCGGGTGTGCCGGATGACGGTCAGAATGGTCGCGATGCCGATGATGGTGAAGAACATCCCGGCCTTCCACAACCCGGCTGCCGCGCCTGAGGTGGTGTTGTAGACCGGCCCGTACATGGCCAGCTGGGCGGGACTGGTGTTGACCGTATGTGCGAAGTGCGCCAACTGATCCGGGGTCGAATACACCTTCTCGGTGCTCTTGACGTAGACGCTGCCCAGCGGCAGCGACAACAGCAGCACCCACAGCGGCAACACGATCCGATCGCGCCGCAGATACAGCCGCAGCAGCCGCCAGGTACCGGTGAATTCCGATGCGCCACTGGATGATTCGGTGCGGCCGACCGGTCCGGCCAGTGTCGCGGTGGTCATTTCGACACCTCCGCCATATCGCGATCGCCCGCGCCGGTGGAACCATCGGCGCCCAGCGAATAGTGGCGCAGGAACAGCTCTTCCAGCGTCGGCGGCTGGCTGACCAGACTCCGCACACCGGCATCGCCGAGTACCCGGATCAGCTCGCCGAGATGTTCGCTGTCGACCTGGCAGCTCAACGTGTGATCGCTGATATCGATGTCCTCCACACCGGCGATCCGGCTCAGATCACCCGGGTCACCGGTCAATTCGGCCTTGATCGAGGTGCGGCTCAGATGCCGCATCTCCGCGAGCGAACCGCTCTCCACGGTCTTTCCGGCGCGGATGATGGTCACCCGATCGCACAGCGCCTCGACCTCGGACAGGATGTGACTGGACAGCAGCACCGTCACACCCCGCTCGGCCGCTTCGCGGGCACAATCGCGAAATATCTGCTCCATCAACGGATCCAGGCCCGAGGTGGGCTCGTCCAGCAGCAGCAGCCGAGCCTGCGAGGAGAAGGCCGAGACCAGGGCGACCTTCTGCCGATTGCCCTTGGAATAGGTGCGCGCCTTCTTGCGCGGATCGAGTTCGAAACGCTCGATCAGCTCGGCCCGGCGATCGGCGTCCAGGCCGCCGCGCATCCGAGCGAGCAGATCGATGGTCTCCCCGCCGGACAACGACGGCCACAGCGTGACATCGCCCGGGACATAAGCGATATCGCGATGCAGCGCGACCGCGTCGGTCCACGGATCGCGGCCCAGGACCTCGGCGGTGCCGGACGTGCGGGCCAGAATTCCCAGCAGAATCCGGATGGTGGTCGACTTGCCCGCGCCGTTGGGGCCCAGGAAGCCGTGCACCTCCCCCTCGGCGACGTCCAGATCGAGGCCGTCGAGGGCACGTACCTGTCCGAAATGCTTGTGCAACTGTCGGACGACGATTGCCGATGACATCGGATCTCCTGTATTCGTGGCACGGACCGCGACTCCGCGGGATCGTCCCCGGAATCAGCCCTCCGCGCCGGATGGGTTCATGGGTGGAATATGTTGTGCGTCAGTGTTTTCACGCCCGGACAGCAGCGTGTCCAGCGCCATCGAATCGGTGAGCAGACCGTTGGTGTAGAGGTCGATCGCGGGCAGCATCATCACCTCGGTGTACTCCCGCAGCATCTTCGGATAGTCCGGCACGCCGTCGTGTTGGGCCAGGTAGAGCTGCATGAACAACAGGAAGCCCCCGCCGTTCTGCAGGCCCATGTAGCGAGCGGTCGCCTTCAGGTCCAGCGGCGCCCGCAACGAGCCGTTCTCGATGCCGACCTTCAGATAGGACTCCATGTCGGCGACCATGTGGTCGAACATCTCGACCGCCAGCGGTCCGCCCGCCTGCAGGCTGCGCATCAGGTAGGCCAGGTACGGCGCGAACTCCTCGACCTCGGCCATCGCCTGCAGCAGCCCCTTCGGAGAAGGGTTGCTCATGTACTCCATCTTGGCCCTGCGGATGAACTCGCGGACATTGTCGTCACATGCCTGCCGCAGCCCGTCCTTCGAGCCGAAATGATGGTTGACCAGGCCGGGTGACACGCTCGCCGCGGCGGCGATGGCACGAACCCCGACCCCGAAACCCTGTTCTCCGAAAATTGTCATCGCGGCCTCACGAATGCGGGCGCGAGTATTCAGATCCTCGGGGGATCCTTCCGGTACGGCGACTCCTTTGAACACATGTTTAATATACTAAACAGGCGTTCAATCGTCACGCAAGAGTTCGCCCGAACTTCCGGCGTGTCGTATTCACACCTTCGCGCCACGGCCGCCGATCAGGGCCGTGACCTGCGGATCATCCGCGCGAGGCGCAGAGCAATCCGTCGCCGAGCGGGATCAGCACACTCGTCAGCCGCGGATCCTCGGCGATCGCGCGAGTGGCCGCGCGCACCGCCTGGGTTCCCGCATCGCGTTGGGCCGGATCGGGCACCCGCCCGCCGAGCAGGGCGTTGTGCAGCATGATCGCGCCGCCCTCGCGCAACAGCCGCACACCTTGCTCCACGTACTGCGGATGTTCGAGCGGGGCGGCATCGATGAACACCAGGTCGTAGGCGCCGTCGGCGAGCCGGGGCAGCACGTCCAGAGCGCGGCCGTTGATCAAGCGGGTGCGCGCGGGGGCGATCTGGGCGGTCCGGAACGCGTCGCGGGCCGCGCGCTGATGTTCGGGCTCGGAATCGATCGTGGTCAGCGTGCCGTCCTCGCGCATACCGTCCAGCAGCCACAAACCGCTGATCCCCGCGCCGGTGCCCACCTCGACCACCGCCCGCGCGCCCAGCAGTTGCGCGTACATACTCAGCAGCGCACCGACCGACGGCGGGACGGGCGCGGCGCCCAGTTCGGTGGCGCGTTCCCGCGCGGCGAGGAGAACCTCGTCCTCGACCACGGAATCCTCGACGTACGCGAGGTTGCGTTGCAGGGCCGATGCGGTGGGTATGACGCTCACGCGTATGAGGCTAATCGCGGATCACCTGGACGGCCCGGCGACGCGAGCGCAGTTTTTCTCAGGTGTCGCTCAGGCTCCCCATACCACGG
This sequence comes from Nocardia jiangxiensis NBRC 101359, assembly GCF_000308615.1. Classification (GTDB taxonomy): domain Bacteria; phylum Actinomycetota; class Actinomycetes; order Mycobacteriales; family Mycobacteriaceae; genus Nocardia; species Nocardia jiangxiensis. The sequence goes on from NZ_BAGB01000062.1 coordinate 9,027, forward strand.
CCACATCGGGACCACGTTTAGTAAGGACTACGCAAAGGCCGACCGACCGTCGACCGGCGCCGGGGAACAACCTGATACGCATCGACGGTTGTAACCGACATACGACACGAGTCGTAGCAGCGCCGGGCGCGGTCCCGAGTAGGAGGTAACCCCATCCACATGGTCGATGCGGCGCGTGAGTTCGCCACCCTGCCCGAGTCGAGTGTGCCGATCGATGGCACCTCGGCCGAATACCCCCTGCCCGCGGCGGACGGCAGCGACCCTGCCGCGCTCCCCGCCCACCCCGACGAGGCCGTCGAGGCCGAACTCGCCGAGCCCGATCCGTTGTCGGGCACCGCGGCCTTCGACGCCACCGGCGACCGCACCATGATGCCCACCTGGGACGAGTTGGTCCGGGAACATGCCGACCGGGTCTACCGATTGGCATACCGTCTCACCGGCGATCCGCAGGACGCCGAGGATCTCACCCAGGAGACGTTCATCCGCGTCTTCCGGTCGCTGCAGAGCTATCAGCCCGGCACGTTCGAGGGCTGGTTGCATCGCATCACCACGAACCTGTTCCTGGACATGGTGCGTCGCCGCAATCGGATCCGGATGGAGGCACTGCCCGAGGACTACGATCGCGTGCCGTCCGAGGGCCCCGACCCCGAGCAGGCCTACCACGACTCCCGCCTGGATCCTGACCTGCAATCCGCGCTCGACGCACTCGCGCCGGAATTCCGCGCCGCGGTGGTCCTGTGCGATATCGAAGGCCTGTCCTACGAGGAGATCGGCGCCACGCTCGGCGTCAAATTGGGCACCGTGCGCAGTCGCATCCACCGCGGGCGTCAAGCGCTGCGGGAGTACCTTGCGCATAATGGATCTCAGCCGCGGTTCGCCGCCACGGAGAAGGTCGGGTAATTTACGGCCGTCGCCGACGGCGGAAATTCTGTTGGTGCCAGCTGTTGTCAGGTCGGAAGGGTGTGTACACCGTATGAGTGGCCAGGAGCGCGATTCGGGTAACGCGGCCGGTAGAGCGCCCCAACGCCGACCCAGCTTCGCTCCGACCGAACATCTGGCCAGCGAGGCCATCGCCGCCTACGTCGACGGCGAGCTCCGGATGAATCCCTATCTACGTGCCGCCGAGCATCTGGCCCGGTGCCCCGAATGCGCGGCGGAGGTCGAGGCGCAGCAGCAGGCCCGCATCGCCCTGCGCCAGGCCGCCCAGATGCAGATTTCCGCACCGCACGATCTGCACGACACGCTGAGCCGGATCCCGCTGGCGGACCTCACCGGAAATGGCGTCGAAGATATGTCCCGCGGCCCGAGTTTCCTGGGCCTGCGCACGGATTCGTTCCGTTTCGCCTCTTCGGCGGACCGCGAATTGAGTTCCGACAGCAGGCGATGGACCGGTTGGTGGCGCAAGTAGAGTTCGTACTGTGACCACCGAATCGACGAACACCGGATCACAATCCGCGGCGGACGGGGCTGCTGGGCAGTCGTCCGCGTCGGATTCGGCGGCCAATCGGGGGAACCTGAGGCCGTCGGACGCACCGGTATTGGGCCCGCGGCCGGTCTACCGGCCGGATATCGACAAGCACACCGCGCGCGCGTTCCGCCGCCCCGACGGGCAGAGCGGATCCTTCGCTCCCCACACCACGGCGCCGCAGCAGCAGGCCGCCGCACCCGAACTGGTGAACCGGCCGCCCGATTCGGTACTGGCCGAGGCGTTCGGCCGCCCCGAGGGCTCGGACGAGCTGCTCCAGCGCGATCCGGACGACACCGGAGACTCCGCCACCCCCGCCCCGCCCGGCGACCCGTGGCGCGATCCGGATGCCAGTGCCCGCCTCGGCGCACCCGCCGTCGGCACCCCGCAGCCCCCGCGTCCGCGTCCGGGCATCAAACTCAGCGCCCGCGAGGTCCTGTTCGGCAGCCGCGTCGCTCCCAAGGCTCTGGTCATTCTAGGCGTGATCGCGTTGGTCATCGGTCTGGCCGGTGGTCTGGTCGGCCGGCTCACCGCCGAGGCCACCTCGGTACTGACCTCCAAGAAGGTCACGCTGGCCCAGGACGGCGTTTCAGGGAAACCGCAGGGCTCGGTGTCCAAGGTCGTCGACTCCGTGATGCCCTCGGTGGTGCAGATCCGCGAGACCGTCGGCGACAACGGCGCGCTCGGCTCGGGCGTGGTCATCGACGGCGGCGGCTACATCGTCACCAACAATCACGTGATCTCGATGGTCGCGATGGACAGGACCAACCACGGCAAGATCCAGGTGACCTTCTCCGACGGCTCCCGGTTGCCGGCCTCGCTGGTCGGCCGCGACCCCAAGACCGACCTGGCGGTCCTGAAGGTCGACAACGTCAAGAACCTCACCGTCGCCCGCCTCGGCAAATCCGACGACGTGCAGGTCGGCGACGCCACCCTCGCGATCGGTTCCCCGCTGGGTCTGCAGAAGACCGTCACCGCGGGCATCGTCAGCGCACTGCATCGCGCGATGGTCGAGACCCCGGAGGCCGGAGACGACACCGCCGGCGCGTTCGACGCGGTGCAGACCGATGCGGCGATCAACCACGGCAACTCCGGTGGCGCGCTGGTCGACGGTCAGGGCAGGCTCATCGGCATCAACACGGCCATCCGCAGTGAGAGCGGCGGTTCGGTCGGACTCGGTTTCGCGATTCCGGTCGACCTGGTCAGGCGGGTCGCGCAGACGATCATTCACCACGGTGTGATCGAACACCCGTGGCTGGGCGTGAGCGCCAAGACCAAACAGGTCGAGAACGACACGCTCAGCGGCGCGGCCATCGCCGACGTGGTGGCCAACAGCCCGGCGGCAAAGGCCGGTCTGACCGAGGGCGATGTGGTGGTGAAGGTCGGCGATCGCGAGGTCACCGAACAGGCCGAACTCACCGTCGCGGTGATGTCCCAGCAGATCGGGCAGAAGGTCGATTTCCAGATCGTGCGCGATGGTCGGCAGGTCACCATTCCGGTGACGCTGGAATCCGACCGGAACGCACCCAAGCCACCCCAGTAACCTGGTCTCATGTTCGATATCGGCTGGCCCGAGATGATGATCCTGGTGGTTGCCGCCTTGGTCGTGCTCGGGCCGGAACGGTTGCCCGGGGCTATCCGCTGGACCGCGCAGAGTCTGCGTCAGGTACGCGATTACGCGAGTGGCGCCACCAATCAGCTGCGCAGTGAACTCGGTCCGGAGTTCGACGAGCTGCGCAAACCGCTCGACGAGTTCAACGAGCTGCGTAAACCACTCGACGAGTTGCGCGGGATGACGCCACGTTCGATGGTGACCAAACACCTGTTGAACGGTGACGACTCGATTTTCACCGGCAATTTCGACAAGCCGGGCGGTACGTCGCCGGAGTCGGCGGGGCCGTACACCCCGCCGCAGACTCCCGCGCCGAAACCGCTGGGGCACAACGAGAAGCCACCCATCGATTTCGACGCAACATAACGATTTCGGCCCGGACCGGCCGGTCGCCCAGCAGTGTTCGGCAAGGTAGCGGGCCGACGCGCGTTCGCAATCGGAAATACCACGTCAAGTGGTCTAGACACATACCACTGTCGAGGTATCTAGACTGCGCACATGTCGGCCGATGAGGTGGCACGGGTGTTCGCGATCGATGACAAGGTCGAACGCCTCAAGGCGGCCACCGACGGAGTCGCCCAGGCGCAGCAGACCATCAACGAGCTCACGCGCATCCGGCGAGCAGTCATCCGAGATCTGCATGCCGAAGGGTGGACCTTCGCCAGAATCGGTGCGGCCGCGGGACTTTCGCGTGCCCGGATCCATCAGGTGAGCACCCAGGGGCCGGTGCCGGAGGGGCTGTTCTTCGGACACGGTCCGCTGACCATCGTCACGCCCGAGGTGCGCAGCACCACCCGCGCCGCGCCGCTGGTCGGCGCACCCGATGCCACGGCGCCGCACCGCCTCGAGGAATTGCTGCGTGAACTGGGCTTCTCGGTGACCGTGGAACGTTTCCTCCCCGGCCGGGCGCTGGATCTGGAACGCGACGGACTCATCATCCTGGGCGGTCCGGAACTCTCGCCGAGCCTGCGCTATCTCACCGCCGCCGATCCGCGACTACGTCGCACCATCGCCCGCGCCGGGCGGGTGCGCCGCGGCATCGAGGACCGGGCCGCCCGCCGCGTCTACCGTCCCGGCGGCACCGAACCCTACGACATCGCCTATCTGGCCCGCCTGCACCGCCCCGACAGCCACGGCACGGTGCTGCTCATCGACGGCCTGCACCCGCCCGGATCGCTCGGCGCGATCCGCCTGCTGGCCACCCGTCTGGCCACCCTGCACGAGCGCGCGGGCACCCACCCGTTCTCGGCCGTGGTCGGCGTCCGCTACGACCGCAACACGGGCGAACCGCTCGAGGCGGATCTGCTCACACCCATCTACCGCCACGAACGGTGACGACAGGCTCACCGGCGGCCTGCGAGCGGTGAACAGGCCCGGGAGCGACTCCTCAGGCAGCGACGATCGCCGGACGCAGCGTATTCATCGGGGGACGATCCTCCAGCGAGACGTCGGTGGTCAACGCCGTGAATTCGTCGCCTACCAGCGGAAACTGGGTCAAGGCGGCGCCCGAATCACGAATTCCGGTGCGGCCCAGCATGGTTCCCATGATCTGGCGGCTCATCACGCCCAGGTCGGACAGCGGGCGGTTGCGGTGGGTGCGCACGCCCAGGTTGACCTGGCCGATGGCGGACATGCCGAGCAGATCGTAGGTGTCCAGCAGCAGGCCGATCTCGACGCCGTAGCCGGGCGCGAAGGGCACCGCGGTGAGCAGCTCCCGGGTACCGGCGTATTCGCCGCCGAGCGGTTGCAGCACCGTGGACAGGTCCGGGCGCAGCGCCGCCAGCAGAGGGCGGGCCACCAGTTCGGTGACCCGGCCGCCGCCGTTGTGGTCGACCGTCTGGCCCTGCCGCAGCGGACGACGGTAGTACGCCTTCACCAGATGCATATCCGGCACGGTCAGCAGCGGGCCGAGCAGCCGGGGCACGAAGGACGGATCCGGGTCGATCAGATCGGAGTCGACGAACGCGATCAGATCACCGGAGGTGACCGCCAGCGAACGCCACAGCACCTCCCCCTTGCCGGGGACCGGATCCAGTTCCGGCACAGCCTGTTCGCGGCTGACCACGCGTGCTCCGGCGGCGCGCGCGCGTTCGGCGGTGGCGTCGGTGGAACCGGAATCCAGCACCACCAATTCGTCCACCAGGGTGCCCAGCAGCGGCAGGATGCTCGCCACCACGTCGGCGACGGTGTTCTCCTCGTTCAGTGCGGGCAGCACCACGGAGACGGTGCGGCCCGCTTTGGCGGCGACGAGTTCGTCGACGGTCCAGTCCGGGCGGTCCCAGGTGTTGCTGGTGGCCCAGGTGTTGTCGGGAATACGGTCGGGGTTGGTCGTCATACCAGACCTCGCAGAGTTCGTGCGGGAGGACGGATGCCCTGGATGGCCGCGATCATGTCCACCACTCGCCGGGTCGCGGCGACCTCGTGGACTCGGAAGACGCGAGCGCCGGCCGCGGCTGCCCATGCCGTTGCTGCCAATGTGCCCTCCAATCGCTCGGACAGGCCGACACCCAGAGTCTCCCCGATGAAATCCTTATTGCTCAGCGCCATCAAGACCGGCCATCCGGTATTTACAAGAATGTCCACGGCACGCAACAGTTCGAGCCCGTGGTAGGTGTTCTTGCCGAAATCGTGGGTCGGGTCGATGAGGATCGAATCCTTCGCCACACCCGCGGCCGCGGCGTTCTCCGCGGCCCGCACCACCGTCTCGGTGACCTGCGCCACCACGTCGGTATAACGCACCCGATGCGGCCGCGTACGCGGCCGCGCGCCCCCGGTATGACTGCACACGATCCCCGCGCCCAGCTCGGCGGCCACACCGGCCAGATCGGGATCCGCCCCCGCCCACGTGTCGTTGATCAGATCGGCCCCCTCGGCCACCGCGGCCCGCGCCACCTCGCCCCGCCAGGTGTCCACACTGATCAACAGCTCGGGATACCGCTCCCGGATCGCCGCGACGAACGGCACCACCCGCCGCGTCTCCTCGGCCGCATCCACCACATCCCCCGGCCCGGCCTTCACCCCGCCGATATCGACCAGATCGGCGCCCTCCGCGACCGCCCGATCCACCGCCGACAACGCCGCGTCATCGGAGAAGGTGGCCCCCCGGTCGTAGAACGAATCCGGCGTGCGATTCACGATCGCCATCACCAGCGCCCGATCCTCCGCCACCGTTTTCCCGCACAAAGTAGGCAACGGCGGCGTGGAACTCATACTCAGACTGTACTGGACCAGCATCCCCCGCTCTCCGAGCTGATCGGGTCCCCGGTTCCACATGCCCGTGCTCGGGAGCGAACCGTGGACAGTCGGCACGCCGACTCGGTCCTGCGGGTCCTACGGCGTGTGCGGTTCGAGTTCGTCGCTGTGGCCGGAGCGGACCAGGATCAGAATGCTGACGACGAACACCCATGCGGGGAACGCCAGCGTCGTCCATCGGCTCGTATCCCCGGCGATCAGCAGAGCCACGGCCAGCAGATACGTGAGGGCGGCCAGCCAACGCGGCATCAGTCCCGTCTTCAGCCAGATCGTCCCCAGTGAAGTCATGAACACCGCGGCCATGCGCAGCGCGTAGGTCTGGCTCGCCGAGATGACGATCGCCCTGCCGAAGGCGAGGACCTCCGCATGTGCGGCCGGGTCCGCGGCGCCGTTTCCAGTCGACAGCAATCCTGCGGCAACAACGGTGGCAACGAACATCATGGCCAGGAACAGCAGCCCGCTGCCGAGGAATATCGAGAGGAAGAATCGGTCCTCACTCCGCCCGAACCCGTCACGAACGACGCCGATGAACCACAGGAAACCGATGCCCGCGAACGGCATCAGCACCGTCGCCGTCGTGATCGTCCCGTGCTGACTCTGCAGCCAGCGAGCCAAATCCGCGGCGTTGCCGGGCATCCTGATACGAACCAGGATCAGCGTGGTGGCCAGAAGCACCGCGAAGACCACTCCGGCCACGGCGGCAGCGCGCGGAGTCGAGAGCCGATGCGGCGGCGAGGAGGTGATGTGCGGCGATGTGGGCATTACGGCATCCCGTCGACGAGGCAGAAGCATACTATGGCAAATGCACGGCTTACTTATGCGGTCGAGGAGGGCGTCGATATGTCCGATTCTGATACCGACTGGGCCGAACCAGCGGCGGTAGCCATTCCGAAGGAGGGCTACTTCGAGTTGCAGCGGGGCCGGTACGGTCCGCTCTACCCGCGGACGCCCGCATGTTACGGATTCTCGATCATCGCGAAGGTGAAACCCGGACGGGAAGAAGCGATTCGGGCGTACGGCAAGCAGATCGAAGAGGCGGTCGCGAACAGTCCGAATGTGCTTGCGCCGCTACGTCTGCACTACCTGCGCTGGGTGCTCTTCGATGTCGGATCCGGCCTGCATTTCCAATACCAGGGGATCTTCGACACCGATTTCGACAAGTACACCGAAGATGCCGTGACGCTGTTCAGCCAGACCGGCATCACGACCGTATTCACGAATCTCGAAGGGTTCCCGGAGGATTGGAAGGAGAACCCCGATTCGTTCGTCGAGTTCGTCCGGGCGCACCAGTGCCCGAGCTTTCTCGAATACGGCGAATACCCCTATGTCACCGCCGACGAGATCAAGAAGGCACTGCGGTTGAAGTCGGCGTTCTCCGACATGCTCGACCAGATGCAATGAGCCCCACCGCGGCACTGGAACTCGACGACATCCAGCACATCCTGCTGACCCGCACCCCGGCGATGACCGGTCGCTACGAGTTCCTGTCCTTCGACGATCCCGCCGGTGGCCGGGCCTGGTTGACGGGTCTGCTGGACCGGATCCAATCGGCCGCGGACGCACGCGCCACGATGGACAGCTCCGAGCGCTGGATCACCCTGGCCTTCACCTGGCAGGGCCTGCGCGCGCTCGGCGTGCCCCGGGCCGCGCTGGACAGCTTCCCCGACGAGTTCCGCGAAGGGATGGCCGCGCGCGCCGACATCCTCGGCGACACCGGTGCCAATCACCCCGACAACTGGCTGGGCGAACTGGCGGGCGAGGATCTGCACGCCATCGCAATCCTGTTCGCGCGCACCGACGCCGAACACCGGCGCGCCACCGACGCACATCGCGAACACGTCGCCCGCTGCCGCGGGGTACGGGTGTTGTCGTATCTGGATCTCAACGCCTCACCGCCGTTCGACTACGCCCACGACCACTTCGGGTTCCGGGACCGGTTGTCCCAGCCCGTCATCGAGGGGTCCGGCGAAGTCCCCACGCCGGGTTCGGGAGCGCCGCTGAATGCCGGTGAATTCATCCTCGGCTATCCCGACGAGGCGGGAGCGCCCCACGGGCTACCGCAGCCGGAAGTGTTGTCCCGCAACGGAAGTTATATGGCCTACCGGCGGCTGCGGGAGCATGTGGGCGCGTTCCGGGATTTCCTGCGCGAGAGCGCCGGCGACCCCGACGGGCAGGAACTGCTCGCCGCGAAGCTGATGGGGCGCTGGCGCAGCGGTGCGCCGCTGGCGCTGTCCCCGGATGCCGACGATCCGGAGTTGGGCGCGGATCCCATGCGCAACAACGATTTCGACTACGGGCAGATGGACCCGCACGGTTACGCGACGCCACTGGGCTCGCACGCACGACGCCTCAACCCGCGCGATACGGCCGTGAACATGAACCGGCGCAGAATGATTCGCCGCGGCGCCACCTACGGCCCCGCACTCCCGGCGGGTGCGCCCGACGACGGCGTCGACCGCGGCATCGCCGCATTCATCATCTGCGCCAGCCTGATCCGGCAATTCGAGTTCGCCCAGAACGTCTGGATCAACGACGAGACCTTCCACGAACTCGGCAACGAACACGATCCCATCTGTGGCGCGCAGGACGGCACCCTGGACTTCACCGTCCCCCGACGCCCCATCCGCACCGTGCACAAGGGCCTGCCCGCCTTCACCACCCTCGAAGGCGGGGCATATTTCTTCCTCCCCGGCATCAGGGCACTGCACTACCTGGCCACACTCGACGAGTGAAAGGCGGTTCGAGGCCGTGAACACTGCACCCTCGGCACGCACCTACAACCAGGACCACATCCCCCGCGCGCGGAACGGGCGGCGGCGGATCAGCATCTACTGGACCTGGAGTTATCCCTGGGAAGCCCAACGCGATCCCGCCGAGATCTACAACCGCTTCTCCACCATCACCGAGGTCCGGAACGTCGCATGGCCTGCCTACGAGACCCCCGAGTACGCTCCGGAGCACTTCCTGCAGGGCATCGCCGGCACGCTCGAGCTGTTCCATCGCTCCACGCTGGCATTCCAGCGCCTCGCCGGCGAGGCGACCGGTCACCAGGTCGCGGTGTTCCAACGGATCGACCAGGCCGGATACCGGCTGCCGATCGACGAGCGCATCCTCGCCGACACCGACACGCTGATGGTGTTCGGGCTCGACCATCTGCTGTCCCATCAGGAAGCCGCGCCCGAGGAGATCGAGGCCATCCGGGACTGGCTACGCCGCGAAGGCACCTGCCTGCTGCTCGCGCCGCATCACGACGTCGGCTTCACCGACGACTTCACCCAGCGGCAGACCGAATACCAGCATCACGGCGATCCGCTGGTACCCCGGCAACAGCGATTCGGCCGATACACCCGCTCACTGATGACCGCACTCGAAGTGCCGGTGCACAACACGTGGGGACTGCGGCCCGCGGTCGTCGACGGCACCACCCAGATCGCCCCGCTCACTCGTTTTCCCGACCTGGACGGCCCGCACCTGCTCGACCAGGTCACCACCTTCAATTTCCACCCCCACCTGCCGCACTACGAACTCACCTCTCGGGAGAGCGAATCCCTGCGCGTACTCGGCCGGCAACGCGTCGATCCGGCTCGGCCGCACCCTTTCACGGCGGCCGGCAACACCGAATTCAACGCACTGATCTGGATGCCGCCCGACGGCACGCGCGCCGGGGATATCGTGCTCATCGATTCCACCAACTTCACCACCCTCTTCGGCGGCACCGACAGTCTGCAGAACCTCTGGCACAACCTCGCCGTCATGAAATGAGGGTTCGGGGTGGGGTGGTTGTGCCAGGCGGTCGGAGATGCTTGTTCCTGCCTTGCCTCTTGGTCACTGGCCAAGTGCCGCGTGATCACGATCCGGGCTTGACACCCGCGGCGACCTCGTCCGGGAAGGTCTCGTAGAACGGGACATAGCCGTCCGCGCGGCCGGTGAGGACGTAGCGGGCGGTGGTTTCGTCGGCGCCGAAGCCCTGTTTGCGCAGGTCCACCTTGCGGCTCTTGAAGGTGCTGGTGGTCTCGAGTTCGTCGACCACCCGGATGAACAGGGGTACTGCGTAACCCGGCAGACGATCGTAGAGGTGGGCGGCCAGGGATGTGCCGTCGAACTGCGCGCCGGGGCGCAGGGTCACCGCGGCCATTCCGGCCTTGCCGTCGGCTCCGGGGACGTCGACGCCGTAGACCACCGCCTGGGTGATCCACTCCACGCCGTCGAAGGCGCCCTCGACCTCGGTGGTCGCGACGTTCTCCCCCTTCCAGCGGAAGGTATCGCCGAGACGGTCGACGAAGGCGATGTGATGCCAATGCTGGTCGCGCACGAGGTCACCGGTGTCGAACCAGCAGTCGCCGTCGCGAAATGCGTTGCGCACCAACTTCGCCTCGGTCGCGGCCTGGTCGGTGTAACCGTCGAAGGGCGAGCGTCCGGTCACCTTGGCCAGCAGCAGGCCGGTGCCGCCGGACCGCACGCGCCGGGCCCGGCCGTTCTCGAAGCGTCGCGCCTTGCCGGTGGCGTCGTCCACCTCGACGATCGCGTACGGCAGCGGCCCGAATCCGGCGGTGCGGTCCACGCCGAATGCGTTGATGAAGCCGATATTTCCCTCGCTGGCGGCATAGAACTCAACGATCCGGCCGATGCCGAAACGTCGCCGGAACTCGTCCCACAACTCCGGGCGCAACCCGTTGCCGACCGCCAGTCGCACCGAATGCGTTCGCTCCTGGGTCTTTTCGGGCTGATTGAGCAGATAGCGGCACAGCTCGCCGATGTAGATGAACGCCGTGGCGCGGTTCGCGATCACCTCGTCCCAGAAACCGGACGCGGAGAACTTGCGCCCCAGCGCGAAGGTCGCCCGCGATCCGAGCACCGCGCCCAGGGCGACGGTCAGCGCGTTGTTGTGATAGAGCGGCAGGCAGCAGTACAGGGTGTCCTTGCCGCGCAGGCGAATACCCAGACCGCCGAGTCCGGCCATCCCCTTGATCCACCGCAGATGCGTCATCACGCTGGCCTTGGGCAGGCCGGTGGTGCCGGAGGTGAAGATCAGGAAGGCTCGCTCGCTGGCCCGAACATCCTGGCACGCGGCCGGATTCGCGGTCGGCGCGGTGCTCGCGCGGTCGGCGAGTTCCTCGGCGAACAGCAGATTCGCGGGCGGCTCGGACAGCGAGTCCAGCGCCTCCCGGCACTCCGCACCGATCACGTTCACCACACTGCCGAGCAGTCCGACGCTGTGCGCCAGAACCCGGTCGCGCTGATGATGATTGAGCAGCCCGACCGTCGCACCCAGCTTCACCGTCGCCAGTACCACGAACAACGTCTCGGGCCGATTGGTCATCAGCACCCCGACCACATCACCGCGCGAGACACCGCACTCGGCCAGCACCGCCGCATAGCGGTTCACCTCGAGATTCGCTGCGCCGTAGGTGTATTCGCGTTCCTCGAAGCGCAGGAACGGCCGATCCGGCACGCGTTCGGCGGCGCGCTGGAAGTACGACCCGATCGAGGCCCGGTCGCCGGAACGCACCAGCATCCCGGTGGCGCCGCGCAGCATGCCGGGTGCGTCCGCGGCCATGGCGGGCAGTGTGCGCACCAGATCGAGCAGGGTGACGTTCGTCGAGACGTCCGCGGTCACGGTGTCCTCCAACGGGTTTCGGGTTCAGGTCGACAGGGGTGCCAGGGTGTCGAACGCCTGCGGAAGATCCGGCGTGACCCGGATCCGGTCGAGCGAGGCTCGGGTGACGAAACCGCTCTCGAGCAACTGCTCGATCCAGGCGAACAGACCCTGATAGTGCCCCAGCGGATCGAGCACCACCACCGGCTTGTCGTGCATGCCGAGATATCCGCCGGTCCAGGTCTCGAAGAACTCCTCCAGCGTGCCGATGCCGCCGGGCAGGGTGAGGAAGGCGTCGGCGCGATCCTCCATCACCTGTTTGCGCCCGCGCATGGTGTCGGTGACGATCAGCTCGTCGGCGTCGACATCGGCGACCTCGTGGTGCACGAGCTGTTTCGGAATGACGCCGATCGTGCGCGCACCACCGGCGCGCGCCGCGGTCGCGACCGCGCCCATCATCGATACGTTTCCGCCGCCGGAAACCAATTGCCAACCCCGCCGGGCGATCTCGGTGCCGACCTGGCCGGCCAGCCGCAGATGCGCCGCATCCCCGGCACTGGCCGAACAGTAGACGCACACCGCGAACGGCCGCTCACTCACCACAGATCCTCCGTCCCTATCGAATCCTCACCGCGGCTCTCGGCAGCGCGAACCACGATGTCGACAACTCTTTCCACGTCGTCGGTGACCTCCACCAGGCTCAGATCCCCGGGCGAGATCTTGCCCGACCCCAGCAGCGAATCGTGCAGCCAGTCGACCAGGCCCGACCAGTACCGGGTGCCGAACAGGATGATCGGGAAGCGGGTGATCTTGTGCGTCTGCACCAGAGTCAGCGCCTCGAACAACTCGTCCAGCGTGCCGAACCCGCCCGGCAGGCAGATGAACGCCTGTGAATACTTGACGAACATCGTCTTGCGGGCGAAGAAGTAGCGGAAGTTGATACCCAGATCCACCCACTCGTTCAGCCCCTGTTCCATCGGCAGTTCGATGCCCAGGCCGATCGAATAGCCGCCCGCCTCGTGCGCACCCCGGTTGGCCGCCTCCATCACGCCCGGACCGCCACCGGTGATCACCGCGAATCCGGCCCGCGAGAGCGCACCGCCGATCGCCTGCGCGGCCTGGTACTCCGGATGATCCACCGGCGTGCGCGCGGACCCGAAAACCGTGACGGCCCGGGGGATTTCGGCCAGGGCGCCGAACCCCTCCACGAATTCACTCTGAATCCGCAGCACCCGCCACGGATCGGTGTGCACCCAATCGGTCGGCCCGCGCCCGTCGAGCAGATGCTGATCGGTGGTACCGGTCCCCTGCTTACGATCCCCCCGCAACATGATCGGTCCCCGGTACTTCGGCGCCGAACGAGTCGATCGGGGCGCAACGGGCTCGGATTCGCTGGACATGAAACAAACGCTAGCAGTTCGGTTGCTGGGTCAGGCGTGCGTGAGATATCCGCGCAGGATGTCCGTGACCGTGGTGATCTGGGCGGTCGGGACGTGTTCGTCGACGGTGTGCGCGAGATCGGGATCGCCGGGGCCGAAGTTGACCGCCGGGATGCCGCGGGCGGCGAAGCGGGAGACGTCGGTCCAGCCGTATTTGGCGCGGACGCCACCGCCACCGTGCGAATGCACCTGCTCGACAAGGTTCTTCGCGGCGGGGGCGGTCAGGCCGGGTAGCGCGCCGGATGCGCCGTCGGTGCGTTCCAAGGTCAGATCCAGGCCCGAGAACACCTGGCGCACATGCTCGGTCGCCTGCTCGAGCGAACGGTCCGGGGCGAACCGGAAATTCACCTCGATCGCCGCCTCGTCCGGCACCACGTTGCCGGCCACACCGCCGCCGATCCGCACCGCGGACAGACCCTCGCGATAGACGCAGCCGTCGATGTCCACCTCGCGCGGGCGATATTCGCTCAGCCGCTGCAGGATCGGGGCGAGGGCGTGAATCGCGTTGTCGCCCTTCCAGGCTCGCGCGGTGTGCGCGCGGGTGCCGCGGACGGTGAGCCGGACCCGCAGTGTGCCCTGGCATCCCGCCTCGATCCAGCCGCCGGACGGCTCGCCCAGGATGGCCAGATCGCCGTCCAGCCATTCGGGCAGTTCGCGTTCGATGCGGCCGAGGCCGTTGAACTCCGCGGAGATCTCCTCGCAGTCGTAGAAGATCAGGGTCAGATCGCACACCGGATCGGCGACCGTGGCGGCCAGGTGCAGGAATACCGCGTCACCGGATTTCATGTCGACGGTGCCGCACCCGTAGAGCGTCTCCTGACCGTCGAGGGTCTCGAACCGGCTCGGGACGTTGCCCGCGATCGGCACGGTGTCCAGATGCCCGGCCAGGATGACGCGGGTGTCCCGGCCCCGATCGGTGCGGGCCAGCACGGTGTTGCCGCAGCGCAGCACCTCGAAACCGCTGGTCTGCTCGCGCAACGCCCACGTCACCGTGTCGACGATCGCCGCCTCGTCCTTGGAGACGCTCGGGATGTCCACGAGGGCGGCGGTGAGGGTGATGGGGTCGGCGCGCAGATCGATGGTCACCCGTACCAGCCTAATTGTTCGCGAACTCGCGCTCCCGGCCCGCGGCGCACCCACCGGCCCCGCACCACCCGGCCTGCCCATACACTCGGGACCGTGAGCATTCAGGGAGCATCCGCAGTCGGCCTGGCGACCGTCACCGTGAACGGGACGGTGCTGGACACCTGGTACCCGTACCCCGAACTGGGTGAGTTCGGTACCGGTGGCACCGAGAAGCTGGACCCTGCCGATCCCGAATACGCGCGGTTCGCCGATCTCGTCGGCGTCGACGAGGCCCGCCGGGTCGAGGTGGTCGCGGTGCGCACCACCATCGCCGACCTGTCCGCCGCCCCGGCCGACGCCCACGACGTCTACCTGCGGCTGCACCTGCTCTCGCATCGTCTGGTGCGCCCGCACGGGCTGAGCCTGGAGGGCCAGTTCGGCCTGCTGGCCAACGTCGTGTGGACCAACCACGGTCCGTGCGCGGTGGAGGAGTTCGAGCTGGTGCGCGCCCGGTTGCGCGCCCGCGGCCCGGTCACCGTGTACAGCCTGGACAAGTTCCCCCGGATGGTCGACTACGTGTTGCCCTCGGGCGTGCGGATCGGCGATGCGGACCGGGTGCGCCTGGGTGCGCATCTGGCCGAGGGCAGCACGGTCATGCACGAGGGTTTCGTGAACTTCAACGCCGGGACGCTGGGCGCGTCCATGGTGGAGGGTCGCATCTCCGCCGGTGTGGTGGTCGGCGACGGCTCGGACGTCGGCGGCGGTGCCTCGATCATGGGCACGCTGTCCGGCGGCGGCAAGCAGGTCATCTCGATCGGCGAGCGCTGCCTGCTCGGCGCGAACGCCGGTCTGGGCATCTCCCTCGGTGACGACTGCATCGTCGAGGCGGGGCTCTACCTCACCGCGGGCACCAAGGTCGCACTGCCCGACGGCGGCACCGTCAAGGCCGCCGACCTCACCGGCCGCTCGAACCTGCTGTTCCGGCGCAATTCGCTGACCGGCGCGGTGGAGGTCGTCGCCCGCAAGGGCACCGGTATCGAACTCAACGCAGCACTGCACGCGAACTGAGGTCGTTCGGGGAAATGCCTTGGATGCCAAGGCATTTCCTCATCGTCTCGACGACCAGCAGGGCTCGAGGCTCAACCGAGCAGCTTCTTCTGCACCTTGCCCATGGCGTTGCGCGGCAGCGATTCCACCAGACGCACCTCGCGGGGCCGCTTGTGCACCGAAAGCTGTTGCGCCACATGGTCGATCAGCGCACGCTCGAGTTCTCCGGGGGCGCCCTCGCGAGGCACCACGAAGGCGACGATGCGCTGGCCCAGATCGTCGTCCGCGACGCCCACCACGGCGGCCTCGGCAACCGCGGCATGTCCGAGCAGGGCGGTCTCGATCTCGCCCGCGCCGATGCGGAAGCCGCCGGATTTGATCAGGTCCACCGATTCGCGCCCGACGATGCGGTGGAAGCCGTCCGCGTCGATCGCCGCGACGTCGCCGGTGCGGAACCAGCCGTCCTCGGTCCAGCATTCGGCCGTGGCCTCGGGCCGGTTCAGATAGCCGCCGAACAGCATCGGCCCGCGCACCTGTAGTCCGCCGATACTCTCGCCGTCGTGCGGGACCGGTTCGCCGGATTCGTCGCGCAGCCTGGTCTGCACACCCTCGACCGGGGTGCCGACCCAGCCGGGACGCCGTTCGGAGTCCACGCGGGTGGACAGGGTGATCATGGTCTCGCTCATCCCGTAGCGCTCCACGGGAGCCTGACCGGTGAGCTCGCGCAGCCGCTCGAACACCGGTACCGGCAGCGGCGCGCTACCGGATATCAGCAATCGCGCCTTCGCCAGTTCCCGTGCGGCGGAAGGATCTTCGACAACCCGCGACCACACCGTCGGCACCCCGAAGTACATCGTGCCCTTCGCCGCGGCATAGGCGGCGGGGGTCGGCTTGCCGGTGTGCACCAGCGGACTGCCCACCCGCAGCGGACCCAGCACGCCCAGGATGAGGCCGTGCACGTGGAACAGGGGAAGTCCGTGCACCAGAACGTCGTTCGAGGTCCACGCCCACGCCTGCGCGAGCGCGTCCAGTCCGGCGGCGATCGCACCCCGGCTCAGCACCACGCCTTTGGGCGCACCGGTGGTGCCGGAGGTGTAGAGGATGAAAGCCGTTGTGCCCGGCCCGGGTTCGGGATAGGTGTGCCAGGAACGCGCGTGCGTGCGCACCGGGATCACCGGAAGTTCGGCACCCTCGGGCGCCTCACCGAGCCATGCCTGCGCCCCGGAATCGGTCAGGATGTGCGCGATCTCGGCCGGTCCGGAATCCGGCGGCACCGGTACCACCGTGACCCCGGCGATCAGACTGCCCAGGATGGCCAGCACCGTCGTGGCGCTCGGCCGCGCCAGTACCGCGACCCGCTCGGCCTGCGCGACCCGTTCGGCCACCGAGGTCGCCGCACCGATCAGATCGCTGCGCGAGAGCGTATGCCCGTCGATCGTGACAGCATCGGGAATATCCGCACCCGCGGCGACGGCGGCCGGATTCAACGACTTCAGCAGCGGTAACGACCCATACGACACCGGTTCAACCTATCAAGCCGCCGCCCCGCCCTTTCGCCCTTCCGCCGGTACGGCGAGGAAAACGATGCGACTCAGGGGATCCGGAAGCCGGGCACCACGTGATCGCGGGCGAAGCGGCGGACGGCGGCGTCGTCGTCCAGCGGGATGACCGTCTGCGGAGTCAACGCCATGGACAGCGCGGTGCGCGCGATCATCTCCGCCAGGGGCAGCGGATCGTACTGCGCCAGTTTGCCTTCCCGCTGCAGCCGTTCGATGAATTCGGCCAGGTAGTCGCGGCCGAGTTCGATGACCGGCGCCCCGCGCACGGTCAGATAGGGCAGCACCATCTCCGGTTCGGTGGTCAGCAGCCGATCCAGGAGCCGATTGCTGCGCAGTCCGTCCAGGAAGGCCACGAACAGCTCGACGATCTGCTCCTCGGCATCGGCCTCGGAGTCGATCTGCCGCTGCACGACCGTATCCACCTGGACGATGAACTCGCGCGCCTGCCGCAGGCCGACCGCCTGGATCAGATCGGATTTCCCGGCGAACCGCCGATACAGGGTGGCCAGCGAGAGTCCGCCGCGCCGCGCGACCTCCACCATGCTGGTGCGCTTGATCCCGAAATCGAGGAAGGCCAGCAGCGCGGCGTCGAGTACCGTCGTCTGGTTGCGATCCTCGGGAGCCGCGTCACGCACGAGCGGCAGCAGTTTGGCCAGCTTGGTCACGACCGTATCCTCTCTCTGCGCCAAGAGACGATGACAAGAAAGTCATCGCTCACATGCAACTCTACGACCGTAGCGTTTGACAGGTCCAGATCTCGGTGAGAAGGTGAGAAGGAAAGTTTCTCACACTTCTTCCGCCGGGTGGCGCGAAGAGAGATCGAGGAGTCGAGTCAACGATGACCGCCGCTGCCCGGCAAAGGGCCGAGCCCGAGCCGACCCCGCCGGTGACACTTACCCCGGAAACGGTCCGTGAACACATCGATGGCATCGCCGCGTTCATCGGCGGAGCCGCCAACGTCGTCATGCAGCTGAGCCACCCGCCGGTCGGCTACGGCGTCGTGGAGAGCACCGTGGACAGCGGCAAGGCGTCGCTGCACCCGGTCAAGCGGCTGCGCACCACGCTGACCTACCTCGCGGTCGCCTGGATGGGCACCGAGGAGGATTGCGCAGCGTACCGCGAGGCCGTCAACGGCTCGCACCGCGCCGTGCACTCCGAGCCGGGCGCCGCGGTCAAGTACAACGCCTTCGACCCGAATCTGCAGCTGTGGGTGGCCGCCTGCCTGTACTGGGGCGTGGACGACCTGTACACCCGCATGCGCGGCCCGATGGAACCCGCACTGGCCGACGAGTTCTACCGCTACAGCGCGCGGCTGGGCACCACCCTGCAGATGCGTCCGGAGATGTGGCCCGCCGATCGTGTTGCCTTCCAACAGTATTGGGAGGAGAACATCGCCAAGCGCATCATCGACGACACGGTGCGGGACTACTTCAACGAGATGATCGACCTGAAGTGGCTCTCCCCCGTTCCCCGGCTGCTGTTCGCCCGCGTACACCGCTTCGGCGTGACAGCCCTGCTGCCGCAACACCTTCGCGATCAGATGGGCATGAGCTGGACCGCCAGGGACGAACGTCGCTTCACCCTGCTGCTGCGTTCGATCTCGGTGGTGTGGACCCGGATGCCCACGGTCATCCGCGCCGCGCCGCTCAACACCTGCCTGTCCTACATGCGACTACAGCGCCGATTCGGCCGTCCCCTGGTCTGAACTGCCGAGCAGTCGCCCGGATACTGTGCCGCACGTTCCTCGTGCGGCACAGGCATTTCCGTACCGGACGGACCAATCTCCGCATCCACCGAGCGAACTTCCGGCCCAGGCGGCAGGATGGTGCCATGCGCGTTGTGATCCAGCTTCACCCCGCCACCGAACTTCTTGCCGCCGTTGCCGATCCCGGCACACAGGTCGCGGCGACCGATGTGGTCGGGGATCTGCCCGGTTTCGCCCTCGAGAACACCTACGATCCGATCCACATCCCCGGATTCACGCCGGGCGCCGCCGGCGGTGCGGAAACCTTCTCCGCCCATCCGGCCGACGGTTCGGTCGTGGTGCGCGGGGAGATTCCCGACGACGACCAGAGCGTCCTGTCGGCCCTGCACGGTTCGTCCACCGTCGCAGGGGTTTTCGCCGATCCCGTCATCGAGTCCGTGCTCACCTGCGGCGGCGATCCGGCCGTGGGCACCTGGCACGATGTCGAAACCCTGCTGCACTCCGGCGATCTCACCGCCGCCGGGCTGACCGGCAACGGCGTCGCTCTGGCCATCGTGGACACCGGAATCAACGCAGACCGGGTCAACCAGGCGCGCGGCGGGACGTTCACCATCGACACCAAGCGCAGCTGGAATCCCCAGGGCGTCACCGGAACCGCGGGCCAGTTCCCGGTGGACCACGGCAGCATGTGCGCCTTCGACGCGCTGATCGCCGCGCCGCAGGCCGCGTACCTCGACATTCCGGTCATGAAGAGCACCCGCCAGGGCGGCTCCACCATGGACGGGCTGCTCTCCGACGCCGTGGCCGCCTACGCCCATCTGCGCACCGTGCTGTCCGATCAGCCCGAAGCCACTCGCGCACTGGTGATCAGCAACAGCTGGGGCTCGTTCTCCCCGCAGTGGGACTTCCCGGTCGGCCAGCCCGGGAACTACTCCGACAACCCCAACCATCCGTTCAACGTGATCGTCCGATCGCTCGACGCCGCGGGCGCGGACATTCTGTTCGCCGCCGGAAACTGCGGTAAGGACTGCCCGGACCAGCGGTGCGGTTTCGCCGACCACCCGATCGGCGGGGCCAACTCCAGCCCGAACGTGCTGAGCATCGGCGGCGTCGACACCAAGGGACAGCGCGTCG
The DNA here is from genome assembly GCF_000308615.1 of Nocardia jiangxiensis NBRC 101359. GTDB lineage: Bacteria > Actinomycetota > Actinomycetes > Mycobacteriales > Mycobacteriaceae > Nocardia > Nocardia jiangxiensis. The sequence goes on from NZ_BAGB01000062.1 coordinate 28,901, forward strand.
GCTACTCCTCGCAGGGCCCCGGCCGCCTCAGCGACCGCAAACCCGACTTCTGCGCCTACACCCACTTCCTGGGCTCCACGGTCTTCGGCGCGAACGATCCCGACACCGGCACCTCCGCCGCCTGCCCGGTCGCCGCAGGTCTGGTCGCGGCCATCCGCACCACCCATTCGGCCACCGCCCTGCCCCCGGCCCAGCTGCGAGCCCTGTTGCAGCGCACCGCAACCCACCACGACAAGTCCGGTTTCGACTACGACTACGGTTACGGCACGCTCGATGCGTCGGCGATCCTGACCGAACTCCAGAAGACGAACGCCGCGCGCGCCTGATTCGGAAAGAAATCGTTCGGAGCAGGGCCCGAGTTCGATGAACTCGGGCCCTTCTTCCCGGGCGGAAATCCAGTACCGTGGACTCATGCCGCTACTGACCGTCCGGCTGCCCGAGGGCGCGACCCTCGACGACGCTCTGCGGGAATTGCACCTGAGCCAGGCCGACGCCGACCTCGGCTACGGACTGATCTGCCTGGATCCCGACGAGGGGCTGTACACGTTGCGCGTCACCGACGGGGCCGCGCAGCGGATGAGCGAATCCGATACCGAGGCGACGGTCTACGCGGATCCGCGCATCGAACCCGCGGGCCCGGATTCCCCTGCGTGACAGGGGATCCGATCACTCCGCAGTAAGCCGTTCGGCCGCCGCGGCGATCCGCTCGTCGGTCGCGGTCAGTGCGATGCGGACATGGTCCACACCGGTGGGGCCGTAGAAATCGCCCGGGGCGGCCAGGATGCCGCGTTCGGCCAGCCAGTCCAGCGTGACGCGTCCGTTCTCCTCGCGCGTGGACCACAGGTACAGGCCCGCCGCCGAATGATCGATCCGGAAACCCGCCTCCTGCAACGCCTTTCGCAGGATCTCCCGACGTGCGCGATACCGTTCGCGCTGCTGCGCCTCGTGCGTGTCATCGCTGAGCGCGGCGGTCATGGCCGACTGCACCGGGAACGGCATGATCATTCCGGCGTGTTTGCGCACCTCGAGCAGTTCGCGCACCAGCGCCGGATCGCCGGTGACGAATCCGGCGCGATATCCGGCCAGATTCGAGGTCTTGGACAGCGAATGAATCGCCAGCAGACCGGTGTGGTCGCCGTCGCAGACGCGCGGATCCAGAATCGAGACCGCGGACTCGTCCCAGGCCAGGCCCAGATAGCACTCGTCGGAAGCCACGATCGCACCGCGTTGGCGGGCGAAGTCCACCACCTTGCGCAGATGGTCCACGCCCAGAACCTTGCCGGTCGGATTGGACGGCGAGTTCAGGTAGATCAACGCCGGGGATTCGGGGCCGAGCCGGGTCACGCCGTCGGCGCGCAGCACCCGCGTGCCCGCCAGCAGCGCACCCACCTCATAGGTCGGATACGCCACCTCGGGAATGACCACCAGATCGGACGCGCCCAGCCCCAGCAATCGCGGCAGCCCGGCGATCAGTTCCTTCGTGCCGATCGCGGGCAGCACCGCGTCGGCCGCCACACCCGTGATGCCGAACCGCCGGACCAGCGCCTGCACCGCCGCGGCACGCAGTTCGGGCGTGCCGTGGGTGGCCGGATATCCGGGCACCTCCGCGACCGCGGCCAGCGCCGAACGGATCAGGGGATCGACCGGATCGACCGGCGTACCCACCGACAGATCGACGATGCCGCCGGGATGCTCCGCCGCTCGCGCTTTCGCGGAAGCGATGGTGTCCCAAGGGAAATCAGGTAGCAGACTGCTGACGGAGCGACGCTGCGACAACGTCGTTACTCGCTCGCCATCGGCGGTAGCGCCGCGATGAACGGCGGGTCGAAGTCCACCTTGCCGACCTTCGTCGCACCGCCCGGGGAGCCCAGGTCGTCGAAGAAGTCGACATTGGCGTTCACGTACCCGCTCCACTGATCCGGGGTGTCGTCCTCGTAGAAGATCGCTTCCACCGGGCACACCGGCTCACATGCACCACAGTCCACGCACTCGTCGGGATGGATGTACAGCATGCGACCACCCTCGTAGATGCAATCCACGGGGCATTCCTCGATGCACGCCTTGTCCTTCACGTCAACGCACGGTTCAGCGATGATGTACGGCACTGCCGCTCTCCTAGTCTGTCCTTGCCTGCGGGATACTCCGCCCGCGCAACAGTATCCCGGCATTACACATTACTACTGGTCAGCCTTGCCTAACTTCGGCCACCTACCGCACGCGGCGCCAGAGGACATCGTAGCCACCGCGCGAGGCTCATTCGACCGCTACCGGCGCCGCGCGGATCGTGTCCTGCGACTCGCCGAGGATGGTGTCCGAACACACATCGGACGGCCGATTCCGGCGGCGATCTCCGCCGGTTCGGCGGCGGTTTCCGGCCTTGTGTCAGAGCCGGGAGCCGGTCGCGAACGCTCCGGCCGCCGCGTGCTGTTCTCGCGACGATCCTCCCACGGAATCCCGGGACCCGTCCGCTCCCTGCCACGGGCTGCCCTGCGGATTCACCGACAACGCCAGGCCGGTCTCCGGATCGGCAAGGGCCGCAACATGTCCCGCCACGCGCGGATCGATCCACGGCTCTCCGGCCAGCACGTATCGCGGATGGGCGGTGAGCCGCTCGGTGAGCACATAGCCGCACTGCGCGGTGAGTTCGGCGAGAGTGTCCAGATTCGGCCAGGGCCGTTCGGGATTGACGTGGTCGGGCGTCAGCGGGGAGACCCCGCCCCAATCATCGATACCGGCGTCGACCAGCGCGCGGCACTCTTCCAGCGAGACCAGATTCGGCGGCGCCTGGATGCGCATCTGTGGCCCGAGCACCAGCCTGGTCACGGCGATGGCGGCACGGAACTCCTCGAGACCGGCGTCGGGGGTGTTGCGCATGGCGGTGCCCTGTTTGGCCAGGAAGTTCTGCACGATCACCTCCTGCACATGCCCGAACGTCCGCTGCAACCGGCCGATCGCCAGGATCGATTCGGCGCGCTCGGTGAGCGTCTCGCCGATGCCGACCAGGATGCCCGTGGTGAACGGCACCGACAACCGGCCCGCATCGGTCAGCGCTTGCAGCCGGACCGCCGGATCCTTGTCCGGACTGCCGTAGTGGGCCTGACCGCGTTCGGTGAACAGCCGCTCGGAGGTGGTCTCCAGCATCATGCCCATCGAGGGCGCGACGGGCTTGAGCCGCGAGAGCTCCGCCGAGCTCATCACGCCCGGATTCAGGTGCGGGAGCAGGCCGGTCTGCTCGAGCACCAGGATCGCCATCGCGCGCACGTAGTCCAGCGTGGAGGCATAACCGCGTTCGTCGAGCCACGCCCGCGCCTCGGGCCAGCGCTCCTCGGGACGATCGCCGAGCGTGAAAAGCGCTTCCTTACAACCCATTTCGGCACCGTTACGGGCGATCTCGAGCACCTCGTCCGGCTCCAGATACATCCCCTTGCCCGCGGCGCGCAGCTTGCCCGGCACGGTGACGAACGTGCAGTAGTGGCACACGTCCCGGCACAGGTTGGTCAACGGGATGAAGACCTTGCGCGAATAGGTGATCGGCAGACCCGACTCGCGGTCGCCGTACGTCGCACGGAGTCCCGCATCGCGCACCCGGGCCGCCGACGCGCACAGATCCGCCAGATCCGCGCCGCGGGCATGTAACAACACCACGGCCTCGTCGAGGTCGAGCGTCGCCCCGTCCCGCGCGCGCTGCAACGCCCGGCCCATCGCCGATGACGTGGGTGCAGCAGCGGGGACGCCTGGTTCAGGTAGATCCGTCACGCCCTCGATCATGCGCCAACCATCCGACCGTTCTCCCTTCGGTGCCTGTGGGTACCACAACCCGAGGCCCGCGCACCCTATTCCGACTGGACGCCACAGTAGTCACGCCGCCGCCCGATTTGATGCACTATGGGCGGTGTGGCATACGGAGGGGCGATGGGCCAGGAGAGAATTCCAGTCGAGCGAACCGTTCTCGCGGAACCGGCATGGCGGCCGAGCCCGCGCGCGAAAACCCTCTGGGCGATACCGGCGGCGATCGGATGGGTGATCGTCGTTATCGCCGAGGTGGTGTGGATCCTCTCGGACTCCACCAACCGTGCCTGGCAGTCGACGGCCTTGGTGATCACGCTGCTCGTGGCCGCGGCGCATGTGGCCGGGGTGCCGCTGTGGCGGTACGCGGTGCACCGCTGGGAGGTCACCGAGGAGGCGGTGTACACCCGCACCGGCTGGTTCACCCAGGAGAGCCGCGTCGCGCCGATCAGTCGTGTACAGACCGTCGACACGCACCGCGGGCCGCTCGAACGACTGCTCGGACTCGCGACGGTCACCGTCACCACAGCCTCCTCCGCGGGCGCGGTGCGGATTCCGGCACTGGATCTGGCGACCGCTGAACAGACCGTCGAGCGGCTGACCGAGGTGGCCGCGGCCCACCGCGGGGATGCGACATGACCGAGCCGGGGATCACCGCGGGCGCACCCGACGACGCGCCGACCGGGATGTCCGCCGAGCCGCCCTGGCGTCGTCTGGACGGCCGGATGCTGCTGCTGCATCCGGTGCGCGAGGTGGTGCGCTTCATCCCGGTGCTGATCGTGACCGTGATCGCGGGCAGCCGCAGCGACAATCCGATGTGGAGTCTGGCGGCGCTGGCGGTGATCGTCGGACTCGCGCTCACCCGCTGGTTCACCACCACCTACCGGATCGGCCCGGACACCGTGCAGTTGCGACGCGGACTGCTGCAACGCAAGACGTTGACGGTGCCGCGCTCGCGAATCCGCTCGGTGGACGTGCACGCGGATCTGATGCACCGGCTGCTCGGGCTGGTGGTCCTGGCCATCGGCACCGGACAGCAGGCGGACAAACAGGAGCGCTTCCATCTGGACGGCGTGGATGCCCGGCAGGTTCCCGAACTTCGCGCTTTGCTACTGCACGATGTGGAATCACCTGCAGGGCAAGATGTTCCGCAGATCTCTCAGCCGGAATCGCAGCCGCACAAGGGAATCGAGATCGGCCACTGGCAACCGGCCTGGGTCCGATATGCGCCGCTGTCCCTGCGCGGGCTCGCGGTCATCGCACCGATCGTCGGCCTGGCCTTCAAATTCGGTATCGCCAACGTCCTGTTCAATGCCGACACCGTCAAGGAGATCGGCGCCCGAGGCGCGGTATTCCTCACGGTGGCGGTCGTGATCGTGCTGGCGGCACTGATCGTGGTGGTGACGCTGGGCGACTGCCTGCGGTATCTGACCACGTATTTCGGCCTGCGCGTCATCGACGACGGCCGCACACTGCACATCAGCCACGGCCTGTTCACCACCCGCCAGACCACCCTGGATCTGGCCCGCCTGCGTGGCGCGACCCTCAAAGAGCCACTGCTGCTGCGTCTCGCGGGCGGCGCGGAACTCGACGCCATCATGACCGGCACCAGCTCCCGGCAGAAAATCCTCCCCCAGGCCCCGCGCACCGCCGTGGACCACACCCTCGCCCAACTGCTCACCAGCCGCCGGCAACATCGGCAACCGATCACCGTCGATGGCGGGATATCCGGTACCGCAACGGGATACCACGTTTCGAACGATGCGGCCGCACCTGTGCACGTCGCGCTGATCCCGCACGGCAAGCGCGCCAGACGCCGCCGATTCACCCGGGCGTTGACGCCACTGCTACTGATCGTCGTGATGATGGCCGTGATCGACGTTGCGGGACCGGGGATTCCGCTGTGGGCGTGGATCGTGCTGGCCGTCGTCGCGGTGATCGCGCTGGCGTTGGCGCAGGATCGCTACCGGGGGCTCGGACATGCGGTCATCCCCGGCGACGCCGCCGGGCCGACCTGGCTGATCACCCGCAACGGATCCCTGGACCGCGACCGCGACTGTCTCGAGGCGCCCGGCATCATCGGCTGGACCGTCCGGCAGACCTTCTTCCAGCGCCGCGCCGGCCTGGCCACCCTCGTCGCCGCGACAGCCGCGGGCAAGAAGCGATACCGGGTCGTGGACGTTCCGCTGGAACAGGCGTGGTCGCTGATCGAAGCGGTGACTCCCGGGCGACTCGGCCAGCGCTGAGTTCGTCTCCACCCGCCCGGCACCCCCGTTGCTGATGTGTCGCTGCGGCACCGAACAGCGTCCTCGCGTTCAATGGTTGTATGACGCAGACGCGGCAGAGGAGTACTTCCGAACGGCCGATCGCGGACCGCCGGTTGCGTCGACATCAACGCGGCGACGAATTCCGGCTCACCGCCCTGGGCGGCCTCGCGGCACTGTCACTGGACGCGCTGACGAGCGTCGCCTACGGCCCCGAGTCGATCGTGCTGGTCCTGGTCACCGCCGGGGCCGCCGCGGTCACCTGGACACTTCCGGTATCGCTGGCGATCGCCGCCCTGCTGGCCGTCCTGGTCCTGTCGTATCGGCAGGTCATCGCCGCACATCCGGACGGGGGCGGCGCATACGCCGTGGCGAAGCAGGATCTGGGCCGGGGCGCCAGTCTGCTCGCCGCGGCCAGTCTGGTCGTCGACTACGTCCTCACCGTCGCGGTCAGCCTGGCCGCCGGGGCCGCGAGCCTGGCCAGCGCGTTCCCGGCGCTGGCGGATCATCTGCTGCTGATCACGCTGATCGGCCTGGCTGTGCTGACGGCGATCAACCTGGTCGGGGTCGCGGAATCGGCGAAAGTTCTGATGGGGCCGACGATCGTGTTCGTAGTGGCCATCGTCGCCGTCATCGTGGTCGGCCTGAGCCGATCCGGACCGGTCGAGGTCATCGGCACCGACAAGGGACCGATCTCACCGACCGCCGCAGTCGGAATCCTCCTGCTGCTGCGGGCATTCGCCGCCGGATGCTCCTCGCTGACCGGTGTGGAGGCGATCGCCAACGCCGTCCCGTCGTTCCGCACACCCGCGGTGCGCCGCGCCCAGCACACCGAGATTGCGCTGGGTGTGCTGCTGGGTCTGATGTTGCTCGGGCTGGCAGTGCTGATCGGTAAGTACCACACCGTCCCGCGCGGCGATGTGACCGTCCTGGCTCAGCTCTCGGCGGGTGCGTTCGGCACCGGCTGGGCGTTCTACGTCACCAATCTCGCGGTGACCCTGGTACTGGTCCTGGCCGCGAACACCAGCTTCGGCGGCCTGCCGGTACTGCTGGCCCTCCTGGCCAAGGATCACCGCGTGCCGCACATGTTCGGAATGCGTTCGGAGCGACCGGTTTTCCGCTACGGCGTCACCGCCCTGGCCCTACTCGCCGCGATCGTCCTGGTGGTGGTGCACGCGGACACCCATCGACTGCTGCCGGTCTTCGCGATCGGCGTCTTCATCGGCTTCACGCTGAGTCAGGCGGGCCTGGTGCGGCATTGGCGACATCAGCGCGGCCCCGGCTGGATCCGGCGCACCGCCCTCAACGGCTTCGGCGCGACCCTCACCGCGATCGCCGGAATCGTGTTGCTGGCCGAGAAATTCACCGAGGGCGCGTGGCTGCTGCTGATCATCGTGCCCGTGCTGGTGGTGTTGTTCGCACGCACCGAACACTATTACGCCTCGGTCGCCGAGCAACTGGGCATGGGACTGGTCCCACCCACACCGCTGCCCACCGGCCCCACGCTGGTGGTGGTTCCGGTGGTGACCGTCAGCATGATCACCGAACAGGCGCTCGAGGCCGCGATGCGCATGGGCGGACAGACCGTCGCCGTCGCCGCGGCCATCGATCCGAGCGCGACGAAGAAACTCAGCGCGAAATGGGAGAAGTGGGATCCGGGCGTCCCGCTGACCGTGCTGCCCTGCCCCAACCGCAGCCTCGTGGCCACACTCGTAGGCTACGTCCGCAAACAGACCGCCGAGGGTAAGCGCGTCACGGTCCTGCTCGCCCAGATCGACACCCGGCACTGGTGGCAGCGTCTGCTGCACAATCCGCGCGGCCCGGTGCTGGCGGCGGCCCTGCGCAGCCGCACCGACGCGGTCGTCGCGACACTGACCGTGCACCTGAACCGGGACCACTAACGAGTGGTGGCCTTCCCCGCATTACGCGCGGGCAGAACGAAACCACGCCAGAACAGATACCAACCCGCCGGGACGATGCCGCAGGCCAGGAACAACGGAGTGGTCCAGCTGTCGGTGAGGATCACATCACCGCCGGGCCCGGTGGTCAGGCACACCACGAAGCCCAGCAGCCACGCCAGGACCGGCAGCGACATCGTGGCCGGACGCGAGACCACGGTCCCCATGCCGAGCACCAGCACCAGGTTGATCACCGCCGCGAAGGCCGCGCTGATCGGGAACGGAGTCGCACCGATATAACTCGGCAGATACAGCACCTCGACCGTGAAGGTCAGCAGGCCGTTGAACACCAGCAGCACCACGAGAGCCACACCGGCCAGCACGAACCCGGGCCGCTGATCCTCCACCGGGGAATTCGCGCGGCCGATCGCCGGGGCCGTCACGGGACGGGCGGGAAGCCGAGCAGCGTCAGCAGGTGACTCTGCATATCGACGAAGGAGTACAGCACCGACAGATACAGGTCGTGTTGCGCCTGGAAATGTGGCTGCTGACTCTGGACGAACGCCACGATGGCATCCTGCAGACTCCAGTTGTACATGCCGCTCAGTCTAGAGCCGACCCCACAGCACCGCGTCGGCCGTCACAAGATCGCGACCGTGCCCGGAGTGTCAACCGTTCAGGCCCGAGAACAGGTCGTGTTCACGGCCGTCCGCGCCGACCTCACCGCGTGAGCCACGCACGAGAATGTAGTGCTCCTCCGGCAGAATCGGCTGGGCGATATCGTTCGACAGCGCGAATTCGCGACCGGAGGGCGCCACCCCGACCTGGGTCGCGTGTGCGCGCAGAGCAGAGCGCTTGGCGGGCAGCACCTCGGAGACATCGATGGTGGCGGTCACCGATTCACTGGGCACACAGGCCAATTCACCTTCGGCGGGCAAACGCCAACCGGCCGGGAGCGCCCCGGGGAGCCGATCGACGGTGCGGCGGGCCAGCGCCTCGGTGTGCAGGCGCAACACCGTGGCATCGGTGACGGACCAGTAGAGTTTCGGTACGTCCCAACCTCTTTCGGCGGCGAGATCCACCGCATCCATCGAAACCCGGTGCGCGCGAAGATGATCCGGATGCCCGTACCCGCCCATCGGGTCGTAGCAGACCACCACCGCGGGCCGCACCTCGAGCAGAATCCGCACCAGCGCCTCGACCGCCGCGTCACCGGACTTCACGAACGCCCGCGGATGCAACGCCGCCTCCGATTCGCGAGGAGCCGCGGTGGTGCCCGCCATCCCGGAATCCCGCCAGCGCCCCGCACCGCCCAGGAACAACGGCGGACCGGCGCCCAATTCCGCCAGAGCCCTGGACAATTCGCCGATCCGATAACCGCCGAGCTGATCGGCCGCCGAACTCACCAGCTGCGCCCACCGCTCGCCGATGACCTCACCCTCCTCGCCGAGAGTGCAGGTCACCACGGTCACCGGCACACCCCGACGCCGATAGTGCGCGATGGTGCCGCCGGTGTCGATCGTCTCGTCGTCCGGATGCGCGTGCACCAGCAGCAGACCACCAACCGGGACGTTCTCGGTCACGACAGCCGCCGCCAGTTCGCCGCGCCGCCGAAGATCCCCACCTCGATCGAACCGCTGAGCGACACACCGTCCATCCGGGGCCCGGCCGCGGCGACACCGTTGTCCTGCACGATCGGCAGCACCGTCGCCAGATTCCACAGTTTCGGCTCGGCCTCGGCGATCGCTTTCGGCACATCGATACCGCGCAGAGCCGCGTCGATCTGCGGTTGCAGAGTCGGATCGCACACCCCGGAAACATTGCCGGGAGCCTTGCGAATCACCTCGACCTGCGACGACGAACTATCGGTCTGCCCGGTCGGCGCCGCGGGCGGGCAGCCGTACCGCGAAGCCAGCACTGTCGCCGGATCACCACCGGCCTGCTCCCAGCCGACGATCGCGTCCACCGTGCCGTCCAGCAGATCCTTACCGTAGAGCTCATCGGCGGGCAGGTTGCGCACACTGGCATCGATTCCGGCACTGCGCAATTGGTCCGCGGCGGTGTTGGCGACCGCGAGCGCGGTCGTATCCTTGTCCACCGCGCCGATCCGGATGGTCAGCGTCTTACCGTCCTTGGCGACCTGCCGCGGCTGCGGGGCGGGCGAAGTCGCCGAATTGGTCGGCGGCGTCTCGGGCGCCCGCGCGAAACCCGCCTCGGCCAACAGCCCGAACGCCTGATCGGCAGTCATCCGCGGCGGCTCGGTCGGAGCGTATCCGGGATCGGACGGCGAAAGTATCTGCGCCCGAGCAGGATCCACCCAACTACCGGTCTGCGCGCCGACCGAAGCCAGCAGTCCCGGATCCACCAGACCCAGCACCGCGCGCCGCACCCGGACGTCGCTGAGATCGCCGGTGCGGCCGTTGAGCACCAACTGCATCACCCGGGCCTGCGGCATGATCGCGGTCCGCACCGACGGCACCGCACCGAGCTGCGCCTGCGTCGCCGCGGTGCCGTGCACCAGCGCCATCTGCGCATCGCCCGAACGCAGCGATTCGGCCACCTGAGCGGCAGTTCCACCGCCACGCAACTGGATCTGATCCGGCACCGCCGGAGCACCCCAATACCGGTCGTTGCGTTCGAGCAGAATCTCCTCCCGGCCCGCGTCGGCCTGCTTGACCCGGAACTGCCCGCCGGAGATCGGATTCTGATCGATCAAACCGCGATCCAGCGTCAACGCCCGCTCGAACCCGCCGGGCGCATCCTTGAGCAGATGCGAGGGCAGCAGATCGGTGAACATACTCCGCCACGCCGGATAGGCCCCGTTCATGGTGACGGTCACCGTCTTACCGCCCTGCGAGGACCCCACATCGGTGATCATCCGATAACCGGCCGAATCCACCACGCCCGGCTGAGTGATCATCTGCTGCCACAGATAACGGAAATCCTCCGCCGCGATCGGCGCGCCATCGGACCAGGACGCCTGATCCTGGATCTTGTAGGTGATCGTGAACGGATTCTGCGACGTCACATCCGCCGACACCATCAACGAGTTGTCGGGCACCCAATCGGTCGCGCCCGGCGTCGAGGGCGACGGCACCGGCCGGAACGGACTCGGAAACACCATCGAGGCAACCGCATCGGTAGCCGGGGACTGATTCGACCGCAGATGCGGATTGAACCCGATCCCGATGTCGTCCACCGCCACCACCACCGTGGTCTTGGTCGGCGTGGCGGGCAACGTCTTCGGACTGTCCGTACTCTCGATCGGCGGCGGCGGATTCGCCGTACACCCGGCGAGCAACGTCACCGACGCCGCCAGCACCAACACCACAACCCGCAGCAGCACCGTGGCGCGCCGCGTTGCGCAAGCCCCCGACATCACGCCCGGCACTGTAGCAGTGTCTTTGGCCTCCGCTCCGCTCCGGCGGGCCGCGGCCCTTTCAGGGCCGATTCTTCCCTCCTCCGCTCCTCCGCTCCGCTCCCCCGCTCCGTCAGTCCAGAATCGCCCCGGGCCCCGGCCGCGAGTTGACGATTTCCGACGTCGGCGGAACTGGGTGAACTCGGGCTTCGCGCGCTCTGCTACGACGTCGCGTTCGATTACCGCCGGTTTGCTCCGGTCAGTCCAGAATCGCCGCGGGCCACGGCCGCGAGTTGACGATTTCCGAGATCGGCGAAGCTCGGTGAACTCGGGCTTCGCGCGCTCTGCTGCGGCATCGCGTTCGATTGCCTTCGCTTCGCTCCGGCGGGGTCCCCGAAGTAGCGGTGTTTTCCGGGGTGGGCGGAATCGGTTGGGGTCGTGTTCGTCCCGGTTCACCGCGCGATCACTCTCCAAACTTCCGGACCACTGCACCGGCCCGGTCTCGTCGGCTCACTCGGGGAGCTCACTGCCGCTGAGAGACTCGAGGAGAACGACATGTGCGGCCTCACCGGATGACACAGATCTCGGCGGGCCTTGCCGCACGCACCGGAAGGTGCTGTGCGACAAGGCGTTCATGCTTCGTCACGACGAACGAGAAGTCCTGCTACGCGTTCTGCGCCGCCCGGTCGCGGGCCTTGCGGCGGGCGGCCTCGCGGCCGCGCTCGGTGGCGCCGAGGATGACCTTGCGCACCCGCACGACCTCCGGGGTGACCTCGACGCACTCGTCGGCGGCGCAGAATTCCATCGCGCCCTCGAGGTCGAGCTGCAGCGGCTTGGCCAGGGTCTCGAATACGTCGGCTGTGGCCGAACGCATGTTGGTCAGCTTCTTCTCGCGGGTGACGTTGATGTCCAGATCCTCCGCGCGCGGGTTGATCCCGACGACGTGGCCCTCGTAGGTGTCCGCACCCGGCTCCACGAAGAACTGTCCGCGATCGGCGAGCTGGATCATGGCGAACGGGGTCACCGAACCGGCGCGGTCGGACACCAGCGAACCGGTGTGCCGCGCGCGAATCTCGCCGGCCCAGGGGGCGTATCCGTCGAACACGGCGTTGGCGATACCGGTGCCGCGGGTCTCGGTCAGGAAGTCGGTGCGGAAACCGATCAGGCCGCGCGAGGGGACGATGAACTCCATGCGCACCCACCCCGCGGAGTGGTTGCTCATCTGCACCATCTTGCCCTTGCGAGCGGCCAGCAGCTGGGTGATCGCGCCCAGGTACTCGTCGGGGCAGTCGATGGTCAGCTCCTCGAACGGCTCGTGCACCTTGCCGTCGACCTGCTTGGTGACCACCTGCGGTTTGCCGACGGTCAGCTCGAAACCCTCACGGCGCATCTGCTCGACCAGGATGGCCAGCGCCAGCTCACCACGGCCCTGCACCTCCCACGCGTCCGGGCGGCCGATGTCCAGCACGCGCAGCGAGACGTTGCCGACCAGTTCCTGGTCCAGCCGCGACTTCACCATGCGAGCGGTCAGCTTGTGGCCCTGCGTCCGGCCGACCAGCGGCGAGGTGTTGGTGCCGATGGTCACCGAGATGGCGGGCTCGTCGACGGTGATGCGCGGCAGCGCGACCGGATTGTCCATGTCGGCGAGGGTGTCGCCGATCATGATCTCCGGGATGCCCGCGATGGCGACGATGTCACCCGCCACGGCCTCCTCACCGGGTGTGCGCTCGACGCCGATCGTCTTCAGCAGTTCGGTGATCTTCACGGTCTTCACGCCGTCGCCGTGCATCCACGCGACGTTCTGGCCCTTGCGCAGGGTGCCGTTGTGAATGCGGACCAGGCCGATCCGGCCCAGGAACGGCGAGGCGTCCAGGTTGGTGACGTGCGCCTGCAGCGACGCGGTGGGGTCACCCTTGGGCGCGGGAACGTACTTCATCAGGACTTCGAACAGCTCGTCGAGGTTCTCCGCATCGGGTGCGTTGCCGTTGTCGGGACGGCTGGTCGAGGCCTTGCCCTCGCGGCCCGAGGCGTAGAGCACGGGCAGATCCAGGGCGAGCTCCGCGGCCTCGGACGCCTCGTCGTCCAGATCGGAGGCCAGGTCCAGCAGCAGATCGTGGCTCTCCTCGACGACCTCCTCGATGCGGGCGTCGGGCCGGTCGGTCTTGTTGACCACCAGGATCACCGGCAACGACGCGGCCAGCGCCTTGCGCAGCACGAAACGGGTCTGCGGCAGCGGCCCCTCGGACGCGTCGACCAGCAGGACGACACCGTCGACCATGGACAGCCCGCGCTCGACCTCACCGCCGAAGTCGGCGTGGCCGGGGGTGTCGATGACGTTGATCACCGTGATGGTGCCATCGGCGTTGTGCCGGTGCACCGCGGTGTTCTTCGCCAGGATCGTGATGCCCTTCTCACGTTCGAGGTCACCGGAGTCCATGACCCGGTCCACGAGCTCGGCACGTTCGGCGAAGGCGCCGGACTGCCGCAGCATAGCGTCGACCAGCGTCGTCTTGCCGTGGTCGACGTGCGCCACGATGGCGACGTTGCGGAAGTCGACAGACGACACGTTGATTCCTCCTGCTGAAGATGGTGGTTGCCGGCCCGACCCTCGCCGTAGAGGATCCGTACAAGACAGGTGGAGACAACTCACCGGGCATGCGGCCGGCTACAGCGTACCGAAATCCAGCGAAGGCTCCCTCCTCGACCTGTTCGGATCGCCCCACAGGCCGTGCCGACAGGGGTACAACCGGGGTATGGGTATTGCACTGCTCACCGAGGAAGAACTGCGCACCGCACTCGCGGACCTGCCGGATTGGACTCGTACCGGCGACAGCATCGCCCGCACCGTCGCGGCGTCGTCGTTCCCGGCCGGGATCGATCTGGTCGGCCGGGTCGCCACCGCGGCCGAGGAGGCGAATCACCATCCCGACATCGATATCCGCTGGCGCAAGGTCACCTTCACACTGTCCACGCATTCCGCCGGTGGGCTGACCGCGCTGGATTTCGCGTTGGCGAAACGAATCGACCAACTGGCACAACAGGATTGACGCCGCACCTACGCGGTGGCGTAGGCCCCGAATCGCACCCGGAACCGATCGCGCCGGGTCCAGATCAGCCACGAATAGAACCCCAGCACCCCGATCACGTCCACCGCGCCGAGCCAGGACAACACCCCGGGCCGGGAGATCTTCCAGATCGTGGGCTGCGCGAACGACAGCACCCACGGCACCCCGATCAACGCGTTCACCAGCCAATATCCCGCCACCACACGGACGCCCACGGCCGTGCGCAACGGCCCGTACGTCAGCCACAGCAGCAGCGGCAGCAACCAGACCCAGTGATGCGACCAGGAGATCGGCGACACCATCAAGCCGAGCAACTGCACCACCAGCAGCGCGCCCAGCCGATCCTCCGCCTCGAGCGCCCGCCAGGCCAGTACCGCCAGCACCGCGACCACCACGACCCACGCGATCCACCAGGGCCCGAACGGAATTCGATGTCCGGCCAGATGCCAGGGCGCGCCCGCGTCGTGTCCGAGGATGCGGCTCAACGCCCCGCGCAGCGACTGGTTCCACACCGAACCCACCGGACCGATCCGATTCGCATCCCCGACCAGCGGCCCGAAATAGGTTCGCGTCTCACCGGGCGAGATCGCGAAACTCAGCCCGATCGTCGCGGCGAACGCCACCGCCGAGGCCACCGCACTCGCCCAGCGTCGCTGGGTCAGGAAGTACAGCCCGGTGATCGCCGGAGTGAGTTTGACGCCCGCGGCCGCGCCGACCAGCAGTCCCGACCACCACCACCGCGCGGATCGCACCGCGAGCATCACCGCGAGCATCAGAAAGACGTTGACCTGGCCGTAATCGATGGTGGTGCGCACCGGCTCGAGCCACAGCCCCAGCGCGGTCCAGCCCAGTGCCGCAGTGTGCCAACGACTCTCGCGCGCCGCCTCACCCAGGATCAGGCCGAGGGCCAAACGCACCACCGCGTACAGCGCCGCGACGATCAGCAGCAGCCACACCACGGCAATCACGGTGAACGGCAGGAAATGCAACGGCCAGAACACCACCGCCGCGAAGGTCGGATAGGTGAACGGCAGCGGAAAATCCGGTGTCTTGTCCGCATAGGTGAAGTCGTAGAGATGACCGCTGCCCAGCGAGGCCGCCCCATACACGTAGACGTGCAGGTCGACCAGGTTCATTCCGTTGGGCGAGACCAGCATCCACAACATTCGAGCCAGAACCGACAGACCCAGCACCGAGGCGGCGATCGGGCGGGCGCGGGGAGCGGTCCACATTTCTCCGAGTCCCGCGCTGCCGCTGAGTGCCGTCCGGAGACTTGGGTTCACTGCGAACAACTTTCAGTCGGGTCGGCGGGCCGGGTCAAGACTAATCACACCGTTACCAGTCACACCGTTCCCCCGTTCCGCGAACCCGTGACACGCCCGGTACCTTTTGCAACATAAATCCCATGAGCACCACTGGTCACACGATATATTCCGAGCATGCACCGAATAACTTGCTATTAGCTGAACGGAAGATCACAGCTGCGCTGTACAACACCCTGCTCACTCCCTAGAGTGGCACGGCGTACGCGATGCGCCCTCGCATCGCATTTTGACGTACCCGAGCTAAGGACGGCTACACCAGTGCTTCGCATCAGAGGAACGCGGTTCGCATTGTCGGTGCTGGCCCTTGCGGCCGGCGCGGCCCTCACCGCTTCGAGCACGGCAATCGCGGCTCCGGCCGCGCAGACCCAGGCGAATACCCCGCTGGTGCCCGAGGGCGTGCCGGTGGACGCGCTGGTCTCGCTGGCGCCCGCCATCATCGGCGCGGCTGCGGCACAGCAGATCTCCAGTCCGGCACAGCAGTCCATCCTGGGCCAGGCGCAGCAGGCGCTGAACTCCTCGGGCCTGCCGCCGTCGGTCAAGACGACCCTCGGCGCGCTGATCGCGTTCCTCGACGGTAGCAACGGCGGCGGACCGGACATTCCCAAGAATGGGCCGACCATCGCCCAGTTCCTGTACCCGAGCATCGGCAAGGACTGCATCGGCGCGGGTTCGGATTCGGTCGGCACCGCACTGGCCGTGCCCGGTCCCGCCGAACTGCCGCCCCCGGGCCCCAAGGCCGGGCAGACCGGATTCGTGTTCACCGCCCTGGGCACCAAAGGTCTTACGCCGCACCAGAACGCACCGATGACGGTGCAGTGGATCAACCTCGACAGCGGTCGGGGCGGCACGCAGGCACTGACCGACTCCGCGCACATCAACCCCGGCGGCCCGGCCACCCTGTCCGCGATCGTCAACACCGGCACGGGACGGGTCGTCGCGGTGGTCTCCGGTTCGCTGACCACGCAGCCCGCCGCCGACAAGGCGCCGATCACCTGCTCGTTCCTGCCGACCCTGGGCTTCTTCACCGTTCCCAACGTGGCGCCGGGCGCCGCGCAGCAGGCCAAGACCCCCGCCAAGCGACCGCAGCAGGCCGTACAGCCGCAGGCCAAGACCCCGGCGGCCGCACCGCACGCATAACCGAATCCGAGCCCGCGAGACCGGAGTTCGACAGCACTTCACACCGGAGTGTCGCCGTGCGCGACACTCCGGTTTTTTTGGTCTTGATACAGCGTAGAACCCCCGCGAATTGTGATAGACCCCATATATGTCGACTGTCGATCAGCTCGAACGGTCCGCATCACCCACCTCCGATTCCGCCCGTGCGAAATCGGCATCCGCCACGAGTGGGCGCGCCGGGCGGTCCGTCATGTCCCGCCGGTCCTACAAATCGATTCTCTCCACGCGCTCACACCGATCGATCCTGTCGATCCGCTCCGAACGTTCCATCCTGTCCATCGGATCGGCCTACTCGGTGCTGTCCATCGGCAGCGTCGGATCGGTCCTGTCGGTCGGCTCGATCGGCTCGTTCTTCAGCCTGGGCTCGGTCCTGTCCGGCCTCTCACGCTGGTCATTGCTGGCCTGGACCGGCAACCGCGAAATCCCCGAGGCCCGCCCGACACTCCGCGTCGTCCCCGAAGAGCCCGACCTGTCCAAAGACCCCACCTGCCACTGCCAGACTTGAGTTTTTGGCCTCCGCTTCGCTGCGGCGGGCCGCGGCCTTGGAGTTGGCGTTATTCGGGGCGGGCGGAACTGGGTGTCCGGTCGACGTTGCACATCGCGAAGTGTGCGAGATGGTGCTCGATCACCACTGGCCGTAATTGGGAGTGAGGATGGTGTTCAGGTCGACGCTGATGTTGTCGAGGGTGCATTTGTTGATCTGGAACTGGTGGAGGTTGGCGGCGGGGTGCACGAATCCGGGTGGGGTGCCCCAATCGTGTTGCCAGAAGTACGTTCCCAGTCCGGCGACGCGAGCGAGTTCGATGGTGGGGGCGTTGGCGTAGACGCCGAGGCGCTTCTTGCCGATCACCGATTGCCAGCCGGTCAGGTAGGGGGCGATCAGCCGGACGAATTGGATCGGGGTCGGGTTGTCGTCGATCGAAGCGTAGATCGGGGCCGAGTCCGGGCCCCCGGCGACGCCGTGCAGATGCAGGCCGCGGTCGGCGCACTGCTTGCCCGCCTCCTCGCCGCCGCGCCAATCCGCCGTGGGCCCCTTGCCGTACTGATAGTTCGAGACGACGGTGAGTCCGGCCGCGTGCAGGGCGTCGACCTCCCGGGCCTGCAAAGGCTTGGCCGCCATCCATTCCGCGCCCGGGCGCCGCTCGGAGACGTATCGGATCGCGCCGGCATGTCCGGCCGAGCGGATGGACGCGGCCGAGGGGACTCCGCCCGCATAGTCGACCAACGTGCCGAGCTTGGATTGCTCGGCCGAAGCGGGGGATGCGAATGCGCCCACGGCGGCGGCCCCGACGGCCGTACCGGCGGCGTATCCGAGCAGGGTGCGGCGAGAGATCGGGACGGGACGCATCGACGACACTCCTTCGGCTCAGTGGAACTGCATACCTGCGTATCTGCCCTGTACTGCCCGTTGGAACCCGCCGACGCACTCGGCGCACCTTCCCCAATGACATCGTGAATGCCATCTGCGCGCCGAGCGCCTCGAACGTGAACCAATTTCACCACACTCACATGAGAACCGCCATGCTCACAGGGCGCATCAACCTCATACGCACCAGAAATCCCCCCTGTCCCGGCAGAGGTCAGTCGGTGGCCGCGGTGATGCGGTCCGCGACATCGATGATGCGTATCGACGGATCGGCGAGTTCGGCGACCACGACCCGCGCCACCTGGGCCGCGACCTGCGCGCGGATACCACCGAGCACACCGAGTACCCGCGCCCGCCGGCTGCCGGCCTGCAGATCCACCCCGATGTCGCGCGCATCGGGCGGCACCGCGTCGATGACGACGAACAACGGATCCGCCGCTCGCGCGATCAACAGCAGCGGGATCTCCACCTCGGCGCGATAACGATTGTTGCCCAGCACGGCGACCGTGATATCCAGCGTGACGGGTATGACCAGGTCGAATTGCACAGGATCCCCGGCTCTTTCGGACAACCGCGGCATGCGCACAGTGCCCTTCACATCGACCGTGGCCGCCCGGCGCGGCCCGGTTCGCAGCGGACCGACCTGGACGATCCGCCCGGCCAGCCCCTCGACGACCTCGCGCACCCGGGCCGCGGTGACGATCCGCGGGAAGAATCTGCGCCCGAATTCGGTGTAGTCGATCCAGGTGAACTGCTCGAGCGCCCGATGTCGCGAACGAGTGCCGTTCATGATCGCCTCGACGTCGAAGACGCGGGCGCGGCGCGCGCCCGGATCGGTGAGCATCGCGTTGACCCGATTGGCGACCTCGCGCTGCACGAGCGTCGCGATCGGATCCATCAGCAGATCGATCGCATTCCCGACGGCCTCCGCACGCACCACGAAACTGACGTCGCGCCCGCGCACCCGCGGGATATCGATGACGATCAGCAGCGGATCGGCGGTGCGCGCGTGCAGCGTCAGATCGATCTCCACGACTGCTTCCAGGCGAAACTGCTTGCCGCCGAGGGTCACGGTGAGGTGCAGCGAAACCGGCAGCCCGACCTCAAAGGTCACCTGTGGCCCGTTGCGCACGATCTGTGGTCTGCCGACACTTCCCTCGGCCACGAATCCCGCGAGCCCGGCGGGGCCGATCGAGAACGGACCGATGGATATCCCCCGCCCGGCCATCCCCGCGACCGCGGCCTCGATCCGCGTGGGCGTCACCGCGGCCGCGACGAAGCGTTCGCCGAACACTTCGTAATCGATCCAGGCAGGGGAGCTGTTCTGGCTGGACTGTCGCATGAGTTACCGAAACCTCGCTGTGCCGGATGGTGCGCCTGCCGATCCCAATCCCACGCCCGAGCGTACCGATCCCCGGCTTCCCCACGCGAATACGACGCAGTGCTACGACACACGAAGTGATCAGCGGAAAGAAGTGATGCCCCCGGTGTGCAGGTCCCTGTCCTGCCGATGAGGGGGCAGCAGGACAGGGACCGCGTCGACGGCGCTGCCGGGCGCCGCCGGGTCCATAGTAAGGCTCGGCGCGCAGTGCGCCTCCCCCACCGGTTAGAAATACTCGCACGCCACAGGCGGTATTTCCCAAACGGCCGAGACCGACCTTACCCGCCTGATCGGCCCTGGCGTCACGAGATTTTTCTACCGCATCACACTTGCTGCCCCCACCGATGGGGACAGCCTTCTCGCCCCAGCCGAACCCGAGGTGTGTCTGACACCCGAATGCGCTGGTAGCGGCACAGATCACCGCACCGAAACCGCACAGGTGAGCTCGCGACCGACCTCCGCGGACATTCTTCCTCCCAGCAGATTCCCACCGAGCACTCGCCTGGAAGACCTGTCGCAACCCGAGTCCGAACGCCACGGGAAACCCCGCTCGACACATCGCCGAATCGACGGCCGCGAACTCGACGAACGCCGCGACCCCTCGTACCGCCCGCTCCCGGACATCTCTCGCCACCGGCACCATCCCCGAGTGCCACCGCCGACTACTGGTCCGGCTGCCGGATCGGCCCCGGCCTTCGAATCCCCATCGCTCCCACACACCACGCATCCGGCGACGCCCCACCACGACTCCACACACCGCATCCCCCTACCGACGGACTCACCCCAATGTCATTCGATAAGACGTTCGATCGAGCGGCACGGTTCCCTCGATCCGGAAATTTCTTCGTGGCGCTTCACCCATATCGCCGACCCACGCCCGCGCGAGCATTCCGACCACACGGTCACACCGGCTCGATGACGCCCTCGCGCGCGCTTGTCCAATTTCCCCGCCCGCCACACCGGTATGCTCGAAAGTGTCTCAGTTAGGCCAGTTTTCATCTCACTGTCCGGGAAATGCCCGGTCACACTGGACATTTGGCCACGTGCGCAGCGAAAAGGCAGGCCGAAACGGCGAAAACGCGCATCTCCGGCAACCCCTCGGTACACTGTGCCGCGGACGTCGAGCCGCCGGAAGGAACCATCCTGGAAACTCTGTGGACGTATGTCGTCGACCACCGCACTCAACTACTGACGGATTCGTATCTGCACGTTTCCGCAGTGGTGCAGTCGGTTGTGATCGCGACCGTGGCGGCGGTGCTGGTCGGCATCGTCGTACATCGCAGTCCCTGGGGTTCGGCGCTGGCCACCGCGGCGGCCAGCATCATCCTGACCGTCCCTTCATTCGCCCTGCTCGGCCTGCTCATCCCGGTACTCGGCCTGGGTGTACGCCCCACCATCACCGCGCTGGTGCTGTACGCGTTGCTGCCGATCCTGCGCAATACCATCGTCGGGCTCGCGGGCGTCGATCCTGCCGTGGCCGACGCCGCTCGCGGCGTGGGCATGAACCGGCTGCGGGTGCTGACCGGTATCGAACTCCCGCTGGCCTGGCCCGCGATTCTGGCGGGTATGCGGGTCAGCGCCATGATGTCGATGGGCATCCTGGCCATGGCCGCCTACGCGAAGGGCCCCGGCCTGGGCAACATCATCTTCTCCGGCCTCGCCCGCCTCGGCAGCCCGACCGCGGTGCCGATGGCATTGAGCGGCACGGTGCTGATCATCGTGCTGGCGCTCCTGCTGGACGCCGTGCTCGCCCTCATCGGCCGCCTCACCACCCCCAGGGGAATCCGTGACTGAAACCGCAACCGCCGGATCCGATACCGCCGAACAGCGGCACGGCGCCGAGATCGTGCTCGACTCGGTGACCAAACACTATCCGGGACAACGGGATCCGGCCGTCGAGGAATTCTCGATCACCATTCCGGCCGGGGAGATCGTGGTCTTCGTCGGCCCCTCGGGCTGCGGTAAGACCACCACCATGCGGATGATCAACCGCCTGATCGAGCCGACCTCCGGCACCATCACCATCGACGGCCGAGATGTCTCGGGCATCAACGCGGATCGGCTGCGCCGCAGCGTCGGCTATTCGATCCAGCAGGCCGGGCTGTTCCCGCATCTGACCGTCGCCCGCAACATCGCGACGGTGCCGGGACTGCTCGGCTGGGATCGCAAACGGATCAGCGCCCGCGTCGACGAGATGCTCGAACTGGTCGGCCTCGAACCCGGCACCTTCCGCCGCCGCTATCCGCGTCAGCTCTCCGGCGGGCAGCAGCAGCGCGTCGGCGTCGCCCGAGCGCTGGCCGCCGATCCGCCGGTGCTGCTGATGGACGAGCCGTTCGGCGCGGTCGATCCGATCACCCGCGGCCTGCTGCAGGACGAGCTGCTGCGCCTGCAGGCCGACCTGCACAAGACCATCGTCTTCGTCACCCACGACTTCAACGAGGCGGTCAAGCTGGGCGACCGAATCGCCGTGCTGGGCGACCGATCCCGCATCCTGCAGTACGACACCCCGGCCGCGATCCTGGCCGATCCGGCCGACGACACCGTCGCCGGATTCGTCGGAGCGGACGCCGCACTCAAACAGCTCACCCTCACTCGCGTCGCCGATGTCGACCTGGGCCAATGCCCCACCGCGATCGAGTCCGACACCCCGGATGCCCTGCGCGCCGTCTTGGCCGAACGCGAGTGGAAATGGGGCCTGATCCTGGACGCCCAGCGCCGCCCGCTGCGCTGGGTCTCGGCGGACCATCTGGCACACGCCGCCACCCTGCGTGAAGCGGGTCAGCCGGTCGCCGGGACGGTCGCCCTGCGCGCCTCACTCCAGGAGGCCCTGGAAACCCTCCTCGCCGACAGCACCGCCCATGCTGTGGTCACCGGCCGTCGCGGCGAATACGCCGGTCTCATCGCCATCGACACCCTGGTCACCCACCTGTCCGTCATGCGCGACGAACACTCCAGCGACACAACGGATTCCGCGGACGACGCGGCCTCTGATCCGGACGCACCATCTCCGGACCGGCCGACCAGCGGCGAGGCGAAGCCATGAGCGCCAACGTGATTCGCCACCGCGCGCCGCGGCCCGACCTCGGCGGGGGACGCGTATGAGCCCGGCGGATCAGCGTACCGAGCGGCGGGCCGATCTGGTTCGGCTGGCCGTGCAGCCGCTGCTGGCGATCGCACTGGCCGCCGGAGTGCTGTTCTGGGCGTTCCACCGCACGCTCACCACGACTCAGCAGGCCAGTATCACCGGGGCGAACATCACCACCGTGGTGCGACAGCACGTGCTGATCACCGTCACCGTGGTAGCGATCGTCGTGGTGATCGCGGTGCCGCTGGGCACGTTGCTGACCAGACCCGGATATCGCAGGCTCGCACCGGTTTTCGTCGGTATCTCCAATGTCGGCGCGGCCGCCCCGGCCATCGGATTGATCGTGCTGTACTACCTGCTCACCCAGAAGACGGGATTCTGGGTCGGGGTCGCGCCGATCGCGTTCTATTCGCTGCTTCCGGTGCTGCGCAATACGATTCTGGGGTATCAGCAGGTCGATCCGACACTGGTCGACGCCGGACGCGGTCAGGGTATGTCGGCGGCAACGGTGTTGCGGCGCATCGAATTTCCGCTGGCCGTGCCGTATATCCTGGCGGGCCTGCGGACTTCGCTGGTACTGGCCGTGGGCACCGCGACGCTGTCCTTCCTGGTCAGCGCGGGTGGTCTCGGCATCCTGATCGACACCGGATACAAGTTGCGCGACAACGTGACTCTGTGGGTGGGCGCACTGCTCGTGGTCGCGCTGGCGTTGGTGGTCGACTGGGTCGGCGCGCTCGCCGAGCAATTCCTCGGACCTCGGGGGCTGCGGTGAAACGCGCACTGCTGGCCACGCTTTCGGCCGTACTGTGCCTGCTCCCGATATCGGGATGCGGACTCGAATCCGGCGGTTCGGTGCCGCTGGAGGTCGGGCCGGGCAGCATCACCCCCGTGCCGGAGCTGAAGGGCGTGCCGATCACGGTGGGCTCCAAGGACTTCACCGAACAACTCGTCCTCGGCTACATCCTGGAATTCGCCCTCAGCGCGGCCGGGGCGCAGGTGCGCGACCTGACCGACATCACCGGCTCCAACAGTCTGCGCGACGCCCAGTTGCACGGCCAGGTCGACATCGCCTACGACTACACCGGCACCGGTTGGATCAACTATCTGGGCAACGAGAACCCGATTCCCGACTCCGGCCGGCAATTTCAGGCTGTGCGCGACGAGGATCTGGCGAAGAACGGCATGGTGTGGGCGGATCTCGTGCCGATGAACAACACCTACGCCATGGTCGTCAACAGCGCGGGTGCGGAGAAGACCGGCGCGAGGACGTTGTCGGACTACGCGCGCCTGATCAACACCGATCCGAGTATCGGCCCGACCTGTCTGGGCACCGAATTCAGTGTGCGCCCGGACGGTTACCCGGGCATGGCCGCGAAATACGGCATCGATATCGGCAAGGTGCACAAGCAGCTCATGCAGGACGCACTGGTCTATCCCGCGACCGCGAACAACACCTGCGAATTCGGCTCGGTGGACACCACCGACGGCCGCATCAAGGCGCTGAACCTGCATCTGCTCGACGACGATCTCGGCTTCTTCCCGAAATACAATGCGGCACTGGTGATGCGGAAGTCCTTCGTCGACGCGCATCCACAGGTGGCCAAGGTGCTCGCGCCGATCTCCCGGCTGCTGACCAACGAGACCATCACCGAACTCAACGGTCAGGTCGACCTGCACGGTCGGGAACCGGCCGTGGTCGCCCGGGACTGGATGGTCTCGCAGGGATTCATCACGGCCCGATGATCTCTCGGGCCGCGGCGATCAGGCGTTGAGCAGTTGCGGTCCGCCGTCGAGTTCACGTCCGATGGTGGCGCGCACGGCGGGCCATTCCTCGTCGAGGATGGAATAGAAGGCGGTGCTGCGAATCTCACCGTCGAAGCCCCGCGAATGCGCGCGGCGGACCCCGTCGCTGGTCGCGCCCAATCGCTCGATCGCCATGCGGGAGCGCATATTTCGCATATCCGCCCGCATGGCGATCCGGCGCACCCGCCACACCTCGAAAGCGTGCGTCAGCATCAGCAGCTTGGACTCCAGGTTGATCCCGGCCCCGCGCGCCTGCGGCGAGAGCCAGGTATTGCCGATCTCGGCCGCGTCGGGTATCGCCAGCAGCGGATCGCCCGAGGGCTGCCCGTGCACGACCGGCCACACCATCGGCCCCTGCCAATAGTCGAAACGGGTGAATCTGGTCGATCCCAGCACCCGATCGTCCGCGGCGGAGACGATCGCGAACGCCAGCCCGGTACCGGCGGCGTGCGCGGCCACGGCCTGCGCGACGTAGTCGGCGGCCTCCTGGACTCCGTGCGGGACGGGTGTGTACGCATACGCGTCGCGATCCCCGGTTCCCGCCGCGGCGAGCCCCAGGACGTGATGTGGCGTAAGCGGTTCCAGTCGCACCAGACGACCGGTGAGAGCAACGAGTGCAGGCACGTTTCCCTCATTCTTTCGGAACGGTCTCCGGCACACGTCGGACAGGTGCAGCCGCGCCGGCCAGAACGCTCCGGATCGACGAACCAGCCCTGGCGCGCCAGCAGCAGCATCGGATAGCGAGGTGAACGATAACGGAACATCGATCGACCACATCGCAGGCTGAGCGTAAATTCGCGCCGCTGCTCGCGTGTCGTCCGGCGGGTCACAAAACCCCTGTGTGCGCATGGTTTCCGCGAGTTCACGCCTGCGGGACGGCCGCCGCGTAGCGACGCGCCAGAGTCCGGATGTGCGCCACCAGTTCCGGCGGGCCGTCGACGCGGAAATCCATCATCAGCATGCTCAGATAGATCGCTATCGTCTCGAGCGTGTCCGCGCCGGTGAGCAGCAGGCAGGAGTCCTCGTCGATCGGCTCGACGACGCCGACGGTCGGATTGATCCGTCCGATGACCGTTTCCGCGGGCGCGAGGACGGTGACGCGGGCATGCACTTGCCAACCGGCCGTGGCGATTTCACGCAGGACGAAGGCGACCAGATCGTCCTCGGGCAGGGCTCGCGCTGCGAAATGCCGTTCGACCGCTTCGACATTCCGCCATGCGGCAACGGGTAATGCACGCCAGCAATGGGTTTCGAGTTCGTAGCCGACCAGATACCACCGGCGCTGCCAGTTGATCAGCCGATACGGCTCGACCTGACGATCGTCGATCCGCAGCGTGCGTCCCGCGCGCACGGCCGCGGCCACGGTGGCCAGGGTCTGCGCGGGCACTGGGGCATCCGGCTCGCGCGATCCGGTCACGGCGGGGCCGATCTCGGTGGCGCCGCGCAGCGCGGTTACCTTGCGTTGCAAGCGTTTCGGCAGAATCCTGTCCAGTTTCGCCAGTGCGCGCGCCACGTTGTCACCGATATCGGCGATCCCGGTGGACCCGTCCTGCGCCAACCCGATCGCGACGGCCACCGCGACCGCCTCGTCGTCGTCCAGCAGCAGCGGCGGCATCGTGCTGCCCTGGCCGAGGCGATAGCCACCCGCCGTGCCGCGTCCGGCGTGCACCGGATAGCCCAGCTCGCGCAGGCGGCTGATGTCCTGGCGCAGCGTGCGATCGGTGACGCCGAGACGTTCGGCCAGCTCACGTCCGGTATAGCCGCGGTCCTGAAGCAGCGACAGCAGTCGTAACGCGCGCATGGTCGCCGTCACATCGAACTCCTCACCCGACCGTATTTCATTAGGAAGGAAATCAGCCTAATGGGGTCGTAACCTGGGTTCAACACCGAGGAAGACCAGCGAAAACGGAGATCACGATGACCAGCACCCAGCAGACCGAAACCACCGCGACCGATGCCCTGGCTCTCGTGTGGCGCGAGGTCCTCGCGGCCTCACATCGCGCCCTCGCCGACGCCGTCGCCGGGGCGAGCGCCGAACACCTGAACGCGGTCACGCCCTGCTCGGAATGGACTGTGGCACAGGTTGTTCAGCACGCCGCCGCAGATCAACGCGCCTACGCCGCCGCTCTCGGCGTCGGCCCCGGCCCCGCCTACGACCCGTTCGCCCCGTCCGGCGTCCTGGACGATCCGGCAGCCTTGATCGCCGCAGCCCTCGACGAATCTGCCACCGCGTGGGCCACCGTCTCCGACGAGACTCGATCGGTCCCCACCCCGCTCCCCCACGGCGAACTGCCCACCCCGATCGCCGCGGTCATGTGCGCCATGGACGCGGCCGTGCACGCCTGGGACATCGCAACCGCAACCCGCCGCAAGCCATCCCTCACCGATGAACACGCCGGTTACTTCCTCACCGCTGCAACAGATCTCGTGGAACCACTGCGCCAGTGGGGCGCATTCGCCGCCATCGTCCCGGGCGAGCAGTCCGACACTCCGGTGGACCGTCTGCTCCGCCACCTGGGCCGCAATCCCCGGTGGACCACCGCGTGAGCACTGCGTCCCGCCGAGCGCAACCTTCCACTTCCTCACCGCCCCAACAGGTCTCGCGGGGCGCATCCGCCGAGACCATCCCGGTCGAACCATCCGGCACCTCGGTACCTGCTGCTCCACCATCCGGGCGGCGGGCCGGCGCGGCGCGTGAGCAATCTTGCGCTGACGCCCACCGGCGGGAGTGCTTGCGGCCCCGACCTTCCCGCGGAAAACAGTAGGCTGAGCGCGAGGGGGAATCCGACGAAAGGGCGAAGGCGTGTCGAGTCCGAATTTGTTCAGTGTCTACGGACGAATGACCGCGTTGCCCGGTCGCCGCGAGGAGGTGATCGCGTTGATCAAGGAGTCGGCGCGCGCCGGCGGCGAGGACAGCGGTCTGCTCACGTACAGCATCAACACCGCCTTGGACGACCCCGACTCGATCTGGGTGACCGAGCTGTGGACCGATAAGGAAGCACACGACACGACCACCCGCTCCGAACCGGTCCGAATAGTGACCGAGCGCTTTCTCGAGCTCTTGGCCGAACAACCCGCAGGTTTCTACGGCAACGCCGTTCATGTGCAGGGTCCGACATCCGACGAATCGCTCTGACATCAGCCTTGGGATTCCCTGGCTGACGTCGACGATTCCGGGTGTCCCACTCGAGCCACACCGACAGCGGCACTCGGCGCGGCGGCCGGGGTGTGGCACGGTGGGCTGATGAATCGTCGTCGCTACGGCGCGACCGCATTATCGGCCTGCGCGGTGCTGCTGACCGCATGCGACTCGGGATCCGCGGGCGTGTCCCCGCAGCGCCTGTCCGCAACGCCCACGCCGGTCACCAGCGGGTCCACCGCACCGGTTCCGGTCGGAGCGCATCGCGTGATCGTCCTCGATCCGGGACACAACGGAGGCAATGCCACACACTCGGCGGCGATCAACCGCCACGTCCCCGACGGCCGGGGCGGGATGAAAGCGTGCAACACCACCGGAACCGCCGCCCTGGACGGCTATTCGGAACACGCGTTCAACTGGGATGTCGCGACTCGGGTGCGGGATGCGTTGTCCGCCAAGGGGTTCACCGTTGTCATGACCCGACCCGACGACTCCGGCGTCGGACCGTGCGTCGACGAACGCGCGGCCATCGGAAATCGCGGCGACGCCGCGGCGGTGGTCTCGATCCACGCCGACGGCGCACCGGGCGCGAATTCGCACGGCTTCCACGTCGCCTATTCCGCGCCGCCGCTCAACCCCGCCCAGGGCGAACCGTCCATACGCCTGGCCACCACCCTGCGCGACGGCTTCAGCGCGGCGGGCTTCACCCCCTCCACCTACGTCGGCTCGCACGGTCTGAACCCGCGCAGCGACCTGTCCGGCCTGAATCTCACCGAACGCCCAACTGCCCTGGTCGAATGCGGAAATATGCATCATCCCGGGGATGCGGCAGTGCTCGAATCGCCCGACGGGCGCGCGCGAATCGCCACGGTGATCGCGAACGCCATCGTCAGCTATGTGGGATGAACCGGCGGACGATCATCTACCTGGGGCAACAGCGCGTTCATCCGCCGCGTAGACTCCTGTTCTCGTGAGTCTCACCCTCGGAATCGTCGGCCTGCCCAACGTCGGAAAGTCGACGTTGTTCAATGCGCTGACCAAGAACGACGTGCTGGCCGCGAACTATCCGTTCGCCACCATCGAGCCGAACGTCGGCGTGGTGCCGCTGCCGGATCCGAGGCTGGACAAGCTCGCCGAGATCTTCTCCTCCGAGCGCATCGTGCCCGCGACGGTGTCGTTCGTCGATATCGCGGGCATCGTGAAGGGCGCGTCCGAGGGCGCCGGGCTGGGCAACAAGTTCCTGGCCAACATCCGCGAGGCCGACGCCATCTGCCAGGTGGTGCGTGTGTTCGCCGACGACGATGTGGTGCACGTGGACGGCAAGGTCGACCCGACCGCCGATATCGAGGTGATCGAGACCGAACTGATCCTGGCGGACTTGCAGACCCTCGAGAAGGCGGTCCCGCGCTTCGAGAAGGAAGCCAAGATCAAGAAGGATCGCAAGCCGATCGCCGACGCCGCCAAGGCCGCACAGGAGTTCCTCAACGAGGGCACCACCCTGTTCGCCGCCGGCTCGAAGGTGGATACCGAACTGCTGAAAGAACTTTCGCTGCTCACCACCAAGCCGTTCCTCTACGTCTTCAACGCCGACGAGTCCGTCCTCACCGACGAGGCACGCGTCGCCGAACTCAAAGCCGCTGTGGCACCGGCCGATGCGGTCTTCCTCGACGCGAAGGTCGAAGCCGAACTCCTCGAACTCGACGACGAATCCGCCCTGGAACTCCTGGAATCCATCGGCCAGACCGAACCCGGCCTACACGCCCTCGCCCGCGCCGGCTTCCACACCCTCGGCCTCCAGACCTACCTCACCGCAGGCCCGAAAGAGGCCCGCGCGTGGACAATTCACCAGGGCGACACCGCCCCCAAAGCCGCCGGCGTCATCCACACCGACTTCGAACGAGGCTTCATCAAGGCCGAAATCGTCGCTTACGACGATCTGGTCGAGGCCGGTTCGATGGCAGCCGCCAAGTCCGCGGGCAAGGTACGGATGGAAGGCAAGGACTACGTCATGCACGATGGGGATGTTGTCGAGTTCCGCTTCAACGTGTAGCGGATCAGCGTCTGCGAAGAAGTAGACCGCAGGGCATCGAACCTGCTGATCAGAGGCTCTGCCGAGCGATATCCCGAGCGTGCTTGCCGGCTTTTTTCGTTCCCGGCTTGACCTTGCCCCAGGGGCAAGGTTCGACGATGGTTCGCATGAACGACAACGCACTGCGGACCATCGAAGCCCAGATCCGCGAGCAGATCTGCGCCTATTGCGAGTCCAACAATGTTCCCGGGTTCGTCGTCGGCGTCTACCACGCCCGCGAACAGGTCATCGTCGCCCACGGCACCGCGAACGTCGCCACCGGCGCACCGATGCTCGAGGACACCGGATTCCTCTTCGGCTCGGTCACCAAGGTCCTGACTACGACACTGGTCCTTCAGCAGGTCGAGCGTGGACTGCTGAACCTGGACACGCCGGTGGTGAAGTATCTACCCGAATTCACTCTGGCCGAGCCGGGCGCGGCGGAGAAGATCCTGGTCCGGCACCTGATCTCACACACCAACGGCATCGACGCGGACCTGTTCTTCCCTGATGGCAAAGGCCGCGACGCCTTGAAGATATACGTGGAGCGCCTCGCGGGTAGCTGCGGCGCCTTGTTCGAGCCCGGCGAGCAGCTCAGCTACTCCAATGGCGGCATGATCGTTGCGGGCCGCTTGCTCGAAGTGGTCACCGGCACGCCGTTCCCCGATCTCCTGGAACGCAATGTCTTCGCACCCGTCGGCATGACGACCTCCAGCACCTCCGCCGAGCGAGCCATCCTGCGCAGCACCGCGGTGGGCCACTTCCCGGACCCGGAAACCATGGCCGCGAAGCCCACGGACATGTTCATGCTGCCCGATACCTGGGGGCCGGCCGGCGGCACACCGATCGGCACGGTCAGCGACCTGCTCGCCTTCGGCCGCACCCACCTCACCGGCGGTGTATCTCCCTCCGGCACACGCGTACTGTCCGCCGAGTCGACCTCCCTGATGCAGCAGGTCTCGCACGACATGGCCACCCCGAACGTCCCGCCGATGGGCCTGGGCTGGGTGCGATATCCGTTCGGTGACACGACCGTGCTCGCCATGTCGGGCGCATCGCCCGGCGGGGTGTCCATCCTGTGCGTCGTGCCCGAACACGACCTGGTCTTCACCGCCTACGGCAATACCGGCAGCGCCATCATGTTGCACGACCAGATCCTGCAACGACTACTGCGCGAGCATCTCGCCGTCCAGATCCCTACTCTCATCGACGAATTCGAGCCCGACGTCGACCTCGCCCCCTACGTGGGCACG
This sequence comes from Nocardia jiangxiensis NBRC 101359, assembly GCF_000308615.1. Taxonomy (GTDB): domain Bacteria; phylum Actinomycetota; class Actinomycetes; order Mycobacteriales; family Mycobacteriaceae; genus Nocardia; species Nocardia jiangxiensis. The sequence goes on from NZ_BAGB01000062.1 coordinate 59,868, forward strand.
TACCGCTCCAATCAGCTCCGCATAGACGTCACCGTCGTCGACGGTCAGCTCGAGGAACGGATGAGCTACGAACCAGCGGATGAATCGCAGCGGCAGATCTTCACCGCGTTCGCCGGCGGCATGACCTCCGCCCCGCCACAACGTTACGTACCGATCCGGCCCGGCCTTTTCGCGCCCGCCGGATACCCGCTCGACGCCTTCGACGGATACCTGCGACTGCTGCTCGTCTCGTACCACGACGTCCGCCGCGGCCGAGCGCGCTTCCGCAACGGCGGCGGCCGCCTGACCCGGCGGGTATGACACCTGTGACCTGACCGCCGAGTGGAAGGATGTCCAGCATGATCACGATCGGCCGACTCGCGGACTACGCCGGAGTGACCACCAAAACAATCCGGCATTACCATGAGCGCGGCCTGCTCGCCGAACCCGACCGCGACTCGTCCGGCTACCGGCGCTACACCGCCCAGGACGCCATCGATCTCATCAAGATCAGAACCCTGGCCGATGCGGGCGTGCCATTGGCCCGCATCAAGGATCTTCTCGACAGCGACCCGGCCGCGCTCGCCGCAGCGATCGCCGAGGTCGACCGTGACCTCCGAGATCGAATGGCGCGGCTGCGGCGAACTCGCGATCGGCTCGCTCAACTGCGCAGCGGCGACCGGCTTTTCGTCTCCCCGGAAGTCGCCGATTATCTCGACGACTTGCGCGAACTCGGCGTCAGCGAACGCCACATACATCTGGAACGCGACGGCTGGATCCTCATGCAGACAACCTCGCCCGAGGATGCTGCCGTGTGGATCACCGAAAAACGGGAGCTCATCACCGATCCCGAATTCCGCGCCCTCTACCTCGAACACGACGACGCCTACAATTGGCCGCCCGACGATTCTCGCCTCCCCGCCCTCGCGGACCGTATCCGAAGCTGGTTCGCCAACCATCACAGCCGATCAGAAGCCCGCCCCGTGCACAACCCGACTGCCGCCCGCTTCGCCGCGCGGTCCCAGCCCGGAGCCTCGTCCCCGGCCTGGGACCGCCTCGCCGAACTCGTGAAGCGCTGACCTCGTTCGTGCGGGACTGCACCGATGGCCCGGCCAGTGGGGCCGCTGGCCGCGTGGGACTTCGATGGGCGACCGGCGGTATGCGGATATCAGGAGGCGATGAGGGCGTCGATCTGGTTGATCGCGGCGGTGGCGCCCTCGACGACACCCATCTCCAGCACCTTCTGCAGCCCTTCCGCGGTTTCGAAGGTGCTCACGTACACGGCACGGGTGCGGCTGTCTTGTTCGGTGAACGTGTAAACGTTCTGCGAGACAGGCAGATCCGTGTTCGGCTTGAAATCCAGGTCGGCGAATCCGTCCTCGAACGAGAAGCTGTGCGGCGCGTCGACGGCCGTGATCTTCCAGTACCCAGCGAACTTCTCGCCCTCGGGGCTGGTCATGAAGTAGGTCACCAGGCCACCGGGGACGAGGTCGTGGTCGACGACGGTCGCCGGATAGGTCGGCGGACCCCAGATCTTCTCCAACTGACGCGGGTCGGCATAGATCTGCCAGACCCGCTCCACCCCCGCGGCGAATTCGGCGGTCATGGTCAGGGTGCGGGAGTCCAGGTCGTGCTGGACGTCGATGACGGGCATTGTTACTCCTTCTGACTGTGGTGCGGTGTGGGGTCGGATGCGATCAGCTCGTCGATGCGCGCGATGCGGCCACGCCAGACCTGCTCCAGCTCGGTGAGCATGGAAGCCACCGACCGCACCGCCGTCACGTCGCCGCTGGCCAGCTGCTCGCGACCGTCCCGCCGCTTGGTGAGCAGACCGGCCTTCTCCAGCACGGCGACATGCTTCTGCACTGCCGCGAAGCTCATGTCGTACTTCGAGGCGAGAGCGGAGACCGAGTGCTCTCCGGCCAGCACCCTGCGCATGATGTCGCGCCGGGTTCGGTCGGCGAGCGCGTGGAACAGAGCATCCGCCCTGTCCTCCTCGTCCGACTCGGTCACGAGAAGAATATACAACCGATTGGTTGTACGTTGTCAAGGGTTGTGTCGTATCTACCAAGGCAGTGGCAACAATGTCCTCGCCCCGAATCCGGACGCACAGGATAACGTCCATGGGTGGGGAATTCAGTCGCAGCCGAGGTCTGGCACCTGCTGTCCGAACATCGACTCGAGCCTTTCCTGAAGGCTGCGGAGGGCGATCGTGATGCCACTCTCGAAGCGATTGGGCGTGGCTCGGCGTTCACTCAGCGACAGCGTTATGTGTCGCTGCATGCGTTGGAAACCTAAGCCAGCACGGCTGATCTTTGAGCGTGCGGGTTAGTTCGGGCAGTTGATCGAGTGGGATGGGGGTGCGATCGGGGCCGGGCCTGCCGACGTAGCAGGCTGTCATCCCCTCGTTCCCTGTCGGGATAGCTGATCACTGCTCAGTATGCGAAAAGGCTGCCGGCATGGCTTGCCAGCGGGACGACCTGATGCGTTGTCCGCACAATGCGGCGGCGATGAGCTCGACCGGCTGGTCGATGCCTGTTGCTGTGTCGACGCGAAGTACCGATGTCGGCCAGGGTTCGTAAGTGCGTTCTTCGACCTGTTGCCAGGTTGGCACCGTCAGTCCGTCGAGGTCGGAGGTTCGGGATTCGATGCGGTGCTTGTGAATTGCGCGGTCGCTGCAGATCACCTCGATGTTGACCAGGGCCGCGTGTCCGGCCTGTGCGCAGTCCGCCCATGCGTGCCTCGTGATGGCCAGGGGGTTCACACTGTCGGCGACGACGTCGTGTCCTGCCTCGAGATGATCGCGGGCGAGGGCGTAGGCGACTCGATAGCCGGCATCGGGAGCTGCGGTCCACCCTCCGGCCCGCTCGACCATCCCGGACGCGGTCAAGGCTGCCTCGATCGTGTCGAGTCGGACGTGAACGGCATCGAGCTCGGCGCTCAGACGGCGAGCGAGGGTGGTCTTGCCCACGCCGGGAAGCCCCGACAGGGCGATGAGCGTCGGATTCCGAGTGGCCATCATCTCCATGGTACGAGCTGTGCCGAGCGCGGGGCCTCGTCGGGTAATTCGGTCGACGATGTCATCGTCGTGGTGACACAATTCGCGCAAATCGTATGGAATCAGCGAACCGCGACTCCGAGCTCATCTATTGGGGCGCAACCGCTTCGGCGCTACATCGGTACCGTGAATTCGTTCGGCGAGATGCGCGCTTCCCGCTGTACCCGATGCATTGGTACTGCTGGTGTCCGGACTGCGTGCAGGACGACGTGCGGAACGCCCGTGATGTCTTGGAGTTCATACTCGGGGAGCTACCCTTTCGGGCGAAAGCCGAACTCGCACAGGTGGTTCGGACGTTGGATCGCGAGTTTCGAAGGCGCAGCCTGCCGGACCTGTACAGCGATCATCGTGGGCGACACCGCGACGACGCATGGTGGTGGCATCGGCTGGACGTAGACAGGCCACTCAGGTAGCTGCGCTCCCATGAGGGGAGCAACAGTCGGCAAGTCCGGCCTCGGGCGGCGGTACGGTTGGGGCGTGATCTCGGCGGTTGTGTTCGATGTGGGTGAGACGCTGGTCGATGAGACTCGGGAGTATGGGACCTGGGCGGATTGGTTGGAGGTGCCTCGGCATACGTTCTCCACGGTGTTCGGGGCCGTCATCGCTACCGGGCGGGATTATCGGGAGGCGTTTCGGGCGTTCGAGCCGGGGTTCGAGCTGACTCGGGAGCGGCAGGCTCGGGTGGAGGCCGGGGAGGCCGAGACTTACGGGGAGGACGATCTCTATTCAGATGTGCGGCCTGCACTGGGGAGGTTGCGGGAGATGGGGGTGTGGGTCGGGGTGGCCGGGAATCAGACCATTCGTTCGGGGAAGATTCTGCGGAGTTTGGGATTGCCGACGGATTTCGTTGCTACGTCGGATGATTGGGGCGTGGCGAAGCCTGCGCCCGAGTTCTTCGCGAAGATTGTCGAGGAGGCTCCATGTGACGCCGAGGAGATCGTCTATGTCGGCGACCGCATCGACAACGACATCGCACCCGCGAAAGCCGCGGGAATGCGTGCCGCCCACATTCAGCGTGGACCGTGGGGATGGATACTTCGGGACACCGAAGATATTGCGAACCTGCCCGATTGGCGAATCAAGGGGCTGAGCGAACTCACGGATATCGTTGCGGCAGAGAACAACTAGCTCATCCCACCAGCGAGTTCACCGTTGTGTGCCAGTCGTAGAGCCGATCGTCCAGCGACCGGATCGCCGGTAGCGAATCCCACTGCCGGAGTGTCTGGCGAACAGCTTTTATCCGGTCCATGGCCGTCGCGTACCAGTTTCGGCCGAGGATATCGAGAGCCTGCTCGAGGTACCCGCAAGCCTCTTCCGGGTTTTGTTGCAGGACAGCGGCTGCCGCGAGATCGGCGAGATAGATGGTTCGTTGTTTGACGGACTCGTCAGGGAGATCCGCCAGCACCTGCTCCAACGTCTCGGTAGCTTCTCTGCCGCGCCCAGCGGTGAGAAGTGTGTTGCCCTTGAAGCCCGACAAGCGTACTGGTGAGAACCAGTCGAGCCAGACTGGTGAGGGGTCGGTCTCACGGTCGAACTCGCCGTACATCTCCTCGGCATGACGGATCAGCTCCAGAGCGCGCCGCGTGTCCCCGAATCGCGTTTCGACTTCGGCTTCGACGCAATCGAGCCATGCCATCATCTCCGCGCACGCACGACCCCGGGCCGCGAATGTCCTTGCTGCCCTGAGACGATCGCGGGCCTCGTCCGCCCGTGCCGAATCACCGGAAAATGCCGGTGCGAAAGCCATGTGGGCCAACGTTGCGGAGCCGAGTAACGCATCGTCGGCCTCGTGAGCGGCCTGCAGTGCCATCACCAAGCTCGATTGGGCGAGTTCTGGCTTTTGCAGATCGAAGAACTCGATTCGTCCGGCGAGCAATTCCGACTCTGAAATAGCCTGCGCCAAAAGCGTTTTTGCGGACACCGGAATTCGCGGCAAGAGGTCCATCCCCAGTGCCGCATGCTCGGCAACAGCGCGATGCAGCCGCACCGCAGGCACCGACCAGTAGAGATGCCTGTGCGAAACAGTGATCGCCATGAAGTCGGCGGCCGTGGAAGTGGGCAAGACTGCCGCAGCGGGAACGAAATGCCTTGGCGCCCAGCTGTCTGCGACTGAGGACAGCTTCGTCGGAGGGACACCTTCCGCTGTCCACGGCGGGGTGAAACCAAGGTCGGTGATCGGGCGCTTGAACAGGACCTCCAGAGCGGTCGCATGTTCCGGGTGAGGCCAAGGAGCCTCATCCGATTCCCAGCGACGGACGGTCCGGGTGCTGATCGAAATCCGAAGCCCGATCGTGCGCGCCGTGTCGTTGAGCGCGTCCGCGAGAGCCGCTTGCGATCGGTATCCGAGGGCTTGCCGGGCAGCGCGGAGAGCCGAGTTCCCTGGGGTCGTCATGCGCCCAGAATAGTCCTCTAAGAGGGCATCCTGTACAGGATGATCGCCCTAATGGCCTGTCGATGTCCTCATATATGACCTTTTTTCAGTGCTAGACCGACGAGAACATTGAGTCGTCAATCGCTCGCCGCCGTACTCGACACCACCTGGCGAGCAGCCACGGCTCGAAACATGAGTCGGGGAACAAGATGCGACAGAACAGGGGTTGGCGAATGCGCCGGCAACCAACGGCACTGGGGTGGATCAACCTCGATGTGTCGATCGCGTCGGAATGGGATGTGGCGCAGCTTCGTCGATTGGCGCGCCGACTCGGCTACGTGCTGATATGGCCTGACGATTCTCCGATCCGTCTTGTCGATCAGGTTCGCAATCTGGACGTCGACATCGTGCTCGCACCGGCCCCGAACCATCTCGACGCACTCGAGCTGGATGCGGTCATGCACGTCACCGGGATCGAAACAGCCTGTCCGAGGATGTCTTTCAATCGCTGGATGCAATCCGATGCTGGGACATGAAGCCTGCGGACGCAGTGCGCCGGGCCGCGAAGCATCGGCCGCCGAAGGAGAAAGAGCCTGCCGATGAGTGGTTGGATCGCAGTCGGATTCGTCGTCGCGACAGCGCCGCCTGCGGCCGTGCTCGCGGCAGCTCTCCTGTTGCCGGAAAAGACGGATCCGAGCCGGCCGGCGGGTGCGATTCCGGGCCGGGCCCAGAACGACGACCACCGCCGCAACGCCACATTCGGCGACGACGAACCGGGCTGATGTTCGACCGCGCGCCTGCCGTCGGCTTGGCCGGTAATCCCTACTCGGACAGGCTCATCCGATCGTGAAGCCGTAGCCGATGACGCCGGGCCGGGAGTTCAGTTCGCGCAGGATGCCGTCGATGCCCGAGTACCAGAACAGGCTGGCGGGGGCGCCCAGGGTGATGACCGACATGAGGCCGACTATTCCTGTTCCCTGGTAGGCGGGGGCGCCCGAGTCTCCGATCAGCGAAGCGGTGCCGGACTTCAGGATGTTGTTCGCGATCACCGCGATGGTGCCGGTGGTGGTGCCGGTGATCTGGCCGTATTTGCTCATTCGGCGATCGACCTGGGGGGTGCCGAAGTGATCGAGCACCGTACCATTCGGGGCCTTGACGGAAATACCCACGCCTCGGTCCAGCTCGATCACCGCCCAGTCGTCGGAACCGTCGGACTGTAGGGGCGCCCATTTCGAACTCCAGGCGGCGAAATGGCCGATCTTCCCGATACCGAGGGCGTAGACCTCCTGGCCGCGGCTGAACATGCAGTGCCCGGCCGTGAGAGCAACTGCGTTGCCCCGCGCGTCGTGTCCGGCGGTGGTGATGGTGCACAGCCCGATCGAGGTTCCCGGACCGACCTCCGGGGTGCTGTTTCTCGCATGTGCGGTACCGACCCCCAGGCCGGTCAGGATGATCACTGCGGCGATTGCCGCGATCGTTCGTCTCACGGTAGCTCCTCTGCAGATTTCATCTGGTCCGGACGGAGGTCCTCCGAGTCGGTCGGGAGGTCCTGGCTGCCGTTGCCTCGAATCCTGTAGCGCTTCCGGTCGACAGTCTTCCATGTAATTCGTGAGCGGATACGCGGAACGCGCAGCGGGTGCGGCGCGTCGGCGGATAATCGTCCAGGAACGATCTTCACGCCCGCATTGCCGAGTAGCACCACGCCCTTCGCCGAGCTCAGTGATCCGGTCCGCCGACGCCCGCGGCTCCTCGAAGGCTCACCACCGTTACCGAGGAAAGCGAGGATGTAGATGTCCACTCATCAGGCTGTTCACGTGCAGTCCGCCGGTGAGGCGCTGAAACTGGTCGACGTCGACACACCCGCGACGCCCCGCGACCATGTGCGGATCCAGGTCGCGGCATGCGGGGTCTGCGGCACCGACCGGGCGTTCGTCGGCGGCGGATTTCCGGGGCTGCCCTGGCCGCTGACGCCGGGGCACGAGATCGCGGGAACCATCGCCGAACTCGGGGTCGGAGTCGACAACTTTGCGGTCGGCGACCGCGTCGCGGTCGGCTGGTTCGGCGGGAATTGCGCCAAATGCATTCCGTGCCGCAAGGGCGACTTCATCCACTGCGCGAATATGCAGGTCCCCAGCTGGCACTACCCGGGCGGATATGCCGAATCGGTGACCGTCCCGGCGAACGCCCTGGCCCGCATCCCGGACGGGCTTTCCCTGGCGGAAGCCGCCCCGATGGGGTGCGCCGGGGTCACCACATTTCACGCGCTTCGGGAGAGCCGTGCGACGCCCGGCGACCGCGTCGCGATCCTGGGCATCGGCGGGCTCGGCCACCTCGGCGTGCAGTTCGCACGCGCGATGGGTTTCGAGACGATCGCGATCGCCCGCGGCGCGGGCAAGGCCGAGGACGCCCGTGCGCTGGGCGCCCACCACTACATCGACTCGACCGCGGAGAACGTCAGCGAGGCATTGGGCCGACTCGGCAGCGCATCGGTCGTGCTCGGGACCGCGGCAAGCGCCCAGGCCATGGGAGAGACGATCGGCGGGCTCGCGCCGCGCGGTGAACTGATCACCATCGGCGTCACCCCCGAACCGCTGCCCATCAGCCCGCTGCAACTGATCGGCCCGGGACTGAGCGTCATCGGTCATCCGTCCGGAACCGCGCGCGATGTCGAAGACACGATGCACTTCGCGGTTCAGTCCGGCGTGCGGGCGCGCACGCAGGAACTCCCGTTGGATCGGGCCGCTGAAGCGTATGCGGACATGGACCAGGGGCGCGCGCGGTATCGCATGGTTCTGACGATCTGAGACCCGATCGACCACATCGTGTCAGGGGAGCGGTCATGGCGTTCGCCCCCTCATGGCACACGTGACCCCCGCATTCGCTACGCCGCTGGCCCGAAGTCGACTGAACCGAGTTGCGGGCCGGCGGCGACCGCAATGCGCACGAATCCTGTTCAGCGGGAAGGCAATATGCGTCCGGTGGTTTCGCCGAGGGTGATGGTGCCCTCCGGCCCGGCGGCTCGGGCGCGGAGGGTTACCTCGTCGTTGTCGCGCAGGAAGGCTATTTCGGTGCCGTCGGCCAGGGTCAGGGGTTCGCTTCCGCCCCAGGTTATTTCGAGGAAGGATCCGCGTTGGTTGGCATCAGGGCCGGAGATGGTGCCGCTGGCGAAGAAGTCGCCCGGTCGTAGGCCCGCGCCGTTGACAGTCATGTGGGCGAGCATCTGGGCTGCGGTCCAGTAGGTCGTGGCGTAGGGGGCGGTGGAGACCACTTCGCCGTTCAGGACGACGTCGATTTCGATGTCGAAAGCCCATGCGGGAGTGGCGGAGTCGTCCAGGTAGGGGGCCAGCGGCGTGTCCCGCGGGGGCGGGGTGGTGCGGGCCCGGTCGAGAGCGGCGAGGGGAGTCACCCAGACGGAGATGGACGTGGCGAAGGATTTGGCCAGGAACGGGCCGAGGGGGACGTATTCGAACGCCTGGATGTCGCGGGCGGACCAGTCGTTGGTGAGGGTCAGTCCGAAGATGTGGTCGTCGGCTTCGGTGAGGGCCACTTCCCCTTGCGGGACAGCGGATCCCAGGACGAAGCCCATTTCGACCTCGATGTCCAGGCGACGGCTCGGGCCGAAGGTGGGCGCCGCTTCGGGTTCGGGGCGCAGCCCCTTGGGGCGTGCGATCTCGGTGCCGCTGGGGACGATGGTGCCCGCGCGGCCGTGGTAGCCGATGGGCAGATGCTTCCAATTCGGCGTCAGCGGAGGCTGTCCGGGACGGAAGATCCGGCCGACGTTGGAGGCGTGGAACTCGTTGCCGTAGAAGTCGACGTAGTCGGCGACGGTGAACGGCAGATGCAGACTCGCCTCGGAGAGTGGAACAGCCTCGGCGACAACGGTTTCGGCGAGGGCAGGATCGGTCAGCGCACGAACGATCCCGGCGCGGACCCGATCCCAGGCGGCGCGGTCGCGGGTGAGCAGAGTGTCGAGGTTCGCGTCGTCCGTGGCCGCGACGTCCTCGGGCGCGGCATCGGCATGCCCGAGCAGAGCGGCGACACCGAGGACGTGATCACCCAGGCGCACGCCGAGTTTCGGTCCGGACTCGGCGGTCGAGAACGATCCGTACGGCAGATGGTTGATGTCGAAGCCCGTGCTGGCCAGGCGTTCGGCGGCGGTCATCGGGTCACCTCTCCACGAGTTTGCTTGTCCGTACTCACCAGGGCGGGCATGCTCACCGGATCTTCCGTCCGGCCCACACCCAGGCGTAGACGCCGTCATCGCTGGCGGTCGCGGCCTCGCCCAGCTCGAGCGGGCGGAACGTATCGACCATCACCGCCAGCTCGTCGACCTGCTGCACACCGATCGACGCCTCCATCGCACCGGGCTGCGGACCGTGCGCGTGCCCGCCGGGGTGCAGCGACACCGAGCCGATCCCGATCCCGGAACCCTTGCGAGCCGCGTAATCGCCGCCGACGTAGAACATGACCTCGTCGGAATCGACATTGGAGTGGTAGTAGGGCACCGGAATCGACAGCGGGTGGTAGTCGACCTTGCGCGGCACGAATGCGCAGACCACGAAGTTGTCGCCCTCGAAGACCTGATGAACCGGCGGCGGCTGGTGCACCTTGCCGGTGATCGGCATGAAGTCCTCGACGTTGAAGGTGTACGGGTACAGGCAGCCGTCCCAGCCCACGACGTCGAACGGGTGGTCGGCGTAGGTGAAGCGGGTGCCGACGACGCCGGTCGAGCCGCGATGCTTCACCAGCACCTCGACATCGGCGCCCTCGGCGAGCAGCGGCTCGTCGGGTCCGTACAGATCGCGCTCACAGTACGGCGCGTGCTCGAGCAGCTGACCGAAGCGCGACAGGTAGCGCTTCGGCGGTGCGATGTGACTGTTGCCCTCGATCGGGTACAGCCGGCTCGGCCCCTCGGCCGCATCGGGCACCCAGCGGTGCGTGGTCGCCCGCGGAATGACGACGAAATCTCCTGTGCGATAAGGCAGCACGCCGAATATCGTCTCGACGACCCCGTGCCCGGACTCGACGTACACGCATTCGTCGCCGATCGAGTTGCGGTAGTACGGAGACACCGCGCCGGCCACCACGTAGCCGATCCGCACGTCGCCGTTGCCCAGCACGAGGCGCCGTCCGGTGACGGCATCGATCCCGGCCGCCTCGTCGACGGCGAACAGCTCGTGCAGCCGCAGATGACGCGGTTTCATCGGATGGTTCGGCAGGGTCGACTGCTCCCCCAGATCCCAGATCTCGCTGCCCACGATGGCCGAGGGGATCGTGCGGTGATACAGCAGCGAGGAGTCCGAGGTGAACCCCTCCTCACCCATGAGTTCCTCGTATCGCAGCACACCCTCGCTGTCACGGAACTGGGTGTGCCGCTTGCCCGGCACCTCGCCCACGCGTCGGTAGTACGCCATACCTCACCTCGATACTCGACGGCTGAATGTTCGATAAACGGTCATTAGATAACCTATTATCGACCATACTGCGCTACAGTGTGACCCATGTCAATCCCGAACGTATTTGCCGCCCTCGTCGACGACGCCGCGATCTTTCCGCCGGGATCACTGCCGCTACCCGAGGCCGTCATCGCTTATGCCGCACACCGGAATTCACGTGTGCGCACCCTGGTGGGCCCGTTCGTTCTGGGGACCGGCGACCTCGCGGCCGCCGCGCAACTGGCGACGCCGGAGTTGTTCCCCGAACCCCTGCCGGTGAGCGTCGTCGTCCCGACCCCGGACGCCGTCGCCGAGACGATCGAGGCGGCCGACGCCCTTCGGGTCGCGGTGCGTGCGCTGGAGGTCAAACTCGACCGGTCACGGCCCCTGACTCCGCAGGTCACCTCTATCGCGAACCGCGATCGCCGAGGTATCACCACCTACGTCGAAGTACCGCGCCCGAGCCACCCGGAGTGGCCCGAAGTACTCGCCACCGTCGCCGCAAATGGTCTGCGGCTCAAATTCCGCACCGGCGGAACGCAAGCCGACGCATTCCCGGACGACACCGAACTGGCGACCTGGATCGGCGACGCCGCCCGCAGCTCCGCACCCTTCAAATGCACTGCGGGACTACACAATGCGCTCCGGCACACCGACGCCACAACCGGATTCGAGCACCACGGCTTCCTCAACGTCCTGTGCGCCGCGTCGGCCGCCCTGGACAACGCCGGAAATGACTCGCTCACAACGATTCTCGCCGAACGGGACGCAGCCGTCCTCACCGAGGCACTCGGCGACACCACCCGGACGACCCCGCGAACGCTCTTCATCTCCTATGGCTCGTGCAGCATCGACGAACCCTACGAGGACCTGGCCGCACTCGGACTGCTCGACCGCTGAACCACCGAACGTCCCCACACCCGACCGAAGATCGCGTGCAAGATCAGAGAGAGAACAATGACACCCGTGACACGCGCTGAACCGAACGATGGTGCGCAGACGCTGGAACGCGGTCTGGCGGTACTGGTCGAGCTGGGCCGTCATCCCGACGGCCTGACCACCGCGCAGGTCGTCACGGCCTGCGGACTGCACCGTTCCATCACCACTCGATTGCTGATCTCGTTGCAGCGCACCGGATTCGCCGTGCGAGACGATGCGGGGGCCTACCGGATCGGCCCGGCGGTCTCGGGTCTGCTCGGTCCGGCCCGCCCGCAGCTTCGCGACGTCGCGAAACCGGTTCTCGAACGTCTCGCGCGCGCGGTCGACGCGACCGCGTCGCTGGTCGAGGTGGTCGACGGGTACGCGATCACGACGCTGGTCGCCGAACCGCCGAGCGACGGCCCGCGGTTCTCCTACCGGCTCGGCAACCGCGATCCGCTCGATCGTGGCGCGGGCGGAGTCGCCGCCCTCGCCGCCGGTCCGCCCCGACCCGGTGAGCCCGATCGGGTCGCGACGGCGCGAGCGCAGGGTTTCATCACCACCCACGGCGAACTCAATGCCGGTGCGCACGCCGTCGCCGCGCCGCTGCCGGGGTGGGGTGAACTCGCGGCGATCAACATCGTCACCAACCGCGAGGCCACCGTCCGCGACGCGCACCACCCGCTGCTGGACGCGGTCCGTGAGATCGGCGCGTTCACCGGGTAGTAGACCGGGCGCCCCCTCATGAAACGCCCGGCCCGGCCGTCGGCACGGCTCAGTCGACCGGCAACTCGATACCCTTGGTCTCCCGGACGAACAACGCTGCGACCAGGGTCAATACCGCGCAGAACACGAAGTAACCCGCCGGTGCGAGACTGTTTCGAGTCACATCGATCAGCCATGTGGCGATGAACGGCGCGGTACCGCCGAGCAGCATGTTCGTGATGTTGTTGCCGAGAGCCAGACCGCTGTAGCGGACCGACGCCTTGAGCATCTCGACATAGCTGACATAGGAGGCGGCATTGACCACCGAAACGGCGATGAACAGCACCGATTGCCCGAAGACGGCCTGCCACACACTGCCGCCCGCCATCAGCATGAACATCGGCACACCCAGGACGACCCCGGCCACACTGCCGCTGATCAGCACCACTCTGCGCCCGTAGCGGTCGGCCGCGGCCCCCGCGATGGGCAGCGTGGCGACACCGAGAACCAATGCCAGCGAGGTGGACAGGAAGGCCACCGAGGACGACTGGTGACCACTCTTCTGCAGGTAGGTCGCGGCATACACCGAGGCGATGTAGTAACCACCGGTGATGAACGCACCCAGGAACACGATCTTGACCAGCGGCCCGCCGGAACTGCGCAGCAGCTCCATGATCGGCACCTTCTTGGTCTCGCCCTTCTTGGACAGCTCGTCGAACTGCGGCGTCTCCTCCATGCTGTTGCGGATCCAGATGCCCACACCGCCGATGAGCAGGCTGAGCAGGAACGGGATTCGCCACGCCCAGTGCAGGATCTCGGCCTTGGTGAACAGCGAGGTCATCGCGAGCGCGATCAGTGATGCGACGAGCGATCCGAGATAGGTCCCGGAGTTGACCATCGCGGTGTAGGTCGCGCGCCGATGCGTCGGCGCGGATTCGGAGACGAAGGCGTTCGCCCCGCCGAGTTCGCCGCCCGCGGCGAAACCCTGTAGACAGCGCGCCAGGACCAGGGCCACGGTGGCCCAGATGCCCAGCGTCAGATAGGTGGGCATCAGACCCATCAGCACCGTGGCCGCCACCATCAGCAGGATGGTCCAGGACAGCGCGCGTTTGCGGCCGTACTTGTCGCCGACGTGGCCGAAGACGATGCCGCCCGGCACTCGCAGGAAGAACGCGACGGCGAAGGTCGCGAAGGTGCCCAGCAGCGCCGCGGTGTCATCGCCCTCGGCGAAGAACAGTGCGGCGATGGTGGTCGCCATATAGCCGTAGATACCGAAGTCGTAGTATTCGACGACGGTGCCGACAATGGCCGCGCGAACGACCTTGGCGATCGACTTACCTTGTCCGGCAGTGGATTCGGCGTCCGACGACGATGTGGGGGTGTCGATTCCGTGCATGAGATATTTCCTTGTTGCCACCGGGCCCGGCCCGATGCGATTCCAGATCAGACTCCGGCCGGTGCCCGGCCCGCGGAGGTCCCGCGCCGCGCGAGCCGCGCGGCGTTGCGGCCGGCGATCCGGCCCATGGTGAGCGCGTTGGCGACGGCGTTGCCGCCGCCGACGTAGCGTTGGCCGAGTACCCCGGCCCCGGCCTCCCCCGCCGCGAACAGGCCGGGTACCGGATTTCCGTTACGGTCCAGAACTGTTGCGGCACTGTCGATTTCCATACCCGCATGCGTGCAGACGAGCTCGGCGGGCAGCATCCGGACCGCGTAGTAGGGCGCCTGCGCGATCGGATCGGGGTCGGCGGACGAGCCCTTGTTCGCCAGCGTGCGATGCCGCAGGAACTCCTCGTCACTTCCGTGCGGGAGCTGCTCGTTCCAGCGCGTCACGGTGTGCGTCAGCGCTTCGGCGGGCACACCCATGCGATCGGCGAGTTCGGTGAGGGTCGCCGCACGCAACGTCCGCCCGGCGTCCGCCTCCGCGGCGACACGCTCGGGAACCCAGTCGGTGTATCCGGACGGCAGACCCAGCCGGGCGGGCTCGTCGAATACCGCCCACACCTCGCCGGGCTGGGCGGCCATGATCCCGGTCGAGACCGCGTAGGAGGCGTCCTCGTCCATGAAACGGCGACCCAGACCGTTCACGTAGATCCGGGACTTCGGCGGGAAACCCGAGGTCCAGTGATGATGACGCTGGAAGTAGGCGGTCGGCAGCAGCAGACCCCAGCCCTGTCCGGTCACCGACGACTCGATCTCCTGCGCGAACCGGAGGTGATCGCCGCGGCTGCCGGGAGCCGCGACCACGAACAGCGACTCACCCGCCGCATGTGCGGCCGGAAAATACCGATCGACCAGCGACGCGTCCTGCGCGAAGCCGCCGCTGGCGATGACCACCGCGTTCGCGCGCACCTCGACGTCATCGGCGACCACGCCGACGATGCGACCGTGTTCCCGGATCAGCGACTGCGCCCGAGTCGCCAGCACGGTCTCGATACCGTGCGCTCGGCGCGCTTTGTCCAGGACCTGAATCAGGCCGTACCCCTGATCCTTCGGCACGTGCCCACGCCAGACGTCCTCCACACCGGCCTGGCTCAGACCGGGCATGTGGGCGTTGGAGGAGATCCGGGCCGGAATCTCCACACCCAGGCCGATCAGCCATTCCAGAGTCGGCCCGGACTGCTCGCAGAAGGTGCGGATCAGACCGGGTTTGAGCATCCAGTGGTTGAGGTCCATGTAGTGCTGGAAGAAGCGCTCGGCGTCGTCCTCGATGCCGAGGGCACGCTGCACGCTGGTGGCGGCGGCGGTGAACAGGCCCGCCGACAGTTGCGTCGATCCGCCCAGTTCGGTCTCCGATTCCAGCAGCAGCACCGTCGCGCCGTGCTCGGCGGCGGTCACCGCGGCGGCCAGTCCGGCGCCGCCGCCACCGACCACGATGACGTCCCAGGAGTCCTCGCTCATGACAGTTTTCCTTCCGCATCCGCGAGCACGCGGTGATACAGACCGTTGGAGATCAGTCCGCCGTCCACGGTGACCTCGGTGCCGGTGATGTAGCCGGAGCGATCCGAGAGCAGGAACAACACCGCATCGGTGATCTCGTCCAGGCTTGCCTTGCGACCGGTCGGAATGCTTCGCAGCGAGGCTGCGACGAATTCGTCCGCACCGCGCACCAGGTCCGTGCCTACCAGGCCCGGATGTACCGAGTTCACCCGGATCCCCCATTTCGCGAGGTTCCCGGCCGCGGATTTCGACAGTCCGGTCAGACCCCATTTGCTCGACGAGTAGGCCGGTGAGAAATATCCGATCAGCCCCGCGATGGAGGAGATGTTGACGATCGCGCCACCGCCGCTCTGGTGCATCAGCGGTGCGACGGCCTTGATTCCGTAGAACGGGCCGAACAGGTTGATCCGCATGGTCTGTTCCCAGATCTCGTCCGGGGTGTCCATGAATTCCAGGCGGCGCGAGATTCCGGCGTTGTTGATCAGTCCGCCGAGAGAGCCTGGGCCGGAACGAATCTCGTCGACCGTGCGAGCCCAGGCCGCCGGATCGGCGACGTCGAGGTGGTGTGCCGAGGCGCTGCCACCGGCCCGCTCGATCTCGGCGATCACCTCGGAGGTGTCGATGATGTCGGCCACGCAGACGTGCACACCGCGCGCGGCCAGCGCCCGTGCGTGGTTGGCGCCCATCCCCCGCGCCGCGCCGGTGATCAGCACGACGTCGGGATACGTTTCGGTGCTCGGCGACTCAGACATGCCGCGACCCGCCGTCGACGGCGATGGAATGTCCCGTGACGTATCGCGCGCTGTCCGAGAGCAGGAACAGCAGCGGGCCCAGGACCTCCTCGGGCGAGCCGAGCCGATGCAGCGGAACGACCTCGAGCGCGTGCGCGAGCGCGGCCGGATCCTCCTGCACCCACCGGGTCATCTCGGTGTCGATGTAGCCGGGGGCGATCGAGTTCACTCGAATTCCCTTGTCGCCCAACTCCACCGCGAGCGATTCGGTCAGATGCGCGACGGCCGCCTTGGAGGTGCAGTACGCGCCCCGGCCGCGGCGCACCCGCACCGCGGACACCGAGGACATGTTGACGATCGCGCCGCCGGGACGCATATGCCGAGCCGCGGCCTGCGCGCCGAACAGCACACCCTCCACGTTGACGTCCAGCACCGCGGAGATCTGCTCGGGCGAGATGTCCTGCGCCTCGGCGAACGGGAAGATGCCCGCGTTGTTGATCCAGAAGTCCAGTCGCCCGAACTCGGCCACCGCGCGCTGGGCCAGCGCCTCGTGCTCGTCGGCGGAGGTCACGTCGACCCGGGCGGCGACCACGCGACCCGGCTTCTCGACACCCGCGAGGTCGGCATTGATCTGGGCGGCGGTGGCCGTCATCTGCTCGTCGTTGATGTCCGCGCCGAGCACGTCCACGCCGCGGGCGGCGAGTCCGGCCGCGAAGACCGCGCCCATCCCGCGCGCCGCGCCGGTCACGACCGCGGCCTTACCTACCATGTCGGGGTGGACGACCTCGATCCGGCCGTGCTCGACCCGGCCCGGGTTCGATGCTCCGGTTGCTGTGGTCATGGGTGAGTTCTCCTTCGAAATAATCAGGGGCAGAAGAGTTTTCAGCGAGGCGCGTCGTCCCGCTCGACCACCCGGCGGGTGATCGACCAGTCGTCGCCGTCGCGGACGAGCCGGTCGGTGACGGTGGTGAGCCGCAGCAGTCGGGCCTCGCCGCCGATCCGGGTGGCGATGACCTGCAGATAGGCGCTCACCGCGAGGGTGTGCGCGTCGATCCGCTCGACGAGAAGGTTGGTCAGGATATGCCTGCGACGTTCGTCGGCCGCGCGGGCCGCGCGATCGAATTCGGCCGCGAACTCGGTCAGGGCGGCGGTGCCGACGACCGGTTCCGGGTAGGTCGGCGAGTGGAACTCCCCGTCCGCGGTGAAGGTCTGCGCCCACTCCTGGACGGCACCGGAGTCGATCGCCCGGCTCTGCCGGGCGTACAGCTGATGAATGGCCGCGACCGTACCTGCGTCGACGGCGGAAATTGGCGACATATCTTTCCAGAAACTTCAAAGTGTGCGATAATCGCACGCGGCGTGTTATATGTGAACACTGTAGGTGCTTCAGGTCACAACGGTCAAGGAGTTCAGCTATGCCTCAGTTACGGGCGTCCGGGGAACCGGCGGCCACCAGCGGCGATGTCGGGTCGGATATGTCCAAGACGCTGCACAACGGCCTGCAGATCCTCGAACTGCTCGCGCGCAGGACCGAGGGCATCTCGGTCACCGAGATCGCGGAGCAGGTCGGGGTGCATCGCACGGTCGCGCACCGGCTCGTGCGCACGCTCGAATATCACCACCTGTGCCGGCGGGACGATTTCAAGCGCGTCTTCCTCGGGCTCGGCCTGGTGCGGCTGGCCGAACCGGTGGAACAGGATCTGCGCACCCTGGCCCGGCCCGTGCTGGAGGAACTCGCCGACAGCGTGCAGGCCACCGCCCACCTGGTCGTCCGGGAAAGCGATACCGAGGTGCGGGCTCTCATGGTCGTCGAACCTCGTCATGCCCGAATCCACGTCGCCTTCCAGACCGGACAGATCGATCCGATCGACCGCGGCTCGGCAGGGCTGGCGATCCTGGCCGCCTTTCCCCCCGTCCCCGGCGAACGCGAGGAGATCACCCGCGCTCGCGAGCGCGGTTACGCCGTATCGCACGGGGAACTGGTCCCGTCCGTGGGCGGCGTATCCGCCGCGGTTCCCGGACGCGGATCGGCGGCCGTCGCGAGCATCGGCGTCTCCCCCCTGGACATCGGCCCCGACGACGAGGAGAGCTTCGGCGCCGCCGTCCGGTCCGCCGCCCAGCGCCTCAGCGCCATCCTGCTGCGCTAGGACCCGGAACCGGCGTAAGCGCCCGGCGAACAACGCCCTCGAGCTGCCAAACGACCGCCACTACCACACGTAGCCCCTATCGGCGCGAGAAGCCCTGCCGTACAGTCTGTTTGGGGTCCTCGGAGAGTGGCCGCGGGAGCCCGGCACGATAAACTCGAACGACCGCCGCCCGCGGATGCCCACTCGAGTTCCGGCAAGGGGATGATCATGACCGACGACCGGATTGCGGTGACCGAGACGATTCCGTTGCCCGACGTGCTACGGGCGCTCACCCGGGAGCTCACCGCCATGACAGGCGATCGGACGAGCGGATTCGAGACGCGCGCAGCCGAATTGACGGTACGGCTGCTGATCGACACCGATGCGGGCGAACCCCGCTTCCGCGTGGTCGGACCGCAGTCGCCCGAGCCCGCCGGAACCACCACGCACACACTGAAACTCACCCTGCAACCGCTGGTGGGCGAGCCGACGCAGGGTGTGTTCGCACCGGTTCCCGAATCGGAGTCGCAGGCCGAGAACGGCGTCGACACCCTGTCGATTCCGTTCCCGGAAACCATTGCGCACTCGGCGGAACAGTTGCCCGTCGATGTTCCCGAACCTGGGCAGATCTTGGAGTCGAAATCTGCTGAGCCGCAGCCGGATGCCGACGATCAACCCGACCAGGCGGAAACTGCTGCCGAATCGGAGGATTCGCCGCAATCGCGCCACCTCACCGTCGTCGAGTCCGACCACTCCGACGCCATGTCCGGGCCACATGCCCAGACCGTCGTCGAGTCCGTCGGAACCACCATCGCCCAGCTCGAAACACCGCACGACGAAACGTCTTCCGAGCCCGGCGAAGCCGAGGCCGGATCGCCGGAGCAGCACCACGGCATCGCGGCCGAATCCCTCGCGGAATCCGGCAGCACAGTCGCGCCCGGAACACCGGACCACGACACGGAATCCGACCCCGTCGACGATGCTGAGACCGAGTCGTCGCACAGCCCCACCACCGATGAAGCCACTGCGGCATCCGAGGTCACCCAGCTCGAAACGCCGAGCGACGATACGGATTCCGCAACCCTCGGACTCGTGGACGACACTGCGGGCGAACCGGAAAAGCCGCTCGACGACGCTGGCGAACCCATCACCGACCCCGCTCAGCCCGGAACATCGCCTGATGCCACCGATTCCGAGCCCGTCGGCACCCTCGGTTCCGATCCTGTCGACGCTCCGGTGACCGAGCAACCGACTGACACCCGGGGCGGATCGACGAACGGCACGGCGGAACCACCGGCAATCACAGAGCCCGTCGTCGACACCGCGCAGACGACACAACCAACCGACACCGGTTCCGCACCAGCGGATTCCACGTCCGAATCGGCTTCTCCGCAGGACGCGGCCACCGAGACAGCAGACCCCGCCGACAACCCCACAGCACCCATTCCCAGAACCCCCGGCCGGCCGGACCCGAACCCCGCACCGGCCCGAATCACCACGGGCAGTGCGTATTCGGACCTGGACGACGAACATGCCGAGATGATCGCCCGGTACGAGAAGATCCTGGTCGATCGCGAACGGGCGATGGGCCCGCTGCACCGGCACACCCTGATCTCGGCCGGAAATCTGGCCCGTGCGTATCGGGAGGCCGGGCGATCCTCGCAGGCCATCGACGTCTACGAGCGGGTGCTCACCGACAGCGAGAACACTTTCGGCCCACAGGATCTCGACACGCTGATCTTCCGCGGCAGCCTCGCCCGCTGCTATCGCGAGGCCGGGCGCATGGTGGAAGCCGTCGACCTGTACGAACGCACCCTCACCGACAGTGAGCAGGGTTTCGGACCCGACCACAAGAACACCCTGACCGCACGTCACAATCTGGCCCTGGCCTATCGCGAGGACGGGCGGCTGGACGACGCGATCGAGCTCTACCGCACCTGCCTGGCGGACAGTGAGCGACTGCTCGGCGCCACTCACCGTGACACCCTGATCACCTGCGATTCCCTGGCTTCATGCCTGCGCGAGGCCGGAAAGGTGGACAAGGCGACCGCGCTGGACGAGCGTCTGCTGACCGCCCGGCGACGCGTCCTGGGCCCGGAACATCCGGAAACGCTGCACTCGACGGTCAATCTGGCCTCGGACCGCGCCGCGGCGAATCGCGCGGGCGAGGCAGCCGACCTCTACGAACAGGCATTGAGCACCAGTGAGCGGGTGCTCGGTCCGGACCATCCGCTGTCCGAGCGCGCCCGCATCGGCCTGGCGCACGGGTACGCGGAGGTCGGCCGCGCGAGCGAGGCGGCCGACCTGTTCGAACGCCTGCTCGCCGACTGCGAACGCCAGCTCGGCCCCGACCACCGGCACACGCTCATCGCCCGCAACAACCTCGCGGTCGCCTATCACGACGCGGGCCGCTTCGGCGAGGCGATCGAGGCGCACACCCGCACCGCCGAGGACCGCGAACGCCTGCTCGGGCCCGACCACCCCGATACCCTCAAGTCCCGCGAACACCTCGCCTACAGCTACGAGGCCCAGCTACTGGCCCGAACCGCAGCCCCGCAAATCCCTGTGCCACAGGAGTGATCGCACCGGCCGACCCTCGCTCAGGGATGCAACCGGAACTCGACGATCGAGCGTGTCCCGGCGGTGACGGTCTCGCCGAGGTGCAGGCCGGTCGGGGCGGCGAGCTCGGCCAGTTGTTCCAGAGTGCGTTCGCGCCCGTTGACGTAGCAGAGCATGCGCAGGTCGCCCTCGGTGTCGGGGATGCCGCCGCGCGAGGTGTCGATATCGTCCACGAGCAGCACCCTGCCGGTCGGGGCCGCGGCCTGCGCGCATCGTTCGAGGATGCGCGCGGCGTGCGGGTCGTCCCAGTCGTGCAGGACACCGGACAGAACGTAGCCGCCCGCACCGGCCGGAAGAGGATCGAAGAAGCTGCCCGACCGCGCGTCGGCGCGGTGGCCCAGACCGGCCGCGGTGATGGCCTCGATGGCGCGGGCGGCCGGTCCGGGCAGGTCTACGACCGTCCCCTGCAGGTCGGCGTGGGCGCGCAGCAACGCGATCAGCAGACTGGCGTTGCCGCCGCCCACATCGACGACATGTCCCAGCTCGCCCCACGGATATGCGGTGGCGACCAGGTCCGCATCCGCGACCAGCCGAGCGCCCATGACCTCGTCGAAGGATTCGGCGCGAGCGGGATCGGCCGCGAGATCGTCCCAGAACGGCCGCCCGAACTGTTCCGCAAATGCGGGCTCGCCGGTGCGGACGGTGTGCAGCAACTGAACGAAGCACAGGTCGGCGCGGCCGATCGCACCCTCCAGATCGAGCCAGGGACGCAACCTTTGCGGATCGTCGTCGCGCAGGTGCTCACCGAGCGATGTGAGGTCGAACTCTCCGGTCTCGGTGCGGACCAGGACCCCGGCGGTCACCAGGTGTGCGAGCACTCGGCCCAGCGCGTCACGATCGGCGTGCACGGCATCGGCCAGCGCATCGGCCGTGCGCGTGCCCGCGACGATGTGATCGGCCAGCCGCAGGGTCGCCGCCACCCGGATCGACATCGGAGTCACCAGATCGGCCGCCGCCCACAGACCCCCGCCCCACCCGGTCGTCTCCTCGGTCACAGGGCCTCCTCGCTCGACGGTTTCCCGGATCACCCGATGGCAGGTTCAATCTAGCCCCGGTCGCCATCGGACGAACCCGCTACGACGCGTCCGAGCTGCACGATCGCCGATCCGATCCGGCTCCGGCGATCAGGACCGCGCGCCGATCCGATCCCGCAACCCCTCGGCGAAGGTGCGGGCAGCGGCCAGATCGTCCGCGTTCGGCCGTCCCTTACGAATACCGCCGACGGGCTTGAACGGCAGATAGGTGTCGAACACGCGGCACGAGAACGTCCCGGCGACCTGGAAACCCTTGCGCTCGAGCGCCCCGGCCAGCGGCCGGCCGAACGGCTGGAACCGCGCCTCGGGGAATCCGCTGGTGGCGAAAACGAATGCATGGGATGCTCCCCTCTCCGCACGATGATCCGGACATCCATGCAGACCCCGCCCGAATCCCGATTGTGACACCCCGGATCTGTGCCGACCGTCACATCTCGCGTCGCGAGAGCCGCAGTTGCAAAGCGGTCAGCACCAGCAGCACCGCGAACATCACCCAGGCCAGCGCGGCCGCGTAGCCGACCTGATAGAACCGGAAAGCGTTCTGGAACAGCATGATTCCCAATACGTAGGTGCCGGTCTCGGGTCCGCCGTTGCCGTCGGTCAGCGCATAGGCCTGATCGAACGCCTGCACCGTATTGAGCACGGTGATCACCAGGACGAACGACAGCGCCCCGCGCAGCAGCGGAACGGTGATGGACCGGAACCGCCGCCACGCCCCGGCCCCGTCGATCATGGCGGCCTCGGACAGGTTTTCCGGAATCGCCTGCATCGCGGCGAGCAGGATGACGGTCGCGAACGGCACCCCCTTCCACACCGTGACGATGCTCAGCGAGATCAGCGCCCACCTCGGATCGGTGAGCCAGGGCACCGGCCGCACCCCGAACCACCCCAGCACGATGTTCAGCAGACCGTCGTCGGTGACGAACACGAATCGCCACACCACCGCCATGGCGACCGTCGAGGCGACCAGCGGCAGGAACACCGCGGTGCGAAACAGCGCCATACCCTTCAGTTTCCGGTTCAGCGCGGCGGCCGCGCCGAGGCTGATCACGACCGTCGGCACCAGCGTGAGCGTCGTGAAGACCGCGGTGTTGCGCAGTGCGATGTAGAACATCGGATCGTCGAACAGCTGACGATAGTTGGCCAGTCCGGTGAACCGCATGGGCCGGAACAGATCCCACGAATGAAAGCTCAGATACAGCGAGAAACCCAGGGGGAACAGCATGAACAGCGCGACCGCGGCCAGATTCGGTGCGACGAAGGATATTCCGGCTCGCGAGCGCTGCCGGTCCAAGGCGGATCGGTGAATTCGCCGGTTCCCGCCCCTGCTGCTCACGTCGCCGCTCGCAGCAGCGCATCGATGTCCCCCGTCATCGCGCCCAGCGAATCCGCCTGCGCCGCACCGCGCAGCACCCGATTGCAGCCTCGCGACATCAGCGATTCGACCTTCCCCCAGGCCGAGGTGGTCACCATCGTGCGAGAGGCCGCGGGGCCGCCGGTGAGCACCTCGAGATTGCGGATCCGGGTATGCGCAGCGGCGAATCCCGGTGAGCCCATGGCCGATTGCAGTACCGGAACGAACAGACCGGATTCGGCGATGATCGCCTGTCCGATCGGTCCGGTCGCGAATTTCACGAACTCCCAGGCCTGTTCGCGTCGCGGACTGTGCGCGGCGATGGCCAGCCCCGTACATCCGATACCGGTGATCGCGCCCGGCCCGCCGTGCGGACCTACCGGCAGCACGGTGACGTCGAAATCCAGATCGTCCTGTTCGACGAATTCCGAATAGAGCCAATGTCCGCCGAGCAGCATCGCCGACCGCCCGCTGGCGAACAGATCCGCGGCCGAGTCCGACAACCGATCCGCGACGCTCGGCGCGACCTCGTGCCGCACCGCGAGATCGGCGTAGAACTGCAATCCCTCGGCGAAGCGCGGATCACCGATATCAGTGCGGATCGGCGCTTTCGGCGGACTGAACCACTGCGCGCCGTTGTTCATCCCGAAACAGGCCGCCGAATAGCAGGGCACCCACGCGTCGGCGAATCCCCACTGCCGGACCCGCCCACGCTCATCGCGACGGGTCAGCGCCTGTGCGGCGGCGAGGAACTGCTCGAAACTCCACGGCTCCGACCAGCGGCGCGGGGGCTGAATTCCGGCCTGGGCGAGCAGTTTCCGGTTGTAGTAGACGAACACCCCGGACCACTGCTCGGGCAGGGCGTACCGGCCGCCGCGGTAGTCGAACGTCTCGTACAGCGTCGGATAGCTGTCCGCGCGAAGGGTCGCGGCGTATTCCGGATCGCGGTCGAGCATCGTGTGCAGATCCAGCAGCACCCCGCGGTCGGCCAGACCCGCGAACAGCAGGTCCCAGGCCATCAGCACGTCCGGGCATTTACCCCCGGCACAGTAGGTGAGCATCTGCTGCAACGGATCCGGGCCCGACATGACGGTGCGGATCCGGATCCCGGGATGACGTTCGCAGAAGGCGGCGATGATCCGCATCCGGGCCCGAGCCTCCTGCGGTCGCGCCTGGAAGAAGAAGGTCACCGCGTCCTCGTCGGCGGTGCCGCAGCCGGCCAGGATCGGTGCGGCCAGCATCGATCCGAGCAGGGTTCGGCGGCGCACCGAGTTCACGGACCTCCTCGTCGGCCCGATCGCGAGCGGCAGATTCGACCCGACACACGCACCCGATCAGGCAAAACATCAGCAATCCAACGGATCAGCACGCGCAGCTTACGGTCGAGACCGCACACTCCGGAGCAGCACACGCACGGACAACGTTTCCCGCACCGGATCCGCTCGTTACCGCCCCGGCCTGTCGGTCCGCCGTGGCAAACTTCCCCTGTGCGATCCCAAATGTCGGATCCGCACATGAGCACGGGAGAGTTACTCGCATGGCGACGATCGAATACCTGCGGACCGACCCCGACCTACCTCCGGTCGGGGTCGTGGACCGCTCACCCATCAGCACGACGAAGAAGGCGATATTCCTCGTCATCGCCGTCCTCGGCGCTGTCGGCTGGGCGGTGCTGGGAATCAGCCGGGGTGAGAACGTCAACGCGGTGTGGATCGTGGTCGCCGCGGTCTGCACCTACATCATCGCCTACCAGTTCTACGCCCGGCTGATCGCGAACCGGATCACCCAGCCGCGCGACGACGTCGCCACGCCCGCCGAGGAATTGGAGAACGGCACCGATTACCTGCCGATGGACCGGCGGGTGCTGTTCGGCCACCACTTCGCCGCCATCGCCGGTGCGGGCCCGCTGGTCGGACCGGTGCTCGCCGCGCAGATGGGGTATCTGCCCGGCACGCTGTGGATCGTGGTCGGCGTCGTGCTCGCCGGTGCGGTGCAGGACTATCTGGTGCTGTGGGCCTCGGTCAAACGTCGCGGCCGCAGCCTCGGGCAGATGGCGCGCGACGAACTCGGCGTGGTCGGCGGCATCGCGGCGCTGGTCGCGGTGCTGGCCATCATGGTGATCCTGCTGGCGGTGCTCGGCATCGTCGTGGTGAACGCGCTGGCCGCCACGAAGGGCGCGGACGGGCAGTTGCACGGCGGCAGCCCGTGGGGCGTGTTCTCGATCTCGATGACGGTTCCGATCGCCGTGCTGATGGGTCTGTATCTGCGCTACGTGCGGCCGGGCAAGGTCGGTGAGATCTCCATCGTCGGTTTCGTGCTGCTGCTGTTCGTCATCGGGGCGGGTAAGTGGGTCGGCGATTCGGGCTGGGGCCGTTCGGCTTTCACGATGGACGGCACCACGATCTCCTGGATTCTGATCATCTACGGCTTCATCGCCTCGGTGCTGCCGGTCTGGCTGCTGCTCGCGCCGCGCGACTATCTGTCCACGTTCATGAAGATCGGCACCATCGTGCTGCTGGCGGTCGGCGTGCTGATCACCATGCCGGTGCTGAAGGCCCCCGCGATCTCCCAGTTCGCCGGTAACAGCAAGGGCCCGGCCTTCGCCGGCGGCCTGTTCCCGTTCCTGTTCATCACCATCGCCTGCGGTGCGCTGTCCGGATTCCACGCGCTGGTCTCCTCGGGCACCACACCGAAACTGCTGGAGAAGCAGTCCCAGGCGCGCATGATCGGCTACGGCGGCATGCTGATGGAGTCGTTCGTCGCGGTGATGGCGATCATCGCGGCCAGCATCATCGATCAGCACGTGTTCTTCGCGATCAACACCGGCGGCCTGACCGCCACCCCGCCCGGCCTGCCCGCCGGAGCCTCGCCCGCGCAGGTCGCGCAGGCCACCGCCGATGCCGCGGCCAAGAAGATCAACGGGATGAATCTGGGCGGCACGCCCGTCACCGGCACCGATCTGATCAACGAGGCCAAGAGCGTCGACGAGAGTTCACTGCTGTCCAAGACCGGTGGCGCGCCGACGCTCGCGGTGGGGATGTCCCATGTGCTGCAAGGGTTCCTGGGCGGATCCTCGCTCAAGGCGTTCTGGTACCACTTCGCGATCATGTTCGAGGCGCTGTTCATCCTGACCACGATCGACGCCGGTACCCGTGTCGCGCGGTTCATGCTCTCGGACACCCTGGGCAACCTCGGCGGACCGGCCCGCAAATTCTCCGATCCGTCCTGGCGGCCGGGCGCGTGGTTGTGCTCGGCGCTCGTGGTCGCGGGCTGGGGTTCGGTGCTGTTGATGGGCGTGACCGATCCGCTCGGCGGCATCTACACGCTGTATCCGCTGTTCGGTATCGCCAACCAGTTGCTCGCCGCGATCGCGCTGACCGTGGTGATGGTGATCGTGGTGAAGAAGGGCCTGGTCAAGTGGGCGTGGATTCCCGCGCTGCCACTGATCTGGGATCTGATCGTGACGATGACCGCGTCGTGGCAGAAGATCTTCTCCGGCGACAAGAATCTGGGCTATTTCAAGCAGCACAGCGTCTACAGCTCGGCCCGCGACGCCGGGAAGGTGCTGTCCCCGGCGAAGAATATGCACGATATGGACAAGGTGATCCGCAACAGCTTCATCCAGGGCACGCTCTCGATCGTGTTCGCGGTGCTGGTGCTGATCGTCGCGGTGATCGGTGCACTGGTGTGCATCCGGGCCCTGCGCCGGGGCGGCAGCGAGACCACCGAGACGCCCGAGGTGCCCTCGAAGATCTTCGCGCCCAGTGGATTCCTGGCCACCAAGACCGAACGCGAGGTGCAGCAGCAGTGGGACGAGCTGGTGAAAACCGGTAAGGTCGCCGCCCCCGGGGCCGCTCATCCGGTGCCCGCGGAATGACGACCGCGCCTATCCCTGACGCGGCCCTCGGCGTCCGGGGGCCGCGAGGCAACACGATCCGAGCCACACGCGGTGTCGCGCGCGCGGCTCGGGCCGTGGCCGGATACGTCAATGCGATTCTGGGCGGCCGGGATTACGCGCGGTATGTCGAGCATCTTCGGCGCAATCATCCCGACCGCCCGGTCCCGACCGAACGGGAGTACTGGCGGGAGCGGTATGCGGCCGCCGAGCGCAATCCGGCCACCCGCTGCTGCTGACCATATACGTCTGTTTTCCGCTAGCGTGGTGGGCCGGAGCCTGACAGGGTGGATTGTGTGAGTGCACACGGTCTCGAGTTCGAGCGCTGTTACCGCGCGGTCACCACCCGCGACGCCCGTTTCGACGGGCAGTTCGTCACAGCCGTCCGCACGACCGGAATCTATTGCCGCCCATCGTGTCCGGCCATCACTCCCAAACGCGCGAACGTGACGTTCCTGCCGACCGCGGCGGCTGCGCAGCAGTCCGGATTCCGGGCCTGCCGCCGCTGCCTGCCCGACGCCGCACCCGGTTCGCCGTTGTGGAACACCCGCGCCGATCTGGCCGCGCGCGCCATGCGACTGATCGCCGACGGGGTGATCGAACGCGGTGGCGTGCCCGCGCTGGCCGGATCGCTGGGCTACTCACAACGTCAGCTGACCAGGGTGCTGACCACCGAGCTCGGCGCAGGACCGCTGGCGCTGGCGCGGGCGCATCGCGCGCACACCGCCAGGCTGCTGATCCAGACCACGCGAATACCGATGTCCGATATCGCCTTCGCCGCCGGATTCGCCAGCATCCGCCAGTTCAACGACACTGTGCGAGAGGTGTTCGCGGTCAGCCCGACGATTCTGCGCGACGAATCGCGGCGGCTGCGCGGAGATACCCTGCCCGCCACGAACGGCATGCTCACCCTGCGACTGCCCTATCGCGAACCGCTCGACGCGGGCTGGCTGACCTGGTTCCTGTCCTCGCACGCGGTGCCCGGACTGGATCTGTGGGAGGACGGCCACTACACGCGCGGACTGCGCACACCGCACGGACATGCCACGGTGCGCCTGAGTGTGCAGCCCGGACATGTGCGGGCGGGCCTGGCCCTGCACGATATGCGCGATCTGGCCCCGACGGTGGCGAGGTTGCGGCATCTGCTGGATCTGGATGCCGACCCGGTCGGCATCGACGAGGCGCTCGCGGGTGGCCAGGAGTCCGAGCGCGGGCCGATGTTCAGTCCCGGCATCCGCGTCCCCGGGTGCCTCGACGGCCCGGAACTGTTGTTGCGCACCATGATCGGTCAGCAGATCTCGGTCGCGGCGGCCGCCACCCACACCGCCCGCCTGGTCGAGGCGCTGGGCGAGGAGATCGGCGGGCCGGTGCCGCGGCTGTTCCCGACCGCCGCCGCGATCGCCGAGCGCGGCACCGAGGTGCTGACCGGACCGGCGCGGCGCACGGCGTCCATCGTCTCGGCGGCCCGCGCGCTGGCCTCCGGGGATCTGCGCCTGCACGCCGGCCGCACCGCCCCCGACCTGCGTCGCGATCTACTCGCGCTGGACGGGGTCGGGCCGTGGACGGCAGATTACGTGACCATGCGACTCCTCGCCGATCCGGACGTGCTGATGCACACCGATCTGGTGGTCCGGCGCGGTGCGACATTGCTGGGCATCGATCTCGGCGACACCGCGCGGTGGTCGCCGTGGCGGTCCTATCTGTCCATGCACCTGTGGAAGCAGGCGCTCGCCGCCCGGCCCGCACCCGCTCGGACCGGGAATACGGCCGCTGCGGTTGTGCGATAACGGATCTCACCGCACAAGCCCAACCGGCCCCCGGGCCGACGAACTGGTGAAAGTAGGTGCAGGACGATGAATACCGCCGAATTCGCGACGATCCCGACGCTGCTCGGGCCGTTCACGACGGTGGTCGATGTGGACGGTGCGGTCCTGGCCGCCGGGTGGACCACCGATTCCGACGAGCTGCTGCGGGTCGTGCATCCCAGCCTGCGTCCCGATGAACTGCGGCAACGCAATTCGCTCGGCGAGGTGACCAGCGCGATCGAGAAATACCACGCTGGTGAGGTTTTCGCGATCGACCACATCCCGGTGCGCCAGACCTCCGGTCCGTTCCTGCTGCACGCCTGGGACGTCCTGCGCACCGTCCCACCCGGAAAACCGATCACCTACACCGCATTCGCCGCCCTGTCCGGCCGCCCCGAAGCCGTCCGCGCCGCCTCCAACGCCTGCGCCCGCAACGCCGCCGCCCTTTTCGTTCCCTGCCACCGCATCTTCCGCACCGACGGAACCCTCGGCGGCTTCCGCTGGGGACTCGACGTCAAGGCACGGCTGCTACAGCACGAACAGTCCGCAGCAGCGGCATCCTGACCAGGCGCACCACGCCGAGCGCTGGTATCGCCAGGCCGCGAATGCGGGGAATCACGAGGCGATGAACCAGCTCGGGTTGTTGCACGTTCGGCGCGGAGAACTCACCGAGGCCGAGCGGTGGCACCGCGAGGCCGCCCCGCCGGGTACACCTCTGTCATGTCGGACCTGGCGTGGTTGTTGGCCAGTCAGGGTGACCCGCTCGGTGCGGAACACTGGTATCGCCGAGCCGGAGAGCTACCCCGGAGAGCACTGTAGGGCTCGGTTCCTGCGGTAACAGGCGTGCTCGCCGAACCAAACCGGGGATGCACGTAAGTCGTTACGCGACAATGGTTTTCAGGTGCGAGCCGGTGGGTTGGCGGATGACGTGCAGGCGGCTGGGGATGCGTTGACGCATTTCGTCGACATGGCTGACGATGCCCACCACGCGTCCGCCGGAGCGCAGGTCGTCCAGGACTCCCATGACCGCGTCGAGGGTGTCGGCGTCGAGACTGCCGAAACCCTCGTCGATGAACAGGGTGTCCATCACCAGGCCGCCGGATTCGGCGGCCACCACATCGGCCAGGCCGAGCGCGAGAGCCAGTGAGGCCATGAAGGTTTCGCCGCCGGACAGGGTTTTGGCCGGTCGGATCGCGCCGGTGTAGTCGTCGCGGATGTCCAGTCCGAGGCCGCCGCGCCGACCGTTGCGGCCCGCGACATCGGTGTGCACGAATTCGTAACGGCCACCGGACATTCGACGCAGACGCACCGAACCCGCGATGGCCACCTCCTCGAGCCGGGCCGCGAGCACGTAGGAACGCAGCGACATGCGGCGATTGTTCTCGCCGCGACCGGCCACCACATCGGCGAGCCCGGCCAGTTCCTCGTGGGCGCGCTGCATCGGTGTGATGCGATCCACCGCGGCCCACAGCTGCGTGCCCAACTCCTCGAGCTGCTGCACCCGATGTTCGGCCTGGGCGTGCGCGGCCACGGCCGCATCCAGCGCGGTACGCGCCTGTGCGACTCGGGCTTCCAGCTCCTGGATATCACCGAGTTCGGCATCGGCGGCGGCCTGGATGTCGGGTTCGGCCAGGGTGGCTTCGGCGTGCGCGCGTTTGCTGTCGGCTTCGGTCAGCTCGCTCTCGATCGCGCTCTGCTCCTGCGCGGTGCGGGTAGCTGCGGCCACCACCTTCGCATAGGCCGCCAGTACGGAATAGTCCGGCTCCGAACCGTTCTCGGGCACGACCACATCCGCGAGCGTCACCAACTCGGCCCCGCGAGCCAACTGCTCCACCCGGCGCGCCAGCGTCGTCACCTGTTCACGGGCGGCGCCCGCTTCGGTTCGTGCCGTGCGGAGTTCGGTGGCATCGCGCACGAGGGTATCCAAGCGGGCGCGGCGGCGATCCACCGTGCGGTCCGCTCCGGCGGCGAGGCGCAGACGGTCGGTCAGTTCGGCCATCCGGCGATCGGCGGCGATGAGACCTTCCTCCACGGCACTGCTGCGGATCTCGAGTTCACGCAGCTCGTTCTGCAGTCGCGTCTCCTCGGCGCGCAACCGGTTCAGCTCGGTGGTGAGCTCCTCGACGCGGGCACCGGCGCGGCGTGCGGATTTGTAGCGTTCGGTGGCGACGTTGAGCTCCGCGGACAACTCGGCCCGGTCGCCCTCGCCGCCGCGAGCCACGAGCACCGCGATATCGTTCTCCAGCTCGGACACTCGGGATTTCGTTCGGTCACGGGCGGATTCGGCAGTATGTTCGGCGGCGACCGCACGTTCCTCGTCGGCCTTGGATGCGGCAGCCGCGGTCGGCTGCGCCGGGGCCGGATGGTCCGCGGAACCACACACACTGCACGGCTGTCCGTCGGCGAGCGCACCCGCCAACTCGGCCGCCATCCCGGCCAGCCGACGTTCCCGGATCGCGAGTGTGTGCTCGCGGGCATCGACGTGTGCCACCCGCGCCGACTCGAATGCGGTTGTGGCACGGGCGAGTTCGGTGCGCCGGGTGGCCAGCCCGGTGGCCGCCTCCGACGCGGTGCGCAGCCGTTCGCATTCCGCCTGCAGTCCGGCCAGCCCGGCCGCCGCCTGCTCCGCCTCGCGCACCCGGACATCCAGTGCGGCAATCGCTTCCGGCATAGCGGCACGAGCGGCGGAAACCTTCGCCATGCCGGATTGCAGGGACGACTGCTCCTTGCGCAGCCTCGCAAGTTCGACGCTCACCCGCTGGGCCGACTCCGCATCCGTCCGCACCTCGTCCAGCGCACCGATCTGCGCCGACCACCGCTGAATCGCCGCATCGATACCGGTGAGTTCGACGTCGGAATCATCGCCGCGGAGCGTCTCCCGCACATCGGAGTCGGCATCCGCATCGCCGCCGAACTGATCCGCTACCGGTCCGGCACTCGAATCATGAACTCCCGCAGTCGATTTGCCCTCTCGAACAGCACTATTCGCGATGGCCTCCGAATGACCAGAACGCTCGGCTTCGAATTCGCCCGCGGATCCGTCGGTTTCAGCTGCCGAGTCCTCCCCCACAACAGGCGATTCTTCCGCCGACGACGCATCCACCACCGGGGGCAACTCGACCGAGAACAACCCTGGCTCGCTGTCATCGGCAGCCCAGTCGGCCACCGAATCCACCACGCGTAGCGGCCGATCCCCGGCAACGGTCTTCGCCGTCTTGCGCGCCGCATTCCCCCGCCGCGCAGTCGCCTCACTCGATCCCCGCCGCCTGCGATCTCCTCCGTCGCCGGAAGACGACTCTCCGGCCCCACCCACATCAGCCCCAGGCGCCGGATCGATCGAGAACAACTCGAGCTCTACATAGCCAACCGGCGTCTGATCGACACCCGCTTCCCCTCGAGCCCCCGACTCACACCCTTCGGACCCCTCACCCACGAGCGCTGCGCCCGCGACATGGTCGGCCGACGTGCCGGACCCGCTCGTCGACGCTCCCGCAACAAGATCTGCTGCACTGTCTCCATCGGCGCTCATCTCGAGCGCCGCCCCTTGACCATCTCGCGTAGAGGTACTCGGGTCGTGGACGAGCGTGTCGGATTCGACGAACGACGACTGATCCCCTCGATCAGCCGGATCACTTGCTGCCCTATCGATCTCGCCCGGACCAGCAGCCCCGGAGCCAGCACTCTCCTCGAAAGCCGTTCCCGCACTCCGATTCTGATCCGGAACCGGCGCAATGGCCGTGAGTTCGGCCGCAAGATCGGTGTCGGCGAGTTCGGCAGCGGCCAGATCGGCTGCGGCCCAGACAGTTCCGGGAAGTTCAGCGCTGGGCGGTTCGAGCAGCCGGGCGGCGAGACGTTCGGCGAGGTCGCGGGTTTCGCCGGTGCGACGGCGCAGGGCTGTCGCCGCCGTGCGGGCCTCCTCGAGCGCGGCGGCAACCGGTTCGGCGCGACGGGACTGATCCAGTTCGATTCGGCGGCGAGCCCGCAGTTCCGCGGTGGAGGCGTACGCCTCCAGTTGCGAGCGGGCCGCGGACAGGCGGCGATGCCGATCGTGCAGACGGCGCTGTTGTTCGGCCGCCGCGTGCGCATCGGTCGAATCCGCTTGGCGCTGTGCGAGTTCGGATTTCGTGGTCAGCACCGCGGCGCGTGCGGTGGTGAGAAGTTGCTGCGACCATTCGGTGGCCTCGAGCGGACCGACGGTCTCGGTCGCGCCCACCCCCGCGGAGACGACCACCTGCCCGACGAGCCGGTCGATACTCTGCCGCTGCGCGTCGAGGTCGGCGGTACTGTCCCGGCGACGTTGTGTCAGCCATTGTTCGGCGGTGCCGAATCGCTCGGTGTCGAAGAGTTTTTCGAGCAGTTTTTCGCGATCCTCGTTCTCCGAGCGCAGAAATCGCGCGAAATCGCCCTGCGGCAGCAACACCACCTGGAAGAACTGATCGGCGCTCATCCCGAGCAGCCGGATCACCTCGTCGCCGATATCGCTGAGCCGCGAAAGGTTCTGGCCGCGGCCGTCCAGCCATTCCAACGTGGCCTTCGGTTGCTCGTCCCGCCAGCCCTCGCCCCGCTTCTTGGGCCGCCGGAATTCCGGCGAACGGATCAGCCGTAGCCGCCGCCCACCCAACGTCGCCTCGAGCACCACCCGCGGCGGCGTCTGCGGATCGGCGTGATCGGAGTGCAGCCGCTTACTGTCCCCGCGCGCCCCCGGCACCTTCCCGTACAGCGCGAACGCGATCGCATCCAGCACCGTCGTCTTCCCGGCCCCGGTCTGCCCGTGCAGCAGGAACAGGCCGTCGCCCCCGAGCACATCGAAATCCACCACCGCGGTGTCGGCGAACGGCCCGAACGCCGTCAACTCCAACCGATGCAGCCTCATCCGATCAGCCTCCCACGACCCCGATCAGGCATCCCCGCCACCTCCGGCCCACCCTGTTCGCACGCAGTGCCTGCCCGAGTACGTGCGCTCCCGCGAGCGCCGCCAACACCGCGCTGCCGCCTCCGGATCCGGCCGCTCATGCCGTGCGCTCCCCCGCTTCGACCGGCCGCGCTTCGGCCACCTCGCGCTCGGCGGTGGCGGCGGCCAACGCGCGTGCCAGCCAGTCCATTTCGGTGTCGGTGGGTTCGCCGCGCACGTCGGCCAGGAAGCTGTGTGCTACTTCGGTGTCGCGGCGGCCGTGCACCCGTTCACGGTAGCGCAGGTCCGGATTGCCTTCGGGGCGAACCCATTCCACATGCACCGCGTGCGGGAAACGCTGACGCAGGCGACGCAGGGCGTCCACCGGGCGGGCATGGTCGGTGAGATTCGCCGAGACGTAGTGCTCCTCGGCCTCGGCATGCGCCGGATCGTCGAGCAACTCGTCCAGCGCGCCGGTGAGCTGGGTGAGTCCGCGAACCTGCGGGAGGTCGTGCCGCTCGACGCCGGTGAGCCCCTCGGGCCCCAGATCGAGGATCCACACCGCCTTGCGATGGGAACGCTCGGCGAACGAATACGGCAGCGGCGAACCGGAATACCGGATCGATTCGGACAGCGTCTGCGGTGAGTGCAGATGCCCGAGGGCCACGTAATCGATCCCTTCGAACGCACCGGCCGGCACAGTCTCCACCCCGCCCACGGAGATCGACCGCTCCGATCCGGTCGCCTCCCCGCCGACGACGAAGGCGTGCGCGAGCACCACCGAACGCACGCCGCCGCGCGCCGCGAGATCCGCGCGCACCCGGCTCATCGCCGCGTCCAGGATCTCCGCGTGCGAACGGGCCTGGGGCACACCCAGTTCCACGCGCGTGATCTCCGGCTCCAGGTACGGAATGCCGTAGCAGGCCACCTCGCCGTACTCGTCGCGCAACACCACCGGCCGCTGCAGATCCGCCACCGACGTGCGCAGATGCAATCCGCCCGCCGCGGCGAAACTGCCGAGCGCGCCGAGCCGGGTCGGGGAATCGTGATTGCCCGAGGTGGCCACGATCACCGCGCCCGCGGTCCGGATCGCCTCGAATCCCCGGTTGCACACCGCGATCGCGTCGGCGCTGGGTATCGACCGGTCGTAGACGTCGCCCGGTAGCAGCACCACGTCCACCCGCTGCTCGGCCACGATCTCGGCCAGCGATTCGAGCGAACGCGCTTGATCCGCCAGCAGATCCACACCGTGGAAGGTCCGCCCGATGTGCCAGTCGGAAGTGTGCAGGATCCGCATGCCGCGAAACCGTAGGCGATGGCACCGACAGATTCGAATTCGCCACCCCGGACCGCCGGAGAAAATCCCGTCTCGATCGGCCCGCGACCGACCGATCAGCAATGGCCGCGAACCCCCGAGCAAGTGCTCGATATTTGCCGTCGCGCCGAACTTGTCGGTGGCATACGGCACTATCTGCAGTCATGACCGCACCGACACTGTTAGCGATGCTCGTGGTGTTCTGCGCCGGGCTGAGCCTGGGCTGGCTCGGTCATCTCGCGCGGGCCGGGCGCGCCGAGGCGCAACTGGCCGCCCTGCGCGACAACGAGCATCTGCTGCGACACTCCCTCGGCGCGGCGAACGAAGATGCCGCACAGCGCAATTCACAGGCCCTCGGCACGCTGGTGACGCCGCTGCGCGAGGCGGTCGGCGCACTGAACCGGCAACTGGCCGAGGTCGAGCACAAGCGCATCGACGCCTATGCGGGGCTGCGCGAACAGGTCGCGGGCATGCAGCACCTGTCCCATCAGCTCGCCACGCAGACCGGTCAGCTGGTTTCCGCCCTGCGCGCGCCACAGGTCCGCGGACGCTGGGGCGAGATCCAGCTCGAGCGAGTGGTGGAGCTGGCCGGAATGTCGCGGCACTGCGATTTCTCCACCCAGGTCACCCGCGCGGGCCGGGACGGCATGGTGCGCCCCGATCTGGTGGTCCGGCTGGCCGGCGACCGCCACATCGTGGTCGACGCCAAGGCACCACTGACGGCCTACCTCGACGCCGCCGCCCAGGACGATCCCCGAAAACAGGCCGAACACCTGACCCGCCACGCCAGACATCTGCGTACCCATATCGATCAGCTCTCCGACAAGGCCTACTGGGCGGCCTTCGATCCCGCACCCGAATTCGTGGTTCTGTTCGTCCCGGGCGAGACGTTCCTGGATGCCGCGCTGAACGCCGACGCCGGTCTCCTGGAGTACGCATTCGGCCGGAACGTGATCCTCGCAACGCCGACGACCCTCGTCGCACTACTTCGCACCGTCGCTCACGGCTGGCGACAGGACACCATCTCGAAAGAGATGGCAACAGTCCAGCAATTGGGTCGGGAGCTGTATGCGCGACTGGGTGTGGTCGGGGGTCATCTGGACCGGCTGGGCGGCCAACTGGCAAAGGCGGTAGACGCTTTCAACCAGACAGTGGGCTCGGTCGAGTCGCGGGTGCTGGTAACCGCGCGGCGATTGCACGAGTTGGACATCGGCGATCAGGAGGTCCCGGCAATCCGCTACATCGAGTCCCGGCCACGCGTCGCGGGGTTCTCAGACATCAACGAGTAAACGGTTCATCCGCCCAGCCTCGATACACGTTCCGGTTCCGACAGATAGTGTGCTTTACGTGGCAGCTACCCAACGCGACCGATCCGAGGTGCCCGCACCGCACCGCTCGATCATCCCGTCGGTGCCCGGCATCCCGGCCGGTGCGGCGGTATTGATCGCGGTGGCGTGCACTCTGATCGGGTTTTTCATCGACGCAAGCGGCGGCAGCCGAGATCTGACCCGCGTGTTCGCCGGCGCCTACATCGTCGGCTGTGTGCTGGCCGCGCTGGCGGTGCGCTACCGCGGTCTGTTCACCACGATGGTCACCCCGCCGCTGCTGCTGTTCATCGCCGTACCCGTCGCCTACGGGCAGCTGCTGGACCATACGTCGTCCTCGATGAAGGACATCCTGCTCAACCAGGGCATCCCGCTGGTGAATCGCTTCCCGGTGATGGCCATCGCCACCGTGCTCGTGCTGGCGGTCGGACTGGGCCGGGTGGTGCTGCAACGCCGCCTGGAAGAGGCCAAGCCGCGTGCGCGCGGCGATCGGCAGCGCAAGGGCGATTCCTGGGGTGCGCGGGCCGAGGCCAGCCGTTCGCGCCGCAGCCGGGGCGCCCGCTCGTCGGACACCCTCCGCGGCCGTGCGCGAGCACAATCCGCCACCGACGAGAAGGCCGCCACGAAACCGACTCGCGGAAGCCGCAAGACCACCGGGCGGGTCGCCGAGCGCCCGCCGCGGGTCTCGGCCCCCCAGGGCTCACGCACCGCCGAGCGCGCGAAGGTCGCCGCCACCGCGCGCCCGCGTCCCGACACCGACACGCCGTCCCGGCACCGCGCCGACGCCGACGCGCCGCCACGGCAGCGTCCCGCGGAATCCGGCCGCCAGCGTTCGGCAGAACCGCAGCCGCGTCGCCGCGCCGCCGCGGACGCTCCGGCACAGCCGCGTCAGCGCGGCGCGGCGCCGTCCACCGGCCAGCAACCGCGCCGACGGGCACAGGAGCCACGTCAGCGTTCCGCGGAACCCCAGCCGCAGCGCCGCGCGCGCGGAGCGGACCCGCGCGGAGCCGACCACGGGGACGTCCCGCCGCACCCGCGGCCGAACGTCCGCTACCGCGAACGCGATTCGGGCCGCATCGAGCACTGAGGGCGCGCCGGAGTCGGCGAACACGCCGACCGAGCGCGCCGGAACCGCCTACTGACGAGCGGCGCGCAACTCGCGGGGCAGCGAGAACACGAGCGTCTCGTTCGCCGTGGTGACCGGCTGGACATCGGCGTAACCGTGTTCGGCGAGCAGATCGAGCACGCCGCGCACCAGGATTTCCGGGACCGAGGCGCCGGAGGTGACGCCGACCGAGCCCACGTCCTCGAACCAGGCCGGATCGACCTCACGCGCGAAATCGACCAGATGGGCCGCGCCCGCACCCGCATTGAGGGCGACCTCGACCAGCCGCTTGGAATTGGAGGAGTTGCGCGAGCCGACCACGATCACCAGATCGCATTCCGGCGCCATCGCCTTCACCGCGATCTGCCGGTTCTGGGTCGCGTAGCAGATGTCGTCGCTGGGCGGATCCTGCAGCTTCGGGAAACGCTGGCGCAGCCGCTGCACGGTCTCCATGGTCTCGTCGACCGACAGGGTGGTCTGGGAGAGCCAGATCACCTTCTCCTCGTCGCGCACGCTGACGCCGTCGACCGCGTCGGGACCGTCGACGAGCTGGACGTGATCGGGCGCCTCGCCCGCGGTGCCCTCGACCTCCTCGTGGCCCTCGTGACCGATCAGCAGGATGTCGAAATCGTCGCGGGCGAACCGCTTGGCCTCCTGGTGCACCTTGGTGACCAGCGGGCAGGTGGCATCGATGGTGTGCAGGCTGCGGGCGGCGGCGGCCTCGTGCACCATCGGCGACACGCCGTGCGCGGAGAACACCACCACCGCGCCCTCGGGCACCTCGGCGGTGTCGTCGACGAAGACCACACCGCGCTCGCGCAGCGTCTCCACGACGTGCCGGTTGTGCACGATCTCCTTGCGCACGTAGATCGGCGCACCGTGCTTGTCGAGGGCGCGTTCGACGGTCTCCACCGCACGATCCACACCGGCGCAGTAGCCGCGCGGCTCGGCGAGCAGGACACGCTTGGCGGCACCGGCCGCGCGCGAACCCGCGGACCGGGCGATTCCGACGTTCAAGGGGATTGCCGAGGACATGCTTGCCAGCTTACGTGCGAGCGGGTGACGACACGCGCGCGGTCGCGGCCGGTATCGTGTGATGACGGGCGCGGCGAATTGTGAGGCCCCTCACCACCGGCCGCTACGGCCCGACGACATGACGACGAACAGATGCGACGAGAATGGCGCGCGTGGATTCCCTCCTTTGCTTCACACGGCGAATCGGGCAGGCTAGGGCTATGTTTCGACCGCCGTTCTTCGCCCGTGTCGCCGCCGGGGCCGCCGTCTACGCCCTGGAGGAAGCCCGCCGGCTGCCGACGACCGCGATGCATCTGCCGATCACCGCGATCAGCCAGTTGTTGCAGACGACCATGCACGCCCAGCAGTTCGTGACCAGTCTCGCGCTCAAGGGCGACGAGGTGTTCGATCAGCTGACCAATCGTCCGGAGGAGCAGCCCGCGTGGGCCACCTTCGACGAGGACGAGGACGATCCCGCTCCGGTCTTCGTCAGTGCCCGCGAGGCCGCGCGCAGCCGTTTCGACATGTACATCGCGGCCGAACCGGCCCCGGAGCCCGCGCCCGCCACGCCCGCTCGGGAGCCCGCCGCGCAGGAGTCCGAATCCCACACCGCGGCAACCTCTTCCACCAACGGTCGGGCCCCCGCGGACGAG
Organism: Nocardia jiangxiensis NBRC 101359; assembly: GCF_000308615.1. Classification (GTDB taxonomy): domain Bacteria; phylum Actinomycetota; class Actinomycetes; order Mycobacteriales; family Mycobacteriaceae; genus Nocardia; species Nocardia jiangxiensis. The sequence continues at coordinate 99,138 of NZ_BAGB01000062.1, forward strand.
GTCGTCGAGCCGGAGGTCGCGGCCCGCTACGACTACCTGAACATGACGCTGGCCCAGCTGCGCGCGCGCCTGCGGATGCTCACCGTCGACGATCTGACCGCGCTGCTCGAGTACGAGCAGCACACCCGCGACCGCGCGGCCTTCGTGACGATGCTGACCAACCGGATTGCCACCGTGCAGGCCAAGTGACCGAATTCACCCACCACACCCGCGCACACCCGATCGCCGGCCACCGCCGCGCCGAACACCGGCACGCAGCGGCACGCCGGCGCAGGCCCGGCGGTCGAACGCCGAATATCGGTGAGGCGCAACGGTGACCGATCCCGACACACACGCATCCGCCGACGCGGCGGCCTCCGGCGGGCAGGGGAATGCGGCCCGGCCCTCGAATTCGGCCGAGAACCCGTGGCCGGTGCGCAGTATCGCGCTGAAGGTCGCACAGTGGATCGACCGGCTCGGCAGCGTCTGGGTCGAGGGCCAGATCACCCAGATGAACGTACGTCCGGGCACTCGCACGGCCTTTCTGGTGCTGCGCGATCCGGCCGCGGACATGTCCCTGTCGGTGACGTGTGATCCTGCGCTGCTACGCAATTCGGCGATTCCGCTGCAGGAGGGCAGCCGCGTCGTCGTCTACGGCAAGCTGTCCTATTTCACCGGGCGCGGCACACTGTCGTTGCGTATCACCGAGATTCGACCGGTCGGCATCGGCGAACTACTGGCCCGCATCGAACGGCTCAAGGCGCTGCTGGCCGCCGAGGGCCTGTTCGATCCGCGGCTGAAACGACCGATTCCGTTCCTGCCCGGGACGATCGGACTGATCACCGGACGCGCCAGCGCCGCCGAACGCGATGTCCTGACCGTGGCCCGGAATCGTTGGCCCGCAGTGCGTTTCGAGGTGCGAAACACCGCGGTACAGGGCGCGACCGCGGTCCCGCAGATCCTGGACGCCCTGGCCGAACTCGACCGCGATCCCGAGGTCGCGGTGATCGTGCTCGCCCGCGGCGGCGGCAGTGTCGAGGATCTGCTGCCCTTCTCCGACGAAACCCTGTGCCGCGCCATCGTTTCCGCGACGACGCCGATCGTCAGCGCGATCGGGCACGAGCCGGACAATCCGCTCTCGGACTACGTCGCGGATCTGCGCGCGGCCACACCCACCGACGCCGCCAAGCGCATCGTCCCCGACGCGGCCGCGGAACTGGCGACGGTGCGGGAGTGGCGAGAGCGTTCGGCCGCGGCCCTGCGTGGCTGGGTGCAGCGCGAACTGCGTGCCCTGGACCAGTTGCGCTCGCGGCCGGTGCTGGCCGATCCGTTGCGTCAACTCGATCAGCGCTACGAGGAGGCCGAGCGACTGCGCACCGCGGCTCGCCGCGCGGTCGAGCACACCCTCACCGCCGAGTCCACCGCGACCCGGCATCTGCGCGACAAGCTCACCGCCGTCGGCCCGGCCGCCACGCTCGCCCGGGGATACGCTGTGGTGCAACGTGTTTCAGGCAAGGAGCGACATGTCATCCACGAGGTGGCCGATTCTCCGCCGGGCACCCAGTTGCGCATCCGCGTCGCCGACGGCGCGATCAGCGCGGCGGCACTGGCCAGTCAGACCATCACGAAGGAGCCCCGCCATGACCGAGAGTGACCTCGCCGAGATCGCGAGTTTCGGCTACGAGCGAGCCCGCGACGAACTGGTCAACGTGGTGAAGATGCTCGAGCAGGGCGGGATGGACCTGGACGAGTCGCTGGCGCTGTGGGAGCGCGGCGAGGCCCTGGCGACCCGCTGCGAGGAACATCTGGCCGGGGCGCGCAAACGGGTCGAGGACGCGCTGTCCCGCCGTGAGACCGAGGCGGAGTAGGCACAGATCCCGATACCGCAGAGTGCAGAACCTCACTCTCGATATCGAAAATGACACTTGCACAACGGCCTCGAAGTGGGGTTCTCTGAAAGGATGCCGAGCGGCGCCTCCTGCTCGGCCGAGCAGGAGGAGATGCCGTGACCACCGTCGACCACCAGTTGGACAGACGTCGGCACATCCTGCTCGAACTGGGTTTCGCCACCCGCCGCGTGGGCGACGAACTGCACGGCTCGGCGACGATCACCCCGCAGATGCACGTCCCGGGCACCACCCATCTGCGCACCTCCGTCCTGGCCATCTGGCTGGACACCATGGGCGGGCTGCTGGCCTCGCTGGTCATCCACCCCCGGGTGCCGATGACGCTGGAACTGGACGTCAACCTGTTCCGGCCCGCACCGGGTGCGGGTGAGGTGCGCGCGGTCGGCCGGACCGTCAAGGCGGGCCGCTCGGTCTTCGTCGCGGAGATCGAATTCACCGTCGACGACGTGCCGATCGGTTTCGGCGCGACCTCCTTCATGGCAGCGCCGAATCCGGACGTCCAACTGCCGCGCAAACTCAGCATCGATATGCCCCCGAGCGGCACCCGCCTCGCCGTTCCGCTGGCCGAGCGGGCCCGCTGCGAGCGCCGTGAGCCGGGCGTCACGGTGCTGCCCCGCACCGAGGACGGGCTCAATGCCGCGGGCACCGTCAACGGCGGCCTGATCGCGCTGGCGGCGGAGGAGGCGGCCCTGTCGCTCGGGCCCTCGAACGGGCTGAGTTTCCTGGGCCTGCGATATCTGCAAGCCGCGCGGGTCGGGCCGGTGGTGGCCACTGCCACCGCGCAGCACGGCCTGGGCCGGGTGGAGCTGCGTGACTCCGGCAACGACAACCGGATCACCACACTCGCCACCACCAGAACGTTCGACCGATAACCCGGCGTCGTGCGGACCGGCTCACCCCAGCAGGCGGACCAGCCGGTCGTGCACGATCCGCCACAGCCCCGGCGCGAGATCCGCGTCGGCGAGCATCTCCATCGTGCAGATCACCTGCAACGACCGAATCCGTTCCGCCAGTGCGGGTTCGCCGGGATCGATCCCGGCTCCCCGGAGGAATTCGGGCCAGGACCGGGCCAGCGCATCACGACCCGCGAAGCCGACCGACCACGCCCACCGGGCCGGGTCGTACAGCGGGTCGGCGACACATACCGACTCGAAATCCAGCAGTCCGGTGATCGCGCCGTCCTCGACGAGAATGTTCACCGGCGCGTAGTCGCCGTGCGCCAAAACCGCTGGACGGCCGTCGAACAGCGCGGGCAGATCCGCGAGCACCCCTTCCAGTGCGGCGCTCTGCGCGGCGGACAATGCCGGAGCCAGGCATTCGGCCCAGGCGTCGGCGCGGGCGGCCAGATATCGGGGCCGGGCCCACATATCGTCGAGTTCCACATCCGTGCAGGGCAATTCGGAGAAGTCGGCGAGCATCGCGCCCATCGCCCGAGCCAGTGCCGGGAAATGCGGTCCGTCCATGGCGGTTTCGGCACTCGGCGCGCCGGGCAGCATATCGAAGGCGATCCACGGCGGCTGCGCACCGATATCCGCGGCGTGAATGCCCGGAATCGTAATTCCCCTGGCGGCGGCGGGATCTCGCAGCGCATTCATGATCCGCATCCGGCGGTCGGCCTCACCGCCCAGCCGATATCGCTGCACGACGACACCGGTGCCGTCGTCGACGGTCACCAGACTGGTGTTGTCACCGACTCCCCATTCGGCAGACGTCGCCGCCATGATCGGCCGATCCAGTACCCGCTCGAGCCAAGCCAAGTCCGCGCGATCCACTCGGCCAACGTTAGCCGAAAAACAGCGAGAGTCGTTGACGGTTACCCGAATCGGGTCTCACCGAACCGGACCAAGATCACAAATATGCAGGTGGAATCACGAACGCAGCGGTTGAGCGGCATCCACCGAACCGGCCAGAGTCGTATATGCCGACTGGTTGCCCGCACCCTTGATCAGGACTCTGACGGTGCCGAAATCGGTGATCCACGCCGGTTCGTTGCCCTGGACGTGGAAGACCGTCCAGGTCTGATCGCCCACCTTCTGCGATCCCGAGGGACTACGCGTCTGCAGAATGTGATCGGCCAGTGCGGATTCGGTCGCATCGGACTGGGTCAGCTGCATGTACGTGCCCTCGGGCGTGATGTAACCGACGGTGCTGAGCGTGCCGCCGCCCGCGCCGCTGATGGTGTCGCGGCTGCCGGAGTTCGCGGTCCAGTGCTCCGGCAGGCTCGGCTGCCGGATCGGGAACGACAGGGTGTGCGCGTCGTCCTGCAGCGCCGCCTTGACATCGAAGTGCGGAATATTGCCGGTCGCCGGTGTGCCGGGCGAGAAACTGCACTGCTGGGCGAGAGCGGCGAAAACCACGCAGATCAGCAGCAACGGAATCAACGACCAGAGCAGGTCGCGATAGTCGTTGAGGATCCGGGGTTTCTGATTCGGCACGTCCCCAGTATGCCGCGCCGCATTTTCCGCACTTCGCTCCGGAGGGGTGCGCCGACCTGGGCGCCTGGACCTCACCCCCGACGGCCGCACGGAAAACGAGGCCGATATCACAGCGTGCGGACCTGCATCGGCCCAGCACCGACGAAAGTGGAACGGCAGTACCCGACGGGATGTTCTGACCGTTCTGCGACAATTCACAGCAGTAGACCAACGAGGAGGCACCGCAGATGACGGCACCCACACCCGCAACCAGCCGCCGTGAGGCCCCGGACCGCAACCTCGCGCTCGAGCTGGTCCGGGTAACCGAGGCCGGTGCGATGGCCGCGGGCCGCTGGGTCGGCCGCGGCGACAAGGAGGGCGGCGACGGTGCCGCGGTGGACGCGATGCGTCAGCTCGTGGCCACGGTGTCGATGAGCGGAATCGTCGTGATCGGCGAGGGCGAGAAGGACGAAGCGCCCATGCTGTACAACGGCGAGGCGGTCGGCGACGGCACCGGCCCCGAGGTCGATTTCGCGGTGGACCCGATCGACGGCACCACCCTGATGTCGAAGGGCTCGCCGGGCGCGATCTCCGTGCTCGCGGTGGCCGAGCGGGGCGCGATGTTCGACCCGTCAGCCGTGTTCTACATGGACAAGATCGCCGTCGGACCGGAAGCGGCCGATGTGATCGACCTGTCCGTGCCGATCGCGGAGAACCTGCGCCGGGTCGCCAAGACCAAGAAGTCCTCGGTCTCGGACCTGACCGTGTGCGTGCTGGACCGGCCGCGGCATGCGCGGCACATCCAGGAGGTGCGCAACGCGGGGGCGCGGATCCGGCTGATCTCCGACGGTGACGTCGCCGGCGCGATCGCGACCGCGCGTCCCGACTCCGGAACCGACATGCTGATCGGCATCGGCGGTACGCCCGAGGGCATCATCGCGGCCGCCGCGCTGCGCTGTATGGGCGGCGCACTGCAGGGCAAGCTCGCGCCCAAGGACGACGAGGAGCGGCAGAAGGCGCTCGATGCCGGACACGATCTGGATCGGATCCTGTCCACCGAGGACCTGGTCTCCGGGGACAACGTGTTCTTCTGCGCTACCGGAGTCACCGATGGTGATCTGCTGCGCGGGGTGCGGTACTTCTCCGGCGGCGCGTCGACGCAGTCGATCGTGATGCGGTCGAAGTCGGGGACGGTCCGGATGATCGACGCCTACCACCGGCTGACGAAGCTGCGGGAGTACTCGTCGGTGAACTTCGAAGGCGACGAACACGCCGTGCCGCCTATGCCCTGAGCCGAGGCACACGGAGGCGATATTCCCCGGTGGCGTGTGCGAAAAGCCTCAGGCGTGGCTGACCGCTATGGGTTTGTGCGGGCCTAGGCTCGAATTATGACTGAGCAGACGGAATATCGCGTCGAGCACGACACGATGGGTGAGGTTCGGGTGCCGGTGGACGCGCTGTGGCGGGCGCAGACGCAGCGGGCCGTGGAGAACTTTCCGATCAGCGGGCGCGGGCTCGAGCGGGCGCAGATTCGGGCGTTGGGGCTGCTCAAGGCGGCCTGCGCGGTGGTGAACCGGGATCTGGGGCTGCTCGAGTCCGGTAAGGCCGAGGCGATCGTCGCGGCGGCGAACGAGATCGCCGAGGGCGCGCACGACGATCAGTTCCCGATCGACGTGTTCCAGACCGGCTCGGGCACCAGCTCCAATATGAACGCCAACGAGGTGATCGCGAGCCTGGCCGCGTCGCACGGCGTCACCGTGCACCCCAACGACGACGTCAACATGTCGCAGTCCTCGAACGACACGTTCCCGACCGCGACGCATCTGGCCGCGACCGAGGCCGTGGTGCGCGATCTCGTGCCTGCCCTGGATCATCTGCGAATTCGCTTGCTGGACAAGGCGACCGAGTGGCGCACCGTGGTGAAATCCGGGCGAACCCATCTGATGGATGCGGTGCCGGTGACCCTCGGACAGGAGTTCGGCGGGTACACCCGGCAGGTCGAGGCCGGTATCGACCGGCTGACCGCCACGCTGGTGCGACTGGGTGAGCTGCCCATCGGCGGCACCGCGGTCGGCACCGGACTCAACGCACCCGACGGCTTCGGCGCGGCCGTCGTCACCGAACTCCGCCGTTCCACCGGGCTGGACCAATTGTCCGAGGCCGCAAATCATTTCGAGGCCCAGGCCGCCCGCGACGGACTGGTGGAGGTCTCCGGCGCCCTGCGCACCGTGGCGATCTCGCTGACCAAGATCGCCAACGATATCCGCTGGATGGGTTCGGGCCCGCTGACCGGCCTGGCCGAGATCCGGCTGCCGGACCTGCAGCCGGGATCCTCGATCATGCCGGGGAAGGTGAATCCCGTTCTGCCGGAGGCTGTTACACAGGTAGCGGCGCAGGTGATCGGTAACGACGCCGCGATCGCCTGGGGTGGCGGGAACGGCGCGTTCGAGCTGAACGTCTACATCCCGATGATGGCGCGCAACGTCCTGGAATCGATTCGGTTGTTGGCCAACGTATCCCGCCTGTTCGCGGACAAGTGCATCGCCGGACTGGTCGCGGACACCGAGCACCTGCGGCAGCTGGCCGAATCCTCCCCGTCGATCGTCACGCCGTTGAATTCGGCGATCGGTTACGAGGAGGCCGCCGCGGTGGCGAAACAGGCGCTGAAGGAAGGCAAGACCATTCGCCAGACGGTCATCGACCGTGGACTGATCGGCGACGCACTCTCCCTCGAGGAACTGGACCGTCGGCTGGACGTGCTGTCCATGGCGAAGGTACAGGATTCCGAATAACACTCCCCCGTGGCGGATCCGGTTCACCGTTCCGATGAACCGGGTCCCCCGGCGCGCCACCAGGATTCACGGCGCGACGGCGGCGCGGGCCGATTCACCCTGCCCGCCGATCATCGCCGGGTAGTCCAGCAGATCGATGTCCTTGGCGGCGTTGTCGCTGAACCGCGTCATGAGCCCGAAGGTGCGCGACCCGACGAACCAGTCGCGCATCGCGATTCCGCGCGCGGTACGCGGCGCGAGGAACCGCCCGGCGTTGGAGTTGCCCGCGATCTTGGCGTAGCGGCGCATCAGCTCGTCGTAGCGGGCGAACGCACCCGCGTATTCGCCTCCGGCAGCGGCCAATTCACCGGCCAGCACGTAGGCTCCGACGACCGCGAGCCCGGTTCCGAAGCCGCCCAAGGTATTTCCGTAGGCCGAATCGCCGATCAGGGCGACCCTGCCCTTGGTGTAGTGGCCCTTCATCCGGACCTGACTGATCGAATCCAGGTAGAACGCGTCGAGTCCGGGCAGTTCGGCCATCATCGAGGGGACTGGCCCGCCGAGTCCGGCGAACCGCTCCGCGACCAGGCGCTGCTGTGCGGCCACGTCGTCGCGGGCGATGTCGAGCACCGGCGAGGCGAAGATGTACTGGTGGGCCGCCTTCGCGCCGCCGCGCACGGCCAGCATGCCCGGCGCACTGTAGGCCGACGCCCGCCCGCGCACGCGCGGCCCGTTCGCATCGTGCCCCCATCCGGGCGCACCGGCGATGCAGTAGTAATAGCCCAGGTGGTGGACGTAATCGGATTCCGGCCCGAAGGCCAGGCGGCGCACCCGCGAGTGAATTCCATCGGCGCCGAAGACGAGGTCGAAGGTGCGAGCGGGCGCATTTTCGAATTCGACGTGCATGCCCTCGGCGGTCTCGGTGAGCGCGCTGATCGAATCGCCGAACAGGTATTCGCAGGTGTCCGCGGTCTGCTCGTACAGGATCCGGGCCAGGTCGCCGCGCAGGATCTCCACGTCACCGCCGGTGAAATCGCCTGATATCACGGCCAGTTCGCGGCCGTCGTCATCGGCGAAGACCATATCGGTCTTACCGGTCTGCTGCCGCACGATCTCCTCCCACACGCCCATGCGCTCGAGCACCGTGCGATGGGTGGGTCCCTTGAAGTCGATGGCCTGCCCGCCGGGGCGCAGTTCGGGTGCCCGCTCGACCACGGTGACCTCGAAGCCGTAGCGGTGCAACCAGTAGGCCAGGGCGGGGCCGGCGATGCTGGCGCCGGAGATGAGAACGGTCTGATTACGCATGGTGAGCTCCGGTTTCTTTAACTGTGTCTGTCGGACGCAAATTAGCGTACGATGGACACAGTTTCGAAGTCAAGAGTCGATCGGCAAGGATGGTGAGATGACCGCACCGACCGCTATCGAACTGCTGTGGGGCACCCAGCAGCGGCCCAAGCGCGGGCCCAAGCCCTCGCTCTCCCTGGACCGGATCGTCACCGAGGCGATCGCGTTCGCGGATTCCGAAGGGCTGGTGAACCTTTCGATGCAGCGCCTGGCCGAACGACTCGGCTGCGCGAAGATGGCGCTGTACCGCTACGTCCCCGGCAAGGCCGAGCTGACCGCGCTGATGCTGGACGCCGCAATGGGTGATGCGCCGGATCTCGTTTCCGCGGCGAAGGATTCGACCGAGCAGCCGTGGCGCGCGCAGCTGCGCGCCTGGTGCGTGACGAGCTACGAGATGTTCTGCGCGCACACCTGGACGCTCGGCATGCTGGTCACCGCACGCCCCTACGGCCCCAACGAGATCAACTGGTTCGAGGCCGGTCTCGCCCCCTTGGCCGACAGCGGCCTGACCGGTCCCGAACGACTGGACACCCTCGCGCTCCTGTCGGGTCAGGCGCAGACCTTCGCCCGCGCCACCCTGGGCGATCACAGTGGCGGCCTGGAGGAAGCCATGTTCGAACAGCTGACCCGCGTCCTGGCCGACCAGGCCGACCGCTATCCGCACACCGTCACGGCCTTCAGCGAACCTGCCCCGCCCGGCTCCCGCGACAACGCCCTGCACTTCGGCATCGATCGCATCCTCGACGGCCTGGCCGCGCTCATCGCGACCCGCGAGGTGAACGGCGCCGGTGCCGAACCACCCTCCGCGAGCTGAACCGAACGACGAAACCCGCGACCCGGAGACCGCGTGACGGCCGGACCCGGGCCGTCGAAGTCCCGGTCACCGACCCGAGCCGGACCCCATCCCAACGGCCGATCCCCGGCACCCGCACACCCGCTTGCGCACAAAAGGCACGGAACCGACGAACACGGCGGGCCGAACGGGCCCCGATTCCATGGATTCGGACCCCGCCGCGGCATACAGTCGGAGCATGTCCGACAAACCCGAGCTACGGCAGGATGCGATCACCACGGTTCGCGAATTCTTCGCGGCGTTGGAGATGGGCGCGGTGGACGAGGCGCTCGAACTGCTCGATCCCGATATCGTCTGGAAGAACACCTCGCTGCCCGACGTGCGCGGCGTCAGCCGCGTCGGCGGTCTGCTGCGTGGCCTGTCGCGTGAATCCTTCGGCTTCCGCGTCGATATGCACCACATCGCCATCGAAGCCGACGGCCGTCCCGTCTCCGAGGGCGATACCGTCCTCACCGAACGCACCGACTACCTGCGTGCGGGCCCGGTCGAGATCGGCTTCTGGGTGTGCGGCACGTTCGAACTGGTCGACGGCCGCATCACCCTCTGGCACGACCACTTCAGCTGGGAGAACTTCCTGCGCGGCACCGTGAGCGGCATCTGGAAGGCAGTGCGGGGCTGACAGCCGCTGCGTGCCCGGCAGGAGCCACCGCCTCCCCATCGACGGCCGACGGGGAGGCGGAGCAAGCTCAGGGGCGCAGATGGGCCAGTTCGGTGCGAGCCTTCTCGCCGTCGGCGCTCAGGTCGGTGCGGGTGAAGACGTTCCAGCGGGCCAGGAGCGGAGTCAGGACGAGTTCGGGCTCGCGGGCCGGGTCGTAGATTCCGGCCTCGGCCAGGATCGTGGTGCTGGTGCGGCCGTCGGCGAGGGTGACCTCGGGCACGGCGAACGCGGCGACCTGGTCGGCGATCGCGCGCATGGTCTGATCGGGCGCGAGATTCAGCGCGGCGGCGACGAGATCGGCGAAGAATTCGGACTGGAGTTCGTCGTCGGCGGCGATGCGGTCGGACATCGCGGTGACGATCGGATTCTCCCCCAGCGCCGCGGTGTTGCGATGCCGGATCGCGGCGGCGCGCTCCTCGAGAGCGCTGACGGCCAGCATGTCCAGCAGATGCAGTGCGGGACGGCGGAATCCGGTGGTCATGTAGGACATCCGCATCCGCTCGAGTGCGACCGGATCCACCGCGCGGGTGACCACCAGATAATTCCGGAGCATGATCGCGTGCCGATTCTCCTCGGCGGTCCACCGGCCGACCCAGCGCCACCACGGGCCGGTGCGCAGATACCTGCCCACCTCGCGATGGTACGAGGGCAGGTTGTCGGCGATCAGCACACCGACGGTCAGCGCCAGCTGCGCGACCTCACCGAGTTCGGATTGACCGGGCTCCCAGTCGGTTCCGCCGAGGAAGGCGAAGTTGCGGCCGTCGTCCCAGGGCACGTAGTCCTGCGGCTGCCACTCGTCTGCTGTGGCGATGTGTCGCCGCAGATGTTCTTCCACCTCCGCCGCAAGTGATTCCAGCAGCTCACGGTCGGTCAAGAGAGTTTGCACGCCGACAACCTACCTATTCGGGGTCCGAAATGGGCATTTACCGTACAACAGCCCGGGAACACCGTTCCCGGGCTGTTACACAACACGAAGCGAACTACTTCATCGTCACCGAGGTCTGGTTGTTCACCCAGGTGATGCTGCCGCCGGTGAAGTCGCTCTGCTTACCGTTGGCGATGTCCTTCTCGTCGGTGGTCGGATAGCCGAGTTTGCCGTTGATCCCGCCGTTGCTGTCCCACGCCTTGCGGATATCACCCCAGACCGCGTGCGGACCGGTCTGTTCGCTCCAGCAGATCGCGCCGCCGGTGAATTCCTGGCAGGAACCGCCGTTCGGGCCGTTCATCGAGTTGCCGGTCGGCGCACCGAGCGTGCCCGCGGGACCGCCCATCTCGTTGTACTTGGCCAGAACGTGCCCGGCGACGGTGATCTCGCCGCTGGGCGTTTGGATCTTGGTCTCCGCCGCGGCCCCGTTCGCACCGGTTTCGTTGGCGGCGGACTCCTTCGCGCCGGATTCGTTCGCGCCGGATTCGTTCGCGGCGTTGGTGGCCGCGGCGGCCGCGGACGTCGTGGCGGAGCTGTTGTTGTCGTCATTGCTGCTGCACGCGGCGGTGAACAGCAGTCCTGCCGCAGCCAGCGTCATCGTCATCGCGGCCGAGCGTCGAGCGAAGTGGTGCATATCCATCCTCTCGAGGAGAGGTTGCCGACGGCCCGCGCAGAACGGACCACCGGCAACCCGAAGCCGGTGCCCTGCTACGAATCAGCGAACCACTGATGTTTCAACTGAATCGCGCCGAACAGGTATCTCGGCGAAATATACCCGCCGACTCCTCGAGATATCCGGATGCTGTGAATTCGCTCGGACTCAGGCGTGCGGGCCGTACTCCTCCAACATCTCGGTCACCAGCGCGGCGATCGGCGACCGCTCGCTGCGGGTGAGCGTGACATGCGCGAACAGCGGATGCCCCTTGAGTTTCTCGATCACCGCGGCGACGCCGTCGTGCCGGCCGACGCGCAGATTGTCGCGCTGCGCGACGTCGTGGGTGAGCACCACCCGCGAACCGCTGCCCAACCGGCTCAGCACCGTCAGCAGCACATTGCGCTCGAGCGACTGCGCCTCGTCGACGATCACGAACGAATCGTGCAGCGACCGCCCGCGAATGTGCGTCAGCGGCAACACCTCCAGCATGCCGCGGGCGAGCACCTCCTCCATCACCTCGGGACTGGCCAGCCCGTCGAGGGTGTCGAACACCGCTTGTGCCCAGGGACCCATCTTCTCGCTCTCGGATCCGGGCAGATAGCCCAGTTCCTGTCCGCCGACCGCGTAGAGCGGACGGAAGACCACCACCTTGCGCTGAGATCGACGCTCCAGCACCGCTTCCAGACCCGCGGTCAGCGCCAGCGCGGATTTACCCGTGCCCGCCTTACCGCCGAGGGAGATGATGCCCACGCTCTCGTCGAGCAGCAGATCCAGCGCGACCCGCTGTTCGGCCGAACGCCCGTGCAGTCCGAACGCCTCCCGATCGCCGCGCACCAGCTGCACCCGTTTGTCCGGAGTCACCCGGGCCAGCGCGCTGCCGTTCGTACCCAGCAGACGAATTCCGGTGTGGCAGGGCAGATCCCGGGCCTCGTCCAGATCGATCGAGGAGTCGGCGTAGAGCCGGTCCACGACGTCGGCGGCGACCTCGAGTTCGGTCATCCCGGTCCAGCCGGAGGTGATGACGTCCTGCGCGTGATATTCGTCGGCCTGCAGACCCACCGCACCGGCCTTGACCCGCAACGGAATATCCTTCGACACCAGCACCACCGTGCGGCCCTCGGCAGCGAGATTGAGGGCGCAGGCCAGGATGCGGGAATCGTTGGTATCGGTGCGGAATCCGACCGGTAACACCTCCGGATCGGTGTGATTGAGCTCCACGTGCAACGTGCCGCCCACGGTCCCGATCGGAATCGGCTCGTCGAGCCGACCGTATTCGATTCGCAGATCGTCCAGCAGCCGAAGCGCTTCGCGCGCGAACCAACCGAGTTCGTGGTGGTGGCGTTTGGCTTCGAGTTCGCTGATCACCACCAGCGGCAGGACGACCTGGTTCTCGCCGAAGCGCGTGATGGCCCAGGGATCCGACAGCAGAACGGAGGTGTCGATCACGAAGGTTTTCGATCCGGATTTCTCGCCGGACCCGGAGGTGTGGGCTCCCTTTCCGGAGCCTCCGCTCACATCGGAGCGGGCATTCGAGAAAGCGATGACGGAGCGTGCATCAGTCACGGTGGGCTCCTTTGTTGCCCGGGCTACACCCGCCCGGACCTATCTCGCTGGACCGGTCCGACCCGGGGTCATACGACCCGAGGGCCGGGTGCCGGCCCCCTCGCACTGATTTGCTCAGCCACGATCAGGACCTCCCGTACGAACCACACCTACGCGGCCCGCACATCCGACGTTACTGCGGTTTCGCCGATCCGGCTTGCCGGTTTTGCAAGCGTGTTGGTGAAGTTCCCGTTAACGTGCGGCTGGACCGGGGGCGCAGGAGCGATGCCCCGGTGTGAAATTTATCTCAGCGAGGCATTCGCGCAAACGGCTGTCGGATCGCGAAAGATCCGCTGCTCGAGCGATTTCGGGTGTCGCGCGGGCAACTCGGAGCCCCGCGCGGCCGCATCGGCCCGGCCGTCCGAACGCGATCCCGGACATTCCCCGCGATCAGGGCAGTTCATCGCCGAATTGTGCGAGCAGCACCGGAATATGGCTGTGCGCAACGTCTTTCACGGCAGTCACCAGAGTGACCGGACCGGACGCGCGTAACTCGCGTAGATGCTCGAGGCCCTGCCGGTGTTCCTCGTCCTCGAGTTCGGTCCGATATCTGCTGGCGAACTCCGAGCCGCGATGTTGCGGGTCGGCGTGGAACCAGCGGCGCAGATCGTTGGACGGAGTGATCGCCTTCAACCATTCATCGATGTGCGCCTGCTGTTTGCTGATGCCGCGCGGCCAGAGCCGATCGACGAGTACGCGACGTCCGTCGTCCTGGTCGGGCGCGTCGTAGACACGTTTCACGGCGAAGCTCACCGACGGTTGCTGTGCCATACCTCCATGGCAGCACGAATTACCGCCACGCGCGAGACCCGCACGGTCCGAGCCGATAGAGTCGTCATATGGCCGATGCTGCGGAACTGGAGAAGCTCTCGTCGAAGGAACTGCACGACCGTGCCGTCAAGTACGCGGTGCGCCACGGTGACGTGCGCTTCCTGTGGCGGTTGCTGGAGCAGATCCCCGCGGCCGAGGCCGCGACGGGCAATGTCGGCGAGAGCGCAGCCGATATCAAATACGTCTTGCCGATGCTGGACGATTACGTGCACGCCGGGGACGGGGACATCGCGGAGGTTCTGCGCCCGCTGTACGTGGAGTACCTCAGCAAGCACGGGTGATCGCCCACAGCGAAACGGCCTGGGCTCGCGTTGACATGGAGTGCACTCCAGGTCATAGCGTTCCACGCATGACGAACGCACAGACGCAAGGTCCCGGATCGACCGGTAAGCGGCGGATCCGGCTGGGGTATCAGATGCCGCATTTCAGTCATGCGGCGTCGGCGCGGGAGCTGTTTCCCTCGGTGATCGAGCAGGCTCGGGCAGCGGAGGCGGCAGGATTCGATGCCGCGTTCGTGATGGATCACTTCTACCAGCTGCCCAATCTCGGCGCGCCCGAGGAGCCGATGCTCGAGGCGTACACCGCACTGGGGGCGCTGGCCACCGCGACCGAGCGAATTCAGTTGTCCACCTTGGTCACCGGGAACACCTACCGGAATCCGGCGATGCTCGCCAAGACCGTCAGCACGCTGGACGTGGTCAGCGGCGGGCGCGCGGTGCTGGGCATCGGCGCGGGGTGGTTCGAGTTCGAGCACATCGGATACGGATACGAATTCGGCACCTTCACCGAACGTTTCGAGCGGCTGGAGGAGGCGCTGGCGATCATTGCGCCGATGCTGCACGGGCAGCATCCCACCTTCGAGGGCAAGTGGTACCACACCCGCGAGGCGCTGAACGAGCCCCGCATTCGCGATGATCTGCCGATCATGCTCGGCGGCGGCGGGGAGAAGAAGACCTTCGGCATGGCCGCCCGCTACGCGGATCATCTCAACATCATCTGCAACGCAAGCGAATTGCCGCGCAAGATCGATGCGGTGCGCGCCCGGTGCGAGGAGAACGACCGCGATCCGAAGACCCTGGAGACCAGCTTCCTGGCCTTCGCGATCATCGACGAGGACGGCGATCGCGCCCGCAAGCTCCAGGCCGAAGTGGCCGCCAAGCAAGGTGGTGCGGATCTGAGCGACCGCCAGTTCGTCGGCACCCCGGACGATGTCGCCGAGCAGGTTGAGCGCCGCGTGCTGGACCACGGGGTGGACGGCATCATCGTCAATATGGTCACCAACGGCCACGAGCCCGGCGTGCTGGAACTCGCCGGCAAGGCACTGAGCCCGCTGGTGCACAAGGACTAGCCGGTACCCGCGGACCGGTCCGGATCCCGCCGCCGACGAGAAGCGCGACGGCGGGACTCTCACTAACGTCGATCAGCCGGTACCGAACGAGAACGCTCCGATACCGCGCGACTCAGCCGAATCCGGTTTCAGCCGAGTTCGATGGGGCCGCGGAACTGACGCGCGGCGGCGGCGGCCCAACCGAGATCGTAGTGTCCACCCTCGTCGAGGAATTCCTCGCGAAGCTCGTACCAGCGCAAACCCGGATGCCGGTGGTGCACGCCGTGCAGGTTGAAGCTCAACGCGGCCTGTTCCAGGAGGCGGGGCAGGCGCAGGTTCAACGCCTCCAACGGAGCGTCCAGGTCGGTGCCGTAGTGGTAGGCGTTGTCCGACAGGGAGATGACGAACGCTCGCCCGCCCAGCGCCGCGAGCAGCATCCAGCCGTACCCGCCGTACGCGAGGAACGCCGCGGCATACAGCACCACGATCGCGGCCGCGTCGGCGCGGAACTGCCGCAGCACCTTGGCCTGCGCGATCCGTTCGAACAGCAGTCCCGCGACGGAATCCGGCGCGTCCACCCGTCGGCCGAGCCCGCGGATCGCCGCGACCGGGAGTGCGGCCAGTGGCAAGGCCGCGACCTCGAGCAGGTAGAGGCCGCCGCACAGGCGCAGGTAGTAGCCGGGGGCGGTCTTCGCCCAACTGGACGTCGCGGGGTCGTAGATCTCGGTGCGTTCCCGGGTGCGGCTGTACCGGTGGTGCAGCAGATGACCGATCTTGAGCATCGCGAACGGCGAACCGTACAGCACCGCCAGCGCGCGGCCGCACAGGTCGTTGACCTCGCGTCTGCGGATCAGGGTGCCGTGAATGGCCTCGTGGATCAGCGACCAGAACGGTGTGGTCAGCAGCACCGGCGCCAACAGCGACCAACCCCACATCGGGTCGTGTGGCAGCAGGATCAACGGCAGCAGGAACAGCTGGAACGCCCCGACGACGACCGCCGCACCGAGCAACCAGGAATTGATCGCCCGCACCCGCCGCTCGCGAGATCTGCGATTCGTACGACCGGTCCCCACATCGGTCATGGCCGCTGTCCCTGTTCTCGTCGAGCCTGTCGTTCACCACTCATCGTGCCACTCCGCACCGGAAGCGGCCCAGGTCGAACGGGCTTTCTACCAAGAACTCGCGATAACGTCATCCCCTGGTCGAGCGGGATTCACCTCGGGCGACCGACCGGGATGCCGAGCAACCCTCCGGCCGTCCCGACGAACGCCGGCGCGGCGAATAGACTCATCTCGTATGTCCGACGACATCTCCCCCGAACTGGTCGTCTATCGCCGTCCCGGCTGCCCCTACTGCGCCCGGCTACGGCGAGTGCTCAACCGCCACGGGATCATTCACCGCGAGGTCGACATCTGGGGCGACCCGGAGGCCGCGGCATTCGTGCGTTCGGTGGCCGACGGCAACGAGACCGTACCCACCGTGGTGTTGAAAGAAGGCGCATCACAACGGCATTGGGTGAACCCCACGCCGAGAAAACTGGTCGCGACCGTGACCGCCGACGCGCCGGAACTCACCGGCGGCACACGTCGCTTCGTGCTCTGGTAACGCTCAGCCGAGCAGGCCCCAGTCTTCCAGCCCCTGGTACAGGGGCCGGTCGGCGGCGAGCTTGCTGACCCGGGCGCGCAGCGCGTCCAGATCCGCACCGCCCGCGAGCGCGGTGGCGATGATGTCGGAGACCTCGGCGAACTCCGCGTCACCGAAGCCGCGGGTGGCCAGGGCGGCGGTGCCGATGCGCAGGCCGGAGGTGACCATCGGCGGGCGCGGGTCGAACGGAACGGCGTTGCGGTTCACCGTGATTCCGATCTCGTGCAGCAGATCCTCGGCCTGCTGGCCGTCCAGCACCGAGCTGCGCAGATCCACCAGGACCAGGTGCACATCGGTGCCTCCGGTCAGCACGGTGATGCCCTTGTCCTTCACATCGGCCGCGGTCAGACGCTCGGCGAGGATCTTCGCACCCGAGAGCGTGCGCTCCTGACGCTGCTTGAACTCCTCGGTCCCGGCGATCTTGAACGCGGCGGCCTTGGCTGCGATCACATGCATCAGCGGACCGCCCTGCTGACCGGGGAACACCGAGCTGTTGAGCTTCTTCGCGAAGTCCTGCTTGGCCAGGATCAGCCCCGAACGCGGACCGCCGAGCGTCTTGTGCACGGTGGAGGACACCACGTCGGCGTGCGGCACCGGCGAGGGGTGCAGTCCGGCGGCGACCAGACCGGCGAAGTGCGCCATATCGACCCACAGGTACGCGCCGACCTCGTCGGCGATCTCCCGGAACGCCGCGAAGTCCAGATGCCGCGGATACGCCGACCAGCCAGCCACGATCACCTTCGGCCGAACCGAGAGCGCCTGCTCGCGCAGGGCCTCCATGTCGACGCGGTGATCCTCCTTGCTCACCCCGTAGGCGTGCACCTCGTAGAGCTTGCCGGAGAAGTTCAGCCGCATGCCGTGGGTGAGGTGCCCGCCGTGCGCGAGATCCAGACCGAGCAGCTTCTCGCCCGGATTCATCAACGCCATCAGCACCGCGGCGTTGGCCTGCGCGCCCGAATGCGGCTGCACATTGGCGAATTCCGCGCCGAAGAGTTCCTTGACCCGCTCACGCGCCAGGTTCTCCACCACGTCGACGTGCTCGCACCCGCCGTAGTACCGGCGCCCCGGATAACCCTCGGCGTACTTGTTGGTCAGCACACTGCCCTGGGCCTGCAGTACCGCACGCGGTACGAAGTTCTCCGAGGCGATCATCTCGAGGGTGTCGCGTTCCCGGGCGAGTTCGCCCGCCATCGCGGCAGCGAGTTCGGGATCGAGTTCGGCGAGCGATTGGGAGTTCACGGAGGCGGCGGTCGTCTGGGTCACCAGCACAGTCTAAGTGGGCACGCGTAGCACAAGCGCGTGGGCACCCCACCCGATTCGGCGGAATCAGCGCGTCACTGTGCCCTCAATTTCTCGGGCACCCGAACCGGGGTGTTCCGGACAGGGGTGCGCGAGCCGAGACTGGGACGCGGAAAACTCGATCACCGGAAAGGCCCGTCCACGATGCAACCGATCTTCGCACCCCTGAACCCCATCGAAGCCCTGCTGCAGCAGATCTCACTCCTGGTATGCACGCTTTCCGGCGGACATTGTTCCGTGCCGATGTATTGAGCACAGGCGAATTCGATGATCATCGGATCCTGCGCCTCGCCCGGGTGACCCCGGGCGTCACATGCGGCGGACCGCTCCGGGGGTGAGCGGTTCGTCGAGCAGGCGGCGGAAACGATCGGCGCGGTCGTCCTCGTCGGCGGCGCGGTCGAGCCAACCGCCCAACAGGCGATAGCCCTCCACGTAGGTGCTGATGTAGGCCCGCCACAGCGGTGAGGACAGGAAGCGCAGCGACTGCCTGGCACGATCGGGAGTGGCCAGACTCCAGCGCTGCAGGAATCCGGCGACCTCGTCCGCATCCCGGCCACGATCGTGCAGCAACAGCGCGGCGTCCTGCCGCACGCCCAGCAGTTTCGCCGACGCGTTCGAAAGACGTTCCGCGCGTTCGCCGTCGAAGCGCAGCCCGAGATCCGCGTAGATCTCCTGCGCCCATCGACCCCACCCCGGCCCGACGATCGAACGCAGTGCCAGATCCGCCAGGCCCTCGGCCATCAGGCACTGCGGGGTGTTGACCACGAACAGCGTCTGCTCGGCCTGGCCCGCGCCGACCAGTCCGGCCTCCTTGCGGCAGTGCTCGGTGTGATGACCGGGATACGCCTCGTGCGCGATGAGCGCCGGAAGATGCGCCATATGCTGTTTGAGGTCGGAGTTGATCGCGACCCTGGACCGGTAGTTGCCCAGGTAGTAATTGAATCCGGACCACGGCTTGTCGCCGACGACCTCGTATTCCACCTGTTCGTGGTCGGGCAGCGGATACCGTGCCCGGACCAGTTCGCGCAGCGCGCCGGAGAAGGCCGCGACGCATTCGCTCAACCGCTCCGGGGGCACCTCGTCGGCCTTGCGATGCGCGCTCACCCGTTCGAACAGCGACCCGTCGCCGGCCAGGACCTCGTCCATCTGCCGATGCGCGTCGCGGTAGTCCTCCTCGTTCCCGGGCGCGATATCCACGTCGAAATAGGCGCGCACCTCGTCGACGAAGGAGATCTGCTCACCGGCGAACTTGCGCGCGGAACATTCCAGGGCACGCAGATGTACATCGAGGAATTCGGTGCGCACCTCGGGCAGACCCGCCTCCGGCAGCTCCTTGCGCAATGCCGCAGCCTGCGTTGCCAACTCGCCCGGCAGCGGCGCGGGCCCCTCCTGCACCTCGCGTCGCAGCGCGGGGTCGCCGGTGTAGGCGTCGACGAACCCGGGTTCGAGGCGGTCGAAGGCCAGCCCCAGCCGCAGATAATCCGTCACGAGCGGATGCGCATCCATGACAGCCGACCATACCGCGACCGGGCGTTCACGCAGTCCGGGCAGTACGAGGCCGCCGAAACCCCGAGGCCGGGAGAGAAATGTCACGCATAGTTACCGGCGAGTAATAACACCCCGTGTACGAGGCGTCCTTGCCCGCGAGGACAATTCGCCTATGCCAGGACTGCCCACCGGATCCCGTCCCGCCGGGCGCGCGGACGGCGCCGGATCCCGGTGCGGCGTCCGGACCGAATGCGTCATGTGCACCGAACCGAGAGCGTGGGTAAATGGCACGGATGAGTGAGCCGAGTCCCTATGTGGAATTCGACCGGAAACAATGGCGCACCCTGCGAAAGTCGACCCCCCTGGTACTCACCGAGGAGGAACTGTTCGGCCTGCGCGGACTCGGCGAGCAGATCGATCTGGAAGAGGTCGCCGAGGTTTATCTGCCACTGGCCCGATTGATCCACCTCCAGGTCGCCGCACGGCAGCGATTGTTCGCCGCCACCGCGACCTTTCTCGGCGAGACCCATCCGGACCATCAGGTGCCGTTCGTCATCGGCATCGCCGGTAGCGTCGCGGTCGGCAAATCCACCACCGCGCGCGTGCTGCAGGCGCTGCTGGCCCGCTGGGACCACCACCCGCGCGTCGACCTGGTGACCACCGACGGATTCCTTTATCCGACAGCCGAACTCACGCGTCGCGGAATCATGCACCGCAAGGGATTCCCGGAAAGTTACGATCGGCGCAAGCTGCTGCGTTTCGTCACCGAGGTCAAATCCGGCGCCTCCGAGGTCTGCGCGCCGATCTATTCGCATATCGCCTACGACATCCTGCCCGATCAGTTCCACTGCGTGCGCCAGCCCGACATCCTGATCATGGAAGGACTCAACGTCCTGCAGACCGGGCCGCGCCTGATGGTCTCGGACCTGTTCGATTTCTCGGTCTACGTCGACGCGCGGATCGAGGATATCGAGAAGTGGTACGTGAATCGCTTTCTGTCCCTGCGCAAGACGGCATTCGCGGACCCGAATTCGCACTTCCACCACTACGCCGGATTCAACGATCAGGAGGCGACGATCGCGGCCCAGGAGATCTGGAATGCGACCAACCGGCCCAATCTCGTGGAGAACATCCTGCCCACCCGCCCGCGCGCGACTCTGGTGCTGCGCAAGGACTCCGATCACAGCATCAACCGAATCCGGCTGCGTAAGTTGTAATGCTGTATTTTCGGCCTCCGCTTCGCTCCGGCGTGTTTTCGGCGCTGTAAGGCTCGTCGTTGCGCCCTCGAGACTCGGGCTTCGCCCATGCGCTTCGAGGACGCAACGACGAGCCCGCGCCGAAAACCTTCAGGTGTTCTTGCTGAGCCTTTCGCTTCGCGGGCGACTTCCGGCGCACAGAGACGCTTCGCCGCTGAGCACGTCCCGAGGTGGTCGGGACGCGAGCGCAACTCACCTTTCGGGCGGGCTCGGTCCTGCGTCGTAACCGAGAGCATCGTCAGACCTTCCAGGCCGCATCCAATCGGGTGGCGACGTCGATTTCGCGGACTGCGGCTATGTGCGGTTTGCGGATCTCGCGGGCGACGTAACGGGCGACGAAGCGGCGGATCTCGTGGTCGACGCTGGCCAGCAGGCGCAGGAGTTGGCCGCGGCGGGTGGCGGTGGCTACGTTGACGCGGACGTCGCTGGGACGCGGCTCGGCGATGTCGATGATCACCCGCAGCGGTTCGGCGGTGCGGACGGTCAGGTGGACGTGCACCGCGCCGTCGACGTCGAAACGGTGGCGGTCCACGGTCAGATCCAGCAGCAGATCGACGTTCAACGGGATCGCCAGATCGAAGGTGATCTCCTCGCCCAGATTCCGCACCAGCACCGGCTCGCCGAGCCGCACCTGAGCGCTCACCTTGGCCAGTCGGCCGGGGCCGACCCCGATCGGTCCGAAATCGAAAGCGGCGCCGGTCAATTGGGAGAACGCGCCCGCGATTCGCGATTCCGACGCGGCGTATTCCAGGAATCGCCGACCGAAATCCTCGTAGCTGATGTACGGCCTCGAAGCCGACGCCACCTCCGCCGCGCCGCGCTGCCCGGACTCACTCATATACTGGACGGTACGCGAGCACGACCGCACACACCCCGATGATCATGCAATGCAACAGATCCTGCGCCGCACCGTTATCAGCTCGCCCGAGAGCGGCACTCAGACTCCGTAACGCCGATGCCGGGCGGCATAATCACGCAACGCGCGCAGGAAGTCGACCCGGCGGAATTCGGGCCAGTACGCCTCGGTGAACCAGATCTCCGAATAGGCGCTCTGCCACAGCAGGAATCCCGACATGCGCTGCTCACCCGAGGTACGGATGACCAGGTCCGGATCGGGCTGTCCGGAGGTGTACAGATGCTGGCCGATCGCGTTGACGGTGATCGACTGGACCAGATCCTCCCCCGTCTCCCCCGCCGACATCTCCTGCCGGACCAGCGAACGCACCGCATCGGCGATCTCCTGGCGGCCGCCGTACCCGATCGCGACGTTGACGTGCACGCCGGTGCGGCCGTGGCTCTCGTCGGCGGCCTTGCGCATCCGGCGCGAGACCTCCTCGGGCAGCCCGTCGAGCGAGCCGACGATCTTCACGCTCCAGTTCTGCTCCGGCGCGGAGAGCTCCTCCACGACGTCGGTGATCACCTCGAACAGGATCTCCAGTTCGTCCGGGGCGCGGTTGAGGTTCTCGGTGGACAGCAGATACACCGTCACCATCTCGATGCCCTCGGCCTCGCACCAGCCGACGAGTTCGGCGATCTTCAGTGCTCCGACCCGATGCCCGTGGCTGACATCGGTGAAGCCGTTCTCTCGTGCCCAGCGGCGATTTCCGTCACACACCACGGCCACGTGACGCGGATGTTGTTTGCCTGCGAGCTGTTTGGACAGCCGCGCCTGATAGATGCGATACGGCAGCTCACGCACCTGACTTGCAAGCCTCACGGAGAGCAACCCTACGCCCCGGGGTTATCGGCATGCCGCGTACATCGGCGGGACTCCGGCCGCTGACGTGTCATCGGTGCTCCGATCGCGAGATCGATAACTTACGGTACCGTAGGTTACTCAGGAGGTAAGTCGTGTCCGAATTGGTGACGCCCGCGCCCGACGCCCTGGGAACCTCCGGGCTCACGGCGGACATTCCGGTCAAGCCGCGCATGCGGGGCTGGATCCACACCTGGGCGGTCGGAATCGCCGCCATCGCGGTCATCGTGCTGGTCGCGGTGTCCGCGACCAGCACGATGACCGCGGGCCTCTCGACGCTGATCTACGGGCTCACGGTCTGTGGCGTCTTCGGGGTCAGCGCCACCTACCACCGGGTGACCTGGTCCAGTACGCGGGCACGCACCCATATGAAGCGGGCCGATCATTCGATGATCTTCCTGTTCATCGCCGGCAGTTACACCCCGTTCGCGCTGCTGGGCCTGCCCGGTCACACCGGGACGACGCTGCTGATCGTGGTCTGGGCGGGCGCGCTGGCCGGAGTCGCGCTCAAACTGCTGTGGCCGACCGCGCCGCGCTGGGTCGGCGTACCGCTGTATCTGCTGCTGGGCTGGGCGATCGTGCCGGTCGCGGCGCGCATGACGCACAACGTCGGCGTGGCTCCGATGATTCTGCTGCTGGTGGGCGGACTGGCCTACAGCATCGGCGCGATCCTCTACGCCGCCAAATGGCCGAACCCCTGGCCGACGGTCTTCGGACATCACGAATTCTTCCACGCCGCAACGGTTCTCGCGGCGCTGTGCCACTACGTCGCGGTGTGGCTGGTCGTCCTGAGATGACCGCGCCGGTGCGCCCGGGAGGCGCGGCGCACCTGTGACGTACCGGACACGATCCGGTCGAAACCGACGCCGCCACACGCGTGGGTTCTATGCTGCTCGTTCGTGCTCTACGAATCGATAGCGCGGTTGGATCATCCCGGCACCACCCCCTGCGCGCCATGATGAATCGGCTGATCCTGTGGGCGCTGCGGATGCGCTGGGGCCTGTCGACCGTGGTGCTGGCCTGCCACGTCGGCGGGCTCGCGGTCATCATCATCGAACTGTGGCTGAGCGGATTCCTGGGACGGCTCGGACCGGACTGGATGAGCGCGCTGGCGCAGACCTCGATCTACCCGATCCTGGGCGCGCTGGTCGGTGTCGCGATCGCCGTGCGCGATCGTAACCACTACTTCGGCTGGCTGGACACCGGTCGCAAACCCACCGAGGCCGAGGCGCGGCGGCTGTTGAACCTGCCGATGGCGACCACACTGCGGGCTCTGGCCATCTGGCTGCCCGGCGTGATCATCGTGACGTTGCTGTTCGCGCAGGTCGTGCCGTCGCGGGCGATCGTGGTGGTCGGCGCGATGTTCGCCATGGGCGCCTTCGAATCGGCCGGTTTCACCCTGTTGATCGTGGATCGGCTGATCCGGCCCGCGATTCCGCTGGTCGCGACGGTCCTCGGCGGGACGATGCACTGGAGTTCCACGGTGCTCAACCGCGTCGTGCTGTCCTGGACGGTCTCCGGCGCGATGCCGCTGCTGATGCTGATCACCGTGCTCGCCGACCCGGTCGCCGCGCCCGGCGACCGCATCCACACCGCGCTGTACATGTCCCTGGTGGGCCTGTTGGTCGGCGCGATCGCCACCGCCACGCTGGCCCGCGCGGTCGCCGCACCGCTGCGGATGCTGCGCCGTGCGCTGGACCGGATCGCGCACGGCGATCTCGAGGTGCGGGTGCCGGTCGGCAGCGCCAGTGAGATCGGCCGCCTGGAACATTCGGTGAACGAACTGGCCGAGAACCTGTCCGAACGGGAACGGCTGCGCGATATGTTCGGCCGGCATGTGGGCACCGAGGTGGCCGAACGCGCCCTGGCCGGAGGGATGGACCTCACCGGCGACGTTCGCGTGGTGACGGCGCTGTTCGTCGACGTCGTCGGCTCGGTCGAACTGTCCACCGGACTCGCACCGCGCGAATTCGTCGCCAAACTGAACCGGCTGCTGTCGATCGTCGTCTCGGCCACCGAGGACAACGGCGGGCTGGTGAACAAATTCGAGGGCGATGCCGCGCTGTGCATCTTCGGCGCACCGATCGCCTTGCGCGACAACGCGACTCCCGCCCTGCGCGCCGCCCGCCGGATCCGCGACGAGGTGGCTGCCGGGGGTGAGCTCGACATCGGTATCGGCGTCGCGCGCGGATCGGTGTTCGCCGGGGACGTCGGCACCGACACCCGCCTGGAATTCACCGTCATCGGCGACGCGGTGAACGAAGCGTCCCGGCTGACCACCGAGGCCAAACATGTGCCACGGCGAATCCTGGTGAGCCAGAACGTCATCGAGGCGGCCTCGGGCAACGAGAGCGCGTCGTGGGAACTGCACGAGACCATTCACCTGCGCGGGCGCAAACAACCGACCGACTGCTGGACCGATATCGCCGCGACCGTGCCGAGCGTCGGCCGGGAGAAGGCGTCGGCTGCGGACGGCAACGGAGCCGGGCCCGACTCGGGGGATGCGGTGTCGGATGCCGCGGTGCAGGCCGTTCGTCCCGAATAGTCAGCGAATGCCGCGGCTCACGGGTGCCAGGTGATCCGACCGCCCTGGAAGTCCTGGGCCTTGCCACCGCGATAGTCGTATTCGTCGCTGGTCGGATAGCCGTAGCGGCCCTTCTCCGCGCCGTTGCCCTGCCAGACCCCGGCGATGGAACCCCAGACCGCGTGCGCGCCGGTCTCCTCGGACCAGTAGATCACTCCGCCGGGGAACATGTTGTAGC
The DNA here is from genome assembly GCF_000308615.1 of Nocardia jiangxiensis NBRC 101359. Taxonomy (GTDB): domain Bacteria; phylum Actinomycetota; class Actinomycetes; order Mycobacteriales; family Mycobacteriaceae; genus Nocardia; species Nocardia jiangxiensis. The sequence continues at coordinate 124,609 of NZ_BAGB01000062.1, forward strand.
GTCCGGCGCCGTCACTCCCGGCCTTGGACTCGTCCGAGAGCGGGAAGCCCAGCGGACTGCGCTCCCAGCCCATCGAGGCGTATTTGTCGCGAATGAGACCGCAGATGTTGTGCGCGTCGGTGCCGACGGACCAGTAGATCGAGCAGCCGCGCTCGAACACCTGGAATCTGCCGCCCTGGGCGGCCGACTCCGGGGTGGTCGGATTGCCGAAGAAGCCCGTGCCGCCCGCGCGATCGTAGGCTTTCTCGATGGAGCCGCCGACGTCGAACGCCCCGATGTGCCGCGCCGCCGCCGGGCCCGCGCCCGTTACAGTGGCAAATACCACGGCGGCGACGCCTGCGGTCAACGCCAGCGCAGCACGCCCGGCCGGGCGGTGCGAACGGTTCCTACGAGGCTGCATGGTCACGTGAACTCCCTGTCCAAGCGGTCGATCCTGACCCCGGCGACCGCTTCCTGCACGCCATCCTGCAAGGACTTGACGCAGTCGGCAAGCCTGCCCCGCCGAACTGGTGAGACTTGATAGCCGGAAGCTATGCATGTCTCGCTGCCAGGGCTTTCTCGAGAATGGGGGGAGCGCTCGTCAGGTTGACGCGTCCAGCACGAGGGACGAGCGCAGCGCCTGTGGGTCGGTCACCGGAAGGTCGCAGACCGAGCCGCGGCAGACGTAGGCCGCCGGTCGGGCCTGGACCGGCGGTCGACTGTCGAGCAGCGGCGATGAATCCTGTTTTCCGGCAAGCACCACCGATCCGCCGGGGGCCGACCAGCGTGCGGCGGTGAGCAATTCGGACGCGGCGGGATCGGCTCCCTCGGGCAGTGCGACCGCGATCTGCAACGGCCCCTGCACCGCCGCTTCGGCGACCGCGAGCCAGTGGCCGCCGGATCGGGGCGCGCGGGCGAGCACGATCGCGCTGCGGGACAGGGTGGATTCGGCCAGGGCACGGTAGCGGCCGGCTCGATCCGGTTCACTCAGCGCCGACGCCGTCAGCAGGGCCTCGGCGAAGGACGAAGCGCCCGAAGGGGTTGCGCCGTCGAACGGGTCACGCGGGCGGGAGATGAGCGATTCGGCGTCGTCGGCCGTGTCGAACCAGGCACCCGCAGCGGCCGGATCGGCGAAATGGGTGATCGCGATGTCCAGCAGTTCCCGCGCGCGGGCGAGCCAGCCGGATTCGCCGGTGGCCTGATGCAGGGCCAGCAGACCGGTTGCCAACCAGGCGTAATCCTCCAGGATCCCGGGGGCCGCACCGGTTACGCCACCGAGCGAGGCGCGCCGCAGGCGGCCGTCGATCACGTGCTCCGACAACAGCATTCGCGCGCATCGGGCCGCGGCGTCGACCCAGTCGGGCCGGGCGTGGGCGGCCCCGGCCTCGGCCAGCGCGGTGATCGCCATCCCGTTCCACGCGGTGACCACCTTGTCGTCCCGGGCAGGTTGCGGACGCTCGTCCCGGGCCTGTCGCAGCAACTGCCGGACCCGACCGAAACGTTCGGGATCGACCGGCCCCGAGACATCGGTGTGGCCCGCGGGCACCGGCAGGGTGAGCACCGAGGTGCCGTGTTCGAAACTGCCCTCCGCGGTCACGCCGAAAATCTCTGCCGCCCAAGCACCGTCGTCCGGGCCCAGGACTTCGCTCAGCTGTTCGGGAGTCCACACGTAGGTCGCACCCTCGACTCCCGGGCCGTTCGGATCGACGTGGGTGTCCGCATCCAGCCCGGAGGCGAATCCACCCTGTTCGGTCGCCAGATCGTCGAGCAGGAACGCGGCCGTCTCCGCGGTCACCCGCAGCGGCAGATCACCGCGCGAAAGCTGTTCCGCGGCAAGTTCTCGCGTACCGGAGCGGGCCAGATGCGCATAGCCGCGCAGCAATTGAGCGTTGTCGTAGAGCATCTTCTCGAAATGCGGTACCACCCAGGCGGCATCGACCGCGTACCGGGCGAACCCGCCCCGTAGCTGATCGTAGATACCGCCGCGGGCCATCGCGACGGCCGTATCGAGCACGGCCTTGCGCGCCACCGGATCCCCGGTGCGTTCGACATGCCGCAGCAGCCCCTCCAACAGCGCGGACGGCGGAAACTTGGGCGCCCCACCGAATCCCGCGTACCGCGGATCGACATCGCGCAGCACCGCGGCCACCGCGTGATCCAGCAATTCCGGACCTACCGCGAGATCACTGTCCGGCAGCCCGTCGGCCTGCGCCCGCAACGCGTCGGCCACCTGCCCCGCGGCCTCGTCCACCTCCGCTCGCCGGCTCCGCCAGGTATCGGCCACCGCGGTCAGCACCTGCGTGAACGAGGGCATCCCCCCGCGCGGCGTCTTCGGGTAGTACGTCCCGCAGTAGAACGGCTCCCCTTCCGGCGTCAGAAAACACGTCATCGGCCAGCCGCCCTGCCCGGTCATCGCCACGGTCGCCGACATGTAGATCGCGTCGATATCGGGCCGCTCCTCCCGATCCACCTTCACGCACACGAAGTTCGCATTCATCACCCCCGCCGTCCCCGGATCCTCGAACGACTCGTGAGCCATCACATGACACCAGTGACAACTGGCATACCCCACCGACAACAGAACCGGCACATCCCGCGCAACAGCCTCCGCCAGCGCCTCCGGCCCCCACTCCCGCCAATCCACAGGATTGGAGGCGTGCTGCCGCAGGTACGGCGACGTAGCACCACCCAATCGGTTCATGAGTTCACCTTACGGCCCATCCATGCGGACAGCCTCTGCTTCATCCACAGCTCCATACGCCAACAGATAGCGAACCGTTATACAGTGTTGCATCTGCACTTGATCTTGAAATCCTTGGCGATCCGCTCGCCGTCCCACTCCACCTCAGCACCCGGCTTATCCGCTATTTACTTCCATATGAACAGGATTGGAGATGGTTCCGATCGCTCACCTCTTCCCAGGTCAGCGATTGATGCTTACACTATATAGCGGTACATAGAGCACAGTGCCGTTATGTAATGATCAAATGAGAATGACGGTGGCCGTCTCGGATCACCCTCCCGTGATGTGCAGGTGAGCTATGCGTGTCGACATGAGAGCCACATCGATCCGGCCCCCCGAATGGGACGACCTCGCAGCGGAAGTGTCCGAGTACACCGTGTCGATCCGCTGGCTCGAGACCATGGGGCCGCTACTGCCGGGTGAGCCCCGATGGCTGATCGCCTCGGTCGACGGACAGGCCCGAGTCGGATTGCATGCCCGCTGGCTGGCTTCTCCCCCACCGGATGCCCGGTTCGACATCGCGGCCGTGCTGCGCGGCGACCTCCCGTCGCCGGAGCCGCGAACAGCTCCGGCCGCGGCACCGGATACCGCAGAGCTGTATCCGTCCGTACTGGTGACCCTGCCCGGATATTCCTGTGCGGCAGCGGGTTCCGGTGCCGCCGAACCGGCCCTGCTGCGGGAGACGCTGACCGCTCTGGACGCCTGGGCCTCGAGTCAGGGAGCGCGGTCGGTGTCGTTCCTGTACATCCCCGAGCGGCAGGAACCGCTGCGCCGGGCCCTGACCGAATTCGGTGCGACACAGGTGGAGCTGTACCCGACCTGCGTGCTGCCGATGACCTTCCGCAACATGGACGAATACCTGCAGCAACTGCCGCGCCCACGCCGCAAGGGCATCGGGCGGCTGCTGCGCCGCCTAGCCGAGCGGAACATGACAGTCGGTGAGGTCGAGCTGGCCGAGGTGCGCGACGACGTGCTCGAACTGCGTCTCGAACTGCTGCGCAAGTACAACTCCGCCGCCGATCGCGCCACGCAGTCCGCGGCGCTGGATCGGATGCTCACGCACTACCGTCCCGAGGACATCGTGGTGACGGCGGTCCAGCGGGCCGGCCGGGTCGTCGGCTTCACGCACGGTCTGCGGAACGGAAACACGTTGCGGCAGTTGTGGTGCGGGCACCTGCCCGAGGCGTACGGCGCTTACTTCGTGACGTGCTTCTACGCACAGGTCCGTGCCGCGTTGGAGCGCGGCATCGAGCGCATCGACTACGGCACCCTCGAGTGGGCTCTGAAGACCGATCACGGCTCCGAACTGGAGCAGTTGGCCGGCTACACGTGGACGGTGACAGGCGATGGGCGGTAGCCGGCTGTTCCTTTGCGGCCAAGCGATCTCGCTGCTGGGCGACGGTCTGGCCGTGCTGGCGGTTCCGCTGCTGATGTTGCAGCTGACCGGCAGTCCGGTGCTGTCGGCACTGGCTGCCGCTCCGCGCGTGATCGGCTACCTGATCGGCGGACTGCCCGCGGGTCCGTTGGTGGATCGGGCCGACCCGTGGCGGATACTCCTCGCCGCCGATGCGGTGCGAATGGTTGTATTCCTGCTGCTGGCTGCCGCGGTGGCGGTGCACGGATGCCCGGTCGCGGCGATCCTCGCCCTCGCCTGCGTCGCCGGGGTGGCAGGGGTGTTCTTCGAGACCGCGCTGGCCGTCGCGGTGCGGGACCTGTACGCCGGACCACGGTTGCTGCGCGCCAACGGATTTCTGGAGACCTCCGGACAGCTTTCACTCGTGCTCGGTCCGGCAGCGGTGGGTGTGCTGGTGGCAGCGGAAGGCCAGGAGGCGGCGCTGCTGACGAACGCCGGGACCTTCGCGGTGTCGCTGATCACCGTGTGGCGAACCTACCGGCAGCTGCCGGACACCGAATTCACCGGTACCGCCGAAACTTCCGACTCGAAGCGCCCAGCGGCCCTCGGCGCGGGAGTTCTCGGATCCGTCGGCTCCGAGTTCTGGACCGGACTGCGGTATCTGGTGACGTCGTCGGTCGTCGCGGCCATCACGCTGTTGCAGGCGGTGACCGCCCTCGGTCTCGGGGCCGAAACGTTGATTCCGTTCTTCGCCCGCGAACGTCTCGGTGCATCCGCCGTCCTGGTGGGCCTCGCGGTCGCCGGAGGCGGACTCGGCGGCGCACTCGGTGCGCTCATCGCGGCCGCCGTCGGGCCGCGCCGATCACCGATTTTGTTGTGCCTGACGGGCATGCTGCTCACCGCCGTCGGGTTGGCGCTGGCGGGGCTCGCGCCCGGCGTGCTGTGGCTGGCCGTCGCCAACGCGCTGCTGGCGGGGGCCAGCATGGTCGTGGTCGTCGTGGTCCGCACCCTGCGACAGCAGGTGGTGCCGCGCGAGTTGCTCGGCCGGGTCACCAGCACGGCTCGATCGCTCGTACTCGCCGCCGCGGCGGCGGGCACGCTGCTCACCGGACTACTCACCCGGCTCGACGGCGACGATCCCCGTCCGGTGTTCCTCGGCGCCGCAGTGTTCGTCGCGGTGTCCACCGCATCGGTGTGGGTGGGTGTGCTCGGCCGTACCGCTCGCCGACTCGACGTGTTCGACAGGAGTAACCAATGCGCCCCCACGTCCTCGTGATTCACCGTTCACGCGGTCCCATCGCGCCGTATCTCGAAGCCATCGATCACGACGCCCACGAGGTGACCTATGTATGCGCCGCACAGGTTCTGCACCGCATCCCGCAGCATGCGGCGGCCGAGGTCGTGGTCTTCGACGGCGTCGAACCGGTGGACGACGCGGTCCGCGGGCTCGCCCGCCGTCACGGTGTGCCCGAGCGCATCGTCGCGATCAGTGAGACCGACCTGCTGCGGGCCGCGCACCTGCGGTCGGAGTTCGGCATCGCCGGGGACCCGCCCGCGCACGCACTGCCGTTCCGGGACAAGCTGGTGATGTACGAGCGGGCCGCGGCGGCCGGGGTCGCGGTACCGGTATTCGCCGACGCACCCGACGCCGCGGCGATCTCGGCGTTCGCCCGGCGATCCGGGTTCCCGGTGCTCGTCAAACCCAGGCTGGGCCTCGGCAGCCGCGACATCGTCACGCTGTCGGGTGCCGCCGACCTCGCCGATCTGCCCGATCTGCGCAGCGAACCCTTTCTCGTCCAACGCTTCTGCCCCGACGAGACCGGCTCGGTCGACGGCGTCTGGACCGGTACCGAACTCGGGCCGTGGCGCGGTTCGCGGTACATCCACAGCTGCCTGGACTTCGCCACCGGCGAGAACAGCTGGGGGACAGTCGAAATCGATGATCCGGCACTCGACGAGCAACTGGCGTCGTTCGCGAGCAAGGTACTCACGGCGTTGAGCGCGGGTGTGCCGACGGTATTCCACCTCGAACTCTTCCTGGGTCCGGCCGACGCGCCACGTCTGCAATTGCTGGAGATCGCCGGACGGATGCCCGGCGCCGAAGCCACCCATCTCTGGCGCGAGGTACACGGCTACGACCTGGTCGGCGCGGCGCTGGACATCCAGATGGGCCGCGCCCCGGACACCCGGCCGCTGCGGGCGGGTCGGGTCGCCGGGCAGCTGCTGGTACGCCCTCCCGTGCCGCCACCGTGTGTCGTGACGGCCACACGCCTCGACGTCGCGCCGGACCACGCGCCCTACCGCCATGCGATCCCGGCCGTCGGCGAGGTCATCACCGAAACGGCCGGATACGTCGGCATCGGCGCAAGCTTCCGGTTCCGCGCAGACACCTCGCAGGCCGTCACCGAGTCCATCCGACACACCCTGTCCGGGTTCCGAATGGACTGTGCCACCGCCGAATTCGAGAGAATATGACCATGAAACTCTTCACCGGCGACCGGCTGGCGGGATTGGCCCGACACCGCGGGCTGCCCGAGGATTACCTGCGGGACCTTCGAGTCGTGTCCGCCGTGTTGCCCTTCCGGGTCAACAACTATGTCGCCGACGAACTCATCGACTGGTCCGCCGTACCCGACGATCCGATTTTCCGGCTGACCTTCCCGCATCGGGACATGTTGCCGCCCGGTGTATTCACCGCCGTCGCGGAGCTGCTGGACGCCGGAGCCTCCCGTGAGGTACTCGCCAAGGCCGCAGCAGCGGCACGACACGCACTGAATCCGCATCCCGGCGGTCAACTCGAGGAGAACGTGCCGATGCTGGACGGACATCCGGTTCTCGGCCTGCAGCACAAATACCGGGAGACGGTGCTGGTGTTCCCGTCGCAGGGGCAGACCTGCCACGCCTATTGCGGATATTGCTTCAGGTGGGCGCAATTCGTCGGGTCGGAGACCCGCCAGGCGCTGTCGGACCCGCACCGCATGACCGGATACCTGCGCGAGCATCCGGAGGCGACGGACCTGCTGTTCACCGGCGGCGACCCGATGATCATGCGTACCAACGTATTACGCCGCTGGGTGGAACCGTTCCTCGCGGCCGATCTCGAGCACGTCGCAACCCTGCGGTTCGGGACCAAATCGCTATCGTATTGGCCGGCGCGCTTCACCGAGGACCCCGATGCGGACGACCTGCTGCGACTGCTGGAGCAGTGCGTCGCGGCAGGCAGACACGTGGCGGTGATGGCCCACTTCTCCCATCCGCGGGAACTGCAGACCACGGCGGTACAGCAGGCCATCGCCCGGGTGCGGGACACCGGCGCGGTGATCCGGGCGCAAGCTCCGCTGGTCGCGCACGTCAACGACGACGCCGAGACCTGGGCACAGCTGTGGCAGCGATCCGTGGCGGCCGGGATCATTCCGTACTACATGTTCGTCGAGCGGGATACCGGCGCGCGCAGCTACTTCGAGGTGCCGCTGGCACGAGCCCTGCGTATTTACGTGGATGCGGTCTCCCGCGTCTCGGGGCTGGCCCGCACCGCCCGCGGCCCGGTGATGTCGACCCATATCGGCAAGATCGTCCTGGACGGCGCACCGATCGTGCACGGCGAGCAGGTCTTCGCGCTGCGCATGCTCCAAGCGCGCAACCCCGAACTGGTCGGCCGGCAGTTCTTCGCACGGTACGACCAGGGCGCACACTGGTTCGACGATCTCGAGCCCGCGCTCGGTAGCGAGATCCCCGGCCGCACGGTTGTTCCGGTGGCAGTCGCCTGAGTCCTGCCGGATCCAGCAAATCGCCCGTCTGTGCACCGGCCGCCGGAAGGCGTGCATGCCGCAGCGCCGCCTCCACCGCACTGCGATATTCGACCACGTCGAGGGCCGGGTCCGGGCGTGTCGCACGAATCTCGCGTGGACGACCGCGCCCACGGAGTCGTCTGGAAGAGTGGTGACGATGGAGGAACAGCGTTGGCGTGCGCGGTGGTTGATGCGTGGAACGCTCGGCGCGGGGGTGGTGCCGATGCTGATCGCTGCGGCGGCGAACGCTCTGTTGCGGATCTTGTCGGCCGGACATCGGTTCACCGTGTCGACCGTGCCGTGGGCGCCGGTGGCGATCGTGCCGGGGGCGAAGATCGGGCCGGACGGGCTGCCGATGACGTATCTGCGCGGGCGGCTCGACATCGCCGTCGAACTGCTCGCGGCGGGCAAGGTCGACGAGGTGCTGATCTCCGGTGATGCGCAGGGACGCTCCGGTGACGAAATCGCTTCGATGCGAAGCTATCTGATCGATCACGGCGTCGACCCGGCCCGGATACGCGACGATGGCGAGGGCCTGTCCACCCGCGCGACCTGCGAACGAGCCCACGACCTGTTCGGTATCGACCGCGCGATCATCGTCACCCAGCACCAGCACCTACCGCGAGCGGTCGCCCTCGGCCGCGGTGCGGGCATCGATGCCGACGGTGTGGACGCCTACCGCGAATGCACTCGAAATACGCTGCTGCGCAACACTGTTCGAGAATGGCTCGCCGCCCCGAAAGCGGTTGCAGCACTGATCGTTTCGAGTCGGAACCGCAAAGGGTAAGAGCCGACGCGACCCTGACGACATCCGCCCCGGATACGCCTACCGACGACCGGCTATTGACAAGTTATTATTAGGTTAGGCTATCTTGCTGATGGAGGTGGCGCAGCGCCGGACATCGACGGCCGGGCATTCCGCCGAGCCGAGCGCAGTGGAGGGGGTACCGGATGTCGACAACGGACGAGTCCGACACCAGGATTCGCAGACCTCGTGACGTACGCGAAGCCACCGCCGCCACACCCCCGCCCCGACCCTCGCGACGTCGCCGAAAAGCACCGGTACTCAAGCGTTTCCACACACTGCGCACAGTGGTCCGATGGTCGACGGCAGTGCACCGCTGGGTCACGGTGGTCCTCGGCCTCGCGCTGGTGGCCCAGGTGAGCTGCGGGTGTGTGCTGCTGTTCCGGCCCGAGATCTACCGGATGAACCACCCGGAACTGTTCGCGGCCACCGATACTCGCCCGGCGGTCACCGCGGCCGAGGCCATCCGGATCACGCGAGAGACCCGGCCGCTGGTCCAGGCCCAGGCGACCCTGATCGACGGCGTATTCCAGGTGCGCTCGGGACGTGCCGGACCGGCCACCTACATCGATGCGGGCAGCGGCCGGATACTCGGCACGGCCGACCCGAACGGCGGATTTCTCGGATTCCTCACCAACCTGCACGCCTGCGCGCTGTCCTGCGAGAAATTCCCCGGATATCAACCCTGGCTGGCCCGTACGTGGCTGACCGTTCCGGTCGGCTACTGGCTGATCGCGCTGCTCGGCGCGGCCCTGGCCTGGTGGTGCGTGAGCGGACTGCTCATCTGGTGGCCCGGAATCCGCAACCTCACCACGCGACTGAAGATCCATCTGCACCGCGGCAGCTATCGCGCCCTGCGCGACGTGCACGACGTCCTCGGCGCGGTCACCATGGTGTTCCTGCTGTTCTGGGCCGTGACGGGCGCCGGCTTCCTGATCCCCGCGATCGCGTCGGCCTGGTATGCGATCACCGGAACCCATTCGGTCACCCGGACGGTGCACTCGGTTCCCGGCGCAGGTCCCGATGTGAGCACCGATTCCGCGGTCGCAGCCGCGAAGTCGCTCGTCCCGACCGGGCGTGTGGTGGCCGTGATGGAACCCGGCCCGACCCCCACCGACACCTACGGCATCGATTTCAACCAGGGCACGACCGTCGGCCGCGGCATCGTCCCCCTCGCACCGACCTCGGTAGCCGTCGACCGCCACACCGCCACCGCGACCATCACCCGCGGCGGCAACGTCCCACTGGCAAACAGCCTGTGGGACAAGTGGACCTACGCACTGCACTTCGGCTCCGTCGCCCCTTGGCCCCTGCGAACGGTCTGGCTCGCAATAGGATTCGCCCCCATCGCACTCTCCCTCACCGGCATCTACACCTGGCTGCACCGGCGTCGTCGTCTCTCCCGCCCCAGGGCCCGCACGCGAAGTCACCGGCTCGCGTGCCGAAACCGTGACCCGGGAGCACTTCCGGTTGGGTATTCCCACGGTATGAGGAACACCGCAGCAGCCGGTTCGGCGGAACGTCGGCCCTGGTACGCCGATCTCGAGGATGCCGAACGTCGCGGCGCCCACGGCAGTGCCGGAATCGGCTATTTCGACTGTGATTGCGATATCTGCCATCAACGCCATCACGAGAGGTCGTTCTGAACCGCTCGCGGCGTCGAATGCGGTGAGCGAGAACACCTTCTACGAACCGGCGATTCCGCGTAGAGCCGCAAAGCAATTCACCCCCGTTCCGAATGTCTCCGGAACGGGGGCGAATTCATAGCCAACTGCCGCGAACTCAGGACTTTCGCGGCGGCTTCGATTCGAGACCCCTCGCCCCGGCCGCATCGGACTCCTGGTCCTCGGCCGCTTCGACCTCGGATTCCGTCTCGACCTCTGCCGCGCCCGGATCGGTCCCCTCGTCGGCGGCCTGATCCGGTTCGGGGTGCTCCGGGGAGAAGTCCGCGGGCAGATTCTTGATGTGCTTGTTCATCGAACGGATCAGCAGCACGGTCCCGGCCAGCAGGATCAGGACGATGACCAGACCCAGCGGAGACGCCTTGCCGAACTCCGGTCCGGTCGGATTGGTGGTGGTGTTCTGGGCCAGAACGGTGAGAATCATCGGTCCGCCACCTCGATCTGTGGATCCTCGATCCCGGCGAACAAATCGGTCTCCGGGATCTCCGTACGCACCCGGGTCTTGGCGAGTTCGAACTCCTCGGTGGGCCACAGCCGCTGCTGCATCTCCATCGGGATCGCGAAGAACGCGCCGTTCGGGTCGATCTGGGTGGCGTGCGCGCGCAACGCCTCGTCACGCTGCGGGAAATACTTGGAGCATTCGATCTGGGTGGTGACCCGGCCCATGATGTCGCCGCGTTCCTCGGCGGCCTTGCGGAACCGGTCCAGCCACTCCTGCATCGGGAACGGCTCGCCGATGCGCTCGAATTCCTGCGCGAAGATCTCCATCCGCGAAATGCTGAATCCGTGGTCGTAGTAGAGCTTGCTCGGCGTCCACGGCTCGCCCGCGTCGGGGAACTTCTCCGGATCGCCCGCGGTCAGGTACGCGGCCATGGACACCTTGTGGCACATGATGTGATCCGGGTGTGGATAGCCGCCGTTCTCGTCGTACGTGGTGATCACGTGCGGTTTGAACTCGCGCACCACGCGCACCAGCGCCTCGGTGGCCTCCTCCAGCGGAACCAGGGCGAAGGACCCCTCGGGCAGCGGCGGCAGCGGATCACCCTCGGGCAGTCCGGAATCGACGAATCCGAGCCAGTGCTGGCGGACGCCGAGCGCCTTGGCCGCCTCGGCCATCTCCTCGCGCCGCACCTCGTCCATGCGCTCGAGAATGCCCGGGGTATCCATCGCCGGATTGAGGATCGACCCGCGCTCACCGCCGGTGAGAGTGACCACGAGAACGTCGTTGCCCTCTGCGGCGTACTTCGCGGTCGTCGCGGCGCCCTTGCTTGACTCGTCGTCGGGATGGGCATGCACCGCCATGAGGCGCAGACCCGTCACGACTCCACCATCTCGCTCACGCCTGGCTCACCTCGTAGCTCACCGTCTTCACCTCATAGCTCTCCGCCGCCATCCGGGCAGGGGGTGTCAGATCTGTCTCCCTATAGTTCCATCCGACCCTCTTTTGTTCCGAGCTACCCCCTGCAAAGGTGAGGTACGCCGATTACCTGCGGGAGCGAGCAGATCATGAGCGAGCGCAGTGAGCGCACGACGAGCGCGGACGAACCTTCGCCCGCGCCGGAACCGGGCGTCGGCGAGGCCGGGGCGAACTCCGACTCCGATACCGGCGACCAGGCGAGCACGACCGAAGGTTCGCACACGGCGAGTCGGCCCGGGTCCGGATCGGTCGGCGATCGCTACGGCAAGGCGTCCACACGCCGCCGCTGGGTACTTCCCGTACTGAGCGTCGGGGTGGTCGTGCTGGGTCTGATCATCGCGTATATCGGCTACAAACAGTTCGGGCCGAAGGATATCGATCCGGAACAGCTCGGATATACGGTCATCAACGATTCGACCGTCGAGGCACATTTCAAGGTGACCCGGACCCATCCCGAACGGGCCGCGGTGTGCTTCGTGCGGGCGATGGACTCCAACGGCAGCGAGGTCGGACGGCGCGAGGTGTTGATCGCGCCCTCGAGTAGCGGGACGGTCGAACTGAAGACCATCGTGCGCAGCGTGGCACGACCGGCCGCAAGCGATATTTACGGCTGCGGCGGCACAGTTCCCGCCTACCTGCGCGCCGGATGATGCGCCCGACCGGGCGATCCAGGCGAAACGCCCTGCAATCACCGCTCCGACCTGCATCTTTGTAAATCGTGCTAAAATGATGCGATACACGGTTCCGAAGGCTCGGAGCCGTGTTTGCTGCATTGGCGGCCAGCGGTATCGGTTCTCGGCACACAATGCCACACGAGAACGGGGCCTGTCGGGGTTCGACGATATCCCCCAGGGATCGCTCCAGCCGTCGTCTGTTGCTGTGCGCACCCACGTGGGGTGTGCACGGTTGCGGGTATTTGGGAATCCCGGTCCGCCGGGAACAACTACTAGGGAGTGATCGAGATGACTGAGACGCAAGTGACCTGGCTCACACCGGAGTCGCATGAGAGGCTCAAGGGCGAACTCGACGCGCTCATTGCCAATCGTCCGGTCATCGCGGCCGAAATCAACGAGCGACGCGAGGAGGGCGACCTCAAGGAGAACGGCGGTTACCACGCGGCACGCGAGGAGCAGGGCCAGCAGGAGGCCCGCATCCGTCAGCTGCAGGAACTGCTGAACAACGCCAAGGTCGGCGTCGCCCCGACCAAGTCGGGCGTGGCGTTGCCGGGTTCGGTCGTCAAGGTCTACTACGACGGCGACGAGACCGATACCGAGACCTTCCTGATCGCGACGCGCGAAGAGGGCCTGGGCGGGTCGAACCTCGAGACCTACTCGCCGAACTCCCCGCTGGGCGGCGCGCTCATCAACGCCAAGGTCGGCGAGACCCGCGAGTACACGTTGCCCAACGGCAACATCATGAAGGTGACCCTGGTCAGCGCGGAGCCGTACCACAGCTGAGCCCCGGTCGGCTCGCAGCAGGCCGACCGAACCGCTGAGCGGACCGTAGAACAACGCAGCGGCCGCACCATTCGATGGTGCGGCCGCTGTGCTCATCTGCCGAAGTTACAATGCCTGCTCGATATCGGCCAGCAGATCACTCACATCTTCGATGCCGACCGAGAGCCGCACCAGATCCGCGGGCACCTCCAGCGCCGAGCCCGCGGTGGACGCGTGCGTCATCGCGCCCGGATGCTCGATCAGCGACTCCACCCCGCCCAGCGATTCGGCGAGGGTGAACAGTTTCGTGTTCGAGCAGAACTTCAGCGCCGCATCGCGACCGCCCGCCAACCGCACCGAGATCATCCCACCGAAGCGGCGCATCTGCTTCTGCGCCACCGCATTTCCGGGATGCTGCGGCAGGCCCGGGTAGATCACCTCCGCGACGGCCGGATGTCCGGACAGGAATTCGGCGAGCGTCTCGGCGTTGTCGCAGTGCCGATCCATGCGCACCGCAAGGGTTTTGATGCCGCGCAGCGTCAGGAACGCATCGGTCGGGCCGGGCACCGCGCCCGCGCCGTTCTGCAGGAAGGCGAACGCGGCATCGAGCTCGGGATCGTCGGTGACCAGGGCGCCGCCGACCACATCGGAATGTCCGCCGAGGTATTTGGTGGTCGAGTGGATCACGATGTCCGCGCCCAGCAGCAGCGGCTGCTGCAGATACGGCGAGGCGAAGGTGTTGTCCACCACCAGTTTCGCGCCGCCGCCGTGCGCGACGTCGGCCAGCGCCGGAATATCGCCGACGTTCAGCAGCGGATTGGTCGGCGTCTCCACCCAGACCAGTTTGGTGTTGGGACGCAAGGCGTTACGCACCGCGTCGGGATCGGAGACCGGTGCGACCGAGTACTCGATGCCCCACTGCGTGAACACCTTGTCGATCAACCGGAACGTGCCGCCGTACGCGTCGTCGGGGATCACCAGGTGATCGCCGGGCCGCAGCGTCGCCCGCAGCGCACAGTCCGTGGCCGCCATCCCGGAGGAGAAGGCCCGGCCGTGCCGCCCCAACTCGAGCGCGGCCAGATTGGCTTCCAGCGCGGTGCGAGTGGGATTGCCGGTGCGGGCGTACTCGAAGCCGCCGCGCAGTCCGCCGACGCCGTCCTGGGCGAAGGTGGAACTGGCGTAGATCGGCACGTTCACCGCGCCGGTCTGCGGATCGGGATCGAATCCGGCGTGCACGGCGCGTGTGGAGAACCCCAGCTGATCGGTCATGCCGACCAGCCTAAATCCGGGCGCAAACTCCCCTCACGACGGGCCGGGTGCCATTGTTACCGACATCTCTCCGCCATAGGGTGTGCGCATGGTCACCGTCGACGAACTGTTCGCCATCGATTCCCTGCTCACCGACACCGAACGACAGATCCGCGACACCGTGCGCGCATTCGGCGAGCAGCGGCTGCGACCGCATGTGGCCGACTGGTTCGAGCAGGGCACGTTCCCGGCGCGCGAGCTCGCACCCGAACTGGGTGCGCTCGGTCTGCTGGGTATGCATCTGGACGGATACGGCTGTGCGGGCACCTCGGCGACCGAGTACGGCGTGGCCTGTATGGAACTCGAGGCAGTGGATTCGGGCGTGCGCAGCATGGTGTCGGTGCAGGGTTCGCTGGCCATGACCGCCATCCACGAATACGGAACGGAGGAGCAGAAACAGCACTGGCTCCCGCAGATGGCGGCCGGGCGGGCACTGGGCTGCTTCGGGCTCACCGAACCCGATTTCGGCTCGAATCCGGGCGGTATGCGCACCCGCGCGGTCCGCGACGGCGCGGACTGGGTGCTGAACGGTTCGAAGATGTGGATCACCAACGGATCGGTGGCCGACATCGCGGTGGTGTGGGCACGCACCGAGGAGGGGGTGCGCGGATTCCTCGTCCCCGCGGGCACGCCCGGATTCACCGCCCGTGAGATGCATCGCAAACTCTCGTTGCGCGCCTCGGTCACGGCCGAACTCGATCTGGACGGCGTGCGGCTGCCGGGTGATGCCCTGCTGCCCGATGGCAAGGGGCTTTCCGCGCCGCTGGGCTGTCTGTCCGAGGCACGGTTCGGCATCGTCTTCGGCGCGCTGGGGGCCGCCGCCGACTGTCTGACCGCCGCCATCGACTACGCGCGCACCCGCGAGGTGTTCGACAAGCCGCTGGCCGCCTACCAGCTGACCCAGGCCAAATTGGCGGATATGGCCGTCGAGCTGGGCAAGGGGCAGTTGCTCGCGTTGCATCTGGGCCGATTGAAGGATCGCGGTGAGCTGCGTCCGGAACAGGTCAGTGCCGGAAAGCTCAACAGCACCCGCGAGGCGATCGCGATCGCGCGGCAGTGCCGGACCATTCTCGGCGCGAACGGCATCACACTGGATTATCCGGTGCTGCGGCATGCGAACAATCTGGAATCGGTACTCACTTACGAGGGCACCGCCGAGGTACATCAGCTCGTCCTGGGCGAGGCTCTCACCGGCTCCAAAGCATTTCGCTGACAATCCATTTCGGCTCGTCACCGTCGTCTTGGACGGATATCGTGCGGAACTGCCGAAAATGCCCGGAAGTTGCTATTCTGTCCGGGTGTTTCCGCTCGGCTCCGCGTTGCTGGAAGTGTCAGCGCGCAAAACTTT
Source organism: Nocardia jiangxiensis NBRC 101359 (assembly GCF_000308615.1). Lineage (GTDB taxonomy): Bacteria > Actinomycetota > Actinomycetes > Mycobacteriales > Mycobacteriaceae > Nocardia > Nocardia jiangxiensis. The sequence goes on from NZ_BAGB01000062.1 coordinate 140,469, forward strand.
GAATCGGCTGCACAAATCGCACGGAATCCCCGCGATGGTCGCAGCCGAACAATCACCTGCGGTATGCGCCGCACTCGATCAACATGCCGCCGCCGTTCGGGACATCGTGAAACGCGGAATCAAGAATTCCGCTGCCGTCCCGATGTCGGTGCTGCTGGCCGGTTATGCGCGCGGGCTGGTGGAGAATTCCAGCCGGTCCGCGATCATCGCCCCGCGCGATCTGGACGCATGGGTGCGAGCCGATTGGCTGCCGCTGCGCCTGGCCGCGATCTGCCTGCTCGCCACGGATCGGGACTGATCTTCTAGCGCGGCCACGAATCGTGCGACAGGCGCTGGTTACGCAGCGCGTCCTGGCGTCCTCGCCGATATGCCTGGGCTTGTCCGCGCGCAGCGGTCCGCTGCTCCTGGACCTCGGGCGAATCGCTGCCGCGGCGACGTCGCACGAACCCGGGCAGGCGCGGCCCGATCAGCAGCACCAGCACCGCGCCGCCGAGCGCCACGACCGTGCCCAGGATCGGCAACGTTGACCGAGGCGGGCACGCCGACCTGTCCCAACGCGGCCGCCGCACCGAGGCCCCCGATGATCGCGGCCACGAATCGGCCGATCATGCGCCCGTGTGCCGGGTCGCGGAAACGCTTCGCAACCGACCCCATCACGATGCGACCCAGGACGGCCGCGATACCGGTGATGGCGAGTGCGTCCGCGAGATTCGGCAGCCAGGATGCGAGCTGCGTCGGCATCGAATCCACCGCGTGCACGAAAGCTCCCTCGCACCGCGTGTTCCGGCCGGGTGCCGAAACACTCCTCGCCCGGTTGTACCCGGGGGAAACCCGCTTACCCGCAGTTTGCGTCGATATTGCTGATTCGACACAACACGCAGATATGGCGGATTCGGCAGATCGACAAGAAAGAGACCGGTCAGTAGGCCGAATTCACGTTGTCCATCGAGCCGTAGCGCGCGGCGGCATAGTTGCAGGCCGCGGCGATATTCGCGACCGGATCCCAGATATTCCACGAGGTGCCCTCGACGTGATAGGCCTGGAAGGTCGGATCGATGACCTGCAGCAGCCCCTTGGACGGAATGCCGGCGGCGGCATTGGAGTCGTAGAGGTTGATCGCCTGGGTGTTGCCACTCGACTCGCGAATGATGTTGCGGTAGATGCCGTCGTAGCTGCCCGGGATGCCGTGCGCGGACATGATGTCCATCGCCTGATGGATCCAGCCGTCCAGGTTGTCCGGGTAGCTCGGCGGGGGCGGCGGTAGGACCGGGGCAGGCGCAGGTGCGGGCAGCGGCGCAGGCATCGGCGCGGGAGCCGGTGCGGCGGCGGCCACGGGCTGAATCGGCGCGGCCGGGGCGGGAGCTGCGGCTGCGGCAGCCGGATGGGTCGCCTGCTCGATCGTCGAGGCCAAGGCGACGGGCGCCACGTGCGGGGCGCCTTCCCCGGCCGCCGAGGTGATGGCGGCGAGGGCGGCCACGGCCAGGGTGGCGGATCCGGCGGTCCGTGCGACCGCCTTGACTCTGCTGCTCTTGATGGACATGCGAAGTGGGTTCCTACTCTGGGTTTCGGCCGTTGCCGGCCGCAGCAGGCAGCACTGAATAGAGGCGAACACCGTTTCTCGGTAGGCTCGCCCGGGCGCTGGATGCTGTTGGGCTCAGAAAAGGGGGAGGCTCTTACTCCCCGCTGATACGACGCGACTCAGCGATTGCCGGGTGGCGCGCCGACGCGGGAGGCTTTCGCGGCCGCGACGGCAAACGCTGCGACTGCTGCGCCGGGTGGCGCGACAAACGCGGTCGTATTCCGCATAGCGTTGACAACTCCTCGTGTAATCCGGACTCGCGGTCCGATAACCAACGAGGTCACAGAGTGATTGCGGTAGGTTAACGTAAACTTAACTGAAGATGAACAGACGATGTTTCTCGACCCGTTTGCGCATGATCAGCAATCGCTATCAAGCTCTGAGCGGGGAGTTTGATTGTTTGTACTGAGTGCGCCAGATCACAGAAAAAGTTAGCGTGTCGTGCTGTACGAATCCGTTTCGAGACGATTTTCGCCCCTCGGGACACAACCGCATAACGGCCCCCACACCCACACCCCCACCCCGAACCGCCACCCCCGGCACCCCCAGGCAACCCCTCGGCAAGCTCACCCGAACAGCCCCACACAAAAAAATCGGCGGCACCCTGTGTGCACCGCCGACTCGCAACAACTGATCTAGCACGAACATGGGTAACTCCCCGGGCACCCCAAAACCCGGCCACCCTCCCAACCGCCGCCCCGAAGCACAAGCCTCCAGGCACCCAACGGCACGCTCAAGTCCCGGAGAGGCGGTCAGCGCACGCTGAAGTCGCGGAGAGGCGGGGGAGCGAGGCGGTCCAGCGCTCAGTGCACTGCGGGGATCCCCGAGGCGCTCAGGAAGCCGAGCAGATCGTGCCGGGTGATGACACCGATCGGCTTACCGTCCTCGACGACCATCAGCGCATCGGTGGACTCGAGTTCCTTGGTCACCGCGGACACCGACTCGCCGGAGCCGATCAGCGGGAACGACGGGCTCATATGCTTCGACACCGGATCGGTGAGATGCGCGCGGCCCTCGAACACCGCCGAGAGCAGATCGCGCTCGGTCACACTGCCCGCCACCTCGCCGGCCATCACCGGCGGCTCCGCACCCACCACGGGCATCTGCGACACGCCGTACTCGCGCAGGATCTCGATGGCGTCGCGCAACGTCTCCTGTGGATGCGTGTGCACCAGATCGGGGATTGCGCCAGATTTGCCGCGCAGTACATCGCCGACCGTCGGCTCGGCGATGCTGCCGTCCAGACGGGACTGCAGGAAGCCGTAGGAGCTCATCCACTGATCGTTGAAGATCTTCGACAGGTAGCCGCGGCCGCCGTCGGGCAGCAGCACCACCACGACCGCGTTCGGATCGCGCTCGGCCACCCGCAACGCCGCCACCACGGCCATACCGCAGGACCCGCCGACCAGCAGGCCCTCCTCGCGGGCCAGGCGGCGGGTCATCTCGAAGGAATCCGCATCGGAGACCGCGATGATCTCGTCCGGAATCGCCGGATCGTAGGCGCTGGGCCAGAAATCCTCGCCGACGCCCTCGACCAGGTACGGCCGGCCGGTGCCGCCGGAGTACACCGAGCCCTCCGGATCCGCGCCGACGATCGTGACCTTGCCGCCGGAGATCTCCTTGAGGTAGCGGCCGGTTCCGGTGATGGTTCCGCCGGTGCCGACGCCGGCGACGAAATGGGTCACCGTGCCGTCGGTGTCCCGCCAGATTTCCGGGCCGGTGGTCTCGTAGTGGCTGGCCGGGCCGCCGGGATTGGAGTACTGATCCGGCTTCCACGCACCCGGGATCTCGCGCACCAGACGATCGGAGACCTGGTAGTAGCTGTCCGGATGCTCGGGCGGGACGGCGGTCGGGCACACCACGACCTCCGCACCGTAGGCCCGCAGCACGTTGCGCTTGTCCTCACTGACCTTGTCCGGGCAGACGAAAACGCATTTGTAGCCGCGCTGCTGGGCGACCAGCGCCAGGCCGACGCCGGTGTTGCCGGAAGTCGGCTCGACGATCGTGCCGCCCGGGGACAGCAGACCCTGTTCCTCGGCGGCGTCGATCATCTTGACCGCGATGCGGTCCTTGGAGCTGCCACCCGGGTTCAGATATTCGATCTTGGCCGCCACCAGGCCGGACTCGGGCCCCACCACCGAGTTCAACCGAACGAGCGGGGTGTTGCCGATCAGCTCGACGACATGGTTCGCGATGCGCATGCCGCCCATCGTTCCAGAAGTAGCCGACAGTGCTGCTGCGACCCCGCGGTCACGCACGCGCGCCGCGGGAGTGTGCGTCGCGGCCGCACGGGCACGGACTCCTCTATCATCTGCCGCTATCATCTCCGGCGTGAGGATGCCTCAGACCGCCCGCAGTGTCGCAATCCTGCTCGGCTCCCTCGGGGCCGTAGCCGCGATCGCCTCGTCCGCCGTCGCGGGCGCACAGACCGTTCAATTCCCGCAAACGCCCAGCCTGTTCTTCGGCGGGCTCTGTGGCGGAAATATCCGTACCTGGGCCGATACCAGCCCCGACTATGCCGGTCGGGCCGTGTTCAACGTCCAGGCCCAGCCCATCCAGGGCGTCGGCTCCGGCTCGTACCCGCTGGCCCCGCTGTGCAACGTGGACACCACCATCGCCTGGCGCAATCTGAACACCGGCGCCGCCGGCCAGTGGCGGGTGAACGTCGTCTCGGGCATCTACGGCAGCATTCTCTACGCCGTGTATCAGAACACCGGTCCGGGCCGCATCGACGTGACCGTCACCACCAACAATCTGAGCGTGCCCAGCCACGCGACCTTCGACGTCCCGGCCCCTCCCGGACACTGACCCAACCACTTTCGTCCGTACCGGCGCACCCCGTCCGCACTGCGGGCGGGGTGCGTTCGTTCGTGTGGTCGCGATCCGGCGGTCCGCATCCGCGACGCACACGGTCGCGGAACCCGCACCCGCTACAGGGCGTTGAGGGATGTGCGAGGACTGGTAACGGGTGCGGCTGTCATTCGGGGGGTGCTCCCGGGCCGGTGATGGTGCACGATGGATGCCGACGCCCGAACGGGCCGATGAACTGGGACGAAGCGGATAACGAGGACGGAGAGGCACTGCCGTGGTAAAAGGCTGGCGCACATTCGCGGTGACGAGTGCCGCGACAGTCGTGGCGGGTTCCGGCGCCGGAACCGCCTCGTGGGCGACCTATCGCCTGCTGATGTCGCAGGCGCAGGCCGCGCGCACGCTGATCGGGCGGGACACCTCCAAACCCCCGGAGGCCGACGGCGTGTACACCGCCGGCTGCCTCGCGCCCGAATCATGGCGCACCGGAACGCCTTTCGACGTCCATCTGATGATCTTCGGTGATTCCACCGCGGCCGGGGTCGGGTGTCACAGCGCCGAGGAGGTGCCCGGCGTGCGGATCGCCCGCGGTGTGGCCGAGGCGTCCGGGCTGCGAATCCGCTTGAGCACCAAGGCAATTTCGGGTGCCACCTCGAAAGGTCTGGCCGGACAGGTGGATGCGATGTTCGTGGCCGGTCCGCCGCCGGACGTCGCGGTCATCCTGGTCGGCGCCAACGACGTCACGAAGAAGCACTCGGTCCTGCAGTCCGCACACCGATTGCGCAGCGCGGTCGAACGCCTGCACAAGGCCGGAAGCGTCGTCGTGGTCGGCACCTGCCCGGATCTGGGTACGGTGGCGGCGATTCCGCAGCCGCTGCGCACCCTGGTACACAGCTGGAGCGTGCGCCTGGCCCGCGCGCAGGCGTCGGCGACCAGGTCCGCGGGCGGGTGCGCCGTGCGGATGGGCGATCTGCTGGGCCGCGATTTCCGCAGCACGCCGGAGGTCCTGTTCTCCGCCGACGGCTTCCATCCCTCGGCAGCGGGGTACGAACTCGCGGCCGGATATCTACTGCCCGCGGTTCTGCGCGAGATCGCCGATCATCGGACGCACGCCATGGCCACCCTCCCGGACAGCTGACCAGCTGGTCCGACACGCCCGACCAGGCGCGGGCGGATTACCACATACCGGGTGTCGGACCTCCGATCCCGGCGACGTAAATTCGGAAGGGAATTCCGTACTCGAGTACCGAATGACCGGATGGTCGTTCACTCGCCCGACAAAGGAGTCCTCATGCCAGAGGCCGTCATTGTTTCCTTCGCCCGCTCCCCCATCGGCCGCGCGGGCAAGGGTTCCCTCGTGAGCATGCGCCCGGACGACCTCGCAGCGCAGATGGTCCGCGCCGCCCTGGACAAGGTTCCGGCGCTGGATCCGACCCAGATCGACGACCTCATGCTCGGCTGTGGTCAGCCCGGCGGCGAGGCCGGTTTCAACATGGCCAAGGTCGTCGCCACCCAGCTGGGGTATGACTTCCTGCCCGGTGTCACCCTCAACCGCTACTGCTCCTCCTCGCTGCAGACCACGCGCATGGCGCTGCACGCGATCAAGGCCGGTGAGGGCGATGTGTTCATCTCCGCCGGTGTCGAGACGGTCTCGCGTTTCCCGAAGGGCACCTCGGACGGCTGGCCCGACACCCACAACGGCCGGTTCGCCGAGGCCGAGGCCAGGACCGTCAAGCGCGCCGAGGGCGGCTCCGGCGGTTGGACGGATCCGCGCCAGAGCGGTGAACTGCCCGACATCTACATCGCGATGGGCCAGACCGCGGAGAACGTCGCCCAGCACACCGGGATCTCCCGCGAGGACCAGGACCACTGGGGCGTGCGGTCGCAGAACCGCGCCGAGGAGGCCATCAAGTCCGGCTTCTTCGAGCGTGAGATCACCCCGGTGACCCTGCCGGACGGCACCGTCGTCTCTACCGACGACGGCCCGCGTCCCGGCACCACCTACGAGAAGATCTCGCAGCTCAAGCCCGTCTTCCGCCCCGACGGCACCGTCACCGCCGGTAACGCCTGCCCGCTCAACGACGGCGCCGCGGCGCTGGTCATCATGAGCGACACCAAGGCCAAGGAGCTGGGCCTGACCCCGCTGGCGCGCATCGTGTCCACCGGCGTGTCGGGTCTGTCCCCGGAGATCATGGGCCTGGGCCCGATCGAGGCCGTGCGCAAGGCGCTGAAGATCGCCGGTAAGACCATCGACGACATCGATCTCTACGAGATCAACGAGGCCTTCGCGGTGCAGGTGCTGGGCTCGGCGCGTGAGCTGAAGATGGACCTGGACAAGCTGAACGTCTCCGGCGGCGCGATCGCCCTCGGCCACCCGTTCGGCATGACCGGCGCCCGCATCAGCGCCACCCTGATCAACAACCTGCAGACCCACGACAAGCAGTTCGGTCTCGAGACCATGTGTGTCGGCGGCGGCCAGGGTATGGCGATGGTGCTGGAGCGCCTGAGCTAGATCGCGCCCCTCCGGATTCGCGGCCATCGGCCGCGACCGGTTCATCGCGTTTCGAGCACTCACCTCACGCGATGGCCGCAGCGAGGAAATCCCGAACCAGAGGGCTTGCGGTGGAACGGAATTCCTCGAAGTACGCGTGCCGCGCGCCCGGAATCAGCTCGAGGCGCGCGCCCGGAATGCGTTCGGCGATCAGCGGGGCGTTCGCCACTGGGTTGAACCGATCGTCCGCACCGTGCACGACCAGGGTCGGCGCGGCGATGGTGGGCAACACATCCCAGGCCTCGTGCCGGTGACTCGCGATCAGGTGACGACGTTGCGCGTACGAGGGCATCCCCGGGTCGCCGAGCGTCTGATACGGCCCGGTGGTGCGGGCGAGCCAGTCCGGGGTGTACATCAGGTCCAGCAGAGTCTGTTGTGCGGTGGCCGGATCGGCGAGCAGACGGCGGATGTCATTTCCGCGATCCACACCGTGTCGCGCGCCAGGTGAAGTACAGCCCAGTACGAGGGCACGCACCCGTCCGGGATATTCCGCCGCGATCCACTGCGCCACCCGGCCACCCATCGACGTGCCGTACACATCGGCCCGATCGATCCCCGCCGCGTCCAGCACCGCAATCGCATCATCAGCGAATCCCCTTGTGCTGTAGGGGATATCAGGCTTATCACTGTCACCGGTGCCGCGATAGTCGAACGTGATGGTGCGATGCGATCCGTGGAAGTCCTCGCGAACGCCATCCCACCAGTGATGGTTGTTGGACTGCCCGGCCAGCAACAACAACGGAAATCCATCGCCCTGACTCTGATAGGCAAGCCGAACCCCGCCACCGACCTCCGCATACGGCATCGCCGAATCCCCTTCCTCACGCACACGAAAATCGGCCGAACGCCAACAATACTGCGGGTGATCAGCCGATCCGCCCGCGCAGGTCCGGACTCCGAACGGACGGTTCCCGTCTACCGGAACTCGACAGACGAACGCACCCGCCATATCCGACCGCGCGATACCCGCCCGGCACACCGAAGACGCGACCGCACCCGCCGATGAGTTTGCGCACTCCCGCGGATCTACCTCAACAACCGGGTACAGATTCGAAGGAGTTCGACCATGAACAGAACAGTGGTGGTGCGATACCGCACCCGCGATGACGCCAGGGCGGAGAACCGGCGGCTGATCGAGGAGGTATTCGCGCAATTGCATCGCGAGCAGCCCGCGGAGGTGACCTATTGTGCCTTCGAACTGGGTGACTCGGGGCAGTTCGTGCACACCGCGACCGCTGCCGACGGCGCGCTGTCGGAGTTCGACAGTTTCCGGCGGTTCCAGCATGAGATCGGGTCGCGGGTGGTGAACGGGCCCGAGGCACACGCGGCGACGGTGATCGGCGCGTATCGGCCGGTTCCGGCGAGCGTGCCCATCGCGGTGGCGTTCGTCGAGGCATTCGGACGGCGAGATCTGCTGACCGTGACCGCGATGCTGCACGACGACGTCGTATTCGACGGTCCCCGAACACATCTCACCGGCGCCGCGGACGTGTCCGCAGCCATCGGGGAGTTCGCCGAGGCGGTGACCGGGGTCGAGGTCATCGACGCGTTCGGCGACGACGATCGCGCGCTGGTCGTCTACGACATGCACACCGGCCCGTTCGGCACACTGCGCACCGTCGAGCACATCACCGTACGTGGCGACCGAATCGCTGCCGACACAGTGGTTTTCGATACCGCACGGTTGCCGCGGTGAGCACCGAACCGTTCGATGTCGCCGCACAGCGCTATCGCACCGAACTGTTCGCCTACTGCTACCGCATGCTCGGCTCGCCGCACGACGCCGACGACGCGGTCCAGGAAACCTATCTGCGCGCCTGGCGGGGGTACGACGGATTCCAGGGTCGCGCCTCGCTGCGGACCTGGCTGTATCGGATCGCCACGCACACCTGCCTGCGGGCGATCGAGCGGCGGGCACATCGTGCGTATCCGTCCGGCCTGGGCGGGCCGGTGACCGACCCGACCGGGCCGCTGCCATCGCGTCGAGCCGAAATCGCCTGGGTGGAACCGGTTTCCGACACCGAGCTGGACCCGGCGGAGGTGGCGACGGCCCGGCACACGCTGCGGCTGGCCTTCATCGCGGCGCTGCAGCATCTGCCCGGTCGGCAGCGCGCGGTGCTGATCCTGCGCGAGGTGCTGATGTTCCACGCCGACGAGGTCGCCGATCTGCTCGGCACCACCACCGCGGCGGTCAACAGCGCATTGCAGCGAGCGCGGGCGCAGTTGGCGAAGACCGCCCCGCACGGCTACGACCTGGCCGAACCGGAGGATGCGCGGCGTCGCACCCTGCTCGATCGCTATGCCACCGCCTTCACCCACGCCGATATCGAGGCACTGGTGCAGATCCTGGCCGAGGACGCGGTATTCGAGATGCCGCCGGCGCCGTCCTGGTTCCGCGGGCGCGCGGATATCGCCGCTTTCCTGCGGACCCGGCTCACCGAACCCGATGGCCGATATCTGGCGCCCACCGCCGCGAACGGCCAACCGGCCTTCGGCCTCTACACCCGCGGCCACGGCGGCGTCCATCGCGCCCACGCACTGCAACTGCTGACCGTCGGCCCGGCCGGGATCGCCCGCATCGACATGATCCACGACCCCACCCTGTTCCCGCGTGTCGGCCTGCCTCATCTGGCACCGGTCGACATCACGGCGAATCCCGTTCCAGCACAAGAAAAGAGCACGTCATGCATCTCCTGACCGGTGTCACCGGCCTGTCCGGCTCGATCGTCATCCGGGAATTCGCCCGGCAGGCGGTTCCGGTTCGCGTCCTGGTCCGCGATCCGGATGCCGCACCCTGGTTGCGCGAACTCCCGAACGTCGAGGTCGTGCGCGGCGATATGGCCGTGGCCGAATCGCTCGGCGCCGCCTTCGACGACGTCGACCGCGCGCTGATGATCTCCTCGCCGCGCGGCGACATGGTCCGGACGCAGTGCCGCTTCATCGATGCCGCCGCCGCGGCCGGGGTGCGGCATATCGTCAAGTTCAGCGGTAAGGAATCGGGAACCGCCTTCGATCCACGGGCATTTCGCGGCACCCGCTGGCATCTCGAGATCGAGAACTACCTGGAGAATTCCGGATTGGCGTGGACACATCTGCGGCCCAGCCAGTTCATGCAGCTCTACCTCCCCGGCACGCTGACGGGCGTGGATCCGAAGCGGCGGGCACTGGTGATGCCGATCGGGCAGAGTCGGCTCGCACCGGTCGACATCGCCGATATCGCGCGTGTGCTGGTGGCCATGATGGACGCCGACGGCATCGAGGGCCGGGCGTTCGACATGACCGGGCCCGAGGGACTGACCATGTCCGAGATCACCGACCGGATCAGCGCCGCCTCCGGCCGCACATTCGGCTACCAGGAGGTGACGTTCGCGCAGAAACGCGCGCTGCACGCGGCCGAGGGACTGCCGCCGGAGGTGCTGGATCTACTGGAGGAGATCTATCGTGGCCGATCCGCCTCGCCGGAGTGCCGGGTGGACCTGTCCACTCATCATGAGTTCGGCGTCGAACCGAGCACTTTCGCCGATTTCGCCCGTCGGCACGCGGACGATTTCATCGCCGAGGCGGCAGCATGATCGTGCGCCGGGCCGCGCACGGGTAGCCGGATATGCGAAACGGGTGGCCGCCGAATCGGCGACCACCCGTTGCTCGGATCAGTGCGATACCGCGCTAATTGCGTTGCAGGTAGCTCAGCAGGCGCAGGATCTCGATGTACAGCCAGACCAGGGTGACGGTCAGGCCGAGGGCGACGCTCCAGGCCGCCCGCTCCGGCGCACCGGCACGTATGAGCTGGTCGGCGGCGTCGAAGTCGAGCAGGAAGCTGAATGCCGCGATGCCGATCACGATGAGGCTGAACACGATCGACAGCGGGCCGCCGTCGCGCAGGCCGAAGCCGCCGGGGGTGAAGAATCCGGCGATCAGGTTACCGACCACCAGGACCAGCACACCGATCATGGCGGCAACCATCATGCGGGTGAAGCGCGGGGTGACGCGGATCGCGCCGGTCTTGTAGACCACGAGCATGCCGAAGAACACACCGAAGGTGCCCAGCACGGCCTCACCGATCAGGCTCGCACCGCCCACGCCGCCGAACTTCACATTGGTGAACACGAACGACAGCGCGCCCAGGAACAACCCCTCGAAGGCGGCGTAACCCAGCACGATGGCCGGGTTGTCCTGCTTGCGGCCGAAGGTCGCGATCATCACCAGTACGAAGCCGACCAGCGCGCCGACGCCGACGAAAACGCCTGCGAGGCTGTTGTTCATCGAGGTCAGCGCGTAGGAGATGATCGCCATGACGGTGACCACGCCGAGCGTGATGCCGGTCTTGGTCACGACGTCGTCGATGGTCATCGGCCGGGTGGCCGGGGCCTGCTGATAAGGCTGCTGCTGGTAGGCCTGCTGATAGGGCTGGCCGTACTGGTCGAATTGCGGGGCGCCGGCAGTCGGCGAACCGAATCCCGCGTAGCCGCCGCGCTGGGGTTGCGGCAAGTTTCTGAAGATCGGGTTGCTTGTAGTGCGCACCGTTCTCGTGCCTTTCCGGAAGTCGCGGTCCACGGCGATCGTGGCCGTTCTGAGTATCCAACGTGTCACAGGGAAGACAAGTTCCCAACCGGACAGAAATCGGACAAATCAGACTGTACCGGCTGAAAAATCCGCGTGCACGGGGCCTAGTCCGCGCGCCCGTCCCGCATCCCTCGTACCGATCGAGTCACCGTGAACTTCCGGTTGCGTCCCACCACATCGGTCATCCCGACGAAACGCTCCACCACACCCCGGTAGTTCAGGTGCGAATTGTAAACGGTCCACAGCTCTCCGCCCGGTCGCAGCACCCGTCCGGTCTCGGTGAACATCTTGATCGCCGATCCGGTGTGCACCGCGGCCCCGACATGGAACGGCGGATTGCACAGCACCAGATCCGCGCTGTTGTCCGGCACCGCCGACATCGCGTCGTCGCGCACCACCCGCACCCGGTCCGCGACGCCGTTCACCGTCGCGGTCGCCCGCGCCGAGGCCACCGCCGCCGCGGATTGATCGGTGCCGATCACCGTCACGTGCGGGCGCGCCTTGGCCAACGCCACCGCGAGAATCCCGGTGCCGCAACCCAGATCGATCGCATCGCGGGCATCGGGTTTCATCCGCCGCAGATGTTCGATCAGAAATCGCGTGCCGATGTCCAGGCGCGGCCCGGAGAACGCCGCACCGTGTGCGACCACCTCGAGATCCAGTTCACCGAGCTGTTGACGAATCGGATACGGCGGTTCGCCGACTTTTCTGGGCTCGCGCGCCAACAGAATCCGCGACTTCTGCCGTCCGCGGCTGGCCTGGACCGACGAAAACGATTCGGCCAGTACCTCGTTCATCGCCGGGGTCAGATATTTGTCCCGCGCACCGGCGAACACCTGCACCTCGGGATCGGCGTAACGGGCTATGGCATCGGCGATTTCGGCCAATCCGGACAATGCTCGCGGCAACCGCAGCAGGACCACCCGCACACCGTCCAGCAGTTCGCGATCGAGTGCGTGCGTGCTGTAGCGGTCGGCGAGCGCGACCGCACGAGCGTTGTGCGACAACGCGAGTTCACCGGTGAGCAGATCCTGATGCACCCGCACACCGCGCAGATCGTGCGCGGCGATGGCGCCCAGGGTGAGCGCGCCGTACCCGTCGTCCACCACCGCCGCCCGGCCGTCCCCCGCCGCGGCCAGCGCATCGGCCGCGGCATCGAGAATCAGCCGGTCAGCGGCATCGACCGCGTAGAGGTTCACCGCTTCCACATCGGGGTATCGCCGCAGCCGGCCCAGTACGTCGTCGACCTCGTGCACCCCTACAGTGTGCTAGATCGTTGCCATGCCGTCACGCCGACCCCGGCAGTTGTCCCTTCCACCACCCGCCCCACCCGTACCAGCCGAGCGTCGATCGCGGTCCGGCAGTCCACGTCAGCACAGGGTTGCTGACACGAAGCTGTAAGACAGCGACCTACTCACTGCGCATCGCCCGGCAGATCGTTCCGCCCTGGTCGCATCCGGTATCCGAACTTCCGGGAATCACTGCACACACCTCTCGGAAGGCATTGCCGCACAACGCTGTTGGCCGCGAAACTCATCGTTGCCGAACCGCTCACAGCTCGGTACGCTGGCAGCCGGAACGCAGGATCACGTTCGGGGGGATTCTCGTCGGCCGAGAGGTCCGCCGTGCCAGATCATTTGCCCGGACCTTCGGACAGAGGGGTGGTTTTCGCATGAGCAACGATTCACCGACGACCGGAACGAACACGGTCACACAGACCGATCAGCCGTACTTCGATCCGATCGCTTACGGCACCGGGCCCGACGACAATGTCACCGACACCGCCGAGACCGCGGCCGTCACCCATCACACGATCGCCCTCGGCGGGCGCGAAATCGCTTATACCGCAACGGCGGGCCACCTCGTCACGGTCGATCCGAGCACCTCGCGCCCCAACGCCAAGATCTTCTACGTCGCCTTCACCCAGGACGGGCAGTCCGAGACGACACGTCCGGTGACGTTCTGCTACAACGGCGGGCCGGGATCCTCGGCCGTATTCGTCCTGCTCGGTTCGTTCGCGCCGCGGCGGATCAAGACGAACATGCCCGACTTCACTCCGCCCGCGCCGTACACGATGGAGGACAATCCGGATACTCTGCTGGACAAGACGGATCTGGTGTTCATCAACCCGGTCGGCACCGGGTACTCGGCCGCGATCGCGCCGCACAGGAACAGCGAATTCTGGGGCGTCGACCAGGATGCCGATTCGCTCAAACAGTTCGTCAAACGCTATCTCACCAAGAACAATCGCTGGAACTCCCCGAAATTCCTGTACGGCGAGTCGTACGGCACCGCGCGCAGTTGCGTACTCGCCTACCGATTGCACGAGGACGGCGTCGACCTCAACGGCATCACCCTGCAATCCTCGATCCTGAACTACGGCACATCGGATGATCCGATCGGCCTGCTGCCCACCGCCGCTGCCGACGCCTGGTACCACAAGAGGACCTCGATCACACCCGCGCCGGCCGACCTGACCGCGTTCGTCGAGGAAGTGGAGAAATTCGCGTCCGGCGATTACGCGGCGGCGCTGCAGGCGTTCCCGAAGGCCGATCCGGCGGCGGTGACGAAGCTGTCCGAGTACACCGGAATCGATGTCACGACGCTGACCTCATGGAAGTTGGTTGTCGGCTACCAGTTCCCGACAACCCTGCTGCAGGATCGCAAACTCGCCCTGGGCGCCTACGACGGCCGGGTGACCGCCATAGATTCGGGTATCGCCGGAAAGCTCGATCCCGCCGCGGGCAGTAACGATCCGACCATGGCCGCAGTCTCCGGTGTCTACACCGCGATGTGGAATTCCTATCTGAACGAACAGTTGAAATTCACCTCGAATTCGGAATACACCGATCTGAACAATCAGGTGTTCGAGCACTGGGATTTCTCGCATACCGATCCCACCGGAGCCAAACAGACCGGCCCGCTGAACACCGCAGCCGATCTCGCCGCGCTGATGGCGATCAACGTCGATCTACGAGTGTTGTCCGCCAACGGATTCTACGATTTCGTGACCCCGTGCTACCGAACCGTCCTCGATCTTCAACAGATGCCACTGGATAATGCGGAGGTACGCAAGAATCTGACGATCCGCTTCTATCCGTCGGGTCACATGGTGTATCTCGACGGCAATTCGCGCACCGCACTCAAACAGGACCTCACCCAGCTCTACGATGCCGCGACAGCCGACACCGCCGCTGTGAACCGAATCCTCACCCTGCAACAGAGCAGCAGTTAGGTTCGGGCTGCTCAGTCCGTGACCGGGGCGGGCTCGGGGGTGGCTGCCGCTCGCCCCTTCGGCATACCGCAGGCCGCGATCAGCATGACCACGGCCATCGCGGCCACGCCGAGGAACACCCCGTGGACCGCCGCGGTCAGCGCCGTGGGGGTCGGGTGGTTGCCGTGTCCGACACGTGCGTTCACCACTGCGCCGAAGATCGCCACGCCGACCGCGCTGCCGATCGACCGGGCGAACATGTTGGTGGAGGTGACCACGCCGCGTTCGGTCCAGTCGACGCTGGTCTGCGCCGCGATCAGGGTCGGACTCGCGGTCAGGCCCATACCGACGCCGATCGCGAAGCAGCTCACGGCCACCTCGATCAACGAGGAATGCGCGGTGAGCAGGAGCAGCGAGGCACCGCCGAGCACGGCCAGGGTGCAGCCGATCAGCGCGGTGCTGCGGAATCCGAGCCGCAGGTAGATCCTGCCCGACTGGGACGCCGACAGCGGCCAGCCGAGCGTGAGCGCGCCCACGGTCAGCCCGGCGATCAACGCGTCCGCGCCCAGCACACCCTGGGCATAGGTCGGTACGTACGAGGTGAGGCCGAGCATGATCGCGCCGACCAGCATGGACACCAGACTGCTCGCCACGACCACCCGCCGGCTCAGCGCCCACAGCGGCAGGATCGGACTCTCCGCACGCCGTTCGACCAGCGCGAACAGCACCAGCGCGAGTCCGCCGCCGACGAAGAGCCCGATGCCGATCGGCGAATCCCAGGCCCACGCCTGACCGCCCTCGAGCAGTGCGAGGATGATCGCGCCGACCCCCAGGGCGAGCAGCGTCGCGCCCGGATAGTCGATGCGACTGCGTTGCCGTGGCGCGGTTTCGCGGAAACTGCGCCACAGCATCCACCCGGCCAGCGCCGCCAGCGGCAGATTGACGAAGAAGATCCAGCGCCAGCTCAGATACTGCGAGAAGATCCCGCCGAGCAGCGGTCCCAGCACCGACGACAGCGCCCAGACACTGGCCAGATAGCCCTGCGCCTTGGCCCGCTCGGCCAGCGTGTAGATGTCACCGGCGATGGTCATCGACATCGGTTGCACCGCACCCGCACCGATGCCCTGCACGGCCCGGAAGATGATGAGCGCCACCATATTCGTCGCCACCCCGCACAGCAGCGATCCGAGTGCGAAGACACCGATGCCGAAGAGCATCACCGGTTTTCGGCCGAAGGTGTCCGCGAGCTTGCCGTAGATCGGCACGGTGACGGCCTGAGCCAGCAGATAGATCGAGAACAGCCACGGGAACTGCGCGAACCCGCCGAGACTGTTCGTAATGGTGAGTACCGCGGTCGCAATGATCGTGGAGTCAAGCGCGACCAGCGAGGTGGCCAGCATCAGCGCTCCGAGAACGGGACCTCGTTCGGATCGCAGGCCGATCGACGCTCGCGTCACGGTGGTCACACATCCCCCTGGCTAGCTCGGTCCGACAGCTAGATGCAACGCGCTGTCATCGCCGGTATTCCGGGGACTCGGCGAGCGCCCTCACACCTTGCCGGGGATGTCGGAGACGAGCCACCGGCCACCGAGGTGTTGCATGCGGACGGGAAAGACACCTTGTGAGGTAGTCGCGGGGACACCGTCCTTGGTGTCGGAAGCGGTCATCCCACACAGCAACTCGGCCTGATCGCCGGTCAGCTGTGCCACGCCGACGGGGTCGACTTTGGCGGTGATGGCGGTGTGGGTCTGGCGGGCGGCATCCGCTGCGGTACTCGAAGCCGTGCTCATCTTCCGGTACGCCGCGTCGGTGGTGACCGCCTTCACCGCGGCCAGGTACGCGTCTCGATCGGCGAGGTTGTACTGGTAGATGGTCGTTATCGCCTGGGCGCCTGCGGTTTTGATCGCATTGGTGGCAGCAGTGTCGACGAAGGCCGTGTTGCCGGTTCCGGTCGGCGGGTCGGCAGCCGCGGTCTCGGCCGGCTGCGTCGTCGCGGATCCGAAAGCTGTGACCGTATCGGCTCGCCAACCTCCCGGCGTACGGGTCAGTCCCAGCTGCCAGTTCTGCTGCTGGATGGTGGCGGTGCCGTTGCGGGGCGTGCGGGTCTGCTGCAGCACGACGAGTGCGGTCGCATGTTCGAAGGCATCGTCGATGGATGCCAGTGCGGCATGCAGCACAAGTGAGGTGATCCGGGTGCCAGAGGTGACTATGACCGTTTTCTCCCCCTCGGTGGCGCTGGTCAGCTGTTCGAGCAGTTGACCGGTAGCCGCCGACTCCATCGTTCGAATGGTGCCGTCCGCATCGTCCGGATTGACGCTGGTCAGATCCACCGCGACCCGCCTGGCACCGCTCAGCGCAGCGTCGCGGGCATCGGCTCGGGTCCGTGCCTGGGACGAATGCGACGCCCACGCAAAGGGGTTCAGAATCGCGACTCCGGTGGCCGCAGCGACGATCACCGGCACGGCGATACCTCCCGCGATGAGCAGTCGCCGCCTGGTGGTCCGTCCGCGTTCGTCCGAGGCGCTCACCGGATGCATCACGAAGGGCCCTGGTGGAACTGCCGGTGGCGGCACAGGCTGCTGCACCATGGCCACCGCGTAGTACGCGGCCGAGACGAGATCGCCACACGTCCGATAGCGGCCGTCGGGATTCTTGGCCAACGCGATCGCGATGACGTCGTTCAACCCCCGAGGCAGATGACGTCGAGTCTCGGTGAGAACCGGCGGTGGCGCGGTCGTCTGGGCGGCCATGACGGCAGCCTGATCGGCGAACGGGAAAGGCGTTCTGCCGGTGAGCAACTCGAACAGCACACAACCCAGGGAGTAGACATCGGACCGCTGATCGACGGGTAGATTCGTGAAACGTTCCGGCGCGGTATAGGCGAAAGTCGACGCAACCGCCGCATTCGTGCCGTCGAAGCTGCGCGCAATCCCGAAGTCGGTCAGCAGAGCCCGCCCGCCGCGATCGATGAGCAGGTTCGATGGTTTCACGTCACGATGCAGAACACCTTGGGAGTGTGCGTAATCCAGAGCCTGCGCGGCATCGCCGATCAGTCGCAGCGCCTGCTCGACAGGCAACCCGTCGGGCGCCGCCGCCGGAATCGCACTCGCATTCCCGCCCTCGATGAGCTGCATGGCCAACCACGGGATCGGCTCCCCCGGGCTGCTGTACCCCTGGATGGCAACGATATTCGGATGCCGGAGCCCGGTCGCGAACGCGGCTGCACGATCGAATGCCATGCGTGCCTGGGGATCTGCCGCAATACCGTCGTTGACGATCTTCAAAGCGACCCGTTGCGCGCTGGGTTGATGCCACGCCAGATACACCGCACCGAAACTGCCGACCCCGACGAGCCGTTCGATGGTGAATCCCGCGAACACCGCCCCCGCCTGTAGAACCACCCCGACTCCCGTCACTGCTTTCGCGGACATGCCTCTCGGGCGCGCCGTCCATTGATCACCCCACGCCGAATCTAACCCACCGACGCCTTCATCGCCGAACACACTTCCAGCGCCGGACCCGGGTATCCATGCCACCGACCGGCAACGGTCACCCACATCCAGGGGTATACCGGCAGGGGGTATCGACAGCCCGCTACACTGTCCGCGTGAGCCGTCGGCCCGAACATCTCGCCACCGGATACGTCCGGGTGGCGGGCCTGCTCACGCTGCTGCTCGGAATCCTGGTGATGCACGTGTTCATCGCCTCCCATGCATCGAGCCGTTCAGCCGAACACTCTGCGACACAATCACTTCCCCACGCGATGTCACCCTCCATCGACCATCACGCTGTCCCGATGGCCACCCACGACGACTCGACAGCGATGACCGCGCCATCCGCACCGACTGCGCGACACCATCCAGCTTCCGATCACCCGATGTCGCCCGTCGCCGACCAGCACGCGATGCCGATGGCCACCCACGACGACGCAGCGATTGCGCGGCACCATCCAGCCGCGATGACGGCGCTCACCTCGATGATGATGCCGGGCGAGGGCATGGATCCCGGATGCGCCGACTGCTGCGTGCTGCCCGGCGGGGTGCACGCCTGCGTGTTCATTCTCACCGCACTCGTACTGCTGCTCGGGCTGGCATTGCTGGGCCGGGTCGGTGACGATGCGGACGCATCCGCGCGAACGGTGCGCGGATGGGCGGCCCGGCATGCCCGGCCGCCACCCTGGACGACGCTCTCACTGGCCGAATTGTCGATTCTGCGGATCTGACGGACCGCCGTGTCGGCATGGAATCACCACGCGGACACGGGTTTTCCGGATCCCAGTTCAGACCGTCGTAATTCCCCAGGAGTACAACCATGTTCATCTCACGTGCACGAATCACCGTGGCGGGTACCGGAATCGCCGTCGCCCTGCTCATCGCGGGCTGCAGCAACGATTCCGGGAGTTCCACCTCCGGCACGACCACCGCGATGGCCGATATGCCGGGCATGAGTCACAACACCGCGAGCTCGGCCGCGCCTGCTCGCACCGATTTCGACGCCGCCGACGTGACGTTCCTGCAGATGATGTATCCGCATCACGCACAGGCGGTCGAGATGGCCAAGATGGTGCCGAGCCGGTCGCAGAATCAGCAGCTCATTGCCCTGGCCTCGAAGATCGAGGCGGCGCAGGCGCCGGAGATGACGAAGTTCGCCGATCTGCTGCACAGCTTCGGCAAACCGGCCCCGTCGGCCACGATGGATCACCCGATGGATGGCGTGATGTCCCAGGATCAGATGGCCGCGCTGCAGAAGGCGTCGGGGGCGGACTTCGACAAGATGTGGTTGCAGATGATGATCGAACATCACAAGGGTGCGGTGACCATGTCGAACACCGAATTGGCCGATGGCAGCAATGCCGAGGTCAAGGCGCTGGCCCAGGGCATCATCACCGCCCAGCAGGCGGAGGTCACGCAGATGCAGGGCATGGTGCAGAGCTGATCGGATGCTCGGATGAAGGTCCCCCGCAACCGGGACCTTCATCCGAGCGCGTCATCGCATTGAGGGTGCGCCGCTACGGCGCACCGCATGGTGGGCGCTGGTGCCCGGTTCGCCGGGCGCCGGCGCCTGATCAGCTGCCGATGACCGCGTTCATGATGGTTCCAGCGCTGGTGGCGACGCCGCCGCCGATCATCGCGCCGGCGACCATCTTGGGCGATTCGAGGCTTCCACCGTTCCACTTCTCCCAGGCGAATTTACCGCCGCCGTAGGTGACGGCCGTGACGCCGGAGAGCAGTACGAACCAGGTGAAATACCGGACCAACTTGAGCAGCTTGTCCGCCGCCGGCGGGGTTTCCGGAGTGGGGTTGCCGACCTGGGCAAGCACAGTCGTGTATATCTCGTGTGCGGCGAGAACCATGCTCACGTTCGTTGTCCTCTCGGGATGCTGAGGTGATGCTGGTGTGACCACCCGCCCGAATGTCGCTCAGAAGCGGCGGGAGCATGCAGGTAGAACTCGTCGATCACGACTATTGAACCGCATTTGCCAGCTGTTGCGCAGGCGGACACACAAATCACCCGGCCGACGCGCCCGCCGGGCGCGCCGGGCGGCGGCGAGAATCCTACGGCCGCGAGGTGGAGATGTTCGGTTCGCCGGATTCCAACTCCGCGAGTACCTCGGCGGTGTGCTCGCCGAGTGCGGGCGCGTGTCTGCGGATCGAGAATTCCTGCCCGTCGACGAGAGCGGGTGTGCCCACGCAGGTGAAGGCGATGCCGTAACCGTCGGCGGTGTCGTACAACCGGTAGCGCGGCCCGAGAAAACCGTTCTCGGGCAACGGTAGTGAGCCGGCGTCGCCGATCCGGTCGCGGTTGAGTTCGTAGGCCGAGACGAGCATGGTCTGCAACAGCAACGCATCGGCCCCGGAGACGTCGATATGGCTGCCGACCCCCGTGACCGAGCGCCGATACAGCGCCGAAACGATGTGCAGCGCGGCGGAATTCGCCGCCGCGAGCGGTCCCTCGCCGCGACCGCTGGACGGCTGCTCGTCGGGTCGCACGAACCCGACTCCGTCTCGGATTCCATACGCGACCAGCGATGAAGCCGACCCGGTCCCCATTACCGGATACGTCGAATACACCCTCCCGAAGTGTTCATCACATGTGATGAACACCACCGTCCACCCCGTTGGTCAACTTCGCCATACCTGACCCGGCACGATCTACGGCAAACTGTTCCCACGACCGGGAAGCCGATGGATGTCGCGGATGCCGGTCAGGATCCCGTGAGTCGGACCGCCTCGGGGTGGCGGGATGGCCTATCCGATTGCGGGGCAAGAGGTTCCGGCCGGATGGGCTGACCGGCGAGAAGACGGGCGGTGAGGCGGGCCATGGCACGATGACCTCGGAGGGCCCGGCGGGTGGCGGCGACAGAGCGCACCGTTCTGGTACCCGTGGGAGCGGGGATGGCAGCGAACCGGTCGGCGATCCAGTCGAGCATTGCGGGAATTGCGATGAACTGCAAGGGAAGATGGGTACTGAGGCGGTCGCGGAGGTAGTGCACCTGAGCTCCCGCCACGGTGTAGCGGTCGACCAGCGCGTCGATATCCTCGACGGCGATGATCTCGTCGTTGACGCCCTGCACGATCAGTAGCGGCATCTCGGGCGCCACCGCCCCGGGCCGGATGTCCGCGATGACGCTCTGCATCTGCGGTAATCGCATCAGGGTGTCGACGTCGTGATCCGAATATCTGCCGACATCCCGGCCCGCCAGCCGCGCCAGCAGCGGAAGTGTCGCGCCCACTTCGGCTTTCGCGAGCATATCCAGATATCGGGCACGCAGTTGTGTGCGGGCGACCGGTTCCAGTTGTGGATAGGCGCGTCGCAGTCCGGCCAGGAACACCATCGCGAATCCGGCGAACAACGTGCCGTTCAAGCGCACGAAGGCCGCGCCCGGGTCACCGACCGGCGATCCGGCCACCGCGCCGACGATCGCGAGTTCCGGCGCGTACCGCGCGGCCACCTCGGCGGTCCACACCGTCGCCAGCCCGCCTCCCGAATAACCCCACAGCGCAACGGGTGTGCTCGCATCGAGGCCGAGCGGCCCGAAGGCGAGAGCGGCCCGAATCCCGTCCAGCGCACGATATCCGGGCTCGCGCGGCGCACCGAACCGCCCGCCGGGACCACCGTGGTCGGGCACCGACACCGCCCACCCGCGCGCCAGCGCCGCGGCGATCAGCGGTACCTCCAATTGCGGAATGGCCCCCAGCGACCGCGCTCCCCGCCGCAATGCGTACGACGGAAAACACTGCGGTGCAAGGGCATCGATCGCACACTGAAATGACACCAGCGGACGCCCCTGATCCGGCGTCGCCCCGCGCGGCAGCAGCACGGTGGTCACCGACGCTTCCGGCTCCCCGTTCAGATCACAACTGCGATACAGCAGCTGCCAAGCCGAAACCCGCAGCGGCACAACGCCGAATACGGCCAACTCGACCACGCGACTGCGCAACAGCGCCCCCGGTGGCCGGTGTTCGAATCCGGCGGGCGGACGGTGGAACGGATCACGATCGGGCCGCAACGGCCGATATCCTCGCACAACCGACCTCCATTACCCGACGAACCGCGGACCGAATCTACACCCCTTGGTGAAGTTCGGATCGAAATGTATGCCGGGCGAGAGAGCACTGTCACTGCACTCACATGTACAGATATCCGGGATGAGATTGTCTCGCAATACAAAATCCCGTACCGATACAGCGAAACCTTGCCCTGCCTGCTGTTTCCGATCACAATCGGCGACATGTCCGACGCCCTGCCCAGCACGTCTCGACGCACCAGTATCGCCATGCGCATGCTCGACCGTCTCCCCCGGATAGCCGAGCGCATCCTGGCCTCGGGACTGGGCGCGACACCAGCGGCGGCGGATCTCCCGGACGGACATTTCCTCGAGGTTCTGCCCGCCATTCACGGATGTGCGCACGCCTTTCTGCATTCGGTGGATCAAGGGCGGGAATTCACCCACGACGAGGCCGCGCAATTCATCGTCCCGGTGGTGGAACGCCATGCGCAGGACCGGCTTCCGTTACGTCTGCTGGTCGAGGCGGTGCACGCCTCGGCGCGGCAGGTGCTGCGGGAGGCGGTGGCATTGAGCGATCCGGACGATATGGATCAACTGGTGGATTTCGGCGATCGCATGCTGGGCCTGCTGATGCATATCAATGCGATCACCGTGGAATCCTATGCCGAGATGGAGCAGTCGATCCATCACGCGGAACGCGAGGCGCGCCGGGCATTGTGCCGGGCCCTGTTGCGCGGCCAGGCCCCGGGCGAGCTCGCCGTTCGCGCCGGAATCGCACTCGCCGAACGGTATTCGGTTCTCGCGATCGAGCTGCCGCGTACCGAACATCCCGCCGCCGCGGCGCATCTGCTCACCCGACGACGCATCCGACTGCTACAGCAGACCCTGGATCAACTCGCCGGAGTCGCCGTGTTGAACACCTTCGACGGCTCGTCCGGAATCATCCTGCTGCCCAACGGTTCCGCCGACGCCGACCACACGTCCTCGACGCTGGCGCGCGAGCTCGCCACGCAGTTCGGCACCAGTGTGGTTGTCGCCGAAATCCCTGGTGTCGCACGTGAATCCATACCGGATGCGACGCAGCTGGCGACCGAGTTGGCTGCGCTGGCACGACTACTGGGGCGCCCCACCGGCGCCTATCTCCTGGACGATCTGCTGCTGGAATACCAGCTCACCCGACCGGGCGCGGCGCGGGACCGGCTCGCCGAGCGCGTGGCCCCGCTGCTGCGCAGCCCGCATCTGCTCGAAACCCTCGACGCCCACCTGCGGCACGGCTCGGATCGCAAGGCCGCCGCGGCCGAAATCCATGTCCACCCCAATACTTTCAGTTATCGACTCCGCCGCATCGCCGAACTGACGGGCACCGATCCGAGCGAACCCACCGGCTCCCGACTGCTGTCCGCGGCGCTCATCGTGCACCGCCTGTACCCGCCGACCGAAGCCGCCGCTTCCTGAACCGACGACGGCGTGCCCGATCACCGAACTTCCCGAATCACGCAGCAATCACACAGCACGCGCAGTAGCCACCACTATGATTCCGTCATACCGTCGGCCAATCCCCGAGATCAGTACATAGGTCGAGGAAGACCGAAATTCATCTCCCCACATGTATAGGCAAATTGTTTGCTAAAAGGTAGCCTTTCGAAACGACAGGGCGGGTGCACGCCCCGTCGATTGGATGTATGCCCAGTACTCGGCGGGGAAGCAGGTAGTCATGGCTACGAACGGACAGCTCAGAGCGGTATTGGCGATTCTGCACGCCGATACCGACGCCGTCGAGGAGCAGGTGTGGCAGCGGGCGATGGCCGGCGCGGACAGCACCGGAGTCGAACACGCCATGCTGGCGGGACTGCTCTACCGGGTGATCGGCGCGGATCTACGGGATTCGCTGGCCACCGCACCCGATGTCGACAGTCTGGAGGATCGCGCGCGCGCCGCCGGTCCCAGTGCGGTCACCGTGCGGGGCGAGGATCTCTACGGCCAAGCGCATTTCGAGGCGTACTGGCTCACCGATCGCATCGCCGAACTGTACGGCGATCTCGATTCGGTGCCGCCACCGCTGGCCGCCGCGGCCTACACCGCCGAGGTCACTCGCACCCTGCTGCGCATCCATCGTGACCTGCTGGAGAACCCCGGAACCCGAGGCACCCACCCGGCTTGGGAGGGCATTATCGATCAGCTCGACCGAGCCCGCGCTCTGGCCCAGGCGGCCACCCAAACGATTCCGCAGCGCACCGTCGGCCGCCCGCCGACCCGCCAGGAGTTCCCCGCCACCCGATGATCCACGACGGCAGGGACGTTCACTCCTGCGTCATCGAGAAGCCTTGCGCAGCAGTGAATGCCGCACGCCGTAGGTGAAGTACAGCCCGAACCCGACGATCATCCAGATCACGAATCGCAGCCAGGTCTCCACCGACAGATTCAACATCAGCCAAATGCAGGCCAGCACAGCCAGAATCGGAATGACCGGAACCAGCGGCACCCGGAATCCGCGCGGCAGTTCCGGCCGGGTGCGACGCAGGATCAGCACACCGATCGACACCAGCACGAAGGCGAACAGCGTGCCGATGTTGACCATCTCCTCGAGCGTGCCGAACTGCACGAAACCGGCCAGCACCGCGCAGATCACGCCGACGATCACGGTGATCCGCACCGGCGTGCCCTTCTTACCGGTGCGTGCCAGGCCGCGCGGCAGCAGACCGTCGCGCGCCATGGCGTAGAGCACGCGGGTCTGCCCGAGGAACAACACCATCACCACAGTGGTCAGACCGGCCAGCGCGCCGACGGAGATGAGGTTCTTGGCCCAGGTCACCCCGTGCACCGCGAACGCGGTGGCCAGGGTCGCATCCTTGGCGGCCAGATCGGTGTAGGGCACCATACCGGTGAGCACCAGCGAGACCACCACGTACAGCACCGTCACGATCGCGAGCGAGCCGAGAATGCCGCGCGGGACGTTGCGTTGCGGATCCTTGGTCTCCTCCGCGGTGGTGGCGACGACGTCGAATCCGATGAACGCGAAGAACACCAGACTGGCCGCCGCCAACAGCCCGTACCAACCGAATTCGCTGTTCCCGGCACCGGTCATCCACGAGAACAGCGTCTGGTGGATGCCCGATCCGGCGCTGCCCGGCTTCGCCGGAGGGATGAACGGACTCAGATTCGACGCCTTGAAGTACTTCAGCCCCACGACGACCACCACGGCGATGACGGCCAGTTTGATCGCCACCGCGACCGCCGACACTCGCGAGGACACCTTCGTGCCGATCGCCAGCAGCACCGTGAGCACCGCGATCAACAGCACCGAACCCCAGTCGAAGGACACGGAGCCGAACTGCACGATCGGACTGTGCGAGCCCATCACCTGGCCCAGATACTGCGACCAGCCCTTGGCGACCACCGAGACGGCGAGGGCGAATTCCAGGATGAGGTCCCAGCCGATGATCCACGCGGCCAGCTCGCCGAAGGTCGCATAGGAGAAGGTGTAGGCGCTGCCCGCGACCGGAACCGTCGAGGCGAATTCCGCGTAGCACAGCGCGGTCAGCCCGCAGGCGATCGCGGCGAAGACGAAGGCCAGTGAGACCGACGGCCCGGCGACGCTGCCCGCGGTCTGTGCGGTGAGGGTGAAGATTCCCGCGCCGACCACCACGGCAACGCCGAAGATGGTCAGATCCCAGGCCGTGAGGTCCTTGCGCAGCTTCGAATCCGGTTCGTCGGTGTCGCGGATCGATTGTTCGACCGATTTGGTGCGGATCAGCGCCGCCCATCGTCCGGCCGGTGTGCCCGAGGTCCCCCGCTGTCCTGGCTCCGGGATAACCAACGTCTCTCCTCCCTCTGCGCCGCCGCTGCGGCGCGATCACATGAGGCCCGAACTTAGCAGAGCCGGTGTGATCCGAATCTCCAGGTTGCTGCCATAATTGGGGATCAGCGTGAAAGCTCACGCAGCAGAGCACGGAAATCCCGGTCCCGGCCGGATGCCGACCATTGCAGGTGTCCCAGAAAATAGCTGCGATAAGCGATTTCGGCATTCTCCCCATTCGGACGGATCAGTACCGAAAGGAAATAGTCGATCTCGGAGAGTTCGTAATGGAGGTGGACCAGCGGGAAGAGGTCGGGAAGCGCCACACGTTCGTACTCGGTGAGCGGACGGATTGCGCGGTAGGCCCGCAGGAATGCGGTGAGTTGCCGGGCGTGGACGCGGACCGGTTCGCCGCGCCGCAATGCGAGCCAGTCGATCGCGAAACGCTCGATCGCGGTGGCGATATCGAATACCGCCGTGGTGCGATCGGCGAGACCGAAATCCAGCACCGAGGCGATTTCGTCGCCGCGCCACAGCAGATTCGTGCCGTGCCAATCATTGTGTGTCCACAGCGGTTCCAGACCTGACACGTCGACTGCGCCGGGCGCGGCGGCCGCACGCAGATCCGCCCGCCAATCCCGTTCGGCCAGGAACTCCGCGAGAGCGGGCCGAGTGGCGAGGTGACGTTCGACCGCCGCGATCGGATCGGTGCACAGCGCCGCCTGCAACGGACGCAGCGGACGCGCGGGCGCGTCGTAACCTTCAGCGGCACAATGCATCCGGGCGAGCATCGCACCGGCCGCAGCCGCATGTTCGCAGGACAGATACGGCGACCAGGAGAACGCATCCCGATATCGATCGACCCCCGCGCCCGGAACCTGGAATTCGTAACTGAACTCCGCACCCGTGCACGACCACACCTCGGGCACCGGAATCCCCTGCACCCGAAGATGTTCCATGAACGCGTGTTCCTCGACGAGCGCACCGGAATCCCGCAGACCCACCGGTACCCGCTTGACCACCCGCCGCACACCGTCCGCGAACCGAACCAGAGCAGTCGTCGACAACGGCCGAGGACTGCGCCATTGGATGTTCTCGGCCTTGTCGTTCCGCGAATCATGTTTCCGCAGAACGTCGTTGATCTCCTCGAGGGTCAGTGGCGGCCAGTCGGGCTCGGCGGTAGGGGACGTTCCCATACCGAAGACCCGATGATCGTCACCTTCACGCACGGGCGAACCGGCGTTCGGCGAGCACCAGCACACCGGTGGCCAGGCCCGCGACGACGAAGGAGAACAGCGATGCCGAGGACCACCAGCCCGGATGCACGTCCAGAACGTTCTGGGCGTGCATCCACAGCTGTGCCCACCAGCTGATCGATCCGGGATTGAGCAGCTGATAGACGGCGAAACCCAGCAGCCACGGCAGCAGCATGAACGGGCGGGCCGGAGCGTTGTCGTCCAGATTCCAGCCGCGTCGGCCGCGGCCGAAGAAGTAGTCCACCACCAGCACCGCGCACAGCGGGACGAACACCGAGCCGATCAACAGCAGAAAATTCGAGAATCCGGTGAAATCGTGCACGCCCAGCGCCAGCACGGTCGCCAGCGCACCGACCGCGCCCGCGAGGATCCGGCGGTCCACCCGAGGCAGCAGATTCTGCAGCGACATCGCCGTGGAATAGACGTTGGCGAAGGACTGATCCGATTCACGCAACACCAGAATCGTGAAGAAAACCCACCCCGCCCCGACGCCCAGGAAGGTGTCGAAGATCCGGTTCGGGTCGCCGCCCACCTGGATCAACGCGACGACACCCAGGAGATAACACCAGGTCTGCGCCACCGAATACCCCAGCATCGCAGCGCCCGAGGCGGCGCGGGCGGACCGCGCGTGCCGGGTGTAGTCCGCGGCCAACGGCACGAACGACACCGCCACGGCCAACGCGGTGTCCACACCGGGGAAGAATCCGCTCCACGACGTGCCGTGCACCGGCGGCAGCGGATTGCGCAGCAGCTGCACGGTGAAGTAGAGCATCGAGATCGCCACGGCCACAGTCACATACCGGCGCAGAATATGCAGCACCCGCAGCGGCCAGATGGACATCGCGGTACACAGCACGCCGGCCGCGATGATCACCGGCGCATGCGCGACCCGCCCGTGGGTCAGCGCCAGGGCTCCGCCCGCGATGACCGTCAGCTCGAACACACCCCACCCGATGCACTGCACGATATTGGCGAGGGTCGGTAGATAGGACAGCTTCGTCCCGAACAGCCCGCGAAAATTCGCCATTGCCGGAGCACCCGTGCGCGCCCCGACCGCACCGGCCGCGACCACCATCCCGGTGCCGAGCACGGTCCCCAGAATCGTCGCCAGCAGTGCCCCCAGGATCGGCAACTGCGGATGCCCGGCGGGCTGCAATACGTACACCGCCCCGGTGAAGCCGATGAGGCTCACCCCGAGATTGGCCCAGAAGGCGGTCTGATCGGCAAAGGACAGGCTGCGTGGCGGCTCGGTCGTCAGCACCAGCGGCGCCTCATCGGTCCGGCGCCGTGGTCGGATGATCGTCATAGCTTTTCCGATGCTACGGGTCGGACCCGCCTGATAGGGCGGCCCGATCGATCCGACGGGGGTGCGATGGGGCCGGTGGACAGCAGGTAACCTCTTACCGGATGGTTAGTGTCACGGCCTCCGTTCGTCAGCCAACCGCCACCCGCCGCATGCGTCGTGTCGCCTGGCTGGCTCCGCCGACTCTGCTCACCGTTTCGGTGCTGTGGCTGGTCTTTCCGTCGTGGCCGTTGAAGCCGATCAGCCGCGGATTCATCGATCTGCAGGTGTATCGGCTCGGGGTGCAGGCCGCCATGCACGGGGTCGACATGTACGGGTCGCTGCCCAAGACCACGCTCGACATCAGTCTGCCGTTCATCTATCCACCGTTCGCGGCGATCGCGCTGGGCCCGTTCGCCCTGCTGCCGTGGAACGCCGCGCAGCTCAGTTTCTTCATCGTCTCGACACTGGCGATGGCGGTCACGATCTATCTGGCCGCGCGACGGCTGTGGGGTTACGGCGGAACCGAGCTCGTGTTGTGGGCGGCGGCCTGTGCGGCGCCGCTGGGCATGCTGCTCGAACCGATTCATTCGACGTTGGACTTCGGCCAGGTCAATCTGATCCTGATGGTGCTCGTCGCCGCGGACTGCCTGACCGAGAAGCCGAAGTGGAAACGCGGCATCGGCGTCGGCCTCGCGGCCGCGATCAAGCTCACCCCGGCCGCATTCGTCCTCTACTTCCTGGTCCGCCGCGACTACAAGGCGGCGATCACCGCCGCGATCACCGGCGCCGCGGCCAGTGCGCTGGCCTTCGCGCTGATGCCGCACGAATCGGTGCGGTACTGGTTCGGCGGCATGGGCAACGTGTCCGGGCTCAGCGGCTCGGCCTTCCACACCAACCAGTCGATCCAGGGCGTGCTGGCCCGGCTACAGGTCCCCGAACCGGCCTTCACCGGCCTGTGGGTGGTGCTGAGCCTGGTCCTGCTGGTCCTGGTCGTCGCCGCCATGCGCCGCGCGATCGACAACCCGCCCCTGGCGATGTCCTTCAACGCGGTCTTCACCCTCCTGGTCTCCCCCATCTCCTGGTCGCACCACTGGGTGTGGACCGCCCCCGCCCTCCTCGCCGCCGTGGGCGCAGCCACCAAACTCCCCCTCCGCACGGCCCTCATCTGGTACGCGGTCACCCTCGCCACCGCCGTGATCTTCGTCATCGGCCCCCAGAACCAACTCCCCGGCGACGACAACCGCGAATTCGCCTGGACCGCCTGGCAACACATCTACGGCGACACCTACGTCTGGTTGAGCGTGCTACTCGTCGCGTGGTACGTCCTGGCCACCCCCCGCAACCCCGAACCGTTCCTCCCCACGTCACTACGCAACCTGCGTTCCCGGGTGTCCCCCGCAGCTTGAGCACGGAGTTCCATTCTTCGATACGGATTTCCGAGCTGCCGAAACGAGGAATGCGTAACTCGCACGCCAGCACCAGATTCTCGATATCGGCCGAGCCGAACCGATGGTTTTTCGGCGCACCGATCATGGACCCGAACTTGTCACAGCGCTCGGGTATGGTCCCGGTCGATCGAGAGATGAGGTTGGTATGACGACACCGGGGTTCCCGCCGAATACGCTTGACGACGAAGGCTTTCCGCTGTGGATCAGCGGCTTGGAGGACGATGACCCGAACCACTGCGTGCACGTGGTCAAAGGGCTCGAACCGGCCGAGGCGCTGGAGGTGCTCGGCGCGAAGCCGCGCCTGTTCCAGGCGTGCGAACTACCGGACCACAAGCCGGAGCGCATGTCTGCGCCCCGGGCGGCACTCGGAGACGCGATGCGTGACTCCTCCACAGCTCTGTTGGCGGGCCGGATCGGCGAATGGACCTTCGTCTACGACGATTTCGGCGCCACCGAGGATGTGGCGGCGCTGTCCGCCGACGGGCGAATCGCCGCCATGAGCTACTTCTCCATCAATGCGGACGCCAGCCTCATGTACTGCGCCGACGGCGAGGAAATCCTCTGGGTCAACGTGGACGACCTCGTACTCGAGACCGACCTCGCCGACATGCCGGCCGATCTGCGCGCCGCATTCGAGGCGGCGGGCACCGTCGCATTCGACTACCTCGATCCCGGCGAGGCCGACTTCGCCGTCTGCATGCGCGCCGTCAGCGCCCTCGCGGGCATCTACACCCTCGATGACCTACGCCGAATCCCTTTGCTGGTAACGCCTTTCGGCTGAATCACGGCTTCCGTGGCGGCCGCGGCCACCGATACGAGCACGAGGTCGCTTTCGGCAGTCGCGGATGACGCACCAACTGCTCGACACCGCTGCCTACTCGGACCCGCGCGGTGATCTCGACAACAGTCACCACAGCACCCCAGGCATCGCACCGCGGTGGCGGATGGTTCCGTTTATCGCTCCTGGGAAGATCGTCCCGCAGTTCAGGTGTCGTTTGCGAACCGGTCACCCACGCACAACCTCGCACTGGCAGCTTGGCGACGTGCACGCTGTGGCGAAGACGGAATCGACGCGGGTGGTCGCACGGTTCCACCGGGCCTGCGAGGTGGTGGTCGCGCGGCTGCCGTTCGGGCTGAATACCGTTGTGGCGCCGACCCTTCTGGGGTTCGCGGTGATCAACAGCGGGACCTTCGGGATCGATCTGCTGTTGTTGACGCTGCTGCGCAGCGGACTGGGATGGCCGGTGCCGATCGCGGTCACGGTGGCATACGGGTGCGCGTTCGGGGTGAGTTACGTGCTGAACCGGACGCTGAACTTCCGCTCACACTCCGCGGTGGGGCCGCAGCTCGCGGTGTACATCGGCGCCGTCATCCTGAACTATCTCGCGTTCATCCTCGGGGTGTCCGCGGCGCTGTCGGCCCTGGGCGTGGAGTACCACCTGGCCCGCATCGCGTCCGGTGCCTGCGAGGCGGCGTTCATGTACTGCGCGATGCGATGGGTGGTGTTCCGCCGCACGGGATGACACCGCTCAGAGCTGCGCGGCCGCCGCACGCAAGATCTCGCGCGAGCGATCGGGGGTCTCGGCCTGGACGCTGATCCGGTCCATGACGCGGCGGTAGTTCTCCAGATCGTTCTGGCGGTCCAGATACAGCGAACTGGTCAGCTGTTCGGTGTAGACCATGTCGGGGAGTTCGTCCTCGGCGAAGCGCAGCATGGTGAACGAACCACCAAGGGCCGCATGCCCGCCCGCGGAATACGGCAGCACCTGGATCGTGACGCGCAGGTTGTCCTCGGTCATCCGCACCAGATGTTCGAGCTGATCGCGCAGCACTTTCGTACTGCCGATCGGGCGATGCAACACCGACTCGTCCAGAATGGCCCACAGCGTCGGACCGCTGGCGCGATCGAGCAGTTCCTGACGACGTTTACGCAGCTCCACGCGACGAGTCGCCTCGACGTTCTCGTGCCCGAGCGCGACCACCGCACGCGCGTACGCCTCGGTCTGCAACAGACCCGGCACCAATTGCGCCTCGAAGGTTCGGATGGACAACGCCGCGTGCTCGAGCCCGAGGTAGGTCTCGAACCAGGAGGGCATCAGATCGCCGTAGCGATGCCACCACCCGGGTTCGTTGGCCCGGCGGACGAGCCGGAGGAAGGACTCGACCTCGGCGGGATCACGCACCCCGTACAGATTCAGCAGATCCCGGACGTCGCGTTCCTTGAAACTCGTGCGCCCCAACTCGAGCCGACTGATCTTGGCATGCGAACCGCGAATGCGATCCCCGGCCTGTTCCGGACTGATATCGGCCGCGACGCGCAGTTTGCGCAGCTGTCCGCCGACCACGATCCGCAGTGCGGTCGGGCCGCGCTCGGCGACGATATTGTCCAAGCCCGAGATCCGGAAGAACTCTGCGGCCATGAATCTGCTCCGATAGTCGAAGGTCCGGCGAGGGCGCGGCGGCAATCCCGTTCGTCACGGACAGCACCGCGCCGAGACTCCATGCTATCGCCCGGCAACGAAATCAGTCGAATCCCCCAGCGCCACCGCGACCGTACCCCGCGGTGAAATCCGATGGTGGTGCAGCACGTCCGACCTGGGCGACGACCACCCGACAGTCACCGGGGTAGCGCGCGGATGCCGATCCCGCAACCGAAAAAACCGAGTGACTCGGGCCGGGATCGCTGGAATACTTCCGCGCGACCGATGAGTTGTGGGTACCAACCCCGTCCGTACTCAGGTGGCGCCGAAAATGCCGGATCCCCGGCACCGGGCCACATCGTTCAATGCCCGATCGTCACTCCGGAGGTACCCGATGTCCGCCCAACTAGACGTTCGTCCAACGGGACGGCGGACGCCGGTCGTCATCCGGCTCCTGGTGCTCGCCACATTCGTGGTGATCCTGAACGAAACCATCATGATCAACGCGATCCCGCGCCTGATGACGGATCTGCACGTCACCGAGATCGCCGCGCAGTGGGTGTCCACCGCATTCATGCTGGCGATGGCGGCGATCATCCCGGTGACCGGCTGGTTCCTGCAGCGGGTCAGCACGCGCCGGGCCTACACGATCGCGATGAGCGTGTTCCTGGCCGGGACGGCGATCGCGGCGGTCTCGCCCTCCTTCGCATTCCTGCTGGTCGGACGCGTCGTCCAGGCGGGCGGCACCGCGGTGATGATGCCGCTGCTGATGACCACGCTGATGACGGTGGTGTCCGAACACGATCGCGGGCGGGTCATGGGCAATGTCACCCTGGCCATCTCGGTGGCACCGGCCATGGGTCCGGTCATCTCCGGTCTGGTCCTGCAGATCGCTTCCTGGCGTTGGCTTTTCGTGCTGGTACTGCCGATCGCGGCGAGCGTGACGTGGCTGGGGCTGCGGAAACTGGAGAACATCGGCGAACCGGAGACCGGCTCGATCGACTGGATCAGCGTGGTGTTCGCGGCGCTGGGATTCGGCGGCCTGGTGTACGGGTTGAGCCTGTTCGGTCAGGGCAGCGTCCTGGAACCGGTGCTGATCGTCGTCGCCGGAATCGTGCTGATCGGCGCGTTCGTCTGGCGGCAGATCCGGTTGCAGCGCAACGGAACTCCGCTGCTGGACCTGCGCACACTGCTGCACGGCGCGTACACCAAGGGCCTGATCCTGATGTCGGTCGCCTTCCTGGCGATGCTCGGCGCGACCATGCTGCTGCCGCTGTACCTGCAGAATCTGCGGCATCTGAGCCCGCTCGAAACCGGTCTGCTGGTCATGCCCGGCGGTCTGGCGATGGGGCTGCTCGGCCCGACCATCGGGCGAGTGTTCGACCGGTTCGGCGGACGTCTCCTGGTGATTCCGGGCTCGATCGGAATCACCGTCGCGCTGGCCGGGCTGACGCAGCTGTCGCTGACCACGCCGTACTGGATACTGCTGGCGCTGCACATTCTGCTGATGTTGTCGCTGGCCGCGGCCTTCACGCCGGTGTTCACGCTGAGCCTGGGGGCGCTGCCGCAGCATCTGTACTCGCACGGCAGTTCCATGCTCGGGACGTTGCAGCAGGTCGCGGCCGCCTTCGGCACCGCGCTGGTGATCACGGTGATGTCCAGCCGCGCGACCTCGCTGATCGCGCACGGGTCCGATCCGATCTCGGCGAATCTGGACGGGTTGCAGCTGGCATTCCTGGTCTCCGCGGGGCTGTCGGTGCTGGTCATCGTGATGGCCGTGCTGCTGCCGAATCGTTCCAGCAATACGCCGCTCGAGGAGTTGGCCGAATCCGATACTGCCGCAACGGAACTGGTCGAGGACTGAGTAGAACAGAACTACATTCTCCAAATAGGAGAATTTTGCTCTATGCTGGTCGGGTGTCCGTTTCAGACGTCGAGCCGGGTTCGACCATCCCCGAGTTGCTGCGACGTCGTGTCCGGGCGGTGGGGCCCGAGCCGTATGTGGTGACCACGGACGATCGACTCACCTACACCGAGGCGGACGAGCGTTCCGCACAGATCGCGCGTCGCCTGCTGTACAAGGGCGCGGGTAAGGGCGCTCGGATCGGACTGTTCTTCACCAACGGTCCCGAATGGGTGACGTGGTGGCTCGCGGTCAGCCGCATCGGCGCGGTGGCGGTGCCGCTGAGCACGATGTACGCCCCGGCCGAGATTCGGAAAGTATTGCGGCTGGCGGATATTCAGCTGCTGGTCGCACCAGGCCGGGTCCTGACCACTGAAACCGCCGAGACGTTCGAGACAGCGCTGCCCGGACTGAGCACCTCGACGGCAGGTGCACTGCAACTGCCCGAGACGCCCTATCTGCGGGAGGTCGTGCTTACCGCGGACCCGGGCCGCACCTGGGCGACCCGCTGGAGCGACGACCCGCCCGCGGTGTCGCCGGAAATCCTCGCCGCGGTCGAGAACGAGGTGTCACCGGCGGATCCAGCGATCATGATCCACACCTCCGGATCCACCGCCGACCCCAAGGGCGTGCTGCACACGCACGGCACCCTGGTCCGGCAGACCAGCACCTGGCCCGCGGCGATCCGGCACGTCACCGCCGCGCCGGGCACGCCGCGCATCCTGTGCGCGATGCCGATGTTCTGGATCGGCGGCGTCCTGGCCGCGACAGGGGCACTGCACGAACCGGTCACGCTGCTGGTGCTGCCGCGGCTCGATCCCGGAGCCGGACTGGACCTCATCGAACGCGAACGCGCCGTCGGGGTGATCGGCTGGCCCGCGTTCACCCAGCGGCTGCGCGAACATCCCACCTTCGGCGAGCGCGACCTGTCCAGCGCGCCCATGCTGCGGGACGGACCGCTCGATATCGCGATGGCCGGTGTGCCGGAACAGTTTCCGGTGCATCGCAGCCTGACCGAGACCGCGGGCAGCTTCGCGTACACCGAGATTCGCATCGTCGCGCCGGACGGCGCCGAGGCGGCCGACGGGAACGTCGGCGAACTGCTCATCCGCGGCCGCGGCGTGATGGCCGGCTACAACAAGCGCGAACGTGCCGAGGTCTTCGACCCCGACGGCTGGTACCACACCGGCGATCTGGTGTACCGCATCGCCGACGACCCCCGCCTGTTCTACGTCGGCCGTACCAGCGAACTGATCAAGTCGGGGGCGCGAACGTCTCCCCGCGAGAAGTCGAGGCCGTCGTCGAATCCTTCGACGACGTGCGGCAATGCATCGTCCTGGGCATCGAGGACCCGGCCCGCGGCGAACAGGTCTGCGCCGTGGTCATCCCGGCGGCCCCCGATATCGATCTGGACTCCCTGCGCGCCCGCACCCGCGAACAACTGTCCGCGTACAAGGTCCCGACCCGCTGGCACGTGTGCGCGAGCGACCGAATCCCGACCCTGCCGTCGGGCAAACTCGACCCTCGGCGCCTGCGCACCCTGATCGTCGAGGACGCACTCGTCTGACCTCGGCCGTCCGGACGGCGAGTGCGGTCGTCCGGACCGTACATCCGTCCGGTCGGATTTACCTCGGCGATTGCCGCCGACGCCGAACTCGCTTGTTGTCAGGGATATTTCGCCCCTTTAGCGTTCCGGTTCGTTAGTCCGACCGTGCCACGCGGGTCCGGTTCGGTCAGCTTCGAATTCTGGGGGAGAACCCACAATGCGCGCAGGTTTCCTGATGTCCGTGGCCGTCGTGTCGGCCGCCCTGTCGATCGGCGTCCCGACCGCCCGTGCCGAGATGCTGCGATTGCCCTCGCACGAACAGAGCGTGACCATGCCCGACGGCTGGAAGCTCACGGTCGGGCACGAGCAGGAGTCGGCGAACCGGGTGGCGCCGCTCAACTCGATCGGAAGCACGCGTGAGGTCTTCGTGACCAATCAGTCTTATGGATTCCTCTCCGGTAAGGGGACGAAGCTGAAGGACGTCGTGCTCGAGACCGGATACCACCTGGGTTGCGCGGTGAATCTCACCTCGGTGACCGCCGGGGTGACGTTCAGCGCGGGCTTCGAGCCCGGCATCACCATCTCGCCCACGACGACCATCGGCACCGCCGCGATCCTCTCGCCCAGCGCCGTGCTGAACCTCGGTCCCTCGGCCAGCATCGGCCCCAGCTTCTCGGTGAACCTCGCGCCCGGACAGGTGGTCGATCTGCCGCTGGGCAAGAAGCACCTCGAAGGCCCCAAGGCGTACGTCACCAACCGGGATGTGCACGTGAAGATCGACGGTTGCGTCGGCCCGGCGGCCATTCGCGCGTACACGGTCGTCGCGGCGGAGTCCTCGGAAGCGAACGACTCGGTGGCCGTCTACGGCGATCCGATCGCGCTGTAGACGACACGGATCGCCGCACATGCGTACAAGACTGACGATCGCGACCGGTGTGGTCGCCTCGATATTTCTTGCTTTCCACCTTCCGCCCGCCGCGGCCGATATCGTGCCCGGCGCCGATGCGCACGAGGTCACGAAGGTCGCGCCGCACGAACGAACCGTTCGCACCGCGGACGGCCGCACACTCGTCATCGGGGCCCGCGCGGAACAGGTGCAACGGCTCACCGTCGGCGTCTCGGCGACGCGTGAGGCCCTGGTCACCGACGAGGCATACGCCTCGCTCTCCCGCCGAGGGCGCGCGCGACTGCGGGACGGCACGATTCACATCGGGTACCAGATCGGCTGCGCGGTCGCCCTCGGCAAGTTGTCGACCACCCTCGGCGGCCTGATCTCGGTCCTGGGTATCAACGGGGCGGGAGCACCGAAGTCCGCGATCACGGTCACACCGCATCCGGACCGGCCCCCGGAGTTCTCTCAGGCCGTGCTGTATCCGGGCATCGCCATCCAGCAGAAGATCTCGCTCGAACTCGACCCGGGAACGGTCATCGACGTCCCGCTCGCGACGGGCCCAGTGCGGAACTACCGCGCCCTGATCGGCGTCCGCAAGACCGATCTCAGGATCGAGGGATGTCTCGGCCCGGCGGCGATCCGCTCCTATGCCACCCTGACCACCACATCGGCCCTGTCGGACGACACGGTCGCGGTGTACGGCGATCCGGTGACCCTCTGAGCGTTCTCACCCCGGTGGGCTCCTCCTGCGGGAGGAGCCCTTCGTCGTATTTCCTCCGCTCGGAGGAAGAGTTGCGGCACAGCACTTTTCGATACTGATGTCATGACGAACGGGCTGGGATGGAACGGTATGCGCAGGAATCGGGCGCGTTGTGGCCTCGCTGCGGGGATCGCGGCCGCGGTCGCGATCCTGCCGTCGGCGGGAGTCGCGCAGGCCATGTCGAACGGGACTCCCGTCACCGACCCGAACACCGCGCAGTGGGTCGCGACCATCGATCCGGTCGGCACGGGTTCGCTGTTCGACACCGCCGAATGTGGTGGGGCGCTGATCGGTCCGGATCGCGTGGTCACCGCCGGACATTGTGTGGCCGACGTCGATCCCAACCGGATGCGGATCCACATCGACGCGCGCGTGCTGTCCAAGGATCCCGGCATCGAGCGTGGCGTGCGGGGAATCGTCGTGGCTCCGGGCTATACGGTCCTGCCGACGCCGATCGATCCCGCTGTGGGCTCCGCCAGCGCACGCAACGACCTGGCGGTGATCCTGCTCGACAAGCCCGTCACGGGGGTGCCCGTGCTGCCGATCGCGCCGAGCCGTCCCGCGCCCGGTACGACGATTTCGCTTTTCGCACACGGCAATACCGGCAAGATCGTCGGTTTCGAGGATCCCGGCTACCGCGACGACATACTGCACCGGGGCGACCTGACGGTGGTGTCGCAGGCCGACTGCGCGGCGGGCACCCCGGCGACGGTCGACGCGAAGTCGGTGATGTGCGCCCAGGACACCGCCACCCGTTCGGTCGCCACCTGCTGGCGTGACAGTGGCAGTCCCGCGGTGACCTATCGGGCGGGCCGCGCAGAGCTGGCGGGGCTGTTCAGCTTCGGCGGTGAGACCCTCGGCAAGCCGTGCAGCCCCACGATCGCGGCGTTCGCCGATGCGACCGCCTTTCAGGACTGGATCCTCGGATCGCCCGGCGCATTCGAACCGTTCCCCACCGGCAAGCCCCTCGTGCGACGCCTGAACGGATCGCTGCACTGCGATCCGCCGCAGTGGGATCCGGTCCGCGGACGCCGGCCCACGAGCACCTCGGTCGGCTGGTCGACGCTCAGCTGGATGGGGACGCTTCCGGTCATGACTCCGATACCGGGAGCCGATTCCGCGGATATCCCGAATGCCGATGTGGCACAGCGCAAGACGGATGTGGTCTGCGTCGTGACGGCCACCAACTTCGGCGGCCGAATCCAAACCTGGTCCGACGCTGTGCATATCGCGGGGTGAGCAACTGCGATTGCGATGTGATCGCGGTGCGAACGAGCGCTGGAAGGCTCGTCGTAGAAGCGA
Source organism: Nocardia jiangxiensis NBRC 101359 (assembly GCF_000308615.1). Lineage (GTDB taxonomy): Bacteria > Actinomycetota > Actinomycetes > Mycobacteriales > Mycobacteriaceae > Nocardia > Nocardia jiangxiensis. The sequence continues at coordinate 179,302 of NZ_BAGB01000062.1, forward strand.
AAAACGGCTTCCGCGAAAACAATTGATGGGAGAAAACAATGTCGGACTTCGATCTCGACTTCCAGGTTCGCTCGATCGGCCTGGACGGCCCGGCCAAGCAGGTCACCAGCGTCTCGCTGTGTACTCCCGGCTGCGTCACCGGCGCGATGCAGACCTGCCCCGTGCAGACCGCGACCTGCGGGTGCCCGATCAGCAAGTGATCTGACCGATGAAGGCGGCCCCCGACAGGTGGGCCGCCTTTATCATTTCCCGCGACAACAACTCGTCATCGGAACGGGGGACGATGGGTGCCGTGTATCGCGCGATCCCTCGCGCAGACATCGTGCTGGGGATCATCGCGCTGTTGTTCGCAGCGGTGTCGTGGCTGCTGGTCACCCTGACGGTGCACGAGCATCCGATCGAGTACGTCAGCCTTGCCGTGTTGGCCACCGGCGTGGCGCTGGCCGTGTTCATCCGGCGCACCCGGCCCGTCCCGGCATTCGTGCTGACCTGTGCACTCTTCGGCGGCATGGCGCTCACGGCGCAGTTGTCGCCCATCTATCTGAGCGTCCCGCCGATACTGATCTTCGCCCCGATCTCGTTGATGGCGGTCACCGAATACGCGCAGTCCTGGTGGTGGGGTCCGGCCGGGCTGATGGTGGGCATCGTGGAGAGTCTCGGCAGTCCGGCCATCAGGACCGAGAACTACAAGTGGTCGATGGCCTACCACATCGTGGTGCTGTCGGCCGCGTTCATCTGGGGCAGCCGCAGACGTGCGGTGCGCACCGCACACGATCGCGAACTCGAAGCGGCCCGGACCGGGGAACGCAATCGCATCGCCGCGGAATTGCACGATGTGCTGGGCCACACCCTTGCCGCGGTGCGGGCACAGGCCAGCATGGGGCTCGTGGTCGCCGAGCGTCGCGGTGAGTCGACCGCCGAGGTGCTGCGCACGGTCGCCGACATCTCCAAGGACGCCCTCGGCGATGTCCGGCATCTGGTCGGCCTGCTGCGGGACGGTCACGACGGGACGGCGTCCGCGGATTCCTTCACCGACCTGCGGGACACCGTGCGCCGGGCCCGCGCCGCGGGGATCACCGTCCGGGACGATCTGCCCTCCGACGAGACGCTCACGGCCTGGCAGCGGGCCTGGCCCGCGGCGACCCGCCTGGCCGTGCTGCGCGTGGTGCGCGAGGCGGTCACCAACGTCATCAAACACGCCGGACCCGCCGCCACCATGACGGTGGCGGTGACGCTGGAATCCGGCGAGTGTGTGGCGATCGTCGAGAACGTCGGCGTCGTCCCGCACAACCTGAACGCGGGCCGCGGCCTGGCCGGGCTGCGCGAGCGGATGGCCTCGATCGGCGGCACGCTGGACGTGGCCGCCACCGGGTCCGGGGTACGCCTGGCCGCGCGGCTGCCGGTCGGCGCCCGGGACGCCGAACCGGCCGAGCACTGGTGACTCCGAACACCTTGTCGCACTTCACATCCCGGCGACCTGCCGGGCGAATGCCCGATTGGCCAGCAGTGCGCAGGCGACCGCGACCACGGCGGCGATCGGAATGGTGACGATCGCCCGAGCCGGGGTCAGCAGGACCGCCCACGCCCACGGGACGACCGGTCCGAGCTGCCCGGCCAGGCCGCTGCCGCCGACCAACGCTCCGAACACCGTTCCCACGACGCCCACCAGCAGTCCGGCCGATCGTCCGGCCGCCGCGGTGACGGCCGCGCCCAGCATCACCAGCATCGCCCCGATCACCGCCGAGACGAAGGTGCACTGCACTGCGAGTCCGAGACGCTGACCCCCGAGGATCGCACCCGCTCCGACGACGACGCAGACGACCGATTCGGTGGCCAGCAGGATCACCGTCAACCGGACCACCAGCTTGCGCGGATCGTAGGTCCGGACGGCAAGGGCACGGAACCCGTTGCGCAGGCGCGGAATCCAGATCGCCGGCAGGACCGCACAGCCCATCGGCAGCACCAGCAGCGCGAAGAATTCGTATGCCACCCCGGGCTGGTACCGCTGCTGCGTCACGATGATCACCGCGAGGGCGCCCACCACCAGCGCGCCCACCCAGGAACTGCGCAGAATCAACGTCAGCGCACGAATCGGACTGTTGTGCAGGCGATCTCGGCCACCGCGGCCGGACCGCGCGAGCCGTCCGGGCAGCCGATACCGCACCGATTCGACCGCGCCGCGCACGCCGGGCGCGAGCAGCAGCACCGGCACCGCGACGAGCACACCGAGCAGCACCGCCACCCAGCCGTGGGCTATCCGGTCGGCGCCCAGGCCGACGCCGTTCGCATGCGTGCCGATGAGCGGTAGGGCCGGGCGCACGATCCACGCCGGCGGGACCAGACACCAGCTCGGCGACTCGGCATACAGCGTGCCCAGCGCGCTGAAAACCAGCCCTGCCGCAACACATCCCGCCATACCGGCGATCTCGCCCACAACGGTCAGCACCGCGCAGTAACCGAGGTAGGGCACCCACAGCACGACCAGCAGCCGCGCACCGTCCAGGACCGCCGTCCCCGCGCCGACCTGGGCCGCCGCGACGCCCGCCACACAGGTCGCGACGAGCACCGCGGCGTGTGCGAGCAGGCACCACGTCGCGGTCACCGTCAGTCGTGCGTTGCGCAACGTCGCGGGCGGCACGGCACGGAAATCGATGCCGCCGGACCGGGCTCGACGGTCCAGCGCGGCCATCGTGCCGGTCTGCACGGCCACGAACAGCGGCCCCACCGCGACCACCCACATGTTCAGATGGGTGAGTGAATCTGCCCAGGTCGTCGTGCCGGTGGCCATTTGCAGGCCGACGGCCAGCGCCACGTAGACCACCGCGGCCACCGGCAGCGCGAGCAGCGGTGCGCGACACCAGATTCGGGCCTGCGACCGCAGCGTCTCGGAGAATCCGGGAACCAGGACACCCATCGGATTCATGCCCGCACCCCGCACAGCTCGAAGTAGGAATTCTCGATATTCCCGGTGGGCGCGAATTCGGCCAGCGTACCCTGAAAGACGGTGCGCCCGGCCACGATACAGCCGATGTGGTCGGCTGTCGCCGCAACCTCCGAGAGCACGTGGCTGCTGAACAACACCGTGCGGCCCTGGGCTGCGATGGACCGCATCAGCTCGCGCATCTGCCGGATGCCGGCGGGGTCCAGGCCGTTCTGCGGTTCGTCGAGCACCACCAGGGGCGGATCGCCCAGCAGTGCGATCGCGGTCGCCAGCCGGGTCTTCATACCGGTGGAATACCCTCCGGCCCGGCGGTCCGCGACCGTGGTGAGATCCACCAGCGCCAGAGCGCGATCGATCTCCCGATCACCGACGCCGACCAGATGGGCGTGCACCCGCAGATTCCCGCGAGCCGACAGATGCCCGTAGAAGCTGGGTCCGTTCACCGAGGCGCCGATTCCGGCCAGGGCCTGGCGGCTCCACTCCCGGCCGAACAACCGCAGCGTCCCGCCGTCGGGTCGCAGCAACCCCAGCAGGATGGACAGCGTCGTGGACTTTCCCGCCCCGTTCGGCCCCAGCAGTCCGTACACGGTCCCGGGTGCGACCGACAGGGTGATATCGCTCAGGGCCTGTGTCCGACCGAATTTCTTGCGTATCTGCTGCATATCGACTATCACCCGAAAAGTGTCGGCGCACAGGGACATTCGCCGCTTCCTCCGGCGGGACGAATCCGCCGGCGGGCTCCTCCCACGGGATGAGCCCTCAGCGCACCAGCCCCGCCGCGTGCGCGAGCACCACCAGCGCGACCCGATCCCGGCATCCGAGCTTGGTGAGCAGATTACGCACATGCGTCTTGACCGTCGTCTCCGCGATGCAGAGCTGATCGGCGATCTCGGAGTTCGTGTGCCCGGTACCGATCAGGCCGAGCACGTCGAGCTCACGGGGGCTCAGCCGGACCAGGGCCTGATGCGTCCCGGTGTCCGGTCCCGCGGGCGGCTGTTCGGGCGCGGTCCGGCCGCGCCGGTACGCGTCGAACAGGTGGGTGGTGGCCGTCGGGGAGATCACCGCACCGCCCGCGTGCACCGCGCGAATCGCCGCGAGCAGTTCGGCCGGTTCGCAATCCTTGAGCAGGAATCCGGCAGCGCCCGCAGCGACCGCGTCCACCACGTAGGCATCGACGTTGAACGTGGTCAGCACGATCACCCGCGGGCGCGGCCCCGCGCGGGTGATCTCCCGGGTCGCGGTGACGCCGTCCATCTCCGGCATGCGGATGTCCAGCAGCAGGACGTCGACCGGTTCGGTGCGGCACAGCCGCACCGCGTCGCGCCCGGTCCGCCCGCCGGGCAGGACGCGGAAATCCGGCTCGTCCGCCAGCAGCATCTCGAAGGCCGAGGCCACCAGGGGTTGATCGTCCACGACGGCGACGTTGATCGGACCCACTCCGCCCCCTGTACGGCTCGTCCGGACGTCCCGTCCGGTGACCAGCAGTGCTCGACCGAAAGGATAGCGTCAGTACTGCCCGAGCGAGCCCCGTCGCCGGCTCGTGCGCAGACCCCAGCGCAGCAGCAACGCCCCGGCGGGCACGCTCAGACATGCCCACAGCGCCAATGGCACTGCCGCGGTGAGGATGCTGCGGATGCTCGCCCCGCCGAGCAGTGCGGCCCGAAGCAGATCCAGGGCCGTCGTGGTGGGCAGGAAATGAGCCACCGCACGCATCCAGCCGGGTAGCGCGTCCACCGGGTAGAGCACCCCGGACAGCAGCGTCATCGTCGTCACCACGAACCAGGTCACCGGATCACCGCGCTTGGTGACCAGGACGGTTCCGCAACCGGCCATCCCGAATCCACCGAGCGCGACCAAGGTCAGCAGCAGGCTCACGATCACCGCACCGACGTTCACATCGAGACGAAATCCCAGGAGCACCTCGAAGAAGCCCATCATCACGGCCGATCCGATGGTGGTGGCCAGGCAGCCGGTGACGGCGGAGAAGATCATCATCCGGGTGATTCCCGGCGGCGAATCCGCCACCGATTCCAGAGTTCCGGTCATCTGCTCCTCCTGCACGTATCGGCTGAAGCCGTGCAGGGCGACCGCGACGAATCCGGTGAACACGGTGCCGGACAGGAAGTACGAGACGATATTCCCGCCGTATCGGGTTATCTCCGGAAAAGTGTTGCCGTGCTGTAGGAACGTGCCCATGAAGGCGAACTGCGCCAGCCCGACGACACTGGTCACCGCGCCGAGCACCATGGCCGTGCGATAGGTGCGCCGTTCCCAGTACAGCCGGAGCAGATAGACGCCGTATTGCCGAAACCAGTTGTGCTGATTCATATTCCCGCCCCGACCTATCGCAACCACGGTGTATCGACCACCTGTTCCACCGCCATGCCGGTCGCTTCCACGAGACCGACCACCTCGGACATCTTCATCTCCGTCGGCACCTCGATCGCGAGTTTTCGCCCGTCGACGGCAGTGGCGAAGCGAGCCGACAGTATGGTCGGGTCGAAGTGCAGCTTGCGCGATCCGACGACCGTCACGGTGCGCACCGGTTTGCGCTCCGCTCCGTCCGTGATCCCCGGAGCCGTGATCTCGGCGACGCCGTCGGCGAGGGTGACCACCTTGTTGACCACGCCGCGCACATCGGCCATCTCGTGCGTGGTGAACACGGTGGTGAGCCCGTCCAGGCGACGCTGCTCGACGGCGTCCACGACGACGGCCGTTCCCTCGTCGTCCAGATTGGCGAACGGCTCGTCCAGCACGACCACCGGGGGACCTCCGATCAACGCCCGGGCCAGGCCGAGTCGTTTGCGTTGTCCCAGCGACAGTTCCATGAATTTCGCCCGGGTGTGAGCGGTCAACCCGACTCGTTCGATCAGACTCGCGCGTTCACGGGAGGCGTTGGCGCCGAACCGATTCCGCAGCGACTGGAAGTAGCGCAGATTCTGGTCCACGGTCAGCCGGTAGTAGAAAGCGCGCTCGGAATACATACTGACCCCGATCAATTCGGCGATCTGCCGCCGATGCCGCTCGGTGGTGAAATCCGCGACTCGCACACTTCCGGCGGCGGGCAGGATATTTCCGGTGATCAGGCGCAGCAGTGTCGTCTTCCCGGAACCGTTGCGGCCCAGCACCGATACGCAGTCCCCCGCCTCGAAACTCGAGGACACGTCCCGCAGGACCCGGACGCCGCCCGCGAACACCACATCGGCGCCGCGGATCTCGACCAGTGGGCTCATGACGGCCACCGCCCGGTGAACATGCGCACCACGTGCAACGCGTCGGGCGCGGCCGCCAGCGATACCAGTGCCACGGCCGCACCGCCGGACCCGTCCAGCAGACCGGGCGAATCCAAAGTCGGACAGCTGGATTGGATGTTGTCGAAACCGAACACCCGCTCGGGATTGCGTTGCGCGAGCAGTTCGGCGACGTTGTCCGGGACCGAATCCGCACCGAGCATCGCCCGCTCCAGCACCAGTTTCCCGGCCGTGCCGTGACACAGGGTCGGATTGTCCAGGCCCATATCGTCCGCGGTCCGGCCGGAGGTGTCCAGCAGACGGGTCAGCACGTCGGGGTGGCGGGCCGCGAGGTGACGGCTGTTGTGGAACGGCAGCGCGGCGCCGAGATTGCCGTAGCACCAGGCGTATCGGGTACGCGCAGTGCCGGATTCGCGCTCACCCTCCCGAAAACGGTGCAGCGGCACGTTCGCCGGGACGTCCAGCCCCGACCGCGTCGTGGACACCTCGACCAGCAGATCCACGAGGCGATCGGTGGCCTCGACGACGATGTCACCGCCGATTCCACGGTCGCATGCCTGCCCCAGCAGATTGAGCACGCCGGCGATGCCGTGCGCGAACCCGCAGTTCAAGTACCCGGCCCACAATTCGGGCCGCAACCGCCCCTCCAGTTCGCCGACCTTCTCCGGCGGGGTCCACAGTCCGCCCGGGAAATCCACCAGCGACAGAGCCGCCAGAGTGCCGATCGCCCGCACGGCCGACTCACCCAGCTCGGTTTCCCTTGCGGCCGTGGTCATCACGTACGTCACGGCACCGCACAGCCCGACGATCACGTCGTAGAAATCGGTCGACACACCCGCATGCGGATCGACGCGTTGGAGCTCGCGCCGCAGTCGCGTCGCCAGCATCGCCTCGACGTCGACGATCGCGCGAGCATAGCGCTCCCCCTCGCGGGACAACGCGCGCAGGCAGAAGGCCAGAGCGCTTGTGCCCGAGAACAATCCGACCCCGGCCATCGGGGTGTCCGGAAAGCTCTCCGCCGCGGCGCGCACGTGATCCATGGCGCTGCGATCCCAGCCGCCGTCTGGATCCAGCTGATCGGCGGCCGAATACACCAGGGCCATACCGAGATCGCCGTGCCCGATGCCGAGGGGCTGCCAGGTGATGTCGAGTTCGGGATCGAATCCGTAGGGGAACGACATGGTCCTGGCTCGCTCGGCTTCGGCCCGGAACAGCTCGAGCAGTTCCCAGCCCTGCTCCACCGCGAGCCGTTCGGCCGGGCCGTCCGCCCTCGTCGCCGATCTATCGCCCGGCATCGTTACGCCATCCCTTCGTCGTGATTTCGTTGTTGATCAGCCACATCGCCGCGAACTCCTCGGCACGCGTCAGGCCGAGCCGGTTGCACATCAGATGACCGGCGCTCTGCACGATCTCCGGTGTGCGGACCGCACCGACCGGCGGCGCGGCCCAGAATTCGCGCACCGTGGATTCCATCCGCGCACTCGCCGCATCGCGGGCGACAGTTCGCCCGCGCAGATCCTTCTTGATGCGATGGGCTGCCTCGGCGAGTTCGTCGAGATATCCGTTGACCGCGAGATCGACTGTGGTGCGGAGCATCTCCTCCTCTCGCGCGATACCGTTCAGCCAGCCGGACAGGACCCCGGCCGCCCGCTCGATGCCGTCGCGGACCCCCACTCGCTCGCCGGATGACGGCTCACCCATGACCGGCAGCATCGGCAGGATCACGCCGGTCTCGCGGCAGAACAACTGCTCGTAGCTCGGCAGGCTGGCGACGCCGCCGTATCGTTCCAGTTCACGGTGGTGGATCGGCAGACAGAACTCGCCGATCGCGCCCGAGAGCCGGGCCTCGGTCAACCATTCGAGCGCGCGATCCAGCTCGGACAGTGGCCGATGTATCCGCAACCGGAGTTGTCCGGCGGCGTTCTCCCGATACCTGACGAAGTACCACTGCCCGTCCAGTTCGGGAACCGCCGCGCGGAAGTCCGCGAGGACCCGATCGTTCAGCGTGGGTGCCACCCGGACGGTGACATAGCTCCATTCGCCGCCCGGGGCGAGCAGGCGCTCGGCGTCGGACCGAGTGTCGAATATCGGATACTGCACGGCTCGTTGCGATTTCATGGCCTTCGTCGGGCTAGGCACAGTGACGACAACCTCCGTTGCGTGCCGCCGCCGCGCGTCGTCACGGACCACGCCCAGGCCGTCCGGATCGGGTGCATCGTGAATCCAGCGGTGCCCCTTGGCAATCTCCTCCACGAGCAGATCCAGGTGCAACGCGTGGCGGGTGTCCAGATGCAGCCGGTTGTCCATCTCGCCGACCAGGACATACCGACCCACACCGGATTCCGACAACCAGGCTGCCACCGAATCCGTCTCGGCACGAACCGATTCCGGGCACCGCCAGCGACGTTCGGCGATGACGACGCCGCCGTAACGAACCTCGGGAAAGTAGTGCAGGGAGTCCTCCAGATCCCCCCACCCCCAGTACGGCCGGACGATGCCGTCGTTGGAGATGTCCCGCAGCAGGCGGACCACCTTGGCGCTGGTCTCCACCGCCACCATGTTCAGCTGCTGGCAGCGCAGCGGGGTGCCGTCCGCGAGGAACAGCCGGACCCGATCACCGACCAGCCCGAGGTGCACGTCCGCCAGACGAAGCGTATTGCCCACGCTCCCAGTGGGATCGGAATTCACCACCAGGGTCGTGGGGAAGAATCGTCCGGTGGCGGCGACCTCGTTCACGCCGTCTCGACTGCACGCGTAATCGATGTCCGCCACGACTCCGGACCCGCCCTCCGCCCACCATCGACTCTCCCAGGCGGCACACCGCCGGGCGTGCACGTCCGCCACGGCGATTCCGGGAGTGAACCGGCCGACGGCGGTTCCGCCGGGGAAATTCGCCCCGACCACGGTCGAGGTCGGTCCGGCCGAATCCCGGTGCAGTCGAAGGAAGATGTCGTATCCGGAGGCGAGCCGGTCGGGTTCGGGCAGCTCACGCAGATCGTCGTCGGTGATGACGACGGTATCGGCGCCGGCGCGTCGCGCCCGGTCCAACAGGCGGCCGCGCAGCTCGCGCTGTGTGCGCTCGTCGGGGCTCGGGATGCGCCGAGGCACACTGCCGGGATCGTCGTAGGCGCGCGGGAATCCGATCCCGAGTTCCTCGTCCACGACCCGCATGAGGGGTACCAGGGTGTAGCCGTATCGTTCCTGGAACTCTTCGCAGAACTCGTTCAGCGTGATGTCCCGGCTGCCGAACAGCGCGGTCCGGGCGAGGACGCGCGCGGCTTTCGCGGCGTCCTCGGCGCACCGGGCCGGAATCTCGCCCTGCACGGCAAGTTCCACGTCCACCCGCAGATCCTGCTGAACATCGCCCTCGGATCGGCACAGGTCGAGCAAAGTGCGCAGCGCATCGGTGTCCTGTGCCGGCGTGACGCTCGCGTAGCGGCCGATGGCCTCGCGGATCTCGGTCACCCGCGCACTGCCGGGGAGACGGTCCAGGACGTCGACATCGAAGAACGAGGCGTCCGCGGTGCTGAGCAGAACCTCGGCATCGATCAGTTGGGTGACCAGCTTTTCCACGGTTGCGCGCGGAACGTCCGGATACCGCGTCGCGATCCGATCCTCGACGTCGCGGCGCGGGCGCGGCGTCCCGGCGAACTGCCGGGCCAGGGTGACCGGTCCGGTCGCGCGCACCGAGGCGACATCGTGGGCCGACACACTGCCGCGCATCACCGCGACGACATAGCGGCCACCACGTTCCAGCACAGCGGGATTGGCGACGAGGCCGGCCGAGGGACCGCCGCGAACGCTCTCGGCCAGACGTCGTCCCAGCGCCCTGGACGCGAAGACCAACCGGCGGTGTTCGGTCGCGAGGACCGGCTCCCGGTCTCCCAGCGGCAACATCGTCATACCGGCGAATGTGCCGAAGGGAGTGCAGCGCGAGCTCAGGCGCAGCGCATATTTGAGCAGTCCCTTGTGAATTCGCCGACGCTTCTTCAGCGCAGTTCCCGACTCCCCCGAGTCGAGGACCCGCACGGTCTGGGCCGCGAGTACCGGACTGGCCAGCAGAACCGCCTCGCGCAACGTCGCATCCGACCACAATTCCCCGATCGCCTTCGTATCTCCCCATTCCGCGGGGAAATCCGGATATCGGTCCACCGCGCCGATCGAGCACCGCAGCGCGGCGAGTTCGCCCAGCGATTCCGGCACGGGTCGTTCATCAGCCGACATCGGCAATACTCCACTCCGACAGGATTTCTCGTACATCGTCCAGTGCCTCGTCGACACCGTGACAGGCCGCCACCGCCGCGATGTGCAGGGCGATTTCATCGATTCCGCACCGGGCGTACGCGCGCATTCGCTCGGCGATCTCCGTCGCCGAGCCGTAGACGAAGAGCCCGGAACTCAGCGCGGCCTCAGCGGTTGCCGAGTCATTTCCCGGTTCCACCGCGGCACCGCAGCGCCGAGCGGTCGCCGCGTAATGTGCCAGCGCCAGGTGACCGCCGATTCCGAGATGCGCGAGCCGCCGGGCATCACGGCCGCGCCGCGCCACCGCGACATGCACGGCGGCGACCAGATGCGGTCGGGGCCGCGTCGCCCGCGCCGCGGACGACTCCATCGGCGGAATCAGTTGGTCGCGAAGGTATTCGGGCGTGCCGAGCCAGCTCATCGCCACATCGGCAGACGATCCGGCAACTTCCGCCATCGCCGGACGCAGGACTCCCACACCGATTCGAACCTCCGGCGTCGGAATGACGTACAGCAGAGGCGATTCGGTGTCGCGAGCGTGATCGCCCGGCACGGCTGCCACCAGCGTCGACCGCATATCGTCCAGGTAGCGCCGGGTACTCGCGACGGGCGCGTGGTCGGGCGAGCCACGCAACAGAGATTGCACGTTCCGGCTCCCCGGCCCGACGCAGTACATCACCGGCTGCCCGCTGATCACCGCCAGCGAGCGGGCCTCCAACGCCGCCCGCACCGGATGCTGCAATGTCGTGAGCATGACACCGGTTCCCAGCGCGGGCCGGATCCCGCGCCCGGCCAGATGAGAGAACGTCGTCGCGGTGTCCACACCATAGGACTGGCCCTGCCAGAGCCGTTCCAGCAGAGGGGATTCCGACACCAGCCGGGCCGGCTGTTCGGCCTGCTCCGGAACCGCGGGCGCGTTCGGAAGTACCAGAGATAAGCGCATCGGCGGCTACCGCCCCGACCGCAGTTCGACCGCGTCGAGCTTGGTCGCCGCGAACTCGATGAACGCCCGGTCGCCGGTCGCCAGCACCGCCCGGGTCAGGCGGGTGTCGATCAGCTCGCGGGTCTCGATCGCCAACGGCGATCGGCTGTTCGCCAGACACGGGCCGCTGTAGAGCCACAGTGCGGTGCGGACGTCACCGGACCGCAGTGCGTCGAGTAATTCGACCGCATCGATGACCACCGGCGTGAGCATCCGATAACTCGCGCGCATCGGAATGAATTCGGTGGCTATTCCCAATTTCCGTGCGCGATAGGCCAGGGTCGGAATGGCCGACTTCGACGCACAGTCCGCGAACAGATCACGCAGCAGCGACGACTGCCTGCGCTCACCACCGGCCAGCGCGATGGCGAGCACGAATTCGAGTGTTCTGGTCGACACGGATCGATGTCCGTTGACCGATTGATTGCCGAGCACCGTGATGTTGCAGCGTCCGACAGCTCCGGGAGCTCGCACCCGAAAATCCGAGGTCGTCATCTCCGCTGCTCACACGGCAGACAGCTCGGCCCGTTCGGGCAGGACACCGCCGAGCACATCGCGAATGTGCTGTAATTCGTGGACATGCAATTCCCGCTGGATTGCACAACGACATCGAGATCGAATTCGGTCGCCATATTTCCCTCCGGTGCGCCGACTCGAATTTTTCATTGTCGGCGTCTCACGCACGTAATCTCACACGGCGATCACCGCACCGGCAATCGAATGGCCCGGCTTCCGGTATGAACACGCAGGTCGGAACCGGTCGCCGGACGTCCGTTCCGGACGTCCCGCAATTCGCGCCGCTCGGCGCCCGCCGCCCGAGATGTCCGAACCGTACGACTATTCGGCCCGGCCGAGCTGGACGGTGGCGACCGGCGGGCGGTCATTCCAGCAAGATTCCGGATCGTCGGTGTGCAAGTAGTAGCTCGGCCATGTCGTGGATCACTGCCGCAGGTCGATGCCGAGCAAGATGGTCGGCCTTGCCGGGCTTGTTCGCGAAGGCCACCACCGGGACGCGGGACGCGTGTGCGGCCTCCAGGTCGGTGATCGAATCCCCTACGAACACACAGTCGCCGGGGTGTCCGGCGAGTCGGCCGGCGGCCTCCTCCAGCAGGAACGGCGCGGGCTTCAGCTTCATGAGGTTGACGGCAGTCCTGCCGAAGATGCCGCTGACGAACGATCGCAGACCGTGCTGAGTGAGATAGGCATCGATGGCGGCGGGAGAGTTGTTGCCGACGACCGCGACCATCCGGGAATTCGTTGCAGCAGAACGGATCACCTCGTCAGCACTCGGAGTAGGCTCCGCTCCCTGGACCGCGGCCAGCTCGAATTCGGTGAAGCGCCGTTCCAGGCCCGCCATCACCGAATCGCCGTAAACTGTTGCCGCATACCGGAGTACAGCGAACGGATCGTTCGCATCACGCAGCTCACCCGGCAGCGGTTCGGGCAGCTCTGCACCGAGCTCGGCGACGGCGGCACGGTCTGTCGGATCCGAGAACAGTGAGCAGACCGGACCGTCGAAATCGAGCAACAGACACGTGGCCTGAACGATGGCACGTACAGCAGTCATGGCGGCCCTCCTGTCGGCTCCCCGATTGTGACAGAGCGGCATCACACGAACCCGCGCCCGCCGCGAACCGCTGGTTGCCGCCGCGGCAGGTATCGACGGATGCCGATCAGTCGTACTTCCGGCGGCCTGCGGACCAGCTCCGGACCGGCCGAAACCGGTCGCGAGGAGTCCGATAACCCCGATCTACCTGCGGTGTCGCCGTGCCCCCGGTCGGGCTCGAACCGACACTGGGCGGATTTTAAGATTGTCGTTCTCGATGTTTGCTGTCGTTGGTGGTCGTTGGTGCCGGATAGTAACGGGCTGCTGACCTGGTAAGACAGTCGTTGGGATCGTTGGTCGGAATCGGCCCGGTTGCATATCGCTGCGGACGAACTGCGGACTGCCGCGGATAGGTTGTCTATCCGCCCCCGACTGCTCTTCCCCCATCATCCTCATACTTGCCGCTCTCAGTGGAAGTCGAGCGGGTCAAGGATTCCGTAGGAACCGCGTAGCGGACACCGGCAGGTGGTCCTTGATGCGTTCGGCTGGAGCGAGACAATCAGGCAATGAGGAGGGTGGGGGATTACTTGCGTTACCACTCTGACCGGGCGAATGTCCGGTTTCGCACACGAATTTGAGGCGTTCGGGTGCCTCGCTGCCCGATCCGGGGAAAGGATGCCGGATCGGGCAGCGGGCTGTCCCGGGACCTCCGGGGCTGGAGTCGGCGTCGTTGGCGACTCGCTACCCAGCGTCGTTGCTGGGTGCCCGGAGGAGGGGGCCGAAGCCCCCTGGGGGATTTAGGTTCCGTCGACGCCGCAGCCGTCGCAGAGCAGCAGGGTGCCGTTGAGATGCCAGGTGCCCTCGGTGACGGTGCAGTCGGCGGGCTGGTAGGGCCATTCCACGCCGGGGAGGTGGGCCAGGCCGTACTCGGGGACGTCGTCGTAGGCGTCGTCGGGGCTGGTGGTGAGCGTCCAGTGGCCGCCGAGGGGGCTGAGGTCGGGGAGTTCGTTGATCTGGTAGCTCATGGTGAGGGTCCTTTCCTGATCCGGGTAGATCGATCTGAGCTCTGCTCGGACCGCGCGGCTGGGGTGTGGAAAAGGGTTGGCGAATGCCAATCACGTAGTGACGCGAAGCGCCCTTTGGAGGGCCCCAGTTGTGTGGTACGCCCTCGGGCAGATCGTTCTGCTCGGGTCAGGGAAGGTGCCCGGTAGCGACTGACCTGATCAACGGACTCCCTGACCGGACCGTGACCGCGGCTGGATCGTCACCACCAGCCCCGACGATGCCGGGCGGGACTGTCGAGCTGGCCTGGTCCACCTCCCCGGCGTGGAATGGCCCGGCGGTGACGGACCTGATCACCGAGGGCATCTGGGACCGGGCGGCACCCTGCTGCTCTGCGACGGCTGTGGCGTCGATGGGACCGGGCGCAACCAGGGGGATTCGGGGTTCTGCGGCGTAACCACAGCCAGTCGGCCGAGCTGGATGCCGGCCGATTCGGGATCAACCGCGGGAGGTCAGTCGGGTACGGCTCATGTCGTGCCCACACTGCTCGGTCGTTGAATTACGTGGTCCGACAGGAACAGTCAGCGTGCTACCACGTCGCCAAAGCGGAGCCGTTGTGCCAGGACCCAGCCGCCAGCACCCTCCCCTCCCCTCTCCACTCCCCCGCAACCCTTCCTGCTCCCTAGCCTGTGACGGGTTTCGTATCGGGGTCATCGCCATTCGTCTCGGTGCGGCTCGTCCGATCTCGTGTCACGCACAGCATCAGCACATCACTGTGTCTCCATCGCCCATTTCCGGCTGGGCTGATTCGTGCTGGATGGGCTATCAGGACCATTTGGGTCGGCCCCCTCCTCTCTGGAGCGGGGCCGACGCGCCCGACGCACCCGCGCAGCGAGGTACGAGCGGAGCGGTGGTGCGGCGCCGCGTGGCGGCGCTGCGGCGGCGCGCAGCGCCGCCCCTTGATCCCATATAGCCAAATTCGGCAACGAGTCACGAATGGTTCGGGACGGGCGATGCGAGAGCGCGGGAGTGGCTGATGTCGCGCACTGCACGGGGCCGTACGGATCGGGCCGAGTGACGGACTGGCATTGGGTTCGGTGCGCGTCCGTCTACCGGCAAGATCGGTAGGCAGGCCGTTGCGTCCTCCACTCCCCTCTTCCTCTCCTCCTTCTATTCACTCCCTCTCGGTTCGGGACGGGTGAGCGGGCGTCCCATAGGCCAAGATCGCCGGAAAAGATCGCAAGACGGGCGGAATGCCGCGAGAATCTAGGCATGGCTGAGCTTGCGCTGACGGCGGACCGTCGTGATGAACTGGCCGGATTACTGGGCGATGAGCAACGCCTTCGGGAGGAGTACCCGAAGGTTGCGGAGTATCTGGATACTGCGCCGATGCTTCCAGGAACGGGAGATGACCAGGCGGATGCGGCCTTCGATCTCCGGTTCGTCCACTACATGACGGGTGGTCGTGCGGTGAGCGCAAACCCGTACTGGGACATCATCGCGCCGTCGGTATTTGAACACGATGGTCGGCGTGTAGTGAACGGCGGTCGTCAGACTGGTAGCGCGCGACTGGGTTTCGCAGCGACGATCCTTCAGGAAGCTTTCGCGTATGCGGTGCCTTCGCCCGAAACGATCGAGTGGTTGGCGCGTTTCAGCGCAGGAAAGTCGGTAGTGGAGCTCGGCGCTGGACGGGGCTACTGGGCGGAACAGCTCGCCAACCACGGCCTCACGGTTGATGCGTACGACTCCGAACCGCCAGACCGGGCGGTGAACGACTCGTTCGGCAAGGCAGTTGGTCAGGAAGACGTTTGGCACAGCGTTGGCGACCTGGGTGACTATGCTGCTCGGTCGACCGGGGCGGCAGACGTTCTCCTGTTGGTCTGGCCTCCGGGTTGGGGCAATTCGATGGCTTCGGAGGCGCTGGCGAACTTCGAGGCAGCTGGCGGAGAGCGGCTGCTCTACATCGGGGAGCCAAAAGGCGGCAAGACTGGTGATGATGCGTTCTTCGACGCGCTCGCCGCGGGATGGAAGTTGGAGACGGTGGATGAGGAGTTCGTCTCGTGGTGGAACCTCAGCGACATCGCCCAAGGATGGGTTCGTCGCTGAGGCTGTCGACCACAACCAGCTGACCTAGCTGTCGGCGGTGAGGCTCATTCGAAATACGAAGGAGTCGTACCGATTTCGCGGATACGAGATGTCGGAGAGCATCACCACTCGCCCGTCACCTGCGGTGTAGCGCTGGTGAACCGTTTTGACGAGTTCACCAGCGGGCGTACGCAACCACGCCGCGTGGTCGGGTGTTGGGAGACGGTCGGCAACTGTTTCGACCAGGGTCTCTGCGGTTGATGTATCCAGCACTCCGAGGGGCTGATAGCTGTCCGAGATAGATATCGGCCGACCCGCTTCGGACGCTCGGACCTTGGTCCAGATGACCGGTTCGCCCATCTCGACTGCGAATGCCTCTGCCACGTGCTCCGGCGCGGGCACTTCCGCACGCTCGCGCTCAATCTGGACCTCTCGGTCTGTCTCGTGACCGTATGTGTCCTCCGGGTCTTCCATTTGCCGCTCGGGTGAAATCCGAACGAGGTTCGGCTGGTCTGTTACGAAGATTCCGCGACGGCGTTCTGAGCGGATGAGGCCCTGGTTCTTGAGGAGTTCGAGCGCCTTACGCACGACAATCTCCGACACCCCGTGCTTGCGGGCGATCTCCCCGTAGCTCGGGAGCTGCGTAGTGGCGGGCAGCTCACCAGTGCGGATCTTCCGCGCGTACTCCGCCGCGAGGGAGACATAGCGTGCGGCTTCGCCGTCGTGACCTTGCTGTGCCATCGGGGTGGCGTCCTTCCTTGCGTCATATGCCAAACGGTTAATGACAATCCTTTTCAAGTATACGCAGTTGCGTATACGGACGCCTCATTCTGCCCGTCTACGTGGCCTTTTTCGACGATGCCGAATCGTTACCCGCTACGTATACGCAAGTCTTGTGCGTATACGTAACTACGTATACGCTGGATCTATCGCACGGCAGCATGGAGCGGGCGATCAGTCGAAAGTCCAATGGACGCAAGGGAGTTCACAACATGGCTATTCAGCGTGGTCACCGTTTTCCGGTCGAGTTCCGCAATGCATTTCCCCAGGGGCTCGTGCAGATGGGCGAGATCGGCCCTGCGATCAAGTACAACCCGGATCGCAATGCGGTTCCGGAGCAGGAGTTCGACTTCGATCCGAAGAATCCGGATGTCGGCACGCAGCAGCCGATGTGGAAGGTGACGGTCTCGGACCCGAACCAGGACAAGGCCAAGCGTGCGTCGTTCGAGGTGATCTTCCTGGCTCAGGTGCAGCCGGTTCCGGCGAACGAGGAACTGGTTCCGGGTACCGGGATGCGCATGATCGAGCTGGAGGGTCTGACCGCCGAGCCTCGCATGATGGGCCAGGCTCCGTATCAGTACCTCGGCTACACCTTCCGCGCGACCGGGATCAAGGGCGACAACTCCGGTGCCAAGCAGGCTCCGGCGAACCCGGGTGCCTCGCGTCCGCGTGACGAGAAGGCTGCGTGATCGCGATGTCGTTCCTGGCGATGATGAGCACCGGTTTCGACGGCGTGCGGGCGAAGTACGTCCCGGCTGTCCGGAATGCGTTGGGCGGCAGGAACTCTGCGGTTGTGCGCGTCGAGCTGATCGGTGTTCCGGCGTCGTCGTTGACGTTGACGATCGAGGATGCCCGGACTCTGGCGCAGACGCTGCCGCAGATCTTGATGCTGCACGACGCCGCGGAGCATCTGGCCGCTGAGAAGGCGGTGGCGTGATGGTCGACCACGAGTTCAACCGGCTGGTGTCGGAAGGAATCGTGCGGATGCTCGCTCGTGCGGACCGTGAGGGCGTGGGCCAGTACGCCACGATGACTTTGTTCGATGACGATACGGAGTCGGCGATCAGCTGGCCTCGTATGGCTCGTGGCGGGCGGAGTGCGTGATGTATCTGCGCGAGTTGTTCGGTTTCCGGCCGCCCCGTGTGTGGGTGGAGGTCGGTTACGACGCGAAACACGATGCTGTGGTCCTCTACCTCGATGGCAAGGGCGCGGGCTTCAAGGCGTGGCAGGTCGAGGGGCTGATCGCTGACCTCCGCGCTGCGGCGGCTCAGCAGCTCAACATCCCAGGGATGCCGAGCTGATGTCCACGCGCAAAACGATGGTGGCGGTGCAGGCGCTCGCGGTCCTGGTGATCGCGGGTGTCGGTGCTGCCGCATTCGTTCTCTCGTTCACCACGCTGCGGGATCTGGCCAAGCTGGCTCACGTTCCCGCCTCGACGGCGTGGCTGTTCCCGCTGATCGTGGACGGCACGATCATCCAAGCCACTCTCGGGTGGCTGGTTCTGGCCAAGTCGGCTGAGCGCAAGTACTTCATGTGGGTGCTGGCGGCCGGGTCGCTGATCTCGGTGGCGGGCAACAGCATTCACGCGGTCGCCAACGGCCACACGCTTCCGGGCTGGTTGTGCGCGATCGTGGCGGCTATCGCTCCGATCAGTCTGCTGATCGACACTCACGGGCTCGCGGTGCTGTTCCGTGCCGCTCAACACCATTCGACCGATGCTCCGTCACCTGTCGATGACGCGGTGACCGAACCTGTTGCGGCCGTGGAGGATTCCCCGGCCCCTGCCTCGGCTCCGGTCGTGGTTCCTGATCCTGTCGAGCCTGCCGTTGCTCCTGCTCCGGTTCCGGCTCCTGTGCCTTCGCCGGTGCCTGTTCCGGTTCTGACTCCTGTTCGTCCCGCGCGTCCGGTGATTCCGGTGGCGCGTCCTGTTCGTCCTGCGCGACCGGTGCAAGAGATGTTGCCGATCGCTGTCCCGGTGGGGAGTTGATTCGCCATGGAAAGGCACTTCGAAGGAACGTTCATCGTCCGCGAAGCGGGCCCGGTGGCCGCCGGTGTCCTGGTGACCTCGGTAGTTGGCCTGGGTGTGCTGCTGGCATTCGGCCACCACACCGACCCGGGCCCGGTCCGTCCTGCCTCCGCGGTCACCTCGGCGGTCCCGACGCCGACAACGGCCCCGGCCGGTGCTCCGGGCTGCGTGATGCTCTGCGACGAGCCTCCGCTCCCGCCGGTGCAGGATTCGAGCGGCTGCCGCTTGTTCTGCGACCTGGGCATGCCTCTGGAGTTCGGGGGCCGGTCATGAGCGTGGTCTCGATGCTGCCGTATGCGGTGTCCGCGGCTGGCGTGCTGGCGCTGTCCGCTCGGATGTGCCGCTGGTCCCGGATGCCGGTCCAGTCCGCTCCGCTGTCCGCTGACCAGATCGTCGGTCAGGCTCCGGTGGCGTTGCGTGGTGCGGTGATGTGCGTTGCGCTGCCCGCGTTCTCGCTGCGGATGTTCCTGGATCTGAGCCTTGGGTCCGTGGACAAGGGATTCCCGTCGATCGAGTGGTGGGACTACAGCCTCCACGGGATCTCGGTGGATGTGCTGATGCGGGGCGGACAGTCCCTGGCGGACTGGTCCAACGAGACCGTGACCGCCCGCATGGCCGCCTACGTGGGCGTGGAGCGGGTGAGTGTGTCCTCGCCTGCCCCGGGCTGGGTCCGTCTCGAGATGAGGGTGCACGACACCCTCGCTGCCCCGGCAGTGTGGCCGGGCGTGGTCTCCAATGATGTGGATCTCGAAGCGGTCCCGGTCGGTGTCCGCGAAGACGGCTACGCCTGGATCCTGCGCATCCTCTACGCCCACATCCTCCTGGCTGGCGCTACGGGCTCGGGGAAGGGCTCGGTGCTCTGGTCGATCCTGGCCGGTCTCGGTCCGGCGATCAAAGCCGGGCTGGTCGATGTGCGGATGGCAGATCCGAAGGGCGGTGCGGAGTTCGGCTGCGGTGAGGACAAGTTGTTCACCGAGTTCGCCACACATGCGGACACGATTCTGGCGATGCTGGAGCAGGCCGTGTCCGAGATGGATGAGCGGCTGGTCCGGATGCGTCGTGCCGGACTGCGCAAACTCGTTCCCTCCGCGGATGAACCGCTGATCCTGATCATCATCGATGAGGCCGCGTCGCTGTCCTCCTATGCGGACCGCGATGACCGGGAGAAGTTCCGGCAGTTGACCGGACAGCTGCTGTCCAAGGGCCGCGCTGCCGCGGTCACGGTCATCGCCGCGTTGCAGGATCCGGCCAAGGACACCATGCCCAACCGGCAGCTGTTCCCGGTCCGGGTCGGACTGCGCCTCGATGAGCCGAATCAGACCACCATGGTCCACGGACAGGGTGCCCGGGACCGCGGCGCGTTGTGCGACAAGATCTCCGCCGACACCCAAGGCGTCGGCTACGTCGGCGAAGACGGCTCCACGGAATTCGTTCGGGTGCGGGCGTTCTGGGTCTCCGACGACGACGCGAACACCATCGTGGATGCCTACTCTCCTGCGCCGGAGATCGCCGGTCCGACCGAGGACTACTCGGATTTCGACCCGGATGACCTCGGCGACGAGATCCCCGGCGACGGTCAGGGGCTGGCGGCATGAAGACCGGCTTCCTGACCGTGGCACACGTGGTGGTGCACTGCGACGGCTGCGGCGACCGCTACTCCGAAATCCGTTACGACCAACTGTGTTTCGCCTCGGTCAACGAAGCGATCGCCTACATCACCGGTCGTGGTGCCGGTGTCGGCTGGGTCTACGACGGAGACAAGGTGCTGTGCGACGGCTGCCTCGCCTCGGCTCGCTGCCTCGACCACGGCCACACCTTCCCTGAGCCCCGGCGTCGGCTGCTGGGTTCCAAGCCTGATTTCCGCACCTGCTCCGTGTGCGGCATCTCCGAAACAGAAATCGAGGAATAGCCATGAGTACCAACAAGATTCGCCAGTCCGAGCGGGCTCGCGCGGCCAAGATCGAGGCCGATGCGATCGACGCGGTGGTCGACATCCGGGCTCGTCGGCGCTGCCACTACGAACGGTCCGGATTGGACGGGGTCTCCCTGGCGGTGCACGCGTGGGCGGAAACCGGTCACGTCCCGGGCTGGGATGACGGCATCGACTACGACGGCTACGGCGATGGGGGCTGGGCGGCATGAACACCACCCCGATTCCGGCCTGCTGCGGCCTGCCGATGGTCCGGCACAACCGACCGGTTTACGGCACCGACACCTACGTGCAGGTGTTCCGCTGCCCGTCCTGCACCCGCGGCCAGACCGACGAAATCCCTCACCCCGCAACCGATATCGGCATTCATCGTCACAGTGGAGATCGGGCGGCATGAACGAGAACGTGGAATCGGTGCGCTGCTTGTCGGTGCGGCGGCCGTGGGCGAATCTGATCGTCGCCGGTTACAAGCTGGTCGAGAATCGGTCATGGTCCACCGGGTACCGCGGGCGACTGGTCATCCACGCCGGTAAGACGTTCGATCAGGCAGGCGCGGAAGTGGCTGCGGGACTCGCTATTTCGGGCATGGATTCGGCCCAGTGGTGCGCGAGTGGGTATCTGGGGTCGGTGGTGCTCGACGATGTGCACCCTTCGGGGGACTGCTGCACGTGGTTCGGCGATCCGACCCCGGGCGGATACCACTGGGTCCTGAGCGACCCGATCGCCTTCGCCACTCCGGTTCCTGGCCGCGGACGGCTGAACCTGTACGGCTGCGAGGACCCGGACCTGCTGGCCGCGCTCGCTGGCAGTCTCGGGCCGGAAGCACGGGCGCCGCAGATCAATCCGATTGTGCAGGCCGCGGCGGAGCAGGTGGCGAACTCCAAGCGCAGACGTGCTCGCACCTCTCCGGCGAAGGATGTCCCCCGGTGTGCGTGCCGCGGTCAGTTGTCGTTGTTCGAGATTCCGGGAGTGATGAAATGACCACTGCGGCAACAGAACCGACTTCAGATCCGACTCGACTGACCGCGGCCGAACGGCGTGCCCTGCCGAACCTGGTGGACATCGCCGAAGCGGCGGCGGAGAAGTACGGGGTGTGCAAACGTCCGGTCCCGATGCGGGCATTCAACCCGGACACCGGTGAGTCGAAATATGTTGCCGCGGCGTGCAAGTCGACTCGGGCGTCGGACTGCCCTTCGTGTGCGGCGAAGGCGCGGGCCCTGCGGGTCACCCAGTGCAACGAGGGCTGGCACATGACAGAGGAACCGGTCAGTGACCGCGACCGTGCGACCGAGCATCAACAGGGCTTGCTGACTGCTCGTGCGGACATGCTGGCCGACTACAAGGCGGCTCGCGAGTTGGGGGATGAGGAGACCGCTGAGGGGTTCCGGGAGGTGATCGCGTCTCTGGATCGGGAGTTGCGGGAGTCGGGGATGCAGGGCCGTATTCCGGGCATCGATGCGGTGTCGCGGTCTCGCCGGTCCCGCTCGACCAAGCGGCGTCAGGACGCACCGAACCTGCCGCGTAAGAAGGTCGCCAAGACCACGGTCGGGCGCAAGTTCGCTGGCAAGCATCAACCTTCGACGTTCCGCACGTGCACGCTGCCGTCCTACGGTCCCTGCCATCGTGACGGCGCGGTCAACAGCAAGGGCAAGGTGTGCGGGGACGGTTCGCCGATCAATCCGGACACCTACGACTACAGGCGCGCGGCGCGCGATGCGATGTTCTTCCCGCAGTTGTTCGACCGGTACGTGCAGAACTGGCGGCGCGCTGCGGGCCGTGATGTGCAGTACTTCGCCGCCGTCGAACCCCAGCGCCGTGGGGCTCCGCATATCCATATCGCTGCCCGTGGCACCGATCCGCATGCGCTGATGGATCAGGTGCTGTCCGCCACCTATCACCAGGTGTGGTGGCCGCACTTCGACCACGAGGTCTACACCGACGGGCACATGCCGACATGGGACCACCAGGCCGGTGGATTCGCCGATCCGGATACCGGATATCTGCTGTCCAGCTTCGATGACGCGCTGGCGCTGATGGACGAGATGGACGAGATCCAACCCGCGCACGTGATCCGCTGGGGCGTGCAGTCCGACACGCAGGACATCGCCGACGACGATGACGGCACGGCCCTGGATGCTGACGGCGAGCACGGGCCGGTTCGTCCTGGCAAGGGCAAGGGCGTGGTGCCCGGCAAGGATGCGGGCAGGCTGATCGGCTATCTGACCAAGTACCTCACCAAGTCCATCGCCGAAGTCCTGGACGCTCCGAACGAACGCACCCGTCGGCACTATGAGCGGCTACACGCCGAGCTGCAGCGCACCCCGTGCTCGCCGACGTGCTCGGTATGGCTGCGCTACGGAATCTCCCCGCGCAACGCCAAGGCCAAGACCCAGCCGGGCCGCTGCAAGGGCAAAGCCCATCGTCGGGACACCCTCGGTTTGCGTGGTCGGCGAGTGCTGGTCTCTCGGCGCTGGAGCAACAAGACCCTCCCGGATCACAAGGCCGATCGGATCGAATTCGTTCGGCAAGTCCTCGCCGCGGTCGGCATCGCCAAGAACGAACAGGCCAAGGGCTGGGTCGTCCGGCTGACCGAACCCAGCGACCCGGACGTCCCTCGGCGCGAGCACCTGATCATGTCCGCCATCGCACAGCGCACGGTGTGGCAGAACGAATACCTGACAGCAAAGGGCCTGATCACGGACCCGCCAGGGGCACAAGAACTTTCGGCAATTCCGGAAGCGGCATAGAAGGGGAATGACCATGATCGAGGACGAGACCTACCTACGGGCAAAGCAGTTGGAGGCGCTGACCGGGATTCCGGAAGCCACCTGGCGGTGGTGGGCGCATGTCGGCTACGGGCCGGAGAGCTTCAAGATGGGGCCGCGTCGGCGGGTGTGGAAGAAGTCTGTCGTGATGGCCTGGATCGCTGAGCAGGAACAGACAACCGCTCGGGGTGGGCAGGCTGCGTGATGAAGACACAGCGGAATGCGCGGTCTGGTGTCGAGGATCGCTGGTACAAGACCGTCATCGTGGTCGACGCGGAAACGGGCAAGAAGACCAGCGAGCGGGCGAAAACGGATCTGTTCGGCAAGGGCAAGCGCTGGCGGGCCCGGTACGTCGATCCGAATGGTGTGGAGCGCGCCAGGGGGTTCGCGACGAAGGTTGCGGCTCAGAAGTTTCTCGATGGCGATGTGACGACGAAGGTCGTGACCGGGACATGGGTGGATCCGGATCGGTCCGGTGTGCTGTTCGAGGTGGTGGCCGAGAAGTGGATCGCCACGAAGGAGTTCCGCAAACCGAAGACTGTGGCGGGGTATCGGTCGCTGCTCGATCGGAACGTGAAACCGCGGTGGGGCTCGATCCCGTTGCGGGACATCGAGTTCGAAGACATTCAGGAATGGGTGGTGCAACTCGCTCGCACGGGGAGTTATCGCTTCGAGGGCCGCGGGTTGTCGCCGTCTCGGGTCATTCAGGCGTATCAGGTGCTCGATCAGGTGTTGCGGTTCGCGATCAAGTCCAAGCGTCTGGTGGCGAATCCTGCTGAGGAAGTGGACCTTCCGTCGAAGTCTGTGGCGGAGAAGCGGTTCCTCACGCATCTGCAGGTGCTTGAACTCGCCATGGCCGCCGGCCGATTTCGGCCCATGGTGCTGGCTCTGGCCTACACCGGTATTCGCTTCGGCGAGGCGGTTGCGCTGCGTACCGCGGACATCAATCTGGATACCAATCGCATTCGGATCGCCCGGTCAGCAACCAATGTCGCAGGTCAGGGCATGGTGGAGACGGACACCAAGAACCACAGCTCGCGGTTGGTCCCGGTTCCGGATTTTCTCGGCAAAGAGTTGGCCTCGATGATCGCTGACCGTGATGCGTCCGCGTTGGTGTTCACGGGTCGCAAGGGTGATCAGTTCTTGTCCCTCGGCGAGTTCCGGTGGGCCTTCGACCAGGCGGCCGAAGCTGTGGGCATCACCGGGATGGTCCCGCACGGTCTTCGCCACACCGCGGCGTCGCTGGCGATCAGTTCCGGAGCGAACATCAAGGTCGTGCAGAGGATGCTCGGGCACAAGACGGCCACCCTCACCCTCGACTTGTATGGGCACTTGTTCCCCGATGATCTGGACTCGGTGGCCGCCGCGATGGATGCTGGTGCGATTTCTGCTGCGGACGAACTGCGGACGAGGCGGGCCCAACAGTCCGCCGATCGCCCCGCGGACCCCGATCTACCTGCGGTGTCGTAGTGCCCCCGGTGAGGTTCGAACTCACACTGGGCGGATTTTAAGTCCGCTGCCTCTGCCAATTGGGCTACGGGGGCGACCCGGTTAGCGTACCGAAGTCGTACGTCCGTCTCGGAATTCTGCGTAGGTTCGGCGGTATGAGTTAGTGAACTCCTTCCATCAGGCGGCTGATGCGGGGGCCCAGGAAGTAGACGACGATGCCGACGACGATCGTGACCAGGCCGATGATGCCGAAGTAGGCGACCTCGTGATGGGGACTGTAGTAGTCGGCCAACACGCCGGACATGGATGTGCCGATGCCGACGGAGAAGAAGTACAGGGCCATCATCTGCGCGCGGAACGCCTCGGGCGCGAGTTGGGTCGTCACGGCCAGGCCGATCGGGGAGAGCATCAGCTCCGACACCGCGAAGGCGCCGAGGATGAAGAAGACCAGCAGCGCGGGTACCGTCTTGCCCTCGAATCCGGACAGCAGTACGAACAGCATGAACGCCACGCCCATCCCGATCACGCCGTAGGCGAATTTGCGCGGCGTCGTCGGCGCCCGGTTACCCAGCCGCGTCCACATGAGCGCGAACAGCGGTGACAGGGCGATCACCCAGACTGGTTCCTCCGAGCCGATCCAGTTCGACGGCGCGGTCCAGCCGAATACCGACCAGTTCATCCGCTCGTCGGAGTACACCGCGAGCACGGTGAAGATCTGCTGGAACAACGACCAGAAGACGGCGTTGGCGATGAACAACGGAATGAACGCGCGCACCCGGACCCGCTCGAGCGGCGTGACCTTCGGGCTTCGCAACATCAGATAGAAGTAGACGACCGATGCGACGGCGATGATGCCGGTGATCCACCACGCGATATCGGACAGCCGCACCAGTCCGGTCGCCCCCGCGATCGCGACCACCGCGACGACCACGGCGACGAATCCGATCACCATTGGAATCTGATTGCGCGGCAACGGGTTCGGAACGATACGTCCGTGCGTGCCCAGGTTGCGCCGGAACACCACGTACTGGATCAACCCCAGCGCCATACCGATCGCCGCCGCGCCGAAACCGTAGTGGAATCCCAGATCGGTCTGCAGGACACCGGTGATCAGCGGTCCGATGAACGCACCGAGATTGACGCCGAGATAGAACAGCGTGAACCCGCCGTCGCAGCGGGGGTCGCCCTTCTCGTACAGGGTGCCCAGCAGCGAGGACGCATTCGCCTTCAGCGCACCGCTACCGAGCGCGACCAGCGCCAGGCCCGCACCCACCCCGGCCAGGCCGGGCAGTACGGCCAACGCGATATGCCCGGCCATGACCACCACACCGCCGTAGAAGACCGTGCGCTCCATACCCAGCACCCGGTCGGCCAGCCAGCCGCCCAGCACGGTGGACATGTACACCACGCCGCCGTACGCGCCGACGATGCCGGTCGCGGTGGTCTTCTCCAGCCCGAGCCCGCCCTCGGTGAGCGAGTAGTACAGGTAGTACCCCAGGATCGTGACCATGCCGTAGTACGAGAACCGTTCCCACAGCTCGACCCCGAACAGATTCACCAAACCGATCGGATGTCCGAACACGGTGCGTTCGGCTGCCCGTTCGGGCTGGTGGTCCACCTCCGTCATGCATTCGACCTTTCCATGACACGCAATTTCCCAGCAACCAGCATGGCGGTTGCGGTGCATGATGCGAACCGGTTGCCGGTTCGCCGCCGAAGGAAGAGTAGTCAGTTCGTCGGATCTGTGACGATATTTACGAGCAGAATGATCAGACTATGAGCATTCTGCTCGCAGGAGGGCAACCGTCAGGGTGGCCGATTGAACATTCTGCACCCTCGAAATAGCCGTATGTGAACGCTCACAGATGCGCGATCGAACCGGCACCGAACGATTCCTACTGGCCGGTCGCCTCGACCGAGGCGCGGCTGGGAAATGTACAGCCACGTACATTTCCGGCTGGTTCAGACCAGCGACAACGCGATGCCGTCGAGAATGTCGTGCTCGCTGACGATCAGCTCACTGATCCCCGCCCGGCGAGCCAGATCGTCCGCCAGCACCTCGGCGATCACCGCACCGCCGCCGATCACATCGACCCGGCCGGGATGCATCGGGCCCAGAGCCGCGCGCTCGTCGTGATTCATGCCGATCAGCCGATGGCAGACCGTCCGGAGTTCATCGAGGCTCAACCGAGTGAGATGCACCTTCTCCGAATCGTATTCGGGCAGGTCGAGAGCGACCGCGGCGATCGTGGTCATGGTTCCGGCGACGCCGACCCAGGTGTGCGCACGTTCCACCGGCACCACGCCGAACGCCTGAGCCAACCGCTGCTCGGCGAAGAACCGCGCGGAGACGACCTCTTCGGGGGTCGGCGGGTTGCCGTGCAGATGACGTTCGGTCAGGCGCACACAGCCGATATCGGCCGAGTAGGCCGCCTGCACACCCCGGGCATCGCCGAGGACGACCTCGGTGGATCCGCCGCCCAGATCGACGACCACGAAAGGCCCTTCGGCACTGGACAATTCACCGACCGCACCGGCGAAGGAGAGCCGGGCCTCCTCGTCGCCGGTGATCACCTCGGCCTGCGCGCCCGGAACCACACGCCCCAATTCCGTTGCGGTCATGGCGAAGAAGTCGTCGCGATTGCGGGCATCGCGGGTGGCTGAGGTCGCGACCATGCGAACCGTGGAGACCCCGGCATCACGCATGAGATCCACGTAATCGTGCAGGGCGACGCGCGTGCGTTCGATCGCCTCCGGATTCAGCTCGCCGGTGGCGTCCACGCCCTGGCCCAGCCGCACGATGCGCATCTCCCGATGCAGATCGGTCAGCCGCGGCCGATCCGACGACCCGGCAGCCACGTCGGCGATCAGCAATCGGATCGAATTGGTGCCGCAATCGACCGCACCCACCCGGTCATTCGTCGCCATCCGAGCCTCCTGTCGAATCCGCCTGGTACTGCTCGTATTTCGGCCAATCGGCCGGGATCGCGGTGCCGCGCAGCCGACCCTCGGCGGCCAGCGCGACCGCCTCGTCGCCGAACGGATTCACCCCGGGCCCCTTGGCCAGGGCGTGCGCGATCAGCACATGCAGGCATTTGACCCGCTCGGGCATGCCGCCGCCGCTGAAATCGGTGTCCAGCGATTCGATGGCGTCACGCTCGGCCAGATAGCTCTCGTGGGCGCGACGATAGGCGGCCGCGAGCGCCGGATCGGTCGCGATCCGCTCGGTCATCCCGCGCATCAGGCCCTCGGCCTCCTGACGGCTGGCCTCGGCGGTCAGGCGCGGATCGGTCAAGTAGTACAGGGTCGGGAACGGGGTTCCGTCAGGAAGCCGGGGTGCGGTCTTCACCACCGCGGGCTGCCCGT
The DNA here is from genome assembly GCF_000308615.1 of Nocardia jiangxiensis NBRC 101359. Taxonomy (GTDB): domain Bacteria; phylum Actinomycetota; class Actinomycetes; order Mycobacteriales; family Mycobacteriaceae; genus Nocardia; species Nocardia jiangxiensis. Next base: position 207,667 of record NZ_BAGB01000062.1, read on the forward strand.
CCGGAGTGCGATAGGCGATGGCGAGGACGCCGCGCGGCGAACGGCCCAGCTGCCGGGCGACGATCTCGAGATCGGCGTCGCTGGGTGGAGTGTCGGTCACCGGGGGTGTCCTTCCGGGGTCGAGGGTGGCGGCGTGCCGGTCTGCGGCGCGGCCGCCGGAACCGGTTGCGGGTTGTTCATGCTGCGCCACAGCTCGGTGTACCAGGGGTCGAGTTTGCGGGGTGCGGCGGTCGGAGTGGGCACCGCGGGTTGTTCGATACCGGGGACCTGCACGACGTACGCGGTGTCCCCCGGCATCACCAGCCGCAGCCGCTCGCGCGCCTCGGACTTGATGTACGCGGGATCCTGTTGCTGGGCACGGCGATCGCGCAGGCGGGCCACGTTGTCCTCGAGGTCGCGGCGCTGCTGGGCCAGCTGGGTCGCCTCGGCGCGCTGGCTCAGATAGGTGCGCATCGGCACCGCCAAGGTCAGCGCCAGCGCACAGAGCACCGCCGCCAGCAGCACCGCACGTCCGGTCGACAGCCCGAGGAACCGGTGCTCGCGCCTGTCCTTCGCCTTGCGGGCGGCGGTGCGCCGGGACGAATTCTGCGCGGCGAGACCGGATTCGGACCTCGAACCCGAGGTCCTGCGCTGCACGGGCCGCTTGCCCGCGGCCGTGCGGGCCGGAGGCGTGGAGACGTTCCGTTCCGGACGGGAATGGGCCGACCGCGACGAGCGGCGGTCACCACGTCCGCCCGGACTGGTGCCGCGCGCCCGCCGTTCGGTCATCTCTCACACCTCCGCCGCCACAACGACTCCGACGGTACTATCCCTCGACGGCAAAGCGCGGGAACGCAACGTCCCCGGAGTAGCGGGCCGAATCGCCCAGCGCGTCCTCGATGCGCAGCAGCTGGTTGTACTTGGCGACGCGCTCACTGCGGGCCGGGGCGCCGGTCTTGATCTGACCGCTGCCGACCGCGACGGCCAGATCCGCGATGGTGGTGTCCTCGGTCTCGCCCGAACGGTGGCTCATCATGGTCTTGTAGCCGTTGCGGTGGGCCAGGTCGACCGCGTCCAGGGTCTCGGTCAACGTGCCGATCTGATTCACCTTGACCAGCAACGCATTCGCCGCACCCTTGGCGATGCCGTCCTCGAGGCGCTCCGGGTTGGTGACGAACAGGTCGTCGCCGACGATCTGGATCTTGTCGCCGATCTCGTCGGTCAGCGAGACCCAGCCCGCCCAGTCGTCCTCGGACAGCGGATCCTCGATGGAGACCAGCGGGTACGCCGTGAGCAGCTCGTTGTAGAAAGCCGTCATCTCCTCGGCGGTGCGCACCGAACCCTCGAAGGTGTAGCCGGTTCCGGCGGTGTAGAACTCGGTGGCCGCGACGTCCAGGGCCAGCGCGACCTCGCTGCCGACCTTGTACCCGGCCTTGCCGATCGCGGCGGCGATCAGATCCAGCGCCTCGCGGGTGCCGCCGGCCAGATCGGGGGCGAAACCACCCTCGTCGCCCAGACCGGTGGACAGGCCCTTGGCCTTCAGCTCGGCCTTGAGCGCGTGGTAGACCTCCGCACCCCAGCGCAGCGCCTCCCGGAAGGTGGGCGCGCCGATCGGCGCGATCATGAACTCCTGCACGTCGACGCTGGTGTCGGCGTGGGCGCCACCGTTGAGGATGTTCATCATCGGCACCGGCAGCACATGCGCGTTGGGGCCGCCCAGGTAACGGAACAGCTCCAGGCCCGAGGACTCCGCGGCGGCGCGAGCCACCGCGAGCGAGACGCCCAGCAGCGCGTTCGCGCCCAGGCGGGACTTGTCCGGGGTGCCGTCCAGATCCAGCAGGACCTGGTCGACGGTGCGCTGCTCGACCGCGTCCAGGCCGATCACGGCCGGCGCGATCTCGTCGAGGACACCCTCGACGGCCTTGTGCACACCCTTGCCGCCGTACCGCTCACCCCCGTCGCGCAGCTCCACCGCCTCGTGCTCACCGGTGGATGCACCGGAGGGCACAGCAGCGCGGGTGAGCGTGCCGTCGTCGAGAGCGATCTCGACCTCGACGGTGGGGTTTCCGCGCGAATCCAGGATCTCGCGAGCTCCGACCTGTTCGATGATGGCCACGAAAACGACACTCCTTCGGCAGCAACGACGGTCCTGCTCACCGCCGTTCATGAGCAGGTCGCACGGCAATCCCGTGCAGAGCGAGCCTAGCCCAGGCAATCAGCGCCCACCCGAACCACATGCCCACCAGCACCGCTTACCTGCATAAGCACCCGCAGCAGCCCACCACAACGCGTGCGGATCCACGCATCCAGTGCGACATCCGCCCCGCCCGCAGCGCCGCGCTACAACCACCTCGAACGTACTCACGGCGAAGCGTCGCCGACCCGCTGGCACTCGCTCGCGAAGCGAAAGGCTCAGCACCCACCCGAAACGTGCAGGGCCTCGCTACCAACTACCCCGAACGTGCTCAGCGGCGAAGCGTCTCCGTCCGGCTGGTAGTCGCCCGCGAAGCGAAAGGCTCAACAAGGCCAACCCCGAGGTTTTCGGCGCGGGCTCGTCGCTGTGCCCTCGAAGCGCATGGCCGAAGGCCGAGTCTCGAGGGCGCAGCGACGAGCCTTACAGCGCCGAAAACCCGCCGCAGCGAAGCGGAGGCCGAAAATTCAGCGAAATTACGGGTGTCTGCCGATGCTGTAAGCGGCGGCGTCGCGGCGGACCTCGGCCATGTATGCGGTGGATTGGTTGTAGGTGAGCAATGCCTTCTGCCAGCCTGCGGCGGTGGACAGGTTGCCGCCACTCACGCACAGGTAGCGTGCGGCGGTCAGGGCCGCGTCATCGATGCTGTCCGGATCGGCGACGCCGTCGCCGTTGGCATCCACGCCCCAGCGGCGCCAGGTCTCGGGCAGGAACTGGAACGGGCCCATCGCGCGGGCGTACACCGAGCTGCCTGTGCGCGCGGTGGCCTCCTCGTCGAGAATCTTTGCCACGCCGGGTGATCCGTCCAGCGGGATACCGCGAATCGGCGGTGTGACCCGGCCGTCGGACTCGATGTGCGCGCCGCCGTGACTGCCGTGCCGACTCTCCACGTTCGCGATCCCGGCCAGGGTGGTCCAGCCGATTCCGCAGTCCGGCCGCGAACGGGCCAGCACGGCCGCGGCGTAACCGTATGCCTCCAAAGCCATCACGGGGATGTTCAGCGCATCGGATCGATCGGCGGCCCAGCCGTGCAACTGCCCGGCGGTGCGCCCGGGTGCGTCCAGATCGATCGCCGGAACCGCCGCGCCGGGCCCGGGCGGAATTCCGTCCGGGATCGGCGGGAGGTGTTCGCCCACTCCGCACCCGGACAGCACGAGAACCGCCGCGACGAGGGCGAACACGCCGACGCGAGCAGCTGCAACGACGCGACCACCGGTCCTCGCACCACACACTCCACCATCATCCAGATGCGTTGATCCGGGCGCCGATCCGCTACGGTGATCTCTGTTTGTCGCGATGTGGGTTGGCTATCTTAACTCGCACTTATTAGGTAAGGCTTGCTTAATAAGGTTGAAGCGACTACCTTCGCAGACGAGTGGTCCTCCCGATGCTTCACCATGCCTCGCAGAAGGGAATCCCTGGTGAATCACGTTCTTTGCGAACGTAACCCGCACCACCCCGTCGACACCGCACCCCGTCGTTCCCCCGACGAACCGATCGAGCGCCGCACGCTCACCGCGTCCGCGGCACACGCCGTGCACACCGCGGCCACTGAGATCGCCGTCACATTTCGCGCGATGCCGGGTGTGTCCGAGCAGGCGTGTCGCACCCTCGCCGATCCGCGACTGATCGACCTCGTCGACGCGCGCGCCACCGAGTTACCCGAATCCGTGCGCAGCGCCGTGCGCCCGCCCGCGACCCGCGCCGGAGCAGCCGTGCTCACCGGATTACCGCTGCTCGACGACGATCTCGGCCCGACTCCGCAGGATTGGCGCGAGGCCGCGGCCTGGAGTGGGGATCCCGCACGCGGCCGGGCATCGTTCCGGCTGGACGTCACCATGTTGCTGCTGGCCCGCAGCGCGGGCGAGCCGTTCGGCTGGCAGGGGCAGCAGGGCGGACGACTGGTCAACAACATCCTCCCCTCGCCCGGTCACGAACACGAGCAGTCCGGCGCGAGCAGCACCACGCTGCTGTGCCCGCACACCGAGGACGCGTTCCACCCCCAGCGGGCGCATCTGCTCATGCTGGGCTGCCTGCGCAATCCGGACCGGGTGGGCACGACGGTGTCCTCGGTCCGCCAGGTGGGCCTGAACGAGGCGCAGCGCCACCTGCTCGGTCATCCGCGCCTGCCGATCCTGCCGGATGTGTCCTACGGCACCGACTTTCACAGTTATCCGGCCGCGCCGATCGCCACGGTCGGCGGCGACGAGTCACATCCCACGCTGCGTTACGACCCGGCCTACACCCCGCTCGACGACGCCGACGACGAATTCCGCAGCGCCTACGACCATCTCGGCGCGGAGCTCGAAAGGGTCTGTCACACAGCCGTTCTGGATCCGGGTGAGCTGCTGCTGGTCGACAACGACGTCGTGGTGCACGGCCGGGTACCGTTCACCCCGCGCTACGACGGCACCGATCGCTGGCTCAAACGGGTGAACGTGCGCCTGGCGCGCGACCGCCCGGCCGCCGAGTCGGCGGAAAATGGCTACGGACAACGTACGGTCACCCCGTTCGGCGGGAGGACCGGCACCCGTGGCGCACCAGGCCACGGGCAGACAGAGGCCGCAGACGACCAGTGAACCGAGGATTGCCGTGAGTACCCGAACCACACCGCTGCGTGTGCTCAGCCGCAGCGACCTAGCAGACGTCCCGATCACTCCCGTTGCCGTGGTGCGCGCGGTCGAGGAGGCGTATCTGGCTCTGGCAGCGCAAGAGTCGGACAATCCGCGCAAGCTCAGCGTGGCCCATCCGGACGGCTGGTCGGTGGCGTACGCCATGCTGGGCCGGGACGGGCGACGTCGTGTGGTCGCGATGAAGACCTCGTACAAATTCGATCCCAGTCACGACCGCAGCACCAAGCGCTACTACACCACCATCACCCTGTACGACGACGCGACCGGTATGCCGATCGCGATGATGGACTGTGCCCGGGTGGGCGCGTTGCGCACTCCGGCGGTGTCCTCGCTGCTGGTTCGGGAGACGATCCGTCCGGGCGCGCGCAGCGTACTACTCATCGGCACCGGCACCCAGGGGCGAAATGCGTTGCCGCACCTGCTCGCGGCGAATCCGCAACTGGACAAGCTGATGCTCTACGGCACTCATCCGGAGGGTCTGAAGGCGGTGCACGAGTACCTCGCCGCCCACAATCCGCAGCTGGAACTGAAGGACGTGGCCGATCCGCGCGAGGCCGCCCGCACCGCCGACGTGGTGCTGGCCACCGCGGGGCCGGGCACCTCGGTCGCCCTCGAATCCACCGATCTGGCACCGGGTTCCACGGCGGTGCTGGTCGGTTACGGCCTGGCCCCCTCGACGCTGGTGGACGCCGATCGCGTGATCGCGACCAGCGCTCAGCAGATGTCGCTCACCGGAACCGATATGGCGGGCCCGGACGGGCGGCTGCGCGGCGTCGATGCCGAGCTGCCGCAGATCCTGAGCCGCCGCGTCGACGGCCGCACCAGCGACGACCAGCACATCTTCGTCTACAACAGCGGTCTGGTGCTCACCGATATCGCGGTCGCGCACGCCCTCGCCGAGCGGGCGATCGCCGACGGGCGCGGTACGGAGGTGGCCCTGTGGGATTGAGCATCGTCGCTCCGGCGATGCCCGCCCATCGCGACGAATGGGAACTGCGCCTGCTGGCGGATCCGGATCTGCTGCGGGACATCGCATTCGCCGTCGGCGGGCCTTTCCACGTGATGTACCCCGAACGGGTCGGCGACAATGTCGACGGCTTTCGGGCGGCGTTCGCACAGGCCGGTGTGGACGGTGCGATCTTCTACGGCAAGAAGGCCAACAAGGCCGCCTGTGTGGTCCGCGCATGCGCCGAACACGGTGCGGGAGTGGATGTCTCGAGTATCGGCGAGCTGAGTTCCGCGCTGACGCAGGGCATTCGGGGCGAGGAGCTGATGGTGACCGGCCCGGCGAAGTCGCCGGAACTGCTGTGGCTGGCCACCCGGCACGGTGCGCTCATCGCCGTCGACGCGCCGGACGAGTTGGACGGGCTCGTGCGCGCGGGCCTGCCCGCCCGGGTACTGCTGCGGATGCTGCCGCCGGGATCGACCAGCCGCTTCGGGATGACCGAGGCCGAACTCGACGCGGCGTTGCGGCGCACCGATCTCGGGCCGATCACGGTGGAGGGCTTCAGCTTTCACCTGTCCGGTTACGATCCGATCGCGCGCGCGGAGCTGGCCGTCACCCTGATCGAACGGTGCCGCGGCGCCCGCGAGCAGGGCCATCGTGCGGGGACCATCTCCATCGGCGGCGGATTCGCCGTGGACTATCTGAGCGAAGGGACCTGGCAGGATTTCCTCGCCGACTCGGACCCGCGGCGATTCCACGCGGACAAACGATTCGACTCCTACTATCCGTATCACGCCGAATGCCCCGGCCCGGACATGCTGCGCGCGATCCTGCGGCACGGGAATCTGGCGCAGCGCCTGCGCGAGAACGAGATCCGCCTGGCCATCGAGCCCGGACGCGCCCTGCTCGATCGGGCGGGCAGCACCGTATTCCGCGTGCAGGGAGCGAAAATCCGGTCCGCGCACGATGATTCGTATCAGCTGCTCACCGTCGACGGGACCAGTCTGAGCCTGTCCGAGCAGTGGTTCGACAGCGAATACCTGCCCGATCCGACGCTGTGGCCCGATCGGCCGGGCGTCCCGACAGCGGCCAGCGTCGGCGCGGCCACCTGCCTGGAATCGGACATGCTCAGCTGGCGGCGCATACCGCTGCCCCGAGCCGCCGAGCTCGGCGATCTGCTCGTCTACCCGAATACCGCCGGCTACCAGATGGATTCGAACGAGTCGGCGTTCCACCAGCTGCCCATCCCGCCGAAAGTGGTGCTGTACGACACTTCCGACGGACAGTTCCGCTGGACGCTCGACACTCGATGAACGCCCGGCACACCCCCATATCACCGTAATTTCACCGCACCCTGGACCGAGGAGACCCGAATGCCGCTCGTCACGCGTGTGACGGACCTGATCGGCAATACACCGCTGTTCGACTTGGCGGCAACGACGACCGGTACCCGGCTGTTACTCAAGCTCGAGCAGTTCAACCCGACCGGCGCGGCCAAGATCCGGATGGCCCGCGAAATGGTGCTCGATGCTGAGCGTCGAGGTTTGCTGAGTAATGGCGGGCATATTATCGAGTCCACATCGGGAAATACCGGACTCGGATTGGCCGTGGTGGCCGCCGAACGCGGATACCGTTTCACCGCGGTCGTCGACCACCACGCCTGCAAGGACAAATTGCGCGCTATGCAAGCCATGGGAACCGAACTCGTCTACGTCGCCGACGACGGCGACGACACTCTCGCGACCTCGGCAAGGGAGGACCTCGCCGAGGAGATGGCCGCTGCCCGGCCCGACGCGTACTTCACCGAACAGCACAACAACGACGCCAACGCCCTGGGCTACTATGCGGTTGCCGATGAGTTGCTGAGTGATCTGGAGCGGGTCGACATCCTGCTGTCGGCGGTCGGCACCGGCGGGTCGCTGTTCGGCACCGCGCGGCGACTGCGCGAACTGGGCCGCCCCGCGCGGGTGATCGGCGTGGAACCGGAGGGGTCGATCGCCTTCGGCGGTCCGGGTGGCCCCTACTGGCAGTCCGGCACCGGCACCCCGCCGGGCGCGACGATCGGTACCGCGGTGGACTATTCGCTGCTGGACGAGGGCGTGAAGGTCTCCGACGTGGCCGCCTTCGCCACCGCACGCGCCGTCGCGCGCAAGCTCGGGCTGATGATCGGTGGTTCGGCGGGCGGTTCGGTACATGCCGCGCTGGCCCGGCTCGAGGAGTTCCCGCCGGGCTCCACGGTGGTCACCATCGTGTGCGACGGCGGCGAGAAATACCTGGACACGGTGTTCGACGACGCCTGGATGAGTGAGCGCGACCTGCTCGACGAATCGGCCGAGGCCGAGGTGCTGGCGCTGCTGGAGCGTTACGCACCCGCTCCCGCCGAGAATCTGGTGGGTGCGCGATGACCTCGCCACCGATCCCGCCGCCGTCCCGGCAGAATCCGTCCCATACCTTTACGAGAAGGAGGTTTCCAAAAATCCTCAGAAGTAAGGTATACCTAAGTGAGAATGTAATTCTCATCGATCAGGCGGCACGATGAGCAACACGACGATGCGATCGGACGGACGGCAGCTGACCGCCCTCGCGACGCCGATCGCCATGACACAGCTGGCCCAGGTCGCGGTGTCGACCACCAATATCGCCCTGATGGGCTCCCTCGGAGTGGATCAGGTCGCCGCCGGTGGACTGGCGCTGGTGCTGTTCAACCAGATCCGCACCATGTGCGTCGGGCTGATCACCGCGACCGGTAATCAGGTCGCGACCGCGCTGAGCCGGGCCGAGAAGCGAAACGCCCCGGCCGACACCGAGATCCGCGAGGTGGTCCGCGCGAGCCTGCTGATCTCGACGGTCGCGGGCATTCTGGGCGGACTCGTGCTCATCGGCCTGGGCTGGGCGCTGCGGTGGCTCGGCCAGGACGAGGCGGTCCTCGCACAGGCCAGGCCGATGATGGTGGCGCTCGCGCCCGGACTGCTGCCGTGCCTGTGGTTCCAGGTGATCCGGCAGTACACCGTCGGCATGCAGCGCCCGCAGGCGCTGCTGCTGGTGACGCTCGGCTCGGTCGCACTGAATCTCGTTGCGGCCCTGGCCTTCATGCACGGCTGGGCGGGTATTCCGGCGATGGGCCTGACCGGCGTCGGGGTGGCCACCTCGCTGGTGTTCCTGCTGATGTTCGTGGCGTTCTGGTTGATGGTGCACCACGATTCCGAACTCGGCGCGACCCTGCCGCTGCGGCCGTGGCCGGTGCGCCGGCCGACCGTGATGGCGGAATTGCGCCTCGGCACGCCGATCGCGCTGACCTACGGCTCGGAGGCGGGCCTGTTCTCGGTGCTGGCCCTGGTGATGGGCAGTCTGGGCCCGGCCGCGCTGGCCGCGCACAATGTCGTCTATCAGCTGGTGTACATCGTGTTCCAGGTGGCGGTGGGGCTCTCGCACGGCGCATCGATCCTGGTCAGCCGGACAGCGGCACGAGACGAGTACCGCCGCGCCCGCACACTGGCCTGGCTGGCGCTGCGGCATGCGGCGGTAGTCGCGGCGCTGGTCGGCGTGCTGTACCTCGTCATGCCGAGCATCGTGCTGTGTCCCTTCCTGACCAGCCACGATCGCGGCACCATCCATCTGGCGCACACGCTGCTGCTGATCGCGATCGTGCTGCAGTTCTTCGATGCGGCGCAGAACATCGGCAACGGTCTGCTGCGCGGCCTGACCGACACCAAGGCAGGATTCCGGCTGTCGCTGGTCGGCTACTGGATTGTGGGATTGCCCACAGCGCTGATCCTCGCCTTCCCGCTGGGACTGGGTGCGGCCGGAGTCTGGTGGGGTCTGACCGCAGGTCTGGCGACCACTGCCGGGCTGATGCTGCGCCGATACTTCGCGCATCTGGACACGCGTGAACAGGCCGAGCCCAGGCTGCTGGCCGGTAGCCTGCCGGGACACACCTGAGCCCAACCGCTCATCTGCGCGTAAGCGTGTCGTCATCGGCCGCGGGCACTGTGGAGTGGACGGGTTTCGCTATTCTCGGCAACGAGGACGAAGCCACAGTGCCCGTCACGACGACGAGCGAGCGCGGGGAGGAGTCCGGTGCCCAGCAGCAGAGTCGCGGAATATCCGCGACCGGACCATATTCTGTTCCATTTCAGCGACACCCATCTGGTCGGCGACGGTGCGCTCTACGGCGCGGTCGACGCGGTCGAACGGTTGCGTGGGCTGCTCGCCCAGGCCGAGGCCAGCCGGATCATCCCCGCCGCGATCGTCTTCACCGGCGATCTGACCGATCAGGGTGAGTCGGACGCGTACGACCGGCTGCGCGCACTGGTCGAACCGCTCGCCGAGCAACTCGGCGCACCCGTGGTGTGGGTGCCCGGGAATCACGACGACCGAGCCACCCTGCGTGCGCGCCTGCTCGACGAGCCCGGTTCGGCCGAACCCCTGGACCGGGTGCACGTCGTCGACGGGCTGCGCATCGTGGTTCTGGACACGACCGTGCCCGGCGAGCACTACGGCGAGGTCACCGATACCCAACTGGCCTGGCTGCGTTCGGTTCTGGCCGAACCCGCGCCGTTCGGCAGCATCCTCGCCATGCACCACCCGCCGGTGCCGTGCATCCAGGATCTGGCCGTCACGGTCGAGTTGCGCGATCAGCGCCGCCTCGCCGAGGTGCTGCGCGGCACCGATGTGCGCGCCATCCTCGCCGGACATCTGCACTTCTCCACCACCGCGACATTCGCCGGAATCCCGGTTTCGGTGGCGTCCTCGGCCTGCTACAGCCAGGATCTGGCCGTCACCGACGGCGGCCAGCGCGGCCGAGACGGTGCACAAAGTTTCAACTACGTGCACGTCTACCCGGACACGGTCGTGCATTCGGTGGTCCCGCTCGGCGACGGGCCGACCGTCGGACGGCCCGCGACCCCCGAACAAGCGGCGCAACGATTGCGCGAGGCCGGAATCGTCATCCCGGAGGCCGGGCGCATCCCGCACGTGCTGCCCGGCTGATGAATCCGGTTATGCCGCACCTGGTTCGAGGGCGGCCAGCGGATCGTCGTCGGTGATCAGTTCCCACGGAGCCGGATCCGGGAAATAGCCCTGCAGGAATTCCGACACCGCGCGGACCCGTTCGGTTTCGGCGACCTCCGGGAAGCTGCCGTCGTTGAGGCAGAAGAAATCCACGTTGCGGCGTCGGGTCAGGGTGGGCAGCATGCCCAGGCCGCTGTGGCTGGTGGTGTCGACGTAGCGCATCTTCGCCGTCTCCTGCGGTACCGCGCGGCCGGTGAGCAGGGCGTAGTAGTGATACAGCGAATTGGTGACCGAGATGTCGGTGGCCGCCCGGAACCGGCTGGCCCGGGTGCGGGCGAAATCTGCGCCGAACTCCTGTTCCATCTCGTGCAATACGCTGCGACGCAACGGAACCGGCGTATGTTCCAGATGCCGGGTGATCAGCGGGCCGAACCGTTCGGTCAGCAGCTGCCGGTTCACCCGGGCCGCGTTCTCGAATCCGCTGCGCCGTTCGTTGTTGGCCCCCGGGCCGATTCGCGTGCCCGCCTCGATGAACCGGCTGATCCCGGCCGGGGTGAAGAACATCGACGGCCGGATCGGACGGGCGAAGAACATGTCGTCGTTGGAGTACAGAAAGTGTTCGGACAGACCGTCGATGTGCTGCAACTGGCATTCGATGGCATGCGAGTTGAACACCGGCAGCCCGGCGGTGTCCGAGAAGTGGTCCACCGCACGCACGATCGTCACCTTCGGATCCTGCGCCAGCCAGCCGGGCACGGCCGAATCGGTGGCGATGAAGATGCGCCGGATCCAGGGTGCGTTCTTGTGCACCGAGCGCAGCGCGTACCGCAGCTCGTCGATCTGGCGGATGCGGGCATCGGCCGCATCACCCTCGCCGACGACGACCTGCGCCATCATTCCCGCACGGCGAGCACGGAATTCGGGATCGGCGCCGTCCACCCAGGAGTAGACGATATCGATGTCGAAGCCGACGTCGGCCGGATGCGGCGCGAACATGCCGTCGAGGGTGGGCCAGCTGGTGTCGAACAGCAGGACCGTGGTGCGGGTGACGTCGGCGAGGTCGAAAACGGTGCGGGTCAACGCATTGGGACGTGGGCACTCGACGGTGTCGCCGTGCTGGTCCCACAGTTCGATATCGACGTGATGCGCCGGATCGGCATCTCTGCCCAATCGAATAACATTGCGGCGCAATTCATTACAGGAGAATCCGGCGATCATCGACGCACCCAGCACGCGGCGTAACGCCGTGCGGTACGTGGAATCCACGGCCAGCACCGGACGACTCGCCGCATCCCGCACCAGCAGACACGGCACCTCCGCCGCTGCGAATTCACTTCGCAGATAACGCAAATCGTCGATCACCGCGGCCGACACCGACAGATTGCGCACCGCGCTGGAGCCTTCGGCCCACCCGGTCGCGTCCACTGCATCGAATTCCGTCATCACCGATCTCCTGTTTTCCACATCGGCCCGTGCCGTCGAATCGACGGAATACGGGCATCCACACCCCTGACTGACAAACACACACAGCGCCCTCCACCACCACGGCGGAGGGCTCGGCAGAACCGTTGAGCGCTAGGGAAGAACCCGAATTCGCCCCGCCGCGGTGAGACTGTTCGGGAAGGCTGCCCACAATCGATGGCGAGAGGATCGCAATCCCATTCGTTCTCACCTCACTCACGGACGGACGCATGGAAGCGTCGCTGATTTGCTGTGACGATCGCCGGCAGCGTGCGCATACCGCACACACGGCGCCACCCGGCGAACTTCACCGGACGGCCATCGGCCGGTAACTCTGCAGACCTCGACTCGACGAGGAACTGTTACGAATGATGCAACGAGCGAGACCGATTAGTCAATCCATACCCGCGCTGGTCCGACGCATTTTTCACGGCAGTAACGAAATCGTCGCGAACGGGCCCCGAGTGGCCGTCGCGCACACAGCTCTCACTCGTAATTGAGGATAGGCATACCATCGAAATCCGCGCGGTATCACGAACCATATGCGTGGCCAGCGGTCATGCGGCGCAACGGCTTACACTGCTAACTGTGGCACAGCCCGCCGCGTAGCCGACCGTGAGGTGAGCAGAGATGGTAACCGGAGCCCGAGAACGTCACGAGTCCTCGACCGAACATCCCGAACTGGACACCCTGCCGGAGTGGCCGGTGGATACGATCGCGGTTCTCGTGACGACCGATCCGGCGCCGCACGCCATTCCCGTCTCCTGGCCGGTGCGCGCCGGGGATCGTCGAATTCTGTTGAGCCTCAAGTCCGATCGCGGTTCGTTGGCACGATTGCGGGCACGCCCCGAGGTGGCGCTGCTGATTCTCGGCGGCGGCGATGTCGCGCTGTGCGCGCGGGGCCGGGCGCACGTGCTGGCCGATCCGATGCCGGGCGCGGACGATTACACGGCCGTGGACATCGACGTCGACGTGATCGACGATCACCACCAGTCCGCATTCGCCATCACCACCGGCATACAGCGCGAGGTGCTGGACGCATCCGAGCTGCAGTATCTCGAATCCCGGGTGGCGACCTTACGTTCGCTGGCCGAGGTTCGACGATGATCGCCGCCTTCTCCGTCACGCCCATCGGGTCCGGTGAAGAGGTCGGACGCGCGGTCGCCGAGGCGGTGCGCGTCGTGCGCGCCAGCGGCCTGCCGAACGAGACCACCTCCATGTTCACCACCATCGAGGGTGAGTGGGACGAGGTCATGGCCGTGATCAAACAGGCCACCGACGCCGTCATGGCCGTCTCCTCCCGCTGCAGCCTGGTCATCAAGGCCGATGTGCGCCCCGGGGTCAGCGATGGCATGACCTCGAAGGTGGCCAGCGTCGAGCGTTATCTCGCCGAGGGCTGAGCGACCGGGTCGGACCCGATCATCGTCATTCGACCTCGACCTGCAGCCGTAGCCCGGCGGCCGTGACCGCCACCAGCCGGTCCACCGCGGCGTCGGAGCCGAGTTCCGCGGCGGCGGTCAGGGCGTGCAGACAGTAGTCGGCCAGCTCGTCCGCGGCGATGTCGTCGCGGAGTTCGCCGCTGTAGGCCGCCTCGGCGATCAGCTCGGATATCAACTCCCGCAGCCGGTTTCGGGCATCGGAGATCTGCTCGTCGGGATGCAGCGCCTGCACGAGTCCCCGATCGTGACGGCCTGCGCGATGCATGCCGTGCGCGTAGGAACGCAGTACCGCGGTCAGGCGGGCGCCCGCCGTGCCGGATCCGGCACGCACTCGCACCAGCTCCGCCAGGTGTTCCTCGACCCGGCGGGTGTGCCAGGTGCGCAGAATGGCGTCCACATCGGGGAAGTACTTGTACAGGGTCGCGCGCCCGATTCCGGCATGTTCGGCGATCTGCGACATCGTCACCGCGCGCAGGCCGTGTTCGAAGACCAGCGCCGCCGCACTGTCCACGATCGCGTCCCGCACCTGCGTCCGA
>NZ_BAGB01000061.1 GCF_000308615.1 Nocardia jiangxiensis NBRC 101359
ATCTTCCGCCGACTCGATGACCGAGGTGCCGACCCCGGTGTGCACTCGCAGCCCCAGATCGGTGACCAGCTTCTCCAGGATCGCGCCGCCACCCTGGTCGACCTGCACCGGCATCAGCCGCGGCGCGAATTCGACCACGTGCGGGGTCACCCCCATCAGACGCAGCGCGTTGGCCGCCTCGAGCCCCAGCAGGCCGCCACCGACCACGACACCCACCGCTCCCGGCCCGGCACCCTGCGCCGCCGCCCGGATGCCGTCGAGATCCTCGATGGTGCGGTACACGAAACATTCCGGCCGATCGTGCCCCGGCACCGGCGGGACGAAGGCGTACGAGCCGGTCGCCAGCACCACCGCGTCATAGGCGATGGCATCGCCGTCGGAGGTGAAGACCTTGCCCGCGCCGCGATCGATCGACTCGGCACGCACACCCAGCCGCAGATCCACCAGCTCGTCACCGGCGTACTCGTTACCGGGCAGTGCCAGCCTCGCCGGATCCCAGACGCCCACGTAGGAGGACAGGGCGACGCGGTCGTACGCGGCGCGCGGCTCCTCGCTCAGCACCACGATCTGCCACTGGTTCTCGGCGTCACGCGACCGCAGCGCCTCGACGAAGCGATGGCCGACCATGCCATGGCCGACGACCACAACGGTGCGCTGGGCGGGGATGCGCGGCATGCTCACGGGGAACCTCCTGAATTCCGGATGTCCCCACGGTAGGAAACGGGTATTGCGGCGATGCTGCGCGAAATGACCGTCAAATCAACGGTTGCTCACGTGCGTGGCGATCAGCCCGTGAGATACCGCTCCGTCAGCTCCAGGTGTCCTCGAGCATCCGCGGCTTGCACGCCTGCCAGGCGCCGGCCAGCATCACCAGCACCGCCAGGGCCAGCAGGGCGAACGGCACGGTCCAGCCGCCGGTCACGGTGTGCAGCACGCCGAACAGCAGCGGCCCCACACAGGCGGCGCTGTACCCGACGCCCTGGCCGAATCCGGACAACGCCGCCGAACCCGCCTGCGTACGACTGCGCAGATTGATCAGCGTCAACGACATCGGGAAGGTACTGGGCCCCAGGCCCAGCAGCAGCACCCACAGCACCGGCGCACTCATCGGAGCCCACAGCAGTCCGGCGAACGCCACGAAATAGCAAACGGCACAACCGATCACGATCGGGAACGGATTGCGCACCCGGGCGGTCACACTCGGCGCCGCCAGCGCCGCGCCCAATCCGATGAACGAGAACACCCCGACCATGGTGCCGCCGAAGGCCGGACTCGCCCCGGCGTCGGTGAAGATCTTGGGCAGCCAGGTGAACATGGCATAGGTGGTCAGCGAGGTCATCCCGAACATTCCGGCCATCCCCCACGCCACCGGCGACTTCCACGCCTTACCGTCCGCCTGCTCGGGTATCGCGGTCCGATCGACGACGTCGCGGCCGCGGCGATCGCGCAACACCCACAGCCACGGCACCGCGGCGACCAGGGGCAACAGCGCCCACACGCCCAGCGAGACGCGCCAGCCGTCCGCATCCGCGACCGGCACCGCGATCAGGGCGGGCACCACGGTGCCCAACTGCACCATCGTGATGTACACGGCGCTGAGCGTCGCGAGACGATCGGAGAAATACCGTTTCACCAGCGGCGGAACGACGACGTTGCCGATACCCATACCGGCCAGTGCCAGCGCCGAGAACACCAGCAGCTCCCAGGTCGCCGGAACCAGCGCACGCACCGCCTGCCCGACCGCGGCCGCCAGCATGGCCACCAGCGCGGTGCGCTCGAGCCCGAGCCGACGCACCAGAATCGGGGTGAGCACGCCCGCGGCGGCGAACATCACGGTCGGAATCATGCCGAAGACGCCCACGACGGTCGTCGAATAGCCGACATCCGCGCCGATCCGCTCGGCCAGCGGGGTGAACGCCGTCACCGCCAGTCGCAACGTGAACGCCGAGACGGCGATCGCGGCGAACACCAGCAGCCGCCCTTCCAGCAGGGAGCGGCGACGTTCGGCGGTGGTGCGGACGTCCACGTCCGGCAGTTCGGCGGACGCGATGGACGTGGTGGGCGAGATATCGGCGGGGGCGGTCGGTGACACGCCGTGAATCATAGGATGACCGGATGATGGGAGGCAATGGATTACTCCCGGGGTACTCTGTTGTGCGTGCAACAAGTCCGGCGCACCAGCCTCATCGCTCAGGTCACCGACCAGCTCCGTTCCGAAATTCGTTCCGGCCGGTGGCCCGTCGGCTCCCGCATCCCGACCGAACCGGAGTTGACCGAACTCACAGGAACCGGCCGCAACACCGTGCGCGAGGCGGTGCAGGCGCTGGTCCACGCCGGCATGCTGGAGCGTCGACAGGGCTCGGGCACCTATGTGATCGCGATCTCCGATCTCGGCGGCACGCTGGCGAAATATTTCGCCGACGCCGTCGAACGCGACATCCTCGAACTGCGTCAGGCGCTGGACACCCAGGCCGCGCGCCTGGCCGCGCAACGTCGCGACGACAACGACATCGCCACCCTGCGCCATCTGCTCGACGAACGCCGAAAAGCCTGGGACGACGACGATCCCGGCGCCATCCACGCCGACGTCCAACTGCACCGCGGCATCGTGGTCGCCAGCCACAACACGGTCTACCTCGAGTTCTACGATTCACTGCTGCCGGTGATGGAACAGGGAATCCGTTCTCGCACATCCAAATCCGGCGGTTCCTATCACACCGAACACGCCGAGTTGGTGAACGCGGTGATCGCGGGCGACCCCGAACGCGCCGCGCGAGCGGCGAATTGCTTCCTCGGTTCGCTCATCGCCGAATTCCCGAGCCGCTGAGCGTCCGCGGCGTCGAACCTCAGAGCTGCAGCCGGACCATATCGGCCGTATGCGCCAGTCCGGGAAACGCTTCGGGCGTCGAACGCGGATGCAGCGCATGCACGGCGAGCCGGAACATGACCGCGCGCAACATCATCTGCGGCCATTCCGGCAGATCCGCCCACCGGTGCAGCAGCCCCTCGTCCGCGCCGCCCCATGACAGCGCGTCGACCACGATCACCGCGGCAGCCCAGGACGCGGGCCGCCAGTAAGGGGTGATATCGGTCAGGCCCGGGGTGGCCGTCCCGGAGAACAGCACCGTGCCGAACAGGTCGCCGTGCACCAGCTGCGAGGCCGCCTGCACCGGCTTACGCAGGGTGGACAGCTGAGTCAGGATTTCGAGGCTGCGCTGCCCGTCCGGCGAGGTCACCGGCGTCATGCCACCGGCCTTGAGACTGCGCAGCGGCACCGCTTCCCAGGCCGCACGGTCGGCGGCGACGAAGACGTCCACGTCCATCCACGGCGCGATGGGCTGCTGGGCCAGGAAACGCGGACGCTCCAGCCTGGCGGTGGCCCGATGCAGCCGCAGCGAGACCGAGACCACCTCGTCGTGCCGGGGCTCGGGCGTGCCTTCGAGGAATGTGTCCGCGCGCCAACCGGATACGACGTACCGTCCATCGGTCGCGCGGACGGGATGCGCCAGACGCAGCCCGTCCACCGACAACGTCTCGCGGACATTCGCCGACCACGCGGCACGCGCGTGATCGGCGACCGGTGACAGCACCACATCTCCGCACCGCCAACCGCCGTCCCAGTCCCCCAGCGCGATCGGCGTCACCTCGCGGAGACCGAATGTGGCCCGCACATGCTCGGGGGGTTCCACAGAAGTCACGGCCGTACCGTACTCCCGCCGGGTGAACCACCCCGCGCGCCGCGCTGTACCGCCTCCCCGCAACTTCAGCGTGTCGTCGGGTGCCCCGGAACTTTCGCCTCGGGCCGACGGTCGGGCGGGCAGCCGGGTTTCGGGCGTACCCCGGAAGTTACCGATGTACTCACGAAATCAGTCGCCCTGCCGGTGCGGTGGCGGTTGTGCTGCACCGGCGGCGCTCACCAGCTCAGTAGACCGGCAGCGAGGGGTCGATCTGCTTGGCCCAGGCGATGATTCCCCCCTGCAGGTGCGTGGCGTCGGCGAATCCGGCCTGCTTCAGCGCCGCGAGCGCCTCGGCCGAGCGGATACCGGTCTTGCAATGCAGGACGATCGGGCGGTTCTGCGGCAGCTCGGCGAGTGCCGCACCGGACAGGATGCGGTCCTTCGGGATCAGCTGCGCGCCCTCGATGCGCACGATGTCCCACTCGACGGGCTCGCGCACGTCCACGATGGCGACATCCTTACCGGCATCGAGCATGTCCTTGAGTTCACGCGCGGTGATCGTGGAACCCGCGGCCGCGGCCTGGCCCTCCTCGGACACCACACCGCAGAACGCGTCGTAGTCGATCAGTTCGGTGATCGGCTGACGTTCGGGATCGCGACGCAGCTTGATGGTCCGGTAGCTCATGTCCAGTGCGTCGTACACCATCAGCCGGCCCAGCAGCGGCTCGCCGATGCCGGTGATCACCTTGATGGCCTCGGTCACCATGATCGAGCCGATCGACGCGCACAGCACGCCCAGCACGCCGCCCTCGGCGCAGGAGGGGACCATGCCCGGCGGCGGGGCCTCGGGGTACAGGTCGCGGTAGTTGATGCCGCGGTCGTCGGGGGCGTCCTCCCAGAACACCGACACCTGGCCTTCGAACCGGTAGATCGAGCCCCACACATACGGTTTGCGGGCCAGCACCGCGGCATCGTTGACCAGGTAGCGGGTGGCGAAATTGTCGGTGCCGTCGACGATCAGGTCGTAACCGGAGAACAGTTCGACCGCATTGTCGTTGTCCAGGCGGAACTTGTGCAGCACCACGTCGATTCCGGAATTGATCTCCAGAATCGAATCGCGCGCACTGTCGGCCTTGCTGCGGCCGATATCGGATTCGCCGTGAATGATCTGGCGCTGCAGATTCGACGAATCCACCTCGTCGAATTCCACGATGCCCAGCGTGCCGACTCCGGCGGCGGCCAGATAGAGCAGCGCCGGTGAGCCCAGCCCGCCCGCACCGATCACCAGCACCTTGGCGTTGCGCAGCCGTTTCTGCCCGTCCACGCCCAGATCCGGAATGATCAGGTGGCGGCTGTAGCGGGCAACCTCCTCCCGGCTCAGCTCACCGGTCGGCTCGACCAGCGGCGGCAGGGGCTTCGGTGATGACACGTCCTGGACTCCTTGTATCGAATTCGCAGTAACGAAGTATGCAACACCGTCGACGGGGTCACTGTTCCCCGGGTGAGCTCGCTACCCGCGAGGGTAGGGCCACGGGTTGAAACGGCATTTCTTGCCGTCCTTGGGGACCACGCCCTGCGGGTCGAGGGCGGCGATGTCGTCGTTGCGGGTACCGAAGGTCTGCTGCATCATCACCGGGGCCAGGCCGCCGTCCACCGCGCAGGGCTGATGTTCGTGATAGCCGATGGCGTGGCCGACCTCGTGATTGATCTGGTACTGGCGGTACGAGCCGATATCGCCCTCGAAGGCCGGCGCGCCGCGCACCCAGCGCACCTCCGACAGGACCACGCGGCCCAGATCGGAGTTGTAGCAGGAGGAGTCGATGGGGATGTCGAATCCGCAGTCGGCCTCGGTGGTCTTGCGCGAGGTCACCGAGATGCGGAAATCCGGTTCGCCCGCATCGATCCGGCGGAATCCGAATCGGGTGTCCTGAATCCAGCTCTTCGGATTGGACAACGTCGCATCGACCATGTGCGCGACCGACTCGTCGCCGCCGTACCCGGCCGTGTCCACCCCGTTCTCGATCTCGACCGTGTAGGTGAACAGGTGTTCCTGCGCCGTGCCCACCTTGGCCGATGTGCCGGACACGATATGCCAGTTGCCCGTACCGGCCTCGGTGAACGAGCCGCCCGCGGGCAGCGCGCCGGTCGGCAGGTCCGCCGCGAACTTGCCGTCGCCCTTGGGCGGTACGCCGATGATGCCGCCCCGATCCGATCGCGGACTCAGCCGCCCAACCCCGGGCACCCCGGAGCCGCCGGAGTTCCCGCTGTCGCGCACGGCGTTCACCACGACCAGAATCGTCACCACGATCAGCACGGGCAGCGCGTAGGCGCGCCAGCCGTAGGTGGAGACGAAGCGGCGCGCGGCGGCCCGCTTACTCTTCTTCGCGCGTCCGGGCGCGGACGCACCGCCCCGTACGTCGTCGGGCTCCCACTCGTGGGAATTGTGATCCGGAGAATTCGTCGGATCCCACCGCGCCTGCAACGGTTGCCGATCGCGGTCCGTGGCGGAAATATCCGTATCGTCCGCGACGCCCGGATCAGGTCCTACCGTGCCGACGCGACCGCGCGGGGCACTGCCGTCGAATGATCCGTCCTCTTGGTCGGTCACGACCATCAGACTCTCACAACCGCGACGCACACAGTGCAGGACCGGGAACAGTGGATCGGTTGCGAGATATCTCACCACTGTGCGAGATTGCTTATGTAGACCATTTACTGACAAGTTGCCAATAGCTAGCGGGATCGGCTGCGCGTACCGACCTCCGAGTTGGCCCGAGCCCAGCGAGGGACAATCGGAGCGAGTATCGTTCGTGGGATACCCGTGCACACCTTTTCCGCCGGGAATTGATTGGGAGATGCCGAAATGACAGACCTCGTGGACCGGATGACGTCGTCTCGACTGTCGTCCGAGACCATGGTGCCGAACAAGCGTGGAACTCGCCTGCCCCGCGACGCCCGCCGGGCGCAACTACTCGCGGCGGCGAGTGAGGTCTTCGTGCTACGCGGTTATCACGCGGCGGGCATGGACGAGATCTCCCAGTGCGCAGGTGTCTCCAAACCCGTTCTCTACCAGCACTTCTCGAGTAAGCTCGAACTGTATCTGGCGGTGCTGCAGAACTACATCGACGCACTGGTGTCCAGCGTGCGCCAGGCGCTGCGCTCCACCACCGACAACAAGCAGCGCGTGCGCGCCGCGGTCGCCGCGTACTTCGACTTCGTCGACCACGACACCCAGGGCTTCCGCCTGGTCTTCGAATCCGATCTGACCAGCGAGCCGCAGGTGCAGCGCCGCGTCGAGCAGGCCACCGAGGCCTGCGTGGACGCGGTCTTCGACCTGGTCGCCCACGACTCCGGTCTGGATCCCTACCGCGCCCGCATCCTGGCCGTCGGCCTGGTCGGCGCCAGCCAGATCACCGCCCGCTACTGGCTCGAGGCCGACCGCCCCATCCCGAAGGAAGAGGCCGTCGACACCACCGTCTCGCTGTGCTGGGGTGGCCTGAAGCACGTGCCCCGGCTGCCGGGAAGTTCGGCGTAACCAGGACACGGACTCATACATTTCGGGCCCCGGCAGTATCTGCCGGGGCCCGAAAACGTATGTAGCCGCTCAGACCGCGGCGAAGCCCACCCGGCCGGTGGCGGCGGTGCCGATCTCCACATAGGCCACCTTGGCCGCCTGGATCAGGTACTTGCGGCCCTTCTCGTCGGTCAGCGATATCACGGCGTCCTTGCCGGTCAACGCACCGGACACCAGCGCCTCGACCTCTTCCGGGGTCTGCGAGCTGCTGATCACGAGCTCACGCGGGCTATCCGAGATACCGATCTTGACCTCCACGGCCAACCTCCTAAAAATGCTCGCCCGCCTCTCCGCGCCTTCAGCGTGCCGTTGAGAGCGGGGAGACGCCCGCTTCGGGCCGACGGTTCGGAGGCAGGTCACCTTGTGGACGTACCCGGTGAGTTACCGATGTACTTGCGAAATCACTTGTTACGCTGGCATTTCATCCTAGACCAAGCATGCGCATGCGCTCGGCGTGGCTGGTCTGCATGTGCTCGAACAGCGCGGCCACACCGTTCAGATCGCCGGTGGCCATCAGAACCAGCTCGGTCAGCTCGTCGCGCTGGGCCATCACCCACTGCGCCTGGGTGATCGCCTCGCCGAGCAGCCGGCGGCCCCACAGGGTCAGCCGATCGCGCTCGGAACGACTCTCGGCGACCGCACCGCGAACCTCCTCGACGACGAACTGCGAATGGTCGGTCTCGGCCAGCACGTCGCGCACGACCGCGGCCACCTCGGGGGCCAGCGCAGTGGCCAGCACGGTGTAGAAGTCCGCGGCGATGCCGTCGCCGACGTAGAACTTCACCATCGACTCGAGCCAGGTCGAGGGGTCGGTCGAATTGTGGTACGCGTCCAGGGCGCGCACGAACGGCGCCATCGCGTCGAACACCTCGACACCGCGATCGGCCAGGGCCCGGTTCAAGGTCTCGAAATGGCCCATCTCGGCGGCGGCCATCGTCGCGACGGACACCTTGCCCCGCAGCGAGGGCGACAGCTTCGCCTCCTCGGCGAGCCGGTAGAACGCCGAGATCTCGCCGTAGGCGAGGACGGCGAACAGGTCGGTGACGCCGGGATGATCGGCGGGAATGCGAACAGTGGATTCGGTCGAATCGTCCAGCGCGGCAGGCGGGTTTGCTCCCATGCCCTACACCCTAGTATCGCGCCCGGTGCGGTTGTGACCAGGTCACCGGGATTTCACGGTACCGCTCACGCCGAGGCATCCGCCAGAAACTTCTCCAGGTACATCCACGTCGTCGTGCGGGCGGCCGGGCCGGTGAGGATGCCGAGGTGGCTGCCCGGTGCGGTCTCGAAGCGAACCTCGGCGGCACCGGTGAGGGTGCGGGTGCCGTGTTCGACGGCCGCGGCCGGGGTGATCACGTCGTCGGGGCCGCCCACCAGCAGCACCGGTGCGGTCACCTCGGACAGCTCGATCCGGCGCACACCGAGCCGGAACTCACCCTTGCCGAGGTCGTTGGCCAGCATGCAGCGGCCCCACAGCTGGTTGTAGAGCCGCCCCGGATATCCCGGCATGCTGGCCTGGAAACGGTCGATGGTCTCCATCCGGCCGAGCGTGGCGGCATCGGTGAGGTGCGCGGCGACGAACAGCGGACGCCGCAGTTCGCGCTCCCAGGACGTCGCCCGGTAGGCCAGCCGGGTCAGCGTCGCGGGAACGCCGCCCGCGAGCCTGATCAGCGTGGACGCGCCGATCCCTCCGGTGAGCCGGGCCGCCGCGCGCACCTGCGGCACGAAGGGCACCCGGTCGTAGTCCAGCGGCGCACCGATCGCGGTGATCGAACGGATCGGCAGGGCCACGTCGGCGGCCGCGGTGAGCAGTGCGAGCACACCACCCAGCGACCAGCCGACCAGATCCACCGGCGCACCGTCACGATCGGCGGACACCCGGCGGATCGCCTCGGGCAGGATGTCCTCGATCCAGTCCTCGAATCCCATCCGCCGGTCGGCGAAGGTGATCTCGCCGTAGTCGACCAGGTACGGCTGATGCCCGGAGTCGAGCAGGAAGCGCGCCAGGCTCTGATCGGGACGCAGGTCGAAACAGGTGGCCGGGGCCGCCAGCGGCGGAACGAGCAGCACCGCGGAACCGGTGTCGCCCGCGCCCGCCTCACCGATGCGCTCGAAGCGCTGTAGTCGCCGGTGCGGCTGGTCCCACAGGATCGTGTACGGCGTCGGGGCGGGCCGCTCGATACCGTCGCCGAGGGTCAGCGCCCAGGCGTTGCGCGCGGCGAGGGTCACGGTGTCTGCCAAACTCACAGGCAGCAAGCTATCGTGTGACACGGCGTCACACATATGTGGGATAGGCCACTCTCGCTGCGTCGCGGCCCGATCGTGGCAGCGGTACGCGAATTCACCGCGATTCGTGAATTATCCTGTGCCACACCGCACGCCATGCGGTAACACAATAAATCCGGCGAACTTCCGCTCAGCCGAACCGCGCATTTCCCACGGCACATCTCGAGCGGCGGAAGATATCACGCTACAATCTGCATGGGCAACGGAAATTTCTACTCGTGACATCATGCGTGGCCGGCACGCGTGGCCGAGCAGAAGTACCGCAGCCCAAACGGAAAATGTGCGCGCACCAGATCCGCAACACCGATGCGCCGCGCCAGGTTGATGCCGCCACCGGCATCCCGCAGCGGCCGAGGTGGGAAACACCGCCGGATATGTGGCCGAGAGCGGACCAACCGCCCCACACCTCGTGCGCGCGAGATGCGATACCGCGAGGAAGGCAAGAACCTGAGCAAGATCACCGTGGAACAGGAACCCGGGTTGAGCGACAACCTGGTGACAGCAGAGCTCGATCCCACACACACCGCCCCCACATTCACCGAATTGGGAGTTCGCCCGGAAATCGTCCGCGCACTCTCCGAGATCGGAATCGAACGTACTTTCGCAATCCAGGAACTCACCCTGCCGCTCGCACTGGCCGGTGAAGACCTGATCGGCCAGGCACGAACCGGTATGGGTAAGACCTTCGGATTCGGCGTGCCGCTGTTGCACCGCATTTCCAGTGGCGATTCGGGCACCACCGCACTGGACGGCACACCGCGCGCACTTGTCATCGTGCCGACGCGGGAATTGTGCATCCAGGTCACCCAGGATCTGGAGAATGCCGGTAAATACCTGACCAATCACCAGGGTCCGCTGAAGGTCACCTCGATCTACGGCGGCCGCCCCTACGAGACCCAGATCGCGGCGCTGCGCTCGGGCGTCGACGTGGTGGTCGGCACCCCGGGCCGCCTGCTGGATCTGGCCGAACAGCAGCATCTGATCCTGGGCAAGGTCGGCGTGCTGGTGCTGGACGAGGCCGACGAGATGCTCGATCTGGGCTTCCTGCCCGATATCGAGCGCATCCTGAACATGGTGCCGGACAAGCGCCAGACGATGCTGTTCTCCGCGACCATGCCCGGCCCGATCATCACCCTGGCGCGCACCTTCCTGCACAAGCCGACCCATATCCGGGCCGAGGAGCCGCACGATTCCGCGGTGCACGATCGCACCGCCCAGTTCGTCTACCGGGCGCACGCGCTGGACAAGAGCGAACTCGTGGCCCGCATCCTGCAGGCGTCCGGACGCGGCGCGACCATGATCTTCACCCGCACCAAGCGGACCGCGCAGAAGGTCTCCGACGATCTGGCCGAGCGCGGATTCGCCGTCGGCGCGGTGCACGGCGATCTGGGCCAGGTGCAGCGCGAGAAGGCCCTGGACAAGTTCCGCAAGGGCCGGATCGACGTCCTGGTCGCCACCGACGTCGCCGCCCGCGGCATCGATATCGACGATGTCACGCACGTCATCAACTACCAGTGCCCCGAGGACGAGAAGACCTACGTGCACCGCATCGGCCGCACCGGTCGCGCGGGCCGCACCGGCGTCGCGGTCACCCTGGTGGACTGGGACGAGTTGAACCGCTGGTCTACCATCGATTCCGCACTCGGACTGGGCATTCCGGAGCCGGTGGAGACCTATTCCCGCTCCCCGCACCTGTTCTCGGACCTCGACATCCCCGAGGGCGTGACAGGTACGTTGCGCCGCAAGGTGGAACGCGATGACGACGCGGTCGTGGTGGAGCGTGAGGCGCGCACTCCGCGCAAGCGCAACCGTCGTCGCACCCGGGCCGGCCAGCCGACTGAGGGCGTCGAAAGTGCCGAGGTGGCAACCGAAGCCGGTGAATCGTCCGCCGATTCGTCTGCGGGCGAACAGGATTCGACCGCGTCGGACGACGCCGCGAAGCCCGCGCGGCGCCGTCGGCGGCGTCGGTCCTCCGGCGAGAGCGCCGCGGCCGAGAACGACGCACAGAGCACCCCCGGCGAGTCGGCCGACTCCTCGGACGAACCGGCGGCCGAATCGGACGAGCAAGCCGACAAACCGGCCCGTCGCCGTCGTCGCCGCCGCAGGCCCGCCAACGCGGATTCCGCCGAGGCCACCGACGCGCCGATCTCCGCGACGGCCTGAGCGCCGTAACGACATCCACGGACCGAGGGGTCCCGCTGCCGACCGGCGCGGGGCCCCTCGGTCCGTCCGGGCACCGCACACACGCGCACGGTCTCCGGCCGCCACCGCGCGGTCCCATCGCGGCCGAAATGCGTAGTCGCCGAGGGTGAATCCGGTGGTCGGGCCGGACGCCGCGATGTCACCATCGGGCGGGCCCGGCGGATCGACTACGCTCGCTGACGTGCTCGCACCTGAGCGGCGGACGCGCGCCGATCTCCTTGCCGCAGTCGCGATCGCCGTCGTGGTGGTGATCGCGATAGCCGTCGTGTGGTGGATCAGTGATGCACGCGGCACGATTTCCGAGCCCGCCGCGCACGCTGCCGAACAGCCCGCCGCCGCCGACCAGCTGCCGCAATCCCTGCACGAGCTGTGGCACGCGCCCGACGGGGCCGCGCTGCGGGCGCTGACCGTGGCCGGGGTGGCGGTCGCCGCCGACGGCGGCACGGTCACCGGATACGACCCGGCGACCGGTAAGCAGGTGTGGAAATACCAGCGCGATATGCCGCTGTGCGGAGTGGAGGCGCAGTACGGCACCGTCGTGGCCACCTATCGCGATCAGCGCGGCTGCAGCCAGACCACGATGCTCTCGGCCGACAGCGGCGCCCGCCGTACCGCGCGCAGCAGTTATATGGACCACGCGATCACGTTGACCGCGGACGGCACCTATTTCCTGGCCCAGGGTTCGGATCGGCTCGAGATGTGGCGTTCTGATCTGGTGCGCACCCTCGAATACGGCTACGTGGACGCGCCGGTGAACATCAAGACCCAGCCGCGCGTCGGCTGCACGCTGCTGTCCTCGGTCTCCAGCAGCAGCCGTCTCGCGGTGCTCGAACACTGCCCCGGCGACGGCGCGGACCGGCTCAGCGTGCTCAACCCGGCTCCCAAGGACAGCACCGTGCCCGAGGAGTACGGCTCGCATGTGCTCACGAACCCCGGTGCGAACGTGGACGGCGCGCGGGTCCTCGCGGTGGCGGACAACCGGGTTCTGCTGTATCTGCCCGGAACCGCCACCACCGCACCGGAATTGGCGATCTTCGACGGCACCGCGAACATGCTCTCCACAGAGCGCCTGAACGCTCCCCTCCCGCCGACGGCGACCACCACCCGCATCGGCTCGGCCTATCTGATCTACTCCGGCAACAGCGTGATCGCGCTGAACGCCACCACGTTCGACCCGCTCTGGACCGCCCCCGACGCCCTCGGCTCCCCGGTCCTCATGGCCGGTCGGATTCTCATCCCGGTCGACGGCGCCATCGCCGCACTCGACCCCGAGACCGGCGCGGAGACCACCCGAATCCCCTTGCAGCGCAGCGACTATCACAACGGCCCCATATCCCTCGCCGTTGTCGGGTCGACCATTCTGGAACAGCGCGACGGTCGCGTCTACGGCGTCGGCCAGTAACCGATCGAATCGCCACACCGGCCATCAGGACGTTCGAAACCTTTGCGCCCGTTCACCTTACGCAGTCGGACAGTACGCGATACCGCGAACGCCGAGCTACGACGAACCGACCGAACGCCCGCGGGGCAGGTCGTCGACGTGCCCCGCGGGCGTTCGGAAACTGTTGCGCTGTAACCCTTTCAGGTCAGCCCAGGTGGGCGGACAGGAGCCAGGCCGGTACCGACTTGCGACCCGGACCTTCGTCCTTGATGTCGGCCCCGGCGAAATTGCGGAAGCCCGGGAAGTCGTCGGGGACATTGGCGTGGATACGGGCCGGGCGGATCTCGTCGATGGTCCAGTACGGGGCGACGGCCTCGCGCAACTCGTCCTCGCTCACGGCGTTGACCGGGCCCGCGGGCATGGTCGCGCGATCGAAGACGAGAACGAAATACGACGCGCCGGGCGCGGCCGCGCGCACGATCGACTCCTGGTAACCCTTGCGCAATTCCACCGGCATCGAGTGGAACAGGGTGCTGTCGACGATGGTGCCGAACCGGCCGTCGTAGCCGGTGAACGCGCTGATGTCGGCGACCTCGAAGCTGGCGGCGGCGTTCAGGCCGCGCTCGGCGGCCGCGGCGCGGGCGAGGTCGATCGCGGTGGGTGACTGGTCCAGGCCGACGGCGGTGAAACCTCGTTCGGCGAGATACAGCGAGGTCTCGGCCTCGCCACAGCCGGCGTCGAGGACTTCGCCATGGAATTTGTCGGCGTCGATGAGTGCGGCGATCTCGGGCTGCGGCTCGCCGATACTCCACGGCGGCCGATTTCCCTGCCCCATCTCGGGGGCCTCACCACGGTAGGCGGATTCGAACATCGCGTCATTCGATGAACTCGTCATGGCCCCATTCTATGTCAACCTGGTTGATATATGTCAATATAGTTGACATGGAAGGTCTCGAGGAAAGGCCTCTCGGATACCTTCTGTACCGGGTTGCCGCGGCGTTGCGCTCCGAGGTGGTCGCCACCGCACTGGATCCGCTGGAACTCACGTTCCCGCAATACCTCTGCATGCGCCTGCTGTCCCAGTCGCCCGGTCGGTCCAATGCACAACTGGCCCGCGACGCCACCGTCTCGCCCCAGGCGATGAACAAGGTGATCCGCGAATTACAGGACCGCGCCCTGGTGACGCGGCCGACGTCGGTGCCGACGGGCCGATCACTGCCCGCCACCCTGACGCGCGAGGGCCTCGCCCTGCTCGAACGGCTCGATCCGCTGGTGCTCGCGGCCGAATCGCATGTCCTGGCCAAGCTCAGTGCCGAGGATCGCCGCGAGTTCCGTCGCCTGCTGGCCGCGGTCGGCTGACCTGCAACCAGATCATCGACGGGCGTGGATCCGTGATCAGCGACCCACGTGAAGTAATTTAGCTATCGCCCAGCAATCACCTGGGCGGTGTTCCCGTACGCCAGGCGAAGCTCTGTCCGAGATATGAGTCTGCTGTGTATCTGCTCCAGGTCGTTGCATCCCTGACCAGCGGAGCATGCAATGACATCCGAGGTCGGGAACCCCACTTCCTACGAGAGGTCAACATGAAGAGGACACTGTCCGCATCGTTCGTCGCCATCGCCGCGGGCGCGCTGCTCGTCGGCCCCGTCATCGGCTCGGCCGCCGCCAACCCGGTGTTCCCGGGGCTCTCGCACCAGAACAACGACTGGGGTGGGTTCAACCGCCCCGGCTACCACGATCCGAAGGATCCGTTCCGCAACGACTGGCACTGCGACCGGCACGGCAACTGGCACAACAACGAGCACGACAACCAGGGCCACCACGATCAGCGCTGCCGCACCTGGTAAATCCTCGGCAATCCCCCGGTTCCGGCCGGTTCGCCGGAACCGGGGGGACTGTCAGCTCGAACCGCCGCTCGCACCCGCGATGAGCAGCAGGCGTCGACGACGGCGAGCGCGCTGCACCGCCTGCTCGGCCGCGGCACTCGCATCCTCGGCCGATGCGCCCGCACCGACGGCCTCGTCGTAGGCCGCGGTGCTGACCTTCTCCTCGCGTGCCTCCTGGCGTCGCCGCCGAGCTTCGAGAAATCCCATCTCACCCTCCTGTTCGCCGAAAAGCCCCGACCCCCGGACATTCAGCCTGCCGGACAGCGCATTCGCGGCACATCACCCCGCAGGATGATTCCCCGACCTCCCCGCATACCGCTCACGGGCGACCCGAGTCAGCCCGGCGCACGACCGCAGCGATCCACCTCCACCGCCACGAGACAACCACCACGACACGGGTTTTCGAGGCCCCGCTCACCTCTCGACGATGCCCAACCACACGTAATCGCGCGCCCGGGTGACCGCGACGAAATGCTGATTGGCCTCCAACTCCGCATGGTCACGCTCGGCGTCGCTGCCATCGCGCTCACCCTTCGCGTAAAGGTCCGCGCCGCTGCGGATGAAACACGGATGTAGGACGGCCCGGAAATCGAGTCCCTTGGCTCGAAATACCGTTCCGATCTTGATCAGCTCCTCGTCCGCGCCCGTGTACTCCTCCAGGTCCCGGAACTTGATCCCCCAGCGACGGAGCGCACTCTTGAACCGATCTGCCTCGTTGTTGGTGCGCGTGACCAGAGCCGTTGCCCCGAGCGGGATTCCGCGCTCCCGAATACTGCGCAACCGACGACGCAGCTCGTCCTCGATCTCGGCATCGGGACCGGTCCACGTGATCGCCACACCGCCCGGCAAGGCCGCCTCCACACGCCCCAGCGGCACCGCGGCAACTCCGTCCAGGTCATCGACGGTGTTCCGCTGCTCGAGTGAGGTCGCCAGCTGGAGGATGTCGCGGCGGTTCCGATAGTTCACCCGCAGGATTTCGCCGCGCCCGACGATACCGATACCGGCATCGGAGATTCGCCAGCCACCGGCGTAAATCTTCTGCTGCGCATCCCCGACGAGCAGCAATCCGTTGGCCTGGTCGCCGACGATGGCGTGTGCCAGCCGTAGCCCTTGCAGGGACATGTCCTGCATCTCGTCGACGACGACCATGTCGTACCGCTCGGCGAGCGGTACCCGGGCCAATTCTTCGAGCGCCGCGGTGATCAGATCGTTGGCGTCGAGAAAGCCGCGTTCCAGCCGGATCTGCTCGTATTCCCGGTAGAGCTTCCAGACCTCGGCTCGGGCCCCCTGGTGGAGCCGACCACGCCGTCCTCGACGCACCAGCTTCGCGTACCAGGTGAAATCCCCGACCCCGAAACCTCGCCCCTTGATCACCCGATCGATCTCTTCGCGCCAGTAGCGACTGTCGATCTCGATCTTCGCCAAGGGGCCGTGCTGCCCGACCCTCGACCAGGCCAGACCGAAGGCGTTGTCCGCCTGTTTCAGGTCCATCCGGTAGGGCGAACCGCGTCGGGAGAGCAATTCTCCCGCCCAGGAGTGCATCGTCACGAATCGCGCACGATGCGCCGCGAACGGCGCGAGTTCCGCGAACGCCCGCTCCTGGCAGGGCGGCAGATTGCGCACGAAGGTGGTGAACAGCAGACGGC
The DNA here is from genome assembly GCF_000308615.1 of Nocardia jiangxiensis NBRC 101359. Taxonomy (GTDB): domain Bacteria; phylum Actinomycetota; class Actinomycetes; order Mycobacteriales; family Mycobacteriaceae; genus Nocardia; species Nocardia jiangxiensis. Next base: position 16,653 of record NZ_BAGB01000061.1, read on the forward strand.
CGGTTGTGACGCGCGCGCGGCGGGCCATACGGTGTAGTGCCACAACGGTTTTCCCGGTTCCGGCCGGGCCCGCGATGCGCGCGGGCCCGTGGTGGTTCCGGCCGACGAGGCCGTGCTGCTCAGGGTCCAGGAAGGACATCCAGGTCGGCAGCGGGGCCCGCAACGCGCGCAGACGATCGCGGTCGAGCAGATCCTCGCGGTCGACCAGAGCGTCATCGATCACCGGGACCGGTTCGTCGTCGACGGATACCGATCGATAGATCGGATCTCGTTGTGCGGCAGCCTGTGCCAAGCTTTCCGCTGTCCGCCGGCTCATCCGTGCCACACCGGCCGTGAGAACCCGATGGTCGAGTTCGCTCACCACCTGGTATCGCCCATCGCCGACGAATCCGCTGTGCGGCGCGGCGACCAGTACGACCTCGACGGTTTCCGGCACGAAGACATCACGCCCGTTCGCTGCGGACAATCCGGCGAACAGCTCTTCCAGGTGCACGCGCAGCCTCCTCGACGCGCTGCCCTGGAGCGGCTGGTCACCGAAGACCAGACCGAATGCACCGGCGGGACCGATCAACAGGGCGTCCACTCGATCCTCGCCCTGTTGATGCCGGTCCCGGACCAGTAGACGCCAGGCATTCCTGCTCTCGACCAGCAAGCCGCACAACATATTCCGCTGTCTCGACGACATCGGCCCCAGCGACGCGAGCGCCTGCTGTGCGCGCAAGCGCCGACGTTCCCCGTCCGAACCGCCTGTCCGTGCCATCGCGCGCCCCTCGATGCCGAAAATCCGGTAGACCGATGAATACCAGAGTGGCGCAACGGATTCAGGTCCGCAAGTACCGACCGGTAGGGATATCAGCGCAGGCCGTACAGGACGGCGATGGCGGCGGAGACCAGTTCGGAGAGCAGGGGGAGGGATTCGTCGCGGCGGGGTGGGCGGGCCCACCAGCGGCCTTCGGGGGTGTAGCGGCCGAAACCTGTGGGTAGCACGACATTTCCGCGGTGCGGGCCGATGTCGATGCCGCGACGTTCCAGGCGGGTCAGATGGTCGGGAGTCGGGTGACGGTCGGCCACCACCAGGAAGGTCCGGCGCGGCGGGCGGGTGCGCACCAGGACCGGGCCGGGAATGCCTCGGTCGATCAGTTCGCCGAGGATCGAAACACCCAGTGGCTCAGGTGTATTGACTGCGGCGATGGAGTCGGTGAGGGGTAGTACGACGAAACCCGGTGCGGTGACGTGCACTCGGGGCAGGCCGAACAGGGATCGGTAGGACGCGGCCCAATCCTGAGGTGTCACAACCTCTCCCGAAGCCGCCATGGCACAGTCCGGGTCGTGCGGGAGGCCGCGGGGACGGCACGGCATACCGCCGTCCCCCGGGCCGTTCACGACGACCGCGTTCGGTCGCCGTTCCATCCCGCCGCACCGCACCCGGAACGTCCCACCCGCACCCATCTGTCCACCTCGGCACCCCACCTTCACGAGATTTCACGAGACGTATACCTCTGAACAGACTTCGAAGACCGATGGTATGTCGCTCGATACCCTCGTGGTGAGGATTCGAGCGAACGAGACCACCCCTACGACACCACTCAGGTCCTGGCCGTCCCGGTCGCCGACGCGCACCCCGGCTACCGCCAGTGGGTCCTGGATGCCACACCCCACCCCGGTCCGGCATGATCGAGCCCATGAGTGGTTCCGCGAGTGAGTTCCGGTTGGTGGTGCTGCGACACGGGGAGACCGAGTGGTCCAAGGCGCACAAGCACACGGGACGGACCGATATCGCACTGACGGCAACCGGTGAGCAACAGGCAGCGGCGGCGCGGCAGGTGCTCGCGGGGCTCGGGCTGGTGGATCCGCTGGTGCTGTGCAGCCCGCGGCAGCGAGCGGTGCGGACCGCCGAGCTGGCCGGGCTGACGGATGTGCGGATCGACGACGACCTGGTCGAGTGGGACTACGGCGACTACGAGGGGTTGACCACACCGCAGATCCGGGAGTCCGTACCGGGCTGGACGATCTTCACCGATCCGGTGCCGGGCGGCGAATCGGCCGAGCAGGTGCAGGCCAGGGCCGATCGGGTGCTGGCGAAGGTGGCGCCGGAACTGCAGGTGCGCGATGCGGTGCTGGTCGGGCACGGGCATTTCTCGCGATGCCTGATCGCGCGGTGGGCGGAATTCGAGGTGCGTGAGGCCCGTCGGTTCTACCTGTCCACCGCCGGGATCAGCGTGCTGGGCCACGAGCACGGCACGCGCACGATCCTCGCGCACAACCTCGTCCCGACCACTCCGGAAGGAGCCCGATGATCCGCCCCGCCACACCCGAGGACGTGCCCGCACTGGTCGGGCTCGTCTACGACCTGGCCGAGTACGAGAAGGCCCGGCACGAATGCGCCCTCACCGACGAGCAACTGCACGCCTCGTTGTTCGGCTCCGATCCGAAGGTTTTCGCCCATGTGGCGCAACGCGATTCGGGCGGCGAGGTGCTCGGCTGCGCGATCTGGTTCCTGAACTACAGCACCTGGACGGGCACCCACGGGATCTACCTCGAGGACCTCTACGTCAAACCGGAGGCGCGGGGCCTGGGGCTGGGCAAGGCGCTGATCACCGAACTCGCCCGCGAGGCCGTCGCCAACGGCTACCGGCGCGTGGACTGGTCGGTCCTGGACTGGAACACCCCCTCGATCGAGTTCTACGACGCGCTGGGCGCGAATCCCCAGGACGAGTGGACCGGTTACCGCCTGACCGGCGAGGCGCTCACCCGCCTGGCCGCTCGCTGAAATTTTTTTCGCGGCGTTGTCGATTTCGCCGGAGACCGTCCGTCGAAGAGTTGAATGGTCCGAAAGGCGGGCCACACTGTTCGAAGGACGATCACCATGTCGCAGTATCTGGTCCTGATCTACCAGGACGAACGTCAGGTCACCGAACCCGCGCCGGGCAACCCGACGATGGCCAGCCATCAGCGGTTCATGCAGGCCAACGAGTCGGCGCTGCGGGGCGGTAACGCCCTCGCGCACAGCCACAGCGCGACCAGCATCCGCCCCGACGGCGCGGGCGGTTTCACCGTCACCGACGGGCCGTTCGCCGAGACGAAGGAGCAACTCGGCGGCTACTACCTGATCGAAGCGGACGATCTGGACGCCGCGCTCGAGGTCGCCAAGCAGGTTCCGATGGCCGAGGGCGGCGTCGAGGTGCGCCCGCTGCTCGTGTTGAGCTGAGTCGGCCGAGGCGACACACCGATCCCGAATTATGTTGCCCTGTCACATGATTCACCGAGTTCCCGGGAGGTCCCGCAGATGACGCAGTCGCGGGACCACTCGGGGACCGAATCCGGCGTGACCGCGGAGACGACCGATTCACGCACGCCCCACGTTCAGGTCGCGGCGGCGGTCGCCGAGGCGCATCGCCGCGAGTGGGCCTTCGTCCTCGCGACGACGGTCCGGGTCACCCGCGATCTGGACCTGGCGCAGGAGTGCGTGCAGGACGCCTACGCCCAGGCCCTCGGTCACTGGACCCGAGACGGCGTCCCGGCGCGCCCGGTCGCCTGGTTGACGACGGTGGCGCGCAATCGAGCCCTCGATCTGCTGCGCCACCACTCGACGATGCGCCGGACACTGCCGCTGCTGATCGAGGACGATCACACCGAGGACATCGCCGATTCCGCGGTCACGGCGTTGACGCAGATCCCCGACGACCGATTGCGGTTGATCTGCACCTGCTGCCATCCGGCCCTGTCCCTCGAGGCGCAGGTGGCGCTGACCCTGCGACTGGTCTGCGGTCTGAGCACCGCCGAGGTCGCCCGCGCCTTCCTGGTCGGCGAGCCGACCATGGCCGCCCGCATCACGCGGGCGAAGAAGAAGATCGCCGCGGCCCGCATCCCGTATCGGGTGCCCGGACCGGCCGAACTCCCCGACCGCATCGATGCGGTGCTGACGGTGGTCCATCTGCTGTTCACCACCGGTCACACCGCCCCCGCGGGCGCGGACCTGATCCGCCGCGACCTGACCGAACGGGCCACCGACCTGGCCCGGATGCTGCACACCCTGCTGCCCGAAAATCCAGATGTGACAGGACTTCTCGCGCTCATCCTGCTCACCGACGCACGCCGCGCCGCGCGCACCGGGGCGGACGGGACGATGCTGCGGCTGTCCGAGCAGGATCGCACCCGATGGGATCGCGCGCAGATCACCGAGGGCATCGCACTGGTGCGGGCCGCCCTGAACGGCACTCCGGGCCGTTATGCGCTGCAGGCCGCCATCGCGGCGGTGCACGCCGAGGCAGCCGGATACGCGGACACCGATTGGCCCGAGATCGCCGGACTGTACGACGTGCTGATCCAGGTCTGGCCCTCTCCGGTGGTGGCGCTGAATCGGGCGGTGGCGGTCGGGATGGCCGAGGGGCCCGAGGCGGGGCTGAGCGCGCTGGCGGAGTTGTCCGCCGAACCGCAGCTCGCGGGATACGGCTATCTGCCCGCCGCCCGCGCGCACTTCCTGGCCGAACTGGGCCGCACCCGCGAGGCCCGGCTCGCCTACGAGGAGGCGCTGCTGCTCACCGAGAACGCCGCTGAGCGCGCCTTCCTCACCGCCCGCGCAGCTGAACTGGGCGAGTGACCAAAAGTGCGCCCACGAGGCGCTCAGGGGTCATTACGGCCCGGCTGAGCACGGCGGTCCTATCGTGAACGAATGACGATCACCGTTCGCCCGGCGACCGCGTCCGACGTCCCCGAACTGGCACGCGTCCTGGGCGTCGCATTCGCCGACGATCCGATCATCAGCTGGCTGATTCCGGATTCGCGCGTCCGGCCCCGGCGCGCGGGATACATGTTCACCACGATGATCCGGCACCAGTTCCTGCCCGGCGGCGCGGTGGACGCGGCGTTCGACGAGACCGGCCGGATGCTCGGCGCCGCGGTGTGGGCGCCGCCGGGCGGCCGGCGGACCTCCGGAGCCGCCCAGCTGCGCATGCTGCCCGGAATCGTGCGCGCGTTCCGCGGGCGGCTGCGGGCGGGCGGCGAGATGGCCGACCAGATGGCCCGGCATCACCCCACCGAGCCGCACTGGTATCTCGCGTTCATCGGCACCCATCCCGACGCCCGCGGACGCGGTTTCGGCCACGCCCTGCTCGCCCCGCGTTTGGCGCACTGCGACGAGACCGGCAGCCCGGCCTACCTGGAATCGAGCAAATCCGAGAACATCGCCTACTACGAGCGTTTCGGCTTCGACCTCACCGGCGAACTGAACATCACCGACGGCGGCCCGCCGATGTGGCCCATGTGGCGCACTCCGCGCTGAGCGGCGATCAGTCCGCCGAACCGATCGAGGAGTCGTACCCCTGCGCCATCCAGCGCGAGGACGACGGCGCGAACAGCAGGACCAGTCCGGCCAGCGCGACCAATCCGAGCGGAATGCCGAACTGCAACTGGTCGCCCTTGATCATGTACCAGGACACCGGCAGCAGCAGGATCTGCGCGATCACCGCGATCGCCCGGCCCCAGCGACGTCCCAGGAACAACCCGATCCCGGCCGCCAACACCGCGCCGCCCAGGATCAGGAACCACGCCGCGGTCCCGTACGCACTCACCTTGCTCTGATCCGCCCCCGACAGACCGCGCACGACCAGCACGATCGCGACGATCACGCCGACCGCGCCCTCCAGCGCCGCCAGCGCGCCCGCACCGCGCACGGTGCCCGGCACCGCCGGCCGCGCGTCACCCTGCTCGACGACCGGGTCGTCGTCGTGCCCGTCCGAGTTCTGGTTCGCCACGGGCCCAGCCTACGACCCGGCCGAGATGGACCACGACCAGGGAATCCGACCGGACGCACGGCCGGGGCACAGATTTCGGACCGGCGGTCAGTAGGCTCTTCGCGTGCGGACGTTGCTGATCGTGAATCCGAATGCCACCTCCACCACATCGGCCACCCGCGATCTGCTGGCCCATGCGTTGGAGAGCCGGACCCAGCTGACCGTCGCGCACACCCAGCACCGCGGACACGCCGCCGAACTCGCACAGTGGGCGGCCACCAACGAGATGGACCTGATCGTCGTGCACGGCGGCGACGGGACGGTCAATGAAACGATCAACGGATTCCTGCCGCTGCCGCAGATCGATGACGGGCAGGCGTGGAAACCGCGTCTGGGTGTCATCCCCGGCGGGTCCGCCAACGTCTTCGCCCGTTCGCTGGGCATCAAGCCCGATCCGGTCGCGGCGACCAACCAGCTCATCGATCTGGTGTCGCTGGACAAGGATCGCCGGATCGGTCTGGGCCTGGCCGACGATCGCTGGTTCACCTTCACCTCCGGCGTCGGCCTGGACGCCGACGTATGTGAGGCGATCGACGAGAGCCGCGCCAAGGGCCACTCGGCGACCCCGGCCCGCTATGTCCGCACGACGGTGCGGGAGTTCTTCCGGCACCGGCGTGCCCAGCCGTCGGTGACATTGCACATTCCCGGGCACGAACCCGTCAGTGAGGTTTATTACGCGTTCGTGACCAATACGACTCCGTGGACCTACCTCGATTCCACCCCGGTACACACCAACCCCGGTACGACGTTCGAAACGGGTCTCGGAGTGTTTGCCATGCGGACCATGGGAGTGCTGCCGACCCTGCTGATCACCCGGCAGCTGTTGGCGGCCGAAGGAAACCCGCAGGCCCGCAGCCTGTTCCGGGACGACGATGTGCCGTCTGTCCGGATCGAAGCCGACACGCCCATCGGCCTGCAAATCGATGGCGATTTCATCGGCCGGCGCAACGTGGTGGATTTCACGGCCGTACCGCAGGTCCTCGATGTCGTGGCGCCGCAGCCACGTGTGACTCGACACAACTGAGAATCATCCCGGTTGTGCTGCGAAAACCGGGTCGAGCGGGTAGAAAGGACTCCGCAGTCCCCGTTACCGGGGTCTTAGGCGTGAGCTTCCCCACGGTGCACCACAAAGCTATTGACATCTACGGTGTTCGTGAAAGCATTCACAAGCAACCGTGCGGAAACATTCGAGTCGCACAAGTGAACGAACCACAAACTCACGGCGCCTTGCGGCGCCCAGCAAAGGAGCAGAGGAATGGACTGGCGCCACAAGGCCATCTGTCGCGATGAGGACCCCGAGCTGTTCTTCCCGGTGGGTAACAGCGGTCCCGCGCTCGCGCAGATTGCCGATGCCAAGCTGGTCTGCGCCCGCTGCCCCGTCACTGCTGACTGCCTGTCCTGGGCCCTTCAGTCCGGGCAGGATGCCGGCGTATGGGGCGGTATGAGCGAAGACGAGCGGCGCGCGCTCAAGCGTCGTAATGCGCGGACGCGTACCCGGGCCGTCGTCTGAGGACGACGGTCGGCGTTACGGCCATCGCGATCGCTCGCATCAGCCCCGGCACGTAGCGCACTTCGGCCCGGCACCCGTGAGGTGCCGGGCTTCATTGTCTCCGGAACGGATATCGCCGGTCCGGACACACATCCGGATGCCCATTCGACAGGCTCCGGCGACACACCAATCCGTACATTTCGACCAGGTATGCACCGGAATGGAGGATTCCGTGCCGCACAAAACAACCAGGTGGAAATTCCGCTCGGCAATGCGTCAATGCGAAAAGCATCACGCTATGTGACGCACGACAAGCCCGGTAAACACGAAATGCCCTGTGACCACCCCAAGCGCACGCCGAGCAACCCCTCGACGTGCCCGACACACCCGGCCCCGGGGAGCGCGACAGCTCGCCCACACCCGGCAACGCCAACTCCAAGGTTTTCGGCGCGGGCGAAGCGGAGGCCAGAATTACCGCGTGCGGCGGCCCAGGGGGACTCGTAGCACTGCGTCGGTGCCGACATCGGCACCCGGATGCAGACCGATGGAACCACCGAGTTCGGCGGTGACGAGCGTACGGACGATCTGCAGCCCCAGCCGGTCCGAACCCTCGAGGCTGAAACCGTCGGGCAACCCACGACCGTCGTCGCCGATGATCACATCCAGCCAGCGCGCCGAACGTTCGGAGCGGATCGTCACCGTGCCGTTCTCCCCGGCGTCGAAGGCGTGCTCGATGGCGTTCTGCACCAGTTCGGTCAGCACCATGACCAACGGCGTGGCTCGTTCGGCGGAGAACACGCCCAGGGAGCCTTCCCGGCGCACCTTGATCCGCGCGGTGTTGACCGTGGCGACGTCGGCCATGATCGGCAGCAGGCGGTCCACGACCTCGTCGAGATCGACCTCCTCGTCCACCGACATGGACAGCATCTCGTGCACCGACGCGATCGAGGTGACCCGGCGCACCGATTCGGTCAGCGCCAGCCGCGCCTCCTCGTTCTCGGTGCGACGCGCCTGCAGCCGCAGCAGCGCGGCCACGGTCTGCAGGTTGTTCTTCACCCGGTGGTGGATCTCACGGATCGTGGCGTCCTTGGACAGCAGCGCGCGATCGCGGCGCTTGACCTCGGTGACGTCGCGCACCAGGACCGCGGCTCCGGCCAACTCGCCGTGCGGGCGCAGCACCAGGGTGCGCAGCAGGACCGTCGCCCCGCGCGCCTCGACCTCCATCCGGCGCCCGGATTTGCCCGCCAGCGCGGCCTGGATATCGCTGACGACCTCCTGGGCATCGAACGGGTCGGTGATCAGCGAGCGCGTCGTCTGGGCCAGATCCTGACCGTCCAGATCGGCTTGCAGACCCATGCGGTGGTAGGCGGACAGCGCATTGGGACTGGCGTATCGCACGATGCCGTCGGTGTCGAGCCGGATGAAACCGTCCCCGGCGCGCGGGCTCGAGTGCGATCCGGTGCGATCCTCCAGGGTCGGGAAGGTGCCGTCGGCGATCATCTGGCACAGATCGTCCGCGCAGGCCATGTAGGCGATTTCGAGATTGCCGCGAATCTTGGTGCGCTGCACCTCGATATCGCGTCCGAGCACCGCGATGACGTCCTCGCCGACGCGCACCGGAATCGCCTCGTGGATCACGTGCACCGGGTTCGGGTGGTAGACGCCGGTCTGTTCGTCGTCGGTCTCGACCCGCACGATCGCGCCGCTGCGCAGCGCCTGGAAGATCTGGGCATGATCGGCGCGGGAGGCCAGCGAGCCGACCAGATCCTCCGGGTGCACGGTCGGCGCGGTGGTCGGGCGGCACTGGGCCACGCACACCACGTCGGCGCCTTCCGCGACCGGGCCCACGCCCACCCACAGTTGCAGGTCCGCGAACGACAGATCGGCCAGCAGCTGCCAGTCGCCCACGACGCGCTGCAGGTGGTCGACGGCCGCACCCGGTAGGTCGGTGTGTTCGGCGAGCAGATCACTCAGAGTGGACATGGCGGAACTACGAGATCACTGCGATCAGGTCGCCCTTTTGCAGGACATCACCCGGTTTGACGTTGATCGAGGTGACCGTCCCGGGCCCCTCGGCGACGACGGGGATCTCCATCTTCATCGACTCCAGCAGCACCAGGGTGTCGCCCTCGACCACGGCCGCGCCCTCCTGCGCGACGATCTGGAAGACGGTGGAGACCATCTCCGCGAGCACTTCCTCAGCCATGGCACCCTTCCGGAGTTCGACGTGACGACCAGCTGACGATATAGCCAACCACACGTGGAACAATGTCTTTCGATCAGAAGGGAGAAATCATGGGAAAGCGTGGTCGTAAGAAGCGCAGCCGCAAGGGCAACGCCGCCAATCACGGCAAGCGTCCGAACAGCTGAGCTGTTCGCAGCTTCGCCCGGCGCCGCGTGCCGATAACCTGCGCGCCGATGAAATGCACTGAGCGGCACGCCTTTTCGTCAAGGCGTGCCGCTCTGCTGTCACGGGTTGTCGATCGTGCTCTCGGTCACGGTGATCGAACGCCGGATCTCCACGGTCAATCGCTCGCGCAGGGAATCCGGGGCCCGGTCGCCGCCGCACTTGCGATTGAGCAGCCGCTTGAGCTTCTCCTCGAGGCCGTACGCGTCGATACACGGCGAGCAGGTCTCCAGATGGTGCTGCAACCGCTCGCGGGTGGCCTGATCGCATTCGCCGTCCAGCATCAGCCAGACATCGGCCAGCACCGCCGTGCAGTCCAGCTTCATATCCGCATCCCCTTCGGTCTCCCGCTCGCTGTGCTGGTGCCCACTCACTGGGTGACCTCCTGACGCGCCCCGTCCCCCGCCTGGTTTCGATCGAACCCCCGCTCGTGGGCCACATCGGCCAGCAGCCCCTTGAGCTGCTTGCGACCGCGATGCAGCCGGGACATGACCGTCCCGATCGGAGTGCCCATGATCTCGGCGATCTCCTTGTAGGGGAAGCCCTCCACGTCGGCGTAGTACACCGCCATCCGGAACTCCTCCGGAAGTTCCTGCAGCGCGGCCTTGATGTCGTCGTCGGGCAGCGCCTCGAGCGCTTCCATCTCCGCCGAACGCAGACCCGTCGAGGTGTGCTCGGCCGTGGCGGCCAGCTGCCAGTCGGTGATCTCGTCGGTCGGGTACTGGGCGGGCTGCCGCTGCTTCTTGCGGTAGGAGTTGATGTAGGTGTTGGTCAGGATCCGGTACAGCCAGGCCCGCAGGTTGGTGCCCTCGCGGAAGGACCGGAAGCCCTGGTACGCCTTGGCGAAGGTCTCCTGCACCAGATCCTCGGCATCGGCGGGGTTGCGGGTCATCCGCAGCGCCGCACCGTAGAGCTGGTCGAGCAGCGGGAGCGCATCACGCTCGAACCGCTGCGCCAACTCGGCGGGATCCGCGGCCGATTCCTGCGCCGCGGCGTCACCGCCGGAATCCCCGTTCTCGGCCGCACCGTCCAGGCGATCGGCCGCCAAATCGTCGTCGCTCGTCACGCCCATCCCTTCGATCGCCGTAGTCACAGAATCTACCGTGAGCGATGTGGGCAGCGGGAATCCGGTGACGGGAGGCACCGAGGTCGGGGCGAACTCCGCGGACGACGCGGTGCGCACTGGGCGTTCGTCGATCAGAACCGTCACCGGCAGACTCCTTCGATTCTCACAGAATGGGATGCGTGGCGTATGGCGTGCAACATGCGCCGGGGCCGCTGTGTTCCCGCAGCGCCGGGCACAGCGCTTGGCCGGGCCCCGGAGCCCGTCCTAGGGTGACCGGCATGGCTGCCCCGACCCCCGCGATCCGCGCTGCGACCCAGGCCGAGGTGGCCCATCGCGTCCACACCTATCCACACGACCCGCGCAACGACTCGTTCGGCGCCGAGGCGGTCTCCGCGCTGGCGGAACGGCTGGGCGTGCAGGCCGGGCAGATCTTCAAGACACTGGTGATCGAGTTGTCGGGCGGGTCGGGCGCGCACGGGTTGGCGGTCGCGGTGTTGCCGGTCCCCGCGACGCTCTCGCTCAAGGCCGCCGCCGCGGCGCTGAGTGCGTCGAAGGCGGTCATGGCCGACAAGACCAAGGCCGAACGGACCACCGGCTACGTGCTGGGCGGAATCTCTCCGCTGGGCCAGAAGCGCGCGCTGCCGACGGTGATCGATGCCTCGGCCCTGGAGTGGGATCGGATGCTGTGCAGCGCCGGACGACGCGGTCTGGAGATCGAACTCGCCCCGCAGGATCTGGTGCGGCTCACCTCTGCCGTCACTGCTCCGGTCACCGCCGCCTGAGACCCGAAATCCGGACATCTCGGACATCGACTACATTGACCTGCGGCGACAGAACGTCGCCTCGGCCGCCTTGCATACCCCCACATCCTGACACATACTTGCCAAGTACAACTAGTTGGAAAACTCAAGCAATTGACTGCGTGACCAGTGTTGCGGTTCCCCGAGGAGGGTGTGTCCATGGACCACGACGAGGCGATCGACGTGATCGCCCTGCAGTTGATCCGTCTGGGCCGAATCCGGGAGCGCACCAACGCTCAGATCGCGGCGGCATCCGGGGGCGAGATCGAGGCTGCATCTTACTCGATCATCTTCCGGCTGCTCTACGACGGGCCGATGCGCTCGGGCGCACTGGCCGAACTGCTCTACTCCGACGCCTCCACCATCAGCCGCCAGGCCGCCGCACTGGTCAAACGCGGACTCATCGAACGCCGCGCCGATCCGGCCGACGGCCGGGCCAGCGTCCTGGCCGTCACAGACGCCGGACGAGAACTGGCCACCGCGCTGCGGCAGCGCCGCAACGCGATGCTGGACAACGTCCTGCAACACTGGAGCGAATCGGAGCGTGCTGAACTCGGCCAGATGATGCGCCGCTTCGTCGACGACTACGAACAGGCGCGCGAGACCATCCTCACCCTGCATCCGAAGGACCCCGCGCCGGAGAAGCCTCGGTAACCACCGCGTCCGCTCGAGAACTCCTCGAGAACACGCTGAGCTACGAGCGCGAATACTCAAATCACGTGCGGCACTCCCAGGTGTGCGTTTACTTGACGGGGCCCGTTCCGTCGATCCGAGGATGTGATGCGCATGTTCCACCGGCAGTCCGTTCGCACCATGATCATCGCCCTGTGCGGCGGCGTGATCCTCACCTTCGGCGCCGCCACCGCCGCAGCCGAGCCGCACGGAAATCCCGATTATCCACTCGGCGGCACACAGAACGAAGCCCCCGGCCATTCCGACCCCAACGATCTCAACGAGCAGGCCGAGAGGGTGCAGGACCGCGGCGGCGATATCGTCACGCGGATCATCGATATGAGCGCGGAACTCACCAAATGCGGGCTCAACCTCATTGCCCCGAGCGTCCGCTGCGAGTAGCCCGCACCACCGAGGCCCGAATCACGCCCATTTCGCCACCCTCGAGTTTGCGGCGCGGCTCGCCGCCCGGACGCGTGGCGGGTGCGAAACCACGGGGCCGGGCGGTGAGCCTCAGGGCGCCACGAATCCGCCGTAGCGAAGCGGAGCCGTAGTCACAGCAGACGGGTCTGTCCGGGCTGGTCCGCAACCCGGCTCAGCAGTTCGGGGCCGTTGTTGCGGACGCTGTTCACCAGCGACGGGACCTCCCGCACCACGATGTCCGAAACCCGTTCCAGCCCAGGGGTTTCCAGAAGCTCATGCGGTGCGGGGTGGTCCGGGTCGAGCCAGGCCGCCCACTGCTCGCGCGGCATCATCAGCGGCATCCGGTCGTGGATCGCGGTCAGGTCACCGATCGCATCGGTGGTCAGGATCGTGCAGGACAGCAGCGGATCCATCTCGCGCTGGTCGCGATCGCGCCAGATCGACCAGAGACCGGCCATGTAGAGCGGCGAGCCGTCGGCCCGGGACATGTAGTAGGGACGTTTGACGGCCTTGCCCTTGACCGTCGAGTCCCCCTCCACGACCCACTCGTACCAGCCGTCCATCGGCACCAGGCAGCGGCGTTTCTTCACCGCATCGCGGAATGAGGGCGCCTCGGCGGCGCGATCGGCGCGCGCGTTGAACAGTGGCTTTCCCTTCACCGGCACACCGGGTTCGGCCGCCTTGGTCCACACCGGGATCAAGCCCCAGCGCATGCGCCGGATCCGCAGCCGCGCGTCGTCGTCGGGATGGTCACGATCGTGTCGCTCGACCACCGTCAGCACCTGATTCGTCGGTGCGACGTTGTAATCGGGCTCGACGGGCGCATCACCCGTCTCATCGATCGCATCGAGCTCGGCCGCCAAACGGCCCGGATTCACCGTGGTCGCATATCTGCCGCACATGTGAACCATGCTAAAGAGCTGCCGCAACGGATGTTCAGATTGGCCGGAATTCCATGTGATGGCGGGTGACTTCATATCTAAGCTGTTCATATCTAAGCTATGAGAACTTCATGCAATCACTTTCTCACTAGGGGTCGCCGAAACCATGTCCACCACCGAGCCGACAACCGCCCGACGGACCGTGCTGACCTCGGTCAACCCGGCCACGGGCGAGGTCATCGACACGCATCCGATCGCCGATGAGGAGGCGGTGGCCGCGGCCGTCGCCAAGGCCCGCACCGCCGCCGGGAGCTGGGGTGCGCTGAGCTATGCCGACCGCAAGCGGTATCTGCTGCGGTGGGCCACCCGGCTGGTCGAGAAATCCGACGAGCTCTGCGATCTGATCCACGCCGAGAACGGCAAAACCCGCGACGACGCATTCCTCGAACTGCTGCTGACCCTCGAACACATCTCCTGGGCCGCCAAGAACGCCGAGAAAGTGCTCCAGACCAAGAAGGTCTCCCCCGGCGCGCTGATGTCCAACTTCGGCGCGTACATCGAACAGCGCCCGCTCGGCGTGATCGGCGTGATCGGCCCCTGGAACTACCCGATCTACACCCCCAACGGCTCGATCGCCTACGCCCTGGCCGCGGGCAACGCCGTGGTTTACAAGCCGAGCGAATTCTCCACCGGCATCGGCAATTTCGTCGCCCAGGCATTCGCCGAGGCAAATCCCGAACTGCCCGATGGGATCTTCACCACCATCAACGGCTACGGGGAGACCGGCGCGGCGCTGGTGCGCGCCGATATCGACAAGATCGCGTTCACCGGATCCGCGGCCACCGGCAAGAAGATCATGGCCTCCGCGGCCGAGCGGCTCACCCCGGTGCTGCTCGAATGCGGCGGTAAGGATGCGGTGATCGTCGCGGCCGACGCCGACGTCACCGCCGCGGCCGACGCGGTCGCCTACGGCGCGACGATGAACAGCGGCCAGACCTGCGCGGGCGTCGAGCGCGTCTACGTGGACGCCTCGATCCGCGACAAGTTCGTCGCCGAGGTCAAGCGGATCCTGTCCGACGTGCACCCGGGCTCGGACGGCAAGGCCGCCTACGGCCCGATGACCATGCCCAGCCAGATCGACATCGTGCGCCGCCACATCGAGGACGCGCTGAACCACGGCGGCACCGCGGTGCTCGGCGGCCTCGACTCGATCAAGGGCGCGTTCATCGAGCCGGTGGTGCTGGTCGACGTGGACGAGGACTCGGCGGCTGTGCGCGAGGAGACCTTCGGCCCGACGGTCACGATCCGCACCGTGAACAACATCGACGAGGCGATCGAGCTCGCCAACAACTCGACCTACTCGCTGGGTTCGACGGTGTTCTCCCGCAAGCACGGCCTCGAGATCGCCCGCCGGATCAAGGCCGGAGCCACCTCGGTCAACGCGGTGCTCGGCTTCGCGGCGATCTCCGCACTGCCCTTCGGCGGCGGGCGGGACTCGGGTATCGGCCGGATCCACGGCGCGCCCGGCATGCTGGAGTTCACCGTGCCGCATTCGATCGCGGTGCAGCGCTTCACAATTCCGGGTATGGCGTTGCTGAGCTACTCGCGCACCGCGAGCACCATGAAGCTGTTGCGCCGGGTCGTGCCGATCCTGCACGGACGGCACAAGTAGCAGCGTCGGGCGGCCGGTGGAAAATCACCGGCCACCTGGTGAAGTCTCATAAGCCCGCGACGAATTCCACGTCGCGGGCTTGTGCGTTTACTGCGAGTTCATGACCATGCGCATCCCGAATCAGTCGATAGGCGAAGATGGTGGGGTGAGTCTCTGGCCAGCGCCCCATACCGAGCACCCCGTCCACGCGACCGTGACCCTGCCCGGGTCCAAATCCATCACCAATCGGGCCCTGATCCTCGCCGCGCTCGCCGATCGCCCCTCGACGATCACCGGGGCGCTGCGCAGCCGCGACACCGACCTGATGATCGCGGCGCTGCGCTCGATGGGCGCCGAGATCAGCGGTGACGCCGACACCCTCGCCGTCACCCCGGCCTCCCTGACCGGTGCGACCGTCGACTGCGGGCTCGCCGGAACCGTGATGCGCTTCCTGCCGCCGGTGGCTGCGCTGGCCCGCGGCGACGTCGCGTTCTTCGGCGACGATCAGGCCGCGCTGCGGCCGCTGCACACCATTCTGGACGCGCTGCGCGGACTCGGCGCCGACATCGACGGCGACACCCTGCCGTTCACGGTGCACGGCGGGGGTGCGCTGCGCGGCGGATCGGTGACCATCGATGCGTCGGGCTCCTCGCAGTTCGTCTCCGGGCTGCTGCTGTCCGCGGCCCGTTTCACCGACGGACTGACCGTGCATCACAAGGGTGCGCCGCTGCCCTCGATGCCGCATATCGAGATGACCGTGCAGATGTTGCGCCAGGCCGACGTCGAGGTCACCGCGCCCACCGATCCCCGCCGGGAGCAGGTCTGGACGGTCGCGCCGGGGCCGATCCACGGCGTGGACTGGGAGGTCGAACCCGATCTGTCCAATGCGACGCCGTTCCTGGCCGCTGCCGCGGTGACCGGCGGTGAGGTGACCATTCCGCACTGGCCGCAGCTGACCACGCAGCCGGGGGACGTCATCCGGGAGATCCTGGTGCGCATGGGCGCCGAGGCGCGCCGCGCACACGGCAAACTCGTCGTGCGCGGGCCCGATCGGCTGGCCGGGATCGATATCGACCTGCACGACGTCGGCGAACTCACCCCGACGGTGGCCGCCCTTGCGGCACTTGCCGATTCGCCGTCACGGCTGCGCGGCATCGCACATCTGCGCGGGCACGAGACCGACCGGCTGGCGGCGCTGTCCACCGAGATCAACCGGCTCGGCGGCAAGGTCACCGAGACCGAGGACGGGCTGCTCATCGTGCCCACACCGTTGCAGGGCGGGCCGTGGCACTCCTACGCGGACCATCGGATGGCCACCGCCGGGGCGATTCTGGGGCTGCGCGTGCCGGGCGTGCACGTCGAGGATATCGGCACCACCGCGAAGACCCTGCCGGATTTCGTATCCCTGTGGGAGACGATGCTTTCCGGTGACGGTGTGCTTCCTGCCGACGACGCGGCGGAGTCGGCACACTGAAGCGGCGCGAGTACGACGAGTCCGACGTCCGGGTGCGTCCGGGCAGGGGCTCGCGTCCGCGCACCAAGAATCGCCCCGAACACCGGGACGCGCGCACGGCGATGGTCATCTCGGTCGATCGCGGGCGATGGAGTTGTGTGCTGGACGGGGATCCGGATCAGCCCATCGTCGCGATGCGGGCGCGCGAGTTGGGCCGCACGCCGATCGTGGTGGGCGATCAGGTCGACGTGGTCGGCGATCTGTCCGGCAAACCCGACACCCTGGCCCGCATCGTGCGGGTGGCCGATCGCGCAACGGTGTTGCGCCGCACCGCCGATGACACCGATCCGTTCGAGCGGATCGTGGTCGCCAACGCCGAACAGCTGTTCATCGTCGTCGCCCTGGCCGATCCCCCGCCGCGCACCGGTTTCGTCGAACGCGCCATGGCCGCTGCGTATGCCGGTGGGCTGCAACCGATCCTGTGCCTGACCAAGCACGATCTGGCCGCCGAATCCGAATTCGCCGCCGCCTTCGACGATCTGGACCTGACCATCGTCTACGGGGGCCGCGACGACCCCCTCGACGCGGTGCACGACCTCCTGCACGACAAACTCACCTGCCTGCTCGGCCACTCCGGCGTGGGTAAGTCCACCTTGGTCAATCGTGTTGTCCCACAAGCAGATCGAGCCGTAGGCGACGTCTCCGGCGTAGGCAAGGGACGGCACACCTCCACCCAGTCCCTGGCCCTGCCGCTCACCGACGGCGGCTGGATCATCGACACCCCCGGCATCCGCTCCTTCGGCCTGGCCCACATCACCCCCGACGACGTCATCCAAGCCTTCGCCGACCTGGCCGAAGCCATCGAGGACTGCCCCCGAGGCTGCACCCACCTCGGCCCACCCGCCGACCCCGAATGCGCCCTGGACGAACTCCCCGGCAAGGAACGCCGAGTAGCCGCCATCCGGCTCCTACTGGTAGCCCTCAACTCCAACGACCCGTGGGTCGTGGGCAACGGCTGACCGACCGGCGAGCACGTCCCCCGAATCCGTCGGCTCGCAACCCGATTCCGGCCCAGTGCAGCACATTCCGTCAGTGCGACACCGTGCACTGCGCTGCCGCCTCGCGGCGATCAGCGGTCGCCCCTGGCCGCCCACTCAGGATGCGAACGGGGTGACGTCCGGGGTGCAGTGGGTTCCGGGGGGGGCGGGAGTTGGCCTGATACAAGGTAATTCGATGCGGCTCGGAGTGCGCAGATGGATTTGTCGGTGACCATGTGGCCCCAGCCTTCGTTGATCAGGAGGCGACTGCCGGGTAGGTGGGCGGCCAGATCGATTGCGCCGGGCAAGGGGGTGGCGGGGTCGAAGCGGTTGTTGAGCAGGAGGATCGGGGTCGCGGTGTGGGTATTCCAGGGGCCGGTGTAGCGGTCGGTGGATGATGCTTGCCAGAAGGCGCAGGGGCTGGTTTCGTAGGCGCGGAGGGCGGCGAAATCCGGTGCGAGCGTTGCTCGTCGGGCGCTCGCTGCCCACCACGCGGGAGCGAAGTGGGGCAGTGCGGTGTCGTTGCAGGTGAACGCGTAGAAGGGCGGTGCGACACTTCCCGAGTACGGAGTGCCGAAATCAGTGTCGGCAGCAGCGGCGATGGGGGCCGTCGCGGGCCGTTCGGCCAGCTGAGCCCGGTATATCTCGTGCAACCCGGCAGCCAGTAACGGCCACAGCGCCGGTTGATACACGAACTCGCCGAGCCCGTAGATGTACTCCTCGTAGGTCACCGAGAGGGAGGTGCCGTTCGGACCGGCCACCGTGACAGGTTTCGCACGCAACGAAGCCAATACCGCCGGAAACGCCTTCCACGGGTCGTCCTGGGCGAAAGCACAGTTCTTGCCCCGGGCGCACAGCCGGAGGAATTCGTGCACGACCTCCTGGCTCCCGACATCGGATCCCATCCGCTCCGACAACGTCGAACCGGCCGGGGCATTCGTCGTCTGCACCGGATCCTCGATACTGTCCAGCACGAACGACCCCACCCGCTGCGGGAACATCGCGGCATAGACCGCCCCGAGTGCGGTGCCGTAGGACTGCCCCAGGTAGTTGAGCCTCGGCTCCCCCAGCGCGGCGCGCACGGTATCGAGATCGCGGGCCACGGTCGCCGTCGAGAGATGGTCCAGCAGATTGCCGCTGTGCGCTCGGCAGTCGGCGGCGAATTCCGCATCCTTCGCCGTGCGCTGCGCGATCTCCGCCGGATTGTCCGGCACCAGCGGCACACCGGCACCGAACGCGGCGGCGGCCTGATCGGAATCGAAGCACGTGACCGCGGGCGTCGCCCTGCCGACACCTCGCTGATCCACCGCGACGACGTCGTACCGGTCCCGCACCCGCTCGTCCCACGGTGCCCGAACTTGCCCGGCCACAATCTGATTCAGGTACTCGATCGAGGAGTAGCCCGGTCCCCCACGATTGATCACCAACGTCCCGACCCGTTCACCAGGCTCACGGGCCGACAGCTTCGCCAGCGCGATACCGATCCGCGGACCGCCCGGATCCCGGTAATCGAGCGGCACATCGAGCGTGGCACACGAGAGCCGCGAATCATCCACGCACTGTTGCCATTCCATTGCCGACACCGGTCCGGCAACAGCCGTCGCAGCCGAAACGACCGACCAGAAGATCACTGCGACAACGGCGATACACGCACCACGGCGTGCCCCCCTGAACCTCGACACCTCGCGGAGCCTACCGGAACCCGGAGCTCTCGGCGGGGATACCGCATCGAGACGAGCACTCCCCCAACTCGTTTCACATCCCGTTCGAAGCCGCACAACAAGCGCTCCCGAGGCGTCCACCGCCCGAGACGACTCGTCGAGGAGTCCGCTCCGAGAAACGAAAACGCCCGCTCCATACCGGAGCGGGCGTCTGCGAGATGCGCGAAACTAGCGGCGGCGCTTGGACTTCGGTCCGCGATCGGTGCGGCCCTCGTTGCGGGCGGCCTCGCGACGTTCGCGTCGGGTCATACCGGTGTCCTCGGCGGTGCCGTACTCCTGGGCATCGCTGCGGCGGGCGGCGTGGCCGTCCTCGTCCGGACCCGAGTAGCTCAGGCCGCGAGGGCTGGAGTTGTCGATTCCCCTGGCGCGCAAGGGAGCCGGAGCCGCGGTGCCGTTGGTCTGCGGAGCGTCGACCAGAGCGCCGACCGGGGAACGCAGGCCCTGATCGATCGCGGCGGAGCCCTCCGGCTGCTGCGGTGCCTCGAACTCGAACTTCGCGTTGAACAGGTAGTGGACCGACTCCTCCTTCAGACCCTCGAGCATCGCGGAGAACATGTCGTAACCCTCTCGCTGATACTCCACGAGCGGGTCGCGCTGCGCCATCGCGCGCAGGCCGATGCCCTCCTTGAGATAGTCCATCTCGTAGAGGTGTTCACGCCATTTGCGATCGAGCACCTGCAGCAGCACCTGATGTTCGAGGGTGCGGGTACTGCCCTCGCCGACCAGGTCGTCGATCTCCTTCTCGCGCTGCTCGTAGGCGGTGTGCGCATCATCGAGCACGGCGTCGAGCAGTTCCTCGCGGCCCAGCTCACCGATCTCGTCGTGCTCGTTCTCGCCGGTCAGATCCTTGTAGTCGAGGGTGATCGGATACAGCGACTTCAACGCCGTCCACAACTTGTCCAGATCCCAGTCCTCGACGTAGCCGTCGGCGGTGGCGCCGTTGACGTAGGCGGTGACCACATCGGTGATCATCTCCTGGACCTGGCCGTCCATATCCTCGTCGCCCAGGATGCGCTGACGCTCGTCGTAGATGATGGTGCGCTGCTGGTTCATCACCTCGTCGTACTTCAGCACGTTCTTGCGGATCTCGAAGTTCTGCTGCTCGACCTGGGTCTGCGCACTCTTGATCGCGCGCGAGACCATCTTGGCCTCGATCGGCACGTCGTCGGGCAGATTCAGGCGGGTCATGATCGACTCGAGCGTCGCGCCGTTGAACCGCCGCATCAACTCATCCCCCAGCGACAGATAGAACCGCGACTCGCCCGGATCGCCCTGACGGCCGGACCGGCCACGCAGCTGATTGTCGATACGCCGCGACTCGTGCCGCTCGGTGCCCAGCACGTACAGACCGCCGGCCTCGCGCACCGCCTCGGCGTCCTCGTCGACCTCCTGCTTGACCTGCTGGAGCGCGGAGTGCCAGTGCGCCTCGTACTCCTGCGCGGTCTCCACCGGATCCAGCCCCTGCCGACGCAGCAGCAGGTCGGCCAGGATGTCCGGGTTGCCGCCGAGCACGATGTCGGTACCACGACCGGCCATATTCGTCGCGACGGTGACCGCACCCGGCCGGCCCGCCTCGGCGACGATCTCGGCCTCCTTCTCGTGGAACTTGGCGTTCAGCACGTTGTGCGGGATACCGCGCTTGGTCAGCAGCTCGGACAGATACTCCGACCGCTCCACCGAGGTGGTACCGATCAGCACCGGCTGGCCCTTCTCGTACCGCTCGGTGATGTCGTCGGCGACCGCGGAGAACTTGCCCTCCTCGGTCTTGTAGATCAGATCCGCCTGATCCTTGCGGACCATCGGCTTGTTGGTCGGAATCGGCACCACACCGAGCGAGTAGGTCTGGTGCAGCTCGGCCGCCTCGGTCTCGGCGGTGCCGGTCATACCGGCCAGCTTGTCGTACAGGCGGAAGTAGTTCTGCAGCGTGATGGTGGCCAGCGTCTGGTTCTCGGGCTGGATCTCCACGCCCTCCTTGGCCTCGATGGCCTGGTGCATGCCCTCGTTGTAGCGGCGACCCACCAGGATTCGGCCGGTGAACTCGTCGACGATGATGACCTCGCCGTTGCGGACGATGTAGTCCTTGTCCCGGACGAACAGGTCCTTGGCCTTGAGGGCGTTGTTCAGGTAGCTGATCAGGGGCGAGTTCGCCGCCTCGTACAGATTGTCGATGCCCAGCTGATCCTCGACGTACGCGACGCCGGTGGTGCTCACACCGACGGTGCGCTTCTTCAGATCGAACTCGTAGTGGTACCGCCCCTCGATCTCCGCCGCGCGGCTCTGCCGCTCCTGGCTGGTCATCGCGGTGGTGTCGATGCCCTTCATCTCCGGCGCCATGCGCGCGAACTCGGTGTACCACTTGGACGCGGTGACGTCGGCCGGGCCGGAGATGATCAGCGGCGTGCGGGCCTCGTCGATGAGGATGGAGTCGACCTCGTCGACGACGGCGAAGTAGTGCCCGCGCTGGACCAGATCGTCCTTCGAGTGCGTCATGTTGTCGCGCAGGTAGTCGAAGCCGAACTCGTTGTTGGTGCCGTAGGTGATGTCGGCCGCGTAGGCCTCCTTGCGCTCGGCCGGGGTCATGCCGGACAGGATCACCCCGACCTCGAGGCCGAGGAACCGGTGCACGCGGCCCATCCACTCCGAGTCGCGCTTGGCCAGATAGTCGTTGACGGTGACGACGTGCACGCCGTCGCCGACGAGGGCGTTGAGGTAGGCGGGCAGCACACAGGTCAGGGTCTTGCCCTCACCGGTCTTCATCTCCGCGACGTTGCCGATGTGCAGGGCGGCACCGCCCATCACCTGCACCTTGTAGTGCTTCTGGTTCAGCACCCGCGAGGACGCCTCGCGGGCCACCGCGAACGCCTCCAGCAGAGTCTGATCCAGGAAGTCCTGCTTGACCCGCTCGACGATGCGTTCCTGCTGCTCCTCGTCCTCGACGCCGTCGAGGGCGTCGGTGATGTCGTCGGCGAGGCGGTCGCGGAACTCGTCGGTCTTGGCCTGCAGCTCGGCGTCGCTGAGATCGGCGAACTCCTCTTCCAGCGCCAGGACCTCGTCTGCCAACTTGGAGAGCCGCTTGACGGTGCGACCCTCACCAAAACGTAGCAACCTCGTCAGTGTCAGCGCAGGCACGGGTCTCGTCAGTCCTCTGGTCGGTGTTGTCGTCTTGCGTTGCTTACATCCTGTAGTACCCCGCGCGGGCGGGATCCCCGATGCGCGGATGCGCAGCAAGGTTCATGGTAATGCGCGGCCCATGGTATGCGTCGCGCGGCGGAGTGGAGAGGACCCGCCGGTCCGGGACGTGCGCCCCGGAGTGTGAGATGTCAGCGCAGCCGCAGCGCCGTCAGCCGGCGGTCGCCGCGTTTCACGCCGATCCGGGCCGCGACAGCGAATCGGCGACCACCGCGCTCGTAACCGCCGAAGACCTCCGCCGCACCCGTTCCATCGAGGACGACGCGCACGTTGACCAGCACGGCCGCACCCAGTCGACGATCGCCGCCGCCGGTGCGCACCAGCGTCTGCACCGCCGCGATCACGGCGGGTTCGGCCAGCGGACGCAGCTGTGTCGCACTGCGGCGGCCGTCCAGCACCTCGAGTACCGAACGCAGCGCTCGCTCGGCGAATTGCTTTGCCGCCGAATGATTTTCATCCACACGAACCGGCGCGGCGGACCGCCCGTCGTGCGGGGAGCGACGAGCTGCGCCGTACCGGCGGGCCCCACCCGCGCACGGCGCCGCCACCCGTCCGGCCGAACCGCCGGACCGCGCCGGAATGCCCCCTGCGCACTCCAGCGGCGGCTCGAAGGCCGGCGCCTTCGCCAGTGACCGGCCCGAACCGGCCGGATCGGCGTCGTTCCGAGATCCGAGCATTCCGCTTCCCCCTGCTTGTCGGGTCCCCTGGACACGGATCGAAACAGCATGCCACGCGCCCCGCCCCCGGTACAGGATTTCCTCTCGGTATCGCGACATGTCCCACACACGGCCACGAAAGATTGGGTGCGGATCACAATGGAGCGAGCATCGAAAGGGGTATCGGTCAGCGTGATCACGAGACTGTCACCGCAGGACGCGGCGTTCTACCGACTCGAGACGAGCAGCAACCCGATGCACATCGGCTCGCTCGCGATCCTGCGCGCGGGCGAGGGGCCGTGCGGACGGCTGGACTACGACCGGCTGCTGGACCTGGTGGCCAGCCGCCTGCCGCTGGTGCCGCGCTACCGGCGCAAGGTGCGTGAGGTCCCCTTCGAACTCGGCCGTCCGGTCTGGGTGCAGGACAGCCGATTCGACCCGACCTATCACGTGCGACGCGCGCGACTGCCCGAACCGGGCTCGAACGCGCAATTGCTGGAACTGGTCGCGCAGCTGTCCTCGCGCCCGCTGGATCAGACCCGTCCCCTGTGGGAGATGTACCTGATCGAGGGCCTGGCGCAGGACCGCTGCGCCATCTTCACCAAAACCCATTCGGCGCTGGTGGACGGCAGTTCGGCGCTCGAGATCGGGCACGTCATCCTGGACAACTCCCCCTCGCCGCGGGAGATCGCCACCGAGGCGTGGGTCACCCGGCACGAGCCGGGCGATGCCGAACTGCTGGCCATGGCGGTGATCGATCTGGCCACCCAGCCCGCCGAGGCGCTGGACGTGCTGCGCCGCGCCGGAACCGACGCCTTCTCGTTCATCGATGCCGCGGGCAAGGCGGCCGGCCGGGTGGTCACCGCCGTGCGCACCGCCGCGAGCGGAACGCCCGACAGCGCGTTCAACGCGCCCACCTCCCGCGATCGGCGCTTCGAGGTGGTGTCCACCGATCTCGACGACTACCGCACCATCCGCAGGAGCTTCGACTGCTCCATCAACGACGCCATCCTGGCGGTGGTCACCGGCGCACTGCGCATCTTCATCCAGTCCCGGGGCGATGTGCTCATCGAATCGGCGGCGCTGCGGGCGGTGGTGCCGATGTCGGTCTACGTCGAAGGGCAGTACGGGGATCGGCCGCCGTCGACCAGCGAGGTCTCCTCGTTCCTGGTCGATCTGCCGGTGGGCGAGCCGAATCCGGTGATCCGGCTCTCGCACATCGCGCACGCCAACGAGCCGAATTCCCGGCACCGGCGCGGAGTGCAGGCGCGTACGCTCGTGCACATGGCGGGCTTCGCCCCGGCGAGCCTGCACGCGATGAGCGTGCGATCGGCGAGTACGTTCGCCGAACACACGTTCAATCTGGTGATCACCAATGCACCGGGTCCACAGCAGCCGATGTACATCGGCGGCGCGCGGATGCTGGAGATGTATCCGGTGTCGCCACTGCTGCGCAACCAGGCCATGAGTATCGGAATCACCTCGTACGACGGACGGGTGTTCTACGGTCTCAACGCCGACCGCGATGCGATGGCCGACATCGGCGTACTGTCCGCGGCGGTGCACGAATCCATGGAGGAGATGCTCGGTGCCTGCGTCCAGTGAAGCCGCGGCCGGAAAAGGCAAACTGCGGGTCTACATCCCGGCGACCGTCCCGATGCTGCGAGAGCTGGTGGCCGACCGCGAGATCCGGGCGATCAACGACACCGCGTTCGCCGTCACACCGGCGTTGCGCGAGGCGTACGCCTCGGGCGACGACGAGGAACTGGCCGAGGTCGCGATGATCGAGGCGGGCCGCGCCGCACTGCGCCTGCTCGCCCAGGAGCGCGAGGCCGCACTGCTGGCCGACGAGGCCGCCCCGGACGCGGACGGCTCGACCCCCGGCGACGACACGGATGGCGACGACGTGGGCGACTATTCCGCCCCGGTCTACCGCCGCGCGGTGATCGCCGCCGACGTCACCGGCGCGACCCTGCGCCCCGACCTGGACGACGCCGTGGTCCGCCTGTCCGCCCCGGTCACCTACAGCCAGATCGCCTCGGTGCACGTCGATCTGGCCGAGGCCGAACCGGCGATCGCCAAAGCGGTGGACGTCATCGACGCCGCCGACATCGGCGACGAGGACGCCGAATTCGTCCTCGGCGACGCCGAGGACCACCAGCTCGCCTGGTACGCCGCCCAGGAACTCCCGTTCCTGCTCGATTTGTTGTAAACCGCGATCCGAGGCCAACCCTGAAGTTTGCGGCGCGGGCTCGTCGTTCAGCCCCCGAAGCGCATGGCCGAAGGCCGAGTCTCGAGGGCTGAACGACCAGCCTTACAGCGCCGAAAACCCGCCGCGGCGAAGCGGAGGCCAAAAATACAGCCCTAACCTACGATGCCGTAACCTTGCCTCGACGGATGCGTTCCGCAGGCGCGACGATGCCCTCGCGGGGCGCATGATCACCATGACCACAGGGAAATGAGCATTCGCACGATGGTCTCGAAATCGGTACAGGGCGTTCGGGCATGGCTGGAGGCCCCGGTCGCCGAGGCGAAGATGGCCGGTCGCACCCGGCTCAACGCGCTGCGCGGCGTGGCCGCCCGCGTCACCACGCCGCTGCTGCCGGACGACTATCTGCATCTGATCAATCCGCTGTGGTCCGCGCGCGAGCTGCGCGGCCGCATCGTGGACGTGCGCAAGGAGACCGCCGATTCGGTCACGCTGGTGATCAAGCCGGGCTGGGGATTCGATTTCAAATTCACCCCGGGCCAGTACATCGGCATCGGGGTCCTGGTCGAGGGCCGCTGGCACTGGCGGTCCTACTCGCTGACCTGCCCGCCCGACTGGAGCGACGCTCCCGCCGACGGTCGCGGCCCGCGCGGACGGCTGATCTCCATCGCGGTGAAGGCGATGCCCGAGGGGTTCCTGTCCAGTCATCTGGTCAACGGCGTTCCCGAGGGCACGATCGTGCGGCTGGCCGCACCGCAGGGCGGTTTCGTGCTGCCCGAGCCGCTCCCGCCGAAGGTGTTGTTCCTCACCGCGGGCAGCGGCATCACCCCGGTGATGGCGATGTTGCGCACGATGGATCGGCGCGGCGCCGTTCCCGACCTGGTACACATCCATTCCGCGCGCACGGCCGAGGATGTGATGTTCGGCGAGGAACTGCACCGGATGCACGACCAGCACCCGGGTTTCACCTCGCACGTGAACCTGACCGGCGCACAGGGCAAGTTCGATCTGGCCTCGCTGGACCAGCTGTACCCGGATTGGCGCGAGCGGCAGACCTGGGCGTGCGGCCCGCTGCAGATGCTCAACGACATCGAAAGTCATTGGGCGGCAGCGAATGTCAGCGACAACCTGCATATCGAGCGGTTCGAGGTGGAACGTTCGGCGGTCGGCGAGGGCGGCTCGGTCACCTTCGCGCGCACCGGCCGCACCGTCGAGGTCGACGGGGCCACCACGCTGATGCAGGCCGGTGAGGACGCGGGCGTGCAGATGCCGTTCGGCTGCCGGATGGGCATCTGCCAGACCTGCGTGGTCGCGATCACCGACGGACATGCGCGCGATCTGCGCAACGGCACCGAACATCAGGCCGGGGAGAAAATCCAGACCTGTATTTCCGTGGCGGCAGGCGACTGCACACTCGACGTGTAAACACTATTCACCGAAACCGGATACCCTCGGTGACGGCATCCCGGTGCACCGCGCACCCCCACACATGACGCGTGGAGCGAATCGAGGCAACTCAGCACAGTGGCAATCACCGACATCAAGGCGTTCGCCCATCTGACGGAGACGGATATCGAGGCTCTGGGCCAGGAGCTCGACAGTATCCGGCGCACCGTCGAAACATCGCTGGGCGAGAACGATGCGAAGTACATCCGGCGGTCCATTCGCGCGCAGCGCATCCTGGAGACCGCGGGACGGGTCACGCTGTTCGCGGGTAAGCGGCGCACGGCATGGCTGGCCGGTACGGCCATGCTGACGATTGCCAAGATCATCGAGAACATGGAGCTCGGGCACAACATCAGCCACGGGCAATGGGATTGGATGAACGACCCGGAGATCCACTCCACCACCTGGGAGTGGGATATGACGGGCACCTCGGGTCAGTGGAAGCGCGCGCACAACTATTCCCACCACACCTACACCAATGTGCTGGGCCGCGACGACGATCTGGGTTTCGGCATCCTGCGGATGACCCGCGACGAGCAGTGGCGTCCGATCCATCTCATCCAGCCGCTGGCGAATCTGCTGCTGGCCGCCACCTTCGAGTGGGGCATCGCGTTGCACGACCTCAAGGCGGAGAAGTTTCAGCTCGGCGTGCGGCCGACGCGCCTGCTGTCCGAGCCGAACAAGGCGTTCTTCCGCAAAGCCGGGCGGCAGGTGGCCAAAGATTTCGTGATCTATCCCGCATTGACCGGCCCGGGATGGAAACGCACCCTGCAGGCCAATGCGACCGCGAATCTGATCCGCAACCTGTGGGCGTACGCGGTGATCTTCTGCGGCCATTTCCCGGATGGTGCGGAGAAATTCACCGAGGAACAGTTCGCCAACGAGACTCGCGGCGAATGGTATCTGCGGCAGATGCTGGGCAGCGCGAATTTCACCGCGGGCCCCGCGATGGCGTTCATGAGCGGCAACCTCTGCTACCAGATCGAACACCATCTGTTCCCGGACATTCCGAGCAGCCGCTATCCGGAGATCTCGGTCCAGGTGCGCGAACTCTGCGATAAATACGATCTGCCCTATACGACCGGCTCGCTGGGCAAACAGTATCTGCTGGCCTTCCGGACCATTCACAAGCTGGCCCTGCCGGACCGATATCTGCGCCGTACCGCCGACGACGCACCGGAAACCTCGTCCGAGCGCAAATTCGCCGTACTGTCCCTGCATTGGCCCAGTGCCGAGGCCGTCGTCGATCCGGAGACGGGTGAGCGCCGCGGTCTGCGATCGGCGATGGCCGAAGCGAAGGTGGCGTTGCGCGAGCGGGCCCGGCAGGAGAAGCAGGCCCTGCGCGAGGCCAAGCTGGCCCTGCAGGACAAGGCCCGCCAGGAACAACAGGCATTGCGCGAGGCCACGCGGGCCTGGCAGGACAAGGCACGCACCGAGCAGCAGGCGTTGCGCGAGGCCACCCACGCTCTGCAGGACAAGGCCCGCGATGAACGGCGGCAGTTGCGGCGACGCGCGTTGCGCGAGCGCGCGCTGTGGCGGGTACGTCGTCGGCAGCGGTCGCAACGGGGTCAGTAAGCATATCCTGGCCTTGTTCACAATGCGGCGTACGCCACAGTTGTGAATGAATCCCGAGATAACCTACGGACCCGTAACCTACGGTAGTGTAACCGGCATGGCGATCTCGGATGTCAAGGAATACGCGCACCTCACCCCGGAGGACGTAGAAGCGATCGGTGTCGAGCTGGATACCATCCGGCGTGAAATCGAAGCCTCCCGCGGACAGCGCGATGCCCGCTACATCCGCAATGTGATCCGGCTCCAGCGCGCGCTGGAGATCAGCGGACGCGCGGTGCTGTTCGCGAGTTTCCTCCCGCCCGCGTGGCTCGCCGGTGTGGCCCTGCTGGGCACGGCCAAGATCATCGAGAACATGGAGATCGGCCACAACGTCATGCACGGCCAGTGGGACTGGATGAACGATCCGGAAATCCACTCCGCGTCGTGGGAATGGGACAACGTCGGCCCGTCCGAGCACTGGAAGATCACGCACAACTTCCTGCACCACAAGTACACCAACGTCCTGGGTATGGACGACGACATCGGCTACGGTCTGCTGCGCGTCACGCGCGACCAGCGCTGGTCGCCGTTCTATCTCGGCCAGCCGGTGTACAACCTGCTGCTGCAGATGTTCTTCGAATACGGCGTAGCGATCCAGCATCTGGAACTGGGCAAGGTCGCGAAGAAGAAATGGGCCGCCGACAGCCCCGAGCGCAAGCAGTTCGAAGAGGACCGGCGCACGGTGCTGCAGAAGGTCGGTAAGCAGGTCGCCAAGGATTATCTGATCTTCCCGCTGCTGACCGGCCCGGCATTCCTGTCCACCCTCTCGGCCAATGTCGCGGCCAACATCATCCGCAATGTGTGGACCAATGCGGTGATCTTCTGCGGCCACTTTCCCGACGGCGCCGAGAAATTCACCAAGGCCGATATCGACGGTGAGACCCAGGGCCAGTGGTATCTGCGTCAGATGCTGGGCAGCGCCAATATCTCCGGCGGCCCGGTGCTGCATTTCATGAGCGGTAACCTCTCGCACCAGATCGAGCACCACCTGTTCCCGGATCTGCCGAGCAACCGGCTCGCCTCGATCGCGGTGCGGGTCCGCGCGCTGTGCGACAAATACGATCTGCCCTACACCACCGGTTCGCTGCCGGTGCAGTACGGCAAGTCGTGGCGCACCATCATCAAGCTCTCGCTGCCGAACAAATACCTGCGCCGTTCCACCGACGACGCCCCCGAGACCAGGTCCGAGCGCGTCTTCGGCGGCGTCGCCGAGATCGATCCGGTCACCGGACGTCGCCAGGGTCTGCGCACGGCTCTGAAGCAGGGCCGCCGCCGCCTCGCCGAAGCGCGGCGAGCCGTGCCCATCGGCTGAGTTCGCCCCTGTAGAACCCCGAGTGCACCCCGTCCGACATCCCGGGCGGGGTGCACTTGTGCATCGGTGTGGGCGCGTCGGGCAAGGGTTCGGCGCTGGGGGATTATTTACCTCTGGTTGACTGGTGCCGACTCGGATTGACGCGGGCAAGATTGGCGATGGTGTGGTTACTGAGCACGATATTTACGAAGTGATCCGGCGGCGGCGCGATGTGCGCGCCGAGTTCACCGGCGAACTCCTCGACGACGCCGCGCTGATGCGGATCCTCGATGCGGCGCATCGCGCGCCGAGCGTCGGCAATTCGCAGCCATGGGATTTCATCGTCGTGCGCGACCCGGCCACACTGACCAGCTTCGCCGCGCACGTCGCGGACAAGCGCATCGAATTCCGGGAGTCGCTGCCGCCCGAACGCGCCCGCACCTTCGAGCCGATCAAGATCGAGGGCATCACCGAGAGCCGCACCGGCATCGTGGTCACCCACGACGACAGCCGCGGCGGCCCGCACATCCTGGGCCGGGCCACCGTGCCCGAAACCGGGCTCTACTCCACCATTCTCGCGATCCAGAACCTGTGGTTGGCCGCGACCGCCGAAGGGGTGGGCGTCGGCTGGGTCAGTTTCTATGACGCCCCCTTCCTCACCGACCTGATGCAGCTGCCGCCCGGGATCCGCCCGGTCGCCTGGCTGTGCGTGGGCCCGGTACACGAATTCCAGGCGACCCCCGACCTGGAACGCTTCGGCTGGCGCGATCGCCGCCCGCTGAGCGAGGCCGTGCACTGGGAGAAGTTCCCCGGCTGAACCGGCCTCGCCCGGCCTACACCCGCTCGAGCACCGCGGAGGCTCCGATGCCACCGGCCGCGCAGATCCCCAGCAGCGCAGCGCTCTTGCCCGAGCGGGCCAGCTCGTTGGCCATCGTGGTGACCATGCGCGCGCCGGTCGCGCCGAAGGGGTGTCCGAGCGAGACCGATCCGCCGTGCACATTCAGTACGTCCGGGTCGATCTCCCCGACGGCGCTGTCGCGGTCGAGCCGGGTCTTGGCCCACTCGTCACTGCCCAGCGCCGCGAGCACCGACAGGGTCTGCGCGGCGAACGCCTCGTGGACATCGACGAAATCCACATCGCCCAAAGACATCCGAGGTAAGAAGAAAAGCGATACGCGATGTCACAGAAAAATTCGCGACCGGACATGGTGAGGGGCCGACGACTCGAGGTCGTCGGCCCCTGGCAACCACCGTCGGGGGACCCGCCCGTTATGCGAGTCTGATCAGTCCGTAGTCGAAGGCGTGACGGCGGTACACCACCGAGGGTCGGTCGGACTCCCGGTCGTGGAAGAGGAAGAAATCGTGGCCGACGAGTTCCATCTGGTAGAGGGCGTCGTCCACGGACATCGGAGCGGCGGGGTGCACCTTGGTCCGCACGATATGACCGGGACCGGCGTAATCACCCGGGTCCATCTCCTGATCGCGGACTGCGGCGCCGTTCGCGGCCGCCCGGCTCAGCGATTCGTCCACGAGATCCGCGGTCGCCTCGGCCACCGAGAGGGGGGTCTTCTCCCCGTAGTGCACCCGACGACGATCCTTGCTGCGACGCAGTCGGCTCTCCAGCTTTTCGGCCGCCTGTTCCAGGGCGGCGTAGAAACTTTCCGCACATGCCTCCGCGCGCACGATCGGCCCCTTGCCGCGTGCAGTGATCTCGATCCGCTGACAGCTCTTGCGCTGCCGACGATTGCGTTCGTGGAATAGTTCGACATCGAACAGATAGATCGACGGGTCGAAACGCTCGAGCCGGGAGAGCCTGTCCGCCACATGAATTCGGAAGTGATCGGGAACCTCGACGTTGCGGCCCTTCACCACGACGTCGGCACTGGGGACTTTGGCCTGTTCCTCGGGTTCGGCTCGGTCGAAAGCGGTGGAGTCAGCTGTCGCGCCATAGCGAGCCGAGGCGTCTGCTTCTTTCACTGAAGGTCGTGAAGTCGTCACGCGTACCTCCCGGATCTGGCCACACACACGAGTCGTGTGCGGCGGGTAATAACCGTGTCGAGAGGTGCGTGCGGCAGGCGATCAGCTGACACTGGCGGCGTCGCGAGAATGGTTGCACACACTGGAGAACTCGACACGAAAGTCGCTCGAGGCGCCACCTCCAACCTCTGGTACGGGGTGTCAGATCGCTCTGATGGCCACGCTATTACGCCAGCGACCTGTCCGCCAGTGTTCACGCAAATTTCGCCCACTCACGCGGCGCAAGTCACCATGACAGCCCGGACCCCGATGCCCGCGGCCGCCAGCGCACGGACCGACTCACCCGCCGTCGCTCCTGTCGTGAGAACGTCATCGACCAGTACTACCTCGGCATTTGCCATCGAGACGGCAGCAGGCAACGACTCGGCACGGGCCGTGATCCGCCCGTGCAGATTGGCTCTGCGCTCCCTCGGGCCCAGGCCGACCGAATCCCGTACAGCACGGTGCATTCGCAACGCCGCAGCGGCGCGGCAATCGGGTAGCAAACCCGCAGCGATCCTGGTGACCCGGGCTACCGGATCACCTCCGCGACGGCGTGCGGCCGACCGTTTGGTCGGCGCCGGAATCAGAACCAGCGACCGCCGTGGATCCCGAAGTGTAGCCAGCCCCCTGGCCAATGCCAACCCCAACGGTGGCGCCAGATCCCGGCGTCCATGCTCCTTGACGGCGATCACCGCCCGGCGTCCCGCGCCGGCGTACCCACCGAGCGCCCAGCACGGCACGCCCGGATCGGTGCGCGGCCGTACCCGCACCGGCATACCGGACAGGCTCCGCGCGCATCCGGCGCACCACACATCCCCGTGCGCCCCGCATCCCCCGCACGTTCGCGGCAGGATCAGATCCAGCAGCATCCGCATCGGCCCAGTGTGCCGGTCATCTCCAGCGGCGCCAACAGGTTCGGCGTTCGCGCATGTGCAACGGGTGCGGCGGGCCGCCGGAGATCGTTCGACACTCAGCCCGGCAGCACCGGTAGCACATTCGTGCCCAATCCCTGCACCTCGCGCCAGAATCGGTCCGCGGCCGGATCGGTGGACTGCAGTTGCATGACCGCACGCGAATCCGCGACGTAGAACGTGTCGGACGCGACGCTCACCAGCCGCACCGGCGGGGTCAGGTTCTGACTCGACAACTGGGTCAGATCCGAACCGTCGATGTACACCGACTCCACCGGGTTCACATCGCCCTCCCGGGCGATGACCAACGTGTCGGGACTGGACCAGTCGATGGACACCGCGGTCGTACTCAGATCGACCGCGACCGGCTGCGGCGAGACCAGCGAGTACTTACCGTCCGGATGGGCCACCACGACAGCCAGGTACACCTTGCCGCCGGCGATGATCGCCGCACGGGTGCCGTCCCGGGAGATCCGCAGATCGGTGATGGGCAGACGCGGCACCGGATCGGTGCTGTTCGGCTCGCCCACCGTCAACGTGGAACTGTCGACATCCTGCCGCGAGACGTTGCCGGTCGCGCGATCGTGCACCACCCGAACGACCTTGGTGCCGTTGATGACGGTCCACACCGCCCCGCCGTCGGACGTCCACGACGGCCGGGTGAAGGTGTCGCCCTGCACCACCGAGAACGTGGTGGAACCGTCGTAACTGCCGATGACCAGGGTGCGTTCGGGCTTGGGAGCGGGCTCGCCGCTGTCGGCGACCGCGGCGACCAGTTGCCCGTCATCGGACAGGCCGACGGACTGCAGATTGTGTGCCGTACCGAAATATCCGGGTGTGGGAGTGACGTGTCCCTTGGCGGTATCCACCGTGACCAGCGTGCCGTCCCGCAGCGCGTGCAGACCGGTGCGATCGGCGGTGGGCGTCTTCGGATTCATCGCGTTGACGTCGTCCAGCGACCAGCCGGTGTTCGCGTATCGGTCGTCGAGCGGCTTCCCATCCGCGAGCAGGACGTACGGACCGAGGATGTCCGCACCCGCCAGCGTCAACACGACCTGCGCGGCCAGCAGCTCCTTACTTCGCGCATCGAGCGTCGAGGCGCCGGTGAAGTCGATCCGCACCCCGCCCAGGCCCATGCCGACCCCGTCGGCCGACCCGTTGGCCTTGGTGATGCCGCCGCGCAGGCTGATCGGCGCGGCCAGCACATTGTGCACGGCCGGTGCGAGGGACGGCTGCGCCCCCTCGGACAGCAGCGCCAACAACCGCTGCGTCAGCTGGTCCTTACTCGTGGAGATCCAGCGCAGATCCGGAACCATGCTGGTACCGGGGGTGTTCGCGAAATACAGCGAATAACGGCGATACGCCTTGTAGAACGCGGCACTGTCCACGACGACGCCCGGCTCCACCTGATTGATCCGCCACTCGTCGCCGACCTTGGTCAGCTCGACCCTGGTCTCGTAGGTGTTGTCCTGCGCCCGGAACGACCCGTCCGCACCCAGCTCGCCGAGTTTGCGCGCGCGGATCCGGTAGGTGGCAGTGTCACCGGTCAGGGATTCGCGCAGCGTGTCCGGTGACTCCACGATCGCGGTCCCGGCGCTGTCATCCCAGTTCAACGACGCGGCCGGGGACAGATACTCCCGCGCCTGCTGATGCCGGTTGGCCGGATTCGCGGTGGCGGTCAGGAAATTGCGGACCAGCAGATCCGGATCGTGCCCGGCGACCGGTGTCACCGGACCGACGCTGGTGGGCGCGTGATCGATGGTCCCGAGTGCCTGCGGCGCCGAAGAATCCGGCAGATTCGCACATCCGCTCAACGCCAGTACCGACACCAGCAACAGACCGATCACCACACGTAATCGACTCACCCCGGCGCGCTGCCAGGTGCGAGGACCTCGACTCATTTCGTCCCGTCTCCGGTATCGCTCAGTACGGTTTCCTCCCCCGCCCCCGAGCTCTCACCGGCCCCCTGCGACGACCGCTCATCCGAATTCTTCCCCGCCCCAACCGCATTCGACTCGTCGTCGGAGGAATCTGCCGCCGCCTCCGAGCCCGATGCCGTGGAATCCGGCTCGTCCGCCTCGGCTGCGCTCGCGCTCGGCCCGGTCACATCCGTCTCGTCGGCAGCCGAATTCGCGCCGCCCGCAGGAACATCCGTTCCTGCCGCGAGCGAATCACGCTCGGCCTCGGAAACATCCGCCGACGCGAGCGCCGAACTCGATTCCTCCTCGGACACACTCGGCTCGGTCTCGGCCATCTCCGCCTCGGCGGCGGAGAGTTCCGCTTCGGTGACGGGTGCATCCACTCCGGCGGCAAAGGAATCCGCTTCGATCACCTCGGCCGGATCCGTCCGGCCTCCGGTATCGGAAAGCCCGTCCGACCCCTCGGCGACCGATTCGGCCGTCGTCTCGGACTGCGGCACATCCTGCGCCGCATCGGAAGGTGCGGCGAGCAGTTCACGCGGTGCGCCGCGCCGCCGCGGCGGCTCCAGCGACAACGGGCTCGGCCCCAGTTTGCGCCCGCGCACCAGCGGCAAGGTCAGCCGGAAGCTGGCGCCCGCACCGAGTTCACCCCATGCCTCGAGCTTGCCGTCGTGCAGATTCGCGTCCTCGACGCTGATCGACAGGCCCAGACCGGTCCCGCCCGAACGCCGCATCCGCGAGGGATCCGAGCGCCAGAACCGGTTGAACACCAGCTTCTCCTCGCCCGGCCGCAAACCGACGCCCTGATCGCGCACCACGATCGCGACGGCATTGGCGTCGACGTCGCCGCGCATCCGGATCAGCACCGGTTTGCCTTCGCTGTGGTCGATGGCGTTGGCGAGCAGGTTGCGCAGCACGCGTTCCACGCGTCGCGGATCGACCTCGGCGACCAGCGGCTCCTCCGGCAGATCCACGACCAGCTCGACGTTGGATTCCTTGGCCAGATGACGCACCGTGGAGATCGCGGCCCGCGCGCACATCCGCACGTCCAGCGATTCGACCTGCAGTTCGGCCACACCGGCATCGTGACGGCTGATCTCCAGCAGATCGTTGAGCAGACCCTCGAATCGGTCCAACTCGGTGACCAGGAGTTCGGCGCTTCGGGCCAGCGCGGAATCCAGTTCGTCACTGGAACCGTGAATCAGATCCGCGGCCATGCGTACGGTCGTGAGCGGTGTGCGTAGCTCGTGGCTGACGTCGGAGGTGAAGCGGCGCTGTAGATTACCGAATTCCTCGAGCTGGGTGATCTGGTTCGACAGGCTCTCGGCCATCGCGTTGAACGATATGGCCAGTTTCGCCATATCGTCCTCACCGCGCACGAGCATGCGTTCCCGGAGCCGCCCGTCGGCGAATCGGCCCGCGATCCGGGCCGCCGACCGGATCGGCAGCACGACCTGCCTGGTCACCAGCGCGGTGATCGCCGCGAGCAGCACCAGCAGTACCGCGCCGCCGATGAACATGGTCCCGCGCATCAGTCCGAGGCTGCGATCCTCGTTGGTCAGCGGGAAGATCAGGTAGACCTCGAGCGTCGGCACCTGCGTGCTGGGACTGCCGATGACCAGCGCCCGGCCGCGATAGCCGTCCGGGTCCGACACCGTGGCGAACTGGTAGCTGACCTGGTTCTGCTGTACGAAGCGCCGCAGCTCGGCCGGCACCTCCTGCACCGGCCCGACGGAGATGTCCTGCATGTTCTCGCCGACCATCTCCAGCGCGGAGTTGAAATTACCGGCCGTACCGCCGGACTGGCCGCTGTTACCGCTCGACAGCGCGTTGCGCGCGGCCTGCAGACTGGTCAGCTGGCTGCCCGAATCATGCGCTCCCGCCAGCTGATTCTCGACCGTCGCGCGGGCGCGACCCATTTCCTCGACGGCCGCGGCGATCTTGCCGTCGAGGAGACGATCGGTGATCTGACTGGTCAGCACCACCCCGAGGATGGTGATCACGATCAGCGACAACGTCAGCGTGGACACGACGACGCGCAATTGGAGCGAGCGCCGCCACACATGTCCCAGCGACTCGCCGACGGATTTGAACCACGCCATCATCGCTGCCAGTAACCGCTCGATGCGGTTTCTGGAGCGATCGATCACGGCGGTCCGGCCTTGTAACCCACACCGCGGACGGTCAGCACGATCTCAGGATTCTCCGGATCCTTCTCGACCTTGGCGCGCAACCGCTGCACATGCACGTTGACCAGTCGGGTGTCGGCGGCGTGCCGATATCCCCAGACCTGCTCCAGCAGAACCTCGCGGGTGAACACCTGACGCGGCTTGCGGGCCAGCGCCACCAGCAGGTCGAATTCGAGCGGGGTCAGCGAGATCTGCGCTCCGGCGCGGGTGACCTTGTGCGCCGGGACGTCGATCACGATGTCGGCGATGGACAACAGCTCCGCGGGCTCCTCCTCGGTGCGCCGCAGCCGGGCGCGCACTCGCGCGACGAGCTCCTTCGGCTTGAAGGGCTTGACGATGTAGTCGTCCGCACCGGACTCCAACCCCAGTACGACGTCGACCGTGTCGGTCTTCGCCGTCAGCATGACGATCGGCACACCGGAATCGGCTCGCAGCACACGGCATACGTCGATGCCGTTCATGCCGGGCAGCATCAGATCCAGCAACACCAGGTCCGGGCGTAGCTCCCGGACCGCGGTCAGCGCCTGTGTGCCGTCGCCGACGGTGTGAGGGTCGAAACCCTCGCCGCGCAAGACGATCGTGAGCATCTCCGCGAGCGCCATATCGTCGTCGACGACCAGAATCTTCGGCTTCATAACTACTATGGTGTCATCTCTCCGGCTCGGAACGGGCAACCACGCCAACACTGGTACGTATCCGACGCACATCCAACCCTATCGGCCAATAATTTTCGACAGACGCGCGGTCAGTTTCGCCGGATCGTCGTGCGGTGCATAGCGCCACCACGGACCGTGCCAGTGTGATTCGGCCATCACACGATAGACCTCGCCGGTGCGTTCCTGCAGCCCTTTGTCGCGCTCGTACGCGTCGAGCGCGCGATCGCTGTCGAGTTCACCGCGGCGGCGGGCACGTTCGGCGGCGAGCTCGACCGGCACGGCGAGCAGCACATGTTCGTCGGGCACCGGCAGCTCGAAGCGCCCGAACTCCAATTCCTCGATCCAGGAGGCGATCTCACCGTCCGCGGACTGGCCGGTCCGTGCCGCACTGTAGGCGATATTCGACGCGACGTACCGATCGAGCAGCACGACATCGTTGTCCGCCAACAACTTCGACAACTCATCGCGCGCCTCGGCCCGATCCAGCGCGAACAACAACGCCATCGCATTCACCGACCCCGCCACATCACCGTGCCGCCCCCGCAACGCCTCCGCCGCCAGATCCGCATGCACCGACTTCCCGTACCGCGGAAAGGCCATAGTGCCCACCCGGACCCCACCCCCGACCAACTCACCGACCACCGCATCGATGAGCGTGCGCTTTCCGGCCCCATCCAGGCCCTCAACCGCCACCAGAACACCCATAAGCAGCAGATTACCGCGCCTCACCACCGAAAAATCCCCACCCCACCCAAGCACCTCAGCGAGCCACCTCGCCCAGCAGCTCCCACTCGATCTCACCCACCGCCAACGCGCCCAGCGGCGAAGCGTCTCTGTCCGCCGGAAGCCGCCCGCGAAGCGAAAGGCTCAACAAGGCCAACCCCAAGGTTTTCGGCGCGGGCTCGTCGCTGCGCCCTCGAAGCGCATGGCCGAAGGCCGAGTCTCGAGGGCGCAGCGACGAGCCTTACAGCGCCGAAAACCCGCCGGAGCGAAGCGGAGGCCAAAAAATCAGTAGCGGTAGTGCTCCGGCTTGTACGGCCCTTCCACGTCGACGCCGATGTATTCGGCCTGGTCCTTGGTGAGCTTGGTCAGCTGACCACCCAGGGCCTCGACGTGGATACGAGCCACCTTCTCGTCCAGATGCTTGGGCAGGCGGTAGACCTCGTTGTCGTACTGCTCCGGCTTGGTCCACAGCTCGATCTGGGCGATGACCTGGTTGGAGAAGCTGTTGGACATGACGAACGAGGGGTGCCCGGTGGCGTTGCCCAGGTTGAGCAGGCGGCCTTCGGACAGCACGATGATGGACTTGCCCGATTCGCCGAACGTCCACTGGTCGACCTGCGGCTTGATGTTCAGGCGGGTCGCGCCCGAACGCTCCAGCGCGGCCATGTCGATCTCGTTGTCGAAGTGGCCGATGTTGCCCAGGATGGCCTGGTCCTTCATGGCCTTCATGTGGTCGAGCAGGATGATGTCCTTGTTGCCCGTGGAGGTGATCACGATGTCGGCGTTGCCGATCGCCTCGTCCACGGTGACCACGTCGAAGCCGTCCATCAGCGCCTGCAGGGCGTTGATCGGGTCGATCTCGGTGACCTGCACGCGCGCGCCCTGACCGGCCAGCGACTCGGCGCAACCCTTGCCGACGTCGCCGTAACCGCAGATCAGCACCTTCTTGCCGCCGATCAGCACGTCGGTGCCGCGGTTGATGCCGTCGATCAGCGAGTGGCGGGTGCCGTACTTGTTGTCGAACTTGGACTTGGTGACCGAGTCGTTGACGTTGATCGCCGGGAACACCAGCTCACCCGCGGCGGCGAACTGGTACAGCCGCAGCACGCCGGTGGTGGTCTCCTCGGTGACGCCGCGCACGCTGTCCGCGATCACGCCCCACTTGTGCTTCTCGCTCTCGAACCGGTCGCGCAGCAGGTTCAGGAACACGGTGAATTCGGCCGAGTGCTCCTCGTCCGCCGGCGGGACCAGGCCCGCCTTCTCGAACTGCGCGCCGCGCAGTACGAGCATGGTGGCGTCGCCACCGTCGTCGAGGATCATGTTCGCGGGCTCGCCGGGCCAGGTGAGCATCTGCTCCGCGGCCCACCAGTACTCCTCGAGGCTCTCGCCCTTCCACGCGAACACCGGCACGCCCTGCGGCTCGTCGACAGTGCCGTGCGGGCCGACTACCACGGCGGCGGCCGCGTGGTCCTGGGTGGAGAAGATATTGCACGAAGCCCAGCGCACCTGCGCGCCGAGCGATACCAGCGTCTCGATCAGCACTGCGGTCTGCACCGTCATGTGCAGCGACCCGGAGATGCGCGCACCCTTCAGCGGTTGCACCTCCGCGTATTCGCGACGCAGTGCCATCAGGCCGGGCATCTCGTGCTCGGCGAGTCGAATCTCCTTGCGGCCGAACTCGGCCAGCGACAGGTCCGCGACCTTGTAATCGATCCCGTTGCGGCTGTCGGCAGTCATCATGCTGCTCACTGCGGTCGTCATCTGCCTCTCCTGGTCGGCGTGTACGCAGAAGAGACTAGTACGAATCCTGCGTACACGGTACGCATGGTCGTTCACCTGCGAAATCGAGAGTCGGAGCGGTCCTCAGGCCGCGGCCGCGCGACCGTGGTGGGCGGCCAGGATCCGCTTGCGCTTGCGCGGGGCGATATTGGCCCGGCCGACGTCACCACCGTAGTGCGCCAACACCTTCGGATCCATCACGCGCCGCCACAGCGGCGGCACCGCGGCCAGCAGGATCATCCCCGCATAGCCCGCGGGCAGCTGCGGGGCCTCCTGGGAACTGCGCAGCGTCTGGTAGCGGCGTCCCGGATTGGCGTGGTGGTCGCTGTGCCGCTGCAGATGGAACAGGAAGATGTTGGTGACCAGCCGGTCGCTGTTCCAGCTGTCGGCGGCCGAACAGCGGGCCCACGTCCCGTTGGGGCGCTTACCGCGCAGCAGGCCGTAGTGCTCGACGTAGTTGACCGTCTCCAGCAGTCCGGCCCCGATCACCGCCTGCAGGAACAGGTACGGCAGCATCTTCGGGCCGAACGCCGCGACCAGACCGAGGTAGAGCACCAGCGTCATCGACCACGCCTGCAGGATGTTGTTCTGCCAACTCCACCAACGCAATCCCTTGCGCTGCAAACGTTCTGCTTCGATGCGCACGGCCGAGCGGAAACCACCGAGGACACTGCGCGGCAGGAATTCCCACAGCGACTCCCCCAGCCGGGCGCTGGCGGGATCCTCCGGGGTGGCCACCCGGGCGTGGTGCCCCTTGTTGTGCTCGACGTAGAAGTGGCCGTACCCCGACTGCGCCAGCGCGACCTTCGCCAGGAACCGCTCGGCCCGTTCGACCCGATGTCCGAGCTCGTGCGCGGCGTTGATGCCGATCCCGC
The DNA here is from genome assembly GCF_000308615.1 of Nocardia jiangxiensis NBRC 101359. Lineage (GTDB taxonomy): Bacteria > Actinomycetota > Actinomycetes > Mycobacteriales > Mycobacteriaceae > Nocardia > Nocardia jiangxiensis. The sequence goes on from NZ_BAGB01000061.1 coordinate 57,521, forward strand.
TGACCAGACCCAATGTGGTTGCCAGCCCGAGCTTGTCGACGACACCGAGCTCGTCGCGAGACCACAGATACGCCGCGATCCCCAGCCCGAACAGCTGGATCGGCAGGAACATGTAGGTGCACCAGCGGTAGTAGCGGTCCTTGGACAGGACCTCGTAGTCCTCGTCGCGCGGATTGGTGCCGTCCTCGCCGACGACCCAGTCCAGCACCGGAATGGCGATCAGCACGATGATCGGGCCGATCCACCAGAACACCCGCAACCCGGTGTGCAGTACCAACTGTGACGGCAACAGGGCACAGCCGGGGGCGATGAGCCCGAGCACCCACAGGTATCGCTTCGGGTCAGGCCTACCCGAGCGATTGCCAACCGATTGCACGTTTGCCCCACTAATTGATTCCTCTGGACTATTGCCAGTAGATAGGTACAGACATTAGGACCGTTACACAAAGTTTCGGGAGCCGTAAGTGGCAACCGTTACATACGGTTCGGTCCATTTTTCAGCCGTTACTCATGTCCCGGCAATGACCGCATACGGCGGGCAAACACCACACCCACCCTCGCACGATGCGTCGTCCTCTCGTTCGAGCCTTGCAGATCGTAAGTTTCCGCCTGAGAGCACACACCGGGCGAGTCGACGCAATCGTTATACAACACAACACAATTCGGATAACTCCGAGGCGGTCGCAACGAACCGGCCGACTGAACTTCGCACGAAGTCAGCACTCTCCGCCGCCAGAAATATCACATTCGACGCCGCCCCGCCCGATGCACCCGGAGCCCGACGCTTCTACCGTAGAGCCACGACACAACGTGAGGTCGTGCCGCATAGCTGCCCCGGTCCCCCGACCACGCTTCCGGCAACCTCCGGCCGCGCGGCGGACCGCCCGGCGTCCCCCGAGGCCGAACACGCTTCGACCGACCCGGACCGGCCCCGTCCGAACCTGTCCGGGCCCGCCCGCAACCGCACGTCGAACGCAACCCGAACGATGCGAACCCGAGATGTGCCGTCCCTCACGCCGCGCGCGCTCATCTCCGCCAGACGTACCGCACCTGCGGTCGGCCGGCGCGGCCGTAGTCGGTCTGCCGCTCCACCGCGCCCGCGGTCGCCAACTGCTCGAGATAACGCCAGGCCGTCACCCGCGAGACGCCCACCGCCCGTCCGGCATCGGTGGCCGAAAGTCCCTGGGGCGCTGCTCGAAGCGCCCGCGATATCTCTTCGAGAGTCGGCGGGGAGATGCCCTTGGGCACCGATGCCTTCGGATCCGGGGTGCGCAAGGCACCGAACGCCCGATCGATGTCGTGCTGGGTCAGCGCCGATTCCTCGGCGGGCAACGCGGCCCGGAATTCCAGGTAGCGCTCGAGCTTGTCCCGGAAGGCCGCGAACGGGAAGGGTTTGAGCAGGTACAGCGCCACGCCGTGGGCCACCGCGGCGCGCACCATCGCCAGATCCCGGGCCGAGGTGATGGCGATGATGTCCGGGCGCGGACTCAGCCGGGCCAGCGCAGCGCTCACCTCGAGGCCGCCGATATCGGGCAGCCCGATGTCCAGCAGCACCAGCTCGATCGGCTCGCCCTCGGCCACCGCCTGCGTCGCGGCACGGATCGCGTCCCGGCCGGTGTGGGCGATACCGACGGGCGTGAAACCGGGTACTCGCCGCACATAGGAGTCGTGGGCCTGGGCGATACGTGCGTCGTCCTCCACGATCAGTACCCGGATCATCGCGGAATCCTCACCACGACAGCCGATTCGGGAGTTCGTTCGGCATGCAGGACGCCGCCGTGACGCGTCACGAGCCGCCACACCAGTGCGAGCCCGAGCCCGTGGTGATCGGACTTGGTGGAATGTCCTCGTTCCACGGCGCGGGCGAACGCCTCCTGTGACATGCCGGGACCACTGTCGGCGACCCGCACGAACAGTTCCGAATCCCGGGCGCGCACGGTGACCTCCACCCAGGCGTCGGCGTCCTCGGCGACCGCGTCGATAGCGTTGTCGATGAGGTTGCCGACCAGGGTGATCATGTCGTGCGCGCTCAGCGGCGCGGTGGAGTCCAGCGCGGTGTCCTGCGCGACGGTGAGTTCCACGCCGCGTTCGATCGCCTGATCCACCTTGCCCAGCAGCAACGCCGCCAGCGCGGGTTCGCGCACCGCCTCGGTCAGCCGGTCGATGAGGGCCTGGGACAGTTGCAGCTCCGCGGTCGCGAATTCCACGGCCTCGCCGAAATGCCCGAGTTCCACCATGGTGATCACCGCGTGCAGCCGGTTGGCGGACTCGTGCGCCTGGGCGCGCAGCGCGGCGGACAATCCACGGGCGGAATCCAATTCGCCCATGATGTCCCGCAACTCGGTGTGGTCGCGGATCGTGAGCACGGTGCCCAGGTTGCGTCCCGACCAGGTGACGAGGTCCTGATTCACCACCAGCACCCGTTCCGCGGTCACATGCATCTCGTCCCGCACCACGATCGGGTCGAGGTGCTGCAACGACACCGGCAGGTCGGCCCGGCGCACCGGTCCGGCCGGGAGTTCGAGCAACCGGCGGGCCTCGTCGTTCACCACCGTGGCCTCCTCGGCGTCCCGCTCGAACACCACCAGGCCCTCGTGGATCGAGTGCAGCACCGCGTCGTGATGTTCGTAGAGGGTACGCAGTTCGCCGGGACCGAGCCCGTGCGTCTGCCGCAGCAGGCGTCGCCGCAGCAGCAGCGCCCCGAGCACGGCCAGGAGCAGTCCGGCCGCCGCCGCGCCCAGGATCAACGGCAACTGCTCGATCACCTGATCGACGACGCGGGACCGGGTCACACCCGCCGAGACCAGCGCGACGACGTGACCGCCGTCGTCCTGGACCGGGGTCACCGAGCGGATGGACGGACCCAGCGACCCGACGTAGGTCTCGGTGAACGTCTCACCGTCCAACGCCCGACTTATGTTGCCGCTGAACGGCTTTCCGATCAGCGCGGGATTGGTGTGGGTGTATCGGGTGCGGTCCGGAGCCATCACGACGATGAAATCGACCCCGGTCCGCAGCCTGATGCGTTCGGTCACCGGCTGCAACTCCCGTTTCGGGTCCGGCGCGCGCACCGCCGCCACCGTCGCGGGAGACTGCGCGATCGCCACGGCGATGCCGAGCACCCGCTGTCGCGTCGCATCGTCCTGTTCGCGACGCACCTCCCAGACCGCCAGCACGGAACCGACCGCGATCACCACGATCAGCGCGACCAGTTGTACGACGAAGACCTGACCGGCCAGGGTCGTTCCCCGGCCGCGCCGGAACCCGGCCCAGCCGCTCGCCCGCACGACACCTCCCGTGAACCGAATTCCGTGAACGAAATGTACGCAATAGTGACCGCCGTCACGGTAGCCGCCAGGATTGGCTCCACCAACGCGTGGCCCAGCTCACGCCGGACCGGAGGCACGATCGTCATGACCAACTCGACCGGGTCGCACCGTCGCGACCGCACCCACTGGCTCTACCTCGCCGTCATCGCGGCGGTGGTGGCCGGAGTCCTGACCGGATGGCTCGCACCGGGTTTCGGGAAGTCGGTGGGAAATCTGGGCACCATATTCGTCGATCTGATCAAGATGATGATCTCGCCGGTCATCTTCTGCACGATCGTGCTGGGTATCGGCTCGGTGCGCGCGGCCGCGCGGGTCGGCCGAATCGGCGGGATCGCCGTCGCCTACTTTCTGGTCACCTCGACCGTGGCGCTCGCGATCGGACTCGCGGTCGGCAATCTGCTGCATCCGGGCAGCGGACTGAACATCCACGCGCACGCCGCCGACGCCGCAATCTACACCAAGCAGGCCGCGGGCGCGGGCGGCACCTGGCATTTCCTGGAGAGCATCGTCCCGACCTCGTTGCTGTCCGCGCTGACCGCGGGCAGCGTGCTGCAGACGTTGTTCGTCGCGCTGCTGGTGGGATTCGCGATCCAGGCGATGGGCGCTTCGGGTGAACCGATCCTGCGCGGTGTGACACTCGTGCAGAAACTGGTGTTCCGGATTCTGTCCATGATTCTGTGGCTCGCGCCGATCGGCGCGTTCGGCGCGATCGCCAACGTGGTGGCCGATACCGGACTCGGCGCGGTGAAACAGCTTGCGGCACTGATGTTCGCGTTCTATCTGACCTGCCTGATCTTCGTCTTCGGCGTCCTGGGCCTGACGATGCGACTCACCGCCGGGATGTCGATCTTCCGGCTGGTCCGCTACCTGGCGCGCGAATATCTGCTGATCTTCTCCACCTCCTCCTCGGAGTCGGCGCTGCCGCGGCTGATCGCCAAGATGGAACATCTGGGCGTGGAGCGTTCGACCGTGGGCATCGTCGTGCCGACCGGATATTCGTTCAACCTGGACGGCACCGCGATCTACCTGACGATGTCGTCGCTGTTCATCGCCGACGCCACGGGTAAGCCGATGTCGCTCGGCGCGCAGATCGGCCTGCTGGCCTTCATGGTCATCGCCTCCAAGGGTGCGGCCGGAGTGACCGGTGCGGGACTGGCCACGCTCGCGGGCGGCCTGCAGAGCCATCGTCCGGATCTGCTCGGCGGCGTCGGGCTGATCGTGGGTATCGACCGCTTCATGTCCGAGGCCCGCGCGATCACCAACTTCTCCGGCAACGCCGTGGCCACGGTTCTGGTCGGCACCTGGACCCGCACCATCGATCCGGACCGCGCCCGGTCGGTGCTGAATCGGGAGTTGCCGTTCGACGAATCGGCACAGGCCGAGGAGCAGTCGACCGAATCTCCCGCCACGCCCGCCTCGGAGCAGAAGGACCTGATCACGGCCTGAGAGCCTGCGCCGCGCACGGCGCAGGCAGTCAGCGCAACGGCAGATCGGAATCGTCGGGCAGGGAATCCACGGACCACCAGCGCAGGTCCGTGGATTCCGAACTGCGCACCGGGACAGCGTCCTTCGGCGCGCGGATCTTGAACAGCAGGTCCAGGTGCCGGGTGGGGCGACCCAGCGAGCAGGTGATCGGATGCGCCTGGAGGCCGTAGAGACCGGGTTCGATACTCAGGTCGGGGATGCCCGATTCCTCGGTGGCCTCGCGCAGGGCCGCGGCCTGCACGGTGTCGTCGGATTCCTCGCAGTGGCCGCCGAGCTGGATCCAGCGGCCCACACGGGGATGCAGGGTCAGCAGGACCGCGCGTTCGTCGTGCGAGAAGACCATCGCCGACGCGGTGATATGTCCGGCGGCGTGCTCGCGCAGGCACCCGCGCGGAGCCGAGCCCAGGAAGGCGAGCACGGCCTGACGCAGCGACTGCTCCGGCCCCGTTGCCGCAGGCCAGGTTTCCAGCAGTTCGGTCGCCGACTCGTGCAACGAACCAGCGCTCACAGCTCGACCAGACCGATGCCGGGATCGCGCGGCTCGCGCGGGGTGAGTTCCTCGTCCGGATAGCCGACGGCGATCGCGCCCAACGGATTCCACTCCGCGCTCAGCCCGAGCACCTCGCGGGTCGTCTCCGGGGCGAAGATGGTCGACCCGATCCAGCAGCTGCCCACGCCCTCGGTGGCCAAGGCGACCAGCAGTCCCTGCACCGCCGCGCCGACGGCCACGGTGAACATGGTGGATTCGGCCGCGCGGCGACGCTCGTCCGGATAGTCGTGCGCACCGTCGGGCAGGCAGAACGGAATGATCACCTCGGGTGCGTCGAACAGGATCTGCCCGCGTGCGACCCGACGCTCCACACTCTCGGCAGTGCGGCCGTCGCCGGTGAGATCCGCGCGCCACCGATCGGCCATCGTCTCGAGCAGCCGCGCCCGCAACGCCCGATCACGCACCCAGACGAACCGCACCGGCCGGGTGTGATGCGGCGCGGGAGCGGTCAACGCCACCGCGACCGCGGACCGGATCAGCTCGGGATCGACCGGGGTGTCGGCGAATCGGCGCACCGATCGTCGCAGCAGCAGCGCCTCGTGCCGCCCCCGTTCGATCGCCTCGGCGGTGCCGAGCCAGAACAGATCGTCCTCGCCGCCGCGCAGCAGATCCGCGGCGCGCGAACCGTCGTCGTGCGGGCTGAGCCCGCGCACCACCGCGACCGGGACGCCACCGAGTTTGCCCTTCGCCAGATCGGCTGCGGCAGCGAGTTCGTCGGCGACCGCGACCTGGGTGACCTGCAGTTCGTTACCCTGCCCGTCGACCGAGCCCGCGTAGTCGTGCAGCACCCGCAACCCGGCCGCGCCGATCGCCGCGTCGGTCTGACCGTTGCGCCAGGCACGGCCCATGGTGTCGGTGACGACCACCGCGACGTCCACGCCGAGGCGCTGCGCCAGCGCGCGGCGCAGGGCCGAGGCGCTGGCGTCGGGATCGCTGGGCAGCAACACCAATTCGCCCTGTTCCACATTGGAACCGTCCACGCCGGAAGCGGCCTGCACGATGCCGAGCTTGTTCTCGGTGATCAGGGTGCGGCCCTTCTGCGCCAGCACCCGCACCGACTCCGAGCGCACCAGCTCCCGGCGGAGCGCATCGCGCTCCTCGGGATCCTGTGGCGCGGCGACGATCCGGCCCTCCACCTTGGCGACGATCTTGCTGGTCACCACCAGCACGTCGCCGTCGACGAGCCAGGGCGCCTGTGCCGCAATATGTTCGGCGAGGTCGTCACCGGGACGGAATTCCGGCAGGCCGGGCACCGGGATGATCCGCAGCTCACCGCCGGGCGCGTGATCACCGGTGTCCGACAGCACCGGTGCGCGCTGTGTCGAGGATTCACTCACGGCTTCACCCCCGCGATATCCAGTGCCTCGCGGGCCATTTCGGCGGTCGCGGCCGGATCGGTCATCAGCAGCGGCACACTGCGCACCTCCACGCCCGGGACGTCGGCGGTGTCGGTGGAGTGCACCAGCCAGCCGTCCAGGATGCCGGTGTCCGAGCGCGCCCCGAAATGCCTGCCGATGGCCTCGGCGCTGGTCTCCACACCCAATACCGAGAGGCATTCGTCCGCCATGCCGCGCAACGGTTTTCCGTCGATCACCGGTGACAGGCCGACGACCTTGGCGGTGGTGGTGCGCAGCGCGCCGCGAATTCCGGGGACCGCGAGGATCGCGCCGATGCTCACCACGGGGTTCGACGGAGCCAGCAGAACCGCATCGGCCCGCTCTATGATCTCCGTCACACCTGGCGCCGGAGTGGCTTGATCCGCCCCGATTGTGACGAATCCATGGGTCTCGACGTCGGCGCGATAGCGTACCCACCACTCTTGGAAATGAATCGCGCGACGTTCGCCAGCGTTCTCCGGCTCACTGATGACGACGTGCGTTTCACATCGGTCGTCGGTCGCGGGAAGAAGTTTCACACCGGGTTGCCATCGGTTGCACAACGCTTCGGTGACCGCGGAGAGCGGGTATCCGGCACGCAACATTTCACTGCGAACCAGATGTGTCGCGATATCGCGATCTCCGAGCCCGAACCAATCGGGCTGGGCGTGATATTTCGCCAACTCCTCCTTGGCATGCCAGGTTTCCCCGACCCGGCCCCAGCCACGTTCGGTATCAATGCCGCCACCGAGCGTGTACATGCAGGTGTCCAGGTCCGGGCAGATGCGCAGACCGTGCATCCAGACGTCGTCGCCGACGTTCACGATGGCCGAGATATCGGCATCGGGCAGTAGTTCACGCACGCCCTGTAGGAACCGTGCGCCGCCGACTCCGCCGACCAGAACGGCAACACTGGTTCGGGGACCGGCATACTCGGCAGCGGGCGCGATGTCCGCTTGTTCTCCAGTCACATCCGCATAGCCTATGCGTTGCTTCGAAGGGCCCGCCGAGGAGCATATTTGCTGCTCATTTGCTACTAGACGGTCACCGAACGGCCTAGAACCGGGTCGCGGATAGTAACGGAATTGTGTCGGCAGCTTGACCACCGCGCCGTCCGGCGTGTCTAATCACAGGCATGTCATTCCGGGCATGCGCGAGAGCACAAGGCGCAGACCAGGTTTCGAACAAATGTTCGAACAGGAGTGACAAGCTCGGGGATGTCCGCGGGACAACGTCGCGGTGTTGGGCCGTCGGTTTGCACATCGGGTCCGACGGATAAATCTTTCTGCGCTAACACACAGTGAGGAGGCGGAGCGATGGCCGAGGAGCTGGCCCCGTCGGGCATTCCGGGTGGTGTATCGCAAACCGATTCCACGGCAGGCGCAGTTCCAGGCGTCTGCACCGACCGCTGGATCGATGAACGAGAGGGGGGAAGCATGGTGACCGGAATCGAGTCGGACACACCCGTACAGCTGGACGGTCACTCGCAGCAGGGCGGCCAGTGGGCACGCACACAGCGCAAGCCCGAGCCGCCACAGCTGAGCCTCATCGTCACAGACTTCGATGCGATGTTCGACACCATCGAGGAGCAGTGGCAGGAACGGGCCCTGTGCGCCCAGACCGATCCGGAGGCGTTCTTCCCCGAGAAGGGCGGCTCGACGCGCGAGGCGAAGCGGATCTGCATGGGCTGCGAGGTCCGCGACGAGTGCCTGGAATACGCACTCGCCCACGATGAGCGTTTCGGCATCTGGGGCGGCCTGTCCGAACGCGAACGCCGCCGCCTCAAGCGCGGCATCGGCTAACTCCCCCGCCTCTCCGCGACTTCAGCGGGTCGTGGGGCCGCGAGATTTGGGCTTCGGGCCGGCGGTTGGGTAGATCCTCGGGTTCTGGGCGTTCCCGGGGAGTTACCGGTGTACGTGCGAAGTCAGTTGCTGCTTTTCGTTGTCCGCCTCGCTGCGCATCGGGGGCGAGACGTTACTCCTCGGGGTCGATGACGTCCGGTTCTACGCCCAGATAGGTCGCGATCTGCTGGACCAGTACCTCGCGTAGCAGGTCTACCAGGTCGTCCGGATCGTTGGCGCGCAGCTCGAGTGGCTTGCGGAACAGCACGACGCGGGCGCGGGTGGCCGCGCCGCGTGAATCGACCCCCGCGGGAATCAGGCGGGACAGCGGCACCGCGCCGTCGGCCACCACCTCGTCCGGCCAGGTCACCGAATCCGGGTGCAGCGCACGGATTTTGGGCACGTCGTCGACCGCGATATCCAATTTCGTGAGCCGGTCGTGCCAGCGGCTGTCCAGGGGCGCGAACGCCTCGAGCACCAGTCGGTCGAACTGCTGCCCGCGCGTACGCCAGGCCGGAACCGTCGGCGGCAGCATCGGGCCGCGCACTCCCCGCCCGCGACGGATCACCGACCGTGCCGTCGGCGGTCGCCGCTTCCGTGAACGCGTCATAACCACGAGATTAGTCACTCCGTCCGGCACCGGGGCGAGGAGGTGAACGCGACAAACTGGTATGCCGCATTCGCGCGTGTCTCCTCGGCGCGCGGGCCCCGGGAGGGTTACTCTCCTTTGCGTGATTCCCATGCGTCGTTGCTGCCGACCCGGCTGCAAGAACCCGGCCGTCGCGACGCTGACCTACGTCTACTCCGATTCGACGGCCGTCGTCGGCCCGCTGGCCACCGTCGCCGAACCGCATTCCTGGGATCTGTGCGAGACCCACGCCTCCCGGATCACCGCTCCCAAGGGCTGGGACATGGTCCGCCACGAGGGCAGCTTCTCCTCCGCCAGTCCCGACGACGATGATCTGACCGCGTTGGCCGAGGCCGTGCGCGAGGCCGGGATGCGCCGCCGCCCAAGCGAACCCGAACAGCGCGGCTACTCCGCGGAGTACCAGCCCGCACCGCAGCGCCCGGCCCGTCCGGCCCGCACCGGCCGCCGTGGGCACCTGCGTGTACTGCCCGACCCGCCGAACTGAGTGGCGGATCCGGGACGGAATATGTCCCGGCGCATCGGCCCTATTAGGGTGTTGGGCATGACAGTCGCCCGGTCTGCCGAATCGGTTCAAGCAGTTGTCAAGGCTTATGACGTACGGGGTGTGGTCGGAGAGCAGATCGACGAGGATTTCGTTCGCGACGTCGGCGCGGCCTTCGCCCGTCTGATGCGCGCGGAGCAGGCGACCCGGGTCGTCATCGGCCACGATATGCGCGACTCCTCCCCCACGCTGTCCGCCGCCTTCGCCGCCGGAGTCCTGGCACAGGGCCTGGACGTGGTGCAGATCGGCCTGGCCTCCACCGACGAGCTGTATTTCGCCTCCGGACATCTGGGCTGCCCCGGCGCGATGTTCACCGCCAGCCACAATCCCGCGCGCTACAACGGCATCAAGTTGTGCCGCGCCAACGCATTGCCCGTCGGCCAGGACACCGGACTGGCGACGATCGCCGAGGAACTCGTCGAGGGCGTCCCGGCACACGACGGCGCACCGGGCACCGCCACCGAGGAGAGCCTGCTCGACGCCTACGCCGAATTCCTACGCGGGCTGGTCGATCTCGGCGGCATCCGCCCGCTGAAGGTCGCGGTCGACGCGGGCAACGGCATGGGCGGGTACACCGTGCCCGCGGTGCTGGGCGCGGTGTCGGCGCTGACCATCGATCCGCTGTTCTTCGAACTCGACGGCTCGTTCCCCAATCACGAGGCCAATCCGCTGGATCCGAAGAACCTGGTCGATCTGCAACAGCTGGTCCGCACCTCGGGCGCGGATATCGGCCTGGCCTTCGACGGCGACGCCGATCGCTGCTTCGTGGTGGACGAGCGTGGCGAGCCGGTCTCGCCGTCGGCGATCACGGCCCTGGTGGCCGAGCGCGAGCTGGCGAAAGAGCCCGGCGCGACCGTCATCCACAATCTGATCACCTCGCAGTCGGTGCCGCAGCTGGTCACCGAACTCGGCGGCACCGCGGTGCGCACCCGCGTCGGCCACTCGTTCATCAAACAGCAGATGGCCGCGACCGGAGCGATCTTCGGCGGCGAACATTCCGCGCACTACTACTTCCGGGATTTCTGGGGTGCGGACTCGGGTATGCTCGCCGCCCTGCACGTGCTGGCCGCGCTGGGCGGCGGAGACCGTCCGATGTCGGAACTGGCGTCGTCCTATTCGACGTATGCGGCCTCGGGCGAGATCAATTCGACGGTGGCCGATGCGAAGGAGCGGACGATGGCCGTGCTCGCGGCATTCCAGGATCGGGCCGTCGCAGTGGACCGGCTGGACGGGGTGACCGTGCAGCTGCCCGAGGACGCGTGGTTCAATCTGCGCGCCTCCAACACCGAGCCGCTGCTGCGTCTCAACGTCGAGGCTCGTTCGACCGAGGAAGTAGACGCACTCGTAACCGAGATCCTGAGCATCGTGCGCGGCTGACTGGAATAGTGGAATCACAGGGTGTGTATTCGCCCCCGGACTTTTCACTCCGTACGGACAGGTTCTCCCGGCCTGGTGACTCGATGAGGGGAGGTGGCAACGCCCGATGATCGCAGGGACACCTGTTCTCGACCTCGATGACGTCGCCTCACTGGAGGCCGCCGATTCCGGGGGGACATTGCGTTCGGCCGCATCCGGTGGCGCCCAGGTGCGCGCCACCGCGGCGGCTGTCGGCGAAGGCGTGCTGACACGACTGAGCGATATGCGGCCGCGCAGCCTCGTGATCGTGACCGGCGCGGGTCGTGCCGCGCGGGCGGCCGCTCTGCTGGTGGCCTGTCTGGGCGACCGCGCGGCACTGCCGATCGTGCCCGTCACGGCGATTCCGCAGTGGGTGGGCCCGCTGGACGTGGTGCTCGTCGCCGCAGACGATGCGGGCGATCCGCGGGTGATCGGCGCGATCGATCGGGCGCTGCATCGTGGCGCGGAGGTCGTGGTGGCCGCACCGGACGAGGGTCCGCTGCGCACCGCCGCCGCCGGACGCGCGGCCATGCTGCCGCCTCGGGTGCCGGTGCTGGACCACAATCGCCTGCTGCGATATCTGGCGATCGGCATCGCCGTCCTGCAGGCGATCGATCCGACGCATATCGGCCCGCTCACACCGGATCTGGAGACACTGGCCGACGCACTCGATGCCGAGGCCCTGCGCGACGGACCCACCAACGAGGTCTTCCACAACCCGGCGAAGATGCTGGCCGCGCGGATGCACCAGCGCAGCATCGTGCTGTCCGGGGACTCCCCTGCCGCGACGCAGGTGGCCGCGCACATCTCCGAGGTGCTGCTGTCGTCGGCCGGGCAGATCGGGACCGCCGCCGAGCTGGCTCAGGTGGCGGCCGCGCACAACCTGATCTCCGAGGCCGCCGGCGCTGCCGCACCCGGTTTCGATCCGCTGTTCCACGACGAGCAACTCGACGGCCCGGCCCCCGTGCAGCGGGTGGGCCTGTTCGTGGTGAGCGCGGACGCCGATCAGCTCGCCGCGCATCGTCGCCTGACCATCTTCGGCGCCGGATCCGGCCTGATCGATGCCGAGTTGGTGAACGTCGATGCCGAACTGATCGCCGGACAGCCGGGCGAGCAGAGTCCGCGAGCCGTACGCCCCGGCAGCGAACTCGAGCAGCTCGCGGTGCTCGTGCTGCGGCTGGAGACGGCCGCGGCCTACCTGCGCCTGCTCAGCGGTCCCGCGACACCGGCCGATCGTTCTGCCCACTACGACGGGGGCCCTTTCTAGTGCACGAACTCGTGGGTGCGTTGCGTTCCTATGCCTGGGGCTCACGCACCGTTCTGGCTCAGCTGTGCGGACGTCCGGTGCCATCGGCACATCCCGAGGCCGAACTGTGGTTCGGCGCGCACCCCGCCGACCCGGCACAGGTGCACATCGACGGACGCACCGAATCGCTGCTCGAGTTCGTCGCGGCGGATCCGCAACGTCAATTGGGCGCGGTGGCACCGGAATTCGGCGGACGGCTGCCGTTCCTGCTGAAGATCCTCGCGGCCGAGGAGCCGTTGTCGCTGCAGGCGCATCCCAGCGCCGATCAGGCCCGCGCCGGATTCGAGCGGGAGAATCTGGAACGGGTGCCGCTGGATTCGCCCATGCGCAACTACCGCGACGACAGCCACAAACCCGAATTGGTGGTGGCGCTGAACCGATTCGAGGCGCTGGCCGGATTCCGCGATCCGCACCGCACCGTCGCGCTGCTGACCGCCCTGGCCGTTCCGGAGCTGAAGCACTATATCGGACTGCTCGCCGCACAACCGGATTCGTCGGGTCTGCGGACGGTGTTCACCACCTGGATCACGCTGCCGCAGGCCATGCTGGACACACTGCTGCCCAAGGTGCTCGACGGCTGTGTGCGCTATCTGGCCGACGGCCACGACGAATTCACCCCGGAGGCGCGCACCGTTCTCGAACTCGCCGAGGCGTATCCGGGCGATGCCGGTGTGCTGGCCGCGCTGCTGATCAACCGGATCACCCTCGAACCCGGCCAGGGTCTGTTCCTGGCGGCCGGGAATCTGCACGCCTATCTGAACGGGGTCGGCGTGGAGATCATGGCCAACTCCGACAACGTCCTGCGCGGCGGGCTCACCCCCAAACACGTCGATGTGCCCGAACTGCTGCGGGTGCTGGATTTCGAACCGCTCGCCCTGCCCATCGTCACCCCGGAGCCGGTCGACGAGCATTCGTTCCGATACTGCACGCCCGCAACGGAATTCGCGCTGCGCCGCTTCGAACTCGAGGCCGGGGCCGACCCGACGCCGATTCCGCGCACCGGGCCGGGCATCATCCTGTGCACGGCCGGGACGGTGCGGCTGCTGCAGGGGGTCGACGACCTGGAGATCACACCGGGCGGCGCGGCCTGGATCTCCGCGGCGGACACCGATATTCGCGCGCAGGCGGTCGACGGGGCGGCACAGCTGTTCTGCGCCTGCGTGGGCGGTGAGTAGTGCTCCCCGACCCGATATCGGACCGTTCCGCTAGGGTTGCGGACAAATCGGACACTGATCGAGCAGGGCGACGAAAGGGTAGGGGCGAGGGGTATGTCTGCGAGTGGCGGTAAGAAGGCGATCTTCGCTGCACTCAGCGCGAACGCGGGCATCGCAGTCGCCAAATTCGTCGGTGCGCTGATCACCGGATCCGGATCGATGCTGGCCGAGGCCGTGCACTCGCTGGCCGACACCGGAAATCAGGGACTGCTGCTGCTCGGTCAGAAGCGCGCCGAACAGGAGGCCGACGAGCTGCATCCGTTCGGCTACGGGCGCAATCGCTACTTCTACTCCTTCGTCGTGGCGCTGGTGCTGTTCACGCTCGGCTCGATGTACGCGATCTGGGAGGGCATCCACAAGATCCAGCATCCGGAGGAGCTGAGCTCGCCGATCGTGGCGGTCGTCATCCTGGCCATCGCCGCGGTGCTGGAGGGCTACAGTTTCGCCACCGCCATGAAGGAGTCCGCGGCGTTGCGCGGCAGCACCGGATGGTGGCGGTTCATCCGCAATTCCCGCAATCCCGAACTTCCTGTGGTGATGCTCGAGGACACCGGGGCCCTGGTCGGCCTGCTGATCGCACTGCTGGCGGTCGTGCTGACCATGCTCACCGACAATCCGGTCTGGGACGGCATCGGCACTCTCGGCATCGGAATCCTGCTGGGCGTCATCGCCGTCGTACTGATCGTGGAGATGAAGAGCCTGCTCATCGGTGAGGGCGCGACTCCCGAGCAGATCCGCGCGATCCGGGAGAACCTCGTCGACGGCACCCACATCGATCGGGTCATCCACCTGCGCACCGAATACCTGGGCCCCGAGGAACTCCTGGTTGCCGCCAAGGTTGCGATCGTTCCCGGTCTGGAGATCGGCGATATCGCCACCGCCATCGACGCCGCCGAGGAGCGCGTCCGCACCGCGGTCCCCATCGCCCGCCTCATGTACATCGAGCCCGATCTCTACCGCACCCAGCCCGCGTAACACCGCGACCGCGCGGGCGGACCGCATTCCGGTCGCAGCGTGATCATGGCGTCCGCAGGCGGGATGATGACGTACCGAACAGCGATCGGTTGTCGTGCAACAGAATTCCTCGCCCGGCGGTCAGCCGGGGATCGCGGCGGTTCCGGCGGCGAGGGTGAGTGGATCGGTGCGGATGCCGAAGCGGGTGCGCAGGGCGTGCGAGGCCGCGTGCAGACCGGACATGCCGTGCACGCCCGGGCCGGGTGGGGTGGATGCCGAGCAGAGGTAGACCCCGGGAAGCGGAGTCGAGTACGGATTCCAGCGCGGAGTGGGACGTAACAGGGTCTGGCGCAAGGTCATCGCGCCCGCCGAGATGTCGCCGCCGACGTAGTTCGCGTTGTACGCCGGCATCTGCGCGGCCGTGCGGACGTGCTGGGCGAGAATCAGATCGCGGAAACCCGGTGCGAAGCGCTCGATCTGGGCGATCACCTCGGCACTGACGTCGCGCGAGGAACCGTTGGGGACGTGCGCGTAGGCGTAGAGCGTGTGATTGCCCTGCGGCGCACGGGAATCGTCGACGACGCCGGGCTGGATGACCAGTACGTACGGCCGATCGGCATGGCGCCCGGCGGCGACGTCCCGCTCGACCGCGAGCGCCTCGGCTCGGGTGCCGACCAGATGCAGCGTCCCGGCCAGCGCACAGTCCGGCGTCCGCCACGGCACCGGCCCCGACAGCGCGAAATCCACCTTGCACGCCGCGCCGCCGTAGCGGACTCGGGAGAGTTGGGCGGCGTAGCGGGCCGGTAGGCGATCGCCGCCCAGCCGCAGCAGCTCCGCGGGTGCGGTATCGAGCAGAATTGTTCGCGCACTCTGCAATTCGTCGAGCGAGTCGATCCGGTGACCGGTCACGATACGTCCGCCGGACCGTTCGAGTCCGCTGGCCAGCGCATCGACGATGGTTCGGCTGCCGCCCCGCGGAATCGCCCAGCCCCCCACGTGCGCGAGGGTGCCCAGCAGCAGCGCGACGCCCGCGGCGGAGAATGCGCGCGGCGGAACGATCGCGTGCGCGGCCACTCCGGTGAACAGCGCGGCGGCGGCTTCCTCTCGAAAACGCAAGTTCCACAGCGGCGATGCCTGTTCCAGCAACCGCCGGCCGAAACGCACACCGGTGATCGCGTCCAGCGGCGGATGTCGGGTGTCGGACATCGCCAGGGCCACGAGTTCCAGCCAATCGCGCACCAGCGGACCGAACAACCCGCGCCACGACGCGCCGTCGCGGCCCAGCCCGGCCACTGTGCGATCCAGGTCGCGCCAGGCCAATCCGGCCGCACCACCGTCGAGCGGATGGGCGTAGGAGATCTCGGGAGTGAGCAGCTCCACACCGTGCGCGGCCAGATCGAAGGCGCGGAAGAACGGGGAGGCCACCGCCATCGGATGCGCGCCCGCGCACTCGTCGTGCCGGAAGCCGGGCAGGGTCGTCTCGGCGGTGCGACATCCACCGCCGAGCGTGTCCGCCGCCTCGAACACCTGCACATTCAGTCCCGCGCGGGCGCAGATCACCGCCGCGGCAAGACCATTCGGCCCGGATCCGACAACGGCGACGTCCATGATCACCATGGTAGGGGCAGATCTCAGCGGCGTGTCCAGTGGTCGACGAGGACGGCCAGGCGCTGGTCACGAAACGCCGGGCGGAGCCGGCCGTGCTGTTCCAGCGTCGCCAGCCCGTGCAACGCCGCCCAGCCGACCTCGGTGAAGGTCTCCACGTCGTGCCCCGCGGCGAAAGGCGCGAATACGGCCGCTAGCTCGGCGAACGCATCCTGCAACGCCTGGGGTGCACCCTCACCGAAGGTCAGATTCACCTTCTGCACGAACATCGCGTCGTACAGTGCGGGACTGTCCCGGGCGAAGTCCAGATAGCCGGTCGCGACGGCGGTCAGGGCCGCTTCCGGGGTCCGCGCCGCGACCCGCAATTCTCGGGACCGAGCCGCTATCTCGGCGCACCCCTGTTCGGCGACGGCGGCCACGATCGCATCACGCCCGCTGAAATGGCTGTAGAGCACCGGCTGGCTGTATTCGATCGCCTCGGCCAGCCGCCGCACGGTCACCGCCTCCCAGCCCTGAGTCTCGGCGATCTGCCGCGCGGCATCGATGATCATTTGATGCCGCTCGGCCTTTTGCCGTTCGCGTCGCGTCTGGGTGCTCATATCCGAATCCTAGCATCGCTAGACAATATAGCCGTGCACAATCTAGCATTGCCACATCAGTTAGCGCTGCTAGATTCAGGCGCGCAGACCATGACACCGTCCCGCATCACCACCGGCGTACTACTCATCCGCGAACGCCGCGCCGCGCCGACTCCGGCCCCTGCCGAAGTCGTCTGAACGGGACCGGTGAGACACGCTGCGCCACAGCAGGAATCGGCAGCGGCCCGCCGAGGAATTCCTAGACGTCCGTGGAGAATCGAATCCCGCCGTCGGGCAGATCGACGCCGGGCCAGATGCGGGCGCCGCGCAGGAGTTCGCAGCGGGCCCCGACACTCGCGCCGTCACCGATCACGGCGTCGCGGACCAGCGCCCGCGGGCCGATCCGAGCGCCGAAGCCTATGATCGAACGTTCCACGGTGGCACCGGCTTCCACGCGCGCGCCGTCGAACAGGACCGCGCCGTCCAGGCGCGCGCCCGCGCCGACCTCCGCGCCGCGGCCGACGACCGTACCGCCGATCAGCAGCGCACCCGGAGCAACACCGGCCCCCGGATGCACCAGCGACTCGCCACGCTGGCCCGGCAGCGCGGGCGAGGGCGCGATACCGCGCACCAGATCCGCCGAACCGCGCACGAAATCCTCGGGAGTGCCCATATCGCGCCAGTACGAGACGTCCACGTGGCCCTGGATGTGCGCACCCTCGGCCAGCAGCGACGGGAACACCTCGCGCTCCACCGACACCGGACGCCCGGTGGGGATCTTTTCGATGTACTCGCGGCGGAACACGTAGCAACCGGCGTTGATCTGATCGGTCGGCGGATCCTGGGTCTTCTCCAGGAAGGCGGTGACCCGCCCCGAATCGTCGGTGGGCACACAGCCGAAGGCCCGCGGATCGCTGACCCGCACCAGGTGCAAGGTCACATCGGCCTCGGTCGCGGCATGAGTGTCCAGCACCGCGCCCAGATCCGCACCGCCGAGCACATCGCCATTGAACACCAGCACGGTGTCGGCGCGCAGTTTGGGCAGCACGTTGCGGATACCGCCGCCGGTGCCCAGCGGCTCGGTCTCGGTGACGTACTCCAGATCCAGCCCGAGTTCGGACCCGTCGCCGAAGTGCTCCTCGAACACCTCGGCCTTGAACGAGGTGCCCAGCACCACGTGGGTGATACCCGCATCGGCGATCCGGGCCAGCAGATGATGCAGGAACGGCAGACCAGCGACGGGAAGCATCGGCTTGGGCGCGGAAAGTGTCAAGGGGCGTAGCCGGGTGCCCTGACCGCCCACCAGGATCACCGCGTCGGCCGTCGCGCCGGGCTCGAGCCCGGCGGTACGGTTCGTCGACTCAGCGTTGTCCGCCATCAATCTCCCCTTGTCAGGTTCGGTCCACGCGGGCGTGGGTGGAAGTCGTCGCGCTAACGCTGTGCGTCACGTTCGCGCAGCGCAGATCGAACCGCAAGCCTGCAGCGAATCGCAAGTCCGGCCTTGAGAGCCCACCGCAACGGTGCCTGCCACCAGTGCGGATGCCGATCGGCCTGAAAACGATATGCCGACGCGTGATGCGCGGGCAACATCGTTTCGGGATGGCGGCCCGCCGCATGGCCCTTCGCATGCGTGACCTCCGCCGAGGGCACGAAGACGTTGTGCCAGCCCGCGCGGCCCATCCGGTCGCCGAAATCGACGTCCTCCATGTACATGAAGTACCGGGAGTCGAAGCCGTCGATGCTGTCGAACGCGGCGCGGCGCACCAGCAGGCACGAACCCGAGAGCCAGCCCACGGTGCGCTCGGCGATCCGCTCGTTGTCCTGACGGTAGCGCCGTGTCCAGGGATTTCCCGCCCAGACACTGCCGAGAACGGCGTGACCGGCGCCGTCGAGCACGCCGGGCACCGATCGCGCGGACGGGTACACACTGCCGTCGGGTTCGCGCACCATCGGGCCGATCGCCCCGGCGCGCGGCCAGCGCTGCGCGGCCTCGAGCAGGGTGTCGATCGAATCGGTACCCCAGCGAATGTCCGGATTGGCGATGATGACGAACTCGATCTCCGGATCGATCTCCGCCACGGCCCGGTTGATCGCGCCGCCGTAACCGATATTGCCGCCGGTCCGCAGCAGCCGAACATTCTCGTTCGCCTCGGCCGCGAGTTCGGGGGTTCCGTCGTTCGATCCGTTGTCGGCCAGGATGACCTGCGGCTTCTCGCCGGTCGCGGTGGTCAGGGTACTGATGAAATGCTCTAGGTGCTCGCCGGGCGAATAGGTCACGGTGACCACGACCAGACGGGGCCGAGGGGTCGTCTCACCGTCGTGCCGTTCTACTGCATCCGAAGAGTTCACCGGTGCAGCCTACTGGTCCGGGCGAGCCAGCGCGTCGTCGAGTGCGAGCCGCCAATCACGCAGCGGGGTCAGTCCCGCGTCGGTCCAGGCACGGTTCGACAACACCGAATATGCCGGGCGCGGTGTGGAACTCGGATATTCCGCACTGCTGCACGGACGCACCCGTTCCGGATCCGCGCCGACCCCGGCGAAGACCGCGCGAGCCAATTCGAACCAGCTGGCCCGACCGGCGTTGGTGGCGTGCAGGATCGGCGCGATACTCCGCACATCGGCAGCGACCGATCCAACCAGTTCGAACAGACCCGCGGCCAGATCCGGGGCGAAGGTGGGCGAGCCGATCTGGTCGTCCACGACGGTGACGGTCTCGCGTTCGCGTTCCAGCCGACGCATGGTCGCGACGAAATCGCGCTGATCACCGGTGTAGACCCAGGCCGTGCGCACGATGTGCGCGTCGGGCGCGAGGCGCAGCACCGCCTGTTCACCGGCCAGTTTGGAACGGCCGTAGACGGTGGTGGGCCCGGTCGCGTCGCCGGGCTCGTACGGGCGGGTCCCGGTTCCGTCGAAGACGTAGTCGGTGGAGATGTGAATCAGGGTGGCGCCCAGCGCGGTACAGGCCGCCGCCAGTACCGCCGGTCCGGTCTCGTTGCGGGCGAACGCGCCCGCGACATCGGATTCGGCGGCGTCGACAGCGGTGTAGGCGGCGCAGTTGAGCACCACGTCACCGGGTTCGAGGACGGCGCGCACACCTGCGTCGTCGGTGATGTCGAGATCCTCGCGGCGCAATGCCACGACGTCGGGAGCCTGCGCGCACACGGCTCGACCGAGTTGGCCACCCGCGCCGGTCACCACCACACGCCTGGAATTTTCTGGGCACACGCGGGCCAGTCTGGCACGCCACGCCCGTCGCGCTTGAGGGGTGCCCGCGACTGCGTTGGCTAGCCTCGATTCACGGGGTCGATACGTGGAAAGAGCGTGCAAAGAGTTTTCTTCAGGGCGTGGCCGAAAGGATCAGAGCATTGCCGCAGAAGCTGTCTCCCGCTCGGCCAGGACGACCGCCTGCCGCCCGTCCGGGCCGACTGCTGGTCGCGGCACTCGCGGCCCTGATCTTCATCGTGACCGGTTTCGGCTGGCACAGCGTCGACGGACTGATCTCCGGCATCGAGCGGATCGGCGATCTGGGCCTGGGCGGCGGCAGCGACGGAGCCACCGACATTCTCATGGTCGGCGTCGACAGCCGCACCGATGCGCACGGAAACCCGCTCAGCTCCGCCGAACGGGCGATACTGCACGCCGGGGACGAGGTCGGCACGAACACCGACACCATCGTCCTGATCCGGATACCCAACAACGGCCGTTCGGCCACGGCGATCTCGATCCCCCGCGACTCCTACGTGGACATTCCCGGCATCGGCAAGGGCAAGATCAACTCGGCGTACGGCGCGACGAAAGAACTGACCCGGCAGAAGCTCACCGCGAAGGGCGTCTCGGATGCCGAGGCGGACAAGCGGTCCACCCAGGCCGGGCGCGAGGCGCTGATCAAGACGGTGGCCGATCTGACCGGTATCACCGTCGACCACTACGCCGAGGTGGGGCTGGTGGGATTCGTCCTGCTCACCGATGCGGTGGGCGGGGTGCAGGTCTGCCTGAACAACGCGGTCGACGAACCGATGTCGGGTGCGGACTTCCCGGCGGGCGTGCAGCGGCTCACCGGTGCGCAGGCGCTGAGCTTCGTGCGTCAGCGGCACGATCTGCAGCGCGGAGATCTGGACCGGATCGTGCGGCAGCAGGTGTTCATGGCCTCGCTGGTGCATCAGGCGCTCAGCGCGAAGATCCTGGCGAATCCGTCCAAGCTGGATGCGCTCAGCAAGGCGGTGGGCCGCACGATCGTGCTGGACGACAAGTGGAACGCACTCGATTTCATGAAGCAGTTGCAGGACCTCTCGGGCGGGCAGGTGCGATTCGAGACGATCCCGGTGGCCGATATCAACGGCACCACCGACGACGGCGAATCGGTGGTGCGGGTGGATCCGTCCGCGGTCCACACCTATGTCGCCTCGCTGGTCGGCCGTTCCGGCTCGGGCGGTGTCACCCCCTCGCAGGTGACCGCGGACGTGTACAACGCCAGCGATACCTCGGGATTGGCTTCACAGGTGGCACACGCCCTGGCGAACAAGGGATTCCGCACGGGGACGGTGGAGAACTGGTCGGGCGCTCCGGTGTCGACGAGCCGGGTGCTGGCGGCCAGTACCTCCGACGCCAAGGCCGAGGCGGTGGCCAAGGCGCTGGGCGGGCTGCCGGTGCAGGCCGTGCCGGGGACGCCGGAGGGGGCCGTGCGGGTGGTGCTGGCCGGTGACTACTCTGGTCCGGGCTCGGCGGCGGGCGAACTGTTCGATACGTCGGGGTCGGGGAGTTCGACCACCGCGACTCCGGTCCCGCCCGCGGCTCCCATCGACGCAGGCCAGAACGGACCGAAATGCGTGAACTGACCCAGACTCTCACCGATGCGCTCCTGGAGCCGATCCTGGCCCGGGACCCGGCCGGACCGCGGATCACCTATTACGACGACGCCACCGGCGCACGCATCGAACTGTCCGCCCTCACCCTGGCCAACTGGGCGGCCAAGACCGCGAACCTGCTCCGCGACGAATTCGGCCTCACCCCCGGCACGCGGGTCGCGGTGCTGCTGCCCGCGCACTGGCAGACCGCCGCGGTGCTGCTCGGCTGCTGGTGGGCCGGTGTGGAAGTGGTGCTGCGGCCCGACGACGACGCGGAACTCGCGCTGACCACCGCGGGGCGGCTCGACGAGGTCGACCACATCACCGAGGTGGTGGCGCTGTCGCTGGACGCGATGGGCGGTCCGGTGCGCGATCTGCCGCTCGGCGTCACCGATTTCGCGACGTCGGTGCGGACCCACCGCGATCAGTTCCACCCGCGTGGCGCGGGCCTCGCGCTGGACGGCACATCCGTCGCCGACACTCTGGCGCAATCCCGCGAATCGGCTGCCCGGCAAGGAATCTCGGAGAAGGACCGGGTGCTGTCCGAGGCGCCCTGGGATACCTCCGCCGAGGTGATCGACGGTCTGCTCGCGGTGTACGCGGCGGGTGCGTCGCTGGTGCAGGTGGACAATGCCGATCCCGCGAAGCGTGCGCCGCGCGTCGGCACCGAGCACGTCACCGTGTCACGATCCTGATCGATCGGCATCGCCATCGCGATCCGGACGGGTTCGCTATCGCGATCCGAATCGACTCGATGACGCACCCCGTTCGTGGATCCGCACACGGTTCGAAAGCGGCTGGGAGTGCGGTTACCGATAGCGGGTGCGCCTGGGACAGAAGTGTGTACGCGCTGGTATCGCGCTCGTAGCATGGGGCGTGGCAGTCCTACCGCGGTAGGGGATCGAGTCCGACCGCAGGACGTTTCCGCGAGCAGTACGCGTACGTACCGTGGATGCCGACCGGACGACAACGACGATTTGGGGGTAGCTATGGGGCCGCTGTACTGGATGCGGTGGATGTCGGTGCAGGGTGTGCCCCGGCTGGCGCTGAAGGCGTACGCCCGGCGCGGCGATCCGCTCGCGCAGTTGTTCGGCGATCCCGCGGTCACACATGATCCGTACCCGCTGCTCGAGTCGATCCGCGCACGCGGGCGGCTGGTCCGGACGCCGTTCGCCTGGGTCACCGCCGAACACGATCTGTGCCGGAACATCCTGCGCGACAACGCGATGGGCGTGGTCAGCGCGGAGAGTTTCGACATTCCGCGCCCGCTGCGCAAGCTGACCGCCCTGGCCCCGCTCCCGCCGAATCCGATGGAGCCGCCGTCCATGCTGGTCATCGATCCGCCCGAGCACTCCCGGCTGCGGCGATCGGTCTCGGCGGCATTCACCCCGCGGGCCATCGGGCGACTGCGCGATCGCGTCGAATCGGTTACCGAGGAACTGCTCGACGCACTGCCCTCGAACGGTTCGGCCGATCTGGTGGCCGATTTCGCCGCGCAGGTGCCGATCGCGATCATCTCCGAGATGCTCGGCTTCCCGCACAGCACGAAGGACCGCTTCCTGGGCTGGGGCGATGCGATCAGCCCGCTGTTGGATATCGGTATCCCGTGGCGCTCCTACCGCAGTGCCGTGGCCGCCATCGAGGAGATGGACGAATTCGCCGACGAGCACATCGCGCAATTACGCCGCACCCCCGGCGAGGACATCCTGTCCAGCCTGGTCACCGCGGGCGAACTCGACGACCAGGATCTGAAGGCCACCGCGAGCCTGCTGATGGGCGCGGGATTCGAGACGACGGTCAACCTCATCGGCAATGCCGTCGTACAACTGCTCGCCCATCCCGACCAGCTCGCCAGACTGCGCGAGGAGCCCGACCTGTGGCCCAACGCCGTCGACGAGGTGCTGCGTTTCGATGCCCCCGTGCAGAACACCGGACGCGTCGCCCTGGAGCAAGTGGAGTACGAGGGCATCCCGATGCGCAAGGGTACGACCATCGCGCTGTCGCTGGCCGGCGCCAATCGCGATCCGAAGGTCTTCGAAGCTCCCGACCGTTTCGACGTCGGCCGCGCCAACGCCAAGGACCACCTGACCTTTTCCTCCGGAATCCACGTCTGCCTGGGCGCCAGCCTGGCCCGCATGGAGGCCGTGCACGCCCTGCGCGCACTGTTCGACCGCTTCCCTGATCTGCGATTGGACGGCCCACCGCAGCGGCGCCCACTGTTCACCCTGCACGGCTACAGCCGTATGCGAGCGAACCTCGGTCGCCGCCACGCCGACCACACCACGCCGGTCTGACGGACGCCGCGGCTCAGCTGAAGCCGACGACCTGGTCGCCCCACGCGCTGTAGAGGTCGTGGTCCGGATCGTCCACGATCCGGTCCGCGACGTCGATAAGCAGTGTGGCGCGGGTGGATTCGCGGTACGGCGGCCAGTGCTTGGATCCGTCCAACGCCGCGGGTACGCCGTGCTCGGCGAATGCCAGCCAGCGCCGCATCATCCGGCCCGAGACCTCCATGGCCGCCTTGCGGCCACCGAGCCAGAACGTCGGATCATGGTTGAGGGTGCCGAAATTGCCGAAGACATACGGCAATTCGGTGGCATGTCCCGCGCCGACCCGCGCCGCCTTCAACATCGGGGTGGCCTGGTCGAATCGGTACATCCAGGTGCGGGTGTGCCGGGAGTGCGCATCGGCGACCCAGTGCGCGGGCATCCGGAACGCGGCGTCGGTGGACATCGCCAGGGCGCCGCGGGGTTTGCTCAGATCCGGGTAGGCCGAGGTGATCTCGGCGATCCGCTCGGGCGACATCTCGGGATGATCGGCGGCGACTCCCTTGAGCATGGCGTTCACCGCATCCGGGGTGACCGGCATGATCGGCGAGCGGAACAGCCGGAACAGCGATGCCTCGTCCCGGTTGGTGCCGATCATCAGGGGCACCCGATGTGAGCGTCCCTGCTGGAAGCGGTCGGTGGGATAGGTGGGCAGCAGATCGCCGTCCACCACGGGCGCGGCGGCCAACCGGCCCGGGGATTGCAGCGGCACCTCGTCCAGCAGGATCCCAGCCGCCTCGACGATCCGATCGATCGGGCATTCGAGCAGTTCGTTCACCCGCTGCCGCGGCAGATCCATCAGCTCCAGGAATCGACCGGCCACACCGATGGCTCGTTCGGGCCCGAAAACCGATGTGGCGGGCGGGCTCTGGGCGATGGCCCGATGAAACAGCCCGGCGGCCGGAGGCGAGGTGAGCAGGGCGGTCACACATCCCGCACCCGAGGATTCGCCGAACAGCGTCACATTGCCGGGATCACCGCCGAACGCGGCGATATTGTCACGCACCCACTCCAGTGCGGCGATCTGATCGTGCAGGCCCAGATTCGGCACGAATTCGCGCCCGAGTGAGGACAGGTCCAGAAAGCCCAGCGCACCCAGCCGGTAGTTGACCCCGACCACGACGACATCGCCGGTCTCGGCGAGTTTGCGCCCGTCATAGATGCCCTGGGCGGCGGTCCCGAGACAGTACGCCCCGCCGTGCAACCAGACCATCACCGGACGCGGCTCCGAATGTGCTGCGGCCGGAGCCCATACGTTCACCCACAGACAGTCCTCACCCATCCGCAGACCGGAATCGACCGGCACCATGGTGCCCATCGTCTGCGGGGCGATCTCACCGAACTCGGTGCAGTCGCGTTCCCCGTCCCACGGGACCGGCGGTTGCGGGCGGCTGAACCGATTGGGCCCGGCCGGGGACGCCGCATACGGAATGCCGCGCCAGACGTGCACCGATCCGTCGTGGAATCCACGCACCGCACCCGCGGCGGTGCGGGCTACGGGTTCGGGGCCACGGGTGTCCACACCGGGAGCCTCCTGGAAGAATTGAGTGCTCATTCCCGTACCTCGCTCGTGCTCGACTCCGGTACGACCACCGCGGCAGCTGCGCCTATCACTCGCTGGCCCATGCGGCACCTCCTCAACTCTCTGTAACGAGAGTACGTCCGAGATCATGTCCGACGGCGAAGCCCGAGCGCTCGCACGTCAGCCGCGATCGATATGACCGAGATCGCGACCGGGATCGATCCGGTCGCGTACGCGCTGTTTGAGCAGCGCGATATCGGGGAATCCGCCGTCGGACCTGCGTTCCCAGATCTGGTCTCCGTCGAGTGTGATGCGGAAGACACCCCCGTCCCCCGGGACCAGCGCCACCTCCGACAGTTCGGTGGCGAAGGTACTCAACAGCTCCTGAGCCATCCAACCCGCTCGCAGCAGCCAGCGGCATTGGGTGCAGTACTCGATCGCGACTCGTGGCATATCCGCACCCTACGTCGACAGCGGATATGCCCATGGAAAAACTTGTAGCAACTCCTCCGCTTCCTCGGTGCTTCCGTAGTGGGAACGGTATGAGCGTCCCCGGCACCGGGCAATAACTCGGGAAAGCCGCACCCGAATCGTTACATCTCGACATCTCCGTCCAGGTAGCGCCATGCGCCCTCGACCCTGGCAAATCTGCTGCACTCGTGCAGCACACCTCGTCCGGCCGCGCTGCGGTAGTGCGCGCGGAATTCCACGACACCGTTGTCGTCGAACGGACCGCCGGCCTGCGTGCGCACAATCTCCAGGAACATCCAGCGCTGCCCCGGATCCAGCTCGAGCTGACGCGGCCGGGTCCGGGGATGCCAGGACGCGAGCAGATATGCGGTGTCGCCAACGGCGAACGCGGTGTACCGCGATCGCATGAGCGTCTCGGCAGTGGGTGCGGGCCGAGTGCCGTCCAAGCGCGGCCCGCAGCACTGCTCGAACGATTCACCACTGCGGCAGGGACACCGATCGGCGCCGGCCGGAGATTCGCTGTGCATCGTTCGATTATCGGATCCGGGCGGCCCGCATACGGACCGCCCGGTCACCGACGCGGGTGCGGCGCCGGGTCATCGGATCCGCACCCGTCCGGTTCACAGCATGCTGAGCAGGTTCAGGACGCTGGCCAGCGCCGAGCTGGCATTGGCCAACAGTGCCGAACCGGAGTTGAGCAGGTTGAGCGTATCCATGATGCAGCTCTCTTTCATCGAGACAGATGAAACCCGACCGTGTACAACCGCATTCACGCCGCAAACCGAGCAGCAAGCACACAGTACTGTCCATAGGTCATCTGCATCACCGAAATCCCCATGTTGATAGCGATATTGGGGCGTTCGTCACTGAACTGCCGGACAATACGGGCCATTACGACCGGACGGTATGTGGTTGCTTGCCCATAGCCAGATTGTCGGATTCGGCCAACGCGGCCAATTCGTCGGCGAGCCGGGCGGTTTCGTCGAACCAGCGACGCAGCTCGACCGCGGTCGGGGCCAGCTCGTAATCCTGGTGATGCCCCACTCGGGACAGCGTCGCCCACAGCGCCGAGATCCGGGCCGAGGTCTCCTGGCCGGCATAGGAATCCAGCGCCAGCAGCTGGGCCCGCATACTGCACCGGGCCAACGGTGGGGCCACCACCAGCCACAGCCGGTCGATGGACTGTTCGAGCGCCAGGCGCAGGATCCACACCGTCGCCCGCGACCACAGCCCGCCCGCATCGGTCACGATGCCGCGCAGCAGCTCATCCGCCGCGGCGAGGCGCTGCGCGACCGTCGGCGGCTGTGACTCCGGCGCTACGGATTCAGCCATTTGACGAATTTCCTCGTCCCGCTGATCAATTCGCGGGTGCGGCGATCGATCCGGATATGCGCCCCGGCGGCCGCGTCCCGCAGCACCGCCCGCGCCCAGGCCGCATCACGGTCGAGCAGATCGTTCAGATCGTCCACCCGGTCCGGATCGCCGAAGACGGCCAGCGACACCTTCTCCCAGGTGGTGCGCGCGGCGTCGACCCGGCGCTGCACCTCGCGGTGATCGATCCCCTCGGCCAGCAGCGTGCGCCGGGACCTGGCCAGTGCGGCGGCCTCGATCGCCGACCGGCAGCAGGTCACCACCAGTTCGTCCGCGATGGAACGGGGCAGCTGTTTGGTGCGCGCCAAGGCGTTGGCATCGCTGAGATAGCGCCGCACCGGATCCTCCGCGACGCGCACCTCCACGGCCGAGCGTTCCCGCCGCTGTACATCCAGAACCGTTGCATCCAGCCGCAATCGGCGCACCGCCTCGGCCAGCCGCTCGTCGTGGGTGAACACCACGACCTGACGTCCGCTGCGCGCGGCCGCGGCCAGGACCCGGGCCAGGCCGTCCACCTTGGCCGGATCCATCGCCTGCACCGGATCATCGATGACGACGAAGCCGAACGGACTCTCCGGCACCGTCGCGCGCGGCAGGAACAGCGCCAGGCCCAGGGCGTGCAACTCGCCCTGACTCATCACCCCCAGCGCATTGCTCCCCGCCTCGTCGACGGTGACATCCAGCAGCACCTTGCGGCTGGCTCCGGCGTTGCCCTGCAACCGGATCACCCCGAGGTCCACATTGCTCTGCTGGCGCAGTCCGCGCCAAATTCCGCGGGCGTGCTCGGCCAGCGGAGCCATCCGCTCCTCGCGCAGTCCGGCGGCGGCCGATTTGAGCCAGTCCTCGGCGCGCCGGACGGTGTGCAGCTCGGATTCGGCGGCCGCGACCGTCCGCGCACCCTGCAGCCACGCGGCGATGCGCGGAACCAGTGGCACCCACACCGCGTCGAGCCGATCCAATTCCTTACGAGCCGAACCACGCAACGCCGCGAGCAGCCGAGCAAGATCCGCGTGGGCGGACCGCAACCGCGCCGGAAACTCCACATCCGGTTCCGCCTGCGCCAGCACCGCCCACGCGGACCAGGCCCGCCGCGCCGGTCCGGTGTCCACGTTGGGCGCCTGCGGCGGAGGCGGATCCAGTTCGGCGGGTACCGGCAGCACCAGGGCGCGGGCGCGTTCGGCGGCGGCGAGCAGAGCGTCGCGAGCCGCGGTGACCGCGGCTGCGCGCTCGGTCAGCCGGGCGATCTGGGTGTCGGTCTCGTGCAGCCACTGCGCATCGAGCGTGCCCGACCCGCACACCGGGCAGGCACACGTGCCTGCGGCCAGCGCATGTGTACGGGCGCGGGCGAGCAGCTCCAGCACACGCAATTCCGCCTCGGTATCGCCGGTCGTCAGCTCGCTCAGCCGCCGCGCACCCGCCTGGACCGCCGCGGCGGCCTCCGCCACCGACTCCGCATCCGGCAATCGCAGCCGGAGCATCGACTGCAATGCGGCGGTGCCCGCCGGATCGTGCCGGGCGCCCGACACCTCGCCGCCGATGGCCGCCAGATCCGGATCGGCGACCCGCAGCAGCTGCGCGACCCGAGCCGCGCGGTCGTCGGCGACCGAATCCAGAGCGATGAGCAGTTCGTTGCGTTCGTCGCGGGATTGTCTTGCCGCACGCTCCAATTCCAGGCGGCGCACCCGGGTGCGCTCCTGCGCCGCGGTGAGATCGTCCAGGCCCAGCAGCCGATGCAGGGCGTCGAACAGATCACTGGGGCGGCCGTCGACCAGCGCGCCGAGTTCGCTGTAGGACAGGAACGGCCGGTAGAGCTCGAGTGCACGAGACCATCGCTCGACGCGAAATTCGGTGGGGTCGGCGGCTTTTCGCGACTGCGTCCAGGTGCCGCCGGTGAGATCGGATCCCTCGGGCCACTCGCGGGCGATCGTCAGCGCGCCGTCCGGAGTAGCTGCGGTGAGCTCCACCTCGACCCGGGAGGTATTGCCGTCGTGCAGGTTTCGCCATCCCTCGCGCCAGACCGAAGCCCGGCCCGCCCAGCGACGCGTATCACCGGTCAGGGCCAGCTCGGCGGCCTCGGCGAAACTCGATTTGCCGGATCCGTTGCGCCCCACCACGAGCGTGAGTCCCGGGCCCGGATCCAGACGTAGCGATGCCTCGGGGCCGATACCGCGGAAGCCGCGAACTCGAATGGTGCGCAGGAAGATTCCGTTCATCCCCAGACTCGGCGACGGGTCGGGTTCGGCGTCCAGCGCGGCCAGCACCGCACTCGATACCTCCGGGGTGATCGTCGGATCGGCATCCAGGCGGTGCAGCACCAGATCGGACAGGCGTTGCGCGACGCCGGTGGACACGTCCCCCAACTGCCACTCCCTCCGCAAACGCCGTAGCGCGTTCGGACTACCGATATGCCGACGCTACCGGATGCGCCGCACACTCGCGTATGCCGGAGGCCGCGAACCGTCCCGGACGGGGTGCTTATGGCCATCGAGCGGTGATCCGCCCGATGTCCACCCCTCGGCCGTCCCCGGCCGGGCAGTTCTACGGGTCTCGCCCGAATTCGGGCGGTTCGGATCAACCGAACAGAACAGAATGACAGAGTTCGATCTCCAGCACAAGAGCACATGAAGTTTCAATTACTCACCGCCCCAGCGACATTGGTCTCGCAAACCCACCGCGAACCCGGTCGCCGAACCCGTCGGGCGATTCCTGTCGGTGGGGTGGGGTAGAAATCCGATCAACCGAATGAACGGGGGACGGCAGTGACGACGACACCAGTGGGAACCGAATCGATGACATGGACCGCACAGCAGGTCGCCGTGCTGGCACCCGATGCCGCATCGCTCACCGCCGCGCGAAAACTGCACGGGCGGTGGAACTCTGCCGGATGGTGTGACACCGCGCTGTGGGGGCTGTGCAAGGGCAGTGGCGCGAAGCCGTACCAGACGATCGTGGATCTGTCCGGGCCCGCCTACAAATGTTCCTGCCCCAGCCGGAAATTCCCCTGTAAGCATGCCTTGTCGCTCCTGCTGATCTGGTCCGACGGCATGGTTTCCGAGGCCGCCGCACCCGCCGACTACGCCGCGGAATGGCTCGCCGCCCGCGCGCAGCGAGAAGCCAAAACTGCTGCGGCACAGCAGAAGACGCCATCGGCAGCCACGGCGGCACAGCGCCGCGACCGGGTCTCGGCCGGACTCGCGGATCTGGACGTGTGGTTGTGCGATCAGGTGCGCACCGGTCTGGCCCAGGCGGATCGCTCCTTCGGCGCCTTCGAATCGGTGGCCGCGCGGATGGTCGACGCACAGGTTCCCGGCGTGGCATCGGCGCTGCGGCAACTTCCACGCAATGCTGTCGGCCGGGAGGACTGGCCGGCGGTCCTGCTACGCGAGTACGCCCGGCTGCACCTGCTCGCCACGGCACATCGCCGTCTCGACGATCTCGAACCGGCGCTGGCGGCCAGTGCGCGCACGCACATCGGCTATCCGGTCACCGCGGAGTCGGTCCGCAGCGAATCCGCCGTCCGCGATCACTGGATGGTGCTGGGCCTGCGGATCACCGAGGAGGAGCGGGTGCACACCCGCAAGGTCTGGGTACGCGGGCGGACGAGCCGGCGCTGGGCACTGATCCTCGACCACTCGTTCGGCACTCCGGCCTTCCCCGCGGATCTGCCGGTGCCGGGCTCGATGGTTGATGCCGACCTGCATTTCTATCCGGGAGCCGCCGCACTGCGTGCGCTGTGGGGCGAACGGCACGGCGTCCCGGAACCGATCCCCCGACCGTTCGCCACCGCACCGGAAACCCCCGGCGCGGAGCCGGGCGGTATCACCGACGCGCTGACCGCGCACGCCCGTGCCCTCGGCACGGATCCGTGGCTGCGATCGTGGCCGGTGCTGCTCAGCGATGTCGTTCCGGTGGTGTCCGGCGATGCCTGGTCCGTCGTCGACCAGGCGGGTTCCGCACTCCCGCTGGCGCGACTGGCCCGCCAGCCCTGGCAGCTGATGAGCCTGTCGGGTGGACATCCGGTGACGGTGGTCGGCGAATGGACCGCCGACGGTCTCGTCCCGGTGTCGGCGTGGGCGGGCGGCGAGATGGCCGCCATCGACGCGGAGGCGATCGGCGGATCCCGGGCGCAAACGGACGAACTGGCCTCGGTGGCCCTGCTGGGTACGGCACGTCGCGGGGTCGATCCGGCAGTACTGCCCGAACCGGTGGCCGAAGCGGCAGGTCGCCTGCCCGGTGATCCGGCGCAGATCCTGCTGGAGGCCGCCGCGCTACAGGACGTCTTCGCCCGCGGCGCGGTCCTGCCCGGCACGGGTGAGCCGCCCCAACCCGCCGAGACCGACCAGCGCCCGATCCTGCCCGCTGCGGCCGCGACTCGCCTCGTGCGCCTGCTGAGCGAGGGGTCGCCGTTCCGCACCGAATGGTTCGACGTCGCCGAACCGCACGATTTCCGCGCACCCGACGCGATCTGCACCCTCCTGCTGGACCAGGCGAAATCCCGTACGCCCCTGCGTGAGTCGCTGCTACGTCTGGCCGGGGAACGCGGCCGCTGGCTGGCCGAACACCATGCACCGTGGCACACCCTGGCCCGCGCCAGGCCCGACGATCAGAGCGTCTGGTCGCACGGCCGCCCCGCCGAGCGGCGCGCCTGGCTGGTGCAGTTGCGGGCGCACGATCCCCGAGCGGCCCGCGAAACCCTCACCGGCACCTGGCGTTCCGAACCCGGTCCGGTGCGCGCGGATCTGCTGGCCGTCCTCGCGGAGGGACTCACCCTGGCCGACGAGCCGCTCCTGGAATCCGCGCTCGACGACTCACGCGCCGAGGTCCGTCGGGTCGCCGCCGATCTGCTCGCCCGCCTGCCGGATTCGGCCTTCGCCGCGCGAATGATCGAACGCGCCTCGCGCTGGCTCACCTTCGACGGCAAGCAGCTGGTCGCCGATCTGCCCCACCGGCTGGAGGATTCGGCCCGCCGCGACGGCATCGCGGACCGCACCGCGCACACCGCCTACCGGCTGGACGGAGCGCCGCACGTCGCGGCGGAGTGGCTACGACGGGTGATCGCCGCGACCCCGATGCGTCACTGGGACGCGCTGTTGGGCGCTCCGGGATCGGCTGCCCGGGTGGGTATGCGGGCCGATCTACTCGGTCCGGTCACCGCCGGATGGGCCGACGCCGCACTCGCCCAGCACGACAGCCGTTGGGCCGCAACATTGTTCGAGGTGCTGACCGGCACCCCTACGCTCGGGGCCGACCCCGATGTGCGGCGGCAGCTGTTCGCCCTGCTTCCGCTCGACCGGCGGGTGGAGTATCTGCGCACACTGGACAGCAGCTGGCTGGCCGAGATCGAACTGCTGGTGCAGGCGGTGCCGCGGCCGTGGCCCGTCCCGCTGGCCCAGTACCTGATCCGGCTGCTGCTGGACCGCGCCAAGCTCGCCGCGGCACGTCCCGGCGCGCCGGGACTGTCCCCCGCGTCCTATCGCACTCTGTTCCGCACTGCCGCGGTGCACTTCCCGATCGAGGCGACCGCCGCGGTCGAGATCGCCGCCCGCCGCTGCGGTGATCCCTACTGGGAGACCTGTTTCAACGAGCTCGCCCATGACCTGATCCAGCGCACGACCATGCTCGAGGAGTTGCAATGACCACGACGGATACCACCGATTCGGCATCGAACAGCCTGCTGCGTCCGCACGCCGAACAGGCCTTCGCCGATGAGCTGCGCGCACTGGCCGCGGCCGACGACCGCCCCCGCCCGCCCTCGTGGCGACTGTCGCCGTGGGGTGTGGTCACCTACCTGCTCGGCGGCACCCTGTCCGACGGCACCGTGGTGAGCCCCAAATACGTCGGGCCGCGCAGGCTGATGGAGGTCGCGGTCGCCACGCTCGCGACCGACCGCGCGCTGTTGCTGCTCGGTGTGCCCGGCACCGCGAAAACCTGGGTGTCCGAACATCTTTCGGCGGCCGTGTGCGGTGAGTCGACGCTGTTGGTGCAGGGCACCTCCGGAACCGCGGAGGAGGCCATCCGCTACGGCTGGAACTACGCCCGGCTCCTGGCCGAGGGCCCCAGCGAGGGCGCGCTGGTGCCCTCCCCGGTGATGACGGCCATGCGCCTGGGTTCGATCGCCCGCGTCGAGGAGCTCACCCGCATCCCCTCCGATGTGCAGGATGCGCTGATCACGGTGCTCTCGGAGAAGACCCTGCCGGTCCCCGAACTGGGGATGGAGGTGCAGGCCACCAAGGGCTTCAACGTCATTGCCACGGCCAACGACCGCGACCGCGGCGTGAACGAACTGTCCTCGGCGCTGCGGCGGCGCTTCAACACCGTCGTTCTGCCGTTGCCCGCCGACGAGGACGAGGAGGTCGCGATCGTGACCCGCCGCGTCGAACAGCTCGGCGCCGCATTGGAACTGCCCGCGGTGCCCGCCGCCGCGGAAGAGGTGCGCCGGGTGGTCCGGGTCTTCCGCGAGCTGAGGTCCGGAATCACCGCCGACGGCCGGACCAAACTCAAATCCCCGTCCGGCACGCTGTCCACCGCCGAGGCGATCTCGGTGATCACCAACGGACTCGCGCTCTCGGCGCATTTCGGCGACGGTGTGCTGCGCGCCGCCGATATCGCGGGTGCGGTGCTCGGCGCGGTCGTGAAGGATCCGGTGGCCGATGGCGTGGTCTGGACCGAATATCTGGAAGCGGTCGTCCGCGAACGGGAGGACTGGGCCGACTTCTACCGGGCGTGCCGCGAGGTCCACGCGTGAGCCCACACCGCACAGCCGACTCATCATCGGAATCGGCCCCGGCCGCCGAAGCGCCGCAGACCCGTGTGTTCGGCATCCGCCATCACGGCCCGGGCTCGGCGCGCTCACTTCGCCTGGCGCTGGAGCAGTTCCGGCCCGATGCCATCCTGATCGAGGGCCCGGCCGATGCCGATCCGCTGATCGCCCATATCGCCGCCGCGGACATGACACCACCGGTCGCTCTGCTGGCCTATGTCCCGGATACCCCCTCCCGCGCGGCGTTCTGGCCCTTCGCCGTGTTCTCCCCCGAATGGCAGGCGCTGCGTTACGCCCATGAGCACGAGGTCAGCGTCGGCTTCTGCGACCTGCCCGCCACCCACGCCCTGGCCGCGACGGACGAACCCGGCGACCGCACCGACCCTCTCGCCGTCCTGGCTGCCACCGCGGGCTACGACGACCCGGAATGCTGGTGGGACGCGGTCATCGAATCCAGCGCCGACGCAGATGTTTTCGACGCCGTCACCGAGGCCATGGCCGCCCTGCGCGAGCCGACCTCGGAGCCCACCGATTCACCAGCCGAGACCATCAGCGCGGGCGACGATTGCTACGCCGCTGCCGATCGCGAGGCGAGCGAAGCCGCTGACGCACCGGGTGGTTCAGGCGAAGCTACCAACGCGAATGAGGACTCCGATACTACTGCTGCACAAGGTGATTCCGATTCGCAGGTGCTCGAAGCGCCCCACGAGATCGGCGAGCCGCCGACAGCGATCGATCCGGCACGCGAGGCCGACGAGCTGATCGGATCCTCGGTGGATCCGCATACCTTGCGGCGCGAGGCATATATGCGCCAGACGATGCGTAAGGCATTGAAGGGCGGGGCCATGCGACTCGCCGTGGTATGCGGTGCATTTCATGCTCCGGCGCTGGTGGGTCCGCTCGGGCCCGCGGCGGCCGATACGCGGATGCTCAAGGGATTGCCGAAGGTGAAGGCGACCTCGACGTGGGTGCCTTGGACACATTCGCGCCTGGCGGGTTCCTCGGGTTACGGCGCGGGCGTCACCTCGCCGGGGTGGTATCACCACCTGTTCACCGAGACCGATCAGCCGATCGCGCGCTGGCTCACCAAGGTCGCCGGTACCCTGCGGGCACACGACCTGCCGGTATCCAGTGCGCACATCATCGAATCGGTGCGGCTCGCGAACACCCTCGCCGCCCTCCGCGAGCGACCGCTGCCGGGACTCTCGGAAGTCACCGAGGCCACCCGAGCGGTGTTGTGCGAGGGCGACGAGACGATGTTGCGCCTGGTCACCGGGGAGCTGGTCGTCGGCGAGGCGCTCGGCTCGGTACCGGAGGACACTCCCGCGGTTCCGCTCGAGGCGGATCTGCGCGCACAGGCGCGTTCGCTGCGGCTGACGCGTCAAGCCCTGTCCCGCCAGCTGGATCTGGACCTGCGCAAGGATCGCGACGTCGCGCGCTCACACCTGCTGCACCGGTTGCGACTGCTCGCAATCGGTTGGGGTACACCGACATCGAGCGAGGTCCGCAATACCGGAACCTTCCGGGAGACGTGGACGCTGGTCTGGGAGCCCGAACTCGCCATCGCCGTCATCGAGGCATCCCGCTGGGGCACCACCCTGCTGTCCGCCGCCGAGGCGAAGATCCTGGACTCCGCCACCGCACCCGATGCCACCGTCGCTGATCTGGGCGGTGCCCTCGAACAGGCCCTGCTGGCCGATCTCGGCGGCGCCGTACCGGGACTGGTGGCCCGGCTCGAATCCGCCGCCGCGGTGGATCACGACGTCACCCGTCTGCTCGCCGCTCTGCCGGGGCTGATCCGCACGCTGCGGTACGGAGATGTGCGCGGTACCGACGTCGCGGCGCTCACCCGTGTCGCCAACGGGATGCTGGTGCGCATCTGCGCCGGATTGCCCAGCGCCGTCACCGGATTGGATGCCGACGCCGCGGCCGCCCTGCGCGTCCTGCTGGACGACGCGCACCTGGCCCTGGCGACCCGCGACGACGAGTGGTCGACCCGCGAATGGCACAGCGCCCTGGGCAAACTCGCCGACCGCGGCGATGTGCACGGCAGTCTGGTCGGCCGCGCGGTCCGGCTGCTGTGCGACGCGGGCATCCTGGACGACGCCGAATCCGCCCGTCGCCTGTCCGCGGCACTGTCGGTCGGTCACGATCCCGCCGAGAAGGCCGCGTGGATCGACGGCTTCCTCGGCGGCCGTGGGCTGCTCCTGGTGCACGACCGAAACCTGTTGCACCGCATCGATATCTGGCTCCGCAGCCTGGACGAGGACCAGTTCGTCGCCACCCTGCCGCTGCTCCGCAGAACCTTCGGCGCCTTCGAATCCGGTGAACGCCAGGCAATCGCGCAGGCCGTCCGCGACGGCGGCCCCGTCCCGGTCACCCCGACTCGAACCGGCGGCTTCGACCCCGACCGCGGCGCACTGGCCCTGCACGCCGTCACCCGAATCCTGGCGGTCGCGTGATGCCCGGAAACTCACCCGCCGTGCATCGGCCCATCACCGACCTGACGACGAAACCCGCACGACGCGGATCCATCCGCAGCGGTACGAGGAGGCGTTACCACCGATGACCGACATCGATCGAACACAGTCTCGCCGTTGGCGTCTGGTGCTGGGCGCGCCCGCGGAGTCCTGCCTGGGCGGACTCGGTTCCGGAGGTGACGCGGCGATGGATCGGGCGCTCTCGGCGCTGTACAACGCCGAGGAGCTGACGCCGTCGGAGAAGCGGACGGGCGGGCTGGGCGGATCGGCGCCCAGGGTGGCCCGATGGCTGGGTGACATCCGCAGCTATTTCCCGTCCACCGTGGTGGAGGTGATGCAGCGCGATGCGGTGGAGCGGCTCGATCTGACGCAGCTGTTGCTCGAACCGGAACTGCTCGAGGCCGTCGAGCCCGATGTGCACCTGGTCGGCACCCTGCTGAGCCTGAACCGGGTGATGCCCGAGACCACCCGGTCCACAGCGCGCATGGTGGTGGAGAAGGTGGTGCGAGAGATCGAGCGGCGCATCGCCTCGCGTACCGTCGCCGCAGTATCCGGCGCGCTGAACCGCGCCGCACGCACCACCCGCCCGCGGCTGCGCGATATCGACTGGGATCGCACCATCCGCCGCAATCTCGCGCACTACCTGCCCGAACACCGCACGGTGGTACCCGAACAGCTGATCGGGTACGGGCGCAAGTCGCAGGCGGTGCGACGCGATGTGGTGCTGGCGATCGACCAGTCCGGATCGATGGCCTCGAGCGTGGTGTACGCCTCGGTGTTCGGTGCGGTCCTGGCCTCGATGCGTTCGCTGAAGACCTCGATGGTCGTCTTCGACACGGCCGTCGTCGATCTCACCGATCAGCTCTCGGATCCGGTCGACGTCCTGTTCGGCACCCAGCTCGGCGGCGGCACCGATATCAATCGCGCCATCGCCTACAGCCAGCAGCTGATCACGCGTCCGGCCGACACGCTGTTCGTCCTGATCTCCGACCTCTACGAGGGCGGGATCCGCGCGGAGATGCTGCGCCGGATCGCCGCGATGCGGGAATCCGGCGTCCAGGTGTTGGTCCTGCTGGCACTGTCCGACGACGGCGCACCCGCTTACGACCACGAGAACGCCGCCGCACTGGCCGGCCTGGGCGTCCCCGCCTTCGCCTGTACCCCGGACAAATTCCCGGATCTACTGGCGGTGGCCCTCGACCGCGGCGACGTACGCACCTGGGCGAACACCCACGCGGGGTGAGCCGGACGCTACGTGCCCGGCGCGCTGCTGCCGAGCGCGCTCAGGAATCCCATCAACGACTGCGCCAGTCCCAAACCTGCATTCAGAACCCCCAAAGCGCCACCGAGCGTGCCGAAGAGATCCATCTCCAGACTCCTTCACCGACCATGCGGACCAGCGGGCGAACCGGACAGATGCAGATCATACGATCCGCATACCCCCGGACCCGGCATCTCGCCTGCGCGTCACCCGACGACTGTGTCGCCCCGGGTAACTCGCCGACGAAACGCCGGATGCTCGACGCCCGCCAGGCTCACAGATCGGCGATGGCGGCCAGGGGTGGCGTGCGCGCGGCCCGGATCCCGGGCCACACGGCGGCCAGTACACCCACCACGCCGGAGCCGACCAGCATCAGCACGATCTGGATCCACGGCACGGTGATCGTGCTGATGCCCAGATCACTGAGGGTCCGCAGGAATCCGACGCCGAGTCCGAGCCCGAGCACCACACCCACGAGCGCACCGAACACCGCGATCAGCATCGACTCCAGATAGATGCTCCGGCGCACCTGCGGTCGCTGCATGCCGACCGCCCGCAACATGCCGATCTCGCGACGGCGTTCGACCACCGACAGCGCGAGCGTGTTGACGATGCCGAGCACCGCGATCACCACCGCCAAGGCCAGCAACCCGTAGAGGATCGCGAGCATGGTGTCGATCTGTTGGCCCCGCGTGCCCTTGAATTCCTCCCGGTTCTCCACCTG
Source organism: Nocardia jiangxiensis NBRC 101359 (assembly GCF_000308615.1). Classification (GTDB taxonomy): domain Bacteria; phylum Actinomycetota; class Actinomycetes; order Mycobacteriales; family Mycobacteriaceae; genus Nocardia; species Nocardia jiangxiensis. The sequence continues at coordinate 96,104 of NZ_BAGB01000061.1, forward strand.
CACCACGACGAACGGCGCGGTCGCCTTGACCAGGTTCTGCCGCATGAGCGTCAGATCGGCCCCCGGCGCGGCGGAGATCAGCACGATCACATCGGCGCGGAACGCGACGGGCATCACCTGGTCGTACAGCGCCGAGGACACCACCAGGGATCCGAGCAACTGGGTGTCCTTGTAGATTCCGGACACCGTGACGGTGAACTTCTTGTTGTCCATGCTGGTCAGCTGCACCTGCTGACCGGCGTGCCAATTGTGTTTCCCGGCTTCGGTTTCCGAGACCTGAATATCGTTGTCGCCGAGTGTTTTACCGCCACTGCGAATCTCGTAGTTCAGCACGGGACTCATCGCCGCATCCGGTGAGATGCCGTACAGCGGATCCTCGCCGATCTTCATCTGCACGCCGCGGAAGGCCACCACATCCTGGACTCCCGCAACAGATCTCGCGGCCTGCCCCGCGCCGACGGGCACCCCGATCAGCTGCGGACCGGTCAGGACGTAATCGGCCTTGACGCCCTGGTCGACCACATCGCTCACACTCGCCTTCGCCGAGGCTCCGAGCATGCCGATCGCCGAGACCAGCATCAACCCCAGGGTGAGCGCGAAAGCGGTCGCCGCGGTGCGCCGCGGATTGCGGACCGCGTTGTTGCGCGCCATATGCCCGATCGACCCGAACGGCCGCACCAGCACGCCGAGCGCCGCCAGCACCGGCCGCGACAACGACGGCGAGGCGAACAATACCGCGAAAATCAGTGCCGCAGCACCGATTCCGACGGTCAACGCGGCATTGCCGCCGGTGTGGCGGGCCCCGAGCACAACCAGCACGACACCGACGACCGCGAGCGCCACGCCGATGCCCGTGCGCACCCGCAGCGATTCGCCGGTCGAGGCGAACTCCTCGCGCATGGCCTCCACCGGCGGAATCTTGGCCGCCCGGCGCGCGGGCGCATAGGCGCTGCCCACCGTCACCACGAGACCGATGCCCAGCGCCGCCAGCACGGTGCGCACCTGCACCTGCATGGCCCCGGTGGGCAATCCCAGGTCGAAGGCATTGAGCAGCCCGGACAACCCGAACGCCAGCGCGATGCCGCAGGCCAGACCCAGCGCGCTGCCGATCAATCCGATGATCGCCGCCTCGGCCACCACCGACAGCCCCACCTGCCGTCTACTCGCACCCACCGCACGCAGCAGCGCCAGTTCCCGCAGCCGCTGCGCCACGATCATCGAGAAGGTGTTGTAGATGATGAACGTGCCCACCAGCAGCGCGATCGCACCGAAGGCGAGCAGGAAGTAGTTCACGAATTTGAGCGCATTGCCGACCTGGGCCTTCAGATCCGCGCGCACCTGATCGCCGTCGAGCACCTTGTAGCCCGGCAGGACCCGGGACAGCCTGTCGCGCACGGTATCCGCCGAGACGCCCGGCGCCGCGGCCACGTCGACATAGCCCACGTGCTGTCCGTCGGTGAACAGATCGCGTGCCTGGGCGTCGTCGAACAGGATGCCGATGAATCCGCCGGAATCGGAACTCATGGTGTAGATCCCGCTGACGGTCACCACGATATTGCCCTTGGACGGCACGAGAATCTCCGTGCGATCCCCGACCGACAATCCGGCGCGTTGCGCCCCACCGGAATTGATCGCGATCTGTCCGGGGCCGGTGGGCGCGACGCCCGCGACGATCTTCTGCGGTTCGGCAACGGCCTTGTCCGGCGGCAGATAGGACTGCCCGAGACTGGGTGCGCCACCGGTCTGCACCGCGTGACCGTCCTTCAACAGCACGACCGGCCCCTGCACCGCGGGGGCGACCGCCCGCACGCCGGGGGTCGTGCTGACCTTGTCGATCACGTCGAGCGGAACGCCCAGCGACGTACGCTCCTCAGGCTGCACCCGCACGTCGACGCCCTTGGCCTGATCGGCGAAAATGCCGTTGAAGGTGCTCTGCAGAGTGTCGGTGAACACGAAAGACCCTGCGATGAAGGCGGTTCCGAGAATCACCGACAGCACGGTCAGCGCCAGGCGCACCTTGTGCGCGGCGAGATTGCGCAAGGCCACCTTGCGCATCGGGCTCGCGGCCATCAGGCGTTCTCCAGCTTTTTCATCCGGTCCAGCACGGATTCGGCTGTGGGATCACGCAATTCGTCCACGATGCGGCCGTCGGCGAGGAAGATCACCCGGTCGGCGTAGGAGGCGGCGTGCGGCTCGTGGGTGACGATGACGACCGTCTGCCCGAATTCGTCGACGGCCGCGCGCAGGATCGAGAGCACCTCGCCGGAGGACCGCGAGTCCAGATTTCCGGTCGGCTCGTCGCCGAAGATGATCTCGGGTTTTCCGGCCAGGGCGCGGGCGCACGCCACGCGCTGCTGCTGGCCGCCGGACAGTTCGCTGGGCCGGTGGTCGAGGCGGTCGTTCAGGCCCAGGCGTTTGATCACCGTGTCGAGCCAGTCCTGATCGGCGTTGCGACCGGCGATGTCCAACGGCAACGTGATGTTCTCCAGCGCGGTCAACGTCGGGACCAGATTGAACGCCTGGAACACGAAACCGATCCGGTCGCGGCGCAGTGCGGTCATCTCCTTGTCGGACAGGCCGGTCAGGTCGGTCCCGCCGATGTGCACCGCGCCGGAGGTGGCCGCGTCGAGCCCGGCCAGGCAGTGCATAAGGGTGGATTTGCCCGAGCCCGACGGACCCATGATGGCGGTGAACTCACCCGTGGCGAATTCCGCGCTCACCCCGTCCAGCGCCCGGACCTGGGTGTCTCCAGTTCCGTACAGCTTGACCAGGTCGGTAGCGCGGGCCGCGATCGTAGTGTCGGCAGTGGTTTCGGTGCCCAGGGCATCGGCAGTCATGTTCTCCAGTGTTGCCTGACCCGCACGTCTGCGCCATCAGGAATGCCCCCCAATACTTCGGGGGTATACCGGACCGGCTCAGCCCAGCGAACCGATGATCGCCAGCACGACCAGCAGGATGACCACCGCGCCGACGATGATGCCGATGATCAGGCCGGTGTTGGATTTGCGCTGCGGCGGCATCTGCGTGGGCTGATAGCCGTAACCGGTCTGCGGATACGGCGAATTCTGCGGATACATCTGCTGCGGAGGCGGCGTCGGCGAACGCACCGACATCGGCACGGGTGCGGGCCCCGCGGTGGGCATGGGTCCGGCGTTCTGCATTCCGGGACCGGTGCGCTGCGGCACCACGGGATTGCCGGGGCCGGTTCCGGTGAGGCCCATCTGCGGGCCGACGGTCTGCGGCCCTACCGTCTGCGGGCCCAGTGTCTGCGGGCCGACGGTCTGCATCCCCGGGCCGGTGAACTGCCGCGGCGGCGACAGCGGAACCCCCGGGGAGCTGGGCGCCGCCAGGGCGCGGCGGGCCGCGGCGGCGAATTCCGCGCACGAGACGAAACGGTCGTCCGGGCGTTTGGCCATGGCCTTGGCCAGCACGCTGTCCATCGCGGGCGGGAGTCCGGGCCGGATCTTGCTCAGCGGCGGCGCGGGCTCCTGCAGGTGTCCACGGATCACCGCGGCCGGATTGGACGCGGCGAACGGCCCGGTCCCGGTGAACAACCAGAACAGGCTGCAGGCCAGCGAATACTGATCCGCGCGGCCGTCCAGGTTGGCCCCGGTGAGCTGTTCGGGCGAGGCGTACGCCAGCGTCGCGGTGAACGTGCCGGTCTGGGTGAGGTGGCCGCCGTCGTCACGCAGCCGGGCGATGCCGAAGTCGGTGAGGTAGACGCGCTCGCCCTTACCGCCCGTCGAGCGGGCCAGCAGCATGTTCGCGGGTTTGACGTCGCGGTGCATGACACCGTTGCCGTGCGCGTAGTCCAACGCCTCGGCGACCTCGCCGATGATCTGCACCGCGCGCTCGGGCGGGAGTTTGGTGGGGTCCACACTGGCGGCGTCGATACCGTCGATGTACTGCATCGAGATCCACAGCTGACCGTCCTCGAGACCACGGTCGTAGACGGTGACGATATTGGGGTGGTCCAGCTGGGCGACCAGATCGGCCTCGCGCTCGAAGCGGGCACGGATCTCCTGATCGGATACCATTTCACGGTTGAGCAGCTTGAGCGCGGTCTTGCGCGGCAGACGCGGATGTTTGGCCAGATATACCGAACCCATGCCGCCGCGGCCGAGCAGTTGCTCGACGAGATATCCGGCGAAGACCTCACCGTTGGCCACCATGATGTCCGCTCCCACTTCCCGTGCCGCGCACCGGGACCCGCCAGCGCACGGCCGTGTACCGCATGAACTCCGTCGCCGTTACGAGCCGACCACGGGAAACACCGAAACCATAGCAGCCCGGACGAATCCGCACCCCGCGGTGGCGCGAACGCCGCCGCGGCCCATCACACCGATCCGATGCGGGTTGATCGCCCCGGAAGGACCGGTGGAAACGGCCGGTTCCGCGCCCCGGCGGAACCTGTCGGTGGGTACCGATACGCTCGATCCCATGCGCATTGGAGCACACGTCAGACAAGACAGTGATCCGATCGGCTTCGGCGAGAAACTGGGCGCCGAGGTCATCCAGATGTTCGTAGTGGATCCGCAGAGTTGGGACAAACCCCAGCCGCATCCGCTGGCCGAGCAGATCAAGGCCAGTCCGATCGAGTTGGTGGTGCACTCCTCGTATCAGATCAACGTGGCCAGCACCAACAATCGCCTGCGCATGCCCTCGCGGCAGGCGGTGGCGCTGCAGGCGCAGGCGGCGGCCGATCTGGGGGCGTTCGGCCTCGTCGTGCACGGCGGGCATGTGCGCTCGGATGCGGAGATCGAGGCCGGTATCACCAACTGGGGCAAGCTGTTCGAGCGCCAGCAGGACAAGGGCGGTTTCGCGGTGCCCATCCTGATCGAGAACACCGCGGGCGGAAATCACGCCATGGCCAGGTATTTCGACTCCATCGCCAAACTCTGGGACGTGGTCGGCGAGTACGACGCGGGATTCTGCCTGGACACCTGTCACGCCTGGGCCGGCGGCGAGGAGCTCGTCGGCGTCGTGGATCGGATCAAGGCCATCACGGGTCGGATCGATCTGGTCCATCTGAATTCCTCACGCGACGAGTTCAATTCGGGCGCGGATCGGCACGCCAACTTCGCCGAGGGCACCATCGACCCGCAACTGCTGGCCGAGGTCTGCCGCACCGCCGGTGCGCCGGTGATCCTGGAAACCCCCGCCGAGGGCGTCGCCGAGGATCTGGCCTATCTGCGCGAACATCTGGGCTGAGCGCGAGCGTTGGGATCCTCCTGACCGCAAATATGGTTCGTCCCGCTCGCCGGTGATGTGCTGCTCATGCACCACAGATCCGAGCGAAAGGCGCTTCATGTCCGTCGATCACGCAGTAGAAACCGAGACAGCCGTGCAGGTCGTCAAGCTCGGCACCCACATCGGCGCACGCATCGAGGGCGTCCGGCTCGGCGGTGACCTGTCCGCGCCGGCGGTCGAGGCGATCCGCGCCGCGCTCAACGAACACAAGGTGATCTTCTTCCGCGGTCAGGACCACCTCACCGAGGACGGTCAGTACGCGTTCGCGGAGTTGCTGGGCACCCCGACCACACCGCATCCGACGGTCACCTCCCGCGGCGTCCGATCCCTGGCCATCGACTCCGAGACCGGGCGGGCGAACAGCTGGCACACCGACGTGACCTTCGTGGACCGGGTGCCCAAGGCCTCGATCCTGCGCGCGGTCACCCTGCCCAGCTACGGCGGTTCGACCACTTGGGCCTCCACCGTCGCGGCCTACAACTCGCTGCCCGACCCGCTCAAGCGGCTCGCGGAGGGTCTGCGCGCGGTGCACACCAACGCCTACGACTACGCCGCCGGTCACGGCAAGGATTCGGACCCGAAGTACCAGTCCTATCGCGACGAGTTCGTCTCGACCTACTACGAGACCGAGCACCCGGTGGTGCGCGTGCACCCCGAAACCGGTGAACGCGCCCTGCTGCTGGGACATTTCGTGAAGCATTTCGCAGGGCTGCACAACTCCGAATCGCAGGCGCTGTTCCGACTGTTCCAGGACCGGGTCACCCGGCTCGAGCACACCACCCGTTGGAACTGGTCGCTGGGCGACGTCGCGATCTGGGACAACCGTGCCACCCAGCACTACGCCATCGACGATTTCGACGGCGCCGAGCACCGCAAGCTCACCCGCATCACCCTCGCGGGCGATATTCCGGTCGGCGTCGACGGCCGGACCAGCACGGTGATCGCCGGTAACGCCGAGCACTATTCGGTGGTCGAGCAGGCCGCAGCCTGATCGCGCCGCAGCCGAAGGTCCCCGTCGCAGTTCACCGCCACGACCGAGACCTTCGGCTGCCCCGGCAGCGCGGGCTACAGGACTCCCGTCGCGACTGGTTGAATCGATTCCATGGAGATTCGGCCGCTCGACGGAGTGCGGGTACTGGAGCTGGGCAATTACATCGCGGCGCCGACCGCGGGGCGGATCCTCGGCGATTTCGGCGCCGAGGTGATCAAGGTCGAGCGGCCGAAAACCGGTGACGAACTGCGCAACTGGCGGTTGTACGGTGGCGACACCTCGATGTTGTACCGGACGGTGAACCGGAACAAGAAGTCCATCACCCTGGATCTGCGGTCCGAGGCGGGCCGGGCGATCGTGCTCGATCTGGTCTCCCGGTCCGATGTCCTGCTGGAGAATTTTCGGCCCGGCATGCTGGAGAAGTGGGGGCTGGGCCCGCAGGAGCTGAACGCGGCCAATCCGGATCTCATCCTCACCCGGATCTCCGCCTACGGTCAGACGGGACCGATGTCCCAGCGACCCGGATTCGCGGCGGTGGCCGAGGCCGTGGGCGGTCTGCGCGAACTGGTCGGCGATCCGGATCGACCGCCGGTGCGGGTGGGCGTGTCCATCGGCGATTCGATCGCCGGGATCTACGCGGCCTTCGGCACGGTGATGGCGCTGTTCCAGCGCGAGCGGTCGAACGAGCCGATTCCGTTGCCGCACCGCATGATCGACGTCGCGCTGAACGAGTCGATCCTGTCGGTGATGGAATCGCTGGTGCCCGACTACTACGCCTACGGCATCGCCCGCGAACGGGTCGGCGGCCGGATGGAGGGCATCGCCCCCAGTAACGCCTATCCCTGCTCGGACGGGTTCAGCATCATCATCGGCGGTAACGGCGATGCCATCTTCCAGCGCTATATGCAGGTCATCGAGCGGCCCGATCTGGCCGCGGATCCGGAACTGGCCGACAACGCCGGTCGCTGGAAACATCGCGAACGCCTCGATGCCGCCATCGCCGAGTGGACGCGCGGCCACACCCGTGACGAGGCGCTGGCGATTCTGGAGGGTGCGGGCATCCCGTCCGGCCCGATCTACACCGCGGCCGATATCACCACCGACGCGCAGTACCTGTCGCGCAACATGATTCAGCACTTTCCGGTGGACGTCGGCGAATCCGAGCCGAAGCAGGTGGGTTTCCCGGGCATCGTGCCGGTGATCGGCGAGACGTCGTTGCCGATCCGAAACGTCGGCCCGGATCTGGGCGAGCACACCCACGAGGTGCTCGCCGGACTGCTGGGCATGTCGGACGAGCAGATCCGCGACTTGGAGGTGGACTGATGCTGCGCGATGTCACGCTGCGTGACGGCCTGCAACTGACCGGCAAGGTGCTGCCCACCGATCGCAAGGTCGAACTCGTGCGCACCCTGCTCGGTCTGGGCGTGCCCACGCTGGAGATCGGTTCGATGGCGCGGCCGGATCTGGTGCCGCCGATGGCCAACACGATGGATCTGATCGCCGCTCTGGAACCCGAAGAGCTGCAACATTGTTGGGTGTGGGTGGCCACGCCCCGGCATGTCCGCCGAGCCGCCGAGGCCGGTGTGCGCAATTTCCAGTACTGCTTCTCGGCGTCCGACGCGCACAACAAGGCCAATATCGGCCGCACCACCGAGGAGAGCCTGGCGGCCATGCCCGAGGCGATCGCCCTGGCGCACGAGGCCGGGGGATCGATTCAGCTGTGCCTGGCGACGGCGTTCACCTGTCCGTTCGACGGTCCCGTCGATCCACGCCGGGTGCTGGACATCGCGAACGATCCCCGCGCCGAGGGCGCGACCGATATCGTCGTCGCCGACACTCTGGGCCAGGCGTATCCGCAGCAGGTGAGTGATCTGATCACTGCCGTGCGGACCCGAACTCCCGAGCGCCGCATCATCTTCCACGGCCACGACACCTGGGGTATGGGCGTGGCGAATTCGCTGGCCGCACTCGATGCCGGAGCCACCATGGTCGACGGTTCGCTCGGCGGGCTGGGTGGCTGCCCGTTCGCCCCCGGCGCGAGCGGCAACACCTCGAGTGAGGATCTGCTGTTCGCCACCCGCCCGGACTGGTTCACCCCGGACACCCTGGCAACTCTGGTCGGCCTGTCCCGCGACCTGCTCGGCGAACTCGGCGAGCCGAATCGATCCCGCACCGCCGAAGGCGCCCGATCCGAGGCCGACGCCTTCGAATGGGTTGTGCACGAAAAGAACTGAACGGTCCGCCACGCAGCCGACAGACGGTTCACGCCGGCAGGCCGAGCCTGAGGGTGAGGCCGTCGAGGATGCAGCCGAGTATCCATTCGACCGGCTCGTCGGGGCCCGCGCCGGTACGCCCCTGGAACCATCGGCTGAAAGCCGGATAGCTGCCTTCGGCGAGAATCGGCTCCACGAAAGGGCGGGCGGCCGCAGCCAGCTGGTCGTCGGTGTGCAGGCCGACGCGCATGCGCATGCGTTGCTCGTGCGCCAATTGCAGTGCCGCGCCGAAGAGATGGCCGTCCACCGCGCTCGTGATCAATGACAGCTCGTCGGCGGTGCGGCCCAGCGGCTCCAGCATCGCGAACCGGAAATCGAAGTAGCGCAGCGCGTTCGGCCCCAGCGGTGGCCGGGTGTGCACGAGCTCCCCGAACCAGAGATGGCGCAGCAGTACCGCCCAGGTTTCCCGCGCCAGATGCTCGAGCCTCGAACGCCAATGTGCCGCAGGCTCGTCCGGCAGCGGTATCTCACCGTAGACGGCGTCGATCATCAGATCCACGAGACCGTCCTTGCTACCGACATAGCGGTACAGCGACATCGGGGTCGACGCACCCACGGCCGCGGCGACGCGACGCATGGTCAGCGCCGGCGCTCCCTCGGCGTCGGCGATCGCCAGGGCCGCGCGCAGGATGCCCGCGCGACCGAGACTGGTCGTGGGCCGTCCGGGCGGTTCGGGCAGGGTCCAGATCAGCGGTCCCGGAGCCTCCTCGGCCATTGCACCTCCTCGAAAATCCGTCCCTTGCCGGGCATTCAACCATTGGTGTACAACGTACATATAATGTACGACGTACACGAACATCGAGTCCTGATCGTCGGCGGCGGACTCGTCGGGCTGACGGCTGCCCTGTTCCTGCGGTATCACGGCGTGCCGTCACTGCTGGTGGAACGGCGCGCGACCACATCCCCACAGCCCAAGGCCCGGCGGATCAACATCCGCACCATGGAACTGTTCGACCAGATCGGCATCGGCGAGACGGTCCTGGACGCGGCGCGCGATCTGTCCGCCCATCAGGCCATGGCCGCCGGGCCGACCCTGGCCCGCGCCACCCGCCTGCCGTTCACACTGCCGGGCGGCATGCCCGACTGGGCCGCGATCACCCCGTCCACGGCCTGTCTGTGCGCACAGGATCTGCTCGAACCGACCTTGCGCACCCTGGCCACCGAGCGTGGCTGCGATATCCGCTTCGGTGTCGAATGCACCGAATTCGCCCAGGACACAACGGGCGTCACGGCGACGCTACGCAGCACCGACGGCGATACCCAACGGATACTGGTGAGCTATCTGATCGCCGCCGACGGAGCCGCGAGCCCGATCCGCGAGCGCCTGGGTATCACCCGCAGTGGTCGAGGCACCCTGGGCCGAGCGGTGAACGTCTATTTCCACGCCGAGTTGTCGAATCTGGTGCGGGGCCGCGAATTCAATCTCTGTCAGATCGAGAACGACCGCGCACCGGGGGCATTCATGTCCGTGGACGGCGCGCGCCGATGGATCTTCAGTACCTCGCACGATATCGACCGCCCGGTGCGGGATTGGCCGCGGGCACTGCGGATCGCGATCGGCGAACCGGGTGTCGACATCGAGGTGGTGAGCGTATTGCCCTGGGAGCCGGGCATGTTCGTCGCGGACCGGTATCGCGACGGCCGGATCTTCCTGGCCGGGGACGCCGCCCATGTCATGCCGCCGTACGCGGCTGCCGGCGCGAACACCGGCATTCACGATGTGCACAACCTCGCCTGGAAGCTGGCCGCGGTACTGCGCGGTGACGCCGGGCCCGGCCTACTGGACACCTACCACACCGAACGTCACCCGGTCGGCTGGTTCACCGCCGACCAATCCAGCGTCCGCACCGCCGATCTGCGCACCCCGCCCCACCGCTCGACCGACGGCACACCCCTGGCGGACCCGATCGCCATGATCCTGGGCCAGCGCTACCCGTCCGGAGCCTTCATCGACGACAGCAGCCCACACACCCTGACTCGCTTGGATCTCACCGGCCAGCCCGGCACCCGAGTGCCACATCTGCCCCTGCCCGACGGCCGCTCCACCCTCGACCTCCCCGGCCCCGGATTCGCCCTGCTCACCGGCCCGCAGGCCGGCCATTGGCAGCTGTCGAAACGACTGCCCGACGCGCTGAGCGAAACAGGCTGTGCAGCAACATCACCGGATGCATCCCCGACCGAACACCGGGCAGATCACCGAATTCCGCCGAGGCCGCGCACATCCGTCCACACACTGGACGAAAAGTGGTGCGCAGCAGCAGGTATCACCAGATCGGGTGCACTGCTGCTACGTCCCGATCAGATCGTCGCCTGGCGCACTCCGACCACACCAGCGGACCCCGCGACGGCATTCGACTCGGCACTCGATCGAATCCTGGCTGAACCCCAATAGCGCTGAGCGCCACCGATTCACCGGCAGCATGCGAATCCACATCGTCCACAGCCGATGCGCCGAACATCCCACTCGACGCGAGATCAGCCGGATCACCACATCGGACAGCACCCGACCGCAGTGGTAATCGTCGTGTGTCGCAATGGATCACCGAAGGCACCCATCGCGGACTGCCGGACCTGCACGAGGTCCCCAGGTCGGCTCGAACCGCACGCCCGCCGAAGGCGGGCACGTAATTCCCTATCGCCCAGCGGATTTCCGCGGGCGTTCACCGACCCGCGCGTTCAGGCCGATCCGTGCGCATCGGCCCGAAGCTTCAACAGCACCAAACCGGCGGTGCTGGCGAGGATCAGACCTGCGACGGTGACCAGGACGCGTAGATCGACAATGCCCATCACCGCTCCCACCATGCCGCCTGCGAAAATCACCCAGGCCACGAGGCGCGAGACGATCGCCCAGACGGGACGCGAGGATTCGGCTGCGGCCGAATCACTCTGGGGCGCCGCGCCCAGGGGGGTCGTCGAGAAAGCTCCCATCACCACTCCTCGATGACGCCGCCGGAGCCGTGAATTTCACGGTTTCCCCCGGCATATTGAAGGCGTCTCACGTGTAACTTTGCCCACACGCTACGTCTCCGTTGTCAAATCTCCACCCGACACGCGTACGACACGCCGAAGTTATCGATCCGTTATCTGAACCATAGTTGTTTGACATGACGGGTCGGTATTTTGTCGACCAGCACGCTCATCTGGCCCCCGACCCCGGCACTCGGATAATGTGAGGCCGGTTCGGGACAATTGAGGAGCTAGTCACCAATGCACGGCAGCAAGGCGGAGTTGGGGGATAACGCCGAGGACATCCCACACCGCCTGACCGCCAAGGTGGCAGGCCCGGCGATCGCGGCGGGCGCAATCTCGTTGGGGCTGGTACTGATCGGAGCCTGCGGACTCGGACAGCACGACGTCTATGTCGCCCCGCCGCCGCTCAGTGCGGACGGACACGTCGTCACGGGCACCCGCGCCGCGAGTGCGACGTCCTACGTCGTGGTCATCCCGCCGTCGCCGTCCTGGCGTATCGCGGCCAGGACCACGCCCCGCCCCACCTCGACCACCTCGCCGTTCCCCTCCGATCCGCCCTTTCCGGCCGCGACGCCGACCATGGATCCGTTCGACGAGCAGAGCTTCGATCCCCCAGGCCACACCACGCCGCCGACGAGTACCACCGACCCGTACGACGGGAACACGACCACCACCTCGCCCGCCACTTCGGTGACGACCGATCCGCAGTACCCCCACCATCGGCTGCCATCCGAGGAGGGCGACAACTGACGCGGAACGGCCGTCACCGCGGTCGCGCTACAGCTCGACCAGGTCGTATTCGCCGAGGCGATCGGTCAGCACCCGCAGATGCTCGAATCCGCCGCCGAAGGTGTGCTCGATGGCGGTGAGTCGCGCGACGTAGTGGCTGACCGGATATTCGGTGGTGATGCCGATACCGCCGTGCATCTGGACCGCCTCCTGACCGATGTGCCGGGCCGAACGGCCCACCTGCAGGCGAGCCCGCGACGCCACGGCCGGATCGGGTTCCCCCTCGGTGAGCGACGCGGTGGCGTACACGCTCATGCTCCGGGCCAGTTCCAGGGAGACGTACATATTCGCCGCACGCTGGGTGAGCGTCTGGAACTTCGACAGGGTAACCCCGAACTGCTTGCGGGTCTTCAGATAATCGGTGGTCAGCCGCAACGCCTCGGCCATCGCGCCGACCGACTCCGCGCACAGGCTCGCCTGCGCCTGCGCGATCAGCGCCGCGATGGCCGCCGAGGCGTCACCGGATTCGCCGAGCAGTTCGGCCGCCGCGCCGTCGAACTCGATCTGCGCGCCACGCAGACCGTCGAAGGTGCGATACGGCGTGCGGGTCGTGGCGTCAGCCGTGACCAGGAACAATCCGATCCCGCCACCGGGCAGCGTCGCGCTGACGACCAGCAGATCGGCGCAATCACCGTGCGGCACCGGATTCTTCACACCCGTGATCCGGTAGCCGTCGCCGTCGGCAGTCGCGGTGACCGCCGAACCGGTTGCGGGCCAGCGTGTTCCGGGCTCGTCATGGGCGAAGGCGAGCAGTGTTGTGCCGGAGACGACCTCGGGCAGCACGCGAGCACGCTGTTCGGCGGTGCCCACCCGGGCGATCAACCCGCCGGGCAGCAGCACCGCATCCAGCAGCGGTTCGGGTGCGAGCCGACGGCCGATCTCCTCCATGACCACCATCGTCTCCACGGGACCGGCGCCCACGCCGCCGTCCTCCTCGCTGAAACTCAGTCCCAGCACACCCAATTCGGCCAGCTGACCCCACACCTCGCGGTTCCAGCCCAGTTCGGTGTCGATCACCTTCAGCCGGGACTCCGGGTCGTAGCTGCGGGCCAGCAGATCGCGGACGGTGTCGCGCAGCATGCCCTGTTCATCGGTGAGTTCGAAATCCATGGCTGCGCCTCACAATCCGAGGATGGTGGAGGCGATGATGGTGCGTTGCACCTCGCTCGATCCTCCGTAGATGGTGGTCTTGCGGAAGTTCAGATATCCGGGACCAGTGCGCTGCGCCCAATCGGGCGAGGCGATGGCCTCGGCGTTCACCGGCAGGGAGTCCGGGCCCGCGATGTCCAGCAGCAGTTCGGTCGCGGCCTGCTGCAGTTCCGAACCACGCAGTTTCAGTACCGAAGAGACCGGATTCGGTTTGCCCTCGGCGGAATTGGCCACCACGCGCAGCAGGGTCAGCTCCAGTGCCAGCAGTTCGTTCTCCAGCTCGGCCACCCGCGCGCCGAACACCGGATCCTCGAGCAACGTGCCCGAGCCGATCTTCGTCTGCGCGGCATACTCCTTCGCGACCGCGAGCTTGACCTTGGTGCGACCCACACCGGTGATGCCGGTGCGCTCGTTGCCGAGCAGGAACTTCGCGTAGGTCCAGCCCATGTTCTCCTCGCCGACCAGCTGATCGGCGGGCACCCGGACGTTCTCGAAGAAGACCTCGTTGACCTCGTGATGTCCGTCGATCAACTTGATCGGGCGGATCGTCACACCGGGAGTGTTCACATCGAACAGCAGCATCGAGATGCCGGCCTGCTTCTTGGGCGCGTCCGGATTCGTGCGCACCAGGCAGAAGATCCAGTCGGCGTACTGGGCCAGCGTGGTCCAGATCTTCTGGCCGTTGACGATGTACGAGTCACCGTCGCGCACCGCGGTGGTGCGCAGCGAGGCCAGGTCCGAACCGGCGTCGGGCTCGGAGAAGCCCTGGCACCACCAGATGTCGAGGGAGGCGGTCGGCGGCAGGAAGCGCTCCTTCAACTCCTGCGAACCGAACTGGGCGATCACCGGGCCGATCATGTTCGCGTTGAAGGTCAGCGGCTCGGGCACGCAGGCCAGCTGCATCTCGTCTTCCCAGATGTGACGCTGCAGCGGCGTCCAATCCTTGCCACCCCATTCGGCGGGCCAGTTCGGCACCGCGAGACCGTTCGCGTGCAGGGTCTTGTGCGCGGTCACGATATCGTCGCGGGAGAGTTCCCGGCCGTATTTCACCTTGTCCCGAATCTCGGCCGGAATCTTGGTCCGGTAGAACTCACGCAGTTCGTCCCGGAAGGCCACCGCATCGGGTGCCAAAGCAAGTTTCATGGGCGTCTCCCACCGTGTTGGATTTCCGGGCTCAAACCTACTCCCCGGTAATCCGGGCCTGTCGGATGGATCACACCAGCGTATTCGTCCCGACCGGCGCAGCACGCCCGGTCCACCCCACTCGACCGGCTGCCAACTGGTAGGTTGCTCCGGAAGCAGGCTGCGGCCGTCCGGCAATCGGACGAATTCGGCGGCCGACCGGTTCACGATCAAGGAGTACGACGAGTGAACGGCAGGATCCTCGCGCGTCTGGCCGCGCTCTCGGCCTGTGCCGCGATCGGCACCGCGACCGCATTCGGCACCGCAGACGCCGCGCCGAGCGCGACCGACACCGCGATCGATCACCTCACCACGGCCGTGGGCTCCGATGCGGCGGCGAAGAACGCGGTGAGCAAGCTGGCCAAGTCCACGCATCTGCTCACCGCCGCCAAGCTCGATCACATCGCGGGCGCGTTCCAGCCGTTCTGGTTCTCCTCCCCCACGTTCGGCTGCCCCGGCAACCCGGTCACCATGACGGTGGCTTCGGGCGTCGCGGGATCCAACGGGGCCGACAACGGCCTGCACGGCGGGTACGGCACCCTGCGTTTCCAGGCCACCACCGCCACCCCCGGCTACGCCATCGGCTCGGGCCTGAACGTCGCGTGGCTCAACACCGGCAACGGCCGCAGCGGCGTCAGCCCGCTCGACGACATGACCCAGTACCACCTGCCCGGCCTGTCCAAGACGGTCGCGACCGGCCCCGGCACCGTCGTCGCGGCCCTGTGGGGCACCATCGGCTATCCGGGCGGCACCTGCGTCATCGCCCCCACCGTCGGCGCCTTCACCGTCTACAACGCGCCCGGCCCCAACTTCAACGCCCCCATCCCCGACCCCACCACCCCGGCGGCCCCGAAGCCCGCCCCGGGCCAGGCGGTCCCCGGCGGCGTCCCCTCGGGCCCGCGCAGCGCCCACTAGTCGAGCACAGTTCCGCCCCGAGAGAAGTGATTCTCCCGGGGCGGTATTTTTCCTCGCTAGGTACGCGGCTTGCGGCGATCGAAGCGCTTGGGCTCGCGGCGGGGGCCGCGGGACAGGGAGCGTTGTCCGGGCGGGCCCTGGTCGGGTTGTAACTGGATGAGGACGCCGCTGATTCTGGTGCGGCGCAACGCTTCCAGTGTCTCCGGGGAAAGGTCGGCCGGTAGCTCGACGAGGCTGTGATCGGGCCGGATGCTGATGTGGCCGAAATCGCTGCGGCGCAGGCCGCCCTCGTTGGCGATGGCGCCGACGATCGCGCCGGGCACCACGCGGTGGCGCTTGCCCACGGCGATCCGGTAGGTCACCATGTCCGCCCCGGTGCTGCGATGTTTGCTCGGCCCGGCCGGGCGGCGGTCCTCACGATCGTCGAACTTGCGCGGAGCCCGTTCGCGCCGTTGCTTTTCCGGCTCCGGCTCGGGTTCCATGAAGAAGTTGTCGCCGTCGTTCGACGCGACCGCCAGGGCGGCGGCGATATCGACCAGCGGGATGTTGTGCTCGGCCTCGTAGTCCTCGATCAGCTTGCGGAACAACGCCAGATTGTCCGAGGACAGATTCTCGGTGATGGCGTCCTGGAACTTCACCACCCGCTGCGCGTTCACATCGTCCACGCTGGGCAGCTGCATCTCGGTCAGCGGCTGGCGGGTGGCGCGCTCGATCGCATCGAGCAGGCGACGCTCGCGCGGCGCGACGAACAGCAACGCCTCACCCGTGCGACCGGCGCGACCGGTGCGACCGATGCGGTGCACATAGGACTCGGTGTCGTGCGGGATGTCGTAGTTGAGCACATGCGAGATGCGATCCACGTCCAAGCCGCGCGCGGCCACATCGGTGGCGACCAGAATGTCCACCGCACCGGACTTGAGCTGTCCGATGGTGCGCTCACGCTGATTCTGCGCGATGTCACCGTTGATCGCGGCCGCCGAATAACCGCGCGAGCGCAGCTTCTCGGCCAACTCCTCGGTGGCCTGCTTGGTGCGCACGAAGATGATCATCGCCTCGAAGGACTCGACCTCGAGGATGCGGGTGAGCGCATCGAGCTTGCGCTGATAGGACACGTGCACCCAGCGCTGGGTGATATTGCTGGCGGTGGTGGTCTTGGCCTTGACCGTGATCTCCACCGGATCGTGCAGATACTGCTTGGAGATCTTGCGGATCGCCGTCGGCATGGTCGCCGAGAACAACGCGACCTGCTTCTCGGCGGGCGTATCGCGCAGGATGCGTTCCACATCCTCCTGGAAGCCCATCTTCAGCATCTCGTCGGCCTCGTCGAGCACCAGATACTGTAGCTGCGACAGATCCAGCGTGCCGCGCTCGAGGTGATCGATGACCCGGCCCGGCGTCCCGACGACGACCTGCGCGCCCCGCCGCAGACCCGACAACTGCACCGCGTAGTTCTGACCGCCGTAGATCGGCAGCACGTGCACACTCGGCAGATGCGCGGAGTAGCGGCCGAACGCCTCGGCCACCTGGATCGCCAGCTCGCGGGTCGGGGCCAGCACCAGCGCACGCGGGCTCTTCGGCGCGCGACCCTCCGTGTTGGCCAGACCCATCAGGATCGGAATCGCGAAGGCGGCGGTCTTACCGGTGCCGGTCTGCGCCAGGCCCACCACGTCGGCCCCCGAGATCAGCGGGGGAATCGTGGCGGCCTGGATCGGCGACGGCGACTCGTAGCCGACGTCGGCGATGGCCGACAGAATGCGGTCATCGATGCCGAGATCGGCGAAGGACGGGTCGGCGGCGTCCCTCTCGTCGGACCGGGAATCGCTGTCGACCTCTGAGGTATTCATTGACCAGCAGTTTACTGCGTGCTGGTGGTCACCCCGACCATCGGCCCAATACGGTGAGACGTATGCAACCGCAGCAGCCGCCAGTGCCGCCCGTCACCGTCACCGCCGCAGACCCCGCGGCGCGACCGACCAGCAGCTCCGATGCCTCGCCGCCGGCGAAGGCACTCGACGTCGCGGTGGTGCAGTTCGATCCCTACACCGACAAGGACGCGAATCTGGCGATACTGCGCGAGCACGTGCGAGCCGCCGCCGAACGCGGCGCGCGGGTCGTGGTCGCCCCGGAGTATTCGATGTTCGCGGTGACCCGACTGGATCAGCGGGTGATCGACGCGGCCGAACCGCTCACCGGACGATACGTCACCGGGCTGCGCGGATTGGCCGCCGAATTCGGCGTGCACCTGGTCGCGGGTGTGGTCGAGGCGGGCGGACCGTCCGGCCTGGTCTACAACACGCTGGTCGCCGCCGCACCCGACGCCGAATTCGCGGCCGTCTACCGCAAGGTGCACCTCTACGATGCGTTCGGCTTCCGCGAATCGGACATCGTCCTGCCGGGACCGATCACCGAACCGGCGACGTTCACCGCGGACGGCGTCGTCTTCGGCCTGCAGACCTGTTTCGATCTGCGTTTTCCGGAGGGGTTCCGGCGGTTGGCCGCGGCCGGGGCGCAGGTGCTCCTGCTGCCCGCGCAATGGATTCCCGGACCGGACAAGGTCGAGCAGTGGTCGACGCTGTTGCGGGCGCGCGCCATCGAGAACACCGCCTACGTCGCGGCCGCCGATCACGCCGCGCCGCGCGGTGCGGGCTGGTCGATGATCGTCGATCCGACGGGCATGGTGCTCGCCGAACTCGGCGAGGGCACCGGATTCGCCACCGCCCGCATCGAACCCGATCACCTGGACAAGGTGCGGGCCACGAACCCCAGCCTGAACCTGCGGAGATTCGGTGTCGGCGAACTAGACTGACAGACACCATGATCTATCCCGATCGGATCGCCGCCGGTCGCTCGCTGGGTGGGTCGCTGATGCACCTGCGAGCGTCGGATCCGCTGGTGCTGGGACTGCCCCGGGGCGGGGTCCCGGTCGCGGCGGGCGTGCACGCGGTGATCGGCGGCGAGGTCGACATCCTGCTGGTTCGCAAGCTCGGCGTGCCGTGGCAGCCGGAGCTGGCGATGGGCGCGATCGGTGAGGGCGGGGCGCGGGTGATCAACGACGACGTCATCGGCCAGACCGGCGTCGGCCCCGGCCAACTGGCCGCCATCGAGGATCGCGAGCGCGCGGAACTCGCACGGCGACAACGGATTCTGCGCGTCGGAAAGCCACGCGTCCCGCTCACCGACCGCTGTGTGGTGATCGTGGACGACGGGATGGCCACGGGCGCCACGGTCGCGGTCGCCTGTCAGGTCGCGGATATCTGCGCGCCGCGTCGGCTCACGGTGGCGGTGCCGGTCTCCTCGATCGAGGCGCTGCGCCGGGTCGGCGAACTGGCCGACGAACTCATCTGCCCGCTGGTTCCCCGCGTGCTCGGTGGCGTCGGCGGGGCCTATCGGGATTTCCACCAGCTCACCGACGAGGAGGTCATCGACCTGCTGCGCACCTGCGCCGCGCCGGGCGAATCACCAGACTCCGGCCTCGGCGACGATGCGTTCGGCGGCGGTGAGCATCGGACGTAGCGCGGTGGTGAACGCCTCAGCGTTCGCCGGCACGATGTCGACCTCGGTGCGGGTGTGCACGGTATAGCGGCCGTCTCCGGCGACATCGATCCAGCACAGTACGCCCAGCGGGCGTAGTTCACCGTTGCTGCGGCGCGCGGAGACGATGATCTGCCCGATCCCGTCGCGCGGTTGTTTGAGCAGGCGGCGGATGCGGGCCGGGGCGGACGGTCCGGAGATCGGCACGGTGACCAGATCGCGACTGTCCTCGCGGACCCGGCCCACCGGTGCGCTGTAGCGTGGCCCGGTGCCCGCCACGTTCTCCGGCAGCATCGAAATTACTCGGGGCGCAAGGGATTTCGGATTACCGACGAACAGCCGGATATCCGAACCGCGATCCGGCGCCTGGCCCGCACGCTGCGCGGCCACCACGGTGACATGTCCGGAGCCCGCGCCGAGCACCCGCACCGGTGGCGCGTCGGGTTCGGACCCCTGCCTGCCGAACACCTCCACCCGCACGTCCGGGCGGGCCAACACCCGCAACGCCCCTTCCAGATCGGGATCGAGTGTGCGCGAACACCATTCGTTCAATTCCGGCAGTTGTGCGGCACGTTCACCGCTGTCGCGAGCGGACAGTCGAACGGCGAGCGGATACGGAATCCGGTCGCCGTCGGTGCGCTCCCAGGCCAGTGCGAACTGGTCGGGCGTGAGCGTCCATTTCACCGGCGGCGGCCCGCCACGGATTCGAGAACCGACACGGTCGTCGGCTCACTCCTCATCGTCGACCCACTCGCCGACCACCGGCGGCGTCGTCGGGTCCAGATGCCCGACCAGCTCGGTGCCGGGTTCGGCGGGCTCGAGGAAGGTCGGATCGTCGAACTCGGGGTAGTAGTCCTCGTCGTCCTCGTACTCGTCCTCCGGAGAGCGCCGCGGCGGAGCCGGAACGGTGTTGCCCGGACGGGTCGCGTCGCCCATGGCGAACGCGCCACCCGCGAGTCCGCCGACGATCCCGGCACCCATCCCGGACGAGACGTCGCCGCCGCCGGAACCGTCACCGCTGGTGGAACCGTCGGACTGGTCCTTGCGCTTGCCGTCGCCGTCGGTGCTCTGCGGCTTCGTGGAGGTGTTCTGCGGTTTGGTCGACGTACCGCGCGGCTCGGCGGCAGCCGGGGCGGGCGCCACCGCGGGAGCGGGCGCCGATGTCACGGGAGCTGCCCGATCGGCCTGCGGCGCAACGACATTCACCGGAGCGGCGGTGGACGCGGGGTGCACGGCAGCGGGTGTCGTCGTCGCGGCGGGCGCGGTCGCCGGGGCGGTGACCGAGGCCGGTGTCACCGCGGCGGCGGCATCGGTGCGCACCTGGTCGGGCTGCGCAGCCTGCTGCTGGGACGGCTGGTGGATGGTCGGATCCGACTGCGTCCCGGCGAGATTCGAACTCGGCCCGTGCGATGTGGTCGGGCTCGCGGTATCCACGCTGGTGCCCGGGGCGCTCACGCCGGGCTGCGGCGTGGTCTGCTGCTGAGTCGGGTACATGCCGCCGACGGGGAAGCCCGGCACGTTGTTGCCGGTCGGGATGAAGGCTCCGACATAGACCGAATTCATCACCCGCACGACATCCAGGCGGACGTTCTCCGAGGTCTTCTGCGTCTCGGCATTGGCGGCGGCATGCTTCGGATCCAGCAGTGCGGCATCGAGATCCATGGCAGCCGAAACCGGGTGCGATACCGACGAACGCAGCGTCTCGGCTGCGTCATTGGCCTGTCCGAGACGATGTCCGACTTCGGACATCACATCGGCCAGATTCTGTCCCAGCGATTCGAACGCCTGCACGGCATTGGCGGCCAGTTGCGCGGCACTGCCGCGCCAGCCGTCGGCGATGGCCGCACGAATCTCCGCATGTGCCTGTTGCACAGCATCGCTCATCGCGCTGCCCGAACTCTGCCAGGTCTGGCGGCCCGCGGTGAGCACCTCCGGCTTGAGCGCCATGACGCCGCGGTAGATCTCGTCGTAGGTCAGGTGGTCGAAGACTTCGACGTTCGGCGCGTAATCCGGGTCGGAGTGGGTGGTTTCGACCGTGGTGCCGTCGCCGCTGATCTTATGCATGTCCGGCCCCCACCACGTCGCTGTCGGTCTTGCCCAGGGCCGCAGCGATATCGGCGTCGTGCTGGGTGTAGGCCGCGCCCGCGGTGCGCAGCGTCTGCGCGAGCTGGCGGGCCGCTTCGGCGTACTGTCGCAGATGTTCGAGTGCGTCGGCGGCCTTGCCCTCGAATCCGCGCTGCAGCGAGCCGCCGGACTCGAAACCGCCGAAGCCGGGCATCGCGGTGGCCGCGTGCAACACCTGCATCTGCGCTTCCACCTGCTCGGCCAGGGTTTCGTAGCGGCGCGCACAGCGTTCGTGGACGCCCTCGGTGACCAGTACACCGTCCATCCACAGTTCGCCGTCGTCGACCGCTTGCGTCAGGGCTGCCACATCGCTGCGCAGGTCCCCGGTCTCTTGTGATTGCACCGGTCCCCCTTTCTCGAGCTCACTCCACAGGTGTGCGCACCGCGCTCGCGACCACACCCCGTACCCACTCCGCGATGTCGGCGGTGACCCGCGCGTGCACCGGTTCGTGGAGCAAATCGTGCCCGGCATCGGTGTACTCACGCAACCCTACAGATTGTTGACGCCCGGTCCAGTCGCGAATCGGATCGATGGGTGCGCGACGATCGTCGACACCGTGCAGGGCCAGAACCGGTAGTCCTTCGGGCACAAGCGCATCGGGAGTCGCCGCGCGCGTGGGAGTGCCGGTGAGCACGAGCCCGGCGCAATCGGGCAGGGCCGCGAGTGCGGTCAACGCGGTGGCCGCGCCGAGCGAGTGGCCCGCCACGATCAACGACGCATCGGGCAGTTCCCGGCGGATCAGGGCGGCCAGCCGCAGCGCGTCGGCGGCGAGTTCGTCGATGGAGCCGGGCGCGGCCGGATCACCCTCGCTCAGCCCCTGCCCCGCGGTGTCCAGCCCCCACACCTCGATGTGCTGTGCGCCCAGCGCGCGGGCGAATCGGTGATAGTGCCCGGTGTGCTGCCCCGAGCCGGGCAGCCATTCCAGCACGGCCAGCGGTTGCCGCACCGGCCAGCGCCGATAGTGCAGCCGCCCGCGCGCGCCCTCGAAAAACGGCATACCGCAATCCTTTCACCGGTCGCGCCCGTCCGCGCGGCACCCCCTGCACCTGTGAAAAGCCCACCTGACCACGCACGAGGGCCCGCGTCCCATACACTCGGATCCGGGCCTTCCGTCACGCGGGGGTGCGGGCCGGTCCCCACGGCTGACTGCGTTTCACTTCACGTGACGACACGCGCCGCGTACGCCACGCCGTGCGACCTCGAATGATTACGCTGTTGCGCGACTCGGCACGCAACGGTGCGTCGCCCGGGGCTTCGGGTGTCCCGAGACACAGGAGGGCCACGATTGATTCTGTTCGGTGATCGCGTCGTGTGCAGCACCAGTGACCTGGTGGAAGCGGCGCGCTGCGAGTTCGCGCTGCTGCGCGCGCTCGATGCCGAACTGGGCCTGGTGCCGCCGGTCGCGGGTACCGGGTCATCGCCCGATTCCCTGGTCCGGACCGACGCCCGTGCGGTGGACGCCGAACTCGACGCCCTCCCGGCCCACCTGGCCGCCGCGGCGGAACGCATCGATCCGCCCGCCGGAGACGATGCCGCCGCGATGGTCGCCGCCCTGGAGCGCGCCGATCGCCGGACGGTTGCCGCCCTGCGGGCGGGCGCGCCGGTGGTCGCCGACGCACGGTTCTTCGACGGCGAGTTCACCGCCGGATGCGCCCTGCTGGTCAGAGGCGAACACGAGGGACCCCGCCCTGCCTCGACGGTCCTCGACGACAACGACGATTCCGTGGTCGACGGCGACGCCCTGGGCGCGACAGCCGACCGACTGCCCGCGTTCTCGATCAACGACGCCGCAACTTCGGACTACTCGACCCACGGTGCACTCGCCGACCGGCCGTCGGATTATTCGACACCCGATCGAGCACCGGTGTACTCGATCCACGGCGTGGCAGGTTCGAGATCCCCCATCGGCGCGCTGATCGACCTGGCGGGCTGCGCACATGCGATGCAGCAGCGGGGTTTCCAGGTGGATCCGCGCCTGCGGCTGCGCCTGCCGGACGGCTCGGAGATGATCCAGGACCTGGACACCGCCGCCGCGGTGTTCCGGGCCCGGCGCGCACGGCTGGCCACGATCCTGGCCGGGAAACAGAACGAACTGCTGCATGTGCAGTGGGGCGATCGCCGCTATCTGGCCTGCGGCCACTGCCCGACCTGCACCGCGGAACTGGTGGCCGGTCGCGATCTGCTGCTGGTGGCCGGTATGCGCCCGGGGGTGCGGGCGCAGTTGCGCGATGCCGGTATCACCACCGTCGATCGCCTCGCGGCCGCCGATTCCGCGGTCACCGGCGTTGCGGCACATACCTTTTCCGCACTGTCCCGACAGGCCGAGGTACAGCTGCAGCACGAGCGCACGGGCGCGGCGGTCTATACGGTGACCGATGCGGGGGCGCTGGGTGCGCTGCCGCTCCCCTCGCCCGGTGACGTCTTCCTGGCCGTGACGGACACGCCCGCCACGGCGGTGGGCGTCGGCGTGGCCCCGGCGCATCACTCCGAGAGCGGCGAGGATCCGGTGGTGCTGTTCCACGCCTTCGCCATCGCCGGAACGGATTCGGCCGACGAGGGTTTCGACGCCGCCGACGAGACGCCCGACCTGCTGGAATATCTCCTGGACCGCCAGGAGCACCACCCGGGTATGCGGATCTACCACTACCGTTCGCCGGTCCGGCAGTTGCTGGCCCGACTGTGCGTCCGGTACGGCGCGGATGAGCAGATCATCGATGACCTGCTCGGATCCCTGGTGGACCTGTACCCGATCCTGCGCTCCGCGCTGATCATCGGGCAGCGCTCCTACCGCCTGACCGATCTGGCCGAGCTGTTCGACGCGGGGACCGAAATCCGTTGCGAGGAACTCGAATCGGAGTGCGCGCACGCCTTGCGTCTGCGCGAGTGGCTGCGCGGGCTGGCTGCCGAGCACGGTGTTCGCCCCGCCGCACAGGCCCCTCGCCCGGAGACCGAACCGCTGCCCGCGGTCGAGGCGGCCCTGCGCGAATTCGCCTTCGACTTCGACGAATCCCGCAGCGCCGCACAGCGGGCCGCGGCGCTGACCGCCGCGACCCTGGCCTATCACCGCCGCGAGCGGCAGCCGCTGCACTGGGCGCACGAGGATCGCCTGCGGCGGCCGATCGCCGAATGGGAGGACGCTCCGGGTGTGCTCATCGCGGACTGGGGCACCGTGGACACCAAATGGCACAGCACCGGTGATCGGCCGATGCGCCGCTACCTCACGCTGACCGGACGTCTGGGCACCGGTGCCGCACCACGTCCCGGGACGCCGGTGCTCACCGTCTACGACCGGCCCGTCCCCGGCATGACCAGCTCCCCCGGCCGCCGCACGACCGCGCAGGCCACCATCCTGGGCTGTTCGCTGGATGCCAATTTCGACGACGCCCTACGGGTCGAGGAGTTGCTGCCGCAGGGCTGCGAACCCTACGACGAGCTACCGGTCGCGATCGTGCCGGGCCCGCCCGGCCAGGACGAGAACATCGCGGACGCACTCGAATCCGCGGCGCACGAACTGCTGGTGAGCCTGCCCGAGGTGCCCGCGACGGCCGCGTTCGACCTGCTGCTGCGGCGTCGGCCGCGCCTGCGTTCGGGTGCGGCGCTACCCGAGGTGTTCGGTGATCACGCCGCGGCCGTCACCGCGGCGGTGCTCGATCTGGACGATTCCTATGTCGCGGTGCAGGGGCCGTCGGGGACCGGCAAGACCGACACCGCCGTCCGCGTGGTGGAACGGCTGGTCACCCGGTACAAGTGGCGCGTCGGAGTGGTCGCCCGGTCGCACTGGGCGGTCGAGCAGGTCCTGGACGCGCTCGTGCGGGTCGGCGTACTGCCGGAACTGGTCGCCAAATCCGAGACCCACGCGGTGGCCCCGGAATGGCTGACCATCGAGCCGGGCCGTTACCCGCGTTTCCTGGACAACGCCGTCAACGGCTGCGTGATCGGCGGCCTGCCAGGCGATTTCGCCGACGCCGCGCAGGTGCCGCCCGGTGCGCTGGATCTGCTGCTGATCGTCGATGCCGGGCATTTCTCGCTCGCCGACGCGATCGCGGTCGCGGGCAGCGCGCACAATCTGCTGCTGCTCGGCGATCCGGCCCCGCTGCCCGGACACGGCATTCATCCCGAGCCGGTACACGATTCGACGCTCGGGCGTCTGCTCGGCGAATTGCCCACGCTACCGGTCGAATTCGGCTACTTCCTGGATCGGACCTGGCGGATGCATCCGCAGCTGTGCGGACCGGTGTCCCGGCTGCGGTACGCCGGACGGTTGCGTTCGAGCGAAACCGTCACTCTCGCACGCGATCTCGAAGGCGTCGCGCCGGGTGTGCGAACCAAGCCGATCGAACATCACGGCAACAGCACCGAATCCGCCGAGGAGGCCCGCGAGATCGTCCGCCGGGTGCGGAATCTGCTGGGTCTGCCCTGGCATCAGGGCGCGGTGACCCGACGCCTGCACCCGCACGACATCCTGGTCGTCACCCCGTATCACGCCCAGGTCGCGCGCATCCGCACCCTGCTGTCCCGGGCCCGCATCGAGGACGTCCTGGTCGGCACCCCCGAACGCCTGGCCGGCCGGGAGGCCGCGGTGGTCCTGGTCTCCATGACCACCTCCTCCCCCGGCGACGCCCCGCACGGCATTCACACCCTGCTGTCCCGCCACTGGATCACCACGGCCGTCTCGCGCGCCATGTGGACCGCCGTCATCGTCCACTCGGCCCTGCTCACCGAGTACCTCCCGGACACCCCGGAACAGCTCACCGATCTGGCCGCTTTCCTGGAACTCGCCCAGTCCTAGCGAGCACACCGCAGGGCAACCGATTTCGGCCGTAGAACCTCAGCCGAAGTTCTGTCCCTCGCCCCGGTAGGTGGGGACAGTGGTGCGAGTGCCGTCGGCGGCGACGATCTGCAGGGTCTCGAAACGTTCGCACAGTTCGCCCGCCTTGGCGTGCCGGAACCAGACGCGGTCGCCGATCGCCAGCTCACCGGCTCCGGCGAGCGGGGTCTGGACCTCACCCGCACCCTCGGTGCCGATGAGGCGTAATCCGCTGGGCCACACGGGCTTCGGCACGCGGGACTTTCCGGCCGGACCGGAGGCGATGTAGCCGCCGGAGAAGACCGTGGCGATATCGCGCGCAGGGCGGCGCAGCACCGGCTCGGCGAAGTACAGAGCCGGACGCGGGGTGAAGCTGCGGTATCCGTCGAACAGCGTCGGCACGTACAGTCCGGAGCCGGAGGTCACCTCGGTGACGCCGGGTGAGGAGACGCTCACCTCGATCGAACCGCTGCCGCCGCTGTTCACGATCTGCAGATCACCCACCACGGAACGGACCGCGTCCAGCACCTTGGCGCGGCGGGTGGCGATCTCCGCGGCCGAGAGCCGTTTCACCAGGCGCACAGCGGGATTCGTATCGGGCAGGCCCGCGATCTGCGCCTCGTACGTCATCACCCCGACGACCTCGAAGCCGCGATCGAGTGCCGCACGAGCCAGGCGCGCAGCCTGGTCCGGGGTGCGGATCGGCGAGCGGCGCACACCCAGATGCAACGGGCCGATCCGCAGCGAGGCGTCCACGTCCAGGCAGATGCGCGGGCGCACCCGGTCGGTGCCGACGGCGGTCTTGATCAGCTCGAGCTGTGCGGTGTCGTCGACCATGAGCGTGACCGATTCGCGCAGCAGATCGTCCTCGCCGAGTTCGGCCAGCGCGGCGCGATGCACACTCGGATATCCCAGAAGAACGTCCCGGGCGCCTTGTCGCACCAGCCAGATCGCCTCGGGCAGTGCATAACCCATGATCCCGGCGAATCCACCGGACGCGGTCAGGCGGGAGCCGAGCACTTCCTCGAGGACCGCACGGCAACGCACCGATTTACTGGCCACGCGGATCGGCACACCCGCCGCGCGGCGGACCAGATCCGCCGCGTTCGCCTGTAATGCGGCCTGATCCAGCGCGGCCAGAGGCGGATCGAGGTCGGCGGTGGCCGCATGCAGCCCGGCGATGGACACATCTGTCACATAGTCCACTGAACCATGAAACTGGACATACGTCCAGTTAAGTGGCAGCGCGCATCCGGCATCCCTCGCGGCAGTGACTACTTGTCCACGGCCTTGGTGGACAGACTCGACACGAGATCGTCGAGCACTACCACGGTCGTCTCGTCGTCACAGTCGGCGAGCCAGCGCAGCACCGTACCCTGCACCACCGCGACGGCGTAGGCCGCGATCGCCTCCACCGGCTCGATCCACTCGGTCCCGGACCGCTCCGCGCACAGCCGCAGAAATGCCGTGACCTCGGCCTCCTGATTCTGGAACAACGCGACCGCCGACTGCTCGACCGCACATTCGTCCTGCCCGTCCCACCGGCGTCGCAATGCCGCGATGGTGGCCTCGTAGATGCGCACCTGACGTTCCGGCGCGGCCGTGATCGCGGGCCACAACGCGCTCACTCCGGCATGCAACAGCACCCGCAGCGCACGCGTACCGGAAAAGTCGAGCTCGGCACACGCCCGTTCCACCGCATCGGCGAGCGCCGGCCTGGGCCGGAGCTCGGTCATCTCTCCACTAGCGCTCAACGAAGACTCCCTTGGGCAAAACTGAACACACGCGCCTCGCCTGCGCGGGCCGCTCAACGGGTTACGGATCCTCGCTGATCGGACCGGACCCGTGCCCGGTCGACCCGTTCAACCTTCCTCAATATAGAAGGTTTCCAGGGGTGGCGACCGAGTTCAGCGTGGTTTTACGGACTGACGGAATGTTTTGTTACCCCCTTGGAACCAGGCTGCGATCCAATGGACATCAGTCCCATCATCCCGCCGGAAAATGAGACGAGTCGGTGATCGGGCCGAAGTTCCAGTGAACCACGGATTCGGCTCCGAATCTCTGTGGCGGATCCCACACGCCCCGGAGATTCGCCGGTTCGATCAATGAACGACACCCGGGGGCAACCGGCCCGACCGTAGCCTTGACAGATGAATACCGCGCGTCCAGACCATTTTCTGATCTCCGGTACCTTCAACTACCGCGACGTGGGCCGACTTCACACGGCGCGCGGACGCAAACTACGCAGCGGGGTGCTGTTGCGCTCGGCACATCTGTGCCGAGTCGACGCGCGAGGCCGGGAAACATTGCGTGAACTCGGTGTGCGTACCGTGCACGATCTGCGCGGACCACGGGAGATCGACCATCTGGGCGCCGATGTCCTGCCCGAGGGCGTTCGCCTGCGGCTGACCCCGTTCAACTCGGCCATCGACGGACAGCCGCCGCACGAGGCGGCCGCGGAGCGCGACGGACTCGCCGAGATGCTCGAGGTCTACCGATCGTTCCCCGGCATGTCCGAGGCGCATCTGGCCTTGCTGGCCATCACCGAATCGATCCTGCGCGGTCACGGCGCGGTGCTGGTGCACTGCGCCGCGGGCAAGGATCGCACCGGCTGGGCGATCGCCACCCTGCTGCGGGCGATCGGTGTGGCCGAAGCCGACATCCTGGCCGACTTCCTGCTCAGCAATCATGCGGCCGAGGCCCTGGCCGCCGATGTGCACCGCAATTCCGGTGGCCGCCTTCGCCTTCCGCCCGAGGTGCTCGGCGTCCGACCGGAATACCTCGCCGCCGGCACGGATTCGATGCACGACCTGCACACCGACCTGAACGGGTACTTCACCGCCATCGGCCTCACCGAGGACGTGCGTACCCGGCTGAGTGAGCGCCTGCTCGAGTGAGCCCGGCGATCGGTCAGATCGCGAACTGGTCCGTGACCTGCTCGGCGGGACGCGGCGGGGGCGGCGGGGTGCCGTCGCCGAACGGGGTGCCGGGCAGGGTCTCGCGGCCGTGCGGGATGAGCCAGCCGGACAGCTCGGGGCCCTTGGGCACGATCCCGGTCGGATTGATGTCGGTGTGAACCATGTAGTAGTGCTGTTTGATCTGAGTGAAGTCGATGGTGTCGCCGAAACCCGGGGTCTGGAACAGATCGCGGGCGTAGGCCCACAGCACCGGCATCTCGGTCAGCTTGGTCCGATTGCATTTGAAATGCCCGTGGTAGACCGCATCGAAGCGGGCCAGCGTGGTGAACAGCCGCACATCGGCCTCGGTGATGGCCTCGCCGACCAGATAGCGCCGGTCGGACAGCCGCTCGGAAAGCCAGTCGAGGGCGGTGAACAGCCGGTCGTAGGCCGCATCGTAGGAATCCTGGTCACCGGCGAACCCGCACCGGTAGACGCCGTTGTTGACCTCGGTGTAGACGCGCCGGTTCACCTGGTCGATCTCGGCGCGCAGCGGTTCGGGATACAGCTGCGGCGCCCCCGGGCGGTGGTGCCGCACCCACTCGGTGGAGAAGTCGAGGGTGATCTGCGCGTAGTCGTTGGTGACGACCTGCCCGGTCGGCACGTCCACCACCGCGGGCACCGTGATACCGCGAGGATAGCCCGGGAAACGCGCCAGATACGCATCGCGCAGGAAGTGCACGCCCAGCACCGGGTCGACACCGCCGGGATCCAGATCGAAGGTCCAGCTGCGCTGGTCGTGCGTGGGACCGCACAACCCCAGCGAGAGCGCATCCTCGAGGCCCAGCAGCCGCCGCACGATCAACGTCCGATTCGCCCACGGACAGGCCCGCGCCGCGACCAGCCGATAACGTCCCGGCTCGACCGGATACCCGTCGCGGCCGTCGGCCGTGATGCGGGTGGTGATGTAGTTGGTGTCCCGCTCGTATGCGCCGGGCTCGATATAACCGGCCGTCTCGGAAGTGCCGCTCATACCCCGAGTCTGGCAGATCGCACCGGGTCCCTCTCCCCTTCGCCGCCTCGGCTGGCTAGATTCGGCCCATGAGTGAGCTCCCCGAACCCACCCGCCTGGACCGCACCGAAACGGACGCCGGGGCACAGCTGGCGACCATCACCATCGACCATCCGCCCCTGAATCTGTTCGACCAGGCCCTGCTGGACTCCCTGGCCGCGAATGTGGCCGAGCTGACCGCCGCGCCGCCGCGCGCCGTACTGCTGCGCGCGGAGGGCAAGGTCGTCTCCGGGGGCGTGGACGTGCACGTCTTCGAGGGGCTGTCGATCGAACAGGGCACCGAGCTGTGGGAGAACCTGTTCGGCCGCATCATCCATCCGATCGAGGCGCTGCCGTGCCCCGTGGTGTTCGCCGCGCACGGGCTGACCCTCACCGCCGCCTTCGAAATCGCCCTGGCCTGCGACATCATCCTCGCCGCGCCGAGGGCGAAATTCGGGCTGGTGGAGACGGTCGTCGGGCTGACGCCGTCCATGGGCGGGCCCCAGCGGCTGGCCGAACGCGCCGGTTCGGGCCGCGCCCGCGAATTCGTCATGACCGGTGACCTCTACGACGCGGCCACCATGGCCGACTGGGGTGTGGTCAACGCCGTGCACGAGGACGTGGACACCGCAGCTCGTGCCCTGGCAGCCCGGCTGGCCGACGGCCCGACCCGCGCACACGCGGCAACCAAGCAGATCATCGAGGCGTGGCGGTCCGGCGGTGTGGCGCACGCGGATTCGGTGACGCCGCGGGTCTCGGGCGAACTGTTCGCGACCGAGGATCTGCGCGGTGCGGTGCGCAGCTTCCTGGACGTCGGGCCGGGCAAGGCGAAATACTCCGGACGATGACGTCGGAGACACGTTTGCCGACAATCAACCCACGATTGTGAGCTGAGTCATATAGTCACAGGTGCCTGCCGGATACGAGGCACTCGGAGGGACGCATGCCACAGCTCGTCGAATATCCACAGACACGAAATCCGTGGTGTACCAACCCTCTTGCTCGCGGCGCCGACGGCGTTCTGCGATACGGCAACCTCAATCCGGCCCTCACCGAACTACTCGACGTCCAGGTACACGCGTTCTCCAACCGCGAGGCTGTGGTGGAGATAGGCGGTGCGAGCGGGCACGAGGTACGCCTGACCTACCGGCAGCTGTGGCACAGCGCGTCCAGGATCGCCGGCGGGTTGCAGGAGCACGGCATCGGCTACGGCGACCGTGTCGCGGTGCGCATGCCCGTGGGAGCGCGCTGGGTGCAAGCCTTCCTGGGTGCACTGCTGTCCGGCGCGGTGCCGGTGCTGGTGCCCGATCCGCTGCCCGATGCGCTTGCTGGCCAACTGCTCTCGGACAGTTCCGCGGATTTCGTCCTGGACGGTGGCGGGGCCGAGGCGCACTACGCGGATCTGCCCGACGGTGCGGCCTTCATCGACGACGGCGCGTCCCTGAGCGAGCTGGCCCTGCTGTGTTACACCAGCGGCGGGGTCCGCCCGGACGGTTCGCCCGCACACGGCGACCCCAAAGGGGTGGAGTTGACCAACGAGAATCTCCTCTCGGCGGTCCGTTCCATGGTGGGCGCACTCGATCTGCCCACCGACGGGCTGCGCAATCTGGTCCTGCTGCCCCTGGCCCACGCCAGCGGGTGTGTGGATCAGATGCTGCCGACCTTCGCGGTCGGCGGCACCGTCGTACTGTCTCCGGACCCGGCGTTGATCGCGGAAACCATTGTGGCCGAACGCATCGACGCGGTCTGCGCGACACCGCGCATCTTCGCCGGACTCCTGCCCGATCTGGCCGGACTGCACGCCGAGGCGGTGCGGCAGGTCTGCAGCGCCGGACATCGCGCTGAACTGGCCGCAACCGATCCCGGTACCTGCGAGGTCGTCGCCGCCGCACTGCGCGAGGTGTTCCCGCTGGCACGGCAATGGTCGGTCTGGGGCGCAACCGAGACCAGCGGGATCGGACTCGCGTTGGCCGACAGTGGCGAACCACACCGCCACGACCTGCTCGGACTTCCGTTCGGCGGAACGGAATTGGCCCTGTGGGGTCCGCGCGCCGAATCCGGTCACGGCGAGCTGCTGTGCCGCGGGCCGAATGTCGCCCCGCGCTACTGGAACGACCCCCAGACCACCGAATCCCGTTTCACCGGAAGTTGGTTCCACACCGGCAATCAGGTCGACATCGATGCGGACGGCCTCGTCCACCGCGCCGAATGATCACTCTCCGTCCGGCGCTCCGGCGTAGGTGCCGAAGCTCCAGATCACGCCCTCGGGATCACGGCAGGTGAACCCCCGGGAACCGTAATCCTCATCGCGCAGCCCGCGCATGATGATCGCTCCGGCTCGCTCCGCCCGGGTGTACAGCTCGTCGGGGTTGTCGACGACGACGTACACCGACCCGCTGGCGGTCGGCAGTTCGCTGTGCACCGAGTCCTCACGGACCGAGCCGAGCATGATGCCGCCACCGCCGGGCCAGCCGAGCTCCGCGTGCTGGACGACATCACCCTCGCCGTAACGGGCACGTTCGACGAAACCGAATGCACGGCAGAGGAATTCGATCGCCGCGGGGGCGTCCCGGTAGGTGAGGCACGGCCACACCGGGGTAGCGACGCGGGCGCTGATTTCACTGGTTGTGTCTGTCATGCCATCAGCCTTCCAACAGGTCGGGTACCGGGTCTTGGACGAATGGGAACACCTCGCACGCCAGCCACCGCGAGGGCGGCAGTCCGGCCAGTTCCCGCCATTCCCGCGCCATGTGCGCCTGGTCGTAGTAACCGGTCGCCGCGGCCACCTCGGCGAGGGTGGTGCCGGCGCGCGGCTCGGCGGCGGTAGCGCTAGCGGCTTCGGTGGCCACCGTGCGCAGCAGCCGGTGCGAGGACTCGAAGCGCGCCAGCCGCGCGGCATCCTTGGGGGTGATCCCGAACTCCGCGGCGAATCGGGCACCCAGATACCTTCTGCTCCAACCGATCTCCTCGGCCACCGCACCGACGCGGGCGCGCCCGGCCGAGCCGGTCAGCAACTGCCAGGCCCGCCGCAGCTCCGGTTCGATCGTGGCCTCACACATCAGCTCGAGCAGGATCCGGTCCAGAATCGAGAACCGGCGGGACCAGTGGGCGGTGGCCGCCATCCGCTCGCGCAACTCCGCGGCCCGTGGACCCAGCACGTCGCTCAGGTCGACCACCCACGATCCCAGATCGGCGGTCGGCACACCGAACAACACCCGCGCACCCAGCGGCGTCAACGCGAGCTGCACACCGTGCTGATATCCGTGATGCCCGATCAGGCACGGTCGCACGGTGAGCCCGCTTGCCAGCGCATCCCACCGGCCGCCGGACTGGGCGGGATGACAGCTGACGGGCAACTCGATCGGCTCATCGATCGTCACGATCACCGTCAGCGCCGTGGACGGCATCCCGATGTGCACGCCCGGCGGGAAACCACGCAGCCGATAGCCGACGTAATCCCCCAGATAGGGCCGCAGTCGCGGATCCGGTGCGGCCCGGGCCCCTTCGGAAACGCCGCCATCGGACGCGAACGCGGCACCCTCGGCTCGCAGCCGCGCCGAGAACTCGTCCACCAGCTCGCTCACGCTCGCGTCCCGCCGGAATCCGGCCCGGTCCGCCACCGATATCGCAGTCACGCGTCCACCCCCTGAACAGTTCTGTGTCCGTGCGGTGAGGACCTCCGGCCGCGGGCACCCACACCGCAGCCGAACCGATGCGGAGCAGGGAACTCACCGGTGAGCTCACTCACGCCTCCACAGTAGGCCGGACCACCGACAATTTTCGGTGACCACCGACCGACCGGCGTCATGCGGGCGAACCGGATTCGCCGGAACCGCGGCATCGTGGTCGTCCGCACTAGACTCGGCGCGGACGAGAGGGGTGACATGCCGATATTCAAGGCCGGGGTGGAGAAGGCGATCCGGGCCGTACTCGACAACGGCGCGCAGTTGCAGGCGCCCGCGGTCGCCAAGTACGTGGACCGTTTCCGGCGCGCACATCCCGAGGAATCCCCGGCACAGATCATCGGCCGGATCGAGACGCTGTATCTCACCACCGTCACCGGCAGCGGCACCGCCGTCGGCGCGACCGCCGCGGTACCCGCGGTCGGCACCCTCGCCGCGCTCGCGGCCGTCAGCGCGGAAACCACGTTCTTCCTGGAAGCCTCCGCGGTCTACACCCTCGCGGTCGCGGCCGTGCACGGCATCGCGCCCGACGACGCCGAACGCCGCCGCGCGCTGGTGCTGGCGGTCGTGCTCGGCGAGAGCGGGATGGAGATCGTGGAGAAGAACGTCGGCCGCTCGGCACAGAACTGGGCCAGCCTGCTGACCGAACGGATTCCGGGGATCCGCAGCCTCAACGACACGCTCATGCGGCGGTTCATCCTGCGCTTCCTGGCCAAGCGCAGCCCGTTGATGTTCGGCAAGGTACTGCCCGCCGGAATCGGCGCGGCGATCGGCGGATTCGGCAACCGGACGCTGGGTAAACAGACCATCGCCAACGCGCACCGGGCATACGGCCCGGCCCCGCTGGTCTGGCACACTCCGGTGGTGATCGACGCGGATCCCCTGCCTGCCCTGGACCAGCTGCGGGAGGAGCCGCAGTGACCGTCCCGCACCGCCCGACGACCCCGGCCCGCAGGAGCGAACGATGAACGCGGCACGACCGCTTGCCCTCGGCGTCAGCGGGCTGACCATGAAGTTCGACGGTGTCACGGTCCTGCGCGAGGTGAATTTCTCGGTGCCGGCCGGGACGACCGCCGCCCTGGTCGGACCGCCCGGAGCCGGGAAGTCGCTGCTCGTGCAGATCCTGCTGGGACAGTTGAAACCCTCGTCCGGAACCGCGTCGGTCGGCGGACCGGGCTCGGGCGTGCGCGGGAACCGGCCCATCGGCGCGGTGTTGCAGCCGCACGGGCTGCAGCCGGGGCGGACGGTGCGCGGGCAGTTGCTCGTCTATGCCGCGGCCGCGGGCGTCTCCGATGCCGAAGCGGACGGGATTCTCGCCCTGACCCGCCTGGATGCGGTCGCCGGGAACAAGGTGCAGACACTGCCGCCGAATATGACCACGCGGCTGGCGTTGGCGATCGCGCTGCTGGGCGACCCGCCGCTGCTGATCCTCGACGATCCGCTCACCGGACTCGACGGCCCCGAACGAGCCTGGCTGTTCGACCGCCTGCACCGGCACGCGCGCCGCGGTGGCACCGTGCTGCTGACCTCGCAGAGTCTGTCGGCGGTGTTGCCGGTCGCGGACAATCTGGTCGTGCTCAGCGCCGGATCGGTGGTGTATCAGGGCAGTCCGCGCTCGCTGCGCCGCAGCCACCCCGACCGCCTCGTGGTCGCCGCCTCGAGTCCGATCGCGCTGGCCACGATGCTGGCCGCGGAGGGCTTCACCGATACCGTCATGCGCTCGGACGGGCGGTTGGCGATCGCCGAGGCCGGTCGCGCCGAGATCGAGGCCGCCGCCGGTCGCGCGCGGGTGCGCCTGACCGAGATGATCGCTGAGCCCGTGCATCCGGACCGGGTGCTGACCGCTCTGACCAGGACCGCGCCGACACCGTACGGGATGCCGCAATGAATCTGACCATGCCCAGGCTGCCGAAGCTGCCTACCCTGTCGCAGATTCCGCTCCCCGTGCGCCGCGCTGCGTACTCGGAGATCCGCCGGGTGACCACGCAGCGTTCGGGGTGGCTGCTGCCGGCGTTCTGCGCGGCGATCGGCCTGGTCACCGGCCTGGTGAGCGCGGGAACCGGCAGCGGACCGCAGGACGGCGGGCAGATCGCCACCGGAACCGCCACGGTCGGGCTGTATCTGGCTGTGCTGGTGGCGGTCGTGGTTGCGGCGGTGAGCGGCGCATCGGCCACCGGTGCGGAATACCGTTACGAGAGCATGCCGCTGACAGCGCTGTTCGTCCCGGACCGCGACGTGCGGTTCGGGACGAAACTCGGTGTGGCAGCGTTGTATTCCCTGGTACTCGGACTGGCGGCGGAGATCGGCGCGGGCATCGGCCTCGCGATACTGGCGCATTCGGAGGTCCAGTTCGGCCTGCGGCTGACGGGTGCGCTGCTGGGCGGTCTGCTCGCGGCCGTCTGCTGGGGTGTGGCCGGCGCGAGTCTGGGTCTGCTGCTGCGCTCCACGGGCCTGGCCGTGACCGCCATGATCGGCTGGAGCCTGGTCGCCGAACCGCTGCTGTGGTTGATCGTCCGGGGAATCGGCATCGCCGGCATCGCGGTCCTGCTGCCCGATTCGGCCACCATCGGCGTGGCCGCCGTCGGTTCCTTCTCGCACAGCCCGTTCCTGGCTCCCGGTGCCGTGTCCGCCGTCGTGCTGATCATCTGGACGGCCGCCGTCGGCGCGCTGACCTGGTGGAAACTTCGCGAGCGCGACCTGTAGACCGCACCACTGCCTGGGGACCCGCCTCCGGCCGTCCCGGGCTCGCCCGGCCCTCGTTCCCGAGCTCGGTCGGCCGATCGCGCTGCACATACGCATCACCAGGGAAGGATTTGCGGGCGGGAAGGGTTGTCGGTTCCGGTCGGTACTGTCGGAGGCCGATGAGGAGCTCGGTAGAAAAGGGGGCGGGTGTGGTACGGAACCGCGAGGTCGGGTGGTTACGCCGGTTGTGGGCGGCATGCTGGGCGCGGCCCCGGTTGCTGTTCGCGGTAGTTCTCACGTTGGTGTTGGGGGCGGTGGCCGAGGCGGCGGTTCCGGTGGCGGCGAAGCAGGCGTTGGACAGCGCCCGGGTCGGCGATATGCGGGCCATCACCGGCGTCACGGGGGCTCTGGTGCTGTTGGCGATCGTGCGGTTCGGCACCGCGACCGGGCGGCGATGGCTGGCCGGTCGGCTGGCCCTGGACGTACAGCACGAGGTGCGGGTATCGCTGCTGACGGCACTGCACCGATACGACGGTCGCGGGCAGGACGGGCTGAGCACTGGGCAGGTGGTGTCCCGATCGATCTCGGATCTGCAACTGGTGCAGGGGTTCCTGGCGATGGCGCCGATGTCGGCGATGCAGCTGTTGCTCGCGGTGCTGGCCGCGATCGTGATGATCGTGCTGTCTCCGCCGTTGGCGCTGGTCTCGCTGCTGACCGTGCCCGCGCTCATGCTGGTGGTGTACCGGACCCGCCCGCGCCTGCACGCGGCCACCTGGTCGGCCCAGCAGCGCGCGGCCGATCTGGCGCAGCACGTCGAGGAGACGGTCACCGGCGTGCGGGTGGTCAAGGGGTTCGGCCAGGAGGCCCGCATGGTGGGCGTGCTCGAGGGGCATGCGCGCCGGCTGTTCGGCGAACGGATGCGCGCCGCGCGCATCGACTCCCGCTTCGCGCCCACCGTGGCGGCGATCCCGCAGATCGGCATGGTCGCGGTGATCGCGCTCGGCGGCATGCTCGCCCTGCACGGCACGATCGGCATCGGCACCTTCCTGGCCTTCGCCGCCTATGTCACGATGCTCGCGGGCAGCACCCGCGTGGTGGCGAGCGTCATCGTGATGGCGCAGCTCACCCGCGCGGCCGCGGAACGGGTCTTCGCCGTGATCGACGACGCACCCGACACCGTCGACGAGCCCGAGCCGCAGCCGCTGCCCGAGGGACCACTGGGCATCGAGATCGACTCCCTCACTTTCGGATTCGACGCCGACCGTCCGGTGCTGCACGATTTCGACCTGACCGTGCGTCCCGGCGAGACCGTCGCGATCATCGGGCCGGCCGGTTCGGGTAAATCCACCCTGGCGATGCTGCTGCCGCGCTTCTACCACCCCGATGCCGGGCAGATCATCCTGCACGGCACGAACGGCGGAACCGATGTGGAGCGGCTGCGGGCCGCCGATCTGCGCGCGGCGATCGGCGTCGTCTTCGACGAGCCGTTCCTGTATTCCGACACCGTCGCGGCCAACATCGCTCTCGGCCGTCCCGGTGCCACCACCGAGGAGATCCGCCGCGCCGCCGAACGCGCCGCGGCGCACGAGTTCATCACGGCCCTGCCCGCGGGCTACGACACCGTCGTCGGCGAGCGCGGCCTGACCCTGTCCGGCGGCCAGCGTCAACGCCTGGCCCTGGCCCGCGCCCTGCTGGCCGACCCGCGCATCCTGGTCCTCGACGACGCGACCTCCGCCGTCGACGCCGTCACCGAGGCGGCGATCTTCGACGGCCTCGCCGACGACACCGGCCGCACCACCGTCATCCTGGCCCACCGCGAATCCACCCTCGCCCACGCCGACCGCGTCATCCGCCTACCTGCGCCACCCCGCCACGAGATCACGAACCTCTGGCCGGATCCCGTCGAGACTGCCTCTGCCGCAACGAATTCCGGCAGCAGTACCCACCCGAGCGCGAACTCCTCCGCCGGCGACCCGGTCGCCGCGCTCCCGACGGCCACCGCAGATCAGCACATCGATCCCGCCGCGCCACAACAACTTCCGGCGCTCACCGGATCCACAGCGAGTCCGCCGATTTCAGCACCTGCCGGGTCCGTGGCAAATAATTCGCAACAGCTCTCGACAGTCGCGGATTCCGCAGTGAGCCGGTCGCGGCAGATCGAAGTGCCCGATGTCGACGTGCCCCCGGAGTTGCGTGACACGCTCGCACAGCTGCCCGCGGCGAACGAGCCACCCCGTATCGATCCGAGCGAGCACGAGCGTCCCGATCCGAACTTCCGGCTGCTGCGTCTGCTGCGGCCGGTGCGCTGGCTACTCGTTGCCGTGGTGGTTCTGCTGGCCCTGGACGGCGCCATCGGCGTGGCCTTCCCGATGCTGACCCGCTACGCCCTGGACCACGGCGTGGCCGCGCACAGCGGTGCGGCGCTGGTGGCCGCGGCGCTGGGCGCGCTGGTGCTGGCCCTGCTGAGCTGGCTGGACGAGTCGGTGGGCACGATGCTGTCCGCCCGCGGCGGCGAACGGATCCTCTACGGACTGCGCATTCGCAGCTACGCGCATCTGCAGCGGCTCGGGCTCGACTTCTACGAGCGCGAGCTGTCCGGCCGGATCATGACCAGGATGACCACCGACATCGATGCGATGTCGACCTTCCTGCAGACCGGCCTGAGTACCGCGCTGATCGGCATCGCCACCGTCGCCGGGGTCATGGTGGCGCTGGTGATCTGCGATGCCGGGCTCGCGCTGGTGGTCTTCGCGGCGCTGCCACCGCTGGCCGTCGCGACGCTGGTGTTCCGCAAGATCTCCGCCTCGGCGTATTCGGCCTCCCGCGAGCGCGTGGCCACGGTGAACGCGGACTTCCAGGAGAACATCGCCGGACTGCGCACCACCCAGGCGTACCGGTCCGAACCGCATGCGGCACTGCGATTCACCGACTACTCCGACGCGTACCGCACCGCCCGGATGCGGGCGCAGAAGGCGATCGCGGTGTATTTCGGCTTCATCGTCGCCTGGGCCGATCTGGCCCAGGCCGCGGTGGTGTACGTCGGCGCCCGCGATATCGCGCACGGGGTGAGCACCCCCGGCACGCTGGTCGCCTTCGTGCTGTACCTGAGCCTGCTGATCAACCCGATCGTGCAGCTGTCGCAGGTGTTCGACGGGTATCAGCAGGCCCGCGTCGGGCTCGGACGCATCGAAACACTCCTGCGCACACCGTCGTCCATCGCGCCCGACCCCGCCGAGCCGGTCCCGGCAGGCGCAGGCCGCGCCGCCGATGTGGTATTCGACACGGTGCACTTCCGATATCCGGGTGCGGCCTCCCCGGCCCTGGACGGCCTGCGCCTGCACATCCCGGCCGGCTCGAGCCTGGCGCTGGTCGGCGAGACCGGCGCGGGCAAGTCCACCATTGTGAAACTCCTCGCCCGCCTCTACGACCTGCCGCCCGCCGACGCCACCGACCGTCCCGGCCGGCCCGATCCCACGGGCCCGATCCTGGTCGACGGCGCGGACGTGCGCGACTACCGGCTGGCGGATTTCCGCGCCCGTCTGGGCGTGGTCCCACAGGAGGCGCACTTGTTCACCGGTGACATCGCCGCCAATATCGCCTTCGGCAAACCATCCGCTACTTCCGCGCAGATCGAGCGGGCCGCGGAAACCGTTGGCGCACTGGACATGATCGCGTCCATGCCGCAGGGCATGCGGCAACCGGTCGGTGAGGGCGGGCGCGGTCTGTCCGCCGGGCAGCGCCAGCTGATCGCGCTGGCCCGCGCCGAACTGGTCGATCCGGATCTGCTGCTGCTGGACGAGGCGACCGCCGTGCTGGATCCGGTCAGCGAGGAGAAGGTCCTGGCCGCCAGCGCCGCGATGACCGAAGGCCGCACCGCGGTGATCGTCGCGCACCGCCTCGCCACCGCGGCGCGGGCCGATCGGATCGCCGTCGTGGCCGCCGGGCGTATCGCGGAGATCGGCACCCATACCGAACTCGTCGCGGCGAATGGCATCTACAGCCGACTATGGGAAGCGGCAGGTGCCGATGAGGGAATATTCTCGATGTAGGACCAGTCGTCATCTGTAGAGGTCGGTCAGTCCGGCAGATTTCCTGGCAACGTTGATTCGCCAGCGGGGTGTGGAGGTCGGGACGGCCCGAAGGAGGCAGCTTGGGTAATCAGGCAGCGACCCGCGGGACCGCCGTGAAGCGCCGGTTCAGGGCTGGGCCTATCCTCAGAAAGGGCGCATCGGCGCGCATATAGCCGATACCCGTGCCGAGCACGTCACAAACGTCGCAGCGCGAAGAACGAAATGAGGCGAACACCTGCTGTGAGCA
Source organism: Nocardia jiangxiensis NBRC 101359 (assembly GCF_000308615.1). Taxonomy (GTDB): domain Bacteria; phylum Actinomycetota; class Actinomycetes; order Mycobacteriales; family Mycobacteriaceae; genus Nocardia; species Nocardia jiangxiensis. The sequence continues at coordinate 136,716 of NZ_BAGB01000061.1, forward strand.
GCTCAACATCCCAGTTCGGACAGAACCAGTGGCTCGTCGACGAGATGTACCAGAAGTACAAGCAAGACCCGTCGTCAGTCGATGAGAGCTGGCACGAGTTCCTCGCCGACTACACGCCGGAGAGTCCGTCCGACAACGGTGCCAGCAACGCTGCCGCCCCGACTGCCGCCGCCACCGCGACCACAGCCGCGGCCCCCGTCCCCGCTCCCGCTGCGAACCCGACCCCCCAGGTCGCGCCCGCCCCGGCCGCCACCCCCGCCGCGGCACCGAACCCGGTCGCACCGAAGGTCGCCGTCGCGACCTCCGCCGCCGCCGCCCCGCCGCAGGCGCGCACCCCGCAGACCACCCCGGCCCCGGCTTCCAACGCCGCCACCACCTCCGGTGCGCCGAAGACCGCCGAGTCGGCCGACGCCTCGCAGGTGCTGCGCGGTCCCGCCGCCGCAATCGTCAAGAACATGTCGGCCTCGCTGACCATCCCGACCGCGACCAGCGTGCGCGCCATCCCGGCCAAGCTGATGGTCGACAACCGCCTGGTGATCAACAACCACCTGGCCCGCACCCGCGGTGGCAAGATCTCCTTCACCCACCTGCTGGGTTATGCGATCGTGCAGGGCGTCAAGGCCTTCCCGAACATGAACCGGCACTTCGCCGAGGTCGACGGGAAGCCCAATTCGGTCACCCCGGCGCACACCAACCTCGGCCTGGCCATCGACCTTCCGGGCAAGAACGGCTCGCGCACCCTCGTCGTGGCGGCCATCAAGAACTGCGAGACGATGAACTTCGCGCAGTTCCACAACGCGTACGAGGACATCGTGCGCCGGGCCCGCGACGGCAAGCTCACCACCGACGACTTCACCGGCGTCACCATCTCGCTGACCAACCCGGGCACCATAGGCACCGTGCACTCGGTGCCACGGCTTATGCCGGGGCAGGGCGCGATCATCGGTGCGGGCGCGATGGAGTACCCGGCCGAGTTCCAGGGCATGAGTGATCAGCAGCTCGCCGAGATGGGCATCGGCAAGCTGATGACCCTGACCTCGACCTACGATCACCGCATCATCCAGGGCGCGGAGTCCGGCGACTTCCTGCGCACCGTGCACAACCTGCTGATCTCCGACGAGTTCTTCGACGAGATCTTCCACGGCATGGGTGTGCCGTACGAGCCGGTCCGCTGGCGCAAGGACATCAAAGAGCGCGGCGTCGACAAGAGCGTGCGCGTGCAGGAGCTCATCGCCGCCTACCGCAACCGCGGTCACCTGATGGCCGACACCGACCCGCTGCGGCTGGTGAAGGACAAGTTCCGCAGCCACTCCGACCTAGATGTCACCCAGCACGGGCTGACCCTGTGGGATCTGGACCGCGAATTCAACGTCGCGGGCTTCCACGGCCAGGACCGGATGAAGCTACGCGACGTGCTCTCGGTGCTACGCGACGCGTACTGCCGCCACGTCGGCGTGGAGTACACCCACATCCTGGAAACCGAACAGCTGCAATGGATTCAGCAGCGGGTCGAGCAGAAGCACGAGAAGCCGACCGTCGCTCAGCAGAAGTACATCCTGTCCCGGCTGAACGCAGCCGAGGCGTTCGAGACCTTCCTGCAGACCAAGTACGTCGGCCAGAAGCGGTTCTCGCTGGAGGGCGCCGAGTCCACCATCCCGATGATGGACGCGGTCATCGACCAGTGCGCCGAGCACGGCCTGGACGAGGTCGTCATCGGTATGCCGCACCGCGGCCGGTTGAACGTGCTGGCCAACATCGTCGGCAAGCCGTACTCGCAGATCTTCACCGAGTTCGAGGGCAACATGAACCCGGCCGCCACCCATGGCTCGGGCGATGTGAAGTACCACCTCGGCGCGCACGGCACCTACATCCAGATGTTCGGCGACAACGACATCGAGGTCTCGCTGACGGCCAACCCGTCGCACCTCGAGGCCGTCGACCCGGTGCTCGAGGGTCTGGTTCGCGCCAAGCAGGACCTGCTCACCAAGGAGGACCTGGTCACCAAGGGCGAGGAGGCGCGCACCTTCTCGGTCGTGCCGCTGATGCTGCACGGTGACGCCGCCTTCGCCGGTCAGGGCGTGGTCGCGGAGACGCTGAACATGTCCGGCCTGCGCGGTTACCGCGTCGGCGGCACGGTGCACATCGTGGTCAACAACCAGATCGGTTTCACCACCGCGCCGGAGAACAGCCGCTCGACCGAGTACTCGACCGATATCGCCAAGTCGATCGGCGCGCCGATCTTCCACGTCAACGGCGACGATCCCGAGGCCTGCACCTGGGTCTCCCGACTGGCCACCGACTTCCGCGAGAAGTTCCACAAGGACGTGGTCATCGACCTGATCTGCTACCGCCGTCGCGGCCACAACGAGGGCGACGACCCGTCGATGACCCAGCCGTACATGTACGACGTCATCGACACCAAGCGCAGCGTCCGCAAGTCCTACACCGAAGCGCTGATCGGCCGCGGCGACATCTCGATGAAAGAGGCCGAGGACGCCCTACGCGACTTCCAGGGCCAGCTCGAGCGGGTCTTCAACGAGGTGCGCGAACTGGAGAAGTATCCGCCGGAGCCGAGCGAATCGGTCGAGGAGGAGCAGGTTCCCGGCACCGTCGTCACGGCGGTCGACAAGACCGTGCTGCAGCGCATCGGTGACGCCTTCCTCAACGTGCCCGAGGGCTTCAACGTGCACCCGCGCGTCAAGCCGGTGCTGGAGCGTCGTCGTGAGATGTCCTACGAGGGCAAGGTCGACTGGGCGTTCGCCGAGTTGCTGGCCTTCGGCACGCTGATCGACGAGGGCCGCGCGGTGCGCCTGACCGGTCAGGACTCCCGCCGCGGCACGTTCACCCAGCGCCATTCGGTGGTCATCGACCGCAAGTCCGGCGCGGAGTACACCCCGCTGCACAACATCGGCAGTGCGAACCCGGGCTGGTTCGCGGTGCACGACTCCGCACTGTCGGAGTACGCCGCGGTCGGCTTCGAATACGGCTACTCGCTGGGCAACCCGGACGCGCTGGTGCTGTGGGAGGCGCAGTTCGGCGACTTCGTCAACGGCGCGCAGTCGATCATCGACGAGTTCATCTCCTCCGGTGAGGCCAAGTGGGGCCAGCTCTCGGAGGTCGTGCTGCTGCTGCCGCACGGTCACGAGGGTCAGGGTCCGGACCACACCTCCGGCCGCATCGAGCGGTTCCTGCAGCTGTGCGCGGAGGGTTCGATGACGGTGGCGGTGCCCTCCACCCCGTCGAACTACTTCCACCTGCTGCGCCGCCACGCGCTGGACGGCATCCGCCGCCCGCTGATCGTCTTCACCCCGAAGTCGATGCTGCGCAACAAGGCCGTGGTCTCCAACATCGAGGACTTCACGGACAACAAGTTCCGCTCGGTGCTCGAGGAGCCCACCTACGAGAGCGGCGACGGCGACCGCGCCAAGGTCAAGCGCATCCTGCTGACCAGCGGCAAGCTCTACCACGAGCTGGTCGCGGAGAAGGCCAAGAAGGGCCGCGAGGACGTCGCCATCGTGCGTATCGAGCAGCTGTACCCGATCCCGTCCTACCGGCTCAACGACAAGCTCTCGACCTACCCGAACGCGACCGATATCGCGTGGGTGCAGGAGGAGCCGGCCAACCAGGGCGCCTGGCCGTTCTTCGGGCTGAACCTGCCGGAGATCCTGCCGGACCGGTTCACCAAGCTGCGCCGCATCTCGCGTCGTGCCATGTCGGCCCCGTCCTCGGGTTCGTCGAAGGTGCACGCGGTCGAGCAGGCCGAGATCGTCGCGGAGGCGTTCTCGCCGACGGCCTAGCCGCAAAGCCCTACGGCTCAACCGAACAATCCCGACCACTGCGCCGGGCCGGAATCGCTCCTTCCGAGCGGCTCCGGCCCGGCGCAGTCGTTCGTCCGCAGCCTGCACACCGACGGGGCCGGATCTCTTTGCTGTGACGGTGATCATCTACCTTGCCGCATCCATGTTCCGCATCGTATATTCGGCGTGGAATATTTCTCAGGGGCTACAGAGGAGTGATCACGATGACCAAGCAGTCGGGTGCCACGTTGACGCCACTGGCGATCGCGGTGCTCGCGCTGCTGGAGGAGCGGCCGATGCATCCGTACGAGATGTATCAACTACTGCTGCAACGCCGCGAGGACTATCTGCTCAAGGTCCGGCCCGGCTCGCTGTATCACTCGGTCACCCGGCTGGCCGAGCAGGATCTCGTGCACGCCGAAGGCACCGACCGCGCCGGGAACCGGCCCGAGCGCACCACCTACCGAATCACTCGATCCGGCAGCGCCGCCCTGCGCGCCCGGATCACCGACATCATCCGCACGCCCATCCGCGAATATCCGATCTTCCCGCTGGCGATGTCCGAGGCGCACAACATGCCCGCGCAGGAGGTGATCGGACTGGTCACCGAGCGCATCGGCCTGTTGGACAACGACCTCACCGAACTCGACGCGGTCCACGAATGGGTCACGACGAACCGGGTACCGCGCCGGTACTGGATGGTGATCGAATACATCCGCGCGCAGACCGATGCCGAGATCACCTGGCTGCGCCGCATCGTCGCCGAACTGCGCGACGGCACCCTCGAATGGGAGCAGTTCACTCCCGCGGGCGAGCGGATCGCTACCTGCGAGACCGACAAGGATCTGGGTCCCGGCTGGGGCGCGGCCGTCACCGAGGACGTGCTCGCTCAGTTGCGGAAGGGCGGTGCGATCCCTGCCGACCAATGAGGCGCGCCCCGCGCGGCGCGCGAACTGCACTCGACATTTCACCGATCGTTCGCAGCGATCGTCCCCTGCTGGATAGGACGCAACCATGACCACCCAACGCAGTCCATGGCTGGCGCTCTACGCGCTGGTCGTGGGATTCTTCATGATTCTGCTGGATATGACCATCGTCGCGGTGGCCAATCCGACCATCATGCACGACCTGAACACCGACATCACCAAGGTCATCTGGGTGACCAGCGCGTATCTGCTCACCTACGCGGTGCCGCTGCTGGTGACCGGGCGACTCGGCGATCGCTTCGGCCCCAAGAACATCTACCTGATCGGCTTGACGGTGTTCACCCTCGCCTCGCTGTGGTGCGGCCTGTCCGGCGGCATCGAGATGCTGATCGCGGCGCGCGCGGTGCAGGGTCTGGGCGCGGCGCTGATGACCCCGCAGACCATGGCCGTGATCACCCGCACGTTCGCGCCGGACAAGCGTGGTGCGGCGATGGGCCTGTGGGGCGGCGTCGCCGGTCTTGCCACCCTGGTCGGCCCGATCCTGGGTGGCGTGCTGGTCGACCAGTTGAGCTGGAACTGGATCTTCTACATCAACGTCCCGATCGGCATCGTGGCCTTCGCGCTGGCGGTATGGCTGGTGCCGTCGCTGCCGCGGCACGAGCACAAGTTCGATCTGGTCGGCGTCGCGCTCTCGGCTATCGGAATCTTCCTGCTGGTCTTCGGAATTCAGGAGGGCAACACCCGGAACTGGGACGCCTGGATCTGGACGATGATCATCGCCGGTGCGGTGGTGCTGGTCCTGTTCGTGATCAATCAGGCACTCAACAAGGGTGAGCCGCTGGTGCCGATGAGCCTGTTCCGCGACCGGAACTTCGCGTTGTCGAGCGTGGCGATCGCGGCGATGGGTGCGGCGATCACCGCCCTGATGGTGCCCGCCTACTTCTATCTCGAAGCGGTGCGGGAGTATTCGCCGACCCGGGCGGCGCTGGTCTTCGCGCCGATGGCGATCGTCACCGGTTTGACCGCGCCGTTCATCGGCAAGATCTCCGACCGGATGCCGCCGCGGATCATTCCCACCATCGGTTTCGCGCTGTTCGCGGCGTCGATCTTCGGATTCGCGACGTTGATGAAGCCGGACAGCTCGATCGTGCTGTTCATCGTGATCGGCGGTGTCGCCGGTCTGTCCAACTCCTGCATCTGGGCTCCGCTGGCCTCGACCGCGACGCACGACCTGCCGATGGAACTGGCCGGCGCCGGCGCCGGTGTGTACAACACGACCCGGCAGATCGGCTCGGTTCTGGGCAGTGCGGTGATCGCCGCTCTGGTCTCCAACCGGATGGCCGCCCAGCATCTCGGCGGCGGTCAGTTCTCCGAGGGTTCGGGCCCAGCGAAGCTCCCGGCGTTCATCTTGCACCCGTTCAGCACCGCGCTGAGCCAGTCGATGTATCTGCCCGCCGCCATCCTGCTCATCGGCGTCGTGGCCTCGGCCCTGTTCACGGGCAAGCACAAAGCACCCGCACCCGGCGCCGCCGAGACCGACGCGACCACAGAGCTGCCGGTCGACGAGGAACCGAACGCGGTCGCCACGCCTGCACGATTCGCCCCGGTCGATCGGGCGGGCGCCGGTCAGCTCGCCACCTCGGCCATGGGCGGCGAACAACCGCTGTCGGTGCATGTGCACCGGGAGGATGGGCGTCCGGTGGCGGGCGCGGCGCTGACGCTGATCGATCAACGCGGACAGCAGGTCGCCCGCGCCACCGGTGGCGACAACGGTGTCTACCGCATCGCGGCGCCGGTTGCTGGGCAGTACGTGCTGATCGCGGCGGCGAGCGGGCATCAGCCTGCCGCGGTCACCGTCGTCACCGGTGACCGCAACGGACCGTGGGAGCTGACCCTGAGCGGTAACGGTGAGCTGTCGGGTGTGGTCACCACCAGCGACGGGCATCCGCTGGCCGGGGTCACGATCACCCTGACCGATTCGCGCGGTGAGGTCGCCACGGCTGGGGTGACCGGCGGCGACGGCGCCTACGCCTGCCAGGGCACGATCGCGGGGACCTACACCCTGGTCGCGGTGGCCGAGGGCCGGCAGCCGCACGCCATCACCCTGACCATTCCGGAGTCGGGCACGCTGCGCTACGACATCGAACTGTCGTCGACAGGGGTACTCACCGGCCGGGCCCGGACGGATTCGGACGTGGTCGCCGATGCCCAGGTGTCGGTACTGGATTCGACCGGTCGGGTGGTGGGCTCGGTGTTCACCGATGCCCAGGGCAACTACCGCATCGAGGATCTGCCCGCAGGCGACTACACCGTGGTGGCGCGTGGATATCCGGCGGTCAGCAGTCGGGTGTGGATCGACGGAGCGAACCTCACCCACGATGTGAATCTCGGGTACGAGCCCGCCCCCGAGCCCCGTTCCGCCGAGTACAGCAACGCCATCAGCTACAACGGCGCGGATCGGTCGTGAGCCGCGGTGGCATGGCCCGCCACGGCACGCCGGGCCATGCCACCCGAACTCAGCCCACCCGAACGGTGACCGACGGATAGCCGGTGGCGCCATCCGGAACGACGTCCTGCACCACGGCGGTCTGTACCTGGCCGGTGCCGTCGGTGGCGCGGGCGCGCAGGGTATGCGTGCCTGCGGTCGGGGTCCAGTCGTAGACCCACTGTCGCCAGGTGTCGATGGTCGGTTCGGCGGCCAGGCGGGCGGATTGCCAAGGGCCGTCGTCGATCTGGACCTCGACGGCGTTGATGCCGCGGTGCTGGGCCCAGGCGACGCCCGCGACCGAGATCCGGTTTCCGCCCACCGACGCACCGTCCTTGGGGGTGTCGATGCGGGTGCCGGTCTTGATCGGGCCGCGTTCGGACCAGCCGCGTTGGGTCCAATATGCCTGGGCGCGATCGAATCTCGTGATCTCGATATCGGTCACCCATTTGGTCGCCGAGACATAGCCGTACAGACCGGGCACGACCAGCCGCACCGGGTAGCCGTGTTCGATGGGCAGCGGTTCGCCGTTCATCCCGATGGCCAGCATGGCGTCGCGGCCGTCGGTGAGGGTGGCCAGCGGACTGCCCGCGGTGAATCCGTCGACGCTGCGGGAGAGCACCATATCGGCGTCGGGATGGGGTCCGGCCTCGGCGAGCAGATCGGCCAGGGAGTAGCCGAGCCACCGGGCGTTGCCCACCAGGTCGCCCCCTACCGGATTCGAGACGCAGGTCAACGTCACCAGACGTTCGATCGGGCGGCGCGCCTTCAAATCGGCGTAGCCGAGCCGGATTTCGCGATCGACCATGCCGTGCACGCGCAGTGTCCAGGTCTCGGTACTGACCTGCGGGACGGTGAGCGCGGTATCGATCCGGTAGAAGTTGCGGTTGGCGGTGAGGTACGGGGTCAGGCCGGGAATCCGCAGATCGGCCGCGGGATCGATGGGCGGCTCCGGCGAGGGCGCGACCGGCAGCTGCACCGTGGCACGCTCGGCGGAGACACTGTGCAGCTTGGATCCGATGAACCTGCCCGCCACCCCGGCCGCCGCGGCCAGCGCTCCGACGCCGACGAGCGCGCGCATCAGACCTCGTCGATCGATCTCGGCGGACGAACCGGAAGTCATTGCCCCAGAGCCAACCTCGTCCCCCGCGGTCGCCGGACCGGAAGCTGCCGACGCACTCCGCGCCGCCTCGGTCGCCCCTTCGGGTGAAGCGGAAACCGCTGCACCCGAAGCGATCTCGCCCTCCCGGTCCGCCACCTTCGACTCGTACGCCTCGATCCGCCGAGTCAGCCCTCGCAACACCACGATCGCCAGACCGACTCCGATCACCGAGGGCAGTGCCCACGTCCAGGACGCCCCCGGTCTGGTGACCGCGATACCGGCCGCCGCCAGCCCGAAAACGGCGAACAGCACGGAACCGGCCGGGCGACGCGATTGTTCGATTCGCCCGGCGAAGGCCGCCACGATGACCGCGACGGCCGCCATCAGGATGAACAGCACCAGCTTGTCGTTGGTCCCGACGAGGCCGATCACCCATTCGCGCACACTGTCGGGGGTGTGATCCACCACGGTTCCGCCCAGTGCGGTCAGTGGCGCACTACCCGATCCGATCGGGGCGGCCACCAGCTCCGCCGCGCCCAGGGCGAACCCTGCGGTGAGGATGCCGGCGGCCGTGCGCAATCCCGATCCGGCGGCTGCGGGATCGGACCCGGGCCGGGTATCGCCGCGCTGCGTCCCGCCGGTGTCCGAAGCGGTTCCGCGCGTGCCCGAAGAGCTCATATCGTGAGCGTACTGCCGGTTCGGGGCCACGTGACCGGCCGAGAAGCCCGAAATCCGCACCGTCACGGATTCGTCAGAAATGCGGCGCGTGCGGTCCACCGGGACCGGTTCGGATATGGCGGCGCTCACCGTGGCGGTTCCACGGCATCTCCCCAGCCCGCTCTCAGGAACGGCGCGCTTAATTGATTGAGAGGTTCCTGACCAAAAGGACGTGATGACCGTGTATCCGAATCAGGGGAGCAGGCCCGGACAACCGGGCCCGTACGGAGCACCTTATGGCCCGTATGCGCCGCAGGGTGGCCATCCACCGCGTATGCCGCAGGACCGTCGGCCACGTCACGGGCTGGGTTTCACCGTCGTGGCCGCGATCGTGCTGGCCCTGGCGGTCACCATCGGCATGGTCGCGGCACGTCTGAGCACGAACGGCGCGGTCACGCGATCGCCGATGGCGCAGTCGCCGGGCATCGTGTCGCAGCCGGTCGATTCGCAGACCAGCACCGCCGATCTCACCGCCGCGGCGAACAAGGTCGTGCCCGGAATCGTCAACGTCGACACCCAGCTGGGCCTGCAGAACGGTGAGGGCGCGGGCACCGGAATCGTACTCACCTCCGATGGCGAGATCCTGACGAACAACCACGTCGTGGAGGGCGCCACCAAGATCTCGGTCACCGACCTGGGCAACGGCCGGACCTATCCCGCGACGGTGGTCGGTTACGACCGCTCCGACGACCTCGCGATGGTGAAGTTGTCCGGCGCATCGGGTCTGCAGACCGCTCCCCTGGGCAATTCGGATCGAGTAGCGGTCGGCGACGCCATCGTGGGCCTGGGCAATGCGGGCGGCACCGGCAGCCCGACCGCGGCCGCCGGGCAGGTCACCGGGTTGGACCGGTCGATCACCGCGAGTGACGAGGCGGCCGGCGCCTCGGAGAAGCTGACCGGACTCATCCAGGTCGCGGCGAACATCCAGCCGGGCGATTCGGGTGGTCCGCTGATCAACAGTGCGGGACAGGTCGTCGGCGTGGACACCGCCGCCTCCCAGGGCTTCCGCTTCGGCACCGTGAGCACGCAGGGCGGTGGGGAGGGCTTCGCCATCCCGATCAACAAGGCGCTGACCATCGCCAAGCAGATTCAGTCGGGTAAGAGCTCGAGCACCGTCCACATCGGTCGGTCCGCCTTCCTCGGCGTCACGGTGACCGACGCCGACGGCGGTGCACTGGTCCGCAATATCGTCAGCGACGGCCCCGCCGAACAACTGGGCCTGACCCCGGGCGACGTGATCACCGGCGTCGACGGCACCACGATCGGTTCGGCTCTGGAGCTCACCGACGCGATGGACCAGCACCACCCCGGCGACACGGTGACGCTGAAGTTCGCCGACCAGTCCGGGCAGGCCCAGTCGGCCAAGACGAAACTCGCCCAGGGCCCGGTCGGCTGATCGAGCACCGGCACGCGATACGGACCGGCACCGCACATTCGGTGCCGGTCCGTTTCCGTTGGAACGATTCTCGAAGAATGTCGACAATCCGATTGTTCGCCCGACATCGACCGCCGAGTCGATCTTCTACTACTGCAACATTTTTCGAGTCACGGCGGCGTGGACGTCATCCCCCGTGCGTCGAAATTTCCGCCGCCCCGGGCCCGATGGGCCACTTCTGTTTGACGTGATGCCCGCATGGGTACTCGGACACAATGACGGCAAGACGGGGTCCGATCCAATTGCCAACGCCCGGAAGCCGTTTCGATCACGTAGCCGCCGGATACCTGTATCGACGAGGATATCGGGACACTCCGCCAGCGGCAAGAGATACGGATAGCGCTCAGCACAACACCGACCGCACTGCGATATCCGCGATGACGGCCCCGAATCGACAGGCTGGATCCAGGGGTCGAGAGGAGACAGGTCTTGTCGACTTCAACACGGGGATCGGCGATCCGAAACCCGGACAAAGGTTATATCGCCCTGCTGGGCTGGAGTCTGAACGCCGTCGAAGCGGTGGATCGTTTCGACCGGCGCTACGTCGTGGTGGCTCCGGAGTGGGCGGAGGAATACTGTACCGAACACGAGATCCCTTATATTCTCTGGAATTTCGAGCGACTCAACGATCGCTCGATGGAGATCGCCGAGACGTTGAAGGCCAGGGGGGTCGACGTCGCCATTCCGATCTTCGAGGAGACCGTGGAGTGGGCCGGCGCGATCAACTCCGTGCTGCTGGACAATCCGCGCCTGCTGGGGCAGGCGATGCTGCTGCGCGACAAGTCGCTGATGAAGCGCCGCGCACAGCTCGGCGGTATCCGGGTGGGCATCTTCGAGGAGGCCCACGAGCGCGACGACGTCATCCGCTTCCTCAAGCGGGTCAACCAGACTCTGCTCAAGCTCGACGGCGACCCCAACGATCCGATCCACCTCAAGGCATTCGACAAGGCGGGTTGTCTCGGGCATCGGGTCATCCGCACACCCGACGAGATCGATTCGATTCCCGACGAGGAATTCCCGGTCCTGATGGAATCCCATCTGGACGGTTGGGAATTCGCGGTCGAAGCGTGGATCCACAACGGCAAGATCTGTTTCCTGAACATCTCCGAATATGTGACTCTCGGATATTCGGTATTCGTTCCGGCGACGCCGGAGCTGGAACAGTACCGACCGGAGATAACCCGGCAGATCGAGAAGTTGATCAAGACATTCGACATCGATTTCGGATTCGTCCACCCCGAATACTTCGTGACCAGCGACGGCGAGATGTATTTCGGCGAGGTCGCCTACCGGCCACCGGGATTCAAGGTGTTCGAACTGCTCGAGCGGTGCTACGGATTCAACGCGTACCACGCGCTGGTTCTGGCCTTCGACCCGAAGACGACCACCGAGGAGATCGAGGCTTTCTTCCCGAAGGAGGTGGTGGACGCGAAAGGGCATGCGGGCTGCTTCGGAGTTTATCCGCGCCGACGCGTGGTGAGCCGCTTGGCCATGCCCGAGGAGACCGAGGAGCATGACTACTTCGATTCCCACGAACTCACTCCGCCGCTGGAAGAAATGGTGACCAAACGCACTGCGTTCGGAAACCATTGGGGCGTACTGTACTTCTTCGGAGAGGACCCGTACACTCTCCGAAATCTGTTGAAGCGACAGGAAGAACTCGACTTCTACATTTGAATCCGTTCGTCGGTAACGGCTCACGGGAAGGCCCGGAGATTGAGTCCACTGAGCAGCGACAGCGCGGCGTTGGACAAACGCCTGGCTGCGCTGGACGATGCCACCGGATCCCTCGCGGCCGCTGCCGATTTCGGTAAGCAGGTCAAACTCACGAGGGTTCTGGGCATACTGCGGCGGGTGCTGCCCCTGCCCGGCGGTTGCGCCGCGGTGCGGGCACGCGCGGCCGGACTGGAGTCGGCCGGTCTGTTCCTCGGGACGGACTGGGCGAGTCCGGAGATCCTGATCCCGGCCCTGAGCACAGGGTCACTGCGCAGCCCCAACCCGGACACCGTCGTACTCGAGACGGTCAGCGATCTGCGTCTGCTTGCCATCTCCAAGGGCGAGTACGTGCACCCCTCGGTGTCCGCCGAATATGCCTACGAACACCTTTCGCAGGTGCTCGCGACCAACCTGTCGCTACTGTTCGCCCCGCCGTCGGAGGCCGAGCGCGAACAACAGGGCCGGATGGCGCTGGCCTCTCGCGAACTGCTGCACCATCTGGTTCAGGAGATCGGGTACGAGAAGGTGCTCGAGAATCTGATCGACGAGATCTGGCGCATCCTGCGCCAACGCCCGATCCAGGTCGATTCGGTCAAGCGGATGATCACGCAGATCGCGGTGGCGCGAGCCAACCCCGATATCGATCTGGGCGCCGGCGCACTCGGCGCGGACAGGCTGATCAGCAGTCTCTACAGCGCTACCGACGCGTGCCGCGAGGACCCCGGCGTCGAGGTCTACCGCGCCCGGCTGGAGGCGATGGACGACGGCGCATTGCAGTTCGAGGCAACGGGATTCGCGCGGTCCATGCACGACACCGGACTGGTCTCGCCGTATCACGCGACGTTGCTGCGTCATCTGCTCGGCAAGGGCGAATATCTGCTCGCCGAAGCGATGGGGTTGTCCAGCACCGGGCGCGACTGTCTGCTCTGCTACCACGAGCTGGTGCGTACCCTCATCGAGAAGGCCGTACATCCCGAGACGGCCCAGTGCGTCTACGGTCTCGCGTCGCTGCTCGAACGCGGCATCCTGTATCAACCGCCGGTCGCGCCCGCGATGTGGCGGCAGCTCGGACTGGAGTTGTCGGCCGACTCGAAGGCCCGGTTGACCCAGGTGTTCGGGCCCTCCCCCGACGCCGGCGCCTGGCTGTTGTCGGGTGTGCTGTCCATCCTGGGGCTGCCGCTGGGCGTCGGGCAGGGCGACAATCCCACGTGCCAATCGGCGCGCGCGCTGTCGATGTGGGCCTACAACGACCCCGACTACCTGTTGCAGACCGTGGCCTGGGCGGCGCGTGACGACGAGGTCGTCATGCATTTCGAAGGGCAGGCGCTGTCCTCCCGGGAGATCGCGACGGGTATGGCGACCACGCTGGCCTTCGATCTGGATCCGGTATCACTGCTGGTGGTGCCGCATCTGGACCGGATCTACGCGGAGATGGGGCGCCAATGTATCGGCCGCGAGGGCGATCCGCACCGCTGGATCAATCCGGAATTCCACGGCTGGTGGTCCGGGCGGGGATTCCGGATCAACGTCGACGTGGCCACGGGCGCGCTGACCGACCTCGACGAGTTCCTGCGGCACTTCTACGCCAGCTATCACCCGTACTACAACGGCAACCAGCCGCTGATCCACCCGCAGCCGGCCGGTATCGCCGTCACCGACAGTGCGGCCCGATTCGTCGGCTGGCATGCGATCACGATCCTGCGGGTCAGTCTCGACCCGCAGGAGCAGATGCGGGTCTACTTCTACAACCCGAACAACGACAGCGGGCAGGACTGGGGTGACGGCGTGGTCGTCGGTACCGCCGGGCACGGTGAACGTCCCGGGGAAGCCTCCCTGCCGTTCGAACAGTTCGCCTCACGCCTGTACATCTTCCATTTCGACCCGCTCGAGCACGGCGAATCGGCCTCGATCGCTCCCGACGAACTCGCGCAGGTGACCGGGTACATCCACCGCAGCTGGGGCGCGGACCGTCTGGGCGGCGAGGCCGCCGAAAGCTGACGCACCGCAACGCGATTCACGACGCACCGATTCGTCGCGAACGGCCCACCCGCAGTGCGCGGATGGGCCGTTCGTTTCGAGATCTGTTGTCCGACAGCTGGACTCAGCTGTAGATGGCCTCCACGTCGGAGGCGTAGTTCTTCATCACGACCGCGCGCTTGAGGGACATCTTGGGGGTGAGTTCGCCGCCCTCCTCGGTCCAATCGATCGACAGGATGCGGATCTTCTTGATGGCCTCGGCGTGCGAGACCAACTTGTTGGTGTCCGCGACCGCGGCGTCGATCTCGGCGACCAGATCCGGGTTCTCGATCAGCTTCTCGATCGGAGTGTCGGCGGGCAGGTTGTGGCGTTCCTTCCAGCCGGGCAGCGCCTCGGCGTCGAGGGTGATCAGCGCGCCGATGAACGGCTTACTGTCGCCGACGACCATGACCTGGCTGATCAGCGGGTTCGCGCGCAGCGAATCCTCGAGCATGGCCGGGGAGACGTTCTTACCGCCCGCGGTGACCAGGATTTCCTTCTTGCGGCCGGTGATGGTGATGAAACCGTCGGCATCGATCGCACCCAGGTCGCCGGTCTTGAACCAGCCCTCGGCGAAGGCGTCCTCGGTGGCCGCGTCGTTACCCCAGTAGCCGGAGAATACGACCGGGCCGCGCAGCAGCAGCTCGCCGTCCTCGGCGACCTTCGCACCGTGACCGGGCAGCGGGCGGCCGACCGTGCCGATGCGGGTGTGCTGGCGGGTGTTCACCGCGACCGCGGCGGTGGTCTCGGTCAGGCCGTAGCCCTCGTGGATGGTGACCCCGACGCCGCGGAAGAAATGTCCGAGGCGCGCGTTCAGCGGGCCGCCGCCGGAGACCGCGGAATCGCACCGTCCGCCCATCGCCTCGCGCAGCTTGCCGTAGACCAGCTTGTCGAAGACCGCGTGCTTGAGTTTGAGCACCAGACCGGGCCCGCCGTTGTCCAGGGCCTGGCTGTAGGCGACGGCGGTATCGGCCGCGGCGTCGAAGATCCCGCCCTTGCCGCCGTCGTGCGCCTTCTGCTTCGCGCCGTTGAACACCTTCTCGAATACGCGCGGCACCGAGAGGATGAAATCGGGCTTGTACTGGCCGAACTGCTCGACCAGGGTGGACCAGTCGGCGGTGTGCGCGACGGTGACACCGGCGTCGAACGCGGCCAGCGCCACCGCCCGCGCGAAGACGTGGGCCAGCGGCAGGAACAGCAGCGAACGCTTACCCGGCCGCAGATCCTGCGGCATGACCGCGCGGTCCGCGGCGGATTCGGCATAGAGATTCGAATGCGAGAGCATGACGCCCTTGGGGCGTCCGGTGGTGCCCGAGGTGTAGATCAGGGTGGCCGGGGAGGCCGCCTTGACCTGTGCGCGACGCTCGTGCACGACCGCATCGTCGAGATCCGCACCGCGACGGGTGAATTCCTCGACCGCGCCCTCGCTCAGCAGCAGGGTTTCCTTCAATTCCGGCAGCGCCGACTCGATCTCGCCGATCGTCGCGCGCTGCTTGGGCGTCTCGACGACGAGCAGTTTGGTCGCCGAATCCTGCAGGATCCACTTGGCCTGCTCGGCCGAGGAGCTGTCGAAGATGGCGACGGTGCAACCGCCCGCGGCCCAGATCGCAAAATCCAGGACGACCCAGTCGTACTGGGTCGAGGCCAGGATCGCGACGCGATCGCCGAGTTCGATGCCGGTGGCGATCAGCCCCTTCGCCACGCCGGTGACGGCCTGTGCGAACTGCTTGGCAGTCACATCGGTCCAGCCGCCCTTACCGTCCGGCCTGTTGAACACCACCAGGCCGGGCGTGCGCTCGGCATGCCGGAAGACGCCGTCGGAGACGTTGATGTCTTCAGGGATGGTGTAGGTAGCCGGGACTTCGAACTCTCGCATCGGTGCCCTTCCACGTGGTTTACTCACCAGTAATTTACGCTAGCCGCCGCAACGGCCGACGCGGGACCGCCGCATCGGCCACGACCGGGCCGTCTTCCGGCGCCGGATCGTCCGCACCTCATCCTATGGTCGGGTTTGCGCAGGTTGCAGCGATTCGTCGAGGAAGTCGGCGAGCTCGCGCACCGCGGCCGCCGCCGGGGCGACCAGCGAAGCCTGCAGCTGGGCCACATGCCACAGTCCGCGCGTCACCGAGAACTTCGTCGGCACACCGGCCTCGTCCAATGCCACCACCAGACGGGTGCACTGGGTGTACAGCATCTCGCCCCGGTCCGCCTGGACGTAGGTCCGCGGCAATCCGCTCAACTCACCCAGCAGCGGCGCGTAACCGGGATCCAGACCGTCACCGGCACCGAGATAGGCCTCGGCGCAGGCCCGCGACCACGGACGGCTGACCACCAGATCGCGCTCCCGCGGGGCGGATTCGTTCGGATCGGACCACGGCGCGATCAGACCCAGTGCGGCGGGCCGGATTCCGTGCTCGTCGATCAGGCGGCGAGCCAGCGCCAACGACAGCCCGCCACCGGCCGAATCACCCGCTACCGCAAGGTTTTCCGGCTGCAACCCGGTGGACAGCAGCTCCAGGTAGGCGGCCTCGGCGTCGTCGAGGGCGGCCGGATACGGATGTTCGGGCGCGAGCCGATAGTCCGGCAGATAGACCGGACGGCCGAGTTCGCGGGCCAGATGCGCGGCCAGCGAACGATGCGTGGCGATCGAACCGATGGTGTAGCCGCCGCCGTGCAGATACAGCAGCGCCCCCGAACCGGTACCCGAACCGGAGGTGATCCGCTCGGCCGGACGACCGCCCAGGCGCAACCGGTCCACCCCGGTGCCCGGCGGCAGCACCTGCAGCGCCGAGCCGGCGTCCAGCAGCGCGCGCTGCACACCCCACGGCAGGCGGGCGTGCATCGCATATCGGAACATCGGGTGCAGCACCGCGCGGGCGATCGGCAGCGGCAACGAAACAGCGGGCATCGCGGGAATCCTCATCCGATCAGGGCAGGAACCGCCGGTTCACCAGAGTGGCGATCCGCTGGTAATACGAGCCGGTGGTGCGCACGAACAGATCCAGAGCCTTTGCCTCCCAGCCGATCAGCACCCGGCCGTGTCCCTTGGCGACACCGTCGGTGATGGTCTGCGCGGCCATCTCCGGAGTGTGCAGGGCCAGCTGCTTGTCGAAGAACGAGGCGAACTGCTTGGCGTCGATCCCCTCGGCGTAGGTGGCGTTGCGCGCCACGGCGGTCTTGATGCCGCCGGGGTGCACACAGGTGACCTTGACCGGCTGCTTGCGCGCCATCATCTCCTGGCGCAGCGACTCGGTGAAGCCGCGCACCGCGAACTTCGCAGCGTTGTAAGCACTTTGGCCGGGGACCGCGATGAGCCCGAACAGGCTGGACACGTTGATCACGTGTCCAGCACCGGATTCGACCAGATGCGGCAGAAATGCCTTGGTGCCGTTGACGACTCCCCAGAAGTCGACGTCCATGATCCGCTCGATGTCCTTGAACTGCGAGTCGATCACCTCGCCGTGGAAGGCGATGCCGGCGTTGTTGTAGATCTGGTGGACGACGCCGTAGTGCTTCTTCACCTCGTCGGCGTAGAACAGTACGGCCTCGCGCTCGGCGACGTTGAGCCGATCGGATCGAACCTGCGCGCCCAGTGCCTCACAGCGTCGGACGGTTTCGGCCAGCCCCTCGGTATCGATGTCGGAGAGAGCGAGTTTCGCGCCGCGGCGGGCCAGATTCTCCGCCAGCGCGCGCCCGATGCCCGATCCGGCGCCGGTGATCACACAGACCTTGCCGGTGAAGTACGCGTCGTTGCTCACTGTCCTGCTACCACTTTCGCTTCGGGCCGCCCCTGGGCCCCGGATGTTTCGGAGTTCGCCGCGGTGCTGGTCCGATAGGCCGCGACATCGAAGGTTTCCAGCAACCTACGGAATCGGAACGTGAAATCGGGCCACAGCGTGGTGTTGTTGCCGTGCTTGTCCAGATACCAGCTCGCGCAGCCGCCGGTGCTCCACACACTGCCGACCAGCTTGTCCTGCAGTGCGCTGTTGAACGTGTCCTGCGTGTCCTTGTGCACCTCGACGGTGCGCAGATCCATCCGATCGAAGGTGGCGACCGCGTCGGCGACGTAGTTGATCTGCGATTCGATCATGTACACCATCGAGGTGTGCCCCAGGCCGACGTTCGGGCCGAGCAGGAAGAACATGTTGGGGAAGTTGGCGATCGCCGAACCCTTGTACGCCTGCTGACCGCCCTCGTCGAAGACCTCGGTCAGGGTGCGTCCGTCGCGACCCGAAATCGTCTCGTACACAGGCGAATCGGTGACGTGGAAGCCGGTGGCCACGATGATGGCGTCGACCTCGCGCTCGGCGCCGTCCTTGGTGACCACCGATCCGGGGCGGATCTCGGCGATGCCGTCGGTGACCACGTCGACGTTGTCGCGGCCCAGCGCCGGGTAGTACTCGTTGGAGATCAGCATGCGCTTGCAGCCGATGCGGAAGTTCGGGGTGACCTTCTCGCGCAGTGCGCGATCGCGCACCTCGTAGCGCAGCTTGGCGCGGGCGATGGTCTCCAGCGCCAGCATCGCGGGCGGGAATTTGGCCAGGCCGACGACCTGGGTCTCGCGGGCGGCGTAGATGGCCGCGCGGGACAACTTCTGTACGCCCGGAACGTATTTGAAGGCCAGCCGCTCGGGCAGCGTGTACGGCCGGTCCATCCGCGGCAGCAGC
Organism: Nocardia jiangxiensis NBRC 101359; assembly: GCF_000308615.1. GTDB lineage: Bacteria > Actinomycetota > Actinomycetes > Mycobacteriales > Mycobacteriaceae > Nocardia > Nocardia jiangxiensis. The sequence continues at coordinate 155,577 of NZ_BAGB01000061.1, forward strand.
CACGGCGCGGTGCGCTGGTACAGATCCAGGTGCGCGACCTTCGGCGCGATCGAGGGCACGATCTGGATCGCCGAGGCGCCCGTGCCGATCACCGCGACGCGCTTACCCGCCAGATCCGCATCGTGATCCCAGCGCGCGGAGTGGAAGATCTGCCCCTCGAAGGTGTTGATGCCCTTGATATCCGGCAGATTCGGCTCGCACAGCGCGCCGACCGCGGAGATCAGGATGTCGGCGGTGAACTCACCCTTGCTGGTGTGCACCTCCCAGCGGGCCTGCTCCTCGTTCCAGCTCGCGCCGGTCATCTCGCAGTCGAACAGGTGCTTGTCGCGCACGCCGTACCGCTGTGCCACGCCCTGGATGTAACTCTGGATCTCGGGCTGCCTGGAGAACGACCGCGACCAATCCGGGTTGAGCGCGAAGGAGTACGAGTACAGGTGCGAGGGCACATCGCAGGCCGCACCGGGATAGGTGTTGTCCCGCCAGGTGCCGCCGACGTCGCCGCCGCGCTCGAGCACCAGATAGTCCTGCACCCCCTGCTGGCTGAGCCGGATGGCCATGCCCAGTCCGGAAAAGCCACTGCCGACGATCAGGACGTGGACGTGGCGGGCCGGTTCCCCCTGATCACCGACACCACTGTCTGTAACCTTGCGACTCATGTATCCGAGCCTAAGCGCTTATTGAGCCGGAGTCAACAGTATTGACTCGCGTTCAGTAGGATGGTCCCCGTGAACGGAAAAACTGCCGCCAAGAACGGGAAGCGGGTGCGCCTGAGCCCCGACGAACGCCGTCGGCAGCTGATCACCCTGGGCACCCGGATGCTGCGCGACCGCGCACTGGAGGATATTTCGATCGGCGATGTCGCCGAACAGGCCGGAATCTCCCGCGGCCTGCTGTTCCACTACTTCTCCTCCAAGCAGGAATTCCAGCTGGCGATCGTGGCCAACGCGAATGCCGAACTGCTCACCCGCACCGAACCCGACCGCAGCCTCGAGCTGGGCGATATGTTGCGCGATGCGGTGCGCCGCTACGTGGACTACGTCAGCGAGAACCGCACCTCGTATCTGGCCCTGCTGCGTCGTCCCGCCGGGACCGAACTCATGGCCCTGGTCGATGCGACCCGCGGCGCGCAGGCCGACCGCATCATGGCCGAGATCCCGCTGCCTCCGGACCATCCGGACCGTCCCCGGCTGGAGCTGGCCGTGCGCGGCTGGATCGCCTTCGTCGAGGAGGTCACGCTGAGCTGGCTCACCGCGGAGACCATCACCCGCGAGCAGTTGATCGACATGCTCGTCGAGTCGCTGCCCGGACTCGCCGCCGATCCGACGCTGATCGCTCTGCTGCGCAACTGATCCGAGCCTTTCGCCTCGTCGAACGGCAGCCCGGCCGGTCAGGTGTCGTACTCGTACCCCGCGCGATCGAATCGAGGCAGCGAGATCGCGGTCAGCACCGCCGCGAGCAGAATCATGACGGCCGAAACCAGCAGCGCCACATCCAGTCCGCGATGGAACGCCGCATAGGTGGCGGTGATGACCTTGTCGACGATGGGCCCATAGGCCGCCGAGGCGGCCTGATCACCGCCCGCGGGGACGTTGCCGGTCTCGATCGCATCGATCACGATGGCCTGGAAGTTGGCCGGGATCTGCAACTGATTCAGCCGCGAGGTCAGGTCGGAGTTGAGGAACGAGTTGACCAGCGAGCCCAGGGCCGCGACGCCGACGACAGCGCCGACCTGGCGCATGGTGTTGGTGGCCGCAGCCGCCATACCCGAATGTTCGGCGGGAACACCGGACAGCACCGCCGACGTCAGCGGCACCACCGCGATGCCGAAACCGATCCCGGCGAGCATCAGCGACAGCGCCAACGGCGTGAAATGCACGGTGACCCCGAGGAATTGGCGGGTCAGCAGAATTCCCGCACCGCCGAGTACGCATCCGGCGATCATCGGCGTGCGCGAGCCGCGCGAGGCCACCCAGAATCCGGAGATCAGCGAACCCAGGATGATGGCCACCGCCATCGGCGCGAAGACGGCCGCGATCCGCCAGCCCGAATAGCTCACCACCTCCTGCAGATACAGCGCGGTGAAGAAGAAGATCGAGAAGATGCCGAAATACACCGCGAACGCGACGATCAGCGCGCTGCGCACCAGAGGGCTGCGCAGATAGGCGAAGTCGAACATCGGATTGCGAGCCTTGGTCTCCACCACCAGAAATCCCACTCCGGCGATACCGCCCACCACGAACAGCGCGATCACCGAGGCGGCGCTGTAACCGACCTGTTCACCGGAGATGCCCGCATAGATCACGCACGCGAGAAACGTTGCGCCCAGGACGAATCCGGGCACATCGACCGGTCCCGGCTGCGGATCGGCGCTCTCGGGAACGTAGCGCAATGCGGCGACCAGCACCAGCACGCCGACGATCAGGTTGAACCAGAACACCGACCGCCAGCCGAACGCGCCGACCAGCAGACCCCCGACCACGGGTCCGGCGGCCAGCGCCAACCCCGATACCGCCGCCCACGCACCCAGTGCCTTGGCCCGTGCGCTCCGATCCGGATAGATGTGCCGGATCAGCGACAACGTCCCGGGTTCCGAGGCGGCCGCGCCCAGCCCCATCACCCCGCGCCCGGCGATCAGCACCGCCACCGACCCGGCCAGCGCCGAAAGCACCGATCCCGCACAGAAGATCACCAGTCCGGCGATCATCACCCGTTTGCGGCCCCACCGGTCGCCCAGCGATCCCGCGGTCAGCATGAGGCTGGCGAAGACCAGCGTGTAGGCGTTGACCACCCATTGCAGCGACACCACTCCGGCGTGCACATCGGACTGGATGTTGCCCAGGGTGACGCTGACGATCGTGGTGTCCAGGAACGTCACGAACAGCACCGCGGTCACGACGGTCAGCGCGAGCCGCGGCCGCTCGGCGCCGCCGCGGGTCGGATCCCGCGATATCACGGTGCGCCACAACGATTTCGGTGCGTCCGAGGAGGCCATGTCCGGCTCAGGGCGTCGGCGCGGGCGCAGGGGTCATCGCGGCGCACACCGGCGGCGGGTTGCCCTCGAGGGTCAGCAGGGCGCAGAACGTCGCCGCGGTGACCTTCCAGGTGCCGTCGGTCCGGACCGCGGTACCGGACTGCCCGGCCAGCGCCGGTTTGCCGTTGAGCAGGATGGTGAAGGTGACATCGGCGTGATCGGTGGCCGAACTGGCCACATTGGACACCGTCGCGGTGGTGCTCTTGGCCATCGAGGAGTCGGCCTGGGCCTTGATGGTGTCCGCGAACGCCTGGCCGTTCTCCAGCAGCGCGATCTTCTGATCGGCCGTGGTGGATCCGTCGAAGAAGCGCTTGTAGGTCGTCGTCACGGCCTCGGTCACGCTGGCCGGGTGAGCGCTGGACGGCGTACCGCTGGATTTGTCATCCGACCCGCCGCATGCGGCGGTGGTGCTCAGCAGTGCGGCCAGCGTGCAGACGGTGAGTGTGCGGGCCGGGATCGTTCGATTGAACATGCTCGCGCCTCCCTCGGGTGGCTGCTTGATCAACCCACCTGAGATTACTCGCCGGAACCGGCCGATGTGCCCGGATCGTCCTAGAGGTCGTGCTCGTCCAGCCAGCCGCGCGCCAGATCCGCGGCCGAGGCGTGCTCGTCGCGCAGACGACGGGTCAACGTGGTCAGGTCGGCGGTGGTGAGTTCGCCCGCAACGTAGTTCAGCTTCTTGATCTGGGTACCGGTCAGCGAGCCCTGCCGGAACAGCGGGACGATGTTCTGCGCACGGAACGCGTAGTCCGGATCGGCGGCCACGACCAGGTCACCCGGGCCGCCGGGCAGCAGCGTCGCCGGGGCGGTCAGCACTCCGGCCTGAATCCGCCCGCCCCGCAACGCGTCCCGCAGTGCGGTATCGCTGTGGTAGATCGTGTAATGGGTGATATCGCAGCCGTACACCTGTCGCAGCGGGGTCAGCACGTCGCGCTGCGGGTTCGGCCCGGGGCGCAGCGGATCCAGCTCGCTGCCCGTGGCGATGCCCACCGTCAGCTCACCGCAGTGCGCGGCCAGATCCTTCAGCGAATGCGGCAGGCGGGCGGCCTGCGCGGCGGACAGGACGAAGTCCGGGCGCAGATCGGTCCCGTCGGCGATGTCGGAGATCGCCAGTCCCTCGGGCAGCGCCCGGCTCAGCGCATCCGAGACCGAGGAACCGGGTTCGGCCTGCGCGACGGTCGTTCCGGTCGCCTCGCTCGCCTGGGCCGCGGCCGACTCCGGATCGGGGATACGCGCGGTCGAGCGTGGATCCAGCGCGGTCAGCAGATCGCCGCTGTCGTCGCCGACCAGCGTCACCCGATCCGCGTCCAGCGCGGCCAGCAGGTCTGGACGCCCGCCCAGCCGCGCGCTCACCACCGTGTGCGCGCCGGTGCGGGCCAGCGCTCCGGCATAGATCTCGGCGATCAGATCCGACTGCGCCGAACTGCCCGCGCCCACCGTGATCGTCCCGCCGGATTCGCTGTGCGAACACGAGACGACCAGCGTCAACGCCGTCACGGCGAGTACCGCGCGAGCCGCCGTTCGCAGCGACGCTGCCAATTCCATCCGGCGACACCTACTCCCGTTAGATAGTCAGAACGACACCCGGCTGCAAGGATGGACAGCCAGACCGCGGCCGTCCCGACGACGAATGGTAGCCGGGCCGCGCCGCACCTCACCCGGCAGCGCCGGGCCCTCGGAAGGACTGCAGTGAAATCCACGATCTCTCTCTCCGCGCGTCGGCGCGGACTTCGCCCCGCATTCACCGCCGTCCGGTTCGTCGCCACGGCCGTCGCGCTGGCCGCGGCGATGGCCCTGTCCGCCTGTGGCGGCAGTTCCGATCCGCTGGCCTCGGGATCGGGTAAATGCGATGGCGATGTCAACAAACTAACCGTCGGCTCGGCCAATTTCCCCGAATCCGAGACCGTGGCCGATGTGTACGCCGAGACGTTGCGCGCCAACGGTTTCACCGTCGACACCAAACTCGATATCGGCAGTCGCGAGGCGTACATCCCGGCGCTGCGGGAATGTTCGATCGGCCTGATTCCCGATTACACCGGCAATCTGCTGCAGTACCTGGACAAGTCGACGACCGCGACCGATGCGGACGCGGTGAACCAGGCGCTGAGCAAGGCGCTGGGCAATGATCTGGTCGCCGGCACGCCCGCATCGGGTGAGGATTCCGATGCGGTGGTGCTCACCCAGGAAACCGTGCAGAAGTGGAATCTGCATTCGATCGCGGACCTGGCCGCGCACTCGTCCGAGGTGAGCTTCGGCGGGTCGCCGGAATTCGCCGAGCGCCCCGACGGCCTGCCGGGCCTGAAGAAGCACTACAACCTGGATATTCCGTCGAACAGGTACGTCCCGATCAGTGACGAGGGCGGACCCGCGACGGTGCGCGCGCTGACGACCGGCCAGGTCACCGCGGCCGACATCTTCACCACCTCCCCCGCCATCAAGGAGAACAACCTGGTGGTGCTCGCCGATCCGCAGCACAATTTCGCGGCGCAGAACGTCGTGCCGGTGCTGAACGCGAAGAAGAAGTCCGACAAGGCGCTGAAGGTGCTCGACGCGATCTCCTCGAAATTGACCACCGATCAGCTGATCGCACTCAACGAGCAGGTGTCCGGGGCCACCAAGACCGAGCCCGCGGCCGCCGCGAAGTCGTGGGTCACCGCGCAGGGACTCGACAAGCCGATCGGATAGATTTGCCGGTGAGCGCGAATATCGGTGGAGGGAACCGGATGTCGGCGGGGTACGGTCGTGAGTGAGATCGAATTCAGTGGTGTGAGCAAGACCTACCCCGGTGGTACGACCGCGGTCGCCGATCTGGATCTGCGGATCGAATCCGGGTCGTTCACCGTATTCGTGGGCCCGTCGGGCTGCGGCAAGACCACGTCCATGCGGATGATCAATCGGATGATCGTGCCGACCGCGGGCACGATAACCGTGGCGGGCCAGGATATTTCGACGGTCGACCCGGTGCAGCTGCGACTGGGTATCGGCTACGTCATCCAGCACGCCGGGCTGCTGCCGCATCGCACGGTGCTGGACAACGTGGCCACGGTCCCGGTGCTGTGCGGGCAGTCCCGGCGGGCCGCGCGCGGGGCCGCCCTCGAGGTGCTCGATCGCGTCGGGCTGGATCGTGCTCTGGCGAGCCGATATCCGGCACAGCTGTCCGGCGGACAGCAGCAGCGGGTGGGTGTGGCGCGGGCGCTGGCGGCCGATCCGCCGATCCTGCTGATGGACGAGCCGTTCAGCGCGGTGGATCCGGTGGTGCGCGAGGAGTTGCAGGCCGAAATGCAACGGCTGCAAGCGGATCTGCACAAGACGATCGTCTTCGTCACGCACGATATCGACGAGGCGATCAAACTCGGCGATCGCATCGCGGTCTTCGGCCGCGGTGGCGTTCTGCAGCAATACGATTCGCCCCAGCGGGTGCTGGCCCAGCCCGCGACCGATTTCGTGGCCGATTTCGCCGGGCGGGACCGCGGCTATCGCGGCCTGTCCTTCCGCACCGCCGACGACGTCGTGCTGCACGAGATCCGGACCGTGACCGGATCGGAGGTTCCCGAACTGCGGCTCGATGCCGGGGAATGGGTGCTGGTCGTGGACGATTCGCGTCGCCCGGTCGGCTGGGTCGACGTCACCGGCGTCGAGCGCGTGCGGGCGGGAGACGCACTGGCCGAGAGCATGTCCGCGGGCGGTTCGCTGTTCTCCCCCGGCGGCGATCTGCGCCAGGCTTTGGATGCCGCGATCTCCTCGCCCTCGGGGATCGGTGTGGCCGTGGATGATTCGGGCGCGGTGACCGGCGGCCTGCTGGCCACCGAGGTCATCGATCGACTGGCCGCGCAACGGTCGGACGAGGACGCCGCACGCAATCGCCACTTCTTCGCACAGGAGCAGGCGCAGTGAGACCGGATACGCCCCGATGAGATATCTGATCGACAACTTCGCCGAGATCGCCGGATTCGCCCGCACACACCTGTATCTGGCGCTGGTTCCGCTGCTGGTCGGACTGGTGATCGCGATTCCCGCGGGTGCGGCGGTGCGGCGGGTGCCGTGGTTGCGCCGGATCACGATCACCGTGGCGAGCCTGGCCTTCACGATTCCGTCGCTGGCACTGCTGGTGATCATTCCGCCGCTGGCGGGCATCGCGACCATCGATCCGCTGAACGTGGTCATCGCGCTGAGCATCTATTCGGTGGCGCTGCTGATCATCGCGGTCCCCGCGGCGCTGGATTCGGTGCCCGCCGAGGTGCTCGACGCCTCCGACGCCATCGGCCACACCCGGCTGCGCCGCACTCTGACGGTCGAATTCCCCTTGGCCATACCGGTTTTCGTGGCGAATCTGCGGGTGGTGGCGGTCACCAACATCTCCATGGTGACCGTCGGCGCACTGATCGGGGTGGGCGGGCTGGGCAAACTGTTCACCCAGGGATACCAGCGCGACTATCCCGACGAGATCATCGCCGGAATCATCGTGGTGCTGATCCTGGCCCTGGTGGTCGACCGGGTGCTGTTCGCCCTCGGACGCTGGGCCACGCCGTGGCTGCGAGCGAGCGGGCCGAGCCTCACGCAACGGCTGCGGTCGGCGAAAGGGGTTGGCGCATGAACCTTTTCATCGACGCCTGGCACTACTTCAGCACCGCGGCGAACTGGGGCGGCCCGGCCGGAATCGGCAATCGGCTGCTGCAACACCTGTGGTACAGCTTCCTGGCGATCGCGATCTCCGCGGTCATCGCGGTACCGATCGGACTGCTGATCGGACACACCCGACGCGGCGGCGGCATGGTCGTCGGCTTCGCCAACGCGATGCGCGCGCTGCCGACGCTCGGCGTGCTGACCATCGTGGTGCTGGGCCTGGGACTGGGATTGCTGCCGCCACTGCTGGCACTGCTCACCGTCGGCATCCCGCCCCTGCTCGCGGGCACCTACGCGGGTATCGCGAATGTCGATCCGACCGTGGTGGACGCCTCGCGCGCGATGGGGATGACCGAACGTCAGATACTGCTGCGCGTGGAGACGCCGAATGCGATGCCGGTGATCCTCACCGGATTGCGTTCGGCCACACTGCAGGTGGTGGCCACCGCGACCATCGCCGCCTATGTCAACCTGGGCGGACTGGGCCGATACATCTTCGACGGCATCAGCCTGTACAAGTACGACCGGGTGCTGGTCGGGGCGCTGTTGGTGGCCGTGCTGGCACTGGCGCTGGACGCACTGCTCGCCCTGGCGGTATGGGCCAGCGCACCGGGCACGGGCCGATTGCGCCGCAGCGCAACGATTCCCGACGCCCGGTGAGCCCAGGTTGGCTCGAAAAGCCGTGCGTTACCGGAGATTCAACTGCCAGGAGACGCCGAACCGGTCGTTCACCCAGCCGAAGCGCCTGCTGAATCCGTACTCGCCCAACGGCATCAGCTCCCCGCCGCCCTCGGACAGCGCCGCGTAGAGCCGCTCGAGTTCCGCATCGGAGGAACATTCGACGAACAGCGACATCGACGGGGTGAAACCGAACTCGTGATGCACGAAGCTGTCGATGCAGCTGAACTGCTGACCGGCCAGCGCGAACACCGCACGTTTGACGGTGCCCTCCGGTCCGGGTTCACCGGCGGCGAACCGCTCGATCTCCAGCACCGCACCGTCTTCGAAAAGACTCGTGTAGAAGGTCATGGCTGCCTCGGCGGCACCCTCGAACATCAGCTGCGTGGTGATTTTCTGATCCGCCATGGCGCCCATCATGACATGTCAGCGAGCGAGTCCGGTGCGATGCGCGTAGGCGATGGCCTGTCCTCGGTCGCGGACGTCGAGCTTGGCGAACAGCGAATTGATATGGCTCTTGACGGTGCTCAGGCCGATGTACAGCTCCGCGGCGATCTCGGCGTTGTTGCGCCCCTGAGCCATCAGGCGCAGCACGTCCAGCTCGCGGTCGGTGAGATCCGCCCGCGCGGGCTGGGTGGCCGCGCCCAGTGCCGAGACCAGGCGCGCGCCGACGTCGGCGGCGAGGGTGGTGTGCCCGCTGGCGACCGAGCGCACGGCCGCGGCGATCTCGGCGCGTCCGGCGTCCTTGGTCAGGTAGCCGCGCGCGCCCGCACGCAGGGCCCCGGCGATGGAAGCGTCGTCGGCGTAGGTGGTCAGGACCAGGACCGCGGTTCCGGGATGGGCTGCGGTGATCGCGGTGGTCGCGGCCACGCCGTCGACACCGGGCATGCGCAGATCCATCAGCACAACCTGCGGAGACAGTGTGCGGACCAGTTCGACCGCCTCCGCGCCATCGCGCGCCTCGCCGACCACCTCGACGTCGGGCAGCAGCGACAGTACGGTGCTCAGGCCGTCGCGCACCGTGGTCTGATCATCGGCCACCACGACCGAGATCATCTGCGCGGCACCAGAATGCGAACCATCCACTGTTGTTCCTCCCTTCCCGCGCGCACCGTGCCGCCCACGGCCGCGATCCGTTCGGTCATGCCGAGCAGGCCCGCGCCCGCGCCGGAATCCCGCAGCGCACCGAGCCGAGCGGTGAGCGGATTGCCGACCACCACGTCCAGACCCTGGTCCCGGTCCTGGATGGTGAGCGTAATCGGTTGTCCGGGAGCGTGTTTGCGCGCGTTGGTGAACGCCTCCTGTACCGCGCGGCCGACCGCGACGGCGGTCTGCTCGTCCAACCGGCGCAGATCGGCGTCGAGGAGCAATTCCACCCGGCCGCCCGAGGCGCACTCGTCGCCGGCGAGACGGCGCAACTCCGCACCCAGGTCGAAACCGTCCGCGCGCATCGCGTTCACCACTCGCCGCGCGTCCTCGAATCCGGACCGGGCCAACTCGTGCGAAGCTTTGACCCGCTCGGACGCGCGATCCACCTCGCCCGCCTCGAGCAGCGCGTCCGCGGCGTCGAGCTGACGCACCAGTCCGCCCAGGGTGTGCGCCAGCACGTCGTGGATGTCGCGGGCCAGCCGGCCGCGTTCGGCCAGCGCGGCGGCCCGGTCCCGCTCGGCGCGGATGATCCGGTTCTGCTCGACCAGCAACCGATTCTGTTCCGCCGCCCGGCGCGACTGGCGACGGCTCCAGCCCATCAGCCCGAATACCAGCACCCCCACCAGGAGCCCGAGCAGATCGCGCGGATGGCCGGCGACGCCGAGTACCGACACGCAGGTACACACCGCGGACAGGGCCGCGACGGCGAGTCCGATCGTCACCGGCGCGGTCGCCAGCGACAACGCCGCGAAGACCGTCGCCAGTGCGGTGATCGCCGATCCCGCCACCCACGCGGCGGTCAGCCCGCCGCCGATCGCCATGGCGCACAAGCAGATCCACCCCGGCCACACCGATCCCGGGGGTTCGGCGATCCACGCCGCCCAGCCGAGCCAGGACAGCACCGCGCCCGCGGCGATCCACGGATGTGACCACAGGTGCGCGTGCAGCGAGGAGAAGAGCACGGCGACGAGCCCGACCAGGCGAAGCAGCCTGGACAGGCTCGTCGGCACGGTAGCGGCGATCATCGCGTTCAGTGTGCCGCAACCTGGTACGGCTGCCGGGTCCGGCGCAGCAACATCACCGTGCGCCCGGCCCGGTTCAGCGCCAGCATCAGCAGGATGATCCCGGCGGAGGTCACGATCTTCGCCCCGCTGGCCGAGGCCCACACGTCCACGCCCAGGCGCACCGCCAGCATGACGAACCACAGCAGCGACCCGGCCAGTCCCGTCCGCGCCTGCAACTCCCCGTCCACCCGCCGCATCTGCGACAACATCCCCATCCCGAGACCGATCCCCACACTCAGCACCGCCTCGAGCGCCAGCAGCGCCACCGCCAACCCCCCGATCGAGGCCCCGGCCACCGCCGACCGCGACACCAGCACCCCGACCACCGCCAGAATGATCGGCCCGCGCCACACCCGCGTGAGATCCACTACCTGCCACCGTGTCTGCCGATAGATGATCCACCCCAGCACCAGGACGACCAGGACACCGTCGAGTACCGCATTCTGCAAGCTCATGCTTCCAGCGTCGATCAGACAGGCCCGTCACCCCACCACCCGCGGGTGGACCCGGGGTGGAGATCGGCGGTCGGGAAGTCCACCTCCGGGGCAAGGTCCGTGGGATCTCAGGTGATCAGGCCGAGGTCGCGACGGCCCGGCCCGAGGACGGGGGCGGGGTCGGTGGCCACTACTCGGTGCAGGAGTTCGTGGTAGACGTCGCGGAAGTCGACGGTGGATTTGAGGTCACCGTCGTCGAGGTCGGTGAGGCTGGGTTCTTCGCCGTGGAAACCGCCGACGACCTGGGAGCCCGCGATGAAGACCGGGCCCGCGGTGCCGTGGTCGGTGCCCTGGGAGGCGTTGGCGGTCACGCGGCGGCCGAATTCGCTGTACGCCAACAGGACGACGTCGCGCCCGCGCGGATGTCCGGCCATACCGCGCAGGAATGCGGACACCGCCTGGTCCATCCGGCCGAGCAGTTGTTCCTGGGTGTGGCGTTCGTCGGCGTGGGTGTCGAACCCGCCCAGACTGACCGAGTAGACGCGGGTGGGCACACCGGCTTTGATGCACTGCGACACCAGATCCAGTTGCGTCGCGAGGGGATTGCCGCCGGACTCGGACTTGGCTTTCGTCTTCTTGCCCGTCTCGATCGACGAGAAGGCTTGTGAGACGGTCTGTTCCGAGTGGTATCCGCTGCACACGAATCCCTGTGCGGCACTGTCGTGCGGATCGGCTGCGGCCAGCCCGGCGAGTTCGGCCTTCAGCTGCGCCGACAGCGGAGCCGAGGACGGATCCAGCGCCGAGGCAGTGTGCTTCGCGCCGATCGCCAACGTCGGCAGGACCGAGCCGATATTGACCGCGCGCAGCGGATCGTCGCCGGTCGCGTCCAGCCAGCGGCCGACCCACCCGGTCGGCGACGGCTCATCGGGCACCGCGGTCTGCCAGATGTCCATGGACCGGAAATGACTGTGGTCCGGCTTCGGATATCCGACGCCGCGCACGATCGCCAGATCGTGCTGCCCCCACAGCTGCGCCAGACCCTTCATGGCCGGGTTGAGCCCGAGCTGCCCGTCCAGATGCAGCACCTCCTCCGGGCGATAGGACAATTCGGGACGTGCGTCGTGATATGCGTTGTCCGCGTAGGGAATCACGGTGTTGATACCGTCGTTGCCGCCGTACATGGTGAGTACCACCAGAATTCCCGATCCGGCGGGCAGCGGGGTGGTGCTCGCCGCATGGTGCAACTCGTCCCAGGTGATCGCCGAAGCCCCGAGCACCCCGAGCGCACCCAACACGCCGGAACCGACGAGGAATTGTCTGCGACTCACAGATGGCATGGCGTTTCCGTCTCTCAGCTCGTCAGGTATTCGGGAGTGTTCACGGCGATCGCGGCCAGCCGCGCCGGATTGCCGACCGCGGTGCGCAGCACCTTCGCACTGCGGTCGGACCACGCGCCCACACCCAGCAGATGTCCGGCGGCATCCACCCGATCGTTGCTACTCGCCGACGAAATCGGCGACAGGTCAGCGCCTTTGAGCAGTGCGGTGATCGCGGTCAGCCGAATCTGGGCTGCCGCGGTGGACATCCACGCCTGCCCGCTGGACCAGCCACCCACATTCGGCGGATAGAACGGCAACTGCCCCAGCGTGCGCAGCACCCCCATCACCCGATGCGCCTCGGTATCGCTGCTCAGCGGCACCCGCAACGCCCGCACCGCGCCGATCAGCCACTCCACCGGCGCGTGCGCGACGGTGTCACGGGCGCCGACGAACTCGGGATCGGTGAGGATCGCGGTGATCATCGCCCCCAGGTCACGACCGGGCCCGTACGCGGTGGTGATGCGCTCCAGCGCGGCCTGCGAGGGCGGATCGTCCGAGGCCAGTTGCTGCCACATCCGCCCGGCCACATACCGCGCCGACTCCGGGCGCGAGAGCACCGCATCGCAGAATTCCCGCACACCCAGCGGACCCGTCACGCCGAGAAGGGTTTTCGTCCCCGCGTCATGGCGTTTCGGATCGAATGCCGCCGCGCCGTTCTTGATCGTCCACCCCGTCAACGCCCGAGCCCCTTGGCGCACATCGGTTTCGGTGTAGCCGTTGCCGTGCCCGAGTGCGAACAGCTCCATGAATTCGCGGGACAGATTCTCGTTGGGGGCCTTGGCGGTATTGGTCTGGCCGTCGAGCCAGCGCAGCATCGCCGGATCGGTGAGCATCGCGTAGGCCAGGGTCGAGAAATCCCCGACGCCCATGGCGCGCAACGTCCGATTCTGCCCGGCCATCTCCGCCGCGCTGCGCACCTTCACCGCGGAGGTGGCGAAGTGGTTGTGCCACAACAGGGTCAGCTTCTCCCGCACGGGCACCTGCACGGCGGCCATCCGCCGCAACCACCACACGGTGAGCTCGTTCAGCTGTGCGGTGATCTCGGTGTTGTAGCGGTGGCGCTGGTCGGCGGTGGCCTTGCGATCGGGCGCCGCGACGAAGGAGAACTGTGGCATCGGCGTGGCGCGCGCCCCCGGATCGGCCTCCGGATCGGCCGCCAGCGCCGCGCGCAGATACGCCGCCGGATCGCTCACCGCGTCGATCTCCGGGCCCGCCGCACCGAATCCGGACCGGCGCAGCACCCGAGCGCTGCGCATCCACTGTGCTGATTGGCTGGCCATATTCCGAGTATCGGCGGTGCACAGCCCTTCCGCAGGACCCGCACCGCCGACCTTCAGCCAATCCTCAGCCCGCAACGGCCACAATGTCGGGTGTGCAGAACGGGCGAATCCTGGTCATCGAAGATGCCGAAGCCATTCGGGCGGCGGTCGCGTCCGGGCTGCGCGCGGCCGGTCACGAGATCCTCGCGCGCCCGGACGGCGGCGAGCTGGAACGGGATCTGGCGCAGTTCCGCCCCGACGTGGTGGTCCTGGACGTCATGCTGCCCGGACGCGACGGCTTCGCCCTGCTGGAATCGGTGCGCGCGCACTGCGCGGCGGGCGTGGTGATGCTCACCGCGCGGGACGGCGTGCAGGATCGGGTGCGCGGACTGCGCGCCGGATCGGACGACTACGTGGTCAAACCGTTCGATCTGACCGAACTGGTGGCCCGGGTGGAGGCGCTGCTGCGGCGAATGGGCAAGTTGCAGAACAAGATCACGATCGCGGATCTGGTGGTGGACGTCGAATCGGGAATCGTGTTGCGCGGCAACGAGACCGTCACCCTGACCGCCACCGAGTTCAAACTCCTGACCTATCTGGCCGCACATCGCGACCAGGTGGTCACCAAGACCCAGATCCTCACCGCCGTATGGGGTTACGAGGACTACGACCCGAATCTGGTGGAGGTGTACGTCAGCGCGGTCCGGCGCAAACTCGAGGAGCACGGGCCGCGACTGCTGCACACGGTGCGCGGTATGGGTTACGCCCTGCGAGCCGGGGACCGATGAGCACGCGCCGACCGAGTGCCGCGGCGAGGGCGTCATGAGGACCGTATCGCTGCGTCGCCGGGTAACCCTCACCGCCGCAATCGTTTCCGGGATCGCACTGGTGATCGTGGCGGTCGTGGTGCACGGCCTGTTCGCGGTCGTGGTCTCCCGCAGCGAGGACACCACCCTGACGGACCGGGTGCAGCTGGCCCGTCAGCTCGCCATGCAGAAGACCCCGCCCCGGGTGCTGATCGCCCGGGTCGACAATCGCTCGGTGCGGGCCAGCCTGGTGCTCGCGGACGGCCACACCTACGGCAGCCTCACTCCGCGTCGCGAGGCCGAGAACGTCGCCAAGACGCGACGGGTGATCCTGACCGGACCGGGTCAGCTCGATCATTCGCGGCTCACCGTGCAGATCGACGAGCCGCTGCTGGCCCGGATCGGCTCCCGGCTGGTCTGGGTGTTGGTCGCCGCGATCGCCGCGGCGCTGCTGCTGATCGCGGGCGGACTCTGGTTCGGGGTGCGCCGCGCCCTCGCGCCCCTGGATTCGATGACGCGCCTGGCCCGCGACATCGCCCGCGGTCACCGTGGCAGCCGGCTGTCCCCGGATCGCACCGATACCGAACTCGGCCGCACCGCAAGCGCTTTCGATGAAATGCTGGACGCCCTCGAGGGCGCCGAATCCCGGGCCCGCGGCTCCGAACAGCAGTTGCGTGCCTTCGTCGGCGATGCCGCGCACGAATTGCGCACCCCCGTCGCGGGCATCCGCGCCATCGCCGAGGCCGTCCTGCACCAACCGGCCGATGCTGATCCCGAGGAACGTCAACGCATGTATCTGCTGCTGGCCCGCGAGGCGCAGCGGGCCGGGCGGCTGGTCGACGATCTGCTCGACATGGCCCGGATCGATGCGGGCCTGCAACTGCACACCGAACCGGTGGAGCTGTACGAGCTCACCGGAATTCAGCTCGATCGCGTCCGGACGCTGCACCCCGAGGTGGAATTCCGGCTCGACGGCCAGGCCGTGCGCACGATCGCCGATCCGGAACGCATCGGGCAGATCCTGGTGAACATCCTGAGCAACGCGTGTCAGGCCATGCCCGCGGGCGGGGTGGTCACCGTGCACGTCGAGGCCAGCGACGACATGGCCCGGATCACGATCGCCGACACCGGCCCCGGCATCGCTCCGGACGACCGTGAACGCATCTTCGACCGGCTGGTGCGCCTGAATCAGGCCCGCGAAACCCGTTCGGGTGGTTCGGGCCTGGGCCTGCCCATCGCCCGCGGCATCGCCCGAGTCCACGGCGGCGATCTGAACTGCACCGAACCCGAGGACGGTCGCGGGGCACGATTCGTGCTGACCCTGAAGATCGGCTGAAGGTACGCGGGTCGAACCCCGGATTTCAGCGCGTCCTCAGCTACGCCGGGCAAATTCGGTTCGACAGCACGAATCGACCGAACGGAGTTTCCCTGTGAAACGCATCGCCGCCACCCTGCTCACCGCCACCGCGGGTCTGGCCACCCTCGCGATCGCCCTGCCCGCGACCGCCTCCGCGGATCCCGCACAGTGCACCGTGCAGAACCGCGCCGCGGCCCATGCCGCCGCCGCACCGAAGGTCGCCGCGTATCTGGCCGCCCACCCCGACCTCTCCGCCGAACTCGCCCACATCAGGACCCTGCCGAAGGATCAGCGCAAGGCCGAACGCCAGTCCTACCGCCAGGCCCATCCGGATCTGATCGCGGGCCTGCGCGGCGCGCGTCAGCCGGTGATCGACTACCGGCACGCCTGCCACCGGTAGTCGAGCTCGAGCCTCCCGACTCGGGAATCGATCGGCCGCTGCCGCATCGACACTCAGCAGGTGAGCCGGACCCGACGCCGGTGATCGGTCATGTCACCGGCGTCGGGCTGATCCGCAGCAGCACGGTGTCGTGTGCGGCCACCTGAGCGCCGACCGCGGTGCGCACGGTCGCGTGTGCACCCGACCACAGGTTGCGGGCCGTGAAACCTTCCGCCGCAGGCAGATCCAGACGCGCGAGCGGGATGGAGATGGTGGCGGTCGAATCGTCGTTGTTCCACAGCGCCACGGCCACCGAACCGTCCGACAACGTTCTGCGCCAGACCTTTTCGTCGGTCCCGGGCACCACGGTGACCGGTGCGGCGAGCAGATCCTGATCCACCGCGATGATCGCCGGATCCGTCAGCAGCCGCCAGGTCGTCTCGTTCATGTAGGGCAGGGCGTTTCCGGCGATCAGCGGTGCGGCCAGCAGGGCCCACATGCCGAACTGGGTCCGCTGCTCGGCCTCGGTCAGCCCGGGATACGAGGTGCCGAGCACACCCGGGACGCCGACCTCGAGCATATCCGGGTCGGCCCAATGCCCCGCACCGGCTCTCTTCGCCGACGCAACGGTGCTGGAGAGGATTTCGCTGACCCCCTGATCACCGGCCGGGCCCTGGTGCAATGCCCAGCCCGGCAGCAGATCGTTGGTCGTACGCCACAGGGTGCCGATGCCGGACCAGTCGTAGATCCCGCCCGGCGGCGCACCGGGAACCCGGCTGTTGGGATTGATGCTGTACACGATCGGACGTCCGGTGGCGCGCAATGCATCTCGCATGCTCGTGAATGCAGATACCTGGCGGTCGATATTGGAATCCGGTGAGCACCAGTCGTATTTGAGATAATCCACACCCCACGAAGCGAATGTGCGCGCGTCGAGCGGCTCGTGTCCGGAACTTCCGGTACTTCCCGGATAGGTTCCGGAAATCTGTGCGCAGGTGCGGGAATTCGGACTCTCGTAAATACCGAATTTCAATCCACGCGCGTGCACATAAGCGGCCAGGGCCGCGATACCGTGCGGAAAACGCGTCGGATCCGGTTGTAGCGCACCGGAAGCCGCGCGCTGCAATGCGAACCAGCAGTCGTCCACCACGACGTATCGATAACCGGCCTCGCGCATCCCGCTGGCCACCATGGCGTCGGCCGCCTGCTCCACCGTGTGCTCGTCCACCGAACAGCCGTAGGCGTTCCAGGAATTCCAGCCCATCGGCGGAGTCCGCGCCACGCCGGGAATCGCGATCGCGGTCTCACCCAGGTGCACGGTATCGGCGAACGGCGCGGAGGCCACACCCCCGATCAGCACCAGCGCCACCGTCAGCGCGGCCACCAGCACCACCACACCGTGCCGCGCGCCCGGCCGTCCGCCGGAGCCGTCACCGGACAGCGCAGAACGCCCCACCCGACCCGGGATGGGGCGTCCTACCTTCGAAACCACCTGTTACGCAACGCCTTCCGCGCGCGCCGCAGCGGCCACAGCCTCGGCCACCGCCGGGGCGACCCGCGGATCCAGCGGACTCGGGATGATCTTGTCCGCGGCCAGTTCGTCGCGCACCACACCGAAGATCGCGTTGGCGGCTGCCACCTTCATCCCCTCGGTGATCCGGCGCGCGCCAGCGTCCAGCGCACCCTTGAACACGCCCGGGAAGGCGAGCACGTTGTTGATCTGGTTCGGGAAGTCACTGCGGCCGGTGGCCACGATCTGCGCGTACTTCTGCGCGATGTCGGGGTGGATCTCCGGGTCCGGGTTGGACATGGCGAACACGATCGCATCCGAGGCCATCGACGCGATCAATTCCTCGGCGATGGTGCCGGCGGACAGGCCCATGAACACGTCCGCACCGGCCAGCGCCTCGGCCGCGCCGCCACTGAGCTTGCGCGGGTTGCTGCGCTGCGCCAGTTCGGCCTTGACCTCGTTGAGGTCGGTGCGATCGGTGCCGACGATGCCCTTCGAGTCGAGCACGACCACATCGGTCACGCCCGCGGCGAGCATGATGTTGGTGCAGGCCACACCGGCCGCACCGGCGCCGGACACCACGACCTTCAGATCCTTGATGTCGCGGCTCTGCACGCTGGCCGCACCGTTGAGCGCGGCCAGCACCACGATCGCGGTGCCGTGCTGATCGTCGTGCATGACCGGGCAGTCCAGCGCCTCGATCACGCGCTTCTCGATCTCGAAGCAGCGGGGAGCCGAGATGTCCTCCAGGTTGACCGCGCCGAAGCTGTGCCGCATCCGGACCAGGGTCTCCACGATCTCGTCGACGTCCTTGGTGTCCAGGACGATCGGAATCGAGTTCAGATCGGCGAACTTCTTGAACAGCGCCGCCTTGCCCTCCATCACCGGCAGCGAGGCGCGCGGGCCGATATCGCCCAGCCCCAGCACCGCGGTGCCGTCACTGACGACCGCGACCAGGCGGTCGGTCCAGGTGTAGCGCTTGGCCAGTGCGTCGTCCGACGCGATGGCCCGGCTCACCTGTGCCACACCCGGGGTGTATGCGATGGACAGATCACGCTGCGAGTCGAGCGGCGCGCTGAGTTCCACCGAGAGCTTGCCTCCGAGATGGCCGGCGAAAATCTCTTCGTGCGTGATCTCGGACAGGCTGGCAGTTGCATTCGGTGCGTCAGTCACAGATGACACGATTTCACTCCTGCTCGATGCGGACTAAACCGGGGGACGGTTACCGTCGGGTATGGAAATAAGGGATTTTTCGGGTTACTCGAGGGTGCGCCGAATGCGCTCACGCATGTCTCGCAATACCGTTCAGTAGTTACATCGCGGCAAGCCGCAAGGGGTATTACGAGACACGGTTCACGTATCGCTGCACAGATCCGTCGAGCCGGAGCCGGATGGTTGTCCGGACAATGCACTACGGTGGTGATCCGCGGACCGGAGCCGTGCGTCACGGATCGCCGTTCACCAACCTGCCCGGGCCGGGCGGTGGCGTCGGCCGGGATCCGGAACATTCTGCCAGCAGCCCCGGAACTTGCCAAATCCCCCCGCACGGCGGCGGGTCCAGAACCGCTGGGATGTGCCATTTCCCGAGGCTACGTGGCGCAAATTACCCCCCGGTCACCGAAGGCCGACCTTCCGCGCGAAGGATCGGTGAACTGTCGCACCGGGATCAGGGCGGCGAAGTGCGGGCGATCCGGCCCGCCCGATCAGGCGGTGGCCAGATCCGTCGGCTCGAGTTGGGAAACCGGCTCGGCCTGCGGCTGCTGCGCGGGGACGACCGGCTCGCACGCCTGCGGACGCACCCAGACCGTGGACACGCCGCCGCTGAGCAGACGGCGGCACCAATGGTCGACGATCTGGGGATGGTCGGTACGCCGATGGATGCCGCGGGATTCGGTCCTGGCCAGCGCGCTGTATTTGGTCCAGCGCGCCACCGCCAGCAGCGCCGCGGCCTCGCGGGCGTGCAATCGATCCGCGCCGCTGCCGCCGAGCGCGAATTCGGTGGCGGGCCACAGGGCGTCGAGTTCGGCGATGCTGTTGCGCAGGCTGTCCGCGCTGCGTCGATAACTGCGCCGCATGGGCAGGGTGTGCTCCTGGACCAGACCGATCACCGCACGCGGATCGAGCCCGGAACCACCGTGCAAGCCCGCACCCGGAACCAGTCGCACCGGCCCCCGACGGCCACGTCCGGTCGCGAAGCGGGCCGCACCCGCACCCGCCCACGCACCCGAGGACATCGCCCAGCCCCCGCCCTGCCCGCCGAATCCGCCGACCGCGCCGGTGACGGGTTCGCGCCCAGCCACCTCACCGGCCGCGAACAATCCCGGAACCGTTGTGGCGCAATCGAATCCGATCAGATGCACACCGCCCGTGCCGCGCACGGTGCCCTCCAGCACCGCGCGCACCGGCATGCGCGCGAGATCACCACTCACCCGCCGCCCCAGCAC
Source organism: Nocardia jiangxiensis NBRC 101359 (assembly GCF_000308615.1). Lineage (GTDB taxonomy): Bacteria > Actinomycetota > Actinomycetes > Mycobacteriales > Mycobacteriaceae > Nocardia > Nocardia jiangxiensis. The sequence continues at coordinate 175,690 of NZ_BAGB01000061.1, forward strand.
GGCGTCACGGGGATCGACCTCCCAACAGGCATAGACGCGTCGTCCGTCCGCGAGAGCAGTGAGCGCCTGTGCGCCGAATCCCTCTCCCGCACTGCCGAATACCGTGCCGGACTCGTCGCAGAGGGTGGCCGTTCGCAGCGCCGTCCGAGCGGCGGCCGCGCGCCGCTCCGCGCCCGCCGGATGCGGCCCCAGCACCGGAGCCAGGGAATACGCGCTGGAGAACTCCATACCGGACAGCTCCCCACCGACCTCGGCGGCCATCAGCATCCCGTCGCCGGTGTCGACGTCGGTCCCGGCGCCGCCGGACCGGAACGCGCATCCGCCCGTCGCCAGCACCACCGACCCGGCCCGCACAGACCAGGATCGGAAACCCTCGTGCAGCGCGACGCCCGCCGCACCCGACACCACCCCCTCGGTGTCCACGACCAGTTGCAGCGCCGGGTGGTGATCCAGAATCCGCACCCCGGCCAGCACGAGCGCGCGACGCATCCGGGCGAGATACTGCGCACCGTCCAGCCGGACCCGGGTGGCGCGCGCCGCGCGCTCCCCCGGGTCGCGCCGCCCCCAGCGGGCCAACCGGCCCGCGTGCCGATGGGTCTCGGCCAGCATCCGCGCCATCCATTCCGGATCGCCGAGGCAGCCGCCGTCCGCCAATCCGCGCTGCACCGCCGCGTCACGGAGCGGGCCGGGCGGGATATTCCACAGCGAGACAAAGCCTTTCGCGGTCGGACCGCTGTGCCCACAGCGGGCCTTGTCGACCAGCACCACCCGGACTCCGGCCCGCGCGGCGGCCAGTGCCGCCCACACTCCGGCCGGGCCGCCGCCCAGCACCAGGACGTCGGCCTCGAGGTCGATCACGGCCGCCTCCCGCGGCTACCCGACTCCACCCGATACAGGCCTGCCAGCGCCGCGGACTGCTTCGAAGATTCGCTCGCGATCTTGCTCACAGAGAATAAGGTTCGGGCACAATTCACCCATTGGCAACCATTACACGGAGTTCAATTCCACCATTGCGTAACCAATAGATAACCTGCCGCCACAAAAACAACCAGCGATCCGGAAATAGCGGACAAACCTCGACGCCGATCGGCAAACACCTGCCCAACCACGGCGGCCGCCGACAAACCGATATGCCAGCCCACCATCTTCCCGCCCGGACCCGGATACCCCCGCACCTCTCCCACGATCGCCGAGCCGGCCACCACCAAGGCCAGAACCACCATCCCCGCCGCCACCGCGCCACTGATCGCCCGCAGAACCCTCACGCCGCGCACTCCGTCCCACACCGATCCACCGCACGCCGCCATTTCTCCCGCCCCGATACGCTCACATCGCCTCCCGCGCTCCGCCACGACACCCGAAAGGTGCAACGCGGGGCCCTGCCACAACCTTCCGATCCCGCCCGAAAGTTCTGGCCCACAACGGAACAAAACCGACATCCATCGGTCATCCCGGGCGATCTCGCATCGCCCCGATCGAGATCCGGGCCCTTCGATGACATACCGCAGTCAGCTACTTCCATCGAAATGTGTTTTCTTACAAAGAAATGTGACTTCCACCGAACTCCCGTACCCACGCGGCCGGGATCGAGTTCCGGGCCGCGGAGATTGCGGCCCCCTGTGATGGCGCGTGGTCCGGGCGTCATGCGGTGATCACCGGGGCGCCGGTCGCCTTGCTGACGAGCTTCTCGAATTGCACTGGGTCCGTGGTGCATTCACCCAGCTCGATGACCTTGTTCGCGCCGTGGTAGTCCGAGGAGCCGGTGGTGAGCAGACCGAGTTCGGCGGCCAGATCGCGCAGGACCGCGCGGTCGGACGGATTGTGGTCGGGGTGGTCGAGTTCCAGGCCGCCGAGGCCGACGGTGGCCAGATCGCGGATCTCGTCGAGCGCCAGCAGCCGACCGCGCGTGCGGGCGCGAGCATGGGCCACCACGGCGACTCCGCCTGCCGCGGTGACCATTTCGACCGCAGCATGCAGGGGGGTGTCGGCCTTCTCCGCGTAGTAGCGGCCACGCGGGGCCAACAGTTCCGCGAAAGCCGCGTCCACCGTCGGCACCACACCGGCCGCGACGAGAGCGCGCGCCAGATGCGGTCGGCCCGCCGCGGGGCCCGTCGAAGCCAGCACCTCGTCCGGATCGACGGGCAGACCGTCGGCGGCCATCCGCTCGGCCATCGCCCGCACCCGGGCCACCCGCTCACCACGCAGCCGCTCCCGCTCCCGGGCGAACGCGACATCGGTCGGATCGAACAGATAGGCCAGCAGATGCACCGGCACCGGCCACCCGTCCTCCCCCATCCCCTGACACGACATCTCCATACCGCGCACCAGACTCATCCCCGCCGGTAACGCCCCGGCGGCCTCGCCCCACCCCGCGGTCGTATCGTGATCGGTGATCGCAATCACATCGAGCCCCGCCGCCGCGGCACTCCGGATCAGCTCACCGGGACTCTCGGTCCCATCGGACGCACTGCTGTGGGTATGAAGGTCGATGCGCACGGCTGTATTTTCTGCCTCCGCTCCGCTGCGGCGGGCCGCGGCCCCCCCAAGGGCCGATTCTTCCCTCCCTCCGCTCCCCCGCTTCGCTCCTCCGCTCCGGTCAGTCCAGAATCGACCCGGGCCGCGGCCTTGGAGTTGGCGTTGTCCGAGGTCGGCGGAACTCAGGTGCCCGCGAGGGTTCGGTCTCGGGGTGGGGCGTTGTCAGAGGTTTGCGGCGCCTCGGCCCGGGTCGCGCACGTCGATACCGGCCTCGGTCCATGCCTCACGCAGCGCGGGTGCACCGCGCAGGCGCACCCAGGCGGCCTCGGTGGCGGTGATCGGCGACACCGCCAGGAAGCGCACGGGCTCCGCGGGGTCGGGGAGGGTGAGGTCGGGGATGTCGCCGGGGCCGAGCAGGACAGCGGTGAACGGGGCGTTGTGCCACAACGGTTCTCCCAGGTCCAGCAGCGCGTCCGGTTGCAGCACAACGCCTTCCACCGCAGGTGAGGCGATCAGCACACCCAGCGCACGGGTCAACCCGGTGTGCGCGTCGCCACCGCGCAGCGTCAGCACCAGTTCCGCGCGCGGCCCGCGCTCCGGATCGACGACGGCCGCACCGGGATCGGTCATCGGATGCCGCGCGCCGCCGAGCGTGACGTAGTGCACGAACTCACCGTCGGGAATGCGCAGGATCTCGATCGGCTCGAGTCCGAGGAATGTCACCGAGGCCGAATCCGCACTCGACGCCGCGAAATGCCCGAGCACCGCCGCTCGGACCGATTCGATCACATCCATGCCGACCCGGCTCCCCCCTCGGCGCGGCACCGTCTGATTGCGCGCCACCGAGGTGCGCGTGCCGGATAGCTCATACCGCTCAGATCGCCAGCCGGGCCAGCATGTCGCGAGCCTGTTCGGCGGCCTTCGGCTCACACAGCACGTCGTAACGACCGGCCACCAGCTGCATGGTGGAGGCGAAATCACGCTGGCCCCGAGTGGCCGCGTACGGGATCGAGGTGGAGATGACGCCGAAGATCACACCGCCCACCAGGCCGACGATCAACGGGCCGACCGCGCCGCCGCTGGTGAACAGGCTCAGCAGCAGGCCGAGGAACAGGCCCAGCCACGCGCCCGAAACCATGCCGCCGCCAATGACTTTGCCCCAGGTCAACCGGTAGAGCACCCGCTCGACCTGCATCAGGTCCACCCCGACGATGGTCACGTTCTCCACCGGGAACTGGTTGTCGGCCAGATAGTCGACCGCGCGCTGGGCCTCGGCATACGTCGGATACGACCCGACCGGCCAGCCCGACGGCGGGGTCGGCAGGCCCTGCCGATTGCGGTTCGAATTCCCGAGTGGGTTGGTCATAACTCCATCATGCTAGTTCTCGGCGGCCGACGGGGGTACGAAACGCGTGGTTCGCACCATTCCCGCAGCACGCCCCTTCTCCGCTATGACGTGCGCCATCTTCGCGCTCGCCTCATCGATCATCTCCTCACCCAGCATGACCGCGCCGCGCGCACCGCCGTCGGCCGAGGTGTGATAGGCGTACGCGTCCAGAATCTCCTCGGCGCGGTCGTAATCGGCCTGCCGCGGACTGAAGATCTCGTTCGCGGCCTCGATCTGCGTCGGATGCAGCACCCACTTGCCGTCGAAACCCAGCGCCGCGGTGCGAGCCGCCGCCCGCCGGAACGCGTCGAGATCACGAATCTGCAGGTAGGGGCCATCGATCGCCTGCAGCCCGTGTGCGCGGGCGGTGAGCAGGATGGTCATCAGAATGTGGTGGTAGGCATCGCCGGTGTCGTAGCCCTCCGGCTGCTCCCCGACCACCAGCGTGCGCATATTGATACTGGCCATGAAATCCGCGGGACCGAACACCAGCGTCTGCACCCGCGGGCTCGCGGTGGCGATCTCATCGATGTTGCGCAGGCCCAGCGCGTTCTCCAGCTGCGGTTCGATGCCGATACTGCCGACCTCGAGCTCGCACGCCTTCTCCAGCTGGGTCAACAGCAGATCCAGCGCCCGCACCTGACCCGCGTCGACCACCTTGGGCAGCAGGATCGCGTCCAGATGCGCACCCGCGCCCTCGACCACGGCGATCACGTCGGCGTAGGTCCACGGCGTGGTCCAGTCGTTGACCCGCACCACCCGGATCTGATCGCCCCAGCCCGGCGAATTCAACGCCGCGACAATATTTCCCCGCGCCGCGGCCTTGGCGGCCGGAGCCACCGCATCCTCGAGATCCAGGAATATCTCGTCTGCCGGAAGACCCTTGGCCTTCTCGATCATCCGGGGGTTGCTGCCGGGAACTGCGAGCACCGAACGGCGGGTTGGCATGCGCGACTCCTCCAGGTCTGGGTTCGGTGGTGAGTCTATCGATACGGCCTCGGAGCGGTGCCTCTAACCTTTCAGGCATGGCTTCGACGAGGGTTTTCGCGGCCAGGCTCGCCGGTCTGGTGGTCCTGGGGCCGGACGGCGAATCGATCGGCCGTGTCCGGGACGCGGCCATCTCCATCCGCTACGACCGACAACAACCCCGAGTGCTCGGGCTCATCGTCGAATTGCCAACGCGCAAACGCATTTTCGTGCCCATGCTGCGGGTCACCTCGATCGAGCCCGGTTCGGTCAGCCTCAACACCGGAACGGTCAGCCTGCGCCGGTTCCAGAAACGTCCCGGCGAGATGCTCGCCCTGGCCCAGATCCTCGACTCGCGCGTACAGGTCGAGGACCCCGATCTGCCCGAACTCGCCGGCGTCGAGGTCTTCGTGGCCGATCTGGGCATGGAACAGACCCGCACCCGCGACTGGGTGGTCTCGCGCGTCGCGGTGCGCCGGTATCGCGGACTGGGCCGGGCCCTGCGCCGCAGCGCGGTACACGTCGTGGACTGGACCGAGGTGCGCGGCCTGAATCTGCAACAACTCAACCTGCCCGGCCAGAGCGTGACCGCCCTGCTGGAACAGTTCGAGGGTCTGCGCCCCGCCGATGTGGCCCATCTGCTGCGCGAACTGCCCGAGAAACGTCGCATCGAACTGGTCCGCGCCCTGGACAACGAGCGCCTCGCCGACGTCGTCCAGGAACTGCCCGAAACCGACCAGATCGATGTCGTACAGAATCTGGGCGTGTCCCGCGCGGCCGACGTCCTCGAAGCGATGGATCCCGACGACGCCGCCGACCTGCTGGGCGAACTGCCCGAGGGGGAGGCCGAGGCGCTGCTGGCGCAGATGGATCCGGAGGAATCCGAACCGGTGCGCCGCCTGCTCGAATACTCCCCCTACACCGCGGGCGGCATGATGACCCCCGAACCGGTGGTGCTGCCCCCGGCCGCCAACGTGGCCGAGGCGCTGGCGCGGGTGCGCGATCCGGATCTGCCCGCGGCGCTGGCCTCGATGGTGTTCGTGGTCCGGCCGCCGACGGCCACTCCGACGGGACGTTATCTGGGTTGCGTGCACACGCAGCGATTACTGCGCGAACCACCGGCAACCCTGCTCGGCGGTATCGTCGACACCGATCTGTCCCAGCTCCGGCCCGAGACCTCGCTTCCGGCGGTGACCCGCTACTTCGCCACCTACAACCTGGTCTGCGGGCCGGTGGTCGATTCGGAGAATCACCTCGTGGGCGCGGTGACCGTCGACGATGTTCTCGATCATCTGTTGCCCGAGGACTGGCGAGAACACGATGAGGAGGCGCACGACGTCCAGCCCGCCGCGCACGCCGGCAAGGGCATGGGGGTCGGGGCCGAAGGAGAACTGCAGTGACAGACCGCGCCGATAAGCCACGTGCCCGCCTGGAGACCCCGGTCGAGAGCAGATTCCGATTCGATTTCGACGCCGAGGCGATGGCCAGGACCAGCGAGCGGATTGCCCGATTCCTGGGCACCGGCCGCTATCTGGTGATCCAGACCGTCATCGTGTTCGTGTGGATCGTGCTGAACATCTTCACGATCGCCCTGCGCTGGGATCCCTATCCGTTCATCCTGCTCAACCTGGCCTTCTCCACTCAGGCCGCCTATGCCGCGCCGCTGATCCTGCTGGCGCAGAACCGGCAGGACAACCGGGACCGGGTCTCGCTCGAAGAGGATCGTCGCCGCTCCGCGCAGACCAAGGCCGATACCGAGTTCCTGGCCCGCGAACTGGCGGCGTTGCGGATCGCGGTGGGTGAGGTGGCCACGCGCGACTATCTGCGCCGAGAGCTGGAGGACATCAAGGGCATGCTGAACCGGATCGAGTCCATCGCCCCGCTGGACGATGAAGATCCGGGCGATGGGGCCAAAACGAGGAAGAGTACCGATCGAAAGCGGGGCCCGGTACCGATTTCGCCACAACTGAGCGGCAACTGACCGCAAATATCGACAACATCGTCGTGACCCATAGGTAACCTGGATCACGTTGTTCGGAACGGCGGGTTGTACCCGAGCCGCTCACATGACCAGAGGGGATTGGTGTGTCGATGCGAATATCTGGACCGGTTACCGTATCGGCGCTGGTGGCGGCAGGTTTAGTGGCCTCGGGCTCGGCAGCTCAGACCGCTGTGCACTCACACTCGCAGACCGTGTCCGAACCGCAACTCGCGGCCGCCGCCGACCCCGCGGTTTCGGCCGCGGCCCCCACCGATGAGACCTTCGGCCTCGTTCCCGCCGCGCCCGAACCCGCCCGCAAACTTCGCGCGATGTCCGCGCCGACCGACGATCTCCCGCTGTTCGGCGGCACGATGCCGTTGCAGGACATCTTGGTCCCGGGCGGAGCCGGAGTCTTCGGCATCCCGGAGATCGTGCTGGCGGCCTATCGCAATGCCGAGCTGGCGCTGGCGTCCTCGGATCCCGGCTGCGGGCTGAACTGGAGTCTGCTGGCGGGTATCGGCAAGATCGAATCGAACCACGCCGGTAACGGCCGCACCGACGCCAACGGCACGACTGTCGGGGTGATCTACGGCCCGTCCCTGGACGGCACGCTGCCCGGCAACGAGGTGCTCAAATCCAGTGACGGCGGTTTCGTGCGCGCCATCGGCCCGATGCAGTTCCTGCCGGGCACATGGGCCGAATACGCCTCCGACGGCCGGGGCACCGGCCGTCCGGACCCCAACAACGTCTTCGACGCCGCACTCGCCGCGGGCAAATATCTGTGCTCGGGCGGGCTGAACCTGCGCGATCCGCAGCAGCAGCTGCGCGCGGTGCTGCGCTACAACAACTCCATCGCCTACGCCTCGGAAGTGTTGAGCTGGGCCAACGCCTACCGGACCGGCGGCGTCCCGACCCAGGTCACCATCTCCCCGGATCTGGTTGCGCCGGGCACGATGCCCGAGGGCGCGGGATCGGATATGACCGCGGCCAATTCGAAGGTGACCGCCGCCCCCGGCCCCGCCACCCAGGCCCCGGTCACCGGCGGCGGCAACCAGCCCGCGCCGACGCCGCCGACGCAGGTGATGATCAATATCCCTGGGCTGCCGCCGATTCCGTGCGGCGTCTTCTGCCCACCGCCGCAGCAGCCCGCGCCCTGCGACCCCGCCACCACGCCGATCCCGGCGCAGAATCAGGATCCGCGCAACCCGCTGGCCCAATTCCTCCGGTGGGCTCCGGGAGTGCTTGCGGGCCAGGCAAATCCGGGCACACCGGCGAAACCCGGCGATCCGGCCGCAGCTCCCCAGGCCGATCCGACGGACCCGAACGCCCAGCAGTCGCAACAGCCTGCGGCCTGCACGCAACCGCAGGCACCGGCCGAGATGCAGTCGGCGCCGGGCACCCCGGACGTCCAGCAAGCCCCGGCGCCCGCACCGGCTATTACGCCGCAACAGCCTGCGCCACCGGCGAAGACGCCCGATCCCGCACCGCCCGCGGCGCCCGCGCCCGCGCCCACCGTCGCACCGGCTCCGCCGGGAATCACGCTGCCGTTCGGCATCGTCATCCCGCCGCCGCCGGCCCCTCGGTAACGCTAAACCGAGAAGACCATCACGAAGGAGTAACGAAAAGATCTCGGATGCGGTAACCTTCAATCGTTGTGTCACGCAAAGCTCACAGCGAGCATTGGAGGGTCACCACACAGTGGGACGTCACCGCAAGCAGCCGGAGCCCGTATTCCGGCGCGGATCTGTTATCGCGTTGGCTGGTCTCGTCCCCGCAGGGGTCGTGACGGTCAGCACCGCCTCCGCCTCGGAGCTGAACACCGGAGAGTTCGCGGCCTTGTCGGCGGCGCAACACAATTCGGGCGCACAGCAGGCTCAGGTCGCCACCGCCGCAGCGGTCTCCGAGGAGACCATGCACCTGGCGAAGCACCCCGGGCCGCCGGTCGTGGAATCGGTTGCGCTGCCGGAGAATCGGGCCCAGGCGCAGGTTCCGGCCGGTCCGCTGGGCATGCCCGGCGTGGCCTACGCCGCCTACCAGAACGCCGAGCACATCCTGGCCCAGGAGGATCCGAACTGCCATATGTCGTGGTCGATGCTGGCCGGTATCGGTCAGATCGAATCGCATCAGGCGTACGGCAAGCTCGACGCCGACGGCAATCCGATCGAGCCGATCTACGGTCCGGTCCTGGACGGCAGCCTCTACGGCAACAACGTCGTCCCGGAGACCGACGGCGGCGCACTGGACGGCATGGCGAGCTACGCCCGCGCGGTCGGCCCCATGCAGTTCCTGCCCGACACCTACCGCAAGTACGCGGGCGATGCCCGCGGCTCCGGCATCTCCGATCCGCAGAACATCTACGACGCCTCGCTGACCGCGGGCAAGTATCTGTGCGAGGGCGGGCTGGACATGCGGGATCTGTCCCAGCAGTCGCGGGCCATCATGCGCTACAACAACTCGATGGCCTACGTCGCGAACGTCATGGCGTGGGAGACCGCCTACCGCACCGGCGTCACCCCGCACGCCGCGGACCTGCCCACCATCTGACACAGCCGACGGACTCGGCCGACGAGTTCGGCCGAACCGCCGAAGCGGACGCCAGCAACACGGTTCGCGGTCCGTCGCGCCGTTCGGACGCGTAGCGGCTGCGAGGAACGAGTACCGACACAGGGCTGAACGGCGAGACTCCAGGCGCCGCGAACACGCCGCAGCGAGGCGGAGCCAATCAAACACGGTTCGCGGCCCGTCTCGCCGTTCGGACGCGTGGCGGGTGCGAGGAACGAGTGCCCGACACGGGGCCGAGCGACGGGACTCCAGGGGCCGCGAACAGCCGGAGCGCAGCGGAGGCAATCAAACACCGTTCGCGGCCCGTCTCGCCGTTCGGACGCGTGGCGGCTGCGAAGAACGAGTACCCGACACCGGGGCCGAACGGTGAGACTTCGGGGGCCGCGAACAGCCGGAGCGGAGCGGAGGCAGAAAATACAGTCGCTAGACTCGGCTCATGCCAGTGGTAACGGAATCGGATGTGCGGGGCGCCCTCGCGAAGGTGATCGACCCGGAGATTCGCAAGCCGATCACCGAACTGGGCATGGTCAGGGATGTCCGGGTCGGTGACGACGGCACTGTCGACGTCGGGATCTACCTGACCACCGCGGCGTGCCCGATGCGCACCGAGATCAGCGATCGGGTCTCTCGCGCGATTGCCGATGTGCCCGGTGCGGGCGCGATCACCGTGGAACTCGACGTGATGAACGACGAGCAGCGCACCGAACTGCGCAAGCAGTTGCGCGGCGATGCCGCCGAACCGGTGATCCCGTTCGCTCAGCCCGGTTCGCTGACCCGCGTCTACGCGGTCGCCTCCGGTAAGGGCGGGGTCGGAAAGTCCAGTGTCACCGTCAATCTCGCGGCCGCGATGGCCGCGCGCGGTCTGTCGGTGGGCGTGCTGGACGCGGACATCTACGGCCATTCGGTACCTCGCATGCTCGGCACCGATCAGCGGCCCACCCAGGTCGAGCGGATGATCATGCCGCCGATCTCGCACGAGGTGAAGGTCATCTCGATCGCGATGTTCACCCAGGGCAATACGCCCGTGGTGTGGCGCGGCCCGATGTTGCATCGCGCGCTGCAGCAGTTCCTCGCCGACGTGTTCTGGGGCGATCTGGACATCCTGCTGCTGGATCTGCCGCCCGGCACCGGTGACGTCGCGATCTCCATCGCCCAGCTCGTCCCCAATGCCGAGATCCTGGTGGTGACCACACCTCAACCGGCCGCGGCCGAGGTCGCCGAGCGGGCCGGGGCGATCGCCCTGCAAACCCGTCAGCGAATCGCGGGCGTGGTGGAGAACATGTCCTGGCTGGATCTGCCCGACGGGTCCCGGATGGACCTGTACGGCTCCGGCGGCGGCCAGGACGTCGCCGATCGCCTCACCCAGGCCGTCGGCGCGAACGTCCCTCTCCTGGGCCAGATCCCGATCACCCAGGAACTCCGCGAGGCAGGCGACGAAGGCACCCCCATCGTCCTGAGCTCCCCCGACAACCCGGCCGCGCAGGCCCTGCGCGACATCGCCGAGAAGCTCGCCGTCCGCCGCCGCGGCCTGGCAGGCATGTCCCTCGGAATCGACACCACGAGGCATCTCTGAGCTCGTTCGGATATCCGATACGAGAGACGAGCTACAGGATGTTCCAGCGGGATGGGATGCCTGCGCGCAGGGCTGCTATCCGGCGCAGGACCTCTCGGGCGCACGGGGTGTCGGGGGCGGATTTGTAGGCGTTGGTGGTGATCATGCGGAGTTCGCGCAGGTCGCGGAGCCAGGAATAGCCGGGCCAGGTGCGGATGTCGAAACCGTAGGCGTGGCAGAACTTCTCGTATTCGGCGGCGGGGTGGGCGAAGCGGCGGCAGTGCACCTCGAGGGTGACCAGATCCCATTCGGGGTGCCCGTATGCCGCACTCTCCCAGTCGCACAGGACGCCGCGGCCGGTGGCCTGGTCCCACAGCATGTTCCGATGATGGGCGTCGCCGTGGATGAGCCCCGGCGGCAGGACGAAGCTGATTTCGGCGGCGCGGGCGGCCAGGCGGGCTCGTTCGGCACGCAGCAGCGCGCGGTCCTCGGAGGTCAGGATCCGGCTCGCCGCAATGGATTGCGCGATCCGGGTGAAGGTTCCGGCCAGATGGCGAGCGGGCAGCCATTGCGGTGGGCGGGTGCGCAGCGAATGCAGCATCGACAGAGGCGCGGCGAGATCCGGCGCGGTGATCTCGCGAAATTGCGGCAGGTAGCGCCAGAAGGTGATCGCGGAGCCGCCGATCTCCATCGGCTGCCGCACCGGCGCGAGCCCCACCACCGGCACCTGCCTGGCCTGCAACCAGCGCACCAGCGCGACCACGTCGACCGGCGACCGGCCCTGGCAGGGCCGATCGATCTTCACCACCACCGGAGCGCTCACCAATCGGTACACCGCATTGGTGTGATGTCGCAGCAGCTGCGCACCGGCGTGATCCAGACCCACTGCACGGGAGGCGTGTTCGAGTATCGACTGGGTCCGCTCCGGAGTGAACGCCGGTGCGGCAACCGGTTCGGCCGGTTCGAACGTCGTGATCACCGCGGACCCCTTCCGCCGAAGACCACCGAATGCCACAGCGCGTCGGCGGAATCGAATCCGCGGGCAGGACAGAACCGTTCGATCACTGCGCGACCTCCGCTCGGACGGAAACCAGATGCCGCAGCTCGTCCACCTGACGACGCCCGCGGCCGCGTTCCCCGATGGCGTCCACCACCGCGGCCGCCCGGGTCAGCACGATCGTGGTGCGATGTTCCGGCGGCAACGTGGTCAGCACCTGTGCGGCCAACTCGCACGCCTCGTCCACCGCGCCGTCGACGGCGTAGCCGATCGCGGTGTCGAGTTCGATGAGCGCGGGATCGACCACCACGTCCGGACTCATCCGATACAGCTGCAACGCCTGCTCCTGCACCCGTCGCGCCGCATCGGTCCGCCCGAGATTGGTCAGAATGCCGGATTGGTAGAGCAGCAAACGCTTTTCACCGAATCGGAACGCCTCGTCGGTGGCGGTGTCGCCGAGTTCGGCGGTCCGGTGCACCGCCCGTGTCAGCGCCAGATCCGCACCGGCGGTATCGCCCAGCCGGGCCAGCGCCCGCGCCTCGGCGGCGGCCGCCAGAGCCGTTGCGTCATCGGCGGTTTCGGGCAACTGCGCCTGCGCGGCCCGAGCGAGCACCACCGCCTGCTCGGGACTGCCGTAGTAGTACGGCAGCATCGCGTGCTGAGCGCGCACCTGGGCGCGCAAGCGCAGGTTGGCGGTGTCGTCGGCGGCCATGCGCGCGGTGCCGTACCAGAAGTTCGCCCGTTCGATCTGGCCGAGTTTCATCAGCGCGTCCGCGATCAGCAGGCCCAGGACCGCGGTGACCTCCGAGAGCCGGGATTGGATTGCCGCGGGCTGACGTTGGGTCGCGACCGCCTGGACCTCGAGCACGTCCGGCAGGACCGTGGCCAGTACCTGCGCGGGCGGGGTGCGGGTGTAGGCCAGCACGCGTCCGGCGGCCCGCTCCTCCATCAGATCCACCATCACCGGGCCGACCGTGCAGGCGGCCACGGTCCGGTCGACCAGCGCGCGAGCGTCGTCGAGCCGGGTGAGCAGCGTCGCGTCGTAGCCGGGGGCGGGCACGACCGGTGCGGTGGTGCGGCGGGCGGGCAGACGACGCGCGCCGAGTGTCATCTCGCCTTCGGCGAGGATCTGCTCGAACCGCTCACGAACATCGGGCCCCACCTGCACCAGCAGGGTGTCGAGCAGCTCCTGGGTGAGCGGGCGCGGGGTGACCGCACTCAAGCCCGCGCGCCAATTGGCGACCGTCGTCATCTCGACGCCGAGATGGGCTGCGAACTCCCGCACGGACTTTCGCGTAGCCTCCTGCAGCGCCACTGCTTCGAAGCCGGTCCACGGCCGACCCAACACCATGGGGAGTCCTGTTGTGAGTGTGTGTTAATTCTGTGTTTCGAACCTTCATGCCAACAGTAGGCCAACACCAACGCCAACACTGCGCGATTTCGCATCGGTACGGAAACGACGAAAGTAGTTGGGGCACCCGGCGTCGAGCGTCACCTTCACAGCCGGAGTCATCGCGCACCGTGGTCGGCGATCCTGAGTACCACGGCGGAGCGACGCCGGGTGCGTCCACTCGCCCAGGAGGTATCTCCCATGAACACACCGTCTTCCGGTACCCGGGACATGTGGTTGATGAACAGCCGTGACTGTTCGCACGAGCCCGTCGATCTCACCGACGAGCTGGCGCGATTCATCCTGGCCGTACACGCCGGGCACGGCGGCGGCTGCCGGCAGTATCTGGCCGCTTCCGCCTACTGTTTCCGGCGCACCGGCGAAAGGTGAACCGGCGGTTCGTGATCCACGTCCATCGAGCCGCTGGGAGGGGAACCGGCCGGATGGGCCGGTCACCGGCCCGAGGCTCCCGACGCGATCGGGACTCGCTCCGGACCGCCGACGGCAGCGTCGCTCCTGTCGGCCCCGCCCCCTATTCTCGAACGCATGCTCACGATGCTGCTGTACGTGCTGATCGTCGGATTGGTCGCCGCGCTGCTGTTCCTGGTCGCGAGCGCGGTGTTCGGGCGCGCGGAGGAACTGGGTCCGCTGCCCGAGGGAACGACCGAGACCGTGCTGCCGGCCCACGACATCAGCGGCGCCGATGTCCGAGATCTGCGCTTCCAGCAGGTTTTCCGGGGATACAAGGCGGGCGAGGTGGATTGGGCGCTGGCCCGGCTCGCCGCCCGCATCGACGAACTGGAAGCGCAGCTGGCCCAGGCGCACGGCGAATCACCACAGCGTCCCGAGTCCGGCGAGCCCACGGAGCAGACCGGCCCCGGCGCATGGACCGGCGCCCACCGGGCCACCGGAACGCCGCAGCCGCACGGCGAGTCCAGGATCGAACGCCCCGGCAACGGTTCGACCGAGCAGAGCGGCGAAACGCCGAACGACACGCCCGGACGAAATGATGGAATGCAATCGTCACTGGCCGGACTGACAATCGGCTACCCGCCCGCCGCACCCGGGCACGCAACAGGGCAGATTCCCTGGCACGACCCGGCCGAGACCGGCCCGTGGGAACCCCCCGCCGTCGGGAACGGCACGGGCCCGCTCCCCACCGCACCACCCCAAGCAGGCGGCCCCATCGTCGCAACGCCCGCATCCGGCGCAATTCCGGCGGTCGCCCCCGGAATACCGCAACCGGGCAGCCCCTTCACAGCACCACCCGGCGTCACCCCCGGCGGACCACCTCAGCCGAGCGTCCCCTTCCTCGCAACACCGCCCCCCGGAACAGCCGGACCGGACGGCTATCCGGTCGCGCCGGGCGCGTATACCGGCGGACAACCCGTACTCGACCAGTCCGCGGGCTTTCCGCCGCCGACGGCCCAGGCAACCGGCAGCCTGTCCCTCCCGCCGGTCGCCCAGTCCCCGCACAATCAACCCGTTCCGTGGCCCGGCCGGCCCGGACAGACCACACCGGAGCAGCTGTGAGTACCGACGCGCCCGTGACGCCCGACGGCCGGGTACGCTGCGGCTGGGCCGAATCCTCGCAGCTCTATCGGGATTATCACGACCAGGAATGGGGGCGTCCGCTGCACGGCGACGACGCCATGTTCGAGCGGATGAGTCTCGAAGCGTTCCAGTCGGGGCTGTCCTGGATCACGATCCTGCGCAAGCGTCCGGCCTTCCGATCGGCCTTCGCCGAATTCTCGATCGAGCGGGTCGCCGAATTCGGCGAGGCGGACGTGGAACGGCTGCTGGCAGATCCGGGCATCGTGCGCAATCGCGCCAAGGTCGTGTCGTGCATCGCAAACGCAAAGGTTGCCCGTGAGCTGGACACTAGTCTGGACAAGTTGATCTGGTCCTTCGCCCCGGCACCGCGTACGCGCCCGCGCGCGCTGTCCGATGTGCCCGCCGTCACATCCGAATCGACCGCTCTCGCAAAGGAACTCAAGCGACGCGGGTTCCGTTTCATCGGTCCGACAACGGCATATGCGCTGATGCAGGCGACCGGGATGGTCAACGATCATCTGGTCGATTGCTGGGTTGACGCGCGCGCGTGAGTACACGCCCGGCTGGTCGGTTTTGGAACTCCGGTACCCGCCCAGTTCCGCAATAGGGAAGAATGGGCCTGGTGTAGCCCCTCGTCGCGGCGATCGCTGCTTCGGCGGGCTACCTGTTGGTAACAACACGAGTTCCAAGAAAGTGCGCAGAAGACCGCGCGGATCTGGAGGGAGCAGAGGATGGCGGCCATGAAGCCCCGCACCGGGGATGGTCCCCTCGAGGCAACCAAGGAAGGGCGTGGAATCGTCATGCGGGTTCCACTCGAGGGTGGCGGGCGTTTGGTCGTCGAGCTCACGCCCGATGAGGCGGCGGCTCTGGGCAAAGAGCTCACCCAAGTCACGAGTTAGTCGCTCGACTCGCCCGAAGTGGTGAATCCGGCGACACAGCTCGCCACGGTCGCGTTCTTGCTGGCCTGTCCCGAATGCGGTGACGTTCTGGCCGTGCGCGATCGTTCATTGTTCTGCGCGCGCGGACATGGTTTCGATATCGCCCGGCAGGGATATGTCAGCTTGCTGACGGGTGCATCGACGAAAATGTCCGGCGATACCGCGGCCATGCTCGACGCACGGGCCGCCTTTCAGGATGCGCGCCATTTCGCACCCATTGCCGATGCGGTGGCCGACGCCGTTCACCGGGACGACCCACCGTCCCCGTTCTCGATTCTCGAGATCGGCGCCGGCACCGGGTATTACCTCGCCGCGGCATTGGACGCCGCGCCGGATGCGTACGGGATCGCCTTGGACGTGTCCAAGCCCGCCGCCCGGCGCGGCGCCCGCGCACACCCCCGCGCCGCCTCGATCCTCGCCGACGCCTGGCGCGGCCTGCCGATCGGGACCGGCCGGATCGATCACGCACTATCGGTGTTCGCACCGCGCAACGCCGACGAGATCGCCCGAGCGCTAACCCCGAACGGTCTGGTCACGGTGGTCACCCCGACGCCGCGCCACCTGTCCGAGCTGATCGAGCCGCTGGCCATGATCGGCGTGGACACCGCCAAGGACGATCGCCTCGCCGATACGATGTCGGCGCATTTCACCCTCCGCGACCGCGATGTCGTGGAGTACTCGATGAAACTCACCCACGACGACATCGCCGCGGTCGCCGCCATGGGCCCCTCGGCCCATCACGCCGCCGAGCAGCGCGCCGAGCGGATCGCCGCCCTGCCCGACATCGTCCGGGTGACGGCCTCGGTCACGGTCTCGACCTTCGGCCGGACGTGAGCGAGATCAGTTCTTCCGAATGCGTTCGTAGAGTTGCACGGTGCGCTCGGCGACCTGCGCCCAGTCGAATTCGGCGACAGCGCGGGCGCGTCCGGCGACGCCCAGGGATTCGGCGAGTTGCGCATCACCGGCGACGGCATTGACCGCCTCGGCCAGATCGCGTTCGAAATCCGCGGGCTTCTCGCTGTCGTAGTGCGCCAGCCGCCCGGTGGCCTCGGACACGACCTCCGGGATCCCGCCGACGTCCGATGCGACGACGGCCGTACCGCAGGCCATCGCCTCCAGATTGACGATGCCCAGCGGCTCGTACACCGAAGGGCACACGAATACCTCCGAGGCCGCCAGGATCTGGCGCACCTGTTCGGCCGGCAGCATCTCGCGCACCCAGAACACTCCCCCGCGACGTTCGGCCAGATCCGCCACCGCCGCCGACACCTCGACCTCGAGCTGCGGTGTGTCGGGCGCACCGGCGCACAGGACGAGCTGAATTCCTGGATCGAAATCGCGGGCGGCGGCGAGCAGATGGCCGACGCCCTTCTGCCGGGTGATCCGCCCGACGAACGAGACGATCGGCAGATCCCTGCGCACCCCCAGCTCGTCCAGCACATCACGGGCCTCGGGGACCGGACCGCCGGGATGCCAGACCTGTGCGTCGATTCCGTTGTGCACCACGTGAACCCGGTCCGGATCGATGGACGGATAGGCGTCCAGCACATCGTGCCGCATTCCGGCGCTGACCGCGATGATCGCGTCGGCGTACTCCATCGCGTTGCGCTCGGACCAGGAGGACAACCGGTATCCGCCGCCGAGCTGTTCGGCCTTCCACGGCCGCCGCGGTTCGAGCGAATGTGCCGTCAGCACATGCGGAATCCCGTGCAGCGCGGCGGCCAGATGCCCGGCCAGACCGGTGTACCAGGTGTGCGAGTGGACCACGTCGACGCCGTCGGCGGCATCGGCCATCCGCAGTTGCGCCGACATCATCTGCAGGGCGGAATTGGCCGCGTACAGCATGGGATCGGGTTGATGCACCACCGCGTCGTCGCGCGGGATGCCCATACAGTGCACGGTCACATCGCACAGCCGCCGCAGTTTCGCGGTCAGCTGCGTGACGTGCACCCCGGCGCCGCCGTACACCTCGGGCGGATATTCACGAGTCATCATCGCGACCCGGAGGCGGTCGCGTTCCTGGGGATCGCTACCGCGCACCACACGGGAACTCACCGGTCCAACCTAATCGTTCACCTTCGCCATCACCACCCGTCCACTCCTCGGGCGGTAAGTTGGACTCGTGAGGAGCCAGCCGCACGTACTAGGGATCGTGCTCGCCGGTGGTGAGGGCAAGCGCCTGTTCCCGCTCACCAAGGACCGCGCCAAACCCGCGGTCCCGTTCGGGGGTGCGTACCGGCTGATCGATTTCGTACTGTCCAATCTGGTCAATGCCGGATATCTGCGGATATGCGTTCTCACCCAGTACAAGTCGCATTCGCTGGATCGGCACATCTCGCAGACCTGGCGGCTGTCCGGATTCGGCGGCGAGTACATCACCCCGGTGCCCGCGCAGCAGCGTCTCGGACCGCGCTGGTACACCGGCAGCGCCGATGCGATCATGCAGTCGCTCAACCTGATCTACGACGAGGATCCCGATTACATCGTGGTGTTCGGCGCCGATCACGTGTATCGGATGGATCCCGAACAGTTGGTGGCGCACCACATCGATTCAGGCGCCGGGGTGACCGTGGCCGGAATCCGGGTGCCGCGCAGCGAGGCGAGCGCGTTCGGCTGCATCGATTCCGACGAATCGGGCCGGATCACCCAATTCCTGGAGAAACCGGCCCATCCGCCCGGCATTCCGGACGATCCGAATATGACCTTCGCCTCGATGGGCAATTACGTGTTCACCACCAAGACTCTGGTGGACGCGATCCGCGCCGACGCCGACGATTCGGATTCCGATCACGACATGGGCGGCGACATCATCCCCACGCTGGTCTCCCAGGGCGAGGCGAGCGTCTACGACTTCGCCGAGAACGACGTCCCCGGCTCCACCGACCGCGACCGCGGCTATTGGCGCGACGTGGGCACCATCGACGCCTTCTACGACGCCCACATGGACCTGGTCTCGGTGCACCCCGTCTTCAACCTCTACAACCGCCACTGGCCCATCCGCGGTGCCGCGGAGAATCTCCCACCCGCCAAATTCGCCCAGGGCGGTCTGGCCCAGGAATCCATCGTCGGCTCCGGCAGCATCCTGTCCGCCGCCACCGTCCGCAATTCGGTACTCAGCTCGAACGTTTTCGTCGAGGACGGCGCGACCGTCGAGGGCAGCGTGCTGCTCCCCGGCGTCCGGGTGGGCCGTGGTGCGGTGGTGCGCCGCGCGATCCTGGACAAGAACGTGATGGTGGGCGAGGGCGAGATCATCGGCGTCGACCTGGAGCGGGACCGCCAGCGTTTCGCGGTGAGCCATGGCGGCGTGGTGACCGTCGGCAAAGGTATTTGGGTGTAAGCGAATTCGCCGATTCCGATCACCACCCGAATTCAGCAGGTGCGAGTCAACTCGTCCAGCTGGTCGAAATACCAACGCATCCAATCTGATTCACGAGTCTCACGATCGAGCCCGGCCAACCCCGCGGACAATGTGTCGATCGCCTTGCGCTGACAGGTCGGCCGGCCGGATTCGGCGAGATACTTGTATGCCAAACCGCGTTGCAGCACAAGCAGATCCGTGCTGTGGAAGTACAACCACGGCGGAATGCGTTCGGGCTCAGCGGTAGCCGATACCGCATAGTCATCGGCTTCATCGAGTTTGCGCTCGGTCTCCTCGGCCTCTCCGACGAGCGCATGACCACGCGCTTGCTGCTGAGCCGCCACCGCCAGCACCGCCGGGGATGCCCGCTCGTACCGACCGGCCGCTTCCGACAGGCCGATCATCGGACCGAATTCGTCCTCGGTCCACGCTCGATGTCCTTTCACGCCCAGCGTGGTCGAGATCAGATCCGGATCGTCCAGTTCGACGGACCATTCCAGCATCCGATCCTGCATGGTCCGCGCGATCGCATGCCGCTTGGTCGTCGTGTTCAGCCAGCCCGATAGCTGTAACCATTGCGCACCGATATTCAACACAGCGGGCCGAATCGAACCGCATGCTTCCCGCACGAGCCGCTCGACGGTGATCATGGTCCCGTTCACGGCGGGAAGAACCGATTCCGACCCCAGCGAGTCATCGAGTCTGCGCAACGCGGCAAGAACGACGGACAGCTCATCCAGCGCCTTGCGATCGGTTTGCCTCGGATGTTCCGCGACGTAGGCCAACCGGTCGGCATCCACGTCATCGCGATCAGCCCGAGGCGGTCCGCCGAGCCCGAACAGCGAAATGGCCGAGCCGATATCGCCTTTCACCGAACGGCGCGAGTTCCCCGGATGACGCTGCCGCCAGACCTGCTCCCCCTCGGTCCAACCCCGCCCTCTGACCATTCCCCT